>NZ_CP155074.1:0-1200000 GCF_039621805.1 Paraburkholderia sp. PREW-6R | reverse complement strand
AGTGTTTCCTTCACGCGATCATGCAACCACGTGTCGTTGCCGTTAAAGCGCGCAAAGCGGCGAATGTCGACCGGCCACAAGTCCATGGTCGGCTCGCCCGCGACGATCCATTCGGCGAGCGCCATCCCTGCACCGCCCGCCGATGCAATGCCCATCGAATTGAAACCCGCGCCTACGAAAAAGCGCCACAGTTCGGGCGCCTCGCCGAGCATGAAATTGTTGTCCGGCGTGAACGATTCGGGGCCGTTGTAGAACTGCCGAACCTGCGCGGTTTCGAGCGCGGGCACGCGCTGAAGTGCATTTTTCATCAGGATCTCGAACTGATCCCAGTCGTCGGGAAGCAACTGGAATTCGAAATTATCGGGAATGCCGTTCATGCCCCACGGTTTCGCGTCCGGTTCGAAACCGCCCATGACGAGGCCGCCCACTTCTTCCTTGAAATAGATGAAGCCGTCCGGATCGCGCATGACGGGCAGATCGGGATGCACGCCGGCGATCCGCTCGGTGACGATGTAGTAGTGCTCGGCCGAATGCAGTGGCACGGTCACGCCGCACAGGCGGCCTACCGCCTTGGCCCACTGTCCCGCGCAGTTCACGACGATCTCCGCTTCGAGCGTGCCTTCGTCGCCGTCCTTGTTGCGCCAGGCGAGACCGCTGACTTCGCGACCCCGGCCGTCGCGCGCGGTGCGGGTATGAATGGCGCTCACCCGTGTGTTTTCGAACACGCGCGCGCCGCGTTGGCGCGCGCCCCGCGCGAGCGCCTGGGTGAGGTCGGTGGGATTGGCTTTGCCGTCGCCTGGCAGCCAGACCGCGCCGAGCAGATCGTCGGTGCGCATCACAGGCCACAGGTCGCCGGCTTCACGCGGACTGATCACGTCACACGCCACACCGTACGCGCGGGCGACAGCCGCGGTGCGCTTTAGTTGCGTCATGCGTTCGGCGGTGCGAGCGACGGAAAGCGAGCCGCATGCTTTCCAGCCGGTCGCGAGGCCCGTGTCGGCTTCGAGTTCCGCATACAGCGCGGTGGAATAGCGGATCAGCTTCGTCATGCTTTCCTGCGCGCGCAACTGGCCCACGAGCCCCGCGGCGTGCCAGGTTGTGCCGCACGACAGTTGCCCTTGTTCGAGCAGCACGACATCGGTCCAGCCGAGCCTGGTCAGGTGATACGCAACCGAGCAGCCAATAATGCCGCCGCCGACGATAACGACGCGCGTATGAGCAGGAATGGATGTGGGCATATGTGGAAATGCGTGGATTAGGTGGGGTTAGAGTGCCGAAAAATAACACAAAATGCAACGGTAGATTTTAAAGCTTGAATTCCTAGTGCGTCATCAAACAGTCACGTCCGGCTGTTTTTGTACGCATGCCAAGGCCCAAACGGTGTCTAAAAACACTGCGCGCAAATTGTGGGAGTGCTTTGGAGTATGTGGTAATAGACGACTTGTTTCGTGGTATTTGTTAAACTCCTGAACGCCTCCACTCGACGTCACCCTATGTTTTCCACCGAACGGCAGACCGAAATCCTCAAGCTCGTGCGCGATCGGCGCACCTGCGCGATCACGGATCTGGCGAGCCACTTCGACGTGTCCGACGAAACCATCCGGCGCAACATCAAGCCTTTGATCGCGGATGGCCTGCTAATCAAGGTCCACGGCGGCGTGATGCTCCCCGAGCGGCTCGACGAGCCGCCGTTCCAGCGCCGCATGGAGGTGAGCCGCCCAGGCAAGCAGGCAATCGGCGCGCGCGTCGCCGAACTGGTGCGCGACGGCGATTCGCTGATTCTCGAAGGCGGCACTACCTGTGTGCATGTCGCGCAGGCGCTGGCGGCCCGATCGCGGCTCACCGTCGTCACGAATTCGATTGAAGTCGCGCGCGTGCTCGCGCCGCGCAATGGGAACCGCGTTCTCGTTGCCGGTGGCGAGCTGCGCGCGGACGATTGCGCGGCCGTCGGCGAAACTGCGCTCGCGTTTTTGCGCCAGTTTCACGTGCGCTACGCAATCGTCTCGGTCACCGCGATCGATCTGCAAGGCCGTTTCATGGACGCACTTCCCGCCGACGTTGCGTTTTCACTCGCGGCGTTCGCTCAGGCCGAGCAGCGCGTGGTTGCCGCCGATCATGCGAAATTCGGTCACAGCGCGCTGGTGCATGCGTTCGAGGCAGGGGCCGTCAATCTGCTCGTCACCGACGAGCCGCCCGCGCCGGCGCTCGCGCAAGTGTTCGCGGCCGCCGGACTGGACGTCGCGGTGGCCCGGACGGCGCACGCACGCGTCGCTTGACCGTCTTGACGTGCCTGCCGCTCCCCGCCCGCAGCCAATCCCGCGCAACGCGTAAAATGGCCGGTTGTCACAGGCAATCGATGCCGCGGGGAAAGCTGCCGGCAGGCGCGCGTCACGCATGACGCGCCGTCCGCACCAGTTTCGCCCGTGCGCGGCCGCCTTCGCAGGCTCGAATGGGGATGGATCCTGATGTCGTCAGTTTTCTTTGACCGGGAAAGAATTGTTGAATGGCTCGGGGACCACACCGTCGCGAAGGCGCGCATGGTCGGCCCGGTCACTCAAATGAAATGGCACGGCACGACGCTGAGCGGCGATGTGCAGGGCACGCAGCCCGTGCCGTACAAAACGCGCGTGCGTTTCCGCACCGATGGCGCAACGCCGTGGGCGCAAAGCGACTGCTCCTGCCCGGTCGGCCGCAACTGCAAGCACGTGGCCGCGCTGCTGCTCGCCGAGCTCGACTATCACGACGAAATGGACCATATCACGCACGTCGAGACGGAGAGCGACGCGGTCGTGCGCGATGATCCGGACTATCCGGCGGGAGAGAGTCCGGCGCAACAGCCCGGGGCCGCCTCCGGCGTGCGCCCGGAGCTGGTGAGCTGGCTGGAGCGTTTTCGTGCGCGAGCCGAGGCCGCGGACGCCGATGCGCAGAAAACCGGCGCCGCGCGCACGCAGACGCTCGCCTACCGGCTCAACTGGTCCGATTTCCACATGCGCCACGAGGTCGTGCTGTACCGGGCGCGCTGCAATCCGGAAGGCGCAATCTTCGCCGTGGATGAACCGTGGGGCAACGTCGAAGCCGCGCTCGTCAAGCAGCCCAGATTCGTGTCCGACGAAGACCTGTCGATTCTTCGCGGGCTGTGGCTCGGCCGCTCGCGAGAAGATTTCGGTCAGTTCATCCTGCGCGGCGCGAGCGGCGCCGAGATGCTGCAAAAACTGATCGCCACCGGCCGCCTGTTCAGCGACTTCCGTCAGCAGCCGGGCGACGCCGGGCCGGCGCCGCTGTCGCGCGGCGCGGACCGGCCTGGCCGCATCGAATGGGAGCCGCTCGCCGATGAGCGGCTGCGCCCCGTGCTTTGCACCGAGCCGCGCGCGAGCATGGTCCTGCCCACCGAACCGGTCTGGTATGTGGACGGCGTAGCGAACGAGGCCGGCATCGTGCAATCGTCGCTGCCGTTCCAGCAACTGCCCGACTACCTGGCCATGCCGCCAATCTCGCTTGCCGAAGCGCCGCTGGTCGCCTCCGTGCTGCGCGAGATCGCACCCGGCCTGCCGCTGCCGCCCACCCACGACGCGTCCGCGATCCGCGTGATCGATGTCGAGCCGGTGCCGGTGCTCACGCTGAACAGTCACGCGCTGCCTTCGTCGGCGAGCAGGGCGGGCATGCGCGATAACGCAACGGTCGAACTCGCGGGCGTGAGCTTCGATTACGACGGCGTCAGCATCAACGTGGACAGCAGCGTGACCCTGGTGCCCATGCCGGGCGGCGACGTGATCCACATCCGGCGCCGTTACGAAGCCGAAAAGAAGCGCCTCCTGGAACTGCGCAAGACGGGCCTGCAGAAAGTCCCGACAAGCCGGCTGTACGCGTCGCGCCTGTTGCCCGATACGATGCTCGGATTGCCGGATTCGGACGCGTGGTCGGCGTTCGTCAACGAGGCCGTGCCGGAACTCGTCGGCAAAGGCTGGCGCGTGACGATGGCGCCGGAGTTCCGCTACAACATCATCGAAATCGACGCGATCGACGGCACCGCGCATCAGTCCGGCGACGGCTGGTTCGACCTGGAAATGGGTATTCAGATCGGCGAGCGCAATGTGCGGCTCGAGCCGCTTCTCGCCGATCTGTTCCGGCGTGACCGTCGCTGGCTGAGCGGCGCGCTCGAATCGATCCGCGACGACGAACCTATCGAGCTCAAGACCGAAGAAAACAAGCGTCTGCGCTTGCGCGCCGACCGGCTCAAGCCGGTGGTCCGGGTGCTGGTCGATCTGTTCGACGCGCTGGGCGCGTCGCTCGCGGAGGGTGCGCCGCTGCGCGTGGCGTCCGTCGACGCGGGACGGCTCGAAGCGCTGAACAGCACGGGCCGCTGGCAATTTAGCGGCGAAGCGTCGATCCGGCAACTGGCGCAGCGCCTGCAAGCCGGGCCCGGCTTGCGCGAAGTGCCGCTGCCGCGCGGGCTGAAAGCGGAGTTGCGGGCCTATCAGCATCAAGGTCTCAACTGGATGCAGTTCCTGCGCGAGCAGGATCTGGCGGGCGTACTGGCCGACGACATGGGTCTCGGCAAGACCGTGCAGACGCTCGCGCACATCCTCGCTGAAAAAGAGGCCGGACGGCTCACGCGTCCCGCGCTGATCGTCGTGCCCACCACGCTCGTGCATAACTGGCGCGAGGAAGCGCGGCGCTTCGCGCCCGATCTGAAAGTGCTGGTGCTCAACGGCCCGCAGCGCAAGGAGCGTTTCGAGCAGATCGGCGCGCATGAGCTGATCCTCACCACGTACGCGCTGCTGTGGCGAGACCAGAAAGTGCTTGCCGGGCATGACTACCACCTGCTGATTCTGGACGAGGCGCAGTACGTCAAGAACGCGACCACCAAAGCGGCACAGGCCATTCGCGGTCTGCGCGCGCGGCATCGGTTATGTCTGACGGGCACGCCGCTGGAAAACCATCTCGGCGAGTTGTGGTCGCAATTCGATTTTCTGCTGCCGGGTTTTCTCGGCAGCCAGAAGGACTTTACGAGGCGCTGGCGCAATCCGATCGAAAAAAACGGCGATAACGTGCGGCGTGCGTTGCTCGCGCGCCGCATCCGTCCGTTCATGCTGCGGCGTCGCAAGGACGAGGTCGCGAAAGAGTTGCCGGCCAAGACAACCATCGTATGCTCGGTCGATCTGGAAGGCGCGCAGCGCGATCTCTACGAAACCGTGCGGACGGCGATGCAGGAAAAGGTGCGGGCCGCGGTCAGCGCGCAGGGCCTCGCGCGCAGTCATATCATCGTGCTCGATGCATTGCTGAAGCTGCGTCAGGTGTGCTGCGACCCGCGCCTCGTCAGAACGATCAACGCCGCAGGCGTGGCGGCCGGAACCGATCGCGCATCCGGCATCGCCGCGACGCGGGATGTGCCGCTGACGCCGGAGAAGGTCGACAAGCCGGAGAAGGGCGCGCGCGCCATGCGCTCGGCCAAGCTCGATCTGCTGCTTTCGATGCTGCCCGAGCTGATCGAAGAAGGTCGTCGCGTACTGCTGTTTTCGCAGTTCACCGGCATGTTGGCGCTGATCGCCGAGGCGCTCCAGGATGCTGCGATTCCGTATGTGATCCTGACCGGCGACACGGCGGATCGTGTGACGCCGGTCGAACGTTTCCAGCAGGGCGAGGTGCCGCTATTCCTGATCAGCCTGAAGGCGGGCGGCGTCGGCCTGAATCTGACTGCCGCCGACACCGTGATCCACTACGATCCGTGGTGGAATCCCGCCGCCGAAAATCAGGCGACTGACCGCGCGCATCGGCTGGGTCAGGACAAGCCGGTGTTCGTCTACAAGCTGATCGCGGCGGGCAGCATCGAAGAAAAAATAGTCGAGCTGCAGGAGCAGAAGGCCGGGCTTGCGGACAGCATTCTTTCCGAAGATGTCGCCGGCGCGGCCAAGTTTTCTGACGACGATATCGAGGCGCTCTTCGCGCCGATGCCGGAAATCGAAGGCGGTCGCTGACGTGCATCGTCAGCGGTGTCCGCACGAGCGGAACGAGTGGCAATTTATTCAGGATAACTACTAGACGTGGTAGCGTCCGCGCCATCACGCTGAATGGATTTGGGTGCGCGTCGTGAATCGGGTCGTCAGGTCGGGCGGTTCGGGAAGTCTGATTCCGATTTCTTAGTCTGGATCGGCAAGCTTAAGACAGGTCCTATAGCTCGCAATGAGCTGCTGTTGCACCATGCGCAGCCGGCCAATCAGGACTGTCTGGCCTACCTCGATCACCCCCCGGACGGAGATGCTTTTGTTCCCACGCCTGAACATGGGATGTTTCATCCTATTTGCCTATGTGCGATCCCTGCGCTGCTGCCTGCTCATGGTGCCGTTTTTCGGCGCGTCGTTGACGCTGTCCGGATGCGCGCTTCCAGATGCGTCAGCCGGCTTGCACGACATCAACGCGGCCGCGGTGCAGGCCGCGGATCGCCCACTGACAGTCGATCACGACGCAACGCAACCCGCCGTCGCGCAGATGGCGAGTGCGCTGCTGCGATCCAGCGAGCAGGCGGACGACAGCGGGTTATCCGACGCTGCCGGGGCGCGACCCGCAACCCAGGTCGAGCAAACCGGACTGGCATCGTGGTACGGCAGCGCGTTCAACGGCCGACGCACCGCGAGCGGCGAGCGCTACGACATGAACGCGCTCACCGCCGCGCATCGCACGCTGCCACTTGGCGCGTGCGTGCGGGTGACGTCCGTCGGCAGCGCGCACTCGGTAGTTGTGCGTATCAACGATCGTGGGCCGTTCGTGCGCGGCCGGGTGATCGACCTGTCGCATGCCGCGGCGGTGGCGCTAGGTATGGGCGCAGCCGGGAACGCGCAGGTCTGGCTCGAGCGTTTGACGGCGACGCGCGATGGACACGCTGCCGCGCATTGTTAATGGTGCGGTGTTTGAGGGTCTTTGATGAAACGTCGAAACGTTCTGGGTTGCTAAACGGCAAGCGACGATCATTGCGCGCGCAACGGCATTGTTTCTGATTTATCAGGCTGTAACAAAGGTCTGAATATGTAAATAACAATGAGGGCTACGAAAAATCGCACGTGTGTTCGCTTGGCGCGAAAGCTGATCACGCAGGGGCCCGTGGAGGCATACGTAAGAGCTACCTTCTGCAACGTTACAAAGGGCACTTCTTTCATCTTGTAGCTGCCAGATTCGCCCATTATTTTGCTTTCACTCGTGTGGTTAATCCCCGCGAGCGTGTGATGTTTTTTAGCGGCGTCAGTCTTCTTCGCGAACGCGGCGCCGCTTTTTTTTGTCATCCGTGAGCGTCACCGGCGGCCCTTTGCAGCAGTTTGGGCCGCAAACCAATGCGCTGCGTAAAAAACACAGCATGGCGACTGAGCGCCTGAGCGCGGCGCGATCAGACTAATCTGCCAGCTTCTTCGCCTCACCAGCCGGCCAGCGATTTTCAAAAACGCACTCCGCGAGCGGCATCCGTTTCGCCCAACGCTCGGTTTCCAGCATCGGTTCGCGATAGAACTCGTCGACGTGGCCCAGACACAGAATCGCGACCGGCCGCGCGCCGTTCGGCATCTGCAGCAACTGGCGCACGCGCTCGACATCGAACAGCGATACCCAGCCCATGCCGAGACCTTCGGCGCGGGCAGCCAGCCACATGTTCTGGATCGCGCACGCCACGGACGCGAGGTCCATCTCGGGCAACGTGCGGCGGCCAAAGATGTGGCGCTCGCGACCGTCCATCAGCGCCATCACCAGCAACTCGGCACATTCCAGCATGCCTTCCACCTTGAGTTTCATGAATGCATCGCGCCGTTCGCCGAGCGCGTCCGCGGTCGCCACGCGCTCGCTTTCGACCGTCGCATGCACGGCTCGACGCAACGCCGGATCGGTAATGCGCGCAATGCGCCACGGCTGCATGTAACCGACGCTCGGTGCGTGATGTCCAGCGTCAAGCAGGCGTTCGAGCACGGCAGGGTCGACCGGATCGCTCACGAAATGGCGCATATCGCGCCGCTCATAAATGGCGCGATAGACGGCGTCGCGCTCTGCGTCGTTAAAAGGTTTCGCCATTGAACAATGCGGCCGCGAAGGCCGGGTTGGAAGGCCAGTAAGCGTGCATGTACGTCGCGACGATCGGCCCCACGCGGTACACGGCCTCGCCGGGCGCGCCGCCTTGCGGCCGGGTGGCGTGGCAGCGCGGCGCAAGCGGAGTGGTCAGCTTCGAATAATGGAACGTGTGGCCGGTCATCGGTCCGTGCCGACCGTCGATCTGCTGCATGCCGAGCGCGGTGAAGCGTGTCTGCATGACGGCGCGGCCGGGCAGCAAGCCGAGCATCGGCGTGCTGGTGCCCTGCGTGTCGGTGAGTTCGTCGAGCAGGTACAGCATGCCGCCGCATTCGGCGACGAGCGGTTTGGCCGACGCCACGTGCGCGCGAACCGACTGCGCCGTGCGTGCGTTGCGCGCGAGGGTGGCCGCGTGCAGTTCGGGATAACCGCCGGGCAGGTACAGCGCGTCGGCCTCGGGCGACACGCGCTCGTCGGCGAGCGGCGAGAAGTACTCGATTTGCGCGCCCAGCGCCGCGAGCAGCGCAAGATTGGCCGGATAGATGAACGAGAAGGCAGCGTCGCGCGCGACGGCGATCCGCTTGCCGTCCAGCCGCCGCGGCAGCGCGATGTCACGCGGTGCACCGAACGCGACCGGCGGCGGCAGTTGCGCGAGCGCGGTCTGGTGGAGCGCATCGGCGGCGCGTTCGAGACGGGCGTCCAGGTCGTCGATTTCGGCGGCCTGATGCAGGCCGAGATGGCGATCGGGCAGCTCGAGCGCGGCGTCGGCCGGGATGTGGCCGCACCACCGCAGATCGCCGGGCAACCTTTCCTGAAGCATCTGCGCATGTCGCGCCGAGCCGGTGCGATTGGCGAGCACGCCATAAAAGGGCACGTCGGGCCGCAAGCGCGCAAGGCCGAACGCGAGTGCGCCGAAGGTCTGCGCCATCGACTTCGCCGAGATCACCGCGAGCACCGGTATGCCGAATCTCGCGGCGAGATCGGCGCTGCTCGGCGTGCCGTCGAAAAGACCCATCACGCCTTCGATCAGGATCAGATCGGCCTCGGCCGCCGCCTGCGCGAGCAGCGTGCGGCACGCGGTTTCACCAACCATCCACAGATCGAGCGACAGCACCGGCTCACCGCTTGCCTGCGCGAGAATCATCGGATCGAGAAAATCGGGGCCGGTCTTGAAGACGCGCACACGCCGTCCCAACCGACGGTGATAGCGCGCGAGCCCCGCCGTGATCGTGGTCTTGCCCTGACCCGATGCGGGCGCGCTGATGAAGAGCGCGGGGCACGCATGCGGCGCAATCGCAGTGACGGCGGACATGATTCAGAACTCCACGCCGCGCTGCGCCTTCACGCCCTGCTCGCGATACGGGTGCTTGACGATGCGCATTTCAGTGACGAGGTCGGCGGCTTCGATCAGCGCGTCCGGCGCGTGGCGGCCGGTTACGACGACGTGCAGCATCGGCGCACGCGCGTTGATCACGGCGAGCACTTCGTCGAGCGGCAGGTATTCGTACTTGAGCACGGTGTTCAGTTCGTCGAGGATCACCATCTGGTAATCGCCGCTTTCGATCATGCGCCGCGCCTCGTCCCAGCCCTTGCGCGCCGTGGCGATGTCGGCGTCGCGATTCTGCGTGTTCCAGGTGTAGCCGTCGCCCATCGTGACGAAATCGCAATGAGCGATTGCGCCGAGAAAGTCGCGCTCGGACGTGTGCAGCGCGCCCTTGATGAACTGCACGACGCCGAGCCGCATCCCGTGGCCGAGCACACGCACGGCCATGCCGAACGCGGCGGTGGTCTTGCCCTTGCCGGTGCCGGTATTGACGATCAGCAGACCCTTTTCGACGGTGGCGGCAGCCTGCTTCTTTTCGTGGCCCTCGCGCCGGCGCTCGGTCATGCGTTGATGGGATTCTGGATCGGTTTTCATGAAAGGTCCTGATGCCGGGTGTCGTGATGTAAGGAGGCGGGCGGGGCGCTGTCGCGGATCGACGCGATGGCCACGGTCACGCCGTCGAGCGCCAGCTTGCGAACCACGAGGCCCGCAGCGGCTTCGCTGGATGGCGCAGCCGCCGCCAGCAACGCGCACGGTTCGCACACTCCGTCCACGCCGACGTGTTTGCGTACGGCCGCAGAAGGGTTGTCGAGAGCGATCGCCGCGATCTGCTCGCTCGTGAAGCATCGCAGCGGCAAAGCATGCTGTTCGCAGAAAGCGAGCAGGCCGGGCTCGCGGGCTTTGGCGCTAAGGGAGGCGACCACGCCGATCTGCCCGAACGCGCGGGGACCGAGCGCGGCGCGCACCGCGCGCTCGATTTGAGCCGACGTGCTGCCCGAGCGGCAGCCGATGCCCACGCTCAGCGTTTTCATGGCTCACCTGCCGGGCCGCTCACTGCACCGGCGTCCGGCGCGGGCGCGGCTAGTATCGCATTCGTCTCGACGGTAGCCACGGCCCGCGCCAACGCAAGCGACACCACACCGCCGATCACCACGATCGCGGGCGACCCCAATGCGGCCTGCGAAACCGCATCGGCGAAGTCGGCGAGCGGCGCGACCACATGCCGCTGCTGCGGCCGCGTCGCCGATTCGATCGCCGCGCACGGCGTGTCGCCGCGCAGGCCGGCTGCTCGCAGCGCGGCAACGATATCGTCGAGCCGCCGCATGCCCATGTAGATCACCAGCGTCATGCGGGTGGCGACGAGCGCGGCCCAGTCCGGTTCCTCGCTGCCTGCGCCGTGCCCGGTCACGAACACCACGCCTTGTGCGTGATCTCGGTGCGTGACGGGAATGCCGATCGCCGCGGGCGCCGCGATGCCTGCCGTAATGCCGTTGATGACCTGGACTTCAATGCCCGCTTCGTGCAGCGCCTGCTGTTCCTCGCCGCCGCGGCCGAATACGAACGGATCGCCGCCCTTCAGACGCGCGACGCTGCGCCCGGCCCGCACATGCTCCAGCATCTGCGCGACGATGCCCGCCTGCGGCGTGGACGGATGGCCGCCGCGTTTGCCGACATACACGACGAGCGCGTCGGCGCGCGCGAACTGCAGCACGTCCGGATTCACCAGATCGTCGACGAGCACCACGTCGGCTTGCGCGAGCGCGCGGGTTGCCTTCAGCGTCATCAGTTCGACGTCGCCGGGGCCCGCGCCGATCAGCCAGGCGCGGCTCATCGCGGCATGCATGGCACGGGCCATGCAACCGTCGATGCAGCGACGCAACGCGACATGGAGAAGCCGGGACGGTTCTGGGCCGGCAGCGTGGAATCTGGAGTCAGGCGCGGGGTCATGCAATCAGACAGGTTTGCACACGACGATGAACGCAAACGAAAAATGCCCACCGTCACTTGTCTCATGACGAATCACTAGGCAAACGGCTGCGCCGCGTCGTGCTTCAAGCGCCTTCGCATCCGTCCCTCGCGGATTCCGGCGTCGGGCGGCGTGGTGGACACGATGAACGAGGCCGCCGCCTGCGCGTCTGGCCGGTATCCGGGCTGGCGGCCTCACGCGCTTTGCCTTCCCGTCCGCAATCGTTGCAATGTGCCGGACAGTGGCTTCTGAAACGCATGTGCGGCGCGGCCCGATGAGCGCTGCGCCGCTGGTCGCTTACCGTTGCGGGGACAGCACAGGTTGAGCGCATGAGCGCGCTGCCTGTTTCCCGTTTAACTGCACACGCGAACGCATGTGCGGGCACCAAACGCGCGCATACGATAGCACAGGAAGGCCCGTCCGATAAGCCTTCGCGGGGCCGAGCTTCCTTGACGGCGCGGGACTGGCGGCCTACACTCGCACGCACTTTGGTGCTCGTGTGCGCGTTCGTGCGCATGCAGTTAAACGGGAAACAGGGTGCCCGCCTTCCGGTTAGGGTCAACCTGTGCTGCCCCCGCAACGGTAAGCGAAAAGCGGTGTCTGGAACGTTCGTCCAGCGCCGCGGAGCCGGCTTCGATGTCTACGCGCAAGGCCGCGTCGGCATATCACCACTGGGCGAGAAACCACTCGTCCGGGAAGGGGAAGCGGCGCTTTCGCCAGCCCGGATACCGGCCAGAGCAAGCAGAACGAACGCCGCGGGGATGCGGCGTCGCGTTCATGACCTCATTGCCGTTTTCTGTTTCCTGGCTGTCGCGGTAACGCCGTTCGGCGCGCACCTGCTACGCCTATGGATGGACCTCACATGCAAACTCAGCTGCGCAAGATTCCCGTCACCGTCGTCACCGGCTTCCTCGGCAGCGGCAAGACCACGCTGTTGCGGCACATTCTTCAGCATGCGGGCGGCAAGCGCATTGCGGTGATCGTCAACGAGTTCGGCGAGCTCGGTATCGACGGTGAAATCCTCAAGGGTTGCGGGATCGGCTGCGATGAAGACGGCGTCGAAACCGAAGGCCAACTGTACGAACTCGCGAACGGCTGCCTGTGCTGCACCGTGCAGGAAGAGTTCTTCCCGGTGATGGAGCGGCTCGTCGAGCGGCGCGACCAGATCGACCACGTGCTGATCGAAACGTCCGGCCTCGCGTTGCCCAAGCCGCTCGTGCAGGCGTTCAACTGGCCGCAGATCAGGAACAGCTTTACCGTCGACGCGGTGATCACGGTCGTCGACGGTCCGGCTGCCGCAAGCGGGCAGTTCGCGGACAACCCGGTCGCGGTAGACGCACAGCGCAAAGCCGACCCGAATCTCGACCACGAATCGCCACTGCATGAACTTTTCGAAGACCAGTTGTCCGCGGCGGATCTGGTGATCCTGAACAAGACGGACCTGCTCGACGACGCGCGCCTAAGCGCGGTGGAGACGCTGATTCGCGAGGACATTCCGCCGCAGGTGAAGATCGTGCGCGCCCACATGGGTCAGCTCGATCTGCATGCGCTGCTGGGTCTCGAAGCGGCGTCGGAGGAAACGATCCACCTGCGCCACGACCATCACGGTTCGGCTGAAGACGCCGACCATCATCACGATGAATTCGACTCGGTGGTCGTGCATGCGCACGCGCCGTCGCGCGAGGCGGTGATCGCGGCGTTGCAATCGCTCGTGGAGAGCAGCACGATTTATCGCGTGAAGGGCTTCGCCGCGCTGCCGGGTGCGCCGATGCGGCTCGTGATTCAAGGCGTGGGCCGCCGCTTCGACAGCTATTTCGACCGGCGCTGGCAGGCAGGCGAACTCGACGCGTCGGCGCAAAGCCGTTTCGTGCTGATCGGTGAAGACCTCGATCAGTCGGCGCTGCAGCGCGCGTTCGAAGCGGCGCTGGGCGCGCCGTCGAACGTCAGCGCGCAGCAGGCCTGAACACACGCGCAAGGGCTCGCCATGCATCTGCTGCGCACCACGCCGGGCGGTTTTGTCGACGATACGCAAGGCGTGATCCGGATCGATCAGCAGCCGGCCGCGATCGTGGTGCTCAGTTCCGCCGACACCACGCTCTCGCTGCTCGCGAGCGTGGTCCCGCGACTCGGCAACGGCTTTCCGAGCGTGCGGCTCGCGAACGTCACGTACTTGCGGCAGCCGGCGTCCGTCGATTTTTATGTCGAAGACGTGCTGCAGCACGCGCGTGTCGTCGTGGTCGATCATCTCGGCGGCGAAGCGTACTGGCCTTACGGCATCGAACAGGTGGTCGCGCTCGCGCAGCGCAAACAGCAGACGCTCGCGATGTTTTCCGGCGACTTGCAGGAAGACCCGAACCTGCTCGCGCGCAGCACCGCAAGCGCCGACCTCTGTCATCAGCTATGGCGCTATTTGCGCGAGGGCGGTTCACAAAACGCGGAGGCGTTTTTACGCTGCATCGCGCATCGCACGTTCGGCTGGGGACATGAGCCCGCGCCGCCGCGCGTGCTGCCGGCCGCGACGCTCTATCATCCCGCGCACGACACGCCCACGATCGCCGACTGGCAGGCGCGCTGGCAGCACGGCGCGCCCGTCGCGGCGATCCTCTTTTACAAGGCGCATTTGCAGGCGGCCAATACCGCGGTGTTCGATGCACTGATCGACGCGCTCGAAGCGCAACGCGTTAATCCGCTGCCGATCGCGATTACGTCGCTGAAAGATGCGATGAGCCGCGACGTGGTGCAAACGCTCTGCGAGCAGCACGGCGTTTCGCTCGTGCTGAACACGACGGCATTCGCCGCGTCCGCGATCGACGACCCCGACCCGCTCGCACTCGCTGGCGACGCGCCGGTGTTGCAGGTGATTCTGAGCGGCGGCAATCGCGAAGACTGGTTAAAGGACAATCAGGGCCTCAATTCGCGCGACATCGCCATGCATATCGCGCTGCCCGAGGTGGACGGCCGCATCATCACGCGCGCGATCAGTTTCAAAGGCCTCGCTTACCGATGTCCGCACACGCAGGTGGATGTGGTGCGTTATCAGCCGGATCATGAACGTGTGACGTTCATCGCAGAGTTGAGCCGCCGCTGGTGCCGCCTGCGGACTGCGCAGCATGCAGATAAGAGGCTCGCGCTGATTCTCGCCAACTATCCGATGAGCGAAGGCCGCATCGGCAATGGCGTGGGGCTCGATACGCCGGCGTCGGTAGTCGGCATTCTTTCGATGCTGCGCGACGAAGGCTATCGCGTCGCCGATCTGCCTGCGAACGGCGACGCGTTGCTGGCGAAACTCACCAAAGGCGTGACCAACGACCCGGTCGTGCGGGATTTACGGCCCGCGCTGCAGAGTTTTGCGCTCGACGACTATCTGCTGCACTTCAATGCGTTGCCCGCCGACGTGCGCGAGGCGCTGAACGCGCGCTGGGGCGCACCGGAGCACGATCCGACGCTGCGGCGCGGTCGCTTCATGATCGCGGGCTGGCGCTGCGGGCAGGTGTTCGTCGGCATTCAGCCCTCGCGTTCGCGCGGCGAGCGCGATTATGCGAGTTATCACGACGCCGAACTCGTACCTCCGCATGCCTATCTCGCGTTCTATTTCTGGCTGCGTCACCAGTTCGGTATCGACGCGGTCGTGCATGTCGGCAAGCACGGCAATCTCGAATGGCTGCCGGGCAAGAGCGTCGCGTTGAGCGGCGCGTGCTGGCCCGACCTGATCCTCGGGCCAATGCCGCATCTCTATCCGTTCATCGTCAACGATCCGGGCGAAGGCAGTCAGGCGAAGCGGCGTGCGCAGGCGGTGATCATTGATCACCTGATGCCGCCGCTCACGCGCGCCGAAAGTTACGGGCCGCTGCAGGATCTCGAACGTCAGGTCGACGAATACTATGAAGCGTTGATGGTCGATCCGCGTCGCTCGAAACTGCTGCGGCGGTCGATTCTGTCGACCATCGTCGAGCACCGCTTGCACGAGGAACTGAGTGTCGCCGAACCGGACGGCGAGGACGACGAAAACGCGTTGCTCACACGCGTGGACGCATGGCTTTGCGAGTTGAAAGAAGCGCAGATTCGCGACGGCCTGCACACGTTCGGGCAGTCGCCGGCGGGTGTGCAGCGGCGCGATACGTTGCTTGCGTTGGGACGTTTTCCGGTCGGAGACGGGCAACGCGGCAATGCCGGGCTCGTCGATGCGCTGGCGCGCGACCTGAAGATCGATCATTACTTCGATCCGCTGTCGGTGGACTGGTCGGCGACATGGGAGGGCCCGCATCCCGACGTGTTGCTGCGTGTGAGCGACGCGCCGTGGCGGCATGCCGGTGACACGCGCGAACGTCTGGAACTGTTGGCGGCGCAACTGCTGCGCGGCGTATGCAACGATGATTCGCCGGCGGCGACCGTTCCCGTGGCCGCCGCCGGGAACTTCCCACAAGCCGGACAGGTGATCGAGCGTCTGCGCAACGATGTATTGCCGCGTCTGGACGCATGCGGCCCGCAGGAAATGCGCAATCTGAAACGCGGCCTCGAAGGGCGCTTTGTTCCGCCCGGACCTAGCGGCTCGCCTTCGCGTGGCAGACCCGACGTGCTGCCCACCGGGCGCAACTTTTATTCGGTCGATACGCGCGCGATTCCGACCCAGGCCGCGTGGTCGCTCGGGTTGAAGTCCGCGCAACAACTGATTGAACGGCATCTGCAGGACAAGGGCGACTATCCGCGCGCGATCGGCCTCTCGGTCTGGGGCACCGCGACGATGCGAACCGGCGGCGACGATATCGCACAGGCGCTCGCGCTGCTCGGCGTGCGGCCTAAATGGGCGCCTGGCAGTCACCGCGTGACGGACTTCGAGATCATGCCGATCGAGGCGTTCGATCGTCCGCGTATCGACGTGACGTTGCGCGTGTCCGGCTTTTTCCGCGATGCGTTCGCCAATGTAATGCATCTGTTCGACGCCGCCGTGCAGGCCGTCGCCGAACTGGACGAACCCGAAGCGCTCAATCCGATCCGCGCGCGCGTGCAGCGTGAGCGTGACGCGCTGATCGCGCGCGGCATGGACGCCGCCGAAGCACGCAGGCAAGCCGGCTTTCGGGTGTTCAGCGCGCGGCCCGGATCGTATGGCGCGGGTTTGCAGGACATGATCGACTCGCAGCAGTGGCAGTCCGACGCCGATCTCGCGGACGCGTATCAGGCCTGGGGTGGTTATGCGTACACGCAAAAGCGCGCGGGCGAGGACGCGCGCCACGCATTCGGCACGCGTCTGGCAGCCATGGACGTGGTGCTGCAGAATCAGGACAACCGCGAACACGACGTGCTCGATTCGAACGACTACTACCAGTTCCAGGGCGGCATGGTGGCGGCGGTCCGGCATCTAGGCGGTCACCAGCCGAGCATCTATCACGCGGATCACAGCAATCCGGCCGCGCCGCGCGTGCGAACGCTGCATGAGGAAATCGTGCGCGTGATTCGCTCGCGCGTGGTGAATCCAAAGTGGCTCGACGGCGTGAAGCGTCACGGTTACAAGGGCGCCGCTGAAATTGCCGCGACCGTGGACTACCTGTACGGCTACGACGCGACGGCGCGCGTGATTGCCGATCATCAATACGCGCTCGTCACCGACGCATATCTGAACGACGCCGACACACGCGAATTCCTGCAACGTCACAATCCGCACGCGCTGCATGCAATCTGTGAGCGTTTGCTCGAAGCAATGCAGCGCGGCTTGTGGCAAGCGCCCGGCGACTATCGCGCGCAGGTCGAACACCATCTGCTCGCGAGCGAACAACAGATCGAAGGAATGCAAACATGAGTGCAGCCACGTCACGGCCCGCGTTTCCGTTCGCCGCGCTGATCGGCCAGGCGCCCTTGCAGCAGGCGCTGCTGCTGGCCGCGATCGATCCCGGCCTCGGCGGCGTGCTGGTGAGCGGGCCGCGCGGCACCGCGAAATCCACGGCTGCGCGTGCGCTTGCCGAATTGCTGCCGCAAGGGCAACTGGTGACGCTGCCGCTCGGCGCGAGCGAAGACCGGTTGATCGGCACGCTCGACATCGAAGCGGTGTTGCGCGACGGCGAGGTGCGTTTCTCGCCGGGACTGCTCGCGAAAGCGCATCGCGGCGTACTTTATGTCGACGAAGTCAACCTGCTGCCCGACGCGTTGGTCGATGCATTGCTCGACGCCGCGGCGAGCGGCGTGAATACGATCGAGCGCGATGGCGTGTCGCACAGTCACGACGCGAGCTTCGTGCTGATCGGCACAATGAATCCCGAAGAAGGCGAGTTGCGGCCGCAGTTGATCGATCGTTTTGGGCTCATGGTCGAGTTGCAGAACTGTTTCGACCCGGACGTGCGGCAGGCCATCGTGAAGGCGCGTCTGGCGTTCGATGTCGACCCGCAGGGTTTCCGCGCGGCTTACGCTTCGCAACAGAATGACTATGTGCAGCGGATCGGCGCTGCACGTATGGCGTTGTCACGACTTTCATTCGACGACACCGTGCATGCGCATGTCAGCGCGCGCTGCATCGAGGCAGCCGTCGATGGCTTGCGCGCCGACCTCGTGATGCTGCGTGCGGCGCGCGCGCTGGCCGCGCTGGAGCAGGCCGCCGCCGTAAGCGTGGAGCATGTGGAGCGGGTTGCTGAAGCTGTGCTGGTTCATCGGCGGCATCAGCGCGACACAAATCGGAGTGGCGGTGCGCAGGAACGTGGGGCCGGCGATTCGCCTTCTTCTGCGTCCTCAGAAGGACGCGAGCAGACGGCCTCGGGTGCGGTGCAGGGCGACTGGGGATATTTGCCGCCGGAGCCGGCTGCCACGACGCCCGTGAAGGGCGTGAAGGGCGTGATCGCGCTCAACGTAAAAAAGCGCTGAGCCATCGGAAAGACGCCGCCGCTGACTCGCGCAGCGGTTTTCGATGGCCGCAAGGCGCTGGCGGGCAATCGCGCGGCCGGCTCGCTGCGCAGCCGGGCGGACGCATAGCGTGGCCGCTCACGCTGGCAGCAAAGCGCCGCGCGGCGTTGCGCGCCGACCATCTGCGATACGTGCAGCAGACCCCGCGCGCAGGCGTGCTGCATTGCTTCGTGCTCGACTGCTCGGGGTCCATGCTCGCGGGGCGGCGTCTCGCGCTCGCGAAAGGGCTGCTGATCGCGCTCTTCGACCGTGCTGGCGCGACGCGCGCCGAGGCGGCGCTGGTGTGCTTCGGCGGAAGCGGTGTGGATCTGTGGTTCGGGCCCGCAGTGCCGCGCTGGTGGAACGAGCGCTGGCTCGAGCCGGTCGGCGGCGGCGGCGGTTCGCCGCTGGCAGCGGGGGTCGGGCGTGCCAGCAGGCTGCTGGAGCAAAGCGCGCGACGCAGGCCCGCGCAGCAGCGCTGGTTGTGGATTCTGACCGACGGCCGCAGTCGCGATCAGCCCGTGCGCCCGGCGGATGCGGACGAAGTGGTGTTCGTCGATTTCGAGCGCGATCAGGTCCGGTTGGGACGCTGCGAGGCGCTCGCGCAGGCGTGGGGCGCGCGGCGGTTCACGCCGGAAGAGCTGATCGGGTGAGCGGCCTGCATGCACCGTTTGCTTGGGCGTGCATCAGTCGTCCATGAGCAGCCCATGAGCAGCCCATGAGCAGCACGGTCAGTCGATGGGCTTCGATCTGCGCCTACTTCAAACTGTTCGACCAATACAGCACGTCGTCCTGCCGGTCGAAGACGAAGACTTTCATCGCCATCTGCTGGGTGGTGTCGAGTTGATCGAGTTCGAGTCCGTGCGTGGTCGGCTCGTCGGGCGTATTGCCCTTCTGCACGTTCCGGATGACGGCAGTGGTCTCGATGCGGGTGTCCGTGTCGGTGCATTTCAGGCGGAACGCAATGCGTAGACGCTCGCCGACCGCACCGAGCGCCCATGAGGACGTCAGCGACATGCCGAGCGCGCTGATGCTCTTCGCGAGTCCGAGGCCGTCGTACGTGTCGCCGCTTTCTCTAATGCCGAAGCGCACCGGCAGATGCGCGCGAACGCGAATCGACTTGCGCTCACGCAGACGGCGAATTACGCCCGGCCGCGACAGCACGACATAATCGAACGGCGCGCGGCAGATCGCCTCGATCGTGCAGACAAAGCGGAACACGGCATGACTCGCTATCGCGACAATTTCGATGTTTTCGCCTGCTCTCAGATCCAGCTTGCGGCCGTCCTGTAATGGCGGCGTGACGAAGAGCGCGTGGTTGGGCGCAAAGCCGATGATGCGGCAAGGATGCATGGGCGCACCGCTGCCAAGCTGAGAGCGCACGCCGATCAGTGCGCCGATTTCGAGGTGCATGTCCTTGAGCGTCAACGGCGTTTCGTGATCGGCCTTCGCTGCCGGAGGCTGCGGCTGCGCAAGCTCGTCGAGCAGATCGCCACGGTGTGGGTGGAAATGCGCAAACAGGAAAGTGCGCTCAGCGGTGCTCGCGAGCGCAGCGCCTCGCGCGAACAGCAGCGAGCCGTCGGCATCGACAATCGGCCATTCGAGCGGGGTGCCGACCGGCACCGCGTCCCGGGTAAGGACGGGCGATGGGGCGGATGAGGCCTTTTCAGCGTGTTCCTCAACAGAATCGTCCATGGTCGGCGGCTGTGTGAGTGGCGGGATATCTCGGTTGACGGCGTCAATCGGAAATACTTTAAGGGATTTATGCGAATCCGGTATTTATTTCTGGTTGCGGGGGCGCGACTTGCGCATGAGGTCGGCGTGGCTTCGGTCAATGCACGATGTCTGTATTCAGTCAGTGTGCATGTGATGGAGAAGATCGACGTAAGTGTGCAATGCGCTTTTCGAACTTATCCTCGCGCATCTGGATGCCGTCAAATTGCATTGGATAACTAACTATTATTCGAGCAGCGCTGTGGCGACTCTTTTCATCGCCGGAGAACTTTTTGAAAATAATTGCGAGAAGGGGTTGACGGGGTGGGGGCTGCATCGCATAATTCGCCTCCCGTTTGATGACGGACGCGAAGAAAGCAGAGCTTCCAAGCGAGAGTTCTTTAAAAACTAACAGCCGATAAGTGTGGGCGCTTGATGCGCTGGCGCACACCGGGTCTTACGGGGCCGGGTGAAGCGAAAGTATCAGGTCTCACACAGTAATGAAAGGAAGGTTTTTCTGTCGAGAGATGGAAGGATCATTCGTCAGTACGTTGAGTGAGCGACCGGGTTCGAGAGAGCCCGAGAAACAGTAACAGGTTTGAACTGAAGAGTTTGATCCTGGCTCAGATTGAACGCTGGCGGCATGCCTTACACATGCAAGTCGAACGGCAGCACGGGGGCAACCCTGGTGGCGAGTGGCGAACGGGTGAGTAATACATCGGAACGTGTCCTGTAGTGGGGGATAGCCCGGCGAAAGCCGGATTAATACCGCATACGCTCTGCGGAGGAAAGCGGGGGATCCTTCGGGACCTCGTGCTACAGGGGCGGCCGATGGCAGATTAGCTAGTTGGTGGGGTAAAGGCCTACCAAGGCGACGATCTGTAGCTGGTCTGAGAGGACGACCAGCCACACTGGGACTGAGACACGGCCCAGACTCCTACGGGAGGCAGCAGTGGGGAATTTTGGACAATGGGCGCAAGCCTGATCCAGCAATGCCGCGTGTGTGAAGAAGGCCTTCGGGTTGTAAAGCACTTTTGTCCGGAAAGAAAACGCTGTGGTTAATACCTGTGGCGGATGACGGTACCGGAAGAATAAGCACCGGCTAACTACGTGCCAGCAGCCGCGGTAATACGTAGGGTGCAAGCGTTAATCGGAATTACTGGGCGTAAAGCGTGCGCAGGCGGTTCGCTAAGACAGATGTGAAATCCCCGGGCTTAACCTGGGAACTGCATTTGTGACTGGCGGGCTAGAGTATGGCAGAGGGGGGTAGAATTCCACGTGTAGCAGTGAAATGCGTAGAGATGTGGAGGAATACCGATGGCGAAGGCAGCCCCCTGGGCCAATACTGACGCTCATGCACGAAAGCGTGGGGAGCAAACAGGATTAGATACCCTGGTAGTCCACGCCCTAAACGATGTCAACTGGTTGTCGGGCCTTCATTGGCTTGGTAACGTAGCTAACGCGTGAAGTTGACCGCCTGGGGAGTACGGTCGCAAGATTAAAACTCAAAGGAATTGACGGGGACCCGCACAAGCGGTGGATGATGTGGATTAATTCGATGCAACGCGAAAAACCTTACCTACCCTTGACATGTATGGAAGTCTGCCGAGAGGTGGATGTGCCCGAAAGGGAGCCATAACACAGGTGCTGCATGGCTGTCGTCAGCTCGTGTCGTGAGATGTTGGGTTAAGTCCCGCAACGAGCGCAACCCTTGTCCCTAGTTGCTACGCAAGAGCACTCCAGGGAGACTGCCGGTGACAAACCGGAGGAAGGTGGGGATGACGTCAAGTCCTCATGGCCCTTATGGGTAGGGCTTCACACGTCATACAATGGTCGGAACAGAGGGTTGCCAAGCCGCGAGGTGGAGCCAATCCCAGAAAACCGATCGTAGTCCGGATCGCACTCTGCAACTCGGGTGCGTGAAGCTGGAATCGCTAGTAATCGCGGATCAGCATGCCGCGGTGAATACGTTCCCGGGTCTTGTACACACCGCCCGTCACACCATGGGAGTGGGTTTTACCAGAAGTGGCTAGTCTAACCGCAAGGAGGACGGTCACCACGGTAGGATTCATGACTGGGGTGAAGTCGTAACAAGGTAGCCGTATCGGAAGGTGCGGCTGGATCACCTCCTTTCCAGAGCTTATGCGTCAGGCGACGCACCAAGCGCTCACGCTTATCGGCTGTGAACTTTGAAGACACACATGCACAGCATACGCAGACAGACTCAGGGGTCTGTAGCTCAGCCGGTTAGAGCACCGTCTTGATAAGGCGGGGGTCGATGGTTCGAATCCATCCAGACCCACCACTGATTCTGCGGTGGCTGACCGGTGAGACCCCCGGGGATGGAAAGCAGATGCTGTTCTGTGCATGACCGGGGGGATTAGCTCAGCTGGGAGAGCACCTGCTTTGCAAGCAGGGGGTCGTCGGTTCGATCCCGTCATCCTCCACCAATCCTCAATGCCTAGTGTTCGGTATTCACCGAGCGTTATGCATTGGCGATTGAGCCAGTCAGAGCGATACGTGGTGATGGTAACTGCGCTATCGGCTGTCGTTCTTTAACAATCAGGAAGAAGTAGTAAAGAGATTCACGAAAGATCACTTAGAGATGGGTGATCGAGTAGGTGAATCAGGGTTGTGATTGTATCGATGTATTTTTAAGTGATCGAAAGATTGCTTTGGAATACGGCGCAACACGAATACTCAACCTGTAGCGAGTGGGTCGGAAGACGCACCCGTTATAGGGTCAAGCGAACAAGTGCATGTGGTGGATGCCTTGGCGATCACAGGCGATGAAGGACGCGGTAGCCTGCGAAAAGCTACGGGGAGCTGGCAAACGAGCTTTGATCCGTAGATGTCCGAATGGGGAAACCCGGCCCGAATGGGTCATCCGTAACTGAATACATAGGTTACGCGAAGCGAACGCGGCGAACTGAAACATCTAAGTAGCCGCAGGAAAAGAAATCAACCGAGATTCCCAGAGTAGTGGCGAGCGAAATGGGAGCAGCCTGTACTCTTTATCTTCATTGTTAGTCGAACGCTCTGGAAAGTGCGGCCATAGCAGGTGATAGCCCTGTAGACGAAAACAGCGAGGAAGAACTGGGTGTACGAGAAGTAGGGCGGGACACGTGAAATCCTGTCTGAAGATGGGGGGACCATCCTCCAAGGCTAAATACTCGTGATCGACCGATAGTGAACCAGTACCGTGAGGGAAAGGCGAAAAGAACCCCGGGAGGGGAGTGAAACAGATCCTGAAACCGCATGCATACAAACAGTCGGAGCCTTCGCAAGGGGGTGACGGCGTACCTTTTGTATAATGGGTCAGCGACTTACATTCAGTGGCAAGCTTAACCGATTAGGGCAGGCGTAGCGAAAGCGAGTCCGAACAGGGCGATTTCAGTCGCTGGGTGTAGACCCGAAACCAGGTGATCTATCCATGGCCAGGATGAAGGTGCGGTAACACGTACTGGAGGTCCGAACCCACTAACGTTGAAAAGTTAGGGGATGAGCTGTGGATAGGGGTGAAAGGCTAAACAAACCTGGAAATAGCTGGTTCTCTCCGAAAACTATTTAGGTAGTGCCTCGTGTATCACCTTCGGGGGTAGAGCACTGTCATGGTTGTGGGGTCCATTGCGGATTACTACGCCATAGCAAACTCCGAATACCGAAGAGTGCAATCACGGGAGACAGACATCGGGTGCTAACGTCCGGTGTCAAGAGGGAAACAACCCAGACCGCCAGCTAAGGTCCCCAAATATTGCTAAGTGGGAAACGAAGTGGGAAGGCTAAAACAGTCAGGAGGTTGGCTTAGAAGCAGCCATCCTTTAAAGAAAGCGTAATAGCTCACTGATCGAGTCGTCCTGCGCGGAAGATGTAACGGGGCTAAGCAATATACCGAAGCTGCGGATGCATATTTATATGCATGGTAGGAGAGCGTTCCGTAAGCCTGCGAAGGTGCACTGGAAAGTGTGCTGGAGGTATCGGAAGTGCGAATGCTGACATGAGTAGCGATAAAGGGGGTGAAAAGCCCCCTCGCCGTAAGCCCAAGGTTTCCTACGCAACGTTCATCGGCGTAGGGTGAGTCGGCCCCTAAGGCGAGGCAGAAATGCGTAGCTGATGGGAAGCAGGTCAATATTCCTGCACCATTGTCAAATGCGATGGGGGGACGGATCGCGGAAGGTTGTCCGGGTGTTGGACGTCCCGGTCCTTGCATTGGAGAAGGCGCTTTGGCAAATCCGGGCGCGGAATTCAAGGGTGCGAGGCCATTCACTTCGGTGAAGAAGCAATCGGAAGTGGTTCCAGGAAAAGCCTCTAAGCTTCAGTTTGACAGTGACCGTACCGCAAACCGACACAGGTGGGCGAGATGAGTATTCTAAGGCGCTTGAGAGAACTCGGGAGAAGGAACTCGGCAAATTGGTACCGTAACTTCGGGATAAGGTACGCCCCTGTAGCTTGATGCCCCTGCGGGCAGAGGGTGAAGGGGTTGCAATAAACTGGTGGCTGCGACTGTTTAATAAAAACACAGCACTCTGCAAACACGAAAGTGGACGTATAGGGTGTGACGCCTGCCCGGTGCCGGAAGATTAAATGATGGGGTGCAAGCTCCTGATTGAAGTCCCGGTAAACGGCGGCCGTAACTATAACGGTCCTAAGGTAGCGAAATTCCTTGTCGGGTAAGTTCCGACCTGCACGAATGGCGTAACGATGGCCACACTGTCTCCTCCCGAGACTCAGCGAAGTTGAAGTGTTTGTGATGATGCAATCTCCCCGCGGCTAGACGGAAAGACCCCATGAACCTTTACTGTAGCTTTGCATTGGACTTTGAACCGGTCTGTGTAGGATAGGTGGGAGGCTTTGAAGCGTGAACGCCAGTTTGCGTGGAGCCAACCTTGAAATACCACCCTGATCTGTTTGAGGTTCTAACCTGGGTCCGTTATCCGGACCGGGGACAGTGCATGGTAGGCAGTTTGACTGGGGCGGTCTCCTCCCAAAGTGTAACGGAGGAGTACGAAGGTACGCTAGGTACGGTCGGAAATCGTGCTGATAGTGCAATGGCATAAGCGTGCTTGACTGTGAGACTGACAAGTCGAACAGGTGCGAAAGCAGGTCATAGTGATCCGGTGGTTCTGTATGGAAGGGCCATCGCTCAACGGATAAAAGGTACTCTGGGGATAACAGGCTGATACCGCCCAAGAGTTCATATCGACGGCGGTGTTTGGCACCTCGATGTCGGCTCATCTCATCCTGGGGCTGTAGCCGGTCCCAAGGGTATGGCTGTTCGCCATTTAAAGAGGTACGTGAGCTGGGTTTAAAACGTCGTGAGACAGTTTGGTCCCTATCTGCCGTGGGCGCTGGATATTTGAAGGGGGCTGCTCCTAGTACGAGAGGACCGGAGTGGACGAACCTCTGGTGTACCGGTTGTCACGCCAGTGGCATCGCCGGGTAGCTATGTTCGGAAGAGATAACCGCTGAAAGCATCTAAGCGGGAAACTCGCCTTAAGATGAGATATCCCCGGGGCTTCGAGCCCCTTGAAGGGTCGTTCAAGACCAGGACGTTGATAGGTCAGGTGTGGAAGCGCAGTAATGCGTTAAGCTAACTGATACTAATTGCCCGTAAGGCTTGATCCTATAACAGGTGTGTGACGGCCAGCCGTCAGTGCGCAAGCACTCATGGCGGCCCCACCCTGCGCCACCGCGCAGGGTCTTGTGCAGACCACACACGGTTGAGATCAGTGTTGTGCCAGAAACAGCACAACCCAAAACTTCTCTGGTGAGCCTCACCAGACACTACTTCTTCCCCGATTGGTTGGGCTGTCCCCCACAGGACAGCGCAACAGCAAGTCATGCCTGATGACCATAGTGCGTCGGTCCCACCCCTTCCCATCCCGAACAGGACCGTGAAACGACGCCACGCCGATGATAGTGCGGATTACCCGTGTGAAAGTAGGTCATCGTCAGGCTCCCCAGCAGTGTCAGAAACCCCACCCCAAAAAGGTGGGGTTTCTGCGTTTACGGCGTGCGTATAACACACTGTCACTGCTTTCCAAGCCGCAACGCATTCGCGTAGCCCGTCAGTTCAAGATACGCCTGTCCTACGTCGACACCGCCGCGACTCACGCACGCAGCGCCTTCCCAATAGACCGCGCCGGTCGATTGCCGCGAATCGAGTTCCTGGTCGTCCATGAGTGGGTCGATCCGCCATGTCGAGGTTCCCGTCTTCACGATCATGGAGACGGGATAAGGTGTATTCGTTCGAGGCGAGCGCCATACCCGGACCGGAGTGAACTCGACCTGCCCGGGGCCGAAAGCGGTCACCTGTCCATTGCGTTGCCGAAGTGCCGCGTGTGCCCACACGGCGTGTCCGTCACGCGCACGAACCTTGAAGGCCATCAACGCCGACCCATCGTTCAGGTTCGCGCCAATCCAGTCCCAGCCCACGGCATCCTTGTCGAGCAGCGTGCTGGACCACTCGTGATCGAGCCAGGCCTTACCCGTGACAACGGTACCGCCCGGCGATTTCGCGCCCGCCGCTGTCGGCCGGATCACGCTGCCCGTTACGCGTAACTGCGGCTCGCTGTAGTAATAGCTCGCTTGCTCCGGTCGAGGTCCCTTGCGTGAATAGCCGCCATCGCCCTGGATGAGCGGCGCCTGCGTGGGTGTCAGCGAGAGATGCAGGGAGAAGCCGCTGGCGTCTACGGCGACGTCATAGTGACCATCCACGGCGCGCGCGATTGTCCACTTGTCGAGTTTGACGCCGGTGTTGCCCGCTCGCGCGTAAGCGAGGCCCAAGCCCTGGCGTTCAATGCGCTGGTCATGGGCAAGGTGACCGAGCGCCGGATCGCTCAGCGCGGCATGCGCAATGATCAATTGCGACGGCGCGAACGCGCTCGGGTCGGCGGTATCGTGCCCGGTTGCCGAGCGGAAAAACGTGATCTGAAATCCGAGCGGCTGGTTATCCGGCGTGGTCAGCCACCCGGTCGCGTACCACCATTCGGTTCGGAACGCGGGATGGGAGCCCGTGTCCTGCGGCAGCGTAATTGAATGCGCCGGCGTCACCACCGCGAATTCCGGCGCTGCCGCAAAAGCACCGCCGAGGGTCAGCGGGCCGCTGCACAGCAGTACGCCGATATGAGCGACGAGTCGCGAGCAAGAGGCGAGGCGCCGCATCACCAATCCTCCTTCACCGCGCGCACTGCATTCACCGACACGGCGCCACGCCCTGCGACGACCGCCGTCGAGCACGACGACACGAGCATCACCAGCGCGACCGTCGACAGAACACTCCACGGAATATGCAAAGACATGCTCCAGTGAAACGACTGTGGATTCACCACGAACACCAGGATCAGACTGATCGCGAATCCCAGCACGAAGCCCATGAAAATGCCGCAGGCAGTGAGCATGCCGCCTTCGAGTGCGAGGATCGACAGTATCTGCGAACGGGTTACGCCGACATGGCGCAACATGCCGAACTCACGCGCGCGCGCAAGTGTCTGCGCAGAAAACGTTGCGGCCACGCCAAATAATCCGATGACGATTGCCACCGCTTCGAGCAGGTAAGTGATCGCAAAACTCCGGTCGAAAATGACGAGCGTGCGCGCCCGGATTTCGCCAGGCTGCGATAGATCCAGCGACGCGCCAAACGGCAACGCGCGCAATCCTGCAATGACGTGATCGACACTCACGCCCCGTTGAACGGTCACGGCGACGTCGGTGGCGGCCGTGTCACCGGTAAGACGTCGGTAGTCGGCGAGCCGCAGTTGAATCGCGCCGGTCTGCCGCACGTAATCGCGCCAGATGCCGGCAACGACGAAGACCTGTGCGTGGTCGCCAAGCGGAAGGCGCACACGTTGTCCGAGCTTGTACCCGTACAGGTCGACCATTGCTTCGGACACCCAAACAGGTATCTCGCTGCCATGCCAGCCGTTCGGAGGCAGCACAGGCCCCGTCATTTGCAGATTCGCGCCGGGATCGGCTGCGTCGATCTCTCTCGCGAGCACCCCGACGTCCGGCCGTGCCGGGTCGAGCGTGAGGTGGGAGGTTCGAGCGAACGCGGCCGTGCTGATGCCGGGCACGGCGGCAAGACGTGACTGTTCGTCCGGACGCAGGCCACCGGTGTCGCCGTTCGACGCCACACGCACATACAGATCGGCGGAAAGCAGATGCACGAGCCAGTCTTCCACGGACACGCGAAAGCTGGCCACCATGATCGCCATCGCGACGATCAGCGCAAAGCTCGACAACACGCCGCCCATCGCAATCGACGCATGCCCCGGCGCGTTGGCGAGCCTCGCAAGCGCAAGCGTGCGGGTCGCACCACGGCGTCGAGCGAATGCACGGCTGGCCGCGCCGAATATCAGCGCGGTCACGCGCGGCATCAACGCAATGCCGCCGACGAGCAGCAACGCGACAGCCAGATAGCCGCCAATAGGCGCATCGAAAACCGGCGGCAAACGCGTGAGCAGCGCTGCAACGAGCAGACAGACAAGCGCGGGCCACGGCGTGGCGAGCCGCGCCAGCGCGCCTTCTTCCGCGCCGGCCTTCAGCGCCGCCGCGGGTCGTGCGCGCGCCGCCTCGAGCGCCGGCGCCAGACTGCCGAGCACGGACACGGCAACGCCGAGCAACAGAAATATCGCGGTCGCAAGCGGTTCAAAGCCGACCTGCGGTTGCACGCCCGGAAAATACCCGCCGCCCAGGTCGCTGCCAAAAAACCGCAGCGCGCCACTCGCCATCGCATAGCCGAGCGCCAGTCCGCACAGCGAGCCGAGCACGCCGAGCAGCGCGCCTTCCAGCAGAATCTGCCGCAACAGCTGCCCACGCGTCAGCCCGAGCACGCGCAGCATTGCGAACTGCGCGCGACGTCGCACGACGCCGAGCGCCTGCGTCGAAAACACGAGAAAGGCTCCGGTGAATAGCGCGACCAGCGCGAGCACGTTCATGTTGATCCGGTACGCACGTGAGAGGCGGTCGGTGCGGTTCTCCGCGTCGCGCGTCTCGGCGACGACCCAGGTGTCGCCCAGTTGCGCCTGCAAATCGCGCCGGAAACGTTCCCGATCGACGCCGCGTTCGAGTTGCACATCGACGCGCGACAGCTTGCCCAACGCGCCGAATTTCCACTGTGCGGTAGCAATGTCCATCACCGCGAGCCGCTGACCCGGACGCGTTCGCACCAGGCCGCCCGCCACGCGCAGATGAACAATGGAGGTGCCGCTTTGCAGCGCAACATCGTCGCCGGTCTTGACATTGAGCCACTGCTGCGCGGCCGACGACAGGAAAATGGTGTCGGACGCGAGCGTATCGAATGGTCGATCCGCCGCGGGCACGCCGGTCAGATCGGGCGCAATGCGGCTCGCCTTGAAGACGTCGATGCCCAGTACCGGTAGCGCGCTATTGCGCGCGGGCACGGCGACGTCGAGTGCGAGCACCGGACTGGCCAGTGCGACGCCTGCCGTATTAACGAGGCGCGGATAGATCGACTCGTCGAATAATGGCCGGGCGCCGCGTATCTGCAGATCGGCTTCGCCCGACAGACTGCGGGCGGCTGCCGAGAACTCGTTGAAGGCGGCGCTGTTGATCAACTGGACTGCATAGCCAAGGGCGACCCCGAGTGCGATCGTTGTGATTGCAACGATCGCGCGCCCGCGATGACTGCGCCATTCCGCGGCCAGCAGCCAACGGGCAAGGATGCGGTAGCCGCGCGCGCGGCGCAACGCGCGCGGGTCAGCGGTCGCCATCGACGCAGCGGGCAGTGGAGTGGGGCGTCGTCGCGGGCGGTACCGCGACGCGTTTGCCCGGCGACGCATGCAGGCCGCCGTCGCGCAGAATCAGGATGCGGTCGGCGACTGCGGCGGCGGCTTCGGAATGCGTCACCATGATCGTGGCCGCGCCGGTCGCCTTGCTTTGCGCGCGGAACAGGCCGAGCACTTCGTGCGCGGTGTCAGGGTCGAGATTGCCGGTGGGTTCGTCGGCGAGAATCAGTTTCGGGCGATGCACGAGCGCCCGCGCAATCGCGACACGCTGCAGTTCGCCACCGGAGAGCTGGCGCGGGAAATCGTCGCCCCTTCCGTCGAGGCCAACGGCTGCGAGCATGTCGTGTGCGGCCGTTGTCGGCATCTCATTGAGCAGCAGCGGCAATGCGACATTCTGCGCGAGCGTGAGGTGCGGCAGCACGTGAAAAGCCTGGAACACAAAGCCGAGTTTCTGGCGACGCAGGCGCGTGGCCGCGTTGTCGTCCAGCCCGGCGAGCGCGTGACCGTCGATGACCACGTCGCCGCTGTCCGCGCTGTCGAGACCGGCGATCACGTTCAGCAGCGTCGATTTGCCGACGCCGGAGTCGCCCATGATCGCAATGAATTCGCCGGGTCTCAGCGTGAAATCGAGGCTTGCGAGCACCACACGGGCCACGCCATACGTCTTGCTCAAACCGCGGCACTCGAGCGCGGGAACGTCCACTTCATCATGAAACGCCATGCGTGGTCCGAAAGGTATAGGCGACGAAAGAAGCATGATTGCATGCAAGGCCGGCGTTTGCCTGCGGCCACGGCGCGCAATGAGGACGAAAAACGTTTAGCGGGTTGTAAGTTTCGAACAGCGCGCAGGTGTGCTCAGATCGGCCAGTCGAGTCAATCGATGATGGCCGCTCGGCGACCTGGCGGCGGCCCGACCGGCAAAACTCTAGAGTGACGGGACAAATTTTTTAAAGCCTGGTTGGGTCCCCATGTTTCACCGTTCGGGAAAAAAATGGCGCAACCGGACAGCTCGGCCGAGCACATGCTATTCCCGCCAACGAGCGCCCGTGAAAAGCCTCGAATAAAAGTATTGAACTACACGCTAACGGCTATGAACGTCTACGAAAAAATCAGGCATGCGTGGCTTGCCCGGCCTGTTGTGCAGACGCATATTTGAAACCATTGCGCAAGGGCCTGCGTGGCAACAAAGCATTACTGCGGCGGACTTTGCATTGTTGCGCTGCAAAAGTTTTCTTATCTTGGTAATCTCCCACCCTTGCGAAATCGACTGCGGGTAAACGTGTAGCGGAAATCCCGACAACACGCCGTCTGAGTCCACTCCAGCTTACATTTCCATTTCGACGCTTTCAATTTTTGAAGGCGCCGATGCGGCGTTTTGTACTTCAAGTTTTGACAGAGCACATGCCCTTGCCTCCGCTTCTTAGCCTACTTATCTGGATTCCTATTGTCGCCGGTCTGGTGGTGTTGCGTGCCGGATCGGACGCGGCACGAAGTCGCACCCGGTGGCTCGCGCTCATCGGCGCGGTTGCAGGGTTCCTGCCGGTCATTCCGCTGGTTACGAATTTCCGTAACGACGTCACGTCCATGCAGTTCGTCGAAAACGTGCGCTGGTCGCCGACATTCGACATCGCCTGGCACGTGGGGGTGGATGGGATTTCGCTGTGGCTCGTTGCGTTGACCGCGCTGACCACGATCATCATCGTGGTGGCTTCGTGGGAATCGATCACGCAGCGCACCGCGCAGTATTACGGCGCGTTCCTGATGCTGTCGGGCTTCATGCAGGGCGTGTTCACGTCGCTCGACGGCATGCTGTTCTTCGTCGCATTCGAAGCCACGCTGATCCCGCTGTACCTGCTGATCGGCACATGGGGCCAATCGAACCGCTCGTATGCGGCCGTCAAATTCTTCTTCGTGTCGCTCCTTGGCTCGCTGATGATGCTGATGTCGATGCTGTACCTGTACGGCCAGACGCACAGCTTCGATCTTGCGACGTGGCGTGAGACACATCTCGGCACGTGGCCGCAGGTGCTGATCTTCCTGGGGTTTCTCGCGGCGTTCGGCGTCAAGGTGCCGATGTGGCCGCTGCATACGTGGCTGCCGGACGTCCATCTGGATGGCCCGACCGGCGCCGCCGTGATGATCGGCATGCTGAAGCTCGGCGGCTACGGCCTGCTGCGTTTCGCGCTGCCCATCGCGCCGCAGGCGAGTCACTTCTTTGCACCGATGATCATCACGTTGTCGTTGATCGCCGTGATCTATTCGAGCCTGCTTGCTCTCGTGCAGACCGACATGCGCCGCCTGCTCGCCTATTCGACGGTCGCGCACATGGGCCTCGTGACGCTCGGCCTGTTCGTGTTCAACCGCATCGGCCAGGCCGGCGCGATCGTGCAGATGTTGTCGTACGGCATCGTGTCGGGCGCCATGCTGTTGTGCACGGGCATGCTTTACGACCGCACGAAGACTGCCTCGATTACCGAATATGGCGGCGTCGCGAATACGATGCCGCGCTTCGCCGCATTCGTGATGCTGTTCTCAATGGCCAACATCGGCTTGCCGGGCACGTCGGGTTTCGTCGGCGAGTTCATGGTGTTGATGGGCGCGATCCGCTTTAACTTCTGGATCGGCGCGATGGCCGCGACCACGCTGGTGCTGAGCGCCGCGTACACGCTGTGGATGTACAAGCGGGTGATCTTCGGCGCGATCGCGAATGCGCGCGTCGCGAAGCTGAAAGATCTCGGCAAGCGTGAGTTCGTGCTGCTCGGTGCGATGGCGGTGCTCGTGCTCGCGATTGGTATCAATCCGAAGCCGTTCACCGATGCGATTGATCCGTCGGTCGGCACGCTGCTCGCCCAGTCGGAGCGCTCGGTTCATCCCTCGGACCCGGCGCCGGCCGAAGGCGGCGACCATCTGCAGGCGGCAGTGCCGGCACCGGCTGCCACGGCAACGCGCACGCCGGGCTAACCGGCCGACGCGCAAGAAGGGCTGCGGGAGAGGCCGTTACCAGGCTCGCGCAGGTGCAGCATCCGTCATGCGTGTGCTGCTGCGTTCAAGCCTTGCGCCGCTTTGCCGACAACCCCGATGCGCGTCTTCGACGCGACGTGACCGATCAGGCCGCGTCGCGTCTTAGTGCTTGTTTAAAGGCATTTTGTGAGTCGCGAACTCTCTGGTGACAAGCTAAAGAGCACTGCGAAATCTTCTTTGAGTGCGCATATGCGGCAACGTGTCGCACGGTGGTGCGACGCAATAATGCGTTGCCAAATGAAGGGTTTATTGCAAAATGCCGTTCCCCTACCATGCGAGCGCTTATTAATGGAGAGCGGTCTGATGACGTTCGTTGAAGTCGTAATGAAAAGGCAAAGGATATGAAAGGAAAGACTCTGCGTGGGTCGATAAGTTTCGCGTCCACAAGCCTCATGTTGTTGCTTTCGGGTTGCAGCAACCTCGATATTTTGAATCCGAAGGGTAGTGTGGGGCTGGCCGAGCGCCAGCTGATTTCCACGTCCACCTGGGCCATGCTGATCGTGGTGGTTCCGGTGATCGCGCTTACGCTGCTGTTCGCATGGCGTTACCGCGCGTCGAACCGGAACGCTGACTACCAGCCGGGCTGGGTACATTCCACCGGCATTGAAATCGCCATCTGGACGATTCCGACGCTGATCATTCTGTTCCTCGCCGTGCTGACGTGGAAAACCACGCACGAACTCGATCCGTACAAGCCGCTCGAGTCGCAGGTCAAGCCGATCAACGTCGAAGTCGTCGCACTCGACTGGAAGTGGCTGTTCATCTATCCGGACCTCGGCATCGCGTCGGTGAACCAGCTCGCGATTCCGGTGGGCACGCCGGTGAACTTCACGATCACGTCCGACACGGTGATGAACTCGTTCTTCATTCCGCAACTCGGCGGCCAGATCTACGCAATGGCGGGCATGCAAACCCGTCTGCACCTGATCGCCGATGAAGCCGGCAATTACGCGGGAACCGCGGCGAACTTCAGCGGCAAAGGCTTTTCGGACATGAAGTTCCGCACGCTCGCGACGTCGCCGGAAGAGTTCAATGCATGGGTCGCGAAAGTGCGCGCTTCGTCGGACAACCTCAGCATGGACCGTTACCACACGGTATCGGCGCCGAGCGAGAAAGAACCTGTGCGCTATTTCTCGTCGGTCGATCCGAAGCTCTTTCACAACATCATTGCCCGATACAACAACGGTAACGTCCTCGACAACATGAAGGACGCCAACTGTGCGCCAAAGGGTAAGGGGTAACGCATGTTCGGCAATCTCTCACTAGACTCCATTCCGTACCACGAGCCGATCATCATGGTGACGGCGGCCGGGATCGCGCTCGGCGGTGCGCTGGTTCTGGGTCTGATCACCTATTTCGGCAAGTGGCGCTACCTGTGGACCGAATGGTTCACGTCGGTCGACCACAAGAAGCTCGGCGTGATGTACATCGTGGTCGCGCTCATCATGCTGTTCCGGGGTTTCGCGGACGCCATCATGATGCGTACCCAGCTTGCGTTGTCGTATAACGCGCCAGGCTTCCTGCCGCCGCACCATTACGACCAGATCTTCACCGCGCACGGCGTCATCATGATTTTCTTCATGGCGATGGCGTTCATGGTCGGCCTGATGAACATCATCGTGCCGTTGCAGATCGGTGCCCGCGACGTCGCTTTCCCGTTCCTGAACTCGCTGAGCTTCTGGATGACGGCGATCAGCGCGATCCTGATCAATATCTCGCTGGTGGTGGGTGAGTTCGCGCAAACGGGCTGGCTCGCCTATCCGCCGCTGTCCGAGTTGCAGTTCAGCCCGGGCGTCGGCGTCGACTACTACCTGTGGAGCCTGCAGCTCTCCGGTATCGGCACGTTGCTGACCGGCGTGAACTTCTTCGTGACGATCGTGAAGATGCGCGCGCCCGGCATGACGTTCATGAGGATGCCGGTGTTCACGTGGACCGCGCTGTGCACGAACGTGCTGATCATGGCAGCGTTTCCGATCCTGACCGTCACGCTCGCGCTGCTCGGCCTCGACCGTTACCTCGGCATGCACTTCTTCACGAACGATGCCGGCGGCAACGCGATGTTGTACCTGAACCTGATCTGGGCATGGGGTCACCCCGAGGTGTACATCCTGATCCTGCCGGCGTTCGGTATTTTCTCGGAAGTCGTGGCGACGTTCGCGAAGAAGCCGCTGTTCGGCTACAAGACGATGGTGTGGGCGACGTGCGCGATCATGGTGCTGTCGTTCCTCGTGTGGCTGCATCACTTCTTCACGATGGGTTCGGGCGCCGACGTCAACGCGTTCTTCGGTATTGCAACGATGGTCATTGCGATTCCGACCGGCGTGAAGGTCTTCAACTGGCTGTTCACGATCTACAAGGGTCGTTTGCAGTTCACCACGCCGATCCTGTGGACGCTTGGCTTCATGGTCACGTTCACGATCGGCGGGATGACCGGCGTGATGATGGCGATTCCGGGCGCGGACTTCGTGCTGCACAACAGCCTCTTCCTGATCGCCCACTTTCACAACGTGATCATTGGTGGCGTGCTGTTCGGCTACCTCGCGGGCTTCAACTACTGGTTCCCGAAGGCATTTGGTTTCAAGCTGAACGAGAAGCTGGGCAAGGCTGCATTCTGGTTCTGGCAGATCGGCTTCTGGGTCGCGTTCACCCCGCTGTACGTGCTGGGCTTCATGGGCATGACGCGCCGTATCAATCACTACGACAATCCCGATTGGCATCCGTGGCTGATGTTCGCGTGGGTTGGAGCGGTTCTGATCGCGATCGGCATCGTTTGCCAGGTGTTGCAACTGGTGGTCAGTATCCGCGACCGCAATCTGCCGCAGAACCGCGATGTGACGGGCGATCCGTGGGACGCTCACACGCTCGAATGGGCCACGAGTTCGCCGCCCGCGTCGTATAACTTCGCGATCATTCCGGACGTGCGCCAGCTCGACGCGTTCTCTGAAATGAAGTCGCGCAAGAACCAGCCGAAGCCGGTGTACAGCGACATCCACATGCCGTCGAACACGTCCGCGGGCCTCGTGGTCGCGCTGTTCTCGCTGGTGCTCGGTTTCGCTGCGGTGTGGCATATCTGGTGGCTCGCGATCGTCGGCCTGGTCGGATCGATTGCAACGGTGATCGTCTATAGCTGCCAGAAGAACGAAGGCTTTTACATTCCGGCTGCCACGGTCGCGGCTATCGAAGAAAAACGCTCCGGCGCCGGTGCGCAGGTCGCGTTGGAGGTGGACTGATGTCAAATAACACGCTTACGGCCCACGCGCATCAGCACGAGGCGCATCACGCCGACCATCCGCCGTCGCATTCGGTGTTCGGCTTCTGGCTGTACCTGATGACCGACTGCATCATCTTCGCGTCGCTGTTCGCAGTGTTCGCGGTGATGAGCCACCAGTTCGCCGGTGGTCCGACCGCCAAGGATCTGTTCGAGATCCCGGGCGTCGCGCTCGAAACGACCATGCTGCTGCTCAGCAGTATCACGTACGGTTTCGCGATGCTCGGCGCGCACCGGAACCGCAAGGGCGTGCTGCTGTTCTGGCTCGCGGTGACGTTCCTGCTGGGTCTGTCGTTCCTCGTGCTGGAACTGCGCGAGTTCTCGCATCTGATCGCCGAAGGCGCGGGTCCGGATCGCAGCGCGTTCCTCTCGTCGTTCTTCACGCTGGTCGGCACGCACGGTCTGCACGTGACCTGCGGCCTGATCTGGATGATCGTACTCGCGGTCCAGGTGATGACGCACCGTGATCTCACCGAGCGCGACATGATTCGCCTGACGTGCCTGAGCCTTTTCTGGCACTTTCTGGACGTCGTGTGGATCGGCGTCTTCACCTTTGTCTATCTTGCGAGCGTGATCTAAATGGACCATAGCCATAACGGACACTCCGGCGAGAGCCACGGCAGCCTCGGCAGCTACGCGACCGGCTTCATTCTGTCCGTCGTCCTGACGGTCGCGGCGTTCGCTCTCGTGATGAACGGCATGCTGACGGGTGAGAACGCGTTGATCGCGATTGCGGGCCTCGCATTCGTGCAGATCATCGTTCACCTGGTGTTCTTCCTGCACATGAACTCGTCGTCGGCGCAGCGCTGGAACGTGACCGCGTTTGCGTTCACCGTGCTGACCGCGGTGATCGTGATCGGCGGAACCTTATGGGTGATGCATAACGTGAGTATGCATATGATGTCACGTTGAACCCGTAGCGCCGCTGCTCAAAGCCCCGTAGGATGAAAGTCTTGCGGGGCTTTTTGTTATGGTTCTGCTGTGTGGCGGGTCGCGCACAAGTGGTTGTGGTGTGTGGGCAAATTCACCAAACGTTGCATTTCAGTAGTTGCGGGCGCGATGCAAGCGAATTATGGTTCGGATACGCTAAGGCCCGGGCGCGCGTGAGCGCGCATGGCCGCGCATGACTTTACCCGCGCGCGAGCGCGCCTGGGACAGGGTTCGGAGCGCTTGCCGCACGAACCCGAACGCGCGAATGCAATTCATGCGGAATTGCCAGGCGGCTGCCACGTGGCGGCCGGGCGTTCCGCGATCGTCGAAACAATCTGGAGAAGCATCAGACCATGCATATTCATCCCGTCATTCTTTGCGGTGGCAGCGGTACACGCCTGTGGCCAATGTCGCGTGGTGGCTATCCGAAGCAGTATCTCAGGCTCAACGGCGAGCACACGCTGGTGCAGCAAACCGCGCTGCGACTTAACGGCATTGCCGATATTTGCGCACCCATCGTCGTCACGAACAATGATCAACGGTTTCTGGTCGCCGAGCAGCTGCGCCAGGTCGATGTGAAGTCCGCCGCAATCGTGCTGGAACCCGCCAGCCGCAACACGGCGCCGGCCATTGCCGTCGCGGCGCTCCTCGCGCTGCGCGAGTCGGCGGAGGCGCTGTTGCTGGTCCTGCCGTCCGATCACGTGATCACGGGCGAGGCGGCATTCATCAAGGCGGCGGCCGACGCCGCACAGATCGCGCAGGACGGCTATCTGGTGACGTTCGGCATCACGCCCACCGAGCCGCACACCGGCTACGGCTATATTCGCGCGGGGCAGAATCTGATCGACGATGCGCAGACGTTCGCGGTCGACGCGTTCGTCGAGAAGCCCGACGCCGCCACGGCACAGCGTTTTCTTGCCGACGGCGGGTACTACTGGAACAGCGGCATGTTCATGCTGAAGGCGTCCACGTTTATGGAGGAATTGCGCCGCTACGAGCCGGACATCGCGCGCCAGGCCGAGCTTTCGCTGGACGCAGCGCAGCGTGATAACGACTTCACGCGCCTCGAAGCCGATGCTTTCTCCGCGTCACCGAATATTTCGATCGATCACGCAGTGATGGAGAAGACACAGCGCGCCGCCGTGGTGGCAGTGTCGGATCTGGGCTGGAACGACATTGGCTCGTGGACGGCGCTCGCCGGCATCGCCGAGCGCGACGCGCAAGGCAATGCGCTGCTCGGCGACGTGCTGACGGACGGAGTGACCAATTCGTATATCCGCTCGGAGCACCGCCTCGTGGCGGCGATCGGCATGGACAACGTGGTGATCGTCGAAACGGCGGATGCGGTTCTGGTCACGCGTCGCGATCTGGCGCAGGACGTGAAGAAGATCGTCGCACAGCTGAATGCGCTGGGGCGTCATGAATCGGTCACGCATCGCCGCGTGGTCCGGCCGTGGGGCTCGTATGAAGGTATCGACAGCGGTGACCGGTTCCAGGTCAAGCGCATCGTCGTGAGCCCGGGCGCGCAGCTGAGCTTGCAGATGCACCACCATCGCGCGGAGCACTGGATTGTCGTGAAGGGCACCGCCATGGTCACGAATGGCGACAAGGAAATCGTCCTGACCGAAAACCAGTCGACCTACATTCCCCTCGGCGTCACGCACCGGTTGCTGAATCCGGGCAAGATTCCGCTCGAACTGATCGAAGTGCAATCGGGCACGTATCTCGGCGAAGACGACATCGTGCGGTTCGAAGACACTTATGGGCGCGTGCCGAAGGCCTGATGGCTTTTACCGGGTTAGTGAGCGTCGCTCGTTAGCCCGGCTGTGCGCTTCTCATGCCGGTTGCTTAGTTCGCGATAAGTGTCGCGCCGATTGACCGCTCCGGCTACACCAATCATCCCGCCGCGCGTTGCCACTGCGCCAGCAGTTCAGGCAGCGCGGCCATGTCGCGAAACACCTGCACCGCGCCCGCGCCATGCAGCGCCGTGGCGTTGCTATGCCCCAATTCCTGCGGACAGTAGCCGAACACCGTGGCACCGGCGGCGACGCCGGCCGTTGCGCCTGTCACCGTGTCCTCGATCACCGCGCAACGCGCCGGGTCCACGCCCAGACCCGCGGCAGCAGCGAGGTACACGTCGGGAAACGGCTTGCTGCGCGGCGTTTCGTGGCCGCTATAAATGCGTCCTGCGAAGCAGTCGAGCATTCCCGCTTTCGCGAGTTGCAACTCCACCTTGATCCGGTCTGCGCCGGAAGCCACCGCGATGCGCGCGTCGAGCATCGTGTGCAATGCGCGCACCGCTGTCGCCGCGCCGGGTATCGCGCGTAGTTCGAGATCGAGCGCCGCATTACGGCGCGCGCGAAACTGCGTGAGCCAGTCTGCGGTGATCGCAAAGCCGGTGCGCGCTTCGATCAGCGCGGCTTCGTCCTTGACGGCCTTGCCGACAAAAATCTGCATCGTCTCTTCCACGCTCAACGGCCAGCCCAGTTCGCCGAGCATGTCGGCAAGCACGCGGCTGGTAATAGGTTCGGAATCGACGAGCACACCGTCACAGTCGAAAAGAACGGCGTCGAAAGGAAAAGCGGGCATGGTGGGAGAACGGGAAGGGGTCGCGGAACCGGAGAGCATACCTCACCGGCCCGCGCAACGCCGGGCAGCGGCAGCGTTCGAGGACACACTTCGCTTCACCTCATCTCATCTCACGCCGACTCACCGCTGCCTCGTCAGCGCTCCGTCAACCGCCGACCTTATACCCGTCGCTCAGCGTCTTCATGAACGCGATGATGTCCTGGATGTCCTGATCGGTCATGGCGGGCTGATCGCCGGATTTGCGGTCGAACGGCGCGTCGACCACGTCCACGTTCGCGTGGTATTGCGACGGCAGATCGTCGTACTTCTGAACCTTGCCCGCCGCATCGCGCGGATAGATCTTTTCCGGCGACGTGTTGCGCAAGTTGTAGAAGTCCATCACATGCTGCAGATCGTGATACACGCCGTTGTGGAAGAACACCTTGCGCTCGCCGACATTGCGCAGCGTCGGCGTGAGGAACATCCCGCAGTACTGCGTCTGCTTCGCGAGATCGTCGCGAAACGGCCCGCATACGCCCATGTCGTAGAACTTCGCATCCTTGTTCGCCGGGATCGCCATGTTGCGCGGCACGCCCAGCGCTTCGTATTGCGTATCGGTGAACACTGGCGGCAGGCCGTCCTTGCTCGGCTGGCTCAGATGGCAACCGGCGCAGTTGGCCTTGTCCTTGTCGTTGAACAGTTGCAGGCCGCGCAATTCGGCGTGGGTAAGCCGCGCCTTGCCTTCGAGCCAGTAGTCGTACTTGCTCGTGAACGCGTGAAACGACGGATCTTCGATCTGATAGCGACCCACCGCGAACATCGCCTCCGAGATCAGCAGGCTCGGATTATTGACAATGGAAGGCCCGAAGATCTGCTTGAACTGGTCCAGATACCGGGTGTGCAGCAGCTTGCGCGCGACGTCTTCCGGCGACGCGTTGGCCATCTCCACGGGATTGGTGAGCGGCCCCAATGCCTGGTCCTGCAAAGTATCCGCGCGGCCGTCCCAGAACAGGCCGCCTTGCGGGACCATCGCAGGAGCGGCGGGCGCGGCGAGCGCGGTCTTTTGCGCGCGCTGCACGCCGGCGGCCTGCGACGCGAGTTGCGTCATGTCCACCGGCACGTCGGTGTCGCCCTGGTCCGGCCCGATGCTGAACGGCGCCTGGCGATACAGATACGCGAGCGAAGGCGGCGGACGGTAGCCCGCCTGATTCATATGCGCGCCGCCAAGCTGCACGGGAAACGCGTTATCAGGGCCGTACGAATGTTGCGGCGAGTGGCACGATGCGCACGACTGCGTGCCGGAAGCCGACAGCGACTGATCGAAGAAAACCTCTTTGCCGAGCAGCGCGACGGCGCTCAACGGCGCGCCTGGCGGACGCATCAGTTGCACCGGATGCGGATTCGCGCCGGTGATTTCCTCAACGATGGCGCCGACCGCGGGCGGCATGCGCTCCGGGTACACGAGCGCACAGGCACCGTACAGAATCGCGGCAAGCACCACGCCGCCGGCGCTCCACGCGAGCAGTCTGAGCCACGAGTGGCGGGTAATCATGGGGCCCGGCTCGCCGCCCGCAGGCAAATGCGACGACAGCACGGCGTCTGAAGAAGGATTCATGGCGTGAGTGACGGGTATTCGGATCGGTTGCGATCAAAAAGCAGAATCGAGCCAGCACGATTGCGCTGGCTCGATGCCCAACTACAGCTTGTGGCGTTTGATGCGCTCAAGCGAGTTCCGGTCAGATGGCCGGCGCCGCGCTGAGCTTTGTGCCCAGGTTCTGATCGAGATACAGCACCGGGGTGTTGCCCGAGCCCGAGAAGTTGAACATGTTCAGGATGCTGCCGGCTGTTGCGTCGAACGAGCCGTTGCCGAGGCGTTGCCCGCCGAGCCAGTTGTCCTCGATGAAGCGCACGACCGAGGCCTGCGTGATCGGCGTATCGTCGACGAAGTTAGCCTTCGCCCACGGCGACACCACGATGAACGGCGTACGCGTGCCCGGACCGCAGCGGCCGTTGACCGTGCCGCCATTCACGCCTTGCGGCTGCACCGCGCCGGCCGCCGTACACTGGCCGACGCCGCTCAGGTTGTCGCTGCCCGCCACCGTCTTGCCTCCGGCGGATTGAGCCGTCGTCGAATCGAATGAAGCGCTCGTCGGCGCCTTGAAGCGGTGGTCGTACCAGCCGTCCGAATCGTCGTACGCGATGATCACGGCGGTGTTCTTCCAGTCGGGTTGCTGCTCAAGGAAGTTGATCACCTTGGTGACGAATGCCTGCTCGTCGATCGGGTCGGAGTTGCCCGGGTGCGCGTCGCTGACTGCCGGCGCCTTCAGGAAGCTCACCGACGGATAGTTGCCCGCCTTCACCGCCGTGAAGAAGTCGTCGGAGTCGTACTGGTGATGAACCGGCGTGGCGGTGTTGTCGAGCGGATCGGTGTAGCCGATCAGCGCCGTCGACGAAGGACGCGTATGCGCGAGGTTAGCCGTGCTCGCGTAGTACTGGAACCATGCATGGTGCTGCACATAGTCGGCCTTGGTCGCGTTCAGCACCTGCGAGAAGGTCGAGCGCAGGCAGCCCGTCGTGCCGTTCGGATTGACGGTCTGCAGGTTGAAGCCGCCCATGAAACCGCCCCACGTCAGGTTCTTCGCGTTCAGCAGGTCGCCGATGTTCTTGTTGTTGGCCGACATCGCGCCGGTCGGCGAGCTGGCTGCCTTGATCGTACAGACGTCGCCGGTCGGGTCGAGGTCGCCGATGATCGTGAAGCCGCCGGCCGAGTCGGGGATCGCATTGGCCGTCGTGCCGCCCGTGACCACTACGCCGTTGTTCTGGCCGGACACCACTTCGAGCGCACCCGGCGTGGACGGACCATACGTGTCCGTGTACGCGTTCTGGTTCATCGCGAAGTTCTGCGCGTAGTTCCACATGGCCGTGACAGTGTTGCCGTCGAAATAGCCGAGCACCTGGCCCTTGGTTGCGAACGCGCCCGTGCTGCCCGCAATCGTCGAACCGGCTGCCGTGAAAAGCGGGAACGAATCCATTGCGCCGTTGTTGTACGCAAGCTGTTCGGCGGCGTACGCGTGGTTCTGGCTCGACGTATTCGCCTGCGAACGGTCGAGACGGAACGGCAGCAGGTCGGCCGCCGGCAGACCGAGGCCGGCGATCGCCACCGTGCCGACCGTGCGGCCAGCCGTGTTCGGCGACGTGGACAGCGCGTTCGGATTGGCCGTAATCAGGTTGTTCGTGCTCAGGTTGTTGACGGTGGGCGTGCCGGCGGCAGCCGTGAACTGCGGCTCGCCGACCGGATTGGAAGCTTGCGGATAGGTAGCGAAGTAGTGGTCGAACGATACGTTCTCGCCGAAGATCACCACCACGTGCTTGATCGGCGTAGCGGTAGGAACAGCGTCCTGTGCCGACACGGTGGCAGCCGGCGTCGACGCGGCCGGCGGAGCCGACGCGTTCGAGTTCACGCTGTTGTTGCCGCAGGCCGTGAGCGCGAGCGCCGCCGCAAACGGGATGGGTAAGAGGGTTCTACGCAACATGTGCCTGGCTCCAGTTTCGACTTCGCCGCTTAGCGATTCCCTCGTGTACGGGTGGAAAATCGCTTGGGATATTGTTAGAAATACAGCCGATCGTCTTACTGCTCAAAACTGCGCGATTGGACCATTCGTTGATTAAGATTTCGCGGCGCGAAGATTACGTTGGCTCTCGAATCGCATTCATTTGCATAACTCATGCTGTCGTTATGCTGACGGAGCCGTCACATCAAATTTTTTTTTCGATCGGGCGACGGATTTTTCCAACAGCGGCGTTCAAGAAGAAACGGAGCCGCTTCCGGCTTCGGACTCTTATCGGAGAAACCAATATGAAATCAACCCGACCGGTCCGTCTGCTGACTTCTTTGCTAAGCGCCACGCTTCTGTCCGCCGCCGCGATGACATCGCTGCCGGCCTCCGCGCAAGCCGTGATCGTCGCGCCCATGGCGCCGCCGCCGCCGCGCGTCGAAGTGGCGCCTGCTCCGCGACCGGGGTATGTCTGGGATCAGGGCCGCTGGCGCTGGGAGCACGGCCGTTATGTATGGGTGACGGGTCACTGGCAGCCGGTTCGCGTCGGGTATCACTGGGTGCCGGGCCATTGGGTTCAGCGCGGACCGAACTATCGCTGGATCGAAGGGCATTGGGCCTGAGCGATGAGCGTCGCGGCGCGCGAGCAGTGGGCGCAGTGCCCATGCATCCGCGCCGCGCTCGCATCGTGTGCGTCATCCAACGAGAGAACAGGCTATGAAAAGGCTCGTGATAATTCTGCTGGCGGCAACGCTGGCCGGTTGTGTGGTCTACCCGGCGCGGCCGGCCTACTATCGTCCGGCCGTCGTCGTATATTGAGTGCGATTGCGTAGGTGACGCGCGCCATGATCCGCCTTTGGCGCGTGCCTTCGGAAAACGGTGCGCGCGCAACGATCCGTGTGAGATCGAAACCGGTATGAGTGGTGTCAGAGGGAGTGGGGGCAAGTGACAGACGTCAGTGCGTGCAGATCCTGGACGCAGCTCGCGCAATGCGCGACGCGCCGCGCGCGGCGCGGCTGCCGGAGCGTCCCGCGTTGAGCGATCGCGATCCCGACGCGGAGCTGATCGCGCAGGTGGGCCGCGCGGAGCCCGCCGCCGTGCGTTCGCTCGTCGCGCGCAAACTGCCGCGGCTGCTTGCGCTCGCCACGCGCATGCTGGGCGACCGCATGGAAGCCGAAGACGTCGCGCAGGAAGTCTTCGTCCGTATCTGGAAGCAGGCGCCGCGCTGGCGCGAAGGCGAAGCGAAGCTCGACACGTGGGTGCATCGCGTGGCGCTCAATCTCTGTTACGACCGGCTGCGTGGCCGTCGCGAGGATCCGCGCGACGAGCTGCCCGACGAGATCGATCCCGCCGCGCCGCCGGAGGCCCGTCTCGAAGCGCGTGCCCAGCACGAGCAGGTACGCGCAGCGCTCGCGGCCTTGCCGGCGCGGCAGCGCGAGGCGCTGGTGCTGAACTATTACCAGGAGATGTCGAACATCGACGCCGCTGCCCTGATGGGCATCACGGTCGATGCGCTGGAAAGCCTGCTGGCCCGCGCGCGCCGCAATCTGCGCGCACAACTGGCCGGCAGCGGCCTGAGCAAGGACACATCATGACGCCCGAAAGATTCCATCAGATCGTACAAGCCTATGGCGCCGACCCGCGCCGCTGGCCGCAGCACGAGCGCGCGGCGGGCGAAGCGTGGGCCCGCGCACATCGCACGGAAGCGGACAGCTGGCTCGCGCAGGCGGCAGGCATCGACGCGCTGCTTGCCGCCGACAAGGTCGAGCCGCCGGGCGCGGCGTTGCAGCAACGCATTATCGCGGGCGCGCCGTTGCGGCAGCCGGCGGCGCCGCGCAGGCGGCTGTGGTGGTCCGGCGCGGCAGTGGCGGGCGTCGGCTTGCTCGGCGGTGTGGCCGGCGCGCTCGCCGTGTCGTTCTTTGTACTGACGGGGAGCGTGCCGCCTGCGCACGAGTCCTCATACCTGACATCGAGCTTCGGCGGCGCGTCCGCCGATTGGAGCGACGAATGAACGGCAGGTCGTGGAAATTCGTGCTGGCGGCGTCGCTCGTGCTCAACGTGTTTCTGGTGGGTGCGATAGTCGGCGGTGCTTATCAATGGTTCTCGGCGCGCGGCATCACGGTGCCGTTGCTCGCACAGCAACGCGCGCTGCGATTCGCGGCGCAGCCGTTGTCGGCACAGCAGCAGAAAGCTTTCGTCGACGGCCTGAAGAACGCGCGCCGCGAAGGGCGGCAGTTCGCGCGGGAGGCTCGCGAAGGGCGCCGCGACGTGCTGCGATTGCTGGCGGCGCCGCAATTCGACCGCGGCGCGCTCGACGCCGCGCTCGCTCGCACGCGCGCCGCCGACAGCAGTCTGCGCGCGCTGGTGGAAAGCAGTGTGGCCGATTTCGCGGCGACGCTCACACCGGAGGAGCGCGTCAAGTTCGCCGACAGCCTGAAGTTGCGCGGCCAGTGGCGCGAGCCTGCGCCGGCCGCGAATGCGCAAAAGCCTGGGAATGCAGACGGAAATACGGCAGACGGGAATGCAGCCAATGCGAATGCAGCCGATGCGAATGCGAGCGGGGGACACGCGTCGAGCGGGTCTTCGGCCGAATAAAAAATAGTCGAGTCTATGCGACGGATTTGCGTGGGATGTGCGTTTGAACTGTATACCGGCCGACGAGGACCCTATGGCTAACTCACCGAACCTGAACGCCGCGGCAATTGCGCTGAACCGCTTCGGCCTGGGCGCGCGCGCCGACGAGGCGCCGCCCGCCGATCCAAAGGCGTGGCTGCTCGCGCAATTCGATCAGTACCAGCCGCGACCCTCGGCGTGGGCCGGCCAGCCGGATTCCGTGGCACTGTCCACCGAACTGCTGCAGCAGCGCATGCAGTTCAAGCAGCAGAACAGAGACAGCGCCGCAGCGGGGCAGGCTGGCGATCGCGCGAACGTTAGCAATGCCAACCAGCCGGGCGATCAGAACGCGGCGCAGGCACTGAACGCCGGGCAACGCGCACAGCAGGTTGCACAGCGAGGCACGCCGCAAACCGCGCAGCAACTTGGGCAGTCATCCCCGCCGCCCGGCGCCGCACAAACCGCGAAGCAGGCCGAGCGCAAAGCGATGCGCGGCGAGATTCTCGACATATACCGCTCGGCGGTCAACGCGCGCGTCGCCAGCGCGTTGACCACGCCGACGCCATTCATCGAACGGCTGGTGCATTTCTGGGCCAACCATTTCGCGGTGTCGACGGAAAAGCCCGGTGTCGCGGCGCTTGCCGGTTCGTTCGAAGCCGAAGCGATCCGCCCGCATGTGCTCGGCCGTTTCGAGGACATGCTGGTGGCCGTGGAGCGTCACCCGGCCATGCAACTCTTTCTCGATCAGCCGCGTTCGGTCGGTCCCGACAGCGTGGCCGCAATGCGCGCCTCGCAGCGCGATCCGGAGCGCAAACGCGGCCTGAACGAGAACCTCGCGCGCGAGATCATGGAGTTGCATACGCTTGGCGTACGCAGCGGCTACACGCAGGACGACGTCACCGAATTCGCCCGTGCGCTCACCGGCTGGAGTCTCGCGGCGAACCCGCTCAATGGTGGCGGTGCGGCGCGCGCCGGCCTGCAGGCGAACGCCGCGCCCGGCAGTTTCGTGTTCCGCGCGGCGCTTCATGAGCCGGGCGCGCGAACCATCATGGGACGCACTTACGATCAGCCGGGCGAAGATCAGGCGCTCGCCGTGCTGCATGATCTGGCCGGCTCGCCCGCTACGGCGCAGCACATTGGCGGCAAACTCGCGCGTCACTTCGTCGGCGACAACCCGCCGACTGGCGTCAGCGAGCGCCTTGCCAGCGTGTTCCAGCGCAGCGGCGGCGATCTGCCCACCGTGTACCGCGCGCTGATCGACATGCCGCAAGCGTGGTCGCCCACACCCGCGAAGTTCAAGACGCCATGGGAATGGACCATCTCGTCGATGCGCGGGCTCGGCTGGCAAGACCTCGGCAACCTGCAGAGCGCGCCGATCCTCACGCAACTGGGTCAGCCCGTGTGGCGACCCGGTTCGCCCGCCGGCTATGACGACATCGCCGCAAGCTGGGCCGCGCCCGATGCGCTAGTGCGCCGGGTCGAGATGGCGCAGCGTTTCGCTTCACGCGTGGGCGACCGGCTCGACGCGCGCTCGCTCGGCCAGAGCCTGTTCGCCGGGTCGCTCAGCGCGCCGACGGCCACGGCCGTCTCACGTGCGGAAAGTGCGTCCACCGCGATTGCGCTGCTGCTCGTTTCACCCGATTTTCAACGGAGATGAATGCCATGTTCACACGCCGCCAGTTCCTGAGCGTCGCCGCCGCCGGCGCGGGCGCGATGCTCGTGTCGCCCCGCATCGCGTTCGCGAGCGTCGCGAGCGACCATCGTTTCGTCTTCGTGATCCAGCGCGGCGCTGCCGATGGACTGAACATCGTCGTGCCCTATGCCGATCCGGCTTACGCCGGCCTGCGCGGTGAGCTGGCGATCGACACGTCGAGCGCCGTGAAGCTGGACGGCACCTTCGCGTTGCATCCGTCGCTCAGACAGACAGCGGCCATGTACGTCGACCGCCAGGCGCTGTTCGTGCACGCGGTGGCGTCACCGTATCGAGACCGCTCGCATTTCGACGGGCAGAACGTGCTCGAAACGGGCGGCACGTCGCCGTATCAGGTAAGGGACGGCTGGCTCAACCGGCTGGTCGCGCAGTTGCCCGCCACGCGCGAAAACGCAATCGCGTTCGCACCCACCGTGCCGATGGCGCTGCGCGGGAACGCGGCGGTCACATCCTATGCGCCGTCGGCGTTGCCGCAGGCGCCCGACGATCTGCTCACGCGCGTCACACAACTGTACGACGGCGACGCGCAGTTGCGTCCGCTATGGGAGTCGGCAATGACCGCGCGGGGCCTCGCTGGCGACGCCGGCGCGCGCCAGGATCCGGCGAGCCTCGGCAAGCTTGCCGCGGGCTTTCTGTCACGCGACGACGGTCCGCGCATCGCGATGATCGAAACCGGCGGCTGGGACACGCATAGCGCGCAGAACGCGCGCCTTGCCAACCAGCTGAAGGCGCTCGATACGATGCTCGCGGCGTTGCGCGATGGAATGGGCGCGACGTGGAGCAAGACCACGGTGCTCGTCGCCACCGAGTTCGGCCGCACCGCTGCCGCTAACGGCACGGGCGGCACGGATCACGGCACGGGGTCGGTGGCGATGGTACTGGGCGGTTCAGTCGCGGGTGGCCGCGTCATGGCCGATTGGCCGGGGCTTAAGCCGGGCCAGCTTTATCAGTCGCGTGACCTGAAACCCACGACCTCGCTCGACGCGCTGATCTGCGGCACCGCGAGTGAAAGCCTCGGGCTCGATCCGCAGCGCACGGCTGCCGCGTTGTTCGGCGCGGCGGGCACGAGCCGGCCGCTGTCGGGCATCGTGCGAGCCTAGCCGTCAACGAAAGAGCCCAAGGAACGGAGGTGAAGCGCCAGTCCGAACAGCCACGCTTTCATCGACAGAACCGGTTTGGTTCATCAACCGGTCAAACCAGAAAACTTCAAGGAGAGGAAATGACCAACAAGACAGAAACGACGACCACCGGATCAACCCTGACGACGCACCCGGGATCTGCGTCGACGCTGCGAGCGATATTTACCGCCGGCCTCGTCGCCGCGCTTCTGTGCGCCTGTGTGGTCGAACCCGCGCGGCCGCCGCAACCGGCGCCGCTCGTCGAAGTCGTGCCCGCCTCGCCCGCCCCGGGTTATCACTGGGTCAAAGGCCATTACCGTTGGGAAGGCAATCATTGGGCGTGGGTGCCGGGTCACTGGGCCGGCTGATCTTCGTTCGATCATCCCGCAGGGCGCCGCGCTGTTCAAATAACGGGAAAAGCCGCGGGCAAAAAAAATTGGGTGCCGCCGCTCACGTGTTGCGAACGGCGGCACCCATCGCCAGTGATCAGGTTCTGGCAGCGCGTGAGCGCTTAGCCTCCGCCGCCGCCTTGTGTGCCAATCGTGAGCTTGTTATTCACGGACTTCACGCCCGCCACATTCTTCGCCACGTCTTCAGCTTGCGGAATCTGCGCGCCGTCCGGCACCGTGCCGGACAACGTCACCACGCCGCCACGCGCACGCACGAATACGTTGGACACGTCGAACCCTTGTGCTCTTGACAACGCCTTGCGCACGCTCAGGCCGAGCTTGCGGTCGGCCTGCTTCATGGACTTTGCGCTCGGCGCTGCCGGGGCGGACGCCATTGCGTCGCTCGACTGGGCGTAGGCACTGGACGCTGTTGCCACGCACAATGCTATGCCGAGCGCCTTCAATAGATTGACTGTTTTCACGTTTTCTCCATTCCTCGAAAAGTTGATGTCGCTTCGTTGCATGCAAAAACCACGCGCTTGCGAGCGTGTTGCCGCCCACGAGGAGCCCCTGTCTTGTAGAAGAGTGACGTTGTGAGGCTCCCGGCGCGCTTAAACAATACTCCAGCAAACGCCGGAGCGCTCAAAAAGTAGGGTGCGGCGCGCATAAAGATGCGGCAGGCCAGCGCGTCAGAACCATTGAGGCTTCATTGTCAGGGTGGTGTCGTCGAGCTTGCGCAAGCTTGCCAGCATCTGCGTGATGCGCGGCAGTTCCCAACGGAAGAACCACTGGCAAGCGTGCAGTTTGCCGCGATAGAAGTCGGCATCCTCATCGCTCTTCGCGCGTGGCAACGCGGCGCTCGCCACGTTTGCCTGGCGCAGCCATGTCCATGCAAGCACGAGATGGCCGAACGCTTCGAGAAACGCGTTCGCGTTGGCGAGCGCGCGTTCGGGTTCGGCGGCGAGCGTTGGCAGCAACGCTTCGACCGTGGCCGCTACGTCCTGCCATGCGGCGCCGAGCGCGTCCGCATACACATGCAACGCGGGATCGGCACGCGCCTTGTCGATACTGTGTTGCATTTCGCCCGCCAGCAGCTTCAGCGCAGCGCCCTGTTTCATCGCGACCTTGCGCCCAAGCAGGTCGATCGCCTGAATACCGTGTGTGCCTTCGTGGATCATGTTCAGCCGGTTGTCGCGATAGAACTGTTCGACCGGATATTCGCGCGTGTAGCCGTAGCCGCCGTGAATCTGGATGGCGAGGCTATTCGCTTCCAGACACCATTGCGAAGGCCAGGACTTGACGACCGGCGTCAGGAGGTCGAGCAGCAGGCCTGCATTGGCGCGGGCGGCTTCGGTTTCGCCGGTGTTCTGCTCGTCGACGAGACGCGCGGCGTATAGGCAAAGCGCATAGGCGCCTTCCACGTACGCTTTCTGCGCGAGCAGCATCCGGCGCACGTCCGCATGCTCGATCAGGCGAAGTTGCGGATCGAGCGGGCGCTTGTTGTCCGGCCGGCGCCCCTGAGGCCGTTCGCGTGCGTAATCGAGCGACGCCAGGTATCCGCGATAGCCCAGCATCACTGCGCCCAGACCCACGCCGATGCGTGCCTCGTTCATCATATGGAACATGTAGGCGAGGCCCTGATGCGGTTCACCCACCAGTTCGCCGATGCATTTGCCGTGCTCGCCAAACGACAGCATGGTGGACGTGGTGCCGCGCCAGCCCATCTTGTGAATCAGGCCCGCGAGTGCGACGTCGTTGCGCGCGCCGCGGCTGCCGTCTTCGTTGACATGAAACTTCGGCACCGTGAAAAGCGAGATGCCTTTCACGCCAGCCGGTCCGCCTGGTATGCGCGCAAGCACGAGGTGGACAATGTTCTCGCTCAGTTCATGGTCGCCGCCCGAAATAAAAATCTTGTTGCCGCGAATGGAGTAGGTGCCGTCTTCATTCGGCGTGGCCGTGGTGACGAGATCGGACAGACTGGAACCCGCCTGTGGTTCGGTGAGCGCCATGGTGCCGAATGCGCGGCCTTCGAATAAAGCCTGCAGGTACTTACGCTTTTGCGTAACGCTGCCGAAACGTTCGATCACATTGGCGTTCGCCGTGGTCAACATTGCGTATGACGCAGTTGCCATGTTCGCGCTCTTGAACAGCGACAGGCACGCAAACGCAATCACCGACGGCAACTGCATGCCGCCCCATTCGTAGTCCTTGCCGGCGGCGAGAAAGCCGGTAGCACGCAACGCGTCGAGCGCCTCTTTCACCTGCGCGGGCAGGATCACACGCTCGCCGTCGAACTGCGGTTCGTTTTCGTCGAGCAAGCGGTTGTGCGTGGCGAACTTTTCGACCGCGACCGCGTGCGCGGTGTCGAGCGCGGCGACGAACGTCTCGCGGCTGTGATCGGCATGGCGCGCACGCCGGGTAAGCGCTTCGCACTCGAGCAACTCGAACAGCTGGAACTCCAGATCACGCGGGTTGATGATCGGCGCATCTTGCATGGGAAAGTCCGTTCGAAAAGTGAGTGCGGAAGGCCTGCGCAACGTCGCGCAAGATCGCGCGAAGGCTCGTGCAAGGTCTTTTGAAAGCGCTGTGCAGCGGCTCGCTGCGTGAGGCGAAAGCGTTATGCGGAAAGCGTAAAAGCGCCTGCATCCGGGTAAATCCCGATGACCGGCTTCGCACCGATGCATGTCAGTGTATAACGAAAGTGAATGATCGTGCTTTTATTTACAGCCCTGATTGCGGCACGTATGATGGCCAGAAAAATGATCGAGTTGACGATGTCAGGCGGCACAAACTGGAGGAGCATCGCATGTCTGTGAAGGACCTGTTTCAACTGGATGGCAAAGTTGCGTTGATCACTGGCGGCTCGCGCGGACTGGGTCTGCAAATGGCCGAAGCGCTCGGCGAAATGGGCTGCCGTGTCGCGATCACGGCGCGAAAGGCGGGCGAGCTCGACGAGGCGAAAGTGCATCTGCAACGCCTCGGTGTCGAGGTGCAAACGGTCGTCAACGACCTGCAGCGTTTCGAAGAAATTCCCACGCTCGTGACCGAGGTGCTGGGCCGGCATGGGCGCATCGACATTCTCGTGAACAACGCGGGCGCTACGTGGGGCGCACCCGCCGAAGATTATCCCGACGAAGCGTGGCACAAGGTTATGAACCTGAACGTCAACGCGCCGTTCTTTCTCGCGCGCGAAGTGGGCAAGCGCAGCATGATCGCGAAGCGCGCCGGCAAGATCATCAACATCGCCTCGGTGGCGGGACTCAAGGGTTCGCCGCCGGGCATGGACACGATTGCCTACAACACGTCGAAGGCTGCGGCGATCAATTTCACGCGTGCATTGGCCGCGGAATGGGGCAAGTACAACATTAACGTCAATGCACTCTGCCCGGGCTTTTTCCCGTCGAAGATGTCGGCGGGACTGCTCGACAGGCTCGGCGAGACGATCGTCTCGCACACGCCGCTGCAACGCCTCGGCGGCGACGAGGATCTGAAAGGACCCATCGTGTTTCTCGCAAGCGAAGCATCGCGTCATGTCACGGGACAATATTTCGCGGTAGACGGTGGCGCGATCGTCGTCTGAGCGACGTGCTGCGCGGCGCATACGTCATTCAGCCGCCGCGCCTGAATAAAAACTGGAGACGCCGATGAACGAACGCCATCACCCGCACTGGCCGCCGCACGTGCCCTTGCATCTCACACTGCCGCAAACCAACATCTTCTACAACGCCGAAGTCTCGGCCACGCGCTTTCCCGACAAGCCGTTCATCATTTTCTACGACACGGTGCTTTCGTTCGCCGCGTTCAAGGATGAGGCCGAGCGGATTGCGGGTTTCCTTCAGCAGGAATGCCAGGTAAAAGCCGGCGACCGTGTGCTGCTGTACATGCAGAATAGCCCGCAATGGGTGCTTGCTTATTACGGCATTCTGCGCGCCAACGCCGTGGTCGTGCCGGTCAATCCAATGAACATGACCGACGAACTGCGCCATTATGTCGAAGACAGTGGCGCAACCACCATCATCGCGCCGCAGTGTCTGTTCGCGAATGTCGAGCCGTTGATCGGCAACGCGGCGGGGCAGGGCATCGAGCATGCCATCGTCGCAACGTACAGCGATTACGTGAAGGGTCCGTCTTCGATTCCGGTGCCAGAGGTGATCGCCGCGCCGCGTAAGACTTTCGACTTGCCTCGCGTGACGGCATGGGCTGACGTACTCGAACGGCGTCTCGTGCCGGGACCGCTTACGGCCAGTCCCGACGATCTGTGCGTGATGCCGTACACGTCGGGCACAACGGGCAAGCCGAAAGGCTGCATGCACACGCATCGCAGCGTAATGAGCACGCTGCTCGGCGGCTGCGTGTGGTTCGGCGCGCCGGCGGACGGCGTCTATCTGTCGGTGCTGCCGCTTTTTCACGTGACGGGCATGCAGGGCGGCATGAACAGCGCACTCTTCTCGGGCGCGACGATCGTCATCCTGCCGCGCTGGGACCGCGACGCCGCCGCGCTATGCATGCAGAAATATCGCGTCACGGCATGGCAGTCCATCTCCACGATGATGGTCGACTTCCTGTCGAACCCGAAGCTCGGCGAATACGATCTGTCGAGTCTTCAAGGTACGCGCGGCGGTGGCGCGGCGATGCCGGACGCCATCGCCAGAAAGCTGAAGGCGCTGACCGGACTCGATTACGTGGAAGGCTACGGCATGTCCGAGACCATGGCGGGCACGCATATCAATCCGCCGCATCGTCCGAAACCGCAATGTCTGGGCATTCCGGTCTTCGATGTCGATTCGCGCGTAATCGATCCGCTCACATTGCAGGAAATGCCGCCGGGCGAAACAGGCGAGATCGTGACCTCTGCGCCGCAGGTCTTCCAAGGTTACTGGCGCGATCCAAAGGCGACCGAGGCAGCGTTCGTCGAATTCGACGGTCAGCGCTTCCTGCGCACCGGCGACCTGGGTCATATTGACGAGGACGGCTATTTCTTCATGACCGACCGCCTCAAACGGATGATCAACGCATCGGGCTACAAGGTCTGGCCGGCCGAAGTCGAAACGCTGATGTACCGGCACCCGGCGATCCAGGAAGTCTGCGTGATCGGCGTGAAAGACGACAGGCGCGGCGAAACCGTGAAGGCGCTGGTCGTGCCCGCCGCCACGCACGCCGGAACGATTACGGAACAGGCGATCATCGACTGGGCACACGAGCAGATGGCGTCGTACAAGGCGCCGCGCATCGTCGAGTTCGTGGCGTCGCTGCCCAAGTCGGGAAGCGGCAAGATCCTGTGGCGCAAACTGCAGGAGGAGGATGCGGCGCGCACGCTTGCCGCCGGTAGTGACGGCGGTACGGCCCGCTGACGATCAGGCCAGCGCTTCGTGCGTGCCCGTGTCGATTGGCTGTGTCGTTTGACGGTAAGCTGCTGGCAATGGGACTTGGGTACGCCGCGTGCGTATCGGAGTGAGGAATAAGCCATTCACAAGCGGCTTAGGTGCAATCGTCAAATGGAAAAGGAGGTGTCGCCATGAAGGGTTTTGCCAGACAAATGATGCTCGGTCTTGCCGTCAGTGCGATGGTAAGCGGCGGTATTCCGCTTGCTGCCGCCCAGAGTCCGAGCGCTTCGCCCGGCGCCGGCACCGCCGGTGCAGCCAGTGCGCCATCGAGCAAAGCGCAGCGCAAAGCCGCCCGCAAGGAAGCGCGCGCGAAGAAAAACGCCGAGTTGAAGAAACTCGAAGACGCCGGCTACCAGCCGTCGCAGGACGATCCAAACTATCCGAACAATCTGCAGAAGGCGGAGAAAAAAGCAGGCATTGGCGCGCCTGCCGGCCAGCAGTAAACGAAGCGAGCCGCGTTGCGTCGTCGCGCACGCGCACGCGGCCGCGTGCCGGGTAAAGCCTACGCATAAGGTGGGCGCAAAACATGCAAGCGTTGCGCGTCCATCCACTTATTGGCAGTGACGCTTGCTACGGCATGACAGCCAGTCTTGCACCTAGCGCGACCCCAGCGCTTCCACCAGCATCTCGACGAACGCCTTGACCCGCGCGGTGAACTGTAACTGCTGCGGATACACAGCGTAGATATCCGCGCCCGGCGTGCGGTAGTCCGGCAGCACGTGAATCAGGCGTCCGTCCGCCAGATAGTCCGCAATGTCCCACTCGGCACGCATCAGAATGCCGTGACCGTCCAATGCCCATTTGACCGCGATTTCACCGTCATTGGTGGTGAGGTTGCCGCGCACGCGCACCGTTTCGGTCGTCTCCGCGCCGGCGCGTCCGCTGGTGAGCCGCCACAGGCCGTAACCGTCGTCGCCCTGGCGGATGCCGATGCAGTTGTATTGCGCCAGTTCAGCCGCGCTGCGCGGCGGCCGCCGCCGCGCGAAGTACTTTGGCGACGCGCATAGCAAGCGCCGGTTCGATGCCACTCGCCGTGCAATCACACGGGCGTCCGGCGGTTCGCCGAAACGGATGCAGACGTCGAACGCATCGTCGCTGAGCGGCGGCGGGTCGACGGAAAGCTGCAACTGCACGTCCACTTCGGGAAAGCGCCGCACGAATGCCGAGATGAGCGGCGCCACGTGACTGCGGCCGAAGCCGAGTGTTGCGTTCACACGCAGCAGACCTTTCGGCGCCGCCCGCGAGCCGCCCAGCAACTGCGCGAGGTCGTCCATCTCGCTGAGAATGCGCCGCGCACGCGTCAGATAAAGCTCGCCCTCGGGCGTGAGGCTCATGCGCCGCGTCGTGCGGTTGACGAGCGACACGCCCGCGCGCGCTTCCATTTGCGCCAGATGCTTGCTGACCGCCGCCGTGCTGAGACCGAATTCACGCGCGGCGGCCGTCAGGCTGCCACTTGCCGCGACAGTGGAGAAGAACGCAAGGTCGTCCGGTTGGACCGATGAGTTCATGTGAGCGACAGACGCGAAGCGTCATTATTAACTTCAGGTTAAAGATGGTTTGAGTCTAGCAGCGTATTAGCAGCACTGCTCCGCTCTACGATGCTGCACATACTTTCATCGTTCTGGAGACGCCGCATGAAGCATTACCGCATTGCCACCATTCCCGGCGACGGCATCGGCAAGGAAGTCGTACCGGCCGGTCAGCGAGTGTTGCAGGCGTTGGCCGCGCATAGCCGCGATTTCAGTGTCGAGTTCGAAAGCTTCGACTGGGGTGGCGACTACTACCGCGAGCATGGCGTGATGATGCCCGCCGATGGTCTCGACGCGCTTCGCGACAAGGACGCGATCCTGTTCGGATCGGCAGGCGATCCGGACATTCCCGACCACATCACGTTGTGGGGCTTGCGTCTGAAAATCTGCCAGGGCTTCGATCAATATGCGAATGTGCGTCCCACGCGAATTCTGCCCGGCATCGACGGGCCGCTGAAACGCTGCGCACCCGCGGACCTCGACTGGGTGATCGTGCGCGAGAATTCGGAGGGCGAATATGCGGGCGTGGGTGGCCGCGCGCATCAGGGCCACCCGATCGAAGTCGCGACCGATGTGTCGATGATGACGCGCGCGGGCGTCGAACGCATTTTGCGTTTTGCGTTCCGGCTGGCGCAATCGCGTCCGCGCAAACTGCTGACCGTCATCACGAAGAGCAATGCGCAACGTCACGCGATGGTGATGTGGGACGAGATCGCGGTACAGGTGTCGAAAGAGTTTCCGGACGTGAAGTGGGACAAGGAACTCGTCGACGCTGCAACCGCGCGCATGGTCAACCGTCCGGCCACGCTCGACACGATCGTGGCGACCAATCTGCATGCGGACATCCTGAGTGATCTGGCGGCGGCGCTGGCCGGCAGCCTCGGCATTGCGCCCACCGCGAATCTCGACCCGGAGCGGCGCTATCCGTCGATGTTCGAGCCGATTCACGGCTCCGCGTTCGACATCATGGGCAAGGGTCTCGCGAATCCGGTCGGCACGTTCTGGTCGGTTGTGATGATGCTCGATCATCTCGGCGAAGCGGACGCCGCGCGTCGGCTGATGGATGCGATCGAGCGCATCACGGCCGATCCGGCGTTGCATACCGGCGACCTCGGCGGCACGGCAACCACCGCGCAGGTGACCGATGCCGTGTGCGCGATTCTCGCCGGCGGGCGTCCAGCGGAGTCCAAGGCGGCGTGAGCCCGTTTTCACGGCGCCTGGCGGCGCCCGCTGCCGCTCGATGGCACAGCAGACAGCAGACAAGAAGACACGGAGACCGATATGACACATGACCTGCAGGCCCGCGTGGTTCGCAAGCTGACATGGCGCATTTTGCCCTTTGTCATGCTGCTTTATTTCGTGAGCTTTCTCGATCGCGTGAACGTCGGCTTCGCGGCGCTTACGATGAACAAGGACCTCGGGCTGTCGCCGACCACGTTCGGACTCGGCGGAGGCATCTTCTTTCTCGGCTATTTTCTGTTCGAAGTGCCGTCGAACCTGATCCTGCACAAGGTCGGCGCGCGCATCTGGATTGCTCGCGTGATGGTCACCTGGGGACTCGTTTCGGCGGCGTCCGCGTTCGTGACAGGACCGACCTCGTTCTACACGCTGCGCTTTGTGCTGGGCGTCGCCGAAGCTGGCTTCTTTCCCGGCATCATCCTGTACCTGAGCCAGTGGTTCCCCGCGCGCCAGCGTGCGCTTGCCGCCGCGGCGTTCATGGCGGCCGCGCCGCTATCCACCGCTATCGGCTCGCCGATTTCCGGCGCCATCATGCAAATGCCGGCGCTATTCGGCCTGAAAGACTGGCAATGGCTCTTTATCGTCGAGGCGATTCCCGCGGTGCTGCTCGGCTTTGTCGTACTGAAAGCGTTGACTGATGCTCCGGAAAAAGCAGACTGGCTCGCCGCCGATGAAAAGGCGTGGCTCATCGCCACCTTGCGCGACGAGCGCGTGGGTCGCGAAGCGCAGGCCGGACATGCGGCCGGCGCGTTCGCGGCGTTGCGCGACATGCGCGTGTGGATCATGGCGATGATCTATTTCGGCACGTCCGCCGGGCTGTACACGCTCGGCTTGTGGGCGCCGTTGATCATCCGTCAGTTCGGCTTCAGCGCGCTTGCCACCGGCGCGCTGAACGCGATTCCGAGCGTGCTCGCGGTGCTCGGCATGGTGTGGTGGGCGCGCCGGTCCGATCGAACAGGCGAGCGCACGTGGCACGTGGTCATTCCATGCGTGGCGGCGGCGGCCGGACTGGCGTGGGCCGGCATGGCCGACAGCATCGTCGCGGTGGTGCTGGCGCTCGTCGTCGTGAATGTCGGGATCAGTGCGGCGAAGGCGCCGCTGTGGGCGATGCCCAGCACGTTTCTGTCAGGCGCGGGCGCTGCGGCCGGAATTGCCATGATCAACTCGATCGGCAATCTCGGCGGCTTCGTCGGGCCGTTTGCGATCGGCTGGCTGAAGAGCGTAACGGGCGGCTATGCGGCCGGCCTTTATGTAGTCTCGGCGAGCCTGGCGGTTTCCGCGCTGCTCGCGCTGCTCGTCGGACGGCGCAGCTATCGCGCGGCGCCCGCCGCGTAGCGGAATGACAGGGCGCTCGCGCGCCGCCTATCCGCTTTTTTTGAAACGGCGACCCACCGGTCGCCGAATCCTTGCCGCTCTCCGCTCTCCGCTCTCCGCTCTCCGCTCTCCGAAGCGCCTTCCTGCCCAATTGCGACACGCACGTCCGTTCGCAGTCGCGGCCATCAAACCCTTGTCCCGTCAGGCTTTCACCGCCGGCGGCCCGCGCGTGCGCCGGCTGGGTGTCGTATTTCCACATGTGGTTGTCGCAAATAGTCCGCTAGGCGCAATTTTTTCTGGCAACTATGTATGCACAGCGCGGACGGACGTCCGCCACGCTAGGAGAGCATTCGATGAATTCCCCCAAGGTCGTGGTTGAAGGGCTGTGCAAGGTGTTCGGCGCCAATCCGAAGCAGGCGGTCGGCATGCTGGCCGCCGGCGCCACGAAAGAGGAAGTGTTCACGCGCACCGGCCAGATCGTCGGCGTCCATAACGTTTCGTTCGAAGTCAGGGAAGGCGAGATCTTCGTGCTGATGGGCCTGTCTGGCTCCGGTAAATCGACCCTGATTCGCCTGATCAATCGTCTTGTCGAGCCGACGGCCGGCAAGGTGCTGATCGATGGCCGCGACGTGGCCAGCGTCCCGCGCTCGGAATTGACGGCGCTGCGCCGCAAGGACATGAGCATGGTGTTCCAGTCCTTTGCGCTGATGCCGCAGCGCACCGTGCTGTCCAACGCAGCGTTCGGCCTCGAAGTGGCGGGCGTCGGCCGTAAAGAGCGCGAGAAGCGGGCGATGACGGTGCTCGAACAGGTCGGACTCGCACCGTTCGCGCAGAAGCTGCCCGCGCAGTTGTCCGGCGGCATGCAACAGCGCGTGGGGCTCGCGCGCGCGCTGGCCGTCAACCCGTCGCTGATGATCATGGACGAGGCGTTCTCGGCGCTCGATCCGCTCAAGCGCAAGGAAATGCAGAATGTGCTGCTCGATCTGCAGCGCGAGCAGCAGCGCACAATCCTGTTCGTGTCGCACGATCTGGAAGAGGCGATGCGCATCGGCACGCGCATCGCGATCATGGAAGGCGGGCGCGTCGTGCAGGTGGGCACGCCGCAGCAGATCATCACGAATCCCGCGGACGACTACGTGCGCGCGTTCTTCGAGGGCATCGACACGAGCCGTTATCTGACGGCAGGCGACCTGATGCAGACCGACGCTGTGCCGCTGATGCATTCGCAGGCGCCGCAGATCGACGTTTCCACGCTCGCACAAACGCTGAACGGGAGCGCCGAGTATGCGTTCGTGCTCGACAGCGAGCGCAAGATTCGCGGCTTCGTCTGTCGCGACGCGATGGGCAGCGCATCGCCGCAATTGAATCCGGTCGAATGCATCGGCCGCACGACACCGCTCGACGACGTCGTCGAGCGCGTGGTGGCGAGCCATGCACCGCTGCCGGTCGTCGAAGCGGACGGCTCGTACTGCGGTTCGGTCAACAAGACGAACGTGCTGAGTGTCCTCACCCGCCATCGGAGCTCCCATGTCTGAAGTCATTCCACTTGGCGCCTGGGTCGATCACGGCGTTCACTATCTGCTCGATCACGACGCAAAAACGTTCGATTCGATCGGCAAGGTGATCGAGAGCTTTGCCGCCCTGGTCGAGCATGGCCTTCAGGCGATCCCGATGTGGGCGCTGATGGCCATTTTCGTGGGCATCGGTTTGTGGCGCGTCGGCTGGCGCTTCGCGCTGTTCGTCCTGCTCGCGCTGCTGCTGATCCACGGCACCGGTTTCTGGGATCAGATGGTCATCACGCTCGGGCTGACGCTGTCGTCCACGTTGATCAGTCTGCTGCTTGGCGTGCCGCTGGGCATCTGGACCGCGAAAAGCCGGACTGTCGAGATGATCGTGCGCCCGGTGCTCGATCTGATGCAGACCATGCCGGCCTTCGTGTACCTGATTCCAGCCGCGATGCTATTCGGTCTCGGCCGCGTGCCGGGGATTCTCTCCACCGTGATCTTCGCGATGCCGCCTGCCGTGCGTCTCACGTCGCTTGGCATCAAGCACGTGAATCGCGAAATCGTCGAAGCCGGGCAGGCCTTCGGCTGCACACCGCTGCAACTGCTCTACAAGGTGCAGTTCCCGAACGCATTGCCGTCGATCATGACCGGCGTGAACCAGACCATCATGATGGCGCTATCCATGGTGATCATTGCGTCGATGGTGGGCGCGGGCGGCCTCGGTAACGACGTGCTCGCCAGCATCCAGCGTCTGGACATCGGGCTCGGCTTCGAAAGCGGTCTGTCCGTGGTGATGCTCGCCATCATTCTCGACCGTATCACGGAGAGCTTCGGCCGCTCGCCGGGCATGGCGCGCGCACCGCTGCTCTCGGGTCTGCGCAGCGTGATGAAAGTGCGCCGCGAACCGGCGGCGCAACACGGCTGAGCCGCCCATGAAGCGCGACGCGATCACGCCGCTCGACGCCCCGATTGATTCGCCGTTGGCCGGGCTCGCGCATGTCGGCTTTCTGACGCTGCCGAACTTTTCGATGATCGCGTTCACGAGCGCGGTCGAGGTGCTGCGCATGGCGAACTACGTCGGCCGCGCGCAGCACTACACGTGGTCGGTGATCACGCCGGACGGCGAGCCGGCGCGTGCCAGCAACGGCATCACGGTCAAGCCCACCATGACGCTCGCCGAAGCCGGCCTGCCGGATGTCCTGTTCGTGTGCGCCGGCTGGCAGGTGCGCGACTTCGTGGATGACACGGTCATCGCGTTGCTGCGCGACGTGGCGGCAAGGGGCATTCCGCTCGGCGGTATCTGCACGGGGCCGTACGCATTGCTTGCAGCCGGCTTGCTCGACGGTTATCGCGCCACCGTGCACTGGGAGGACATGTCGCCCTTGCACCGGTCCTATCCGCACGTGCATTTTGCCGACGAACTGTTCGTGATCGACCGCGATCGCATGACCTGCACGGGCGGCACTGCGCCGCTCGATCTGATGCTCAACCTGGTCGCAATGCGTCTGGGCCGCGGCGTGGCCGCGCAGGTGTCGGAGCAGTTCATTGTCGAACGGATTCGTGGTTCGACGGATTACCAGCACATTCCCGTTGACGCCCGCGTGGGGTTTTCGCGCGCCGAACTGATCGAGGTGGTCCGGCTGATGGAAGCCAATATCGAGGAGCCCTTATCACTCGATGAACTCGCGCGGCTCGTGCGTCTGTCGCAACGTCATTTACAGCGCATGTTCAAGATGTTTTTGAGCGTGTCGCCCACGCATTATTACCTCACGTTGCGTCTGCGCCGCGCGCGCGAACTGCTGCGCAATACGGATGCGTCGATCGCACGGGTCACCGCTGTTTGCGGATTTCATTCCGCATGTCATTTCAGCAAAGCCTATCGTGCGCAATTCGGTCATGCACCGAGCGTTGAGCGGCGCCTGTCGTCATAGGAAGGTGCCCTCGATGCATGCACGCGGGCGGATCGCGCCGGATAAAAATAACGCCTTGTTCAAACCAGTCGAGCTTCAATCACTCTGAGGGAACGCCATGAAACGTTTGTGGGCTGCGTCGTTGTGCGCGCTGTCGGTGTCGTCTGTCTTCGCTGCGGAGCCTGCTTCCTGCCGGGACGTGCGGTTTGCCGATGTCGGCTGGACCGACATTGCGGCCACCACGGGCCTTGCATCGACCGTGCTCGAAGGTCTCGGCTACAAGCCCACGAAGACGATTGCCTCGGTGCCGATCACGTTCGCGGGCGTCAAGACCAGACAGATCGACGTGTTCCTTGGCTACTGGTCGCCCACCATGGACCCGATGATCGACCCGTTCCGAAAGAACAATCAACTTAGCGTGCTGCCCACGCCGAACCTGACGGGCGCGAAATACACGCTCGCCGTGCCCGACTATACGTATCAGTCGGGCATCAGGTCGTTCAGCGATATTGCCGCGCACTACGATCAACTCGACGGCAAGATCTATGGGATCGAACCGGGTAACGACGGCAATGCGCTGATCAGGAAGATGATCGACAGCAACCAGTACGGCCTCGGCAAGTTCAAGCTGGTGGAATCGAGCGAGGCGGGCATGCTGGTGGAGGTGAACCGTGCGATTCGCGAAAAGAAGCCGATTGTTTTCCTTGGCTGGGAACCGCATCCGATGAACGTGCAGATGAAGATCGATTATCTGAGCGGCGGGGACGCCGTGTTCGGCCCGAACTACGGCGAGGCGAAAGTGCTGACGGTTACGCCGAGCGATTATTCGACGCGGTGCCCGAACGTTGCGAAGCTCGTGTCCAATCTTCAGTTCACGACGGATATCGAGAATCACGTGATGTTGCCGATCATGAACAGGACCGATCCGAACAAGGCCGCGCGCGACTGGCTCAAGGCGAATCCGGGCGTGCTCGACAAGTGGCTCGCGGGGGTGAAGACGTACGACGGGAAAGATGGGTTGCCGGCGGTCAAGGCGTATCTGGCAGGGAAATAGAGGACGGGCAGCACTTCATGCGAAAGCGGTCGTGTCGCATCACGCATGCCGCCGTGGGCCGCCCGATGACGGCCCATCGTCAGATCGCTTGCGCCCGCCCCGGAAACGTCTCGTCGTAATCGCCGCTATCTTCCGGCTCCGCCGCTGTTCCGCGTTGCTCGCGATAAGCCATGGGCGGCAGACCGAACTGTTTGCGGAACTCGCGGCCCAGATGCGACGCATCGGAAAAACCGCAACTCGACGCGATGTCCGCAACGGTCTTATCCGAACTCGTCAGCAGCCACGCGGCGGTGCGCAGCCGCACCTGCTTCGCGTAGGCTTGAGGCGCCTTGCCGGTTTCGGCCTTGAAGAGCCGCTCCAGCTGTCGCGGCGACAGATCGAGCTTGCGCGCCAGTTCTTCGAGCGGCAGCGAACGCCCGACATGCTGCTCCATCAACAGGATCGCGCGCTTGACTTTCGGATGCGCGGCGGGCGCGAGGCCAGGCGGATGCGGCTGAGGCGCATTGCCTTTCTGCATATCGTCGACGAGCAGGATACGCAGCGCCTTCTGCACCGTCGCCGTTTCGAAGTGGCGCAGCAGGATCGCGGCGGCCACGTCGATCGACGCGCGTCCGCCGGAACAGGTGATACGCCGCCGGTCGATCACGAAGAGCCGGTCCGCGACCAGCGACTCTTCATTGACCGACGGAAAGCGCTCGATGAAATCCCAGTAGTGAAACCAGCTCACACAGATACGGTGGCCTTCCAGCACGCCTGCGCGCATCAGCGAGAACACGCCCGTGCACATGCCGACGAGCGTGGCCTCCGACGCGGCGGCGCGGCGGATGAACGCGAGCGTGGCGTCGTTCGTCGCCGGGCCGGAGTGCAGCAGGCCGCCCACCACCACCACGTAGTCGAACGGCTCGGCGGCGTCGAAGGTCTCCCACGGCGTGATCTGAATGCCGCAACTCGCGCGCACCGGGGCGAGGGTTTCCCCTATGACGCTCCACGAGCAGCGCACCGGCTTGCTGAAATCGCCCTCGTCCGCAGACAGGCGCAACAGATCGACGAAACCCGAAAACGCCGTCAAGGTGAAGTTCGGCAGCAGGATGATCCCGAAGCGGATGCGCTGCTTCGCGGTGCCGTCTATCGATTGTGGAGGAAGCAGTTCTGCGGAGTTCATGCGTGCAGCCAGCAAATGGAAAGGTTGATCCGAGCATAGCACCGGGACTCGCCGTGACGGGAGCCGAACGTCGGCGGCGCTCGCCATCAGGCCAGCCGCGCCGCGCGCTGCGTGCCGCGCTTTTCGCAAAAGCGTCAGAAGTCTTCGTGAATCCGTCGCGGGCCTTTGCGGGCGGCCGTATTGGCGTCACTATCCCACCGTGATGCCGCTTTTATTCTATCGGTCCAAATTGGCGTGCGGTGCAATAGAGGCACTTTCCGGAAACCGTCATTGCAACGCAAAAGGCAGCCATGAACGTCAGCGTGTTCGATCTGTTCAAGATCGGTATCGGTCCCTCAAGCTCGCATACAGTCGGGCCGATGATCGCTGCCTGCCGCTTCGCGTCCCATATCGAGGACGCGAATCTGCTGGGGTTCGTGCATCGCGTGAAGGTCGAACTGTTCGGCTCGCTTGGCGCGACGGGTAAAGGGCACGGCACGGACAAGGCCGTGTTGCTCGGCCTTGAAGGCAATCTGCCCGACGTGATCGACCCGGACGTGATCGAGCCGCGTCTGCAGGCGATTCGCGAAACGAAGCAACTGGTGCTGCTTGGCAAGCGCGCGGTGCGGTTCGAGGAGCGCGAGCACCTCGGTTTCTTCCGAAAGCTGATGCCAGGCGCCGCGGGCTCCGGCATCGTGCATCCGAACGGCATGCGTTTCCAGGCGTTCGATGAAGAAGGGCAACGCCTCGTCGAGAAAGAGTATTACTCGATTGGCGGCGGCTTCGTGGTGAATCGCGAAGGCGACCGCGTGAATGGTCTGCGGGCAGGCGCCGACGTGCCGTATCCGTTCCGTACCGGCGACGATCTGATGCGCGTGTGCCGCGAAAGCGGATTGTCGATCGCGCAGGTGACGTTGCGCAACGAATGCGCGTCGCGTCCAGAAGCGGAGGTGCGCGAAGGACTGCTTGCGATCTGGCGCGCGATGTCGGCGTGCGTCGAGCGAGGCTGCAAGGTGCGCGGCGAGTTGCCCGGTCCGATGCACGTAAAGCGCCGCGCGGCGGATCTGTGCGGGCAATTGCGCTCGCGCTCGGAAGAGTCGCTGCGCGATCCGCTTTCCATGCTCGACTGGGTCAACCTGTATGCCATGGCCGTGAACGAAGAAAACGCCGCGGGCGCCCGGGTCGTCACGGCGCCGACCAACGGCGCGGCCGGCGTGATTCCCGCCGTGCTGCATTACTACGTGAAGTTCATGCACGCGTCGAGCGATGAGGGCATCGTCAACTTTCTGCTGACCGCCGCGGCGATCGGCATCATCTACAAGGAAACGGCTTCGATCTCCGGCGCCGAAGTGGGCTGCCAGGGCGAAGTGGGCGTGGCGTGCTCGATGGCCGCCGCGGCGCTCGCCGCCGTGATGGGCGGCACGCCGACGCAAGTGGAGAACGCCGCCGAAATCGGCATGGAACACAACCTCGGCATGACCTGCGATCCGGTGGGCGGCCTCGTGCAGATTCCGTGCATCGAGCGCAACGCAATGGGCGCAATCAAGGCGCTGAACGCGGCGCGCATGGCAATGAAGGGCGATGGCCAGCACTACGTATCGCTCGACAACGTGATCAAGACCATGCGCGAAACCGGCGCGGACATGAAAACGAAATACAAGGAGACGTCGCGCGGCGGCTTGGCCGTGAACGTCATCGAATGTTGAACCTGTTGATCTGAGACCGCTGTGAAGCAACACGCACGAGCACTGACAGTCTGTACCCAAAAGGACCCACGATGAGCCGCTATTCGATATTCAGCCTCCTGCGCAACGGAATGTCGTACCACGAAAACTGGGAGCGACAGTGGAAGAGCCCGGAGCCCAAACGTGAATACGACGTGGTGATCGTCGGCGGCGGCGGCCACGGGCTCGCCACCGCCTACTACCTCGCGAAAGAGCATGGCGTGCGCAATGTCGCCGTACTGGAAAAAGGCTGGATTGGCGGCGGCAATACCGCGCGCAATACGACGATCGTGCGCTCGAACTATCTGTGGGACGAGTCGGCGGCGCTGTACGAAAAGGCCATGAAGCTGTGGGAAGGGCTGTCGCAGGATCTGAACTACAACGTGATGTTCAGTCAGCGCGGCGTGATGAACCTCGCGCACACGCTGCAGGACGTGCGCGACACCGAGCGTCGCGTGAATGCGAACCGGCTCAACGGCGTGGATGCGGAATTCCTCACGCCGGCGCAGATCAAGGAAATCGAGCCGACGATCAATCTGAATAGCCGCTATCCGGTGCTTGGCGCGTCGATCCAGCGCCGCGGCGGTGTCGCGCGTCACGATGCGGTGGCATGGGGTTTCGCGCGCGGCGCGGATCAGGCGGGCGTGGACATCGTGCAGAACTGCCAGGTGGTCGGCATTCGTCGCGACGGCAGCCAGGTGACCGGCGTGGACACCACGAAGGGCTTCATCAAGGCGAAGAAGGTGGCAATCGTCGCGGCGGGCAACACGTCCACGCTTGCGGATATGGCCGGCGTGCGCCTGCCGCTCGAAAGCCATCCGTTGCAGGCGCTGGTGTCCGAGCCGATCAAGCCGGTGGTCAACACGGTGGTGATGTCGAATGCGGTGCACGCGTACATCAGTCAGTCCGACAAGGGCGATCTGGTGATCGGCGCGGGCGTGGACCAGTACACAGGCTTCGGGCAGCGCGGCAGCTTCCAGATCATCGAAGGCACGCTCGAAGCGATCGTCGAAATGTTTCCGGTGTTTTCGCGTGTGCGTATGAACCGCCAGTGGGGCGGCATCGTGGACGTGTCGCCGGACGCCTGCCCGATCATCAGCAAAACCGATGTGAAGGGTCTTTATTTCAACTGCGGCTGGGGCACGGGCGGCTTCAAGGCGACGCCGGGTTCGGGCTGGGCGTATGCCCATACGATCGCGAAAGACGAGCCGCATGCATTGAATGCGCCGTTCTCGCTGGACCGTTTCTACACCGGTCACCTGATCGACGAGCACGGCGCGGCCGCTGTTGCTCATTGACGCCCGCCTACCGCCAGACGCAAGGACAAAGCTATGTTGCTGATCGAATGCCCGTGGTGCGGACCCCGCGCCGAAACTGAATTCTCCTGCGGCGGCGAAGCGGACATCGCCCGGCCGCTCGACTCCGAGCATCTCACCGACCGCGAATGGGGCGACTACCTGTTCATGCGCAAGAACCCGCGTGGTGTGCATCGCGAACAATGGCTGCATACGCAAGGCTGCCGACGCTGGTTCAAGGCGCAGCGCGACACGGTGAGCTATGAAATCCAGAGCTACGAGACGTTCGACCGTCCGCTGCTCACGATGGACGGCGCTCAGATGAACCCTCAGGTGGACGCTCAGGCAGACGCCCGGTCACAGATGCAGTCGCAGGCTCGGGCCGACGCGCCAAGCAGGGTTCAGAACAGCACACAGGAGGGCAACGCATCATGAGCCAGAAAGACCGACTCCCGAGCGGCGGACGCATCAACCGCGCGATCGTTCTGAACTTCACGTTCAACGGCCGTCGATATCAGGGTTATCAAGGCGATACGCTTGCATCGGCGTTGCTCGCGAACGGTGAGCACTTCGTCGCGCGCAGCTGGAAGTATCACCGGCCGCGCGGCATCGTGACGGCGGGTGTGGAAGAGCCGAATGCGGTCGTGCAGCTCGAAACCGGCGCAGACACGGTGCCGAACGCACGTGCGACCGAGGTCGAGCTGTATCAGGGGCTCGTTGCCACCAGTGTGAATGCGAAGCCGAGCATCGAGAAAGACCGCATGGCGGTCAATCAGAAGATCGCGCGCTTCATTCCGGCGGGCTTTTACTACAAGACGTTCATGTGGCCGCGCAAGTTCTGGCCGAAATACGAAGAAGTGATTCGCGACGCCGCCGGTCTCGGCAAGGCGCCGGAGCAACCCGACGCGGACCGCTATGACAAGTGTTTCGCACATTGCGACGTACTGGTGGTCGGCGGCGGTCCGACGGGTCTGGCTGCGGCGCACGCGGCGGCGCTTTCCGGCGCGCGCGTCACGCTGGTCGACGATCAGCCGGAACTCGGCGGTTCGCTGCTGTCGTGCCGCGCTGAGATCGACGGCCGCCCCGCGCTGAACTGGGTGCAGAAGATCGAAGACGAATTGCGCCAGATGCCCGACGTGAAGATCCTGTCGCGCAGCACCGCATTCGGCTATCAGGACCACAATCTCGTCACGGTGACGCAGCGGCTGACCGAACATCTGCCGGTCACGCAGCGCAAGGGCACGCGCGAACTGATGTGGAAGATCCGCGCGAAACGCGTGATTCTCGCTACCGGCGCGCACGAGCGTCCGATCGTGTTCGGCAACAACGATCTGCCGGGCGTGATGCTGGCTTCGGCGGTCTCCACTTATGTGCACCGTTATGCGGTGCTGCCGGGGCGCAAGGCCGTGGTCTTTACCAACAACGACGACGGCTATCAATGCGCGCTCGATCTGAAGGCGGCCGGCGCGCAGGTCACAGTGATCGATCCGCGCGCGGGCGAATCGAACGGTACGTTGCCCGTACTCGCCCGGCGTCACGGCGTGAAAGTCATGACCGGCGCGGTCGTCACGGCGGCGCACGGCAAACTGCGGGTGACGTCGGTCGATATCGCGTCGTATTCGAATGGACAGGTCGGTGTGAAGCAGGGCGAAGTGCAGTGCGACCTGCTCGCCATGTCGGGCGGCTGGAGTCCGGTGCTGCACCTGTTCGCGCAATCGGGCGGCAAGGCCCACTGGCACGACGGAAAAGCCTGCTTCGTGCCGGGCAAGGCAATGCAGCCCGAGACGAGTGTCGGTGCGTGCTCCGGAGACTTCAGGCTGGGTTCAGGCATCCGCTTCGCGGTGGACGCCGGCGTCGAAGCAGCACGCGCGGCGGGTCATATCGTGGCGCGGCCGAATCCGGTGCAGGTTGCCGAGATCAGCGAGGCGCCGATGCAGCCGCTGTGGCTCGTCGGTGGCCGCGAGATGGCAACGCGCGGTCCGAAGCAGTTCATCGATTTCCAGAACGACGTGTCCGCAGCGGATATTTTTCTCGCTGCACGCGAGGGCTTTGAATCCGTCGAACACGTGAAGCGTTACACGGCGATGGGCTTCGGCACCGATCAGGGCAAGCTCGGCAACATCAACGGTATGGCGATTCTTGCGCAGGCGCTCGGCAAGACGATTCCCGAAACCGGCACCACCACGTTCCGTCCGAATTACACGCCTGTCACGTTCGGCACGTTCGCGGGCCGCGAGCTGGGCGAGTTTCTCGATCCGGTGCGCAAGACAGCGGTGCACGAATGGCATGTCGAAAACGGCGCGGCATTCGAGGACGTCGGCAACTGGAAGCGCCCCTGGTATTACCCGAGAGCCGGTGAGGACCTGCATGCGGCCGTCGCACGTGAATCGCTCGCGGTGCGCACGAGCGTGGGCATACTGGATGCGTCCACGCTCGGCAAGATCGACATTCAGGGCCCCGATTCGGCAAAACTCCTGAACTGGGTGTACACGAATCCGTGGAGCAAGCTGGAAGTGGGCAAGTGCCGCTACGGTCTGATGCTCGACGAAAACGGCATGATCTTCGACGACGGCGTGACTGTTCGCCTCGCCGAGCAGCATTACATGATGACCACCACGACGGGCGGCGCGGCGCGCGTGCTTACGTGGCTCGAACGCTGGCTGCAGACCGAATGGCCCGATATGCGCGTGCGTCTCGCGTCGGTCACCGATCACTGGGCGACGTTTGCCGTGGTCGGGCCGAACAGCCGCAAGGTTCTGCAGAAGGTTTGCCACGACATCGACTTCGCGAACGGCGCGTTTCCGTTCATGAGCTATCGCGAAGGCACGGTCGCGGGCGCGGCGTCGCGGGTCATGCGCATCAGCTTCTCCGGCGAACTGGCATATGAAGTCAATGTACCGGCGAACGTCGGACGCGCGGTGTGGGAAGCGCTGATGGCCGCGGGCGCCGAATTCGACATCACGCCATACGGCACGGAAACAATGCACGTATTGCGCGCGGAGAAGGGCTACATCATCGTCGGCCAGGATACGGACGGCTCGATGACGCCTTACGACCTTGGCATGGGCGGTCTCGTCGCGAAGTCGAAAGACTTCCTCGGCAAGCGCTCGCTGACGCGTACGGATACGGCGAAGGCGGGGCGCAAGCAACTGGTCGGGCTGCTCTCCGACGATCCGTCGTTCGTGATTCCGGAAGGCTCGCAGATTGTCGCAGGTCCGTTTCAGGGGGAGACCGCGGCCATGCTCGGGCACGTCACGTCGAGCTATTACAGCCCCATTCTCAAGCGTTCGATTGCGATGGCCGTCGTGAAGGGCGGCCTCGACAAGATCGGCGAAACGGTCACGGTTCCGCTTTCGAGCGGCAAGCAGATTGCGGCAAAGATCACCAGTTCGGTGTTCTACGACAGCGAAGGAGCACGTCAACATGTGGAATGAAACGAGAGGGACGGCGTCCGTTGTGGATCGCGCGGTCGGCAGCCAGACCGGCGTGTGGCAGGAATCGCCGCTGGTGGGCGTGGACGTGCTGCTCAAAAAGCATCAGGCGACGGCGTCCGCTGCGTTCAGGCTCGCCGAACGGCCGTTTCTGGAACTGGTCAATGTGCGGGGCGATACGCGCGACGCCGCGTTCATGCATGCGGCAGAAGGCGTAATCGGCTGCCGTCTGCCGGAAAAGGCAAATACGGTCGCGCGCGGCAACGGCTACGACGTGATGTGGCTCGGTCCGGACGAATGGCTCGTGCGTTCGGCCACCGCGCACGACGCCTCGCGCACCGCACCGTTGCAGGCGAAACTGGGCGCTGCGTTTGCGGGCGTCTTCGCGTCGGCGGTGGATATCGGCAGCGGTTATACGGTGCTCGAAATCAGCGGCACACGTGCCCGCGAAGTGCTGGCGCGCGGCTGCCCGCTCGATCTGCACCCCAAACTGTTTGGCGACGGACAGTGCGCGCAGAGCCACTATTTCAAGGCATCCATCACGCTGCTGCCTACCGGCGCCGATCGCTTCGAAATCGTGGTGCGCCGCAGTTTCGCGGATTACTTCGTCAAAATCATGCTCGACGCAGCCGAGCCGTTGATGTCGTCATGAACGGCGGCCGGCGCATCCAACGGCGCCGCTCGCGGTGTTGCTGGTTCGTGGCGGTTCTTTTTCTGACATGACGTCCACACGTATCGCCACTGCGCGTCTCACCGAGCGCGCCTGTCATCAGGGCGACGCCGCTGCCGCGCTCGCGCTGCTCGACCAGAGCATCGTGTTGCGGCACCGGCGCATCGCGCTGATCCGCTATCTCCTCGCGCAACGACTCGGCGCGGCGTTGCAACCGCGCCATCATGAATACGTCCAGCGGATTGCGTCCCAACTCGATACACAAGCGCTGGCTCGGATTGCGGCCGCCGCACACGTGCGCCTGCGTGGATGATTCACGTACGGCAAACGCGGCGCTTCTGACGAATGCGGGTAACGGCGTCTGCGTTCCATTCCGATGACGCATTCCTTCTATGTGCCCGATTTATGTCGACATCTACTGAAAGTACTCCGGAAGACTTACGCGGCAAGCGCCGCATCGACAAGGGGATCACATGTCCGTTACCTCACCGCCGCGCGCGAGCGCAGCCGCACGGCTCGAACGCCTGCCGTTTTCCGGTTATCACCGGACGCTCTTCATCATCATCGCCGTTGCATTTTTCTTCGACTCCGTCGATCTCGGCACGATGACCTTCGTGCTCGGCTCGATCAGAACCGAGTTTCATCTGTCGAGCGCGGCGGCGGGACTGGTCGCTAGCGCCAGTTTCTTCGGCATGGTGATCGGCGCGGCAATTGCCGGGCTGCTTGCAGACCGGTTCGGCCGCCGTCCCGTGTTTCAGTGGAGCATGGTGTTGTGGGGACTCGCGTCGTACCTGTGCTCGACCGCGCAGAGTGTCGACGCGTTGATCTTCTATCGCGTGCTGCTCGGTTTCGGTATGGGCATGGAGTTTCCGATCGCGCAGACGTTGCTGTCGGAGTTCGTGCCGGCGGCATCGCGCGGCCGCCTGATCGCGTTGATGGACGGATTCTGGCCGCTCGGCTTCATTGCCGCGGGCGTGGTGTCGTATTTCGTGCTGCCTACGCTCGGCTGGCGCACGGAGTTCGCGTTGCTGGCGATCCCCGCGGTGTTCGTGCTGATCGTTCGACGCGTCGTGCCCGAGTCGCCGCGCTGGCTCGAACATCGCGGCAGGCTCGGCGAGGCGGACAGCGTTCTCGCCGAAATCGAAGTGAAGGTGATGAAGTCGAACGGGCTGAGTCAATTGCGTGCGCCCGTGATGCTGACGGAGCCGGAGGCCGCAAAAGGCACGGGCGCGTTTCGCGAAATATGGAGCAATGCTTATCGTCGCCGCACGATCATGGTGTGGACGCTGTGGTTTTTCGCGCTGCTCGGCTTTTACGGATTGACATCGTGGTTAGGCGCGCTGATGCAGCAGGCTGGGTTCGCGGTGACGAAGTCCGTGCTCTACACCGTGCTGATTTCGCTTGGCGGCATTCCCGGCTTCGTCTGCGCGGCGTGGCTCGTGGAGCGTTGGGGACGTAAGCCGACGTGCATTGCCTCGCTCGCGGGCAGTGCGGTGATGGCGTACATCTACGGACAAACCGCCTTGCACGCGCAGACGCCCACCTTGCTGATCTGCGCGGGGCTCGCGATGCAGTTCTTCCTGTTCGCCATGTGGGCCGTGCTTTATACCTATACGCCCGAGCTGTATGGGACGGGCGCGCGGGCAACGGGTTCCGGGTTCGCGTCGGCGATCGGGCGGGTCGGCTCGTTGATCGGCCCGTATGTGGTTGGCGTGGTGCTACCCGTTTTCGGTCAGGGCGGCGTGTTTTCTCTGGGTGCGATGTGCTTCGTGATTGCCGCGGCGGCGGTGTGGATTCTCGGGATCGAAACGAAGGGTCTGGCGCTGGAGACACTGGTGTCCGAAGCGGTCGAGCAGGACGGGCAAGGCGTGTTGAGGCCGGTGCAGGAGTGAGCGGCTTTACGCTGCCCTCTTTGTCAGTGGGGGCAGCGCGTCGTCTTTTGCGGATCGCGCGATGGATGACTCCATTCGGGCCAAACGCAATACGGCGATCTCTCGGATGTCCCGCGTTGACCGCCTCTGCGGTTCAACGCTAGCGGGTCAGAGTGAATGGGTGCTGACGTCGGCCGCCACACCCGCTCTGCGCGCAGCCACCCCATTCGCGACGAAATAGGCCGTCTCCACACGCGCCAGTGCGGCGCGCCCGCGAATCCGGTCCGCGATCTTTTCCGCCAGCATGATGGTCGGCGCGTTCAGATTGCCGGTGGTAATGCGCGGCATGATCGACGCGTCGACAACGCGCAATCCTTTCATGCCATGCACGCGGCCTTCGTTGTCCACCACCGCCATCTCGTCGTAGCCCATCTTGCACGAGCATGACGGATGAAACGCCGTCTCCGCTCTGGCTCGCACGAAATCGTCGAGTTGCGCATCGGTTGTCAACGCCGCGCCAGGATTCAACTCACGGCCGCGATAACGGTCGAGCGCGGGTTGGCGCATGATCTCGCGCGTAATGCGAATGCCGTCGCGGAACTCGCGCCAGTCGAGCGGATCGGACATATAGTTGAACAGGATGCCGGGATGCGCGCGAGGATCGCGCGACTTCAGCCTGACGCGCCCGCGGCTTGGCGAGCGCATTGAACCGACGTGCGCCTGGAAACCATGCATCCTGATCGCGTTCGAGCCGTTGTAATTGATTGCGACTGGCAGAAAGTGATACTGGATGTTCGGCCACTGATCGTCGTCGCGTGTACGGATAAAACCGCCTGCTTCGAACTGATTGCTCGCGCCGATGCCCGTGCCGTTGAGCATCCATTCGAGGCCGATTGCCGGCTGGTTCCACCATTGCAAGGCAGGGTAGAGCGACACCGGCTCCTTGCATTCGTACTGGATATACATCTCCAGGTGGTCCTGAAGATTTTCGCCCACACCAGGCAGATCGTGCACGAGTGGTATGTCGAGCGCTCGCAGCCAGTGCGCGTTGCCCACGCCGGAACGCTGCAGCAGTTGCGGCGAGGCAATCGCGCCGCTGCAGACGAGCACTTCGCGGCGCGCATGCGCGTTCTTCGCATTACCGTGATGCAGATATGCAACGCCCACTGCGTGCTTGCCCGAAAAAAGCACGCGATCGGTGACGGCGTGCGTGACGATGGTCAGATTCGGGCGGCCTTTCGCACGGTCGAGATAGCCGCGCGCCGTGCTTGCGCGTCGTCCGTTAGCCGTGACCGTGCGGTCCATCGGGCCAAACCCTTCCTGCTGGTAACCGTTCAGATCGTCGGTACGCGCAAAGCCGGCCTGCACGCCCGCTTCGACCATTGCGGCGAAAAGCGGATTATTGCCCGGCTTGCTCGTGGTGACGTGCACCGGACCGTCGCCGCCGTGGTAGGCATTCGCACCCACGTCGCGCGTTTCGGCTTTGCGGAAATACGGCAGGCAGTCCAGGTAGCTCCAGTTCTCGAGACCGGGCAGCGCAGCCCAGCCGTCGTAATCGAGCGCATTGCCGCGGATATAGCACATGCCGTTGATCAGCGAGGACCCCCCGAGCCCCTTGCCGCGCCCGCATTCCATCCGCCGGTTGTTCATGTGCGGTTCGGGATCGGTCTCGTAAGCCCAGTTATAGCGGCGGCCCTGCAGCGGATAGGCGAGCGCCGCCGGCATCTGCGTGCGAAAGTCGAACCGGTAGTCCGGGCCGCCCGCCTCCAGCAACAGCACGCTGACGTCCGGGTCCTCGGTGAGGCGCGACGCGAGTACGTTGCCCGCCGACCCGGCGCCGACAATGATGTAATCGTATTCGCTCGAAGCCATGACAGCGTCTCCTCAGAACACCGGTTGATAAGGACCGAGTTCGACCTGAACCGACTTGATCCGCGTGTAATGTTCGAGCGTGGTCATACCGTTCTCGCGGCCCACGCCTGATTGCCCGTAGCCACCCACCGGCATCTCGGCCGGCGACTCGCCCCACGTATTGATCCAGCAGATGCCCGCTTCGAGCCGGTGAATCACGCGGTGCGCCCGCGCGAGGTTTTCGGTGACCACACCTGCAGCCAGACCATAAGCGGTGCGATTGGCGCGTTCGATGGCTTCTTCCTCGTCGTCGAAAACAAGAAGGCTCATCACCGGCCCGAAAATTTCTTCCTGCACGATCCGCATGTCGTCGCGGCAGTCACTGAACACCGTTGGTTCGACATACTGACCCATCGCGAACACGCCTGCCGTGAGACGCTTGCCGCCGGCCACGAGCCGCGCCCCTTGCTGCACGCCGCTTTCTATGTAGCCGAGTACTTTCTGTAATTGCGCAGCGCTTGCGAGCGGGCCGAAGTTGGTGTCCGGGTGTGTCGGCGCGCCCACGCGAATGCGTGCGGCGCGCGCGAGCACCAGTGCTTCGAAGCGCTCGGCTACGCTGCGTTGCACGAAAACCCGCGTGCCATGGGTGCACACCTGGCCGGAACTGAAGAAGTTGGCGCTCATCGCGATATCGGCGGCGCGTTCGAGGTTGGCGTCGTCGAACACGATAAGAGGCGACTTGCCGCCGAGTTCCATTGTCACTTCTTCCAGCGACGATGCACCCGCGAGCGACATGACCTTTTTGCCCGTTTCCACGCCACCCGTGAACGATATTTTCTCGATGTCAGGATGCACGGCGAGCATCGCGCCGACCCGTCCGTCGCCCTGCACGACGTTGAAGACACCGGGCGGCAAACCGGCTTCGGTATAGATCTCCGCGAGTTTCGATGCGGATAGCGGTGTGACTTCGCTCGGTTTGAAAATCATCGCGTTGCCTGCCGCAAGCGCGGGTGCGGACTTCCAGCACGCAATCTGGATCGGGTAATTCCATGCGCCGATGCCGGCGCACACGCCGAGCGGTTCGCGCCGCGTATAGACGAACGAGGTGGAACGCAGCGGAATCTGCTGTCCTTCGATGGCGGTCGCGAGGCCGGCGTAGTACTCGATCACGTCGGCGCCCGTCACGATGTCGACCGCGCGTGTTTCGGCGATCGGCTTGCCCGTGTCGCGCGTTTCGAGCGCGGCGAGTTCGTCGTTGCGTTCGCGCAGAATCTCGACCGCGCGGCGCAGGATGCGCGAGCGTTGCATCGCCGTCATCGCCGCCCATTCGCGCTGACCTTCGCGCGCCGACCGCACCGCACGATCGATGTCGCCGGCCGACGCCTGCTGCACGCTCGCGAGCGTTTCACCGGTGGCAGGGTCGAGCGTGTCGAAGGTCGCTTCGCTGGTTGCATCCACGTAGCCGCCGTGGATGTACAGACGTTGCAGTGCGAATACCGCCATGACCTGCTCCTTTGCTGAGGAAAAGTTCGCCGCTCTCGTGCCGCTCTCGTGCCGATCCGCGCCAATCCGCAGCCATTGCTAGGCGTCGGGCGCTGCTTTGCCGCCCTGCAACAGCAGATCGATATAGTCGTTGGCGACGCGCAGCGCCGCTCTGGTATCGAACGGTTCGCCGGACAGCGCGCCGCGCAACCACAAGCCGTCGATCAGCGCCGCAAGGCCGCTCGCCGCACGGCGCGCCGCCTGACGCGGCAACGCTTTCGAGAAGTCCGCGCACAGATTCGAATTCAGCCGCCGCGTGTTCACGTACTGCAGCCGACGCAACTGCGGCTTGTGCATGCTTTCGGACCAGAACGCGAGCCAGGTTTTCATCACCGCAGCGCTGGTCTGCCCGGCGTCGAAATTGGCCGCTACCACTGCGCGCAACTTCGCACGCGGATCGGCTTTTGCCGCGCGGCGTCTGCGCGCGGTGGCCTGCCACAGATCGCGCAACACGTGGCGCATGGTGGCCTCGAGCAACCCGTCCTTGTCGCCGAAATAATGGCTGACGATACCGGTGGAAATGCTCGCCCGCTGCGCCACCGAAGCGAGCGTGGCACCGGCGAGGCCGGCCTCGTCGATCGTCAGCAAGGTCGCGTCGATAAGCTGTGCACGACGGATTTCGCGCATTCCGACTTTGGGCATGGTGAGGGGCACCGCTGTTTTCGAAAGGGCATGGTAGGTTTTTTATATTGAGCGGTCAATCAATAAAAAGCGTATGGTTCCGTCTGGATGCGCGTTGCACAGCGCGTGTCGGTTTCCGCCAAACCCATGTCGCATGCGCTACCTGTCCAATGCCACGGCGGGCGCTACGCTCGTTGAACGGCATGCCGCATACGGTCGAGCACGCCGCTCACAAGACATGGAGACAGCCAGATGAGCAGCAATCGCGGTGTCGTGTATCTCGGGCAGGGCAAGGTGGAAGTGCAGTCGATCGACTTTCCGAAGATGATGGACCCGCGTGGCCGCAGTATCGGCCACGGTGTGATCCTGAAAGTGGTCAGTACGAATATCTGCGGGTCCGATCAGCACATGGTGCGCGGCCGCACGACCGCCGAGGTCGGCCTCGTGCTCGGCCACGAGATCACCGGTGAAGTGATCGAAGTGGGCCGCGACGTCGAAACACTCAAGGTCGGCGATCTGGTGTCGGTGCCGTTCAACGTCGCGTGCGGACGCTGCCCGACCTGCAAGGCGCAACATACGGGCGTGTGCCTGAACGTGAACCCGTCGCGGGCGGGCGGCGCTTACGGCTACGTGGACATGGGCGGCTGGATCGGCGGTCAGGCCGAATACGTGATGGTTCCGTATGCTGACTTCAACCTGCTGAAATTCCCGGATCGCGCGCAGGCCATGTCGAAGATTCGCGATCTCACGTGTCTGTCCGACATTCTGCCGACCGGTTATCACGGCGCGGTGATGGCGGGTGTCAAACCCGGCGCAACCGTCTATATTGCCGGCGCGGGACCGGTGGGCATGGCGGCTGCGGCGTCGGCGCGGCTGCTCGGCGCGGCGTGCACGATAGTCGGCGACATGAATGAGGAACGTCTCGCGCATGCGCGCAAGATGGGCTTTCAGACCATCGACCTCTCGAAAGACGCCACGCTCGGCGAGCAGATCGAACAGATTCTCGGCAAGCCGGAGGTGGATTGCGCGGTGGACTGCGTCGGCTTCGAAGCGCATGGCCACGGCAGCAGCGGCTCACATGAAGAAGCGCCCGCCACGGTCCTCAATTCGCTGATGGAGATCACGCGGGCCGCTGGCGCGATCGGCATTCCGGGCCTATACGTGACCGACGATCCGGGCGCCGCCGACGCCGCCGCGCGCAAAGGTAGCCTGAGCATCCGCTTCGGGCTCGGCTGGGCGAAGTCGCACTCGTTCCATACTGGGCAGACGCCGGTGATGAAGTACAACCACAATCTGATGCAGGCCATTCTGTGGGATCGTTTGCCGATCGCGGATATCGTGAACGTCACCGTGGTATCGCTCGACGAGGCGCCCGATGGCTACCGTCAGTTCGATGGCGGCGCGCCGAGGAAGTTCGTGATCGATCCGCATGGACTGCTAAAGGCCGCGTAACCGCCGTCGCCATGCGCAGGATCTAGCCCATCTTGATCCTGCGCAATGTCCGTTCGACTCAGGCGTGCAACGCGCCGTCGTTATCTGAATATTATGCGGATGCGTCGTTTAGAATGCGCGCCGTCACCGTTCCTGATTGACTTCAGCGAAAGGCCGCCCGCCCATTAAAACGAACTATAGTTGTTTCAGGGTGGGCCCATTGCCTGACCCATCCGCATCAATGAACCGCAACCCACACCTGACTCTGAGCGACGTGACGCTATGTGCGGCCGATTCGATTCATCCCGCGCTTGCCGCTCGCGCGCTCGAGATTTCCGCAGCTCGCTGCACCTTCGCCGATACGATCCTCTTCACGCACGAAGCCGTTCCCGGCCGTCTGCGCACCGCAATCATTCCGCGCCTGCGCTCGAAGGAAGACTACTCGGCCTTCATGATCAAACAGTTGCTGCATCATGTGACGACCCCCTGGGTGCTGATCGCCCAATGGGACGGTTATGTGCTCGACCCCGCGGCGTGGAACGACACGTTCTTCGAGTACGACTATATCGGCGCGATCTGGCCATTTCACCGCGACGGCCTGAACGTGGGCAACGGCGGCTTCTCGCTGCGCTCGGCGAAGCTGCTGCACGCGCTCGCCGACGCGCGCTTCCAGTTTCTGCGCGGCGTGAACGAGGACGACCTGATCTGTCGCGCCTACCGTCCCGTGCTCGAAGCGGAGTATGGCATCCGCTTTGCGCCCGCAGACGTCGCGGCCCGTTTCGCTTATGAGCATGCGCGTCCCGACAAGCCGACCTTTGGTTTTCATAGCGCATTCAACATGTGGCGCCACGTGGACGACACGACGATGATGAACATCGCGAGCCTGCTCGATGTGAGTACGTTCACGTCGAACGAGGTCATGCTGCTACTCAAGGTGTATTGCGATCTGCGCAAGTTCGAATGCGTGAGAGCAATGTATGAACGCTACCGGCAATTCTGGACTACCGAGGCATTCGTGCAGAACATGATGAAAACGGGCGTGACTGGCCAGGCGGTTCTGCAATACGTCGACATCTGCGAAAGCGCAATGAACGAAGATCGTCTCGGGTGAACATGGATCTCGACCAGCAGTTGCATGCCGCCTACGCGCGCCACGAGAACGACCCGCTGAACTTCGCAACCTTGCGAAAGATCTGTGACACGCTGATTGCGCTCGGACGGGAAGACGAACTCATTGCGTGGGCGGACCGGGCGCTGGCACTCGGCGCGCAACGCGGCGATTTTCATGCGATGCGCGCTTTCGCGCTGGACCTGCATGGGCGGCACGCCGAGGCGGTCGAAACGAGGCTGCACGATCCGTCGATGTTCAGTGAACCCGTGCTTGCACGCGTGCGGCTCGGCTATAGCCTGATGATGGCCGGCCAGCTCGCAAGAGCGATTCCGTTACTGGAAGCGGCGCGGCAGCCGGGCCCGCACAACACGCCGGGTCTTCGCGCCACGGCCAGCTATCTTCTCGGCGAAACAATGTTGAAAGCCGGAGACCCGCGCGGTTTTGCGCTTTGGCTGCAGCGCAATGATTCGGGCGACGCCGGCAGTTATCGCCCCGCCGGTATTCCCGAATGGGCCGGCGAGTTGGACCTGCGCGGTCAGCGCGTGCTCGTCGTCCATCAATTGGGGTTTGGCGATAACTTTCTGTTGGCCGCATGCGTGGCGGACTGGCAAGCCGCCGGCGCGACGGTCATGCTTTCGTGTGACTTGCAGATTCACGCGCTGATGGAGGCGTCGTTGTCCCATTGCGAAGTGATCAGTGTGCCGCGTCCCTTGCAGACCCACGGGCCGCTACCCGATGCCGTACAGGAGCATGTCGACGCATTCGCGCCTCATTTCTACGCAACGCTGCTGCATTTGCCGCTGTTAGGCGTCGCGCGGGCACCGGCGTCGGCTTACCGGTTTCGCCCGTATCTTCGGGTTCCGCACGCCAAGCAAGGTGTCGCGGCACAGTGGGCAGGACAACTGCGTGCGCGGCATCCGGGAAGAAGGCTCGTCGGATTGTTCTGGGATTGTCACCAGCGCCATCACCCGGGGCTCGGCGCAACCATGCGCTGCTGGGCCGCGCGCCGCAGTCTGCCGCTCGACGCACTGAACCGTCTGGTCACGCATCCGGCGTTGCAGGACCGCATCCATTTCGTCACGCTGCATCATCCGCTGACCGAAGCGGAGGCGGGGACGCCGGCGGGGAGTGTCGACCGCTATCAACCGGGCATCCACCTGTTCGACGACACCGCCGCGTGCATCGGCGAGCTGGACGCCGTGCTCGCGGTCGACTCTGCGGTCGCCAATCTCGCCGTGATGATGGGAAAGCCGACGTGCGTACCGGTCAATACGTCCGGCGACTGGCGCTGGGGAAGCCGTGGCGTCGCGAGCCCGTGGATCGACGGCGCGACGGTACTGCGTCAAACGCAGGAAGGCAACTGGGACGACGTGGTGTGCGACGCAGTCGCGTGGCTCGCGGCGTTGTGATTGCGCCAATCGCATTGATTCACTCGCAAGGAGATCGCATTCATGCATCCCACCGCCATGCAAAACTGCCGGCAGTTCTTCGACTGCTACGCGCCCCACGTGCTATCCGCCGAGACCGGCGCCAAGGTGATCGAACTCGGCAGCCAGGACATCAACGGCTCGTTGCGCAGCGTCTGTCCGGACGGCTATGTTTATACCGGCGTGGATTTTGTCGAAGGCCGCGGTGTGGACGTGGTGTTACAGGACCCCTATGTGCTGCCATTCGAGGACGACAGCACCGATATCGTGCTCGCCAGTTCCGTGTTTGAACACTCGGAGATGTTCTGGCTGCTGTTTCTCGAAGTGATGCGCGTGCTCAAGCCGGCGGGGCTGTTCTATCTGAACGTCCCTTCGAACGGAGACTTTCATCGCTGGCCGGTGGATTGCTGGCGCTTCTATCCCGACAGCGGCAAAGCGCTCGTGACATGGGCAAAGCGCAATGGGCTGCAACCGCTATTGCTCGAGTCATACACGAGCGCGCAACAGGGCGACCAGTGGAACGACTTCGTCGCGGTGTTTCTGAAGGACGAAAGCCATGCGCCACGTTATCCAGACCGCGTTCTGCAGCAGAAGACGGATATCTACAACGGGATCGTCTCCGACGAGCCTGGCCGCTTCGTCAACTATTCGATGTTGCCGCAGGATCGCATCCGGCTGCTGACGATACACCACGTGCTGAATCAGCCTTTGTCGTGACCGGGCGGCCCTTGGCACCCATTCTGTTCAGGCGGCCATGACAGGCACGGAGGCAAGCGAAGGCGCCTGTTTGCGGCGCTCGCGCGTGGGCGCCGTGCCGAACGCGTCGCGATAGCTCTTCGAGAAGTGGCAAGCGGACTGAAAGCCGCATGCCATCGTGATATGCATGATCGACATATCCGTTTGCAGCAGCAGTTCACGCGCGCGACGCAAACGCAGCGTCAGATAGTAGTGCGTGGGCGTCATGCCCAGGTGTTCGCGGAAGAGCCGCTGCAATTGCCGCTGGGACATGCCGGCGAGGCGCGCGAGTTCTTCGCGCGATAGCGGTTCCTCGATGTTGTTCTCCATCAGCGCGATCACTTCGAACAGCGACTTGTTCGCGGAGCCCAGTCGCGCCACGAGCGGCATCTTCTGTTGCGCGCTGGTATCGCGTACATGTTCGACGATGAACTGCTCCGCGATCTGCGTGACGCGTGCGGTGCCGACGCGCGGCGCGATCAGGTTCAGCATCATGTCGAGCGGTGCGACGCCGCCGGTGCAGGTCACGCGATCGCGGTCGATCACGAACAGCTCTTTCAGAAAACGCGTGTCGGGGAACTCTTCCTTCAGCGCCGACATGTTCTCCCAGTGGATTGCACACGCATAACCGGCCAGCAGACCCGCGCGCGCCAGCGCATAGGTGCCCGTGCACAGGCTGCCCAGCACGCTGCCCATGCGGGCGGCGCGGCGCAACGCGCTTAAATGGGCGGGCGTGGTGGAGCGCTGCACGTCGATGCCGCCGACCACGAACACGATGTCAGGCTGGCCGACGGATTCGACCGCCACCGTGTCGACCGACAAGCCGTTGCTCGCCATCACCGGACCGCCGTCCGGGCTGACGATCGACCAGCGGTACAGCGTCTGCCCTGTCAGATAGTTCGCCATGCGCAGCACTTCAATCGCGTTGGTGAACGCAATCATCGTGAAGTTCGGGACCGGCATGAATGCGAAATGCGACAACGACGCCGTGCGATCGGTGGACATGGGGGAAATGATTCCTTCGAATCTGTTATTTCGCGTCGCCGTGGGCCAACCGCGACTTCTTCAATTCTGCGGACTAGGGCAACTACCGTGCCATCAGGCTAAACCCCTGGTGGCTTATCACGCTTGCTGCCTCTTCGAACCGATCGCACCAGAACAGCGCCGGATGCCGGCGGGAGCGCACCTGCCGCGCGCACGATGTCCAACCGCAGTGCAGCAGAAAGCGAGGCGCGACACGCGCGCTGCGTCGACTTGTGGAAAAAGGTCGTTCATGGCGGAAAAGGCAAAGAACGCGTCTGAATTCATAAATTGACACGCGGGGCGAACGTCAAGAATAGACGCAATACAGACCGCCGGCGGCGGGCTCGAACGAAGCACTGAGCGGCGCTTGCGGCACTCCGTCAATGACCTCACGGACCTTCCATGCCGAACCCGAAGCCCTTTTTCGAAGAATCGCTGTTCACGCGCGATCCAGCAGTGCGCGGCGCTGTGCTGAAAGAACTCGAGCGCCAGCAGTCGCAAGTCGAACTGATTGCGTCGGAAAATATCGTGTCGCGCGCGGTGCTCGAAGCGCAAGGCTCGGTGCTGACCAACAAATACGCGGAAGGTTATCCCGGCAAGCGCTATTACGGCGGTTGCGAATATGTGGACGTGGTCGAATCGCTGGCGATCGATCGTCTCAGGCAGCTGTTCAATGCGAAGTTCGCCAACGTGCAGCCGCATTCGGGCGCGCAGGCCAACGGCGCAGTGATGCTCGCGCTGGTCAAGCCGGGCGACACGGTGCTCGGCATGTCGCTCGACGCAGGCGGTCACCTCACGCACGGCGCGAAGCCAGCGCTGTCGGGCAAGTGGTTCAACGCCGTGCAATACGGCGTGAATCGCGACACGATGTTGATTGATTACGAGCAGATCGAAGAACTCGCGCAGCAGCACAAGCCTGCACTTCTGATCGCCGGCTTTTCCGCTTATCCGCGCGAACTGGATTTCTCACGGCTGCGCGCCATTGCAGACGCAGCCGGTGCGAAGCTGATGGTCGACATGGCGCACATTGCCGGGATCATCGCCGCGGGCCGTCATCCGAATCCGGTCGAGCATGCGCACGTGGTGACCTCCACCACGCACAAGACCTTGCGCGGTCCGCGCGGCGGTTTTGTACTGACGAATGACGAAGAGATTTCCAGAAAGATCAATTCGGCGGTGTTTCCCGGCTTGCAAGGCGGCCCGCTGATGCATGTGATCGCCGGGAAAGCGGTTGCGTTTGGCGAAGCGCTTCAGCCGGGTTTCAAAACTTATATCGACAACGTGCTCGCGAATGCGAAGGCGCTCGGCGAAGTGCTGAAGGCCGGTGGCGTAGATCTCGTGACGGGCGGCACCGACAACCATCTGCTGCTGGTCGATCTGCGCCCGAAGGGCCTCAAGGGCAATCAGGTGGAGCAGGCGCTGGAACGTGCGGGCATCACCTGCAACAAGAACGGCATTCCTTTCGATAGCGAAAAGCCCACCGTGACCTCCGGCGTGCGCCTCGGCACGCCGGCCGGAACCACACGTGGCTTCGGCGTGAGCGAATTCCGCGACATTGGCCGCCTGATCGTCGAGGTGCTCGACTCGCTGCGCGATCACCCGGCAGGCGACGCCGCCACTGAACAACGTGTGCGCCGCGAGATCTTCGCGCTGTGCGAACGCTTTCCCATTTACTAAGCACCTTCATAGCCTGCCTGGAGCAAACGATGAGCACTCTGCACGACAACAGCATCATCATCGACGGTCTGAACATTTCCAAGTTCGAACGCTCGGTGTTCGAAGACATGCGCAAGGGCGGCGTGACCGCGGTGAACTGTACGGTGTCGGTCTGGGAGAGCTTCCAGAAGACCGTCGACAACATTGCAGAAATGAAGCAGCAGATTCGCGAATACAGCGAGATCCTCACGCTCGTGCGCACCACCGACGATATTTTCCGGGCGAAGAAAGAGAACAAGACCGGCATCATCTTCGGCTTTCAGAACGCGCACGCGTTCGAGGACAACCTGGGCTATATCGAAGCCTTCAAGGACCTCGGCGTGAACGTGGTCCAGCTTTGCTACAACACGCAGAATCTGGTCGGCACCGGCTGCTATGAACGCGACGGCGGCCTGTCGGGCTACGGCCGCGAAGTGATTCAGGAGATGAATCGCGTGGGCGTGATGGTCGATCTGTCCCATGTGGGCGGCAAGACTTCGTCGGAAGCGATCGCCGCGTCGAAAAAACCGGTGTGCTACTCGCATTGCTGCCCGTCGGGCCTGAAGGAGCATCCGCGCAACAAAACTGACGAGCAACTGAAAGAGATCGCGGACGCGGGCGGTTTCGTCGGCGTGACGATGTTTGCGCCATTCCTTAAGCGCGGCCCGGACGCGACGGTCGAAGACTACCTGGAAGCGATCGAATACGTGGTCGATCTGATCGGCGAGGACCAGGTGGGTATCGGCACCGACTTCACGCAAGGCTATAGCACCGAGTTCTTCGACTGGATCACGCACGACAAGGGCCGTTATCGCCAGTTGACGAATTTTGGCAAGGTGGTGAATCCGGAAGGCATCCGCACGATTGGCGAGTTCCCGAACCTGACCGCCGCGATGGAGCGCGCGGGCTGGAGCGAAACGCGCATCAAAAAGATCATGGGCGAAAACTGGGTGCGCGTGTTCGGCGAAGTCTGGAAGGTTTGACACTCGGCACGCGAATCACCCCATAAAATACGGAGTCTTCCACATGCAACCGCAACTGCCTATCGACGTCGATGCGAACACCGGCGTCTGGACCACCGACGCGCTGCCGATGCTTTACGTGCCGCGCCATTTCTTCACCAACAATCACACTGCCGTCGAAGAAGCGCTGGGCGTCGATACGTATGCCGGGATTCTCTACAAGGCCGGCTACAAGTCCGCGTATTACTGGTGCGACAAGGAAGCGAAACAGCACGGCATTTCTGGCATGGCGGTTTTCGAGCACTACCTGAACCGTCTGTCGCAGCGCGGCTGGGGCATTTTCCGGATTACCGAAGCCGATCCGTCGAGCGCGCGGGCGCGCGTCGAGTTGCATTACTCGTCGTTCGTGCTGGCGCAGCCGGGCAAGGAGGGCAAGCTCTGCTACATGTTCGCCGGCTGGTTTGCGGGCGCGATGGACTGGGTCAACGACACGGCGCCCGATTCGGCGCGCAAGGGTCCGCCTTCGTTCTCGAAAGAAGCGCAATGCGCGGCCGAGCATCACGATCACTGCGTGTTCGAAGTGTCGCCGCTCGCGTCCTGAGCGTTTGCGCCACGCAGACGGCACGAAACAAAGCACATCATCCCGAGGTCGAGCGCGATGCGTTACCCGAATCTTTTCAAGCCTCTCACGTTGAACAAGCTGACGTTGCGCAACCGCATCGTCAGTACCGCGCATGCGGAAGTGTATGCGGAGCCGGGCGGCCTGCCTGGCGATCGCTATATCCGCTATTACGAAGAGAAGGCCAAGGGTGGCGTCGGCCTCGCGGTGTGCGGCGGTTCGAGCCCGGTGTCGATCGACAGCCCGCAAGGCTGGTGGAAGTCGGTCAACCTGTCCACCGACAGGATCATCGATCCGCTCGCGAGGCTCGCTGAAGCGATGCATCGGCATGGCGCAAAGATCATGATTCAGGCGACGCACATGGGACGCCGTTCGGCGTTTCATGGCGAGCACTGGCCGCATCTGATGTCGCCTTCGGGCGTGCGGGAGCCGGTGCACCGCGGCAACGCGAAGATCATCGAAGTGGAGGAAATCCGCCGCATCATCACCGACTTCGCGGCCGCCGCGAAACGGGTAAAAGACGCGGGCATGGACGGCGTCGAAATCTCGGCGGCGCACCAGCACCTGATCGACCAGTTCTGGAGCCCGCGCACGAACTTCCGTACCGACGAATGGGGCGGCTCGCTCGAAAACCGTCTGCGTTTCGGCGTGGAAGTGCTGAAGGCCGTGCGCCAAGCGGTGGGCCCGGATTTCTGCGTGGGTCTGCGCATGTGCGGTGACGAGTTCCATGAAGACGGGCTTGATCACGAACAACTTAAAGAGATCGCGCAGGCGATGAGCGAGAGCGGGCTGATCGATTACGTCGGCGTGATCGGTTCGGGCGCCGATACGCACAACACGCTCGCCAACTGCATGCCGCCGATGGCGCTGCCGCCCGAGCCGTTCGTGCATCTCGCAGCCGGCATCAAATCCGTGGTGAAGCTGCCCGTGATGCATGCGCAAAGTATTCGCGACGCGGGCCAGGCGGAACGTCTGCTGGCAAGCGGCACGGTCGACCTGGTCGGCATGACGCGCGCGCAGATTGCCGACCCGCACATGGTCATCAAGATCCGCGACGGCCGTGAAGATGAAATCAAACAGTGTGTGGGCGCGAATTACTGTATCGACCGCCAGTACAACGGGCTCGACGTGCTGTGTGTGCAGAACGCCGCGACATCCCGCGAAGCGACCATGCCGCATGTCATTGCGAAAACGCGTGGTCCGAAGCGCAAGGTCGTCGTGGTCGGCGCGGGTCCCGCCGGACTCGAAGCGGCACGCGTGGCGAAGTCGCGCGGACACGACGTGGTGCTGTTCGAGAAAAACGATCATGTGGGCGGCCAGATCATGCTCGCCGCGAAAGCGCCGCAGCGCGAACAGATGGCGGGCATCGTGCGCTGGTTCGACATGGAGACGAAGCGCCTCGGCGTGGATCGCCGTCTCGGTGTCGCCGCCGACGAGAAAGCCATCATGGCAGAGAAGCCGGACATCGTCGTGCTGGCGACGGGCGGCTCTTCGTTCACGTCGCAGGTGGCGGGCTGGGGCGTCGACGAAGGGCTCGCCGTCAGTTCGTGGGACGTGCTCTCCGGCCGTGTCGAGCCCGGCAGGAATGTGCTCGTGTACGACGGTGTCAGCACCCATGCGGGCGCGGGCGTGGCGGACTTCATGTCGAGCCGCGGCTCGAACGTGGAGATCGTGACGCCAGACGTGAAAGTGGCTGACGACGTTGGCGGCACGACGTTCCCGATCTTCTACCGCCGCCTTTACGCGCAAGGCGTGATTCACACGCCGAACTACTGGCTCGACAAGGTGTACGAGGAAAGCGGAAAGAAAATCGCCGTGATCCGCAACGAGTACACCGAGGAGCAGGAAGAGCGGGCGGTGGATCAGGTGGTCATCGAAAACGGTAGCACGCCTAACGACGAACTGTACTGGAAGCTCAAACCCGAGTCGCTGAACCGTGGTCAGGTGGACGTGCACAAGCTGTTCGCGTCCGAGCCGCAACCGTCGCTCAGCGAAGAACTGGGCAATGGCCGCTTCCTGCTGTTTCGCGTGGGCGATTGCATTTCGATGCACAACATTCATGGCGCGATCTACGACGCGCTGCGTCTTTGCAAGGATTTCTGACGATGAGCCCCGTGTTTGTCATCACTGTCCTGTTGTGGTTGTCGCTGGCGGGGCTGGCGTTCGCGCTCGCGCGGCGCGCAGCATACTGGCGCGAAGGCCGCGCGACCGCCGCGGGCGCGTATGGCTGGATGAACCTGCTGGCTATCCCGAAGCGCTATTTCGTCGACCTGCACCACGTGGTGGCGCGCGACCCGTACATCGCGAAGACGCACGTCGCCACGGCGGGCGGTGCAATCGGCGCAATGGCGCTGGTATTCGTCAACTATGGTCTTGCTATCTACTCGCCGTGGCTCGACAAGCTGATCTTTCTTTGCGCGCTCGTGATGCTGGCGGGGGTCGTGTTCGTATGGCGCCGCCGGCATGGCGCGAATGCGGTGCCGGCGCGGCTTTCGCGCGGACCGTGGGACCATCTGCCGCTGCTGCTCGGGTCGTTCGCACTTGGCCTCGTGCTGTTTTTCGCGTTGCCGGCTGCCGCTATGTCGGGTGCGCTCGCGATGATCGTCGCATTGCTGATCGCGGCGGGCGCTTTCGCGATGACGTTTGGCGCGGCGCGCGGCGGCCCGATGAAGCATGCGCTGGCCGGTCTGCTGCATCTCGCGTTTCATCCGCGCCAGGAGCGTTTTGCCGGGCGTAACGACAACGACGTCGTGCCGCCGACCGCGCTCAAAGTGCCGCTGCTCGATGCACAGGAGTACGGCGTGGGCAAGCCGGTCGAGTTTCGCTGGAACCAGTTGCTCAGTTTCGACGCGTGCGTTCAGTGCGGCAAATGCGAAGCGGCCTGTCCCGCATTCGCCGCGGGTCAGCCGCTCAATCCGAAGAAACTGATTCAGGATCTCGTCACCGGGATGGTGGGCGGAACGGATTTGGGATACGCGGGCAGTCCCACCCCGGGCATTCCTGTCGGCAAGCATGGCGGTGCGCCAGACAAGCCGCTGATCTCCAGCCTGATCGAAGCCGACACGCTGTGGTCCTGCACCACCTGCCGCGCCTGTGTGCAGGAGTGCCCGATGCTGATCGAGCACGTGGACGCGATCGTGGATATGCGCCGCAACCAGACGCTCGTGGAAGGCAACGTACCGGGCAAGGGGCCGATCACGCTCTCCAACCTGCGTGAGACGGGCAGCTCGAACGGTTACGACATCGGCGCGCGCTACGACTGGGCCGTGGACTTGCAGGTGCAGGTTGCACAGCCGGGGCGTGCCGTCGACGTGCTGCTGATTGCCGGCGAAGGCGCATTCGACATGCGTTACCAGCGCACGCTGCGCGCACTGGTCAAAGTGCTGAATCGCGCAGGTATCGATTACGCGGTGCTAGGCGGCGTGGAAACCGACACGGGCGACACGGCGCGGCGTCTTGGCGACGAAGCGACATTCCAGCAACTCGCGCACAAGCTGATCGGCACGCTTTCGCAGTACTCGTTCCGCAAGATCGTCACTGCGGACCCGCACGTGCTGCACAGTTTGCGTAACGAGTATCGCGCGCTCGGCGGATTCTATGAAGTGCAGCATCACACGGCACTGATCGAGTCACTCGTCGCGAGCGGGAAATTGACGCCGCGCGCGGTGGCGGCCTTCGCGGATCGCAAGGTCACGTATCACGACCCGTGCTATCTGGGCCGCTACAACGGTGAAACGGAGGCGCCGCGCCGTCTGCTGAAAACGATTGGCATACAGGTCGTGGAAATGGAGCGTAGCGGCATGCGCGGGCGCTGCTGTGGTGGCGGAGGCGGTGCGCCGCTGACTGACATTCCAGGCAAGCGCCGCATTCCGGATATCCGTATCGACGACGCCCGCGCGATCGGGGCCGAAGTGGTGGCGGTCGGCTGCCCGAATTGCACGGCCATGCTGGAAGGCGTGGTCGGTCCGCGCCCGGAAGTGCTGGACGTTGCCGAACTGGTCGCAGCCGCGCTGGAGTAACGCGATGAACACGCTTAAACGAATCGACCCGCGCCGGCCGTTCACGATCACGGCCGACGGGCTCAGGCGCATCACGCTGGGCATGATGGCGAGTGCGGGCGAGATGGATTTCACGGCGCAGGGCTCTGCCTCGTCGCATCGAAACGAGGCCAAACCGCGCCGCACGAACACGGCGCCGCAGCGCACGCTGCTGGTCGCGGCGCATGCGGATCGCGGCGCGCTCGACGACCACGCGCGCCAGACACTCGCCGCCGCCGCATTGATCGCCGATGCTTCCACGGAAGTGGTGCTGCTCGTATTCGGCGCGTTCACTGGCGACGTTGCGGCGCTCGGCGCGGACAAACTGATCGAGTTGCCGGCATTCGACCGCCGCAGGTTCGCGCCGGTCGAAGAACTGAACGCGCTGGCCGCGTGCGTGGCCGCATACGCGCCGATACACGTTTTCCTGCCCGATAACGCCACCGGCGACGGCGATCTGGGGCGCCGTTATGCGGCGACAGCGAATGCCAGCGTCGCGACCCACGTCGTGGAGATCGATGCCGCGCACGTGGCCAGTTATATCCGCGCGAATACGGCGTTTGCGTCGCGCTCGTTGCCGGACGTGGTGCTGCTCGCAGCGAATGCGGTCGATCCGAAGCTGCCGTTCGTCGGCGCGGGCGAGCGGGTGACGTGGCACATCGATGAGGCGCGGGCTACATCGAATGGCAGCGTGCGCGATCTCGGCGTGGAGGAGATCGACGCCGCGCAACTCGCGCTGGAAGAGGCCGACTTCATTGTGTCCGCGGGGAACGGCGTGAGCGATGTGCCGGCCTTCGAGCGTCTTGCCGCCACGTTGGGCGCCGCGATCGGCGCAAGCCGGGTTGCCGTGGACGACGGCCGCTTCACGCGCGACAAGCAGATCGGTGCAACGGGCAAGACTGTCGAGGCAAGCGTGTATATCGCATTCGGTATTTCGGGCGCGGTGCAGCATTTGCAGGGCATCAAGGACTGCCGCCACGTGATCGCGGTGAATCTGGACGCAAGCGCGCCGATCGCCGCGCGCGCCAACCTCACGTTGATCGCGGATGCACAGGAAACCATCGCTGCGCTCAACGAAGCGGCGGCCGCGGCGCGCAGCGCGCGCGGAACCGGCGCGGCGTTGCTCGGTTCCGCAACCCTTGCCGAAGGAGCGCTCGTATGAAGATCGCCGTACTCGTTTCCGTGGGCCGTCACCCGGTGAGCGGCACCGCGCGCTACAGCCGCAACGACGCCGCCGCGCTTGCCATGGCACTCGGCCTCGCGAAGCAGCACCACGCTACGCTCGACGTCATTCATGCAGGCGATCCGTCGAACCCGGCGCTCAACGACTATCTCGCGCTGGGCGCGCGGACCGTTGAAGTGCTGACCGTGCCTGCGACTTCGGATCTTCCGCCCAACCCCGTTGCGCGCCTGGCTGACCGTCTGAAAGGTTATGACCTGGTGCTGACCGGCACGCGGGCAGAGGGCGCTTTCGACAGCGGCATGCTGCCTTATCGCGTGGCGAGCGCGCTGAACGTGCCGCTCGTCGGCGCTGCGGTTGAACTGACTTTGCGCGACGGTTGCGCCGAGGTGCGGCAATTCATGCCGAAAGGGCTGCGCCGGCGGGTCGACGTGCAGCTACCGGCGCTGATCGCCGTGCATCCACTGGCGAATGCCACGCCAACCTATGCGTATGCACGGTTGCGCGAAGGCACGATTCGCCCGACAGCCGCCCCTGCGACGTTAGACGCCGCAGCGAACGCCGACGATCTCGCGTGGACCACGCGTCCCGCTGTCGCAAAGCCAGTGCGCCTTGCCGCCGCCGAAAAGCGCTCGGGTCACGCGCGCATGCTTTCTGCCACGACGACGGAAAGCCGTGGCGGCAGCGTCGTAATTGAAGGAAGTTCTGTCGAAAAAGCACAAGTGATTCTCGCGTATTTGCGCGAGCATCAACTGGTGGATTACTGATTTCCGGCTCGGGCCAGCGTGCCACCAGGAGGGCCTGGTGCGGCGCCAGACGTGATATGCAACGGAGCACACAATGAAAGTCTCGGCAGACGTTCGCGCACTGATCGAACGCCGCAAAAAGAATTACACGCTGGAAGCACCGTTCTATACGAGCGAAGACATCTTCGCGCTCGATATGGACGCGATCTTTCGGCAACACTGGATCCAGGTGGCCGTGGAACCGGATGTGCCCGAACCGGGCGATTACATCACGGTGGAGCTGGGCCACGACTCGATTCTGATCGTGCGCGACGACGACATGCAGGTGCGTGCGTTCCACAATGTGTGCCGCCATCGTGGCGCGCGTCTGTGCAATTCGGAGAAAGGCTCGCTCGGCAATATCGTCTGTCCTTATCACAGCTGGACGTACAACCTGAACGGCGATCTGATGTTCGCCGAACACATGGGCGAGCAATTCGACCGCTGCAAGCACAGCCTGAAAGCGGTGCATGTGCAGAATCTGGCCGGGCTGATTTTTATCTGCCTCGCCGACGAACCGCCTACGGACTTCGCAGTGATGCGAGCCGCAATGGAGCCTTATCTGCAACCGCACGATCTGGCCAGCTGCAAGATTGCCGCAGCGATCGACATTATCGAAGAAGGCAACTGGAAACTCACGATGGAGAACAATCGTGAGTGCTATCACTGTGTGGCGAACCATCCTGAACTGACTATTTCGTTGTACGAATACGGATTCGGCTATCAGCGCACGCCCGCAAACGAAGAGGGCATGGCCGCGTTCGAAGAAACGGTCGCGCGCCGTACTGCGCAATGGGACGCCATGAAGCTGCCGTCCGCTGAAATCGACCGGCTTGCTGACCTGGTGACGGGTTTTCGCACGCAACGGTTGCCGCTCGACCGCGACGGCGAATCGCAGACCATGGACGCGAAGGTGGCTTCGAAAAAGCTGCTCGGCGGTTTCGAGCAGGCGGATCTTGGCGGATTGTCGTTCTGGACCCAGCCCAATTCGTGGCATCACTTCATGAGCGACCACATTGTCAGCTTTTCGGTAATCCCGCTCTCGGCAGGCAAAACGCTGGTGCGCACGAAATGGCTCGTTCATAAAGACGCGCGCGAAGGCATCGATTACGACGTGAATAACCTCACTGCCGTGTGGCGCGCGACGAACGACCAGGATCGCGCGCTCGTCGAGTATTCGCAGCGCGGTGCGACCAGCAGCGCCTACGAACCGGGTCCTTATTCGCCGTTCACCGAAGGTCTCGTCGAGAAGTTCTGCGAATGGTATATCGCGCGCATGGCCGAATACAGCAATGCGCCGCCGTCGCAAGAGATGGGCGGTGCCGCGACTGCTTCACACGGCGAGAAAGTTGTTTCCTTCATGCGCTGAGCGCGATTCATACCGAAGTACCGCAATACCGCAACCAGGAGCGGGAGAGAATAATGATGCGCGACCAGGCGACGTTTCAGCCGAACCCCGCGGCGGCTCTTAGCCGAGTGACACAGCCACGATTCTGGGACGCGCTGCCTGCGCGCTGGGACAGCGATACCGACGACACGCTCGTGTGCTGCCAGATTCGTCAGGAAACGCACGACGTCAAAAGCTTTTTCTTTCGCGCGCCTGCGGAACGGTCTTTCGTATTCGAGCCGGGGCAGTTCATCACGCTGGAACTCGACATCGACGGCGAACCGGTCAACCGCTGCTATACGATCTCGTCACCGCCTACGCGTCCCCATACGATTTCGATCACCGTGAAGCGCGTGCCAGGCGGCAAGGTGTCGAACTGGCTGCACGATACGCTACGAGTGGGCTCGGCGGTTCGCGTGCTGGGGCCAGCCGGCGAATTCACGTGCGCGCGGCATCCTGCGCGCAAGATGTTGTTTTTGTCAGCGGGCTCCGGTGTCACGCCGCTCATGTCCATGAGCCGCGCGCATCACGAACTCGGCGAAGATAGCGATATCGTGTTCGTCCATAGCGCGCGCACGCCCGACGACATCATCTTCGCCCGCGAACTGGATCTGATTGCATCGAACCAGTCGAATTTCCGCACGGCTTACGTATGTGAGCGCGTCGGCGCGCGTACGAACTGGCTGGGCGTGACCGGGTTTCTCACACTGCCTTTGCTCAAACTGATTGCGCCGGATTTTCTGGAGCGTGAGATCTTCACCTGCGGTCCCGCGCCCTATATGCAGGCCGTCCGCCATCTTCTCGATGAAGGCGGTTTTGACCGGCGCCACTACCACGAGGAAAGCTTTTCGTTCGGAATCGTCGAAGAAGTCGCGGCACAATTGGCCACCGCACATGTCGCGGATGCTTTGGAAAGCACGGACCCGGCTGTGACGATGGCGCTTGCGGCGGAAGACTTCGCGCGGGCACGCGGGCAGGCGGCAGGGTTCGATCCCGCGCCTTTGTCTGCCACCGAAGCTAGTGCGGAAGCCTTGACTGAACCCCTGATCGAGGCCGTACCCGAAGCCATACCCCAAGCCGTACCCGGCGAAACGGAGTCGCGTTTCAAAGTGAGCTTCGCGAAAAGCAATCGTGAAATCGAATGCGGCAGCAGCCAGCACGTGCTCGACGCAGCGAAGAAGGCCGGTGTGCGCCTGCCGGCATCCTGCACGCAAGGCATGTGCGGCACCTGCAAGGTCAAACTGCTGTCCGGCGAAGTGGCGATGAAGCACGCCGGCGGCATCCGTCAGCGCGAGATCGATCAGGGCATGGTGCTGTTGTGCTGCAGCAAGCCGCTGAGCGACCTCGTGGTGGATAAGTAAGACGAGACTCCACCGGCCGAACGCGCAAAGTCGCGTGCGGACAAGTGGATGTCGGAAAACGACGCTACCCGGTAATTCTGGCTGGCGATTCTAAATGCTCATTGGGTTGTTTTGACGGCGAACGGGAGAACGGCGATGAGACTGATCAGAAAGATACTGGTGTTGAGCGCAATGAGCGCGGCGCTGGCTGCCAGCGGCGTCGGCATGGTGTCGGCGGATACGAAGCCGACCATCAAGATTGGCTATGTGGAAGGCTGGGACGACAGCGTGGCGACCTCGAACGTGGCCGCACGCGTCATTGAAAAGCGGCTGGGGTATCAGGTGCAGCTTGTTCCGGTTGCAGCCGGTGTGATGTGGCAGGGCGTGGCACGCGGCGATCTCGACGCGACGCTGTCCGCCTGGTTGCCGGTGACGCACGGCGCGTACTGGAACAACTTCAAGGACAAGGTGGTCGATCTGGGTCCGAACTTCAACGACGCGAAAATCGGGTTGATCGTGCCGGATAACGCCGATGTGAAAACCGTCGGCGATCTGGAAGCGAAGAAGACCGAGTTCGGTTCTCGCATTGTCGGGATCGACGCCGGCGCGGGCGTGATGCAGAAGACGAGCGAAGCGATCAAGGCGTATGGGCTCGACTACCAGCTCATGCCGAGTTCGGGTAGTGCCATGACGGCCGAGCTGGCGCGCTCGGAAGCGGCCAGCAAGCCCATCATCGTCACGGGCTGGAAGCCGCACTGGATGTTCGCAAAGTACAAGCTCAAATTCCTCGACGACCCGAAGAAGGTGTTCGGTGAATCGGAACACGTGGATAGCGTGGTGAACCCTGAGCTTGAAAAGAAGGCACCGACGGTCGTGTCTTTCCTCAAGAAGTTTCAGTGGAAACCCGGCGAGATCGATAGCGTGATGCTTGCGACACAAAACGGCGAGAAGCCGACTGCTGCAGCGGACGCGTGGATCAGCGCACACAGTGATCGCGTGGATAGCTGGGTGAAATGACGGATAGCCGCTTGCGTTGAGCAACAGCGTCGCCGCCGCTGATCAAGGCGGCAACGCTGCAAGTCGGAGAAAGCGCCGCTTGTTCAAGCGGCGTTTTTTATTGCAGCACGACGGTGCGGTCGCCGTTGATGAACACGCGCCGCTCGATAAACGCTTTCACCGCGCGAGCGAGCGTAATGCATTCGACGTCGCGACCCGTGGCAAGCAGCCGCTCGGGACTGTATGAGTGATCCACACGCTCGACCACCTGCTCGATGATCGGACCTTCGTCGAGATCGTCAGTCACGAAATGAGCGGTGGCGCCGATCAGTTTCACGCCGCGCGCATGGGCCTGGTGGTACGGTTTTGCGCCTTTAAAGCCGGGCAGAAACGAGTGATGGATGTTGATTGCACGCGCGGCGAGCGCACGGCTCGTCTCGCCTGAAAGAATCTGCATGTACCGCGCGAGAATCATCAATTCCGCGCCGGATGTCCCGAACAGATCGAGCAAGCGCGCTTCCTGTTGCGGCTTGGAGTCCGCGCTGATCGGCAGATAATGAAACGGCAAGCCGTGCTGTTGCGCGAGCGGTTCGAGATCGCGGTGATTCGAACCGATTCCGGCAATGTCCATTTTCAGCTCGCCCATGCGCCAGCGAAACAGCAGATCCGCCAGACAGTGCTCCAGTTTCGACACCATGATGAACACTTTCGGCCGCGTGCCGACGTCGTGCATGGCCCAGGTCATCCGGAAGCGCGCGGCGATCGGCTCGAACTCGCGCTTCAGCGCATCGACCCGTAGTGTCTGCGTGATGTCCACGCCGTGAAAGACGCAGCGCACGAAGAAGCGCTCGCTCAGGTCGTCGTCGAACACCGTGAGTTCGTCGATATAGCAGTGATGCCGGTCGAGAAAGCCGACGACGGCGGCTACCTGGCCCGCCGCGCTCGGACACGCGACCGTGAGAACCAGTTGATCGGGACGGGAATCGACGGACATGCGTTCTCCACTTTGGACGATAGGGCGAGGCCGCGGGGTGCGGCATGCATCATCGCAGTAGAACAAACGCGGGGTGTCCGCGCATAGAAGCTAAACGCCGTGCCGCTGGTACGGGCGCGCCACGGCTTCATTCAGCGTCGAGCCCGCACTCGCCCAGCAGCCAATGACGAAACGCGCTCACAGCGGGTGCGACGGTGCGTTGCGTGACGAGCAGATAGCCGCGTTCCGTGACAACCGGCGTGTCGAACAGTTCGACGAGTTGCCCGGTGGCGAGCAGTTCATCGACGAGCGGCGCCCAACCGAGCGCCACGCCTTGACCCATGATGGCCGCGTGCGCGACCAGCGTGAAACTGTTGAACGTCATGCCGCGATGGGCGGGCGGCGCATCCAGTGCCTGCGCGCCGAACCAGTCGGCCCAGGAAAGCCAGCGTGCCGGCTGGGTGGGCTCGAGGTGAAGAAGCGCTACGTGCATCAGATCGGAGGGGCTTCGCAACGACGGATGAGACTTGAGAAAAGCGGGACTGCATACCGGCGTCACGCGTTCGGGAAAGAGTTTCACCGCATGGCGCGCGGTCCAGTCCGCGTGTTCGTCCCCGAATGCGATGGCGATGTCAGCGTGATCGTGCGAAGGATCGAACACATTCTGCGACGTGATGATTTTCACGTCGACATCCGGCATCAACGCCTTGAATTGCGAAAGGCGCGGCATCAGCCAGTACGTGGCGAAGCCGAAGTCCGTGGAAAGGGTGAGTGTTTGCGGCGTGCGCCGTGAACGAATTTCCGTGGTGGCCATGCGGATCGTATCGAGCGCACCGCGCACGGCCTCGAAGAGGCGCAGTCCGTCTTCGGTGAGCGTGACGCCGCGGTGGCCGCGCTCGAAAAGCAACGTGCCGAGCGATTCCTCGAGTTGGACCACGCGCTGACTTACCGCTGGTTGCGTCGAGCCGAGTTCGCGTGCGGCCGCAGTGAAGCTGGCGAGGCGCGCCGCGGACTCGAACATCGTCAGCGCCTGCATGGGCGGCAAACGGTCCTGCCTCGACATAACACCTCCTTATGGGCACATAACGAATAGCCGTCTTCACAACGGCGAATTGGACGGCAATAGTGGTGCTCATGGAGATCAGGATTGAGCCCTGCTTCTGCTGCGCCTTCTCGCATGCACCGCTTTACGACCGGCACTTGCCGCACCGCCGCACCACATGCAACTGACACTAGCGATTCTATTCGAGGCATGCCCCAATGCTTGAAACCAGAAAGAATATTCTCGTTCTGATGGCCGACCAGATGACGCCGTTTGCACTTGCCGCATACGGCCACCGTCTCACGAAAACGCCTCATATCGATCGGCTTGCCCGGCAAGGCGTGGTATTCGATTCCGCGTATTGCGCAAGTCCGCTGTGTGCGCCGTCGCGCTTCTCGCTCCTGTCGGGCAAACTGCCTTCCGCGATCGGTGCTTATGACAATGCAGCGGAATTTCCGTCGCAAACGCTGACCTTCGCGCATTATCTTCGCGCCGAAGGTTATCGGACCATATTGTCGGGCAAGATGCATTTCTGCGGTGCCGATCAGCTGCACGGATTCGAAGAGCGGCTCACCACCGACATCTATCCGGCCGACTTCGGCTGGACCCCGGATTGGGACAACTTCGAAATGCGGCCTACGTGGTATCACAACATGAGTTCGGTGCTCGACGCCGGTCCGTGTGCACGAACCAATCAGCTCGATTTCGACGACGAAGTCACATTCACGACGCGGCAAAAACTGTTCGACATCGCTCGCGAACGGCAGGCCGGCAGGGACGCCCGACCCTTCTGCATGGTCGCCTCGCTCACCCATCCGCACGATCCGTATGCGGTCCCGCAAAAGTACTGGGACATGTATCGCGACGAAGATATCGACATGCCCGCATATCGTGATTCGCTCGACGATGCCGACCCGCATTCGAAGCGCTTGCGCCATGTTTGCGAAACCGATCGCACGCCGCCTGCCGACCAGCAGGTCCGCAATGCACGCCGCGCGTACTATGGCGCAATCTCCTACGTGGACGACCAGTTCGGCGCCATACTCGAAGCGCTGGAACAAGCGGGTCTCGCGGAAGACACGGTGATCGTCGTGACTTCCGATCATGGCGACATGCTGGGCGAACGCGGCCTCTGGTACAAGATGACGTTCTTCGAAGGCGGTTGCCGCGTACCGTTGATCGTGCATGCGCCGCAGCAATTCCACGCGCATCGGGTCAGTGCTTCGGTCTCGCATCTCGACCTGTTGCCGACTCTCGTGGAACTGGCGCGCGGCGAGCCGCCTGCGTCATGGCCCGATCCACTCAACGGCCGCAGTCTGATTCCGCATCTGCGCGGCGGTCGCGGTGCGCGAGGCGAACCTGACGGACATGACGAAGCGATCGGCGAATACCTCGGCGAAGGCGCGATTGCGCCAATCGTGATGCTGCGGCGCGGCCGCCTGAAGTTCATCCATTCACCGGCCGATCCCGATCAACTGTACGACGTGCAAGCGGATCCGCTGGAACGCGAGAACCTTGCGACACAACGTGAGTACGCGGAGCAGGTTGCGGCTTTGCGTCAGGAAATTGCGCAGCGTTGGAATCTCGCCGCGTTACATGACGAGATCGTACAAAGCCAGCGACGCCGGCGTTTCCACTTCAAGGCCACCACTCAAGGTGCGGTGGCGTCGTGGGACTGGCAGCCGATGGTGGACGCGAGTCAACGCTACATGCGCAATCACATCGACCTCGACACACTCGAAGCCATGGCCCGCTTTCCCGCCGTTGCCCGCTGATTTGCGCCGGGCCCTCCGAATCCCTCTACAGGAAACCCAATGATGAAGACGTTCTTCGCACACGCTGTATCCCGTGTCGCAATGTCATGCATGGCAGCAGCGTTTGCCGTGACAACGGCATCGGCTGCCGAGCCGCCCTCGTGTACGCAGGTGAACATGGCCGGGCCGGGCTGGACCGATATCGACGCGACCAATGCGATGAGCGGCGTTCTTCTGAAGGCACTGGGCTACCGGCAGCACGTGGCGAATCTTTCGGTGCCCATCACGTACCAAGGTTTGAAGAAAGGGCAGATCGACGTCTTCCTGGGCAACTGGATGCCGGCTCAAGCGCCGGTGGTGAAGCCGTTCGAAGAGGAGAAGTCGATCGAAGTCGTGCATCCGAACCTGAGCAATGCCAAATTCACGCTTGCTGTTCCGGACTATGTAGCCGCCGCCGGCGTGCATTCCTTCGCGGATCTGGCAAAGAACGCGGACAAGTTCGATAGCACGATCTACGGGATTGAACCGGGCGCGCCCGCCAACCAGAACATCAAAAAGATGGTGGATGACAAGGCTTTTGGCCTCGGCAACTGGAAGCTGGTCGAATCGAGCGAAACCGGCATGCTCACGCAAATCGACCGAGCGGTGCGTGAAAAGAAGTGGATTGTGTTTCTCGCTTGGGAACCGCATCTGATGAACACGAAGTTCAAACTCAGCTATCTGGATGGCGGCGATAAGTACTTCGGTCCGAACTACGGCGGTGCCACCGTGAATACCGTAGCGCGTGCAGGATACGAGCAGCAGTGTCCGAACGTAGCGCGTCTTTTCAGACAGATCACGTTCAATGTCGATCTGGAAAACGGCGTGATAACCGATGTTCTCGAGAAGAAAGCCAGTGTCGACATGGCAGCAACCGACGCGCTCAAGCGTCACCCCGAACTGTGGAAGTCATGGCTCGACGGCGTGAACACCGCAAATGGCGGTAATGGACTTCAGGCGGTACAGGCTGCGCTCGGCGTGAAGTAAGCCTGTTCGCTTCGTCACCCAGGTCGCAGCGTGGCAGATCGATGTCGCTTGCGGTCCGATTCTGAACAATTGTCGCCCGTATTCTTGATGCGTCGATGCACGCATGGCAATACGCTGCGTGCGTTGCGGGTTCCCATACCTGTTTCAGATCGCTTCAATCAGCTTCCGTCACTTTTTGAATTACCCGACTCGCGAGCACGCTGCATGTGGTTTTGCATGCCGTTTTGCATGCCAATTTGGCATGCAGCAGGTATCGCTTTATCTAACGAAATACACCGACAAAGAGCAGGGGAAAATAACATGCAGAAGAAAAATGCTGTCAGCCTGTCGGCACTCGCGATTGCGGCGAGTACCGTGTGCGCTCCCGCAACGGTTCATGCGCAAAGCAGCGTCACGTTATACGGCATTCTGGACGCCGGGATCACCTACGTAAATAATGCGGGCGGCGCCCATCAGTTCAGATTCGACGACGGCATTTCGTACGGCAACCGGATCGGCTTTAAAGGCGTGGAGGATCTGGGCGGCGGTTTGCAGACGGTATTCGCCTTGGAGTCCGGTTTCCACGTCGGCAATGGGCAGTATGCATTTGGCGGCGCGGAGTTCGGTCGGCAGGCTTATGTGGGTTTGAAGAATAGCTGGGGTACGTTATCGTTTGGTAACCAGCTCGACATGACGGAAGAGTTCGCGTACCTGTACAACATTTCGGCGTGGGCGAGCGGCTATGCGATCCATCAAGGTGACTTCGACCGCATGAACGGCGACCGCCTGCCCAACTCGATCAAATACCTGTCGGGCGATCTGTCCGGCTTCTCGTTTGGCGGCATGTATTCGTTTGGCAATACCGCGGGTGACTTCCACCAGAAAAGTGCGTGGAGCGTGGGCGCGCGCTACGAGCATGGCGCATTCAATATGGGAACGGCCTATACGCAGTTGAACGACCCGTATGGTATTTACGCGTTCGACCCCTACGCAATGATCGGCACCCGGACGTTCCTCGGCAGGCCCACCGTTTCGGTCGACCCCGCTACGGGCGCGGTCACGGATCTATACAGTTCGTCGTCGTTCCCGGTCGACCGGCAAGGCGCCTTCGCGATCGGTGCGGCCTACACGATCGGCAAGGTGATGCTAAGCGGCAACTTCACGTACACGACAATCAAGGGTTTGGGCGAGACATCGCATATGCAGGTGTACGAAGGTGGCGCGTCGTACTCCTTCACGCCGGCACTGATGTTGTATGGCGGTTACCAGCATACGAGCTTCGAGGGGAATCACTGGAATCAGGGGTCGCTCGGGCTGCACTATCTGTTGTCCAAGCGCACCGACCTGTATGTGTCGGGCGATTATCTGCGCGCTTCGAATGGCGTGAACGCCGTGATCGGATACAGCTTCGCACCGTCGACGTCGAACACGCAAAGCGACGTGCGTATTGGCATGCGGCATTCGTTCTGAGTCGCGCTTGGAACAGGCAACGGCGGCTGCGTGTGCAGCCGCTTCGCTCATGAGGCGCTAACCGTTTGCCGGATTCGCATCGTCGGCAATGGGCTGTCGCGCCATGAACCAGTAGAAGAGCGCCGCGCATCCCGCGATGACGCCGCCCGAGATGAAAGCGAGCGCATAAGAGCCCGTGCGATCGACGATGAAGCCTGCGACGACCGGCGAGAATGCGCCGCCAAAGTAGCCGCCGAAGTTCTGGATCGCGCTGACCGACGCGACCATGGACGAAGGCGCGATGTCCGCCGCCAGCGCCCATGCCGACCCGACCACGGCGGCGATGAACGCGAGTCCCACCGTGAACAGGGCGAGCGTGACGCCGAGCGTGTGAGAGAAAGGCAGCGCGATCGCGCACACGGCGGCGCCTGCCGCGCAGCAGGCAATCAGCCGCCGTTTCGCGTCGATAGCGGACGCGAGATGCCGGTCGACCAGTTTCTTTGCCAGATAGCCCACTGCAATTTCGCCCAGCGCGCCGCCGGCCCACGGAATGCCCGCATAGATGCCAAGTTGCGCAAACGAAATGTGAAAGCGGTCGAGCAGATAAAGCGGCAAAAAGACGAGGAAGATGTTCCAGAGCCAGATCGTACAGAAGTAGCCGAGAATCATTCCCCATACGCTGCGCCGCCCGAACAGCGAACGCCACTTGAGCGACGCTGTTTTCAGCGACCGTTCCCGGCCGCCGCCGCCGGCTTCGATATAGTCGAGTTCTTCCTTGCGCAGCCGTTTGCTGTCAGTCGGGTTGCGATAGAGCAGCAGGAACAGTAGTGCGAACGCAATGCCGACCGCGCCCGTCACATGAAACAGCGAGCGCCAGCCGAATACGACCATCAGCGCAACGAGCATGGCGGGCGCGATCGCCGGTCCCCATTTCGACGAGGAATCCCACACGCCGGTTGCAAAGCCGCGCTCCTTGGCGGGAAACCAGGCGGCCGTGATTTTCGCCGAGGTCGGCCAGCACGGCGCTTCGCCCACCGCGAGCAACGCACGCATGACCAGCAGCCCCGAAAGCGAGCCGACCACGCCGGTCAGCCACGTCGCGACGCTCCACCAGATCATGCCGAGCGCGTAGGCGCGCTTCGCCCCGAAGCGGTCGATCACCCAGCCGGCCGGCAATTGCATGACGGCATACGTCCACGCAAAGACGCTGCCGAGCAAGCCGATCTGCGTGCGCGTGAGCCCGAGTTCCTGAATCATGCCCGGCGCGGCAATAGAGAGGCTCGCGCGGTCCATATAATTGATGATGCCGCCGATCAGCAGCCAGATCAGCACATGCCAGCGGAAGTTGAGGCGGGTGGAACTGGCCGCGGCTGCCGGTACGGGAAGGGTGTCTCTGTCCAAAGCGTGTCTCCATCCAGATGGCCTCAGGCGGCCGCTTATCGTTGTGGTCGTCGTTGTAGCAGGTGTTGCTGTTCGCCTGGTCGTCGCGCCGCGAGTGCCGCTGATCACTCGATGAAACGCTGAACTGGCTGACCGATCAGTGTAAGGAGGAAGAACCACGGACTCCAATGCGGAAACCGGATGGAGTGATAGCGTTTATGTTATCGCCGAGCATCGCTGCACATCCGTCGCGCTATGATTCGTCGAGCAACGTTTTTTATCACCATATGACCGGCGGGGTTTGTGGTCACGGACAGTCAGGTGGTCGAGTCGAACAATGTCGTACCTGTCACCTGGCTGTCGTCGCATCGAGCAGGAGTGAGCGTAATGAAAAAAATCATGATTATCGGCATTGGCGCGGGGGATCCGGACTACATGACCGTCCAGGCGATCAAGGCACTCAACCAGGTGGACGCGTTCTTCGTGATGGATAAAGGCGTCGCCAAGGAAAAGCTGATTGCGCTGCGCAGGCAGATTATCGAGCGTTTCATCGAGGGTGAGAATTACCGCATCGTCGAGGCAACCAGCCCTGAACGCCGCCGCGACGACACAGACTACAAGTCGACAATCGACGAACTGAACCGTGACAAGCAGCAGATATTCGAGCGTCTGATCGCCGATGAACTGCGCGACGGGGAAGTGGGCGCGTTCCTCGTTTGGGGCGACCCCTCGCTTTACGACAGCACGATCCGGATCATCGAAGCCATTGCCAAAAGCGGCAGGCATGATTTCGATTACGAGGTCATTCCAGGAATCAGCAGCGTGCAGGCGCTTGCTGCGCGGCACCGGGTTCCGCTAAACCTGATTGGCCGCTCTGTGGAGATCACGAACGGACGTGGGATTGCCGAAGGGTTTCCACCCAACGTGGACAGTGTAGTCGTCATGCTCGATTCGCAGGATAGCTACCGGCACGTGGCCGACGAGGACGTGGATATCTATTGGGGCGCCTATGTCGGCACGCCGGACGAAATTCTCATCTGCGGAAAAGTCAGGGACGTGATGGACCAGATCCAGCGAACGCGGGCCGACGCGCGTCGCGCGAATGGCTGGATCATGGACACGTATCTGCTGAGAAAGGGCGGCAGTACCGGCTAAACTCGAAAAGCGGCTTATCCATTAAGCGCTCTATGCACTACGATTGCCTCTGTACAACTGTGAAGCAACGGTTTCACCCCCCGTGATTCATAACAGAGGAGACATCGAATGAGCGAAGCTTATGGGTTGTTGTGTCCATGTTGCGGTACGGCAGAGCATCGTGCAATGAGCCGCCGCACTTTCATGAGCCTGATCGCTGGCGCGGCGGCGGGCGTTGCGATGCCTTCCGCGTTCGCGGACGAACTGCCCGCACCTTCCATTGCTTACGATTCGGTTGCCAATCCCGTACGGCTGCCAAAGGACATGTACCTCGGCGAATGCTCCGGCGTGGCGCTCAATTCGCACGGTCACATCTTCGTGCTCTCACGCGGCAACAGCACCGGGCCCGCCTACGGTGCCGCTGCGGCGCAGTTACTGGAGTTTGCACCGGACGGCCGCTTCATTCGCGAGATCGGGCACAACCTGTACGCATGGTCATTCGCCCATGCGGTCAAGGTGGACCGGCAGGACAACATCTGGGTAACGGACAAAGGCTCCGACATGGTGATCAAATTCACGCCGGACGGTCGCGTCGACATGGTGTTCGGACGCAAACAGGAAGCCGCCGACGAAGACACCGGTCCGCTCAAGCATCCGAATCCTCCGCTGCCGGCCGAGCCTGGGCGCTTTCGCCAGGTGACCGACGTCGCGTGGGATCGTGCGGGCAACACGTATATCAGCGACGGCTATATCAACTCGCGCGTCGCGAAAGTGGATCGCGACGGCAACTGGATCAAGTCATGGGGCGAGCGCGGTACGGGGCCGGGCCAATTCCATACGCCGCACAGCATTGCGACCGACGCGAACGACAATATCTACGTTGCCGATCGCAGCAACCGGCGCATCCAGGTGTTCGACACGGAAGGTACGTTCCTGCGCCAGTTTACGATCGACGTCCCGGTTCCATCGGACGCGCGCCCGGCCATTGGCAATATGCCGGACGAGGCCGCGATCGCCGCCGGCACCTTCGCGCCGGGCTCGCCGTGGGCGATCTGCATCTCGCCGGGACCCAATCAGGTACTGTATAGCGCGGATGCTTTTCCGGGCCGCATCTACAAGATGACGCTCGAAGGCAAGGTGCTTGGCGTGCTAGGCAAGGCGGGCAAACAGCCCAAGCAGTTCGGCTGGATTCACGAAATGGCGTGCCCAGCGGAGAACACGTTGTTCGTCGCCGAACTGTTGAACTGGCGCGTGCAGAAGCTGGTTCTGCACAGCTGACACCGGGCAGGCAAACCGGTCATTCGTGCGTGAAGAGAGGCGATCTGACTACATTGCGCTGGCAGATCGCCAGGTCGTCCGCGCCCGGGTTCAGCACTAGCCGACCCGCTGACCCAGCTTGCGGGCGCTTGCTGCCACCCATGCCGTCACACCCGAGCGCCCCGCTATGCGTATCGTCCGGCGCGGTCCGAGCACAATGGCGCCGACGCAGAACGCCAGTAGCAGTGCAACACGCGGCGTCTCCACTAGCGCCGCAACGAGATTCGCACCCGGGATTCGGGTCGGCCCGCCGGAAGCGTCGACCGCCTCCGTGATGCTGTTGGCAGCGAGTAGTGCAACGCGCGACTCGGCCATGCGTGCAAGGATTGCCGCTTCGCTTTCGTGATGGGAAGGTACGCGGTTCACTTGAGCGCCTCCTTCAGTGTGTCGAGATCACTGCGAATTTCCCGCTGCAACACGTGCAACGATCGCCCGGGTTTCTGCGCGCGCACAATGAGCAGTGACACGATCGAAATGACCAGCCACGCTGCCGCCACTCCCCACACGACCTGAAGAAAGTACGGTGTTTGCCATGCGGTTGCAATGATCGCGATGCAGACGAACGATAGGGTAAAGAGCGCCGCGACCGCGAGCGCCACGAGGGCGCTCAGTTCGCGGACCAGACACTTTCTCGTCTCTTCGAGTTCGACGCCCAGAAGTTCGCCGTAATCACTCGCGCGTTCGACGCAAAACCGGCCGACATTGCGCCATTTGGTGATCTTTGCACGCACGGACATACCGGAACTCCTTGGGCGGATGGCTTGGGCGGATAAATAAACTGCACACTAGTCGCGCGTTCTGTCATCGTCGCGCAGATACACGGGGCGCGACCGGTTCGACGCGTGTAGCGCGCCGAGAATAAAGCCGACACCCGCTGCCACTGCAAGCGCGGAGAACGGCTTGTCCAGCGTCGATTCGCGAACGACTTTCACAAAATCGGCATACAACTGTTGAGCCCGGTCGCCCAGTTCGTTTGCGGTGGCGGTGGCCTTTGCTTCGGCCGCGCTCAGCAGATTGCCCGCGGCTTGCTGCACATCGCCGGCGGCCTGTTGTACCGCGTCGTCTGCGTCTGTGGGTTCCATCGTCTGCTCCTGAAGGAACACGTTGGCTTGCGCACAACGAGATAGGTCGGTGAGAGGACCGGAACGCGCGCCACGCTTTGCAGGACTGCTTCGTACATTGAAAACGCGGCTGTAGCGTTGCGATGTTGCTTCGCAAGAGCCGGACCCGACCGGAGAGGGACTTCAAAGACCCGGCCAGGCTCTGACTCTTTGTACCGGCTGATCGTCAATGCCAGAACAGGGCGATCAGAATGATGATCGGAATGGGCACGCCGAGAAAATAGAGAAGAATCGAACGCATACATACCTCCTTCGGTAATTGATCTGAAGTCTTGTTAGAGCTGGCGAACCCGGCCGCCGTGGGTCGCCATCAGGCTGGCGGAGAATGCACCTATCAGAAGCGAAACGAATAACCATAGCGATGCGCCGATCGTCACCTTGCGCGCTTCATTTGCGGCATTTTTAGCGGCGGCGTCGATGGCGGCGATTTTCTGCTGAAAACGTGTGTAGGTCGTGACTACCCGGGCCTGCGCGGCCTGCTGGGAAAGACCGGTCCGTTGCGCGACGAGTTGGCTCAGGTACGCCGTATCTTCCGGCGACAACTGATCGCCCGTTGCCGCGCTATTGAGAAAAATGCGCACGGTTTCCGCGCGAGCCGCTTCGTTACTGCTGTTCGGCGTGGTGACGGCGCCAGGCGGCACGCCAGCCGGCAAACGGAATAGCGAGTCGACGAAGTAGCCGAGCGGCCACGTGTTCATTTCGGCCGCCGCGTTGCCGCGCTGCATGCCGCTCATCGTCACCGCGCCGCCTGCCGCTGCCGATGTCGCTGCGGTTTGCGCGCCGGCGCGCACCACGCCCGACGCAGCCGACGTGAGCAATGCGGCCGTGAAGAGCGTTGCCACGGCCCAGCTGAGGAAACCGTGCGCGGTGTCGCGAAAGTGCACTTCATCGGCATCGGTGGCGAGCCAGCGGCGGCGCAGCCGTCCTGCCAGATAGCCGCCCAGTCCGGACGACAGGATAGATGTGACGCACACCCAGACCACGGCTGCAAACCCGAACGCCTTGGCGTTCGACGTGCCTGAAGACCACGGTGAAATCGACGTGAGCCCCAGGCCAGTGCCCAGGGTTAGCAGGATCAACGCAAAAGCGGCGGCGCCCACGCCGCCAGCAAAAATGGCACCCCATGACACCGCGCCTTCGTGCTGATGGGCAAACAACGCAGGATCTTGAGTACCCAGCGCGTAATCCGCCGGATCTTTTGTATAGTTCATTGAAGCGCTCCTTAACCTTGTCGAACCAGAACGTCATGTTGCGGCGAGTGGGTCTCGCGTCACGGTGACGCCGAACGGGTAATCGTGTGCGATGACGCATTTTTTGTGCCGCCTGCAAGCACACGTGTAGAAGGGGCGATCGCGCTGGTGCCCGCCCATCACGGCGAGGCCCTGCGCAGCTTTGCGCACCTACCGGCGCCGCATGCCTGCCAACCTTTACGGCGCGCCAGGAGGTCGGCGATAGGGAATCAAGACGCTTCTGCTCATTACAAGAAATGCGTCCAGTTCTCTACTGGCTTGCGCCAGCCGGACTATCGCTAGCGGCGGTCGCGGGCGCGGAAGCCGCGGCCTGGCCGCTCTGCGAAGCGGCGCTCGTGGCCGCCCCGTTACTGCCCTGACCACCGCCTGCAGAGCCGGACGGACTGCAAGCGGCCAGGGCGACGATCAGTGGAACGGCGCAGGTGGAGAGCGTGATAAGGCGGCGGTGTGTCGGCATGGGGAACTCGGCAAGAGGGTGGGCGCAAAGCGCAGGAGGCTCTTCCGATGCAGCAACGCATGTGCCTTCCTTACATGCCGTCGTCACCTGGCAAGCGCCGTGCGCGAGACATAGACCCGGCATGGAGCAACGCTACTGCGGCGCCCGCCCAGTCGAGTTGTCGCCCGTGACCCGGGACGACAACGATTCCAGCAGGCTCTCGACCTTCACCGGCTTGACGAAGTGCAGATCGAAGCCCGCCGCCTGTGCGCGCACGCGATCCTCGGGTTGCCCATAGCCTGTGATGGCGATCAGCAGAAGCGGCGCGTCGCACGTTGCGCGCAGACGTCCGGCGAGTTCATAACCGTCCATCACCGGCAGGCCAATGTCGAGTAGCGCGACGTCCGGTTGAAAATCCTTTGCCACTTCGAGCGCCTCGGCGGCAGAGTAGGCCACGCGTATCTGATGATTTTCCGTTTCACAGAGCATGCCGAGCGAATCCGCCGCGTCGCGGTTGTCATCGACGATGAGAATACGGCGCACCGACGGCTGACTGCGGATGTCGAGCGACGAAAACGCCTCGCCCGCATGACGCTCGTGATGAAGCAGGCGCGGCAGATCGACGGTGACGGTGGTTCCTAGACCGGGCCCCGGACTCTGGACGGAGATCGTTCCGTCGTGCATCTCCACGAGCTTCTTGACGAGCGACAGGCCAATTCCCAGACCGCCCTCGGAGCGGTCCAGCGTGCGCTCTCCCTGCGAAAAGAGATCGAAAATTTTCGGCAGCAGTTCGGGGGCGATGCCCGAACCCGTGTCGGCAATCATGATGCAGACACGTTCGCGATCCGTATGCGCGGAGATGCTGATGTGGCCGCCCTCGGGCGTGTACTTGCTGGCATTGTTCAGGATGTTCACGAGAATCTGCGACATGCGGGTGACGTCGCCGGAAATCCAGCTGGTCGCGTCGGGCACATCGACCTGAATGTGCTGCGAGCGCGTTTCGACGAGCGCTGCGACCGCTTCGACCGCATGGTAGACGGCGGTGCACACGAGCATGGGTTCGCGTTTCAGCGTGATGCGCCCTTGCGTGATGCGCGACACCTCCAGCAGATCGTCGACGATTCGCGTCATGTGATCGGTTTGCCGTTGCATGAGGCCGAGCAATTGCGCTTCGCGCTCGGACGGCGGCGCGTCGCGCTGCTTGAGTGCGATGGCCGTGCGTAGCGGCGCGAGCGGATTGCGCAATTCGTGCGCGAGCATGGCGAGAAACTCGTCCTTGCGCTGGCTCGACTCGCGCAACATCAGTTCCATGCGCTTGCGCTCGGTGATGTCGATCACCGAGCCGATAATGCGCACCGGTCTTTCATGATCGCCGCGTTCGAGCAGCGCGCTGCCCTGAAACCATTGCGCGCGCTCCACATGCAGAATGCGGAATTCGAAATTGGCGCGCGCGAGATCACCCGACGCGAGCCCGCGAATCACGCCGTCGAGCGCAGTGCGGTCATCGGGATGCACGCGGGCGAGCACTGCGAGGTAGGGCACGTGTTCGATGCGATGCCGCTCGCCGCCGTTTTCGATCGACAGGATGCAGCTGGACAGATCGAGCGTCACGATCCGCAGCTTGGCTGCCTGCGTCGCAACCGCAAGCCTCAGATTGCGCTCCGCGATCGCGGCCTTGGCTTCCTCACGCGCGGTGATATCGGTCATCGTGCCGAACCATTCCTGCAATTGCCCGTGCTGGTCGCACAGCGGGGCGGCGTCGACCCGCATGATCCGGTACACGCCGTCTTTTCTGCGGACCCGAAGTCTCAGCGATTGCGCCTTTTTGCGCTGCAGCGCCGCCTGCCAGCCGGCCATCGTGGTGTTGCGATCGTCGGGGTGAATCAGTTCCAGCCACGCCCACTGGGCCACGTGCGAAGCGTCCGCGCCGATGAACTCTTCCCAAGGACCACCGGCTGGGCGCATGGCGCCATCGGGTTCAGCGGACCACACCATCGCGCCGGTCGATTCCACCAATGCGCGATAACGCCGCTCGCTCAGGCTCAGCTGCTCTTCCTGCGCGCGCTGGTCGCTGATGTCGAAGGTGACGCCATGCACGCGCACCGGCCCACTCGCGGTGTCGTAATCGGAGTGGGCGCGCGTGCGCAACCAGCGTACTGGCGCGAGATGCTCCTCCATCCGGAAGTCGAACTGGAACGGGGCGCTGCTGCGCGAACATTCGAACAGCTTGCGCTGGAACGCGGAGCGGTCTTCGCGTGCGACACGTCGCGTCAGTTCTTCGACCGTCACGGACTCGGTATTCTCCGGCAACGCGTACATGCTCGCGAGTTCGGCGGTCACATGCACCATGTGCGTGTCGACGTTCCATTCCCACGCCCCCATTCGCGCGGCCTGGAATGCTGCGCGCAGACGCCGTTCACTCGCTTCATAAAGCGCCCATGCGTCCTTGCACTCGTGCATGTCGATGGCTACGCCCACCGTGTCGGCGATTTCGCCTTGCGCATCGCGCGAGGCCTGGAGATGCAGCGTGTGCCAGCGGAAGTCGCCGTCCGCGCGGCGCAGGCGCACGTCGACATTGCGCAGCAGCGGGGCGTCTTTGGAGAGCCGCACGGCTTCCAGCACGGCGCTCACGTCGTCTGCGGCAACGAAGGCTTTCCAGTGCTGGCCGATAACGGCGTCAGGCGGCAGCCCGAGATAGCGTATGGCCCAAGGGTTCGCGTATCTGATCAGGCCATCGCGGGAGGCGCGCCACACGAACGCCGGGAGAAAGCGCGCGGGGGCGGGCTCCATGGCGGTTTGCGATGCGTGCTCGATCGTTGACCAGATGTCTTTATCCATGGCACACGCTCGCTGGCTTGAATAAACGGATCGTGGCGGAGCACCGGTGACGCGCGCTGCCCGCTGGCGGCAGCACGACGGAGGTCTCTTGGTGCGTAGAAAAAAAGTTTAGTCGGTTCATTCCGGTTGCGAGCGACTTTCCATTCGATGACGCAGTTGTACCGCCATTGCCGGGCCATTGCACGCAATTCGGCAAAGTGAAACGTGCACTGCGTGACAGCGTGAAGTGCAAATGCAGCAGGCTGCGCGCCCACCTCGTGCATGGCTCACTGCGAATGGAGCCGTTAGTTAGTTCTTTCCCGCCAGTAACGCTGAGGCACGCTGCGCTTCGCACTGCATCATGTGAGCGGTCTTCTGTTGTATCAATCATCACGAAGAGAAGTCTTTTCGAGTGCCGCGGTTTTCGTGGCGAGCACGCGGTCCCGAACTTTCACGGCTGGGAACGCCTGTTGCTGACCGGTTCCAACCGTCTGTTCCATGCCCTGATCGAGGAGCCAGCATGCCCGTTGAACCGTCTTCGCCCGCCGACTCTGTGCCGTCTTCCGCCGACAGCACGCCAGCCGACCCGCCGCGAGGCGAGGCCAGGCGGCGCTTTCTGCAGCGCAGCGGCCTTGGGATCGCGGCAGCGCTGGCCGCGAGTTCGGCGGCAACGGTGCACGCAGCAGGCGTAGCCGCCGCCGATGCGAATGCAGTCAAGCTATCGTTGATCCAGGACCCCAACACCGAGCAGAAGGAGCAGACGCCTGACCCGAATCTGCCGCCCGACGACCGTGTAGGCTATGCAATCGTTGGACTGGGACGCCTGTCGCTCAATCAGATCCTGCCCGCGTTATCGCAGTGTAAGTACTCGAAGGTCGCGGCGCTCGTCTCGGGCGACCGTGCCAAGGCGCTGAAGATCGCGCGCCAGTACGGGGTGCGCGAATCGGCCGTGTATGACTACCAGAGCTTCGAGCAACTTGCGAACAACAGCGACGTGCAGGTTGTCTATGTGGTGCTGCCCAATAGTCTGCATCGGGAGTACACGGTGCGCGCGGCGAAGATCGGCAAGCACGTGCTGTGCGAAAAGCCAATGGCCACGAGTGTTGCGGACTGCCAGGCGATGATCGACGCGTGCCGGCAGGCGAATCGCAAGCTGATGATCGCGTATCGCAGCCAGTACGAGCCGATGGACCGCATGATCGCGAAGATGGTCAAAGACAATCAGCTGGGTCCGTTGCGTGAATTCATCGCGAGCAATTCGCAGAACGTGGGCGACCCGACGCAGTGGCGTTTGAACAAGGCGCTGGCCGGCGGTGGCGCGTTGCCCGACATTGGCCTGTACTGTTTGAACGCCGTGCGCTTCATCACCGGACGCGAACCCGATCAGGTGATCGCCACGGTTTCCCGCCCGGACAACGACCCGCGTTTCAGAGAGGTGGAGGCGGGCGTGCATTTCATCCTTAGTTTCCCCGAAGGCTTCACGGCAACCTGCGCGGCCAGCTACGCCAGTCACGAATCGCGTTTCTTCCGCTTGCAAGGCGCGCAGGGTTGGGCGGAGATGGACCCCGCGTTCGGCTATAACGGCTTGCGGCTGCGCCACGGGTTGCTCGTCGACGGCAAGAACGCGGTAACCGAACTGCAAATCGATCCGCAAGATCAGTTTGCGCGCGAGATCGACCATATGTCGTCGTGCGTCAAGCGCGATGCGATGCCGCATACGCCCGGCGAAGAGGGACTGCAGGACCAGCGCATCATGGAAGCGATCTACGAATCCGCGCGTACCGGCCGCGCGGTTCCCATCGCGCGCCCGACGTCGCCGACACGCGGGCCGGAGCCCGACGAGGAGACTTTCTGACGGCCGCCTCGCTTGTGTCCCGGTGTCGACTCCTGCGTGCGAATGGCTTCGAACACGTGGCATCGCTTCGTTGCGTCGGCAACCCTTTCGCTGTGACTTCAGGATGAGAGGTGCGCATGCCGCCCGTTTCTTCCCATGCGGCTCCCGCGCCGTCGCCCTTACCGCTGTGCCTGCTGGTGGCCGTTGCCGGAATGACCGACTCGCTGATGTTCATGCATAGCAGCGATCTGCTCGCCGTCTACATGAGCGGCAACACGTCGAAACTTGCACGCTCGCTCGCCCTCGGCCAGTGGCCCGCGCTCGCCGCGCTTGCTGGCGTGATCGCCGCATTCTTCGCGACGACGACTGTCGCGGCATGGCTCGGCAAATTCGTCGGCCGTTGGCGCGCGACGCTTAACCTCGCGCTCACGGCCGTCCTGCTCTGTGTGGCGTGGCCGCTTGCACACGAGCAGTATTCGGCGGGCGCGGTCATGCTGATCGCCGCCGCCATGGGCGCGCTCAATCAGGTACTCGCCGACGAACCCGGTGTCACGTTCATCACCGGCGCACTCGTCAGACTGAGCCGCTCGCTTGTGGAGCGCGATGCCCATGCCGTCGTCACTGGCGTGCTGCGGTGGCTAGCGTGGCTCGCGGGCGCCATGATCGGCACGCTGCTGGACATTCGCGTCGAGGCGCCGACGCTGTTGCTGCTCGCGATCGGCACCGCCATGGGCGCGCTGATATGCGCGTTCCAGGCGCGCCTGCCCGGCACATCCGTTGCCGACCATTCGTAATGCAAGGCGCGCAACCACAAGCGCGTCACCGAGCAAGTGATCAGGAGCGACCATGACTTCGGCAAAGATCTTCCCTCTGCGTGATTGCGGTCCGGGTTCCGCGCAAGGACCCGCATTGCCTGCCGCCGGCGCGACGCGTCCGGCTTCGTCTATCGATCTCGGCCGTGTCGAAAACTCGCGCGTCGAGTTCGAGAACTGGAAGGGCGCCGCGGACAAGCCGTCGCCGCCTCCGCCGGCGCCAACGCCACCGGCGCAGCGGGTCGGCTTCGCGGTCGTTGGGCTTGGAAGGCTGGCGCTCGAGGAAATCCTGCCCGCCTTCCAGCAAAGCCTGCATGCGCGGGTCGTGGCGCTCGTATCGTCGAGTCCGCAGAAGGCCGCCGTAGTGGCCGCGCAATACGGTGTGACCTCCGAAGCGATCTACGGCTATGACGACATGCATCGGCTCGCGAGCAACCCTGACATTCAGGCGGTCTACGTGGTCACGCCCAACGGACTGCATCTCGATCACGTGCGCAATGCCGCGCAGGCCGGCAAGCATGTGCTGTGCGAAAAGCCGATGGCGAACACGTCCGACGAAGCGCGCCAGATGATCGACGCGTGTGCGCAGGCCGGCGTGAAACTGATGATCGCGTATCGCTGCCAGTTCGAGCCGTTCAATCGCGAGGCCGCGCGCCTCACGCAGTCGGGTGAACTCGGCCGTGCCCGCGTGATCGAGGCGACCAACACACAGGTTCAAGGTCCCGGCGACCAGTGGCGGTTGAAGGCCGCGCTGGCCGGCGGCGGCGCGCTGCCCGATATCGGTCTGTACTGCCTGAATGGGGTGCGTGCGTTGCTGGCGGAGGAACCGGTCGAAGTCTATGCGCAGGTCGTAAATCCGGAGGGCGATCCGCGGTATGCGGAAGTCGAGGAAACGATGGCGTTCACGCTGCGGTTTCCCTCCGGCGCGATTGCGCGTTGCACGGCCAGTTACGGCGCGCATGAATCGAAGGACATGCGCGTGCGGCTCGAGGCGGGCTGGATCGACGTGGAGAACGCATTCGCGTATCGCGGCCAGCGCATGCGGGTGGCACGGCGCAAAGGCGACGCGGAGGCGGTCGAAGAGGTGCGGCTGGGCGCCAGGAACCAGTTCACGCTGGAGATCGACCACTTCGCCCAATGCATCGCGGACGACACCGCGCCGCATACGCCGGGCGAGGAAGGCTTGCAGGATCAGTTGCTGATGGAGGCGATCTACCGGTCAGCGCGGGAGGGCGTGCCGGTTGCGATCGGCGCGGCCAGCGCGCACACACCGGAGCGCCAGCCGCAGCTGTAGCACCTGCGCTCAGTAAGCGAACTTTTTATAAGCCTCAGCCGCGGGCAAAGCGTCGAGTTCGGCGACGCGCGGCATGTGGCGCAGCAAGCGCTTCGCGCGCGGGCTCAGACGCTGATCGAGGTCGACCGGCACGTCGATATGTACCTCGGGGCGGAAATACCAGCTTCTGCTGTAGCCGATGACGACCATTGGGCGCGGCTCGTCCGTGTTGTTCGGTGTGCCGCGGTGCAGCGCGCGGACGTCGCGAATCATCACATCGCCGAGTTCCATCGGGATCGCGTGCAAGCCGGCACGGCCTTCGCGGTACGCGCTCATGGCCTCGTCGGGCCGCATGCGATGTGTGCCCAGCGTGGTTTCAAATGGCCCGTTTTCGAGCGACACGTCGCACAGCGGAAAGTTGACGGCCAACTGGAAGGAGGGCGTTTCAGGTTGATCGTCGAATAGCGGCGGTGTGTCGCGATGCACGTCCTGATGCGTCGAGCCCTTTAGCGGCGTATCGGTGGCGAGCTGACACATGACCGGATCCTCACCCGCCACGCGTTCGACAATCCCGAGAATGCCGGGGTCGCAAAAAATACTTTCGTCGGCGAAAACGCCGGTAAACGGCAACGTGATGTAGTGCCGGTTGTCGCCCCGCACGGCCGTCGTTCCCGACATGATGCGGGCGCGCAGCAACGGCTCGAATGCGGCGCGCCACGCGGCCAGCGTGGCTTTAGGAAAGTGCTGCTTCAACAGCACCATGCCGTCGCGCTCGAATGTCGTTGCGTACGCATCCAGTTCGCTTGATGAGAAGCCTGTCATGATTGTCTCCTTGTTGTTGTGCGCTGCGCGCGTCTAGCGCGCGCAGGCGTTGGCGCCGCCGCCCGGCCCGTCGAGCCGGATCATCTGCCCGTGATGCAGCACGGTGAATGCGTCGTCCGGCAGTCCGGCGGCGTGCGTGGCTTCGGCGAGCTTTCGGGGCGGCTCGTCGAGCGGTTCGTCGGCGAGTTCGAACGTGCCCCAGTGAATGCCGACAGCCTTCCTGGCATGCACGTCCTCGAAAATCTGCACCGCTTGCTGGGGATCGACGTGCTGCGGACCCATGAACCAGCGCGGCGCATACGCGCCGATCGGGATCAGCGCGAGATCGAAACAGCCGAACGCCGCGCCGATGCGTTTCGAGTCCAGCGAGTAACCGGTATCTCCCGCGAAATACAGCGAGAACGGATGCGCCGCCTGCGGCGAAGTCTTCACGACCCAGCCGCCCCATAGCGTTTCGTTGCGGTCGGTCAGGCTGCGCGCGGACCAGTGCGTTGACGGCACGAACCAGAAATTCAGACGCGAAGCGAGGGTATGGTCGCCCCAATCGGATTCCTGCGCATTGCTGATGCCTTTCTTCGCGAGCCATTCCTTGATGCCGAGCGGCACCAGAAAGAGCGGCGGACCGCCCGGTTGCGCATTCAGTGCCTTCACGCTGGCTTCGTCGAGATGATCGTAGTGACTGTGCGAGATCAGCACGATGTCGATGTGCGGCAGTTCCGCAAGCGTGAGGCCCGGCGGTACGCGGCGCTTCGGCCCGGCGAACGTGAACGGCGACGCGCGCTCGGAGAAGATCGGGTCGGTCAGGATATTGACGCCGTCGATCTGCAACAGGGCGGTGGAATGGCCGATCCAGGTCAGCGTATTTACAGTGCGGTTCGCGTTGATCCACGCGACGTCCGGATGATCGACCGGAAACGCGTAGCCGTTTTCGGGTGGCGGCGGCAGGTGATGGATCAGGCGATTCCAGCGCCATTTCCACACGGAGCCGCGTGCGAGCGGACCGTCGTCGTTCTCGTAGCCATCCTCCGTGCGGGGCGCATGATGAATGCCGCTTGCAGCAATCTGTTCGGGCGACGGTCCCGTTTCCTGAGCACTGGCAGTGCAAACTGAACTGGCAGCGCAAACTGCGAGGCAGGCAGAAAGTAGAGGCATGCGCAATGAGAGTGGCATCGTTATCGGAGTCGGGCGGGTGATCGGCGGTCGCCTGTCGCGTGTCGCGTGTCGCGTGTCGCGTGTCGCGGGAAATTGGGTGTCCCCAGTGTAAACCAGCTACCGGGTTTTTTGCCGAAGCGGTAGCGTGTGCTGCACTAGCACCGCGGTTTCCTCTCCAGCGAGAACATACGATGAGCGATCAGAACGATGGCGGCAGTTCGAAGGCGGCGCGCGTGCTGGGCTTCGCGCGTGGCCTCACGAACTATGGCGACCGCGATGTCAGCGTCTATCTGCGCCGAACCTTCGCCAGTTCAATGGGCTATAGCCGCGAGATGCTCGATCGGCCCATTGTCGGCATTGCGCATTCGGCGAGCGGCTTCAACAATTGTCACCGGCATTTTCCGGAACTGATCGACGCGGTCAAACGCGGAGTGCTCGCGGCAGGCGGCCTGCCCATCGAATTTCCCACCATCTCGCTCGGCGAGACGTTTCTTGCACCGACCAGTCTGAAATTCCGCAACCTGATGTCGATGGACGTCGAGGAAATGACGCGTGCGCAGCCGATGGACTCCGTCGTGCTGCTCGGCGGCTGCGACAAGACCGTGCCCGCGCAGTTGATGGGCGCGGCGTCGGCGGATATTCCGGCGATTCAACTGGTAGCCGGTCCGATGTCCACCAGCCGTCATCGCGGCGAGCGGCTCGGTGCGTGCACCGATTGCCGCCGTTTCTGGGCAAAATTCCGCGCCGCCGAAATCGATGCGCAAGAAATCGATGTGGTCGAACGGCGGCTCGCGTCGACGGCCGGCACGTGTGCCGTGATGGGCACGGCCAGCACGATGGCGATCATTGCCGAGACGCTCGGCATGATGCCGGCTCATAGCGCCGCGTGTCCCGCTGTCGACGCAGACCGGCTGCGCGTCGCCGAACAAACCGGGCGCGCCGCGTTCGAACTGATCGGCCGGCCAATCCGTCCGAGCGAAGTCATGACGGCCGATTCGATCGACAATGCGCTGCGTGTGCTGCTCGCGATCGGCGGCTCCACGAACGCGGTGATCCATCTCGCGGCGATTGCCGGGCGCCTCGGCCACAAGCTCGATCTCAGGCGGTTGAACGAACTGAGCGAAAGCACGCCGGTGCTGGTGAATCTGAAGCCGACCGGCGAGCACTACATGGAAGATCTGTACGCAGCCGGCGGCGTGCCGGCCATTCTGCGCGAGATCAGACACCTGCTGCATCTCGATTGCCGCATGGTGACCGGCGAGACGCTCGGCGATCGTCTGCATGACGTGAGCTGGGTGGATCATACGGTGGTGCGCGAGTTCACGAACCCCGTGCGTGAGACCGGCGGGCTCGTCGCGCTGTTCGGCAATCTGGCGCCGCGCGGCGCGATCATGAAGCGTTCCGCGGCCGATCCCACACTGTTCGAAACGCAAGGGCGCGCGGTGGTGTTCGATTCGCTGGAGGACCTGGCGAACCGCATCGACAGCGACGATCTGGATGTCAGCGCCGACGACTTCCTCGTGTTGAGAAATGCCGGACCCACGAGTGAATCGGCGATGCCCGAGGCGGGCTATCTGCCGATTCCGGCAAAGCTCGCCCGCGCTGGTGTAAAAGACATGGTGCGCCTGTCGGATGCGCGAATGAGCGGCACCGCGTACGGCACCATCGTGCTGCATATCACGCCCGACGCAGCTTCGGGCGGCCCGCTCGCGCTCGTGCGCACGGGCGACCGGATCCAGCTCAGCGTGGCGCGGCGCGCGCTCGACCTGCTGGTCTCCGATGAAGAACTGGAGCGCCGCCGGGCGGCACTGCCGGCGCAGAGCACGTCGCGCGCAACGCGTGGCTACGCGAAACTGTACGAACGCGAGATCCTGCAGGCCGACGAGGGGTGTGATTTTGCGTTTCTGAGGAGTGCGCAGATGTAACGCGCGGCGCCACGAGATTCGTGGCGCCGCGCGTTGTCAACTGCGTTATGGCGTTACTGCGTCACTGCGTTACTGTGGCAACGCGTAAGCGATCACGTAATCGCCGAGCTTGGTGCCGAACGAACCGTGGCCGCCCGCAGCGATCACGATGTACTGACGACCGTTGATGGAATAGCTCATTGGCGTGGCCTGGCCGCCGGCCGGCAAACGCGCTTCCCAGAGTTGATCGCCGTTGTTCACGTTGAACGCGCGAATGTAGTTGTCGGCAGTCGCCCCGATGAACGCCACGCCGCCCGCCGTCACGATCGGGCCGCCCAGCATGGGCATGCCCAGCTTGAACGGCAACGGAATCGACGAGCTGTCGCGCGGCGTGCCAATGCGTTTCTTCCACACGATCTCGTTGGTCTTCAGGTCGATTGCGGAGATATAGCCCCAAGCCGGTTGTTTGCACGGCAGGCCGAACGGCGAGAGGAACGGATTGAGTGTCACGCCGAACGGCACACCGTATTGCGGCTGGATGCCGGCTTCCGTGCCGCTTCCTTTCGCGCCCGGTACGGGCTGCATTGGATTGCCCGGGCCACGTGGGATCAGGCGCGAGACGAACGGCAGCGCAATCGGATTGGCCACGGCGATCTGGCGGTCCGTATCGAGCGCGATGCCGCCCCATTCGAACATGCCGAGGTTGCCCGGAAAGACCAGCGTGCCCTGTTCGGACGGCGGCGTGAACGTGCCCTCGTAGCGGAGCTTGTGGAACATCACACGGCAGACGAGCTGGTCGTACATCGTCGCGCCCCACATGTCCGCGTCGGTCAGCAGTTTCTTTGGACGGTAGGTGAGTTCGGAGAACGGCTGCGTCGGCGCGACGTGGTCGCCCGGCGCGGCGCCTTGCGGTACCGGCGTTTCAGGTGCGGGAACCACGGGCACGCCGGTGCGGCGGTCGAGCACGAACAGATTGCCGGTCTTCGCGGGCGCGTACACGACCGGCACAGTCTTGCCGTCCTTGCCGGTGATGTCGGCGATGGTCGGCTGCGACGGCTGGTCCATGTCCCACAGGTCGTGGTGAACGCTCTGATAGAACCAGGCGAACTTACCCGTCGACGCATGCAGCGCCAGCAGGCCGCTTGCATAGCGCTCCTGATCGGGCGTGCGATAGCCGCCCCAGATGTCCGGCGTCGTCACGCCCATCGGCAGATAGACGATGTCCAGTTTCGCGTCGTACGCGGCCGGCGCCCACGAGTTCGGGGAGCCGATCGTGTAGTGCTCGCCCGGGCCCGGAATCCGGTTCGGGTCCTGCGCGCCCGGATCGAACGCCCATTGCAGCGCGCCGGTGCGCACGTCGAAGCCGCGGATCACGCCCGAGGGTTCACGCGTCGAGAAATTGTCTTCGACCGCGCCTGCGACGATGATCGTCGTGGCTGTAACGACGGGCGGCGAGGTCGGCTCGTACATGCCGGGTGTGGTGACCGGCTGCGCGTGCTGCAGGTCGAGGTCGCCGTTATTGGCAAAGCCCGCGCAACGCTGTCCGGTTTGCGCGTCGAGCGCGTACAGGTGGCCGTCGTTGACCGGCAGGAAGATGCGGCGCGTGCAGGCGGCCTCCGCGGGCGCGGTTGCCGCCGGGGTGGCCGAGGCGGCGGCGTCGCTAGCCGGTGCGGCGGCTTCGGTGGTCGGCGCTGCAGCGTCGCTGGCGGGGGTGGCCGGCTGTGCGGTCGCCGCGTTCGCAGAGAGATCGACGTACGACACGCCACGGCAGGTCACGTGCTGGAACGACGGATCGTTTTTCAGCCGCGGATCGAACTTCCATTTCAGCGCACCCGTTTTCGCGTCGAGCGCGAACAGGATCTGGTGGGGCGAGCACAGATAAAGCAGATCGCCGATCTTGATCGGCGTCACTTCATTGGTGATTTCGACCGGATCGTTCGGGCCTTTCATGTCGCCGGTGCGAAAAGTCCACGCCACTTGCAGATTCTTGACGTTATCGGGCGTGATCTGCTGCAGCGGGGAATAGCGCGTGCCTTCCTGAGTGCGGCCATATGCGGGCCAGTCGGAAGGATCGATGCCGTTCGCGGTAGCCGCGGGCGTACCCGACGCCGAGCTCAATGTGCCGTTGATCGTCTGCGGATCGTTGAAGGTTGCATAGATCAGCACGCCGGCCCAGATCACGAGAGACACGACGAGCGAAGTCACGCCAAACCTGCGCGGCGTTTCGAGGCGCCAGCTCACGAGGAGCAGCAGCCACACGCCGAAGATCACGAGCACGCCGGAGCGCGGCGCGAGCGCCCAGAAGTCGGGACCCGACTCCCACAGCGACCACACCGCGGTGCCGACGAGCACGAGTGCATAGAGCGCGAGCGCTGCCGGACTGCGGCGATAGAGCAGCCACGCCACGACCAGCAGCAGGACGCCGGTGATGACGTAATACGCCGATCCACCGAGCGAAAGCAGCCACGCGCCGCCTATCAGCAGATAGAGCGCGGTGAGTGCAGTAAATAAGAGTGTAAGGACGGCGATGACACCGTGCGGTCTTGAATGTCTTGACATGGTCATTTCAACCTTCTTTTCTGGGGGCATCGCTCGCACCGGCTGTCAGGGGAGGCCCGAAGCACGGGCTGGGAAGTGCGGAAAAATCGGGCACGTCGAGGAACGCGCATCATCTTCGACACGCGCTGGGTAGCAATTTGCAGGCCATCAGCCTGATCGATGAAATCTGATCGGGCAGCGCGTGGATCCCAGCCAATGCCGGTTCTGCCGTTGCGTAGCGTTGTCGCTTGTGGTTGCTGCATGACGCGATGATGGAGCGTCGTTGCGTAGTATAAGCATCCGCCACCCACTATGCTCTGAACAATGCATCGCTCTCTTCATGGGCGTCGCAGCATTCGCCCGTTATATTCCATTGGATATAACTGGAGAGAGCGGCCGGACGCAGCGGCGAAGCTTGCGGTCGACCGCAGGCATGTACTGCAGTCGATCATTTACGTGTTGCGTGAGAAGTGAGAACAGGCGAACGGATTGACGAAGCGCGTCCATCGCGGCATGCGTGAGCGCAAACCTGTTTTTGCAAAAACCTGCCAGGTTGACCGGCTGGCCGGTCAACCGCGGACTTAGCGGGCGATCACAGTTGGCATGAGCGCCGTCAGATGCAGCGTGCGGGCGAGGCGAAATCCAAGCTGGCCGTAAAGCCGCAATGCAGGCGTATTAGTGGAAAAAACGTGCAGAAAGGGCGTCTCGCCACGTGCGCGCATGGCGAACGACAGGTGGTTCATCAGCAATGTGCCGAGGCCGCGTCCACGCCAGTCCGGGTCCGTGCAGACGGCGCTCAGTTCGACATACTTTCCGGCTTTCATGCGTTCTCCAGCCATCGCCACGAGTGTGCCGCCCTCGCGGATGCCGACGAAGTGGCCCAGTTCATGGGTACGCTCGCGAAAGGGCCCCGGTTCAGTCCGCTCCACCAGTTTCAGCATGTCGGGCACGTCTTCGTCGCCGAGCTCGACAATCCGGGCATCGTGCGGCGAAGTCGGCTGGTGTGTGCCGATCATCTGAAGCACGGTTGCTTCCCGCACGACGTCATAGCCCGAAGGAATCACGGGCTTAGCGTTCGTGAAAAGCGTCAGCCGTTCGCCGGGCAAAAGCATGTGCGCGAGTGCCGCAACGCTGTTTGCCGAGTAGTCGCGCGCGCCGGCGAACGGCGCGTACTCGGGCCGATACCGGCGCGCATCGGCCGAACCTTGTGCAAAGCTTGCGTGCGCGCCCGCGAGCGAGGTCCACACGACATTCGCGAGAGACGGTTCGGATGCTTCAGCGAGGGCCGCGTCGGATGCTGTTGTTGGCTTAGATGACGTCATGATGAAATCCCAATGCGTGACGGGCCGCGCTCGCGATTCGGCTGCGTTCTGGAGGTCGTGTCGAGCGCGGGCTTCGATAAACTCACGCGTCGAATGCACGGCGATTCGCAGCGACGAAGGCTTCGATGGTTTGCGGCGGCTGACCGGTAATGGCCTCGACGTGGTCATTGGTGCCGGCAAAAATCCCATTCTGATAATCAACGGCCACTTCGACGAAATGCTGGATCATGAACTCGGGCAGATCGTAGTGTCGCAAATGCTCGCGATACGCGTCGATGCTCGTCGGACTATAAACGATGCTGCGGCCGATCACCTTGCTCACCCGTTCGGCGATCTCCTGCTGGCTCAACTCGACCGGACCGACCAGCGTATAGGTCTTGCCGACATGAGCCGCCGGTTCAACGAGCGCGGCGGCGATGACGCGCGCCTGATCTTCCGCCGAAATCGGTGCATGGCGTCCCTCGCCGTAGGGCAGCGCAAGCTTGCCTTCTTTCACGATGCTGTCGCGTACCCACGGAAATACCAGCCATTCGGAGAAGAAGGTCGGGCGAATGTGAACCGTGGGCACGCCGGACCAGTCGAGTACGCGCTCCGCAATCCAGTGATCGCGCGCGGCGTGACTTTTCGCGTCTTCACGCGCGGAGATCTGTGACATGTTTATCACGACATCGAGCCCTGCGCGTTTTGCAGCGTCCGCGAAATAGGCGGTCGCCTGAATGAAACCGGGGCGCACCGGATAACACAGGTAGGCGCCATCCACCCCTTGCGTCGCGCGAATGGCGTCGTCGTGATCGAGCAGATCGCCGACGATCACTTCTGCGCCAAGACTACGCAACGCTTCGCTGCGCCCGTCCTCCTGGCGAACGAGTGCACGAACCTGCTGCCCCCGGTCGATAAGGTTGCGGACCGTGTGAACGCCTGTCTTGCCGGCGGCTGCAGTGACGAGATATTTGCGTGATTGCATGATGACAGTGCTCCAATGTTGAGACGGGTTTTGCTGCTCCAGGATCGCCTTGGGTGCATATGCACATTTTCGGCGGAGATCGTTCGAATCTGATATGAAAAACGAGGTTACAGCGCGTCGAGATGCGCCTTGACGCTTTGTAGAGCGGACTGCGAATCGGCGGGTTCGACGAGAATTCTCGCCAGCGTGACGGCGCCGATCATGGCCGCCAGCGCGAACATGGCATCCGAGCGCGCCTCGTCCGGATGCTCGCCATCCTTGCGTGTTGCGAGCATGTCGACGAAAGCATGAATACCTTGCGACGCGACAGCCCGCGTGTCGTTGTCACTGCGGACGAGCTCGCTCCCCATTCCGGCAAGCGGACAACCGCCAGCAATGTTGTCGCGATGGTGCGCTCCGACATAGCGCGCGACGATGGACCGGAAACCGTCACTCTCGTCGCCCTGGCGCGCTGCTGCTTCGAGGTCGGCCATCAACGTGGCAATGCCCGACTCGAACGCTTCTGCGACCAGATGCTCTTTCGAGTCGAAATGCCGATAAAAGCCGCCGCGCGTGAGCCCGCATTGGGCCATCAGTTCGTTGAGCCCGGTGGCATGAATGCCGTTCGCCCGAAACTCGCGCGCCGCGACTTCCACGATCCGGCGGCGTGTTTCGGCAGTTTCTGCTTTGGACTTTTTCATGGCTTCCGAATGCTCCGTGCTGACATCGTGTTTTAGATGATAGTTGTCATCTAAAAGAAGTGCAAGGACAGTTTCGAAAAAAAGATCCGCGGCAGTCAGCGTCCTGGATGGCTCGCTGCGCCTGGCAAGGAGGGGAGAGGTGGGGTAGGGAGAAAGGATCGTGCGAGATGTGGGAAGGCACCCGCAGCGGGTCTGGCGTTCACCCGGACTTCAGTCGGTCAGCGATCACACGTTCGAATAAGGATCAGGCACTCACGAACGCTCGTACCAGCCGGTTAAACGCTCCGGCGTTCGACACGTTCATTCCATGCGATGCCCCGGCGACAGTCTGCCGCTCGGCGTAGTCGATCCATTCGGCGAGCTTTTCGACGTTGTTGCGAAACATCCGCGGACTCTTCTGGCCGTCGATCAGCAGGGTTCGGCATTTGACGTCGCGTGCCGTGTCGCGCGAATAGGCAGGCAGCGGATCGCGCAACTGCTTGGGCAAGGTGTCCGCGTTGTCGATCGCCATCGTGCGGAATGCAAGCGGGCTTCTGCGCCACGTTCCGGGCGCGCTCACTGAATCGACGAAAAGCTCCAGTCCCGCGTCGATCTGCTGGCTTTCGATCAGTTCGGCAACCCGCGCGCGCAGCACGTTGGTGGCAGGCGGCAGCGCCGCTTCCGCCATGCCTTCGACGTGTAGCGGGCCGCCCGGGTCGGCAAGCGTCAACGTCTTGACGAGCCGGGGGTACTCGCGCGCCACGTGGAACGCGACGCAACCGCCGCGCGAATGCCCAACGAGGTGGACCGGCGCGAGATCGATCGCTTCGATGAACTCGGCCAGCTCGGCGACGTGAGTCTGCCAGCCGAATTCGCCCTGAATGCACGCCTCGTTTGCGGGCCAGTAGTGACTCAGGCTGACCGAGATGCAGCGGAAGTGTTCGGACAGCGCCGCGGTCTGCGCGTCCCAGTAGCGAAAGTCGCACAGCGAGCCGTGCACGAACACCACCGGCTCGCCTGTACCGCACTCGACGTAGGGCACGCTGATGCCCGAGCCGATGGTCGCAAACGACAGTTCGGGCACGGCGAGCACGGAGAAATCGGTACGGGCATTCATTGCGGGGCTCCTTTACGCGAACTATGCCCGATGCCGACAGTTTCGAAAATCGCTTAATATTGATCCAATCCATTCATTTTTCTGATACCAATTTGAAAGCGCTCGACCTGGACGTCATGGCGATGATCGTCGCCGTGGCCGACACCGGCACGATCAGCCGCGCAGCCGAGGTGGTGCATCGGTCGCAATCGGCGGTCAGCATGCAGATCAAGACGCTCGAAAACGCGCTCGGCAAGCCGCTGTTCGTGCGCAAGCCGAGGAGCGTGTTGCCGACACAGGACGGCGAAGTGCTGCTGACCTACGCGCGCCGCATGCTGGCGCTGCGCGACGAGGCATGGGCTGCCGTGGTGCGGCCAGACGTGACAGGGCGGGTCAGCATCGGCGTGCCGGACGATTATGCGTCGTCGCTGTTGCCGCCGATTCTGAAGAAGTTTTCCGCGACTTATCCGAAGGTGGAGATCCAGGTGGTGGGCCTGCCGAGCGTGGCGCTCGCGCCGATGGTGAAGGACGGCTCCGTGGACCTCGTCTGCGCCACGCGGGTGAAGGGCCTGTCCGGCGAGTTCATCCGTTTCGAGCCGATGGAGTGGGCTGCCGCGCCAAGTGCCGATGAAATCTGGCGTGAGAGGCCGTTGCCGATTGCGGTGTTCCTGCCGGGCAGCGTCGCGCGGGAGAACGCCATTCGCAGTCTGGAGCGCGCGAAGATTCCGTACCGGACGTCGTATGAGAGCCCGAGTCTGCTCGGCCTGCTGTCAATGGCCGAAGCGGGTCTGGCGGTCGTGTCGCTGGCGCGCTGCGCGGTGCCGTCGCACTTCGTCGTACTCGGCCAGCCGCAAGGCTTGCCGGGCATCGATCCGCTGGAAATGGTGCTGGCGCGCAGCACCGGTTCGAAGCGGCCGCCGTGCGAATTTCTCGCCGAAAAAATCCTGACTGAATTGAGGCGGTAGCGACGCGCTTGCCGGGAATTTACGTTTGCGCCACGTAGCCCAGTCGGACACTGATCGCCTGAGCTTCGCGCCGCACCGCCGCCGCGATCGCTCCATCGAACGACGAATCGAATCCGCCCGTTGCGCCGAGCGCAGTCAGCGTGCCGCACAGCCGCCCATTGAAGTCGAACAGCGGTGCGGCCACCGCACTGATGCCCTTCAGGTTGGTGTCCTTGACGGTGGCGCACTGCGCGGCCCGGACCTCGTTTTTAATCGTGCCGATCGGGTCACGAGGATCGAGCTGCGCGCGCAACTCGGCCGGCGCCGCGGCCAGTTCTTCCTCCGCCAGCTCGCGGATGCGCGACTCATTGAGGAGCCCCAAAAAAATCCGGCCCGTCGCCGACCACAGCACTGACATCACCGAGCCGACGCGAACGTTGACCGTCACCGGCAAGCCCGGCTCTTCGAAGCGCACGATTGTCGGGCCACGGTTGCCCATCACGGCGACGAAGCATGTCACATCAAGTGACTCGCGAAGCCGTACGAGCGACGCCTCGCCCTCGCGGATCGGGTCGACCATGCGCATGGCGGCAAGGCCGATTGCGAGGCACTCCGGGCCCAGCACGTATTGCTGGTTATGCGGCTCCTGAGCGACCAGCGATTCTTCCATCAGGCTGACCAGGTAGCGGTGTACTTTCGCGGGACTTTCGTTCACGTAAGCCGCAAGCGCGGTGAGCGAAGCGCGACCTCCGAGCGCGGCCAGTCCCTTGAGCAGCACCACGGCGGTCGTCGCCGATTGCACGCGCTGGCGTCGTTCGCGTTCGGGCAAGGCGGTGGTCCCCGCGTCGACGGTCGGGATGGGGGGGTTTTTTTTCATCGCTGCATTTTAGCGGGGCGCACCTGCCGGACGGAGCGGTCTCGTAAACCCCAACGGTCAATTTACGCATTGCGTACTAAAGTTACGCAAATAGTTGTGATGGCAGGAGGCTTCAATGAGCGATACGACTTCACGGGCAAGCGGCGCGGGTTGTCCATTCCATACGGGCGCGAATACGCGAGTGACCGGCTCCGGCTGCCCGGTCAGTCAACGGGCGGCGGACTTCGATCCGTTCGAGGACGGCTATCAGCAGGACCCGCCCGAATACGTGCGCTGGGCGCGCGAGCAGGAACCGGTGTTCTACAGCCCGAAACTCGGCTACTGGGTTGTGACGCGTTATGACGACATCAAGGCGATCTTTCGCGACAACATCACCTTCAGCCCGTCGATCGCGCTGGAGAAAATCACACCGACCGGGCCCGAAGCCAATGCCGTGCTCGCGTCCTATGGATTTGCGCTGAACCGCACGCTCGTCAACGAGGACGAACCGGCGCACATGCCGCGCCGCCGCGCGTTGATGGATCCATTCACGCCCGAAGCGCTGCTGCATCACGAGCCGATGGTGCGGCGTCTTGCCCGCGAATACGTGGACCGCTTCATCGACGACGGCCACGCGGACCTCGTCGATCAGATGCTGTGGGAAGTGCCACTTACCGTTGCGCTGCATTTTCTCGGTGTCCCGGAAGAAGACATGGACACGTTGCGCGAATATTCGATCGCGCACACCGTCAACACATGGGGGCGCCCGAAGCCCGAGGAACAGGTCGCGGTCGCGCACGCGGTCGGCAAGTTCTGGACCTTCGCCGGCAAGGTGCTCGACAAGATGCGCCAGGACCCGGACGGTCCCGGCTGGATGCAATACGGCATTCGCAAGCAGAAGGAGCTGCCCGAGGTTGTCACGGACTCCTATCTGCATTCGATGATGATGGCCGGCATCGTCGCCGCGCACGAAACAACCGCGAACGCCACGGCGAACGCGATGAAACTGCTTCTCGAGCATCCGCAGGCGTGGCGTCACATCTGCGAGGACCCGAGCCTGATTCCGAACGCCGTGGAAGAGTGTTTGCGGCATAACGGCTCGGTTGCCGCATGGCGGCGTCTTGCCACGCGCGACGTGACGATTGGCGGGATCGACATTGCAGCGGGATCGAAGCTGCTGATCGTCACGTCGTCGGCGAACCACGACGAGCATCAGTTCGCCGATGCGGATCTGTTCGATATCCGCCGCGAGAATGCGAGCGATCAGTTGACGTTCGGCTACGGCTCGCACCAGTGCATGGGCAAGAACCTTGCACGCATGGAGATGCAGATCTTCCTCGAGGAATTCACCCGACGTCTGCCGCATATGCGCCTTTGCGAACAACGTTTCACGTATGTGCCGAACACTTCGTTTCGCGGGCCGGAGCATGTGTTTGTCGAATGGGACCCTGCGCTGAATCCCGAGCGCACCGATCCCGCGGTGCTCGAGCCGCGCACGCCAGTGCGGATTGGCGAACCGTCGGCGCATGCGATCAGCCGGCCGGTCGTCGTGAAATCGGTTTCGCGCGACGCACGCGACATTCTGCGCGTCCGTCTTGCGTCGCTCGACGGCCGGCCGTTGCCGCGCTGGACGGCGGGCTCGCATATCGACGTCGAATGCGGCGCAACGGGTATTGCGCGGCAGTATTCGCTGTGCGGCGATCCCGCGCAGAACGACGAGTTCGAGATTGCGGTGCTCAAGGAGGAGAAGAGTCGCGGCGGCTCGGCATGGGTGCACGAAAACGTTGTGCCCGGCGCGCATCTGCGGATTCGTGGACCGCGCAATCACTTCCGTCTCGATGAGACTGCGAAGAAGCTGATCCTGATTGCCGGCGGCATTGGCATTACCCCGATCAGCGCCATGGCGCGACGCGCGAAAACGCTCGGTATCGACTACGTGATTCATTTCAGCGGCCGCACGCGCGCCGCGATGGCGCTGCTGCCGGAGCTGGTAGCGTTGCACGGCGAACGGCTTCATGTGCACGTGTCCGAGGAAAACACGCGCAACGATTTTAGTGCGCTGGTCGTGGAAGAGGGCACACAGGTCTACGCATGCGGGCCGGTTCGCATGCTGGACGCGTTGCAGGACGCGAGCGTGGCGTGGCCTGAGGACTCGCTTAGAGTCGAGCACTTCGAATCGACACTGGGCGCGCTCGACCCCGCTCACGAACATGCTTTCGAAGTGGAGTTAAAAGATTCGGGTCTCGTCGTCACGGTGCCCGCCGGTCAGACTTTGCTCGCGGCGTTGCGCAAGGCGAATGTCGACGTGCAAAGCGACTGTGAGGAGGGGCTCTGCGGCTCGTGCGAGGTGCGCGTGCTGGCCGGAGAGATCGATCACCGCGATGTGGTGCTGACCCGAGGCGAGCGCCAGTCGAACACCCGCATGATGACCTGTTGTTCGCGCGCAGTGGGGAATAAGCTGGTGCTGGAACTTTAACAGGAGCAAAAGGACTTCTCCGTCTGCCGACAAAAAGCGCGACGGATGAGCGAATGTGAATGTGGATTGATGCACGGGAGGAGCCGGCCTTCCAACCGCACCGCGATTCTGACGCCCGGTGACGCTGGCGACGCGGGAACGGCGCTTGCGCATGTTTCAGCCATGCAATGGGCCGACAGCGGAAATCCAATGAACTCGAATCTTGAAGGCGCGCATCCTGACGACGATGCAAAAGGGATGCTGGGCGAGCAATTGTCGCAGAAGGTGCCGGCGCGCGTGCTCATCGTAGATGATTCGCGTGCGTCAGCCGACGCACTCGGCGCATATCTTCAGGGTAGCGGGATGACGGTGCGGACGGTTTATCACGGTTCCGACGCGATCCGGGAAGCCAAGACCTGGGTTCCCGACTGCATCATTCTGGACGTCGCCATGCCTGGTTTATCTGGAATCGGCGTGGCGGCCGCCCTCCGGCGCATGGTCGCGACCCGGAACATCCCGCTTCTGGCATTCACGGCGTTCGACACCGCTGATTACAGTCGCGAGATGAAAGAGGTGGGGTTCGATGCCATTTGCCGCAAGCCCGCCGAGTTGTCGCTGCTCGAACGCATGATCCACACACTGCTCGTTGGAAAACCGGCCGACGAGCTAGCGGTTGTGGTGCACACTGGCGACGCTGCGTTGTCTGCACCAATCGTCATTCAAGCCAAATAGCGAGCCAGGCCGCGAGGCCAGCGCCGTTTCATGCCGTAGCCGCGCACGACGTGTTGTGCCGCTCACGCATTCATGTCAAGCATTCATATCAGGGCATAGGGATTGCTGAATGGCTCGGAGTCCACTTTCGACTCATACGGAGACACTCAGCATGAAGCTTTATTACTCCCCCGGTGCTTGCAGCTTTGCCGACCACATTGCTTTACACGAGGCGGATCTGAGTTTCGATCGCATTCGCGTCGATTTGAAGACGAAACTTACCGAGTCTGGGCAAAACTTTGAAGACATCAATCCGAAAAGCTATGTCCCGGTGCTTGAACTGGATGATGGTCAGATCCTGACGGAAAACGTCGCCATTCTCTATTGGATTGCGGAACGCGAGCCATCGCTGCGACCGCCGGGTCAGACGGGCACGCTGCGCTTGCTCGAAACGCTGGCTTTCATTTCGACCGAGATTCACAAGCAGTTTTCTCGCGTCCTGAAGCCGTCTTGCGACGCCGAAGCGCAGGCCGCGCGCGAGAAACTCGGCAAGCGCTTCCAGTTGATCGCCACCATGATGAAAGGCGAATATCTTTTTGGCAGCGAGGCGAGCGTGGCAGACGCATACCTTTTCACAATGTTAATGTGGGCCAAAAAGGCTAACCTGGCGGTTCCCGCTAAACTCGAGGAATTCTCTCAACGCATGCGGACGCGGCCCGCGGTGCAGTTGGCGTTGAAACACGAAGAACTCGAATAAATTAAGGCAAACATGAAGCAAGGCACGCTGAAAATCCACCACCTCGGACACTCGCAATCGGAGCGCATCTTGTGGCTTTGCGAGGAACTCGGCGTTCCCTACGAGCTCGTGAAGTATGACCGCGACCCGGTCACGCAATTGTCACCGCCGGCATTGAAGGCGCTGCATCCGCTCGGTGCGGCGCCCCTGATTGAAGTCGATGGGATGTTGCTGGCCGAGTCCGCGGCGATCGTGGAGTTCATTCTCAATCGCTATGGAAATGAGCGCTTGCAGTACGGAAGCGCTCATCCCGACTACGCGTCGTATCTCTACTGGTTCCACTTCGCGAACGGCAATCTTCAACCGGTGATGGGCCGATCGATGATGGTGGGCCGCTGCGGGCTCGCACCCGATCATCCGGTGCTGACGTCGGTGCAAGGACGGCTCGACAAGGTGCTTGCGCTCGTCGAAGCGCGCCTCGCTGAGAATGACTATCTTGCGGGCAGCGAATTCACCGCCGCCGACATCATGAGTGTGTTTTCGCTCACCACCATGCGCCTGTTTCATCCAGTCGATCTTGCGCCTTACCCGAACATCCTTGCGTATCTTCAGCGGATTGGGAACCGGCCCGCTTACCAGCGTGCGTTGGCAAAGGGCGACCCGGATATGACACCGTTGCTGACCTGACGAAGCACGCTGACGGTTGCGTCTGCCACCCGAAACGCTGCAAGGTCCACGCTATATCCCGGTTTCAGCGCGCGAGCATCGACCATGCGTCACTCGAATGCTTCACTCCGGCTTTCGCGTGACGAGCATTTCATACATGGCGGCCGCCACATCGGCGTGTCCGGCTGTCGGGGCGTCGGCCGCTGAGGCTTGTGTTTGACGGCTCGGCACGAGCAGCACCGGAAGACTTGCGCTGCGTAAGACGCGCTCGGCCACGCTACCCAGAAACAGACGCTTGAAGCCTCTTCGGCCATGCGTGCCGAGCACCATCAGGTCGGCATTGAATTCGTTGGCCGAAATGCGAATGCGCTCCGAGACGTCCTCGCCGATCGGCGCTACGTCGACGATGCGCGGCGTGCCCGCCACGTTCTCCTGCTTCATGCGCGCGAGCGCATCGGCAAGCAAGCGTTGGCCTTCCGCGACGCAGGCGTCGCGCAGCAGTGTTGGATCGTAGCCGGCTGCGTCATACGCGATGATCGGAGTGTCGACCACGTAAAGTGGCTGCAACAGCGCGTCGTTATCGCGCGCGAGTTGCAACGCGGTATCGAACGCGCGCCCGGACGTGTCGCTACCGTCGATTGCTACAAGGATGCGTTTATACATGGCGGACTCGGAGAGGGAAAACGGACGATAGAGCGCCGTGCCGGAAGGACGACAGGTCGCAAGAACAATGGCTGGCAACACTACAGTGCGCCCGATCGTCTGCTAATGCAACGACACGATCCAGTGAAATGCCGCGGTACGGCACCGTACCGGCTCGAAGCGCGTTTGCACGTACTGTTCGAATGACTGTTCTGCGTTGCAAGCGCTGTGTGCCATGGCAAAAGCAGAAAAAGCCGACACTATAATGAAGACCCTTTACGGGTTGTGCCCTGCTTCATCCTCACACGCCACCAGATTGAGAATAAACATGAGACGACTCATAGTCGCTGCGCTTGCTGCACTCTCAGCCGGCTGCCTGGCGCTACCCGTGTACGCGCAAAGCAGCGCGCCGGGCCCTTTTAACACGGTCGAAGGCAAGCTGGAGTTCGTGCGCGCCGACGAGGGTTTCGCGGCAATGCTCGATCATGTCACGCTCGATCGCTTCCAATCCCACACGCTCATCCATTTCGACGAGGCAGCCGATGCGCACGAGAACGTCGCGCGCATGCTGGTACAAACCGATGCAGGACCTGTGCTGTATGACTTCCGGAGTCATCCGCCCCGCGTGTTGCAAGCGGGCAGGCGCCTGACGGTCAGGCGCGTGTTCTGGCAAGGCGACGAAGTCGTAATGCAAAGCTCGCAGGGCTGGTTCCGCTTCGAACGCGGCACGCTGACGAAGCTGCAATCGTCCACGACCACCTACCATTGATGGCGCGAAAAGCGCGCCACGCATCGCGGGAGACTTTCTGCCTGGCCGCCCGATGGCGGCCGGCCAGATCATTTCAGGGTTTCCAAGCGAAACACCGTGCATGATGCCGCCTGAACACCGCGCGGAGGTGCTGAATTGCGGGTGTTGACCGAGCACGCGGCACCGCCTGAGCGAGCGTCATTGCGAGCGTCAGTTTTACATTGCGTCGCACAAATCTTGCGCTTTCCGCGCCTGAGTACAAACCCGAATGCAAAAAAGTATCAGTCGACGGTCTTATTTTCAGTGGTGAAAGTGTGCCGATACGGCTACTTTTAGTCATGGCCCGACGCTGTAGTGCGAAGCGGATCGCCAAAGAACAAAACCGGTTGAGGAGGAGACAGATGGCGACCATGCAGAGTGCTGCTGACCACATGGATGCGCGGGAAACGCGGGAAGCGCGCGGCGGCCACGTCATCCAGCCGGACCTGGAACTGGTGGCGGTTCCGAGTCAGGGATCGTTCAAGATGTGGTCGCACGGGTATCCGTATCGCACCGTGCGCTGGCACTTTCATCCGGAATACGAAATTCACCTCATTACGTCGACGACAGGCAAGTACTTCGTCGGCGATTACATTGGCAGCTTTGCGCCCGGCAATCTCGTGGTCGTGGGATCGAACCTGCCGCACAACTGGGTCAGCAATGTGCCGCCGGGCGAGCATGTAAAGGAGCGCTGCCTCGTGCTCCAGTTCGATCGGGAGTTTATCGAACGCGCCGTCAAGGCTTTTCCCGAATTCAAGCGCGTCGAGTCCCTGCTCGATGCATCGCGATCAGGCGTCGTCTTCTCGCAGCAAACCGGTGCAGCGGCCGAACCGATCATGCGCGAGATGCTGGCCACTCAAGGTCTAAGGCGTATCGCGCTCTTCATTGCGTTGCTGGATCTGCTCGTGCAAAGCCCGGAGCCGACGAGGCTCGCGAGCGCGAGCTATTGCGCCGATCCCGCGTGCTACTCGGGGACCCGCATCAACCATGTGCTCGCCTATATCGGTAAGAACCTGTCGCAGGAGTTGCGCGAGACGGAACTGGCGGAACTCTCGGGACAAAGCGTCAGCGCGTTCTCGCGCTATTTCCGCCGGCATACCGGCGTGCCGTTCGTTCAGTACGTCAACCGGCTGCGCATCGACCTTGCGTGCCAGTTGCTGATGGCGGGCGAGCTCAGTGTGACCGAGATCTGCTACCGGGTGGGTTTCAACAATCTGTCGAATTTCAACCGTCAGTTTCTGTTGATCAAGGAGATGCCGCCGTCGCGCTGGCGCGCCTGGCAGCAGTTGAACGCCAGCAGCCCGGCAGGGTCCGGCGAGGCCGAGCAGGCATCGGCCGCGTACGGGTAGACCGCGTCGCGCCCATGCGGCGACGTACCGCATGCCCGTTTGCAGCGCCAGCGTTTCAGGAGAGGCTTTACCCGCAGCTCAACCACGGCACCTCGTGCGCCGGACATTTAAAAAAATGGAGACATTCAATGACCAGACTTTCGAACCAGCTCCTCGGCGCCAGCGCGCTGAGCCTGAGCCTGCTGGGGAGCACGGCGGTGTTGGCCGCGCCCAGCGGCACGGTCGCGTTCCTGATGCCCGACCAGGCGTCGACGCGCTACGAGCAGCATGACTTTCCTGGCTTCAAGGCCGAAATGGGCAAGCTCTGCCCCAGCTGCAAAGTCCTTTACCAGAACGCCAACGCGGACGTGGCCACCCAGCAGCAACAGTTCAACTCGGTGATTGCGCAAGGCGCCAAGGTCATCGTCCTCGATCCGGTGGATTCGACCGCCGCCGCATCACTCGTGCATATGGCGCAGGGGCAGGGTATCAAGGTGATTGCCTATGACCGTCCGGTACCGTCCACACCGGCCAACTACTATGTGTCGTTCGACAACGAAGGCATCGGCAAGTCGATCGCGCAGTCGCTCGTCGACCATCTGAAGGAAACGAACGTGCCGGCCAGTAAAGGCGGCGTGCTCGAAGTCAACGGCTCGCCGACGGACGCGGCGGCGGGGCTGATCAAGAAAGGCATCCACGCGGGATTGCAGGGCAGCGGCTATAAGACACTCGCCGAGTACGACACGCCGGACTGGGCGCCGCCCAAGGCGCAGCAATGGGTCAGCGGGCAGATCACGCGGTTCGGCTCGCAGATCGTCGGGGTCGTGGCGGCCAACGACGGCACGGGCGGCGGCGCCGTCGCGGCCTTCAAGGCGGCGGGCGTCAACCCGGTGCCGCCCGTCACCGGCAACGACGCGACGATAGCCGGCCTGCAGTTGATCATTGCGGGCGACCAATACAACACGATCCTCAAGCCGAGCGAGATCGTCGCGGCAGCCGCGGCCAAGGTTGCGGTCGGCTTCCTGACCGGCCAGACGCCCAAGGGCGAGACGACGCTCTTCAACACACCTTCGCAACTGTTCAAGCCGGCGGTCATCACGGCGAAAAACATCAAGGCCGAAGTCGTCGACAAGGGCTTCGCAAGCGGCAAGGATCTGTGCACGGACCGCTACGCCGAAGGTTGCAAGAAGCTCGGCATCGCCTATTGATCCGGCCACGGTCGGACGGACCCGGCGTGCGCCGGGTTCCACCACTTTTCATGAGGTATCCGTCCCATGACTGACGACTCCACAACACGATCCCGGCGCGGCGAGCTGGTACTGAGTCTGCGTGGCGTATCCAAGCACTTCGGAGCAGTCTCGGCCCTGACGGACATCGAGCTCGACGTGCACGCCGGTGAAGTGGTCGCGCTGGTCGGCGACAACGGTGCGGGAAAGTCGACGCTGGTCAAAGTTCTTGCCGGCGTTCATCAGCCGACGAGCGGCACCATCACGTTCGGCGGGAAAGAAGTCACGCTGCCCGATCCGGGCGCGGCGCTCGATCTCGGCATCGCCACGGTGTTCCAGGACCTCGCGCTGTGCGAAAACCTCGATGTGGTCGCGAACATCTATCTCGGCCGCGAACTGAATCCGTTGCGGCTCGACGAAGTCGCGATGGAAGTGAAGGCGTGGACACTGTTGAACGAACTGTCCGCCCGCATTCCGAGCGTGCGCGACGTGGTGGCGTCGCTCTCGGGCGGCCAGCGCCAGACCGTGGCGATTGCCCGTTCGCTGTTGCTCGACCCGAAGCTGATCATGCTCGATGAACCGACGGCCGCGCTCGGCGTCGCCCAGACCGCCGAAGTGCTGAACCTGATCGAGCGGGTGCGCGATCGGGGCCACGCGGTGATCATGATCAGCCACAACATGGAGGACGTCCGCGCGGTCGCCGACCGGATCGTGGTGCTGCGGCTCGGCCGCAATAACGGCGTGTTCTATCCCGACTCGTCGAACCAGGAGCTGGTGGCCGCGATTACCGGCGCCACCGAGAACGCAGTGTCACGCCGCGCCGGGCGGCGGCAGGCCGAACAGGGCGCCTGAACGAGGAGACGATCATGACTAATGAAATGCAAGGCGCCCCGCAGGAAACACCGGGAGCCAACAAGCCGTCCGCGCTGCTCGACCGCAGCGACATTCGCGTCAAGCACGCGATCGGCGTGGGCGGCACGGTCGCCGCGTTTGTCGAGCGGGTGCGCTCCGGCGATCTGGGGTCGCTGCCGGTCGTCGCGGGCCTGATCATCATCTGGACCGTGTTCACGAGTCTGAACCCGGTGTTTCTCTCGGCCGACAATCTGGTGAATCTGCTGTTCGACTGTTCGACGGTCGGCGTGATCTCGCTGGGTATCGTCTGCGTACTGATGGTGGGGCAGATCGACCTGTCCGTGGGCTCGATGAGCGGTTTCGCGTCGGCGCTCGTGGGGACGCTCTGGGTCAATCACGGCTGGCCGGTGCTGCTTGCGATTGTGGTCGCCATCGGCGTGGGCGCGCTGGTCGGCGCTGTGTATGCGTTCCTGCTGAACCGGTTAGGGATGCCGAGCTTCGTCGCGACGCTGGCCGGGCTGCTGGCGATCCTCGGCATGCAGCTCTACGTGCTGGGCGCAACGGGGTCGATCAATCTGCCCTACGACTCGGCGATGGTCAATCTCGGCCAGCTCATCATCATTCCTGCTGTGATCTCGTATCTGCTCGCGCTCGTCCCCGGCGCGGTGATGCTCGCGATCGGGCTGCGTACACGCGAGCGTCGCCGCGCGTCGCAGCTCTCCGCACCCTCGGTCGGCAGTCTTCTCGTGCGTGCCGTCGCCATCACCGTGCTGCTGGAAGCCGTGGTCGCCTACCTCAACCAGGGGCGTGGCGTGCCGCTGATGTTCGGCGTGTTCCTCGGTCTTTCGGTCGCGATGGACTATGCGCTGAAGCGGACCCGCTGGGGACGCTCGATGCACGCCGTGGGCGGCAATCACGAGGCTGCGAGACGGGCGGGGATCAAGGTCGGCGCCATCTACACCAGCGCGTTCGTTCTGTGCGCGAGTCTTGCCGCCCTCGGCGGCGTGCTGACCGCGGCGCGGCTCGCGTCGGCCAGCCAGCAGGCGGGTAGCGGCGACGTGAACCTGAACGCGATCGCCGCGGCGGTGATTGGCGGCACCAGTCTCTTTGGCGGCCGTGGCAGCGCCTATTCGGCGGTGCTGGGCATTATCGTGATCCAGTCGATTGCAAGCGGCCTCACGCTGCTCAATCTGTCGTCCTCGTTGCGTTTCATGATTACTGGCGCCGTGCTGGCCATCGCGGTGATCGTCGATTCGCTGGCCAGGCAGTCCCGCGTTTCGCATGGCCGCGCATGATTCGATCGACACCGGAACCGTCTACTCTCGCATAGGAGTCAGCAATGAGTGAATCCATGAAAGGAAAAATCGCCGCGATCACGGGCGCTGCGTCGGGCATCGGTCTCGAATGTGCGCGCACCCTGATTGCCGAAGGGGCGAAAGTCGTGCTGGTCGATCGCGCGAGAGAGAACCTCGACAAGCGTTGCGCCGAACTCGGCGCGAACGCTTTGCCGTTGGTCGTGGACCTGCTGCAGCCCGCGGAGGTAGCCGCCCTTTTGCCGAAAATCCTCGAGCTTGCCGGCGGCCTCGACGTCTTTCACGCGAACGCCGGCGCGTACGTGGGGGGCGAAGTGGCCGAGGGCGATCCCGATGTCTGGGACCGCGTGCTCAATCTCAATGTGAATGCGGCATTCCGGTCCGTGCGCGCCGTGATACCGCACATGGTCGCGCAGAAGTCAGGCGATATCGTTTTCACCAGTTCCATTGCCGGGATCGTGCCGGTGGTGTGGGAGCCGATTTACACGGCGTCCAAGTTCGCGGTGCAGGCCTTCGTGCACACCACGCGGCGTCAACTCGCCAAACATGGCGTGCGTGTCGGCGCGGTATGTCCTGGCCCCGTCGTCACGGCGCTCCTCGACGACTGGCCGAAAGCGAAGATGGACGAAGCGCTCGCGTCGGGCAGCCTGATGCAGCCCAAGGAGGTCGCCGACGCGGTGCTGTTCATGCTCACGCGGCCACGCGGCGTGACCATCCGCGATATCGTCATTCTTCCGAACAACGTCGATCTTTGATGCGCGATGAACGGCGCACCCGTCGACCAACCCGCTGGCCGACCCGACGCTCCATCGGCCGCCCCACCAGCAGGCAGTGAGTTATGACCTCAGATAAACGAGACCCGTCCGCGGCAGATGGCGCGCGATATGTCATTGGCGTGGACGTCGGCACGGGAAGCGCGCGCGCTGGCATCTTCGATCTCGCCGGCCGCATGGTGTCGTCGGCGAAACGTGACATCACCCTCTTTCATGCGAGCGGCTCCATCGTCGAACAGTCGAGCGGCGAAATCTGGAACGCGGTGTGTGATTCCGTGAAGGACGCGCTCGCACAGGCCTCGGTGTCGCCCGGGCTCATTGCCGGCATCGGCTTCGACGCCACCTGTTCGCTCGTCGTGCTGGGCGCCGGAGGCCATTCTTTGCCGGTCGGGCCGTCGGGCGACGCACAGCGCGACATTATCGTGTGGATGGATCACCGGGCAGTGGAGCAGGCCGAGCGCATCAACGCGACGGGCCACGACGTGCTGAAATTCGTCGGCGGCAAAATCTCTCCGGAAATGGAGACGCCCAAGCTGCTATGGCTGCTCGAAAACAGGCCCGACGTATTCGCGGCTGCATGGCAATTTTTCGACCTGACCGATTTTCTGACCTGGCGAGCGACCGGAGATCTGTCGCGCTCAACCTGTACCGTGACCTGCAAGTGGACGTATCTGGCGCACGAGCGGCGCTGGGACGAAAGCTACTTCCGCACGGTCGGCCTCGGCGTGCTGGCCGACGAAGGCTTTGCGCGCATCGGCCAGCGCGTCGTGGATGCGGGTACGCCGCTCGGCGCCGGCCTGACGGCAGACGCCGCCGCCGAACTCGGCCTGCGGGCCGGTACGCCGGTCGCGACGGGCGTGATCGATGCCCATGCCGGCGGCATCGGCACGGTCGGCGCCGACGGACAGTCCGAGTCGAACCTGGGATATGTGTTCGGTACGTCGTCGTGCACGATGACCACGACCCGCAGTCCGGTGTTCGTGCCAGGCGTGTGGGGTCCGTACTTCTCGGCGATGGTGCCGCACGCGTGGTTGAACGAAGGCGGGCAGTCCGTCGCGGGAGCCGCAATCGAGCGGCTGCTGGCCATGCATCCGGCGGCGGCCGTGGCCCGACAACAGGCGCAGCAGGCCGGGCAATCGTTGCCGGGCCTGCTTGCCGGGCTGGCTGTGCAGGAGGCCGGCGGCTTGTCGGAGACAGTGAAGCTCGCCGAGGGGTTGCACGTCGTTCCGGAATTTCTGGGAAACCGCGCACCATTTGCCGATCCTCACGCCCGCGCCATCATCGCGGGGCTCGGCATGGACGACGACCTGAACAGCCTGATCGCCATTTACATCGCCGGGCTCAGCAGTATCGGCTACGGCCTTCGCCAGATCATCGAAGCGCAGGCGAGCGCGGGCGCGCCAATCGAGCGGGTGGTCATCAGCGGCGGCGCGGGGCGTCTCGATCTCGTGAGGCAACTGCTTGCGGATACAACGGGAAAGCCGGTTCTCGCTACGCAGGCGGAAGAACCGGTTTTACTGGGAGCCGCCATGCTGGGCGCAGTGGCCGGCGGCCACTTTGGCGACGTGCGCTCGGCGATGGTCGGCATGTCGCAGATTAGCCGGACGTACGAGCCGGCCAGCGGCGACATCGCGGCATTGCACGACGCAAGGTATCGCGCGTTCAACGCGTTGCAGCGTGTCGGTAGAGAAATCAGACAGGCGCTCGCGTGAGCGTCATTCCCCATGTATGAAGCGAGCCGGGCATAGTCGTTGCGCGTCAGATGTGCCCTGTCTGCCAACCGGATGCGTATCCTGGATCGAATGGCGAACGGGGCTTCTGCCACGCTTTCACGTCAATCGGCGATGGCGCTCAATCATACTCAGGGAGACGGACATGAAGTTAGCAACGAAATCTGTACTGATTTCTGCATTGGTGATGGCTTTCGCAGGCTCCGCGATGGCTCAAGGTGCCGGCGGAGGTGGGGGCGGCGGTGCAGGCGCAGGCGGTAGTGGAGGCGGCGGCAGTGCCGGCGGTGGTCAGGGCGGCACCGGCATGAGTACGCCCAATGCCGGTGGGACGACGAAGTCAAACTCGACGTCCAAAGGGATGAGCACGACTAAAGCGCCCACACGGATGCCGCAAAACGATCCGCACGCGAAGGGAGCCGCGGATACCGCAGCGTCTGGCGCTCAATAAACAGGTGTCCGGTTTGCGTCGCATAGACGCAGCGGTGCGACTGCAGAGCCGCAGTGGGACCTGTTCGACCAGACCGCCCGGGCCTCACGGTCCGAGCGGTCTGATGCTGGAATGGCCAAAGGAACCTGCGTCCCGCTCAATCAGAAGATGTTGCGGATACCGATCGCCACGCCGGTCTGATTGTTGCGGCCAGGGTAGTCCGCGAGGAACGAACCCGTGCCGCGCGTGAAGTCGACCGTGCCGTAAACTTCTGTGCGCTTTGACAGCGAGTACTCGGCAAGCACGGTCGCCGAGTAATTGACGCCAGCGCCGAGCGAACCGTCGAGTCGTGCGGCGTTACGCGCATGATCGTAGTAGCCGGCGAACGTCAGCGCCAACGGCGAGATGACCTGCCAGGTCGAGCCGACATAAAAACTGTCGTCGATGCGGTTCGGGCTCACGTGCGCAAGCGTGGGTGTGCCGGACTGTTGCATGTCCACGTCGGCGAGTCCGGTGTTGTCCTGTGAATGCAGCCAGCCTGCGAGCAGCTTCACCGTGGGCGTGATCGCGTAGGCGGCGCTCACGTTCACGATGTTGAATTTTTTGCCCGATACGTCGTTTTGCTGGAAGCCGGCGTCGGCCATCAGGTCGCCCAGCGCGTATTGCACGGTCACGCCGTACATGCTGTTTTCGCCGACGCTGCCCGCCACGCCGCCGAAGCCATACATGCCTTCCACGTGCAGACCGCCGAACTGGCCTGTGTACTTCGCGGAATTGTTGGTGAAGAGGAACGGTCCGACCGGGTTGAAGACCCAGCTATCCTGCCAGAAGTCACCGACTGTCAGTGGGTCATACGTATTGCCCATCACATCGAAAAAAGGCGTTTGCTGGCGGCCGAATGTGAGCGTACCGTACTGGTTATTCGACAAACCCACGTAAGCGTTACGCTGGAAAAGCGTATTGTTGCCGTTGTCCAGCTTGCCGGACCAGAGCTGAAACTGGTTCTCGAGTTTGAATACCGCCGACGTTCCGCCGCCCAGATCTTCGCTGCCTTTCAAGCCGAAGCGACTTGGCGTCTCAACGCCTTCACCCATCGAAACCTGACTGTCGTTATTCGAATTGGCATGAGTCAGGTAGCGCACGCTCGTGTCGACGAGGCCATAAAGGGTCACCGAGCTTTGTGCGAAAGCGGATTGAGCCGAAAGGGCGAGCAGGGCGACGCCCAGTGCCGCAGTAGTCTTCTTCATGAGGTTTGCGTTCGTTATTTGGGCCAGCGGTTCAAATGCACCACTGGCTCTGTTTTGAGATTTCTTTTCAACCCGCCACAGCGATCCGCGCGAGTGGGCTGAATGATATTTCCGGAATACGACGCGAAGTTATAAACAGGACGTCGTGTCGCTCCGTTGCAACAGGACTTGATCGTTCCGATTGCGCTTCACGGTGTGGCGGAAATTCGCGCCGTCTGACAGACCCCTAAGACGGCCGCCGCTCAAGGTCCGGGAATTGCTCGCCTGACCAGCCGTAGGCCAGCATCGGACCACCCTGCAGGTCCTTTCCGTCTTTCGAAAAGCTGGCACCGCAGCACAGTCGAGTCGTACTCCGTCGGCCCATCGATCAGACAGGCTGGCATTCCACGGCGCAAGCCCGAACCTAACGGGAGCAAGCATGCATTTCGTCATTAATGGCAGCGAGGTCGAACTGGACGTCGACCCCAGGACCTCGCTTCTCGATCTGATTCGCGAACGGCTTCATCTTTTTGGCGCGAAGAAAGGCTGTAATCAGGGCGCGTGCGGCGCATGCACCGTATTGGTGGACGGCACACGAATCAATAGTTGTCTTGCGCTCGCTGTCCAGTATCAGGGCTGCGAGATTACGACCATCGAAGGGCTGGGCGAGCCGGACGCGCTGCATCCCTTGCAGGCGGCTTTCGTCGAGCACGACGGTTTCCAGTGCGGCTACTGTACGCCGGGGCAGATCTGCTCGGCGGTCGGCATGGTGCAGGAACTCAAGTGCGGTGTGCCCAGCTACGTTAGCGAAGACGTGGCCGCGCAGGAGTTCGTGCTGACAGAGACGGAATTGCGCGAACGCATGAGCGGCAACCTGTGCCGCTGCGGCGCATACAACGGCATCGTCGATGCCATCCAGGACACGTTCGGCAAAGCGGGCGCCGAGCCCGCCAAGCGCGAGGCCGCATAATGGACGCCTTCACCTACGAACGCGCGCCCGACGCGCAAGCGGCGCTCACGCTCGGCAATCGCCCTGGCGCGAAATATCTGGGCGGCGGCACCAACCTCGTCGATCTGATGCGCGAGACCATCGAGCATCCCGTGATGCTGGTCGATGTCACCGGCCTCGCGCGCTCGATCGACGAGACCGACGATGGCGGCCTGCGCATCGGCGCTGGCGTGAAGAACACCGCCCTCGCGTCAGACCGGCGCATTCGCGAACGCTACCCGCTGCTGTCCGAGGCCATTCTCGCGGGAGCGTCGGCGCAGATCCGCAACATGGCCACGGTCGGCGGCAATCTCCTGCAGCGCACCCGTTGCGGCTATTTCTACGATGACACGGCGCGCTGCAACAAGCGCACGCCGGGTGCCGGCTGCGACGCCATCGACGGCTTCAACCGCATGCACGCTATCCTCGGCGCTTCCACGGCCTGCGTCGCAACGCATCCGTCGGACATGGCCGTGGCGCTTGCCGCGCTGGACGCGGTGGTAACGGTCGAAGGCCGCAACGGCGCGCGCGACGTCCCGCTGGTCGATTTTCATGTGCTGCCCGGCGAGACGCCGCAGATCGAAACGGTGCTGGAACCCGGCGAGCTGATTACCGCCGTGAGCCTGCCGCCCGCCATTCCGGGACGTTCGGTCTATCGCAAGGTGCGCGACCGCGCTTCCTATGCCTTTGCGCTCATTTCTGTGGCCGCTACGCTGGAAGTGCAGGACGGCGTCGTGAAGCAGGTGCGGATCGCGTTAGGCGGTGTCGCGCACAAGCCGTGGCGCGCCAGCGCGGCCGAGGCGGCGCTGGCAGGCGCTCCGGCGACAGAGGCGGCTTTTCGTGCGGCGGCGTCGGCGGAGCTGGATTCGGCTCGTGGTTTGCACGACAACGCTTTCAAGATTGAACTGGGTCGGCGCGTGATAACCGACACGCTGGTCAAACTGACGGCTCTTCAGGAGATCCGCTGATGTCCATCATCAAAGACGCCGTGCAGGCGGTGCTCAATAAGGCGATTGCTCTCGCCCCTGACAGTTTTATCCCCGGCGGCAAACCGGACCCGCTGATTCGCCGTGAGCACGGCCTGATCGGCGCATCGGTGAGCCGGCTCGACGGGCCGCTGAAGGTATCCGGCCGCGCGACCTTCGCCGCGGAGTTTCCGCTCGAAGGCATGACTTACGCGGCGCTCAAATATTCGTCCATTGCGCGCGGGCGTATCGTCGAGATCGATACCGCCGCAGCCGAGGCCGCACCAGGCGTCGTGCTGGTGATGACGTACCGGAACGCGCCCCGGCTGAATCCGTTGCCGCCGTTCATGAGCCAGCCCAAGGCCGCCGGCGGCGACGACGTGCCCATCATGCAGGACGACCAGATTCACTGGAACGGCCAACCGGTCGCACTGGTGCTCGCGCACACGCAGGAGCAGGCCGATCATGCGCAGTCGCTGATTCACGTCACCTACGAAGCAGCGAGCGACGGCGTGACCTCGCTGGCCGCCGCAAAGGCGAACGGCTCGGAGACGGGTGTTTTCCAGGGCGAGCCGCTCAAGCTCGAAATCAAGGACGCCGAAGCGATGCTCGCTCGCGCGCCGTACAAGATCGACGTGCGCTACACGACGCCTCGCCACAATCACAATCCGATCGAACTGCATGCGGCAACGCTGGCGTGGGACGGAGATCATCTGCGCATTCATGACACCGTGCAGGCGGTGGCCCACGAGGCATGGACCATTGCGCAAGTGTTCGGCATCGACGAGAAAAATGTGCACGTCACGTCGCCGTATGTGGGAGGCGGTTTCGGTTCGAAGACGGTGTGGCAGCACCAGTTGCTGGCCGCGGCGGCCGCGAGGCTCGCGCAGCGTCCCGTGCGGATCACGCTGTCGCGGGAAGGCGTGTTCCGCATCGTCGGCGGACGCACGCTCACTGAACAGCGCGTGGCGCTCGGCGCGCAGGACGACGGAACGCTCGACGCGCTGATCCACACCGGCACGGTTGCCATGACGCCGCACAACAACATGCCGGAGCCGTTCATCCTGCCGGCGAAGAGCGCGTACGCTTCGCGAAGCTTCCTGCTCGACGTCGAGACCGTGAAAATGAACATGACGGCCAACACCTTCATGCGCGCGCCGGGCGAGGCCGTCGGCACCTTCGGGCTGGAGTCCGGTCTCGACGAACTGGCGCACGCGATGCGCATGGACCCGATTGAATTGCGCATCCGCAATGAGCCGGAAAACGATCCGACAACCGGCCTGCCGTTTTCGCAACGCGGTATCGTGGATGCGTGGAAAGCCGGTCGTGAACGATTCGGCTGGGCGGCGCGCGGCGAGCCCGGGACGAAGCGCGATGGCGACTGGCTCGTCGGCATGGGCTGTGCCACCGGCACCTATCCCTATTACCGGATGCCGGGCGGCGCCGCGCGCATCACGTTGACGCAGGAAGGGCGCGCAACGGTCTCGATCGCCGCGCACGAGATGGGCATGGGTACGTCGACCGCGCAGACCCAGGTGGCGGCCGAACGGCTCGGCCTGAACATGGACGATGTCGAGTTCCGATATGGCGATTCGTCATTGCCGGGCGTGGTGCTGGCGGGCGGCTCGCAACAGACTGCGGCAATCGGCGCTTCCGTGATGGCGGCCAGCTACGAACTCGTCAAGGAATTGCTCCGGCTCGCCGGCAGCGATTCGCCTCTGTCCGGCCTGTCGGCAGACGAAGTGGGTGCGCGCGACGGCGGCCTGTGCTCGCTCGAAGATGAGAGCCGCTTCGAGCGCTACGCGTCGATACTCGAGCGCGCCGGGCGCAACGAGGTCACGGTCGAGGCCGAAGCCGCGAAGCCCGTCGAGTTGCAACACTGGTCCATGCACAGCCACAGCGCGTTGTTCTGCGAGGTGCGGGTCAATGTCGTGACCGGCGAGATTCGCGTGAGCCGTTTTCTCGGCTCGTTCGATTGCGGGCGGATCATCAATGCCAAGACGGCGGCCAGCCAGTTTCGCGGCGGTATCGTGATGGGCCTCGGGCTGGCGTTGATGGAAGAAACCCAGTTCGACGAAAGAACGGGCCGCGTGATAAACCCGTCGCTCGCCGATTACCACGTGCCTGTTCACCTCGACGTGCCCGAGATCGACATCATCTGGAACGCGGATGCCGATCCTCACACGCCGATGGGCGCCCGCGGCGTCGGCGAGATCGGCATTACGGGCGTTGGGGCGGCGGTCGCGAACGCGGTGTTCAACGCGACGGGCAAGCGGATTCGCGATCTGCCCATTACGCTGGACAAGCTGATGGCTTCGCCGTCCGAGGCGACCCAGGCCTCCATGTAACGGGAATGAGCCATCCAGGACGGCTGGTGGTCTCGCGGTTGAAGAGCGACGCAACACGAACTAACCCGGTCGCGCCAGGTGGCGCGACCGGCAACGCGTTCTCAGCCAAGCGCTACCACGGCGATCTCGACGAGCAGTGCAGGCGCGGCCAGTTTCGCCTCGACGGTCGCACGCGTCGGTGCGCAGCCGTCCGGAACCCAGGCGTCCCATACCTCGTTCATCCCGGCGAAGTCGCGGCCAATGTCGGCAAGCCACACCTGAGCCGACACGAGGCGCGTTCTGTCGATGCCGGCTTTCTCCAGGAAGCCGTCGATTTTCTCCAGTACCTTCGCCGTCTGAATCCTGACGTCGGGCGTGTGGTCCGCGGAAGTCTGGCCGCCGATGAACACGAGTCCGGCGGCCTTGACGACGCGGCTCATACGCTGGCTGGTTTCGAGACGAACGATATCGGTCATTGAATTTTTCTCCATGTGAACGTGAACAGAACCGTTGCGCACGCCTGTTCAGGTGCGCAACGGAAAAGAACAGAAAGCATTAATGCGCGACGAGTGGCGAAGCCGCGACCGCCGGTGTCGGCGCGTGGCGGACGAAGCGGTCGATGGCGAACGCGTCGAGCGACAGGGACGGCGCGCCGTCGAGGATCAGTTCAGAGACGAGCTTGCCGCAGCCCGGCCCCAGTTGAAAGCCGCTGCCGCAATAGCCAAACGAGTAGTACAGATTCGCCGCCTTGCGGCTCGCGGAAATCACCGGGAGTTCGTCTTCGGTGAACGCTTCGACACCCGCCCACGCGCGATTCACGCCAAGATGCTTGAGGTGAGGAAACAGATCCGTCACGGTCTGCGCGCTGCGCACGAGGCGCACGAAATCGACTTCGCCGTGGCGGTTCGCGAGATCGGCCATGCCGATCAGTTTGCCGCCAATCACCACCGTGCCGTTGTCGAACTGTTTGAACGACAGCGGCCTGCCGGTCGCGCCGAGCGTCGCACGGCAAAAAGGCGCGACCCGGTGCGTGACCATCAGCATGAGTCCTTCGGGATGCACCGGCACCGTTTCGTTCACTTGCTGCGCGAGTTCACCGGACCATGCGCCCGCGGTGACGAGCAACTTCTCCGCGCTGAACGTGCCGCGCGGCGTCACCGCGAACCAGCGCGTGCCGCGCTGTTCGATGTGGCGCACGGGCGTGCCCTCCAGAAAAAGCGCGCCGTGCCGCTGCGCGGCGAGCCGGAACGCGGTGGTCGTGCGATAGGGCAACGCGAAGCCGTCGCTCTCGACCCAGATGCCGCCCGTCACGTGCGGTGCAAGCGCCGGTTCGAGTTCGAGTACGGCTTCGCGGTCGATCACCTTTTCGTGCGTGAAGCCGTGCGATTCGAGCAGCGCCACGCGTTGCCGGCAAGCGTCGAGTTCGTCGTCCGTCTCGGCGATCTTCAACTGGCCGGAAGGAACGAAGCCGCCGTCGTCGCCGAGCAGATCGCGCATGCGATGCCATATTTCACGCGATATCAGCGCGAGCGGAATCTCGGGTAACGGACGGCCGAGCGTGCGCACGCCACCCGCATTCACGCCCGACGAATGACGCGCGACGTAGTCCGCTTCGAGCACGATGACTTTCGCGCCGCGCCGCGCGAGATGAAACGCGCTGCTCGTGCCGTGCAAGCCGCCGCCGATCACGAGGACGTCGGCTTCCTGCGTGTCGGTCGTGTCATTCACCGGCGAGTTCTCCGAGCGTGAGCGGTTTGATCGGCGGACGAATGCGGTAGTAGCCGACTTCGGCGGGCGACACGCGGCGCGCATCGGCGATCACCTCGGTCACCGTGAGGCCGCACATGCGACCCTGACACGGCCCCATGCCGCAGCGTCCGAATGACTTGGCCTGGTTCGGTCCCACGCAGCCGAGCGCGACGAACTTGCGCAAGTCACCCGCGGTCACCTCCTCGCAGCGGCACACGATGGTTTCGTCGTGCGGAATGCGGTTGACGTCGCGCGGACGGTACAGACTGTCGAGAAACGGCCGGATGCGCATCACGTCGGCGAGCGCGCGCCGGTGAGGCGCTGCTTCGGCGTCGCGCGCGGCGGCGGGCATCGCGCCGAGTTGCGCGGCCGCCGCAAGGCCGGCCAGCATGCCCTGCAAGGCCGCCGCCTGCGCGCCGCCTATGCCCGCACCGTCGCCCGCGATGAAGATGCCCGGCACGTCGAGTTCGCCCCAGCCGTCGACCTTCGGCGTAAAGCAGAGCTGGCCGTTGTCCCAGCGGTGCGTGGCCCGCAGCGCCTGCGTGAATTGCGTGTTCGGCACCACGCCCTGATGCAGCAGGATCACGTCGGCCTCGATGCGATGCGCGGCGCCCTGTGTCGTGAAGCGCAATGCGGCGGCGCGCTCCACGTGATCCGTGCCGATGCGCGACTCCACGCGCAAGTCGTCGGCCGCCTCGAACATCGGCACGCCCGCTTCGCGCAGCGTGCGGATCAGTTGCAGGCCTTTGCTCAGGAACGGCCACGCGCGCAACGCCGCGAGCATATGGCGTTTGGCGCGCCAGCGGTCTTCATGACGCGTGGTGTCGACCAGCGCGCGGATCGGCACACCGGCGCGCACGTACTGCCAGCCCAACAGATAGAGCAGCGGTCCGCAACCGGCGAGTATGGGCGGCGCGGCGGGCACTTCGCCGGCGCTTTTGAGCAGGATCTGCGCCGCGCCTGCGGTCAGCACGCCAGGCAGCGTCCAGCCGGGAATCGGGAAGGGCCGCTCCAGCGCACCGCTTGCGAGGATCACGCGCTGCGCGTCGAAGCTGCCGATCTTGCCGTCCTTCAGATAGTTGACGCCGCGCTCGCGCGTCACCTGCCAGACGCTCGCGCCGCTCAGGTGGCGCGCGCCCGATGCGGCGAACGCATCGGCGATCGCGGCGCCGGCCGCATAGTCCGGGCCGAGAATCTCCTTGCGGCGCGCGTCGGCGCGGCCGATGCCGCGATAGATCTGGCCGCCCACGGCGTCCTGTTCGTCGATCAGCACGGTCTTCAGGCCCGCGCGTGCGGTGCGCGTTGCTGCGCTCATGCCGGCAGGGCCCGCGCCCACGACGACGACATCGACCGTTTCGGAAATGAAATCAGCGGCCATGTGCGTTCTCCAGCGGTGCGTCGGCGAGATGCTTCGCACTGGACGGCGGCAGGTCACGCGCGCCTTCCTGCGAGCGAATCCGCATGCCGGCCCTCACTTCCACCATGCAGCTCTGCCGGCTCGGCACGCCGTCTATCTCGACGAGACAGTCGAAGCACGCGCCCATCATGCAGAACGGCGCGCGCGGCGCACCTGAGACAGGCGTCGCACGAAAGCGCGCTATGCCCGACGCGAGCAGCGCCGCGGCGACGGAGCGGCCGCCGGGGACAGCGAGCGGCTGATCGTTGAACCAGATGTCGACGGTCGCGGCAGCGGCGTCTTGCGCGCCCGGCAGCGGTCTGAAAAGGGAGAGGGTCGATTGGGAAGTCATGTCGTTTTCAGTGAGCGGGAATCAGTTCACGGGCGGTGTCGAAGCGACGTGCGGAGAAGGTGGGCAGTTCGTTGGGGATCGGCGCGCCCATGATCCACGGCGCAATGCGCATTGCGTGCGCGGCCGCCAGCGTCACCCCGCTATGGCAGGTGACGACGAACGCGCCGGGATGCGCGTCGGACTGGTCGTAGACCGGAAAGCCGTCGGGACTGTAGACGCGCAACGCGGCCCACATGCGCACGAGCCGCACGTGCTGCAGCAGCGGAAACGCGCGCACGCCGCGCCGGGCGATGTCGGCAAGCACGTGGGTGGTAGTGAAATCGTCGAAGCCGACTTCTTCCATCGAGTCGCCGAACTGCACGCTGCCTTCGTCCGTCTGACGCACATTGAGCGTCGGATATTCGAGGAAGGGTGCGACGCGCTCGCTTACCAGCACCTGGCCGCGATTGGGCGCAACCGGCGCATTCAGCCCGACGAATGGCGCGAGCGTGCGGTTGCCGAGGCCGGCGGCGAGCACCACGCGCGCCGCGCGATAGGTGCCGCGCCTGCCCTGCACGACGAAGCCGCCGCGCTGCGGCACGATGCGCTCCGCGCGCTCACCGGACACGAGGCGCACGCCGCGCGCCTGCATCGCGGTGTGCAATGCGCGCAGCAGTTTGAGCGGGTTCACGTGACCGTCCATCGGCGTGTAGCTCGCGCCGATCACGGCCGGACCGATCTGCGGAATGCGCGCGCGGACGTCGGCGGCGTCGAGCATCTCGTACGGGTAGTCGCCCAGTTCGGCTTGCAGCGTCGATAGCCGTTTATGGCGCTCGGCGAGTTCGTCGTCGTTAAAGCAGAAGTGGAAGCCGCCTGGCTGGCGCAATGCGACGTCCACGCCGGTTTCCTTCAGCAACGCTTCGGCCAGCAACGGCCAGCGTGCGGCCGAACTGCGCGACCAGCGCGCATACGGCGACAGTCCATAGCCCTTGCCCTGAATCCAGACAAGGCCGAAGTTGCCGCGCGACGCGCGCAAGCCGCCGTCGTCCTCGTCGAGCACGGTGACGTGCGCGCCTTCGCGGGCGAGGCCATAGGCGACGGCGGAACCCACGAGGCCGCCGCCCAGCACCAGCACGTCGGGACGGGTGTCGTTCATCGAGGTCATCGGGCTTCTCCGATCAGAATGCGATCCAGTCCCACCATGCGGTCGAGCACGATCATCAGGAGGACAGTGCCGACGATCAGGACCGCCGATACCGAGGCGACCAGCGGATCGATCGTCTGCGCGATCTGGTTGTACATGGCGACGGGCAGCGTGGTGGTGCCGGGCGTCGCAACGAAAATGGTCATGGTCAGTTCATCGAAACTCTGGATGAACGAGAGCACCCAGCCGCCCGCCACGCCGGTGCGGATCATCGGCAGCACCACGCGGCGAAAGGCGGTGAAGCGGCTCGCGCCGCAGGAAAGCGCAGCGCGCTCGGCGTCGCGATCCAGCCCGACCGCGGATGACAGCGCAAGGCGCAACGCGTAGGGCAGCACGATGATCACGTGCGCGCACACCAGCGACCAGAACGAGCCCGACAGATGCAGCAGCGACAGAAAGCGCAGGAAGGCAATGCCGAGCACGACGGCGGGAATCATCATCGGCGACAGAAAGAAGCTCGTGAGCGCGGCGCGGCCCGGAAAGCGATACCGCGCGATCGCGAGCGCGGCCGGGACCGCGAGCATCACACCGAGGGTGGCCGCCGCGAACGCGAGCCGCACCGACAGCCAGAACGCCGCGACGATGTCGCCGTTTTCGAGAATCGCGCGAAACCAGCGCAGCGACGCGCCGTCGAAAGGCATCGCGATATAGCCTTTGTCCGTGAAAGCCACGAGCATCACGACGGCAAGCGGCGCGATGATGAAGGTGAGGAAGAACGCGTTGTAGACGAGCCCGAGAATGCCGTTCTGTTTCATGTCCGCTCTCCGTCCACTCAGTCGAAGATATGCCGGAAGCGGCGTTCGGCGAGGCGGCTGCAGCCCATCACGATCGCCACGTTGGCAATCAGCAGCAGCACCGCGATGCTCGCGCCGAGCGGCCAGTTCAGCGTGCCGAGAAATTCGTCGTAGGCGGCGGTCGCGACCACCTTCAGGCGGCGGCCGCCGATCAGCGCGGGCGTCGCGAAGGCCGACGCCGACAGCGCGAACACGATGATGGAGCCCGACAGCACGCCCGGCATGATCTGCGGCAGCACCACCCGGCGGAACACCGCGAGCGGCGAGCCGCCGAGCGAACGTCCGGCCCATTCCACCTGCGGGTCGAGCTTCTGCATGGTCGCCCAGACCGACATGACCATGAAGGGCACGAGCACGTGGGTGAGGGCGATGATCATGCCGGTCATCGTAAAGACGAGGCGGATCGGTTCGCTCGTCACATGCAGCGCCTGCAGCAGGGTGTTCAGCACACCGTTGTTGCCGAGCAGAATCTGCCAGCCGAGCGTGCGCACGACGACGGAGATGAGCAGCGGACCGAGCACGACCAGCAGACACAGCGACTGCCACGGCCGTTTCATCCGCGCCAGCACGATGGTCTCCGGCACGCCGAGCACGATGGATAGCAGCGTGACGGCGAAAGCGAGGCCGGCGGTGCGCAGAAAGATCGTGCCGTAGTACGGGTCGCTCACCACTTCCCAGTAGTTCGCGAGCGTGTAGGCCGACGTCACGCCGGCGGTATCGCTGAACACGCGCAACGAGAGCATCAGCGTGAGCAGCAGCGGCACCAGCAACAGGCCGACGAAAAGCAGCATCGCCGGCCCCGACAGCAGCCAGGGCGCCGCGCCGGGACGGGCGTCGTCAAGCGTGGCCATGAGCGCTCTCCCGGTCGTCCTGCGTGAGCACGCGCAGATCGTCGTCGGTCCATGCGAGGCCGACTTCGTGACCTTCGTCAGGCGGCGGCGCGCCGTGGTTCGGCTGCGCGACACGCAATCTGCCGAGGGCCGTCTCCACTTCGAGCAGCCACTGGTTGCCGACGAAAACACGCGTCGCGATGCGGCCGCGCAAGCGCGCGTCGCCGTTGGCCAGGTGGACTTTCTCCGGCCGGATATAGACGTTGACGGCGCCGTTCACGTGACGGCCTTCGTGCGGAACATGCAGCGTGGTGCCCGCCACGTCGACTTCGGCGCAACGTGGATTGCGGCGCAGCACTTCGCCGGCAAACGCATTGGTGCGGCCGAGGAACGTGGACGCGAACGGCGTCGCCGGCCGCTCGTAGGCGTCGTATGGGGTGCTCAGTTGGGCAATCGCACCGCGATGCATGACGGCGATGCGGTCACTCATCGTCATGGCCTCCACCTGATCGTGCGTGACCAGAATCGTCGTGATGCCCAGACGCTTGTGGATCGAGCGCAACTCGATGTGCATTTCCTCGCGCAGTTTCGCGTCGAGATTGGACATGGGTTCGTCGAGCAGCAGCAGTTCGGGCTGCATGGCGATGGCGCGTGCAATGGCCACGCGCTGCCGCTGGCCGCCCGACAGTTCCTTCGGATAACGATGCCCGAGCCCTTTGAGCCGCACGAGGGCGAGCGCTTCGGCCACGCGCTCCTCCCGCTCCTTGCGTTTGACCTTGCGCATCTCCAGCCCGAAGCCGACGTTGCCCGCCACCGTCATGTGCGGAAAGAGCGCATAGCTTTGAAACACCACGCCGATGCCGCGCTTCTCCGGCCGTTCATGGGTAATGTCGCGTCCATCGAGCAGAATGCGGCCGGTGGTCGGCGTGACGAAACCCGCGACCATTTGCAGCGTGGTGGTCTTGCCGCAGCCGGAGGGTCCGAGCAGCGACAGCAGTTCACCGCGTTCGACCGAAAGATCGAGTTGCTCGATCGCGGTGAAATCGCCGTAGCGTTTCGAGATGCCTTGCAGAGTCAGAAAGGCCATACGCCTCGCTCCTTCATCAGATCGCGCGCCGCGCGAAGGACTTGCGGGTGGACGGAATCAGCGTTCGACCGAACGGTTCCAGCGCTCCGTCCACTCGGTGCGATGCTGGTTGATCGTGGTCCAGTCCATCGCGGTGAGCTTCGAGATCTGTTCCGGTCCGTATGGCACACGCGCGGCGACCTCGGGCGTGAGCTTCACCGTCCTGTTGACGGGCCCAAGACCAATGCCCTGGGCCTGCAATGCCTGCACTTCCGGGCTCAACAGGTACTGGATGAACTGCTGCGACAGTTGCGGCTGCGCGTTTTCTGCGACCGCGCAGGCGGCCACCTGCAGGGCGACCGCGCCTTCCTTCGGGTAGATGAACTTGAGCGGAAAGCCCGTGTTTTGCAAAGCGACTGCGCGGCCGCTGCCGTAGGGCGCGAGGATTACGTCGCCGGCCTGCATCTGGCCGTCCATTTCGCCAGGCGTCGGCGCCCACGAGAGTACGTTCGGCGCGACCTGCTTCGTCATTGCGGCAAAGCCCGGGTCGATGTTCTTTTCGCCGCCGCCGGACAGGCGCGCGAGCATGACGAGCGTGTGCAGCCCGTACGTGTTGGTGATGGGCGGCACGCCGATCTTGCCCTTGATGCGGCTGTCGGTGAGCGCCCTCCATGAGTCGGGCGGCGGCAGGCCAGCTTTTTTGAACGCCTCTTCGTTGTAGCCGATACCGGTCGCCACCATGCCGACGCCAATCGCGGTGGGGCCGAGCCGCGCGAGCGGGTAGACGTCTTTCATCACGGGCGCCTCGTCCAGCTTCGCGCACAGGTTCAACTGCATCGCCTGGTACATGGGGCCGTCGTCCATCACCGCGACATTGATCTGCTGGTGGCCTTTTTGCGCCTGCAGCTTGGCGAGCGTGTCGCTCGAATTGCCCGCGACGTAGACGATCTTCACGTCGTGCGCTTTTTCAAACGGCGGGATGATTTTTTGCCGGTAGACCTGTTCATTCGACCCACCGACGTTCGCCACATAAAGCGTGGTTTCCGCCAGCGCGCCGGACGCGACGGCAAGCGTGGCAGCCAGAACGGCACAGGAAGCCGCCGCATGGGCGACGCGTGACGGCGAGGACAGACGGCGATACGGCGCGCTTCTCATGACGACAATCTCCAGTTCCGGTGGGGAAGGCGGGCTTGCCCGCCCGTCGATAGAATGCAGTGTCGTGCCGCCTGATTATGTCGTCCAATACGAATAAAATAGTTATCTATGCAGGAATGATATGGGTCCAGGTACTTGTATCAGGGAGAATACGGATGAATCTCAAGCACATAGAAGCGTTTCGCGCAGTAATGGTGTCCGGCTCGATGACGGCCGCGGCCAAGGCGCTGTTCACGTCGCAGCCGAACGTGAGCCGGCTGATCGCGCAACTCGAGCGCGACACGGGCTTGCAGCTTTTTCAGCGCAGTGGCGTGCGGCTCATTCCAACGAGCGAAGGCGAGGCGTTTTTTCGCGAAGTGGAGCGCGCATTCGTGGGCTTGCAAGGTCTCGCGAATGCCGCGGCGCAGATCCGCAATCTCGGCAGCGGGCGTCTGCGCATTGCGGCCATGCCGTCAGCGGGTATGACGCTGGTGCCGCATGCGATCAAACGTTTCGTCGAACGCTATCCGGATGTGACCGTCTCGCTGCATGTGAACACGTCGGCCACCGTCAATCACTGGACGGCCTCGCAGTTCTGCGATCTCGGTGTCGCGGTGTATGTGAGCGAGGCTTCGGATTGCGAGGTGGAGCAGTTGTCGAACGTGTCGGCGGTCTGCGTGGTGCCGGCCGCGCATAAGCTCGCGGCGAAACGCAGCATCAAGCCGGAGGACCTGGAAGGCGAGTCTTTCATCTCGCTGTGTCACGGCGACGGCACCCGCACGCTGATGGACGACGTGTTCCAGCGCGCGGGCGTGCAGCGCATTCTCGCAATCGAGGCGCAATACACCGCGATGTGCTGCGAGATGGTCCGGCACGGAATGGGCGTGACGCTCGCGCATCCGATCGTCGCACGAGACTTCGCGGGGCCGGACATTGCGATACGCCCGTTTACGCCCGCGATCCGTTTTCCGACCTATCTGCTGTTTCCTCCGCACCGGCCACGCGAGCGGCTCGCTTTGGCATTCGTCGACGTGTTGCGCGGATTGCATGACGAGCTGCTCGCCGAAGTCGTGTCACCGGGCCGCAGCGTCGCGGCGCGCAAGCGCTAGCCGCGCATGAAAGCTACGGCTGAAGGCTGACCTTGCTGTAAGTCAGCCGGCTCGGACGCACTTTCATGCGCACCAGCGAAACGAGGAAGCTGAACCCCGCCTGGTTCGGATCGATCACCGGCACATAGCTGCCCAGTGCTTCGCCGAGCAGGGTGGACACGCGGCTCGCGACGTCGACGAAGCCGGTACAGCCGAGCAGAATGGCTTGCGCGCCGTCGTCCTGGATCGCTTTCATTGCCGCTTCGAAGGTCCGCATGATCACCACGTCGATGTTATCGAGCTGCGAGACCGGGCAGTCGATCGCCCGGATCGACGCGAACGTGTCCTCGATGCCGTACGTTTGCGGATGCGCGCGCTGCATGGCAAGCGTGCTTTGCAGGATGGTGATGATCGAAAACCGCTGGCTGAGCGCGAGCGCCGTGAACGCCGAAGCCGGAAAGCCGCCGATGATAGGAATGTCGATGACTTCGCGCGCGGCTTCTACGCCACACATGTCGAAGTCGGTCAGCCAGATGCCGTCGAAACCTTCGTTCGCAATGGACTGCGCGAGTTCGACCACGGGCATGCCGTTCTGCAGCCAGTTCGTGCGGTTCTCGATATCCGGATGCCCCTGCGTGATATTGCGGATGTCGACCTGCACGTCCGGCGGCACGACCGGCGCAACGGCTTTCATGATCCGGTCGTTGTAGGCCGATGTGGCGACCGGAACGAGCACACAGATACGGATCGGCGAGTTCACGATGCGTCTCCCTGATGTGAGGATAGGTGCGCTTCAAGCGGCACGTACGGCCCAAGGTAACCGAGGGTGTTCAGCGAATCCATAAAGCTGTCGAGATTCAGGCCGGGCTTGCGCAACTCGGCTTCGGCGCGCCATGCGATCACGGTGACGGGGCGCTTGCCGACCGCCGGGTTCAGCGAACCGTCGTCGTTCACAAGGTCGCCGTTGCTGAAGATCGACTGGCCGTCACCGCCGACGAAATACGCGATGCTGTCCGGTGCCATGACGACCGGCTGCGGGCGCGCACTGTCCCACACGAGCAACGATTCGTTCTGGTAGATCATGGTGTAGGTCTGCTCTGCGGCCCGGATGCGGATCTTGCCCACGTCGAAGCCGCCGCTCGTATCGACTTCGGCGGAGACCAGCTCGCCGGCGTGCAGGACGGCGCGAGCGGCAAGCCCGCACTGTTCGGCGAGGTACTGAACCATTTGCTGCGCGCTCTTCACCCGGCCGCTCTGCAGTGCGCGCCCGAGTTCGAGTGCGCGCGTCAGCGTGCCGTGAATCGGCGTGGCGCGGCGAATGTCCGCCGGTTTCATCACCCACATCGCGAGGCCGCCGAACTGGCCGAACTCCGGGTCCGTGACGACGGGGCGCATCATCTGTTCGACGATGGCCGATACGTCGCGCTGATGATTCGGGCCGCCGTTGCTGCTGTCGCGCGGCGTCACGTTCAGTTCGACCGAGAGGCCGCCCTGACTCACGAGGAATGCGGGCCGCGGATCGATCTCGGCGGCGGCGAACGTCAGCATCGGCAGTGAGGGCACGGCGCGGCCGGCGCCGTCCGCGTCGATGACCGCAAGGCCGAGCTTCGCCGCGACCAGCGCCGCGACGGTGAAGCCCAACGCGCCGCTTTCCGGCGGCATGACATAGGCGAGTTTCGTGCCTTGCGATGCGAGCCGGCTCTGCACGTTTTGTGCGGCGGTCACCGGGCCAAGAGGATAGATCGCCGAGTTGATGGCTTCGGGCGCGCCGAGATAGGCGACCATCACGGCTGCGCCATCGGTCGCTTCTTCAACTGGCACCACGCGGACCGTGTCGGTCGGATAATAATCGCCGGCCACGAAATGCGCGGCCAGATGCCGTGCCGATTCGATCGTGCCGCCGCCGCCGCTACCGAAGAATGCGCCGCCGAGAAGCAGCGGCTCGAGATCTTCCTTGTTTAGTTCATACGCCATGGGGTGGGTGTCGATTAAGGTTATTCGCTGAACGTCCGCGAAACAGGTCGTACTAGGTGGTATGAGGGGAGCGCGCGTTGCCGATGGAGCAGCTTCGGCTCGGCATGCGACGCGCGCAACTTGCGCAGTCGTGCGCCGCACGGCGAAAAGGTGGCCCCGGCGCCGCAGAGACGTCCCTACGATGATGAGCCCGGCGACGCCTTGCCGGCCGCGATGTCCGCCGTCAGTTGATCCGGATCGCCACCGATCGCGCGATAGACATCGCGCGCGAATGCGTCGCAGACAAGGTGCCATTGCGGCGAGCCATGAGGGACGTCCTGAGGATTCTGCTTTCCGCGCGCCCGGCGCAGCGTTCGCACGGCGAGTTCGAGCGCGCGTGCTTCCTCATAGAGTGGGGAATCGGCGAAGAGGCGGTGGTCGTTGTTCATGACTGGATTTCGGCGCCCATCCGCAATTCTTTAGACGACATTTCTGGCTTGAGCGGAGAGGGGCGGGGCGGGGGGCGAGTTAGCGCGCCTGTGACCAGTGCAACGGATCGGTCCTCGTCGTATTTCCCTCGTCAGTGCGTGGGCGGTTATGTCTGGCCATTCAGGCGGTCATGCATGAGATCCGGGTGCTTACGCGTGTACCTCGATTGCGTCGACGCGGTCGGTGTAGAACGCCAGATGGTCCCGGATTGGCTCAACCGCCTCGTACGGATCTTCGTATGTCCATACGGCATTCACAGCGCGTTCACCGCCTGCAGGTATCGAGTAGTACGAACAATCACCCTTGTAAGGGCAGTAGGTGGAATGCGCCGTGCGCTCGAGCAGCGTCATATCCACGTCCTTGCGCGATATGTAAAAGACAGCGGGGTAGGCGGCCTCGCGAAGTGTCAGCGCGTCGCGCGTATCGGCGATCACTTTGCCAGCGAGCATAACGACGATGCGAGCCGCGGTCGGCTCGATGGTGATCGGATGGTCGGGGCCGGGCACCTTGACGGTCTTGCCTGTCGTGTTCAGGTTGCTTGCCATGTAACGCTCCTTGATCTGACGGTTAGGGTGGGCCTTCGCAAAATGGTGGGGACGAGTTGCGTTGGGGTGTGCGCGACCTATCGTGCGGATTCACGTGATGGCGCGGCGGGACGCCGCGTGCCCTTATATTCAATAATCTAGTGGTCAACGATATAAAGAAAAAAGACTTTGTAGGCGGGGGCCCATGCTTGAGAGGCATGGGTGCGGTCGGACGAAGTGAGAAAACGCGATGAACGCACGTACTCACATTCAGGTCATCGATGTGCGAGACGGCAAACCCGCGTATATCGTGATTCCCTACGCCGACTATGTCGCCGAGCGAAACGTTGAACGCGACCTGATTGCTCACGCGGCGATGAGGTTGGCTGACGATCCCTATCGGCGTAGGAAGCTTTCACAATTTGACATAAGATAAATTATCAACATTTCGTGTGTCAGAGCTTTTTAGAAATGTCCGGTTCTGGCTCATTGGAAATGTCCGGTTTTCCAACTCCGGGCTAGCTGTGGCGCATGCTGCGGCATCACAGCCAGCCCGGAGCCCGACCATGAACGGACGTGGATTCATCACGATCAGCATGCATGAGCTCGAGCGCGTGAAGGTCATCAAATCGGTCGTCCAGCGGAAACTGAAGGTTTTACTGGCGCCGACCGGCTGCAATCACGTGAACGCCAGATCAACCACCGTCGGCACCTCATGCTCGGAACGTCGCTTGCTTCGGGAGTATTCCCAACCATTCGAAAGGAAACATGATGGCAGGCGACAACTCTTACAAGCCGGGCGAAATCGTGAAAGTTTCTGGTATCTATTCTGTCGTTCATGATGACGGAAAAGACACCTTTGAAGTCACTTGCGTCGAAGGCGAACACTTTCCACCCACGCGTAGCGGCAAAGGTGCGCATTTCGAGCTGAAGTACGCGGCGACCCATTCGCACAGGCATGATCAACTGAAGGGAACGGAAGGCCGTAGCTAAACCCGGCGTCCACGTCGGCGCATCGCAAAGCCATGCTTCAACGATGCGCCCATGACATATCCCGCTCAAGCGATTGACGGCTTATCCGACCGCAACCTTTTCGGCGACGTCAGGAACAGCGCGTGCGGCGGTTCAACCGCTTGGCAGCCAGTGAGGTACCGAGCTCTCCAAGGATGTAACCCAGGTCGGTGCCTACGGAACAGCGTCCTCGCCTCCCGACCGCTACCAGACGCGACGCCATTCCGCGGCAACGTTTGAACCCGCCATGAGGTCGCAGCGCGATGCAGTCAGCAGGCTCAACCCGGCCGGCCCGACACGGCTCTGCCTTTGACCCGCGCGGTATCGATGCCGGCCATCTTCAACGTGGCATCGATCATGCGCAACTCCTGCCCGAAATCCAGCGCCCACTCTTCGCCGTCGCATCGGACGGTCATGCCGTCGTGCATCGAAATCAGATGACGTGCCTTGTACAGCGCGTCGACAAGTTTCGATTCGCGTTCGGCCTCCCGAACCCACTCTTCTGCTCTCATGATGTTCTCCCTGGACACGGAAGCAGGACAAGAGGCCGGACGATGCAATGTCGCACGGCCCCTCTCCTCGAAAATAATGTCAGTTCACGTCACAGCACTGACTGTGTAGAATACTGTATAAATATACAGGTTTTCCGGTGTCCGATGTCAAGCGAAACCATGACTGCCGAACGGCTCGATCCCGTCCCCGTGGCGCGCGGCAAGCTTCCGCGCGGCGGCGAACGTCCCGTGAGACTGGACGTCCCGCGGCATCTGGTGCGCAAAAAGTTCGCGCGGTAGCCGCGCTCCGCCGTCCAATGAGCCGGCGTGCATTGAAGTCCATGATTTGCTTCAAAGATTCTGGAGATTGCCAAGATGGTCGAGCCCGCTCACCTGGTCTTTCGTCACCACTATGAGCACGAGAAGCAACGCAATGCCCGAACACCCGCGCTAGCCCGAACGCTTGAAGAGAGCGCAGCCACCGCGTAGGCACCCTTAACAGTGACGGTACTCATGACGCCCCCGCGCCGGATCGCCCATCTGGACATGGACGCATTCTTCGCGTCCGTCGAACTGTTGCGCTACCCGGAGTTGCGCGGGCAGGCGGTGGTGGTCGGCGGAGGACATCGGGCGGAGCCCACCGTCCTGCCCGACGGAACGCGCCGGTTCGTGAAGCTGCGGGATTATGCGGGCCGGGGCGTGGTGACGACGTCGACGTACGAAGCCCGTAAGTTCGGCGTGTTCTCCGCAATGGGAATGATGAAGGCCGCGCAACTCGCGCCGCATGCGATCCTGCTTCCAAGCAATTTCGATTCGTATCGTCACTACTCCGAGCGCTTCAAGCAGGCGGTCGCGAGCATCGCGCCACGAATCGAAAACCGGGGGATTGACGAGATCTACATCGATCTGACCGATGTGGAAGGTGAAACGCGCGTGTTGGCCCAGCGAATCAAACGTGTGGTGGTCGACGCGACAGGCCTTTCCTGCTCGATCGCCGTCGCCCCTAACAAGCTGCTGGCCAAAATCGGCTCTGAACTGGACAAGCCCGACGGACTGACGATCCTCTCGATGGACGACATCCCGTCGCGCATCTGGCCGTTGCCCGCGAAAAAGGTGAATGGCATCGGGCCGAAAGCGAGCGACCGGCTGGCTACACTCGGCATTCATACCGTAGGCGACATTGCACGCGCGGAGGCAGCCATGTTGCAGGAGCACTTCGGACTGAGCTATGCGACCTGGCTTACCCGCGTCTGTCACGGTATCGACGATCGTGAGATCGTTACCGCGTCGATACCACGGTCGAAGTCGCGCGAGACCACGTTCTCGCGCGATCTGCATCCGCGGCGTGACCGCGCGGAGCTTTCCGAGCGCTTCACCATGCTGTGTACCCGTCTGTCGGAAGACCTGGCCCGCCGCAACCTGGTCGCCGGGTGCATTGGCATCAAGGTCCGGTTTGCCGACTTCGACACGGTGACGCGAGATCTCACACTAGAGGGCGCCATTGCGGACGCGCGCGCGATCCGGGCGGCGGCGACAGAATGCCTGAGACGGATCGAATTGCGCCGGAACATTCGTTTGCTCGGCGTGAAAGCGACGGCGCTCACGGATTCCAATGTCGCAGAACGCGAGGCGCCGTGGTCACAGTCGGAATTCGACTTCGATATGAATGACGCCACGCCAGTCGTTGAACGAACCGGGTGACGGGTCACTGTCCAAGGCGTGCGAAGGCCGGCATCCCCGAGCTCGCAACCGCCACCGCGCCTGCCTACACGGCGCAGGGCCTTGCAACCACGTTCCGTCTGGTCACATCCGATTCGCAGCAAGGCGGCGTGCTCGGCGACTACGCGGTCAAAGACCTGAAGTTCAAGCGCTTCGCCATCGTCGACGACCGCACGGCGTACGGCCAGGGCGTGGCGGAAGAATTTGCGAAGGCGGTGAAGGCAGCGGGCGGCACGATCGTCGCGCAAGAGTTCACGAACGACAAAGCGGTCGACTTCCGCGCCATTCTGACGCACATCAAGCAGTTCGATGCGGACGCGATCTTTTACGGCGGCGCAGACACGCAAGCGGCGCCGTTCCTCAAGCAGATGCGCACGCTGGCGGTCAAGGGAACGTTGATTGGGCCGGACATGATCCATTCAGACGAATTGCTGAAGATTGCGGGTCCTGCGGCAGAAGGTGCGCTGGCTTCGTCGGGCGGCAGTCCGCTCGACAAGATGCCTGGCGGCAAGTCGTATGTGGAGCGCTATAAGAAGCGCTTCGGCAACGAAGTCGAACTTTATTCGCCGTACGCCTACGACGGCACGATGGCCGTACTCAACGCCATGAAACAATCCAACTCGGTCGACCGCACACCTATCTGCCGGTCCTGAAGGCCACGCAGATGAAGGGCGTGACGACCAATGAACTCGCTTATGACGATCGCGGTGATCTGAAGTACGGCGGTGTGACGGTGTACAAGGTCACGAATGGCAGGTGGGTGGCGCTGCAAACCGTCGGCACGAAGTGATCCCGGTTTAACTGTTCCAGTCAGGTGGGCCTGGTCCCAGGCCGCGGCGCGGGCGAGCGATCGCTACTCCTCTTTCAATCGTCGCGCGCCGATTTCGCGAGTCCTGTGGTTGACATGAGACTCGCTTTTTTTGTCATGCCGATGAACACGCGGCCCCGCCCCAGGCTAAGATTTTCCAACGCAGCTTGTCCGCCGCCTCGGCCAGTTTGTCATGCGGTCGCACAGCTCGCCACCTTGACGGCCTTCTTCACATTCGCTCGCTCGCGAGTCCGACCCAGGCGCCTCGCCAAGCTCACGCATGACGCGTCTGTCATAACGCATGCGAGACTCGCGCTATATCGCCCTCTTTCTGGCAACGAGCCGCTCGACGCGTTTGCGCGAGGATGCGCTCGTGACATCCTCCTCGAAAAGCAGATCGCATTTTTCGAGCAATGGGACAACGACAAGCTCTCGATCGAAAGATGAGTAGAGTCGCCCCGCGTCGTCGCGTATCGTCTTACCCTCGGTCACTCGCCAGCTGATATACAGCGTTCCCCCGGCGCACACTAGTCCGACGAGTGAGTTGATTGCCTCTTTTATCGACGCCGGTTCGAGATGCATCACGACGGTCTCGCAAAGAACGTTTTGATAAGCGCCTCTCTCGACGCCATCAAGTCCCGGCAGGTCAGCGCGCCGAAACGTCAGGTTCGGATAAGTGGCCCTCGCCTCTTCGATCAAACCTTCAGATGCGTCGAAGCCAGTGGCTACAAAGCCGTTCGCGGCGAGCCAGGCGGTATCGCGGCCTGCTCCGCAACCCACGTCTGCAGTCGGTCCGGGCTGAAAATACTGGCGTAATAGCCGATACATATCGTCAGGCGCGTCCTGCTCGATCCAGTCGCGGGCATAGGACCTTGCCCGCTGGTTGTAGGCCTCCAATGTCTGGACATCCATTGGGTTCGCTCCGCTCAATGATCTGGTGACGCGTCAGTTTAGCTGAGGGTGTGCCAGGTCATAGGACAGGTGTTCGCGTTCCTGGCCGGTCTCGGTCGCCGCGAGCTCAACCCGCATGCTGCACCTCGAGCCGTCCCGCCTGCCATCCCTCGTCGCCACGTTGCCTGATCGCGTCCGCGATCTTCTCGCCGATCATGATTGCCGTGAGATGCGTACAGGCCGTGACGATGCTTGGCATGATCGACGTATCGGCGACTCTGAGTCCGTTGACGCCGATCACCCGGCCCTCGGAATCCACCACGGTCTGGGCATCGTGGCGACTGCCCATCCTGCATGAGCCGGCGACGTGATGCACACCGGCGCTGTACTCGCGCACCGTGTGCGCAAGCGCGGCTTCGTCCTGCATCAGAGCGCCGGGGTCGATCGCGGCGTCGCCGAGTAGCCGACGCCGGATGCCCGGCGACACGTCGAGTGCCTTGTCGAACAGCCAGCTTTTCATCCAGTTGACGGTGGAGACCCGGTTTAACGCGTTGGCCTGGCCATTGGTCGGGTGGAACACGTTATTGATATGCGGCCGCACGTTTGGGTCGTCGAGTAGCGACATCGCCAGCCGCAGTCCCGCCACCATTCGCTTGAAGTCGCGCTCATCGGACAGCAGATTGAAATCGACAGCCGGATTCGTGTCCGGCCGGGCATCGCGCAAAGTCACCGAGCCTCGCGAAAAAGGCTTCTGAACGCACAGACTGATTGCGCCGACGCGTCGGCCGATCGGGTGCCATGCGGTCTTGCTGACGGGAAAAAGGTACATGTCGCCACGCGTACAGCCCGGCATACCCGACGAATACCGTAACAGACTATGCGACCAGCAGCGCATCGCCGCGGGCTGAATCGACTGCTGTGGCAAATGAACCGCTACATGCATCCCAGGATGATTCTGCAGATGACGGCCAACGCCTGGGAGGTCGGCAACGACTGGAATGCCGAGCTCAGTCAGATCGCCGGCGGGACCGACGCCGGAGCGCAACAGAAGCGTTGGCGAGAATATCGCACCCGCGCACAACACGACTTCGCGTCCGTGGACAAAGTGTGCGCCATCGTCGCGGCGCACGTGGACGCCCGTCACCGTGCGCCCGTCGAACGCAATACGCACGACGTCCGAATTGCACATCACGTCCAGATTGGCGCGTTGGCGCGTGGCCTCGGTCAGATACGCGGAGGCGCTCGACATGCGATGCTCCGGCAGATTGTTCATCGGCATGACGGCCACGCCGTCGCGGTCGTCAGCGTGCAAGTCTTCGAGCAGCGGGTATCCGCGCGCCACCAGCGTCTCGGCGATCGCACGTGAAAAAGGCGGCCACGCGCCGCGAGGCTGGCGGCGGATCACCATCGGACCGTTGCGGCCATGCATCGGTCCGTCGAAGTCCTGATCATTCTCCAGCTTGCGATAATACGGCAGCACGCCGGCCCAGTCCCAGCCTGTCGCACCTGAACGGGCCCAGTCCTCGAAATCTTCCGGCAGACCCCGTTGCGCCACCATGCCATTAATGCTCGAACTCCCGCCGAGCACGCGTCCCTGAGTGTACTGGCGCGCGAACGCGCCGCGTCCGTTGCCCCGATCAGGTCCCACGGTCACGCGCAGATCGGCCCACGAATAGCGTGGATCGCCATAGCCCGACGGAAACGGATCGCGGATCACAGGCGGTTCGCGACCCGCGACCAGATCGCTGCCGGCTTCGATCAGCAGCACGCGTCGGACGGGATCTTCCGAGAGGCGCGCGGCCATCGCGCAGCCGGCAGCGCCCGCGCCCACCACGATCACGTCATAGACCGGATCAGTCATGACTGCCTCCGCTCGCCGCGTCCGCCGGTGCGCGCACGAGCTTGCGCAACGTGCGCAACTGCTCAGGTAGGGGCTCCCCCGGGAACACCTCGGGCCACGCCGCATGGCTGACTTCGCCGACGTAAATGTCGCCGTGTGAATCGACGGCCATGCCGTGCGGCGCGATAAACTGGCTCAGCCCCAATCCCGCGCCTTCCGTGCCGATGCGCGCGAGGATCGTTCCGCTTGCATCGAGCACGGTGATGCGCGGACCGAGATTCGGCACGAGCCGGTTAATCGGCAAACCCGGACCCACTTCGCCGACGTAAAAACGTGCATCCGCTGTGCCGCTCATACAGAATGCGCAAGGCCGATGCAGCGAGTGCCATTGCGTCTCGAAGCGTCCATCGGCGTCGAAAACCTGCACGCGATGATTTTCGCGGTCGGCCACGTAGACCCAGCCATTCGCGTCACAGCAGAGATTGTGCGGAATGTTGAACTGTCCCGGCTCGATGCCTGGACCACCCCAGGATGCGAGCAGCTTTCCGTGCGCCGAAAACTTGTGGACACGGGCATTGCCGTACCCGTCGGTCACGTAAATATCTCCGTCCGGCGACAGCGCCGTGTGCGTGCAGCGATTGAATGGTCTGCCGCTCATGAACGGCGCGCCCTCTTGCGGTGTGCCGATCGTGAGTTCGAGTCGGCCGCCGGACGAAAACCGCTTGACGGTATGCGCGCCGTCGTCAGTGCAATAGATGGCGTCATCGGGGCCGATATGGATGCCGTGCGGCCGCACGAACTGGTCCTCCCCCCACGAACGTAGAAAGCGCCCGTCGCGGTCGAACACCAGCATCGGATGCTCGCTGCGATTGAACACGTACACATTGTCGTGCCGATCGACGGCAACCCCGCCGACATCACCGCAGCGCCAGCCGTCCGGCAATTGCCCCCAATCGTGCGCGACATAGGTGTAGTCGTTCGCGCCCATTACCGGTTCACGTGCATTCACGTGCGTCCTCCGAGTGGTTGATCGCGCAACGAATGCGCGGAGGTGTCGCTGCGACCCGGCACGGCGTGAGTCACACGGGCCATCAGAATCAGCAACGCGCCGAGGCAGAGTCCCACGGCAATTGAATAGAAGCCCGTCGACGTGCTATGCGTGATGTCGCGTGTATAACCGATAAAAAATGGGCTCACGAAACTGCCGAGATTGCCGACTGCGTTGACCATCGCCACGCCGACGGCGCCCGAGCGGCCAGACAGGCGCGCGACCGGCAGGCTCCAGAACGGCGGCGTCGCGGACAGAATGCCCGACGCAGTCAACGTGAGACCGATCAGCGAAACGGTGGTGTCGTGACTGAAGCGCACCGCGAGCGTCATTCCAATGGCGCCCACCAGCATAGGCAGTGCAATATGCCAGCGGCGTTCGCCGGTCCGATCCGAGTGACGACCATGCAAAATCATCACGACGATCGCGACGAGGTATGGAATCGCGGTCAGCGTGCCTATCAGGAAGAGGTCGTGCACACCGGTGGCCTGCACCAGCGACGGCATCCACAGGCCGACACCCACAATGCCCGCGCACAGCATGAAGTAGACCGCGGTATAGAGCCACATGCTGGGGTCGACAAATGCATTGAAGGTCGACGTGTGGACGAGCTGCGGCGGATCGAGTCGCGCGCTGACAAGCTGCTTTTCGTCGTCACTCAGCCACTTCGCTTTGCTGGGGGAATCGTCGAGAAAACGCCATACGACAAAACCCATCAGGACCGACGGCACGCCTTCGAGAATGAACAGCCATTGCCAGCCGCTCAGCCCATGCGCGCCTTGCAGGGTTTTCATCAAACCGCCCGAAATCGGGCCGCCGATAATCCCCGACGCGGCCACCGCGGCGTAGAACATCGCCACCATGCGGGCTCGTCTCGATGCCGGAAACCAGTAGGTCAGATAGAGAATCACGCCGGGCACGAGCCCCGCTTCAGCGACGCCGAGCAGAAAGCGTAACGCGTAAAACGACAGGGGGCCGCGTACCACGAACATAAGCGCCGAAATCACGCCCCAACTGATCATGATGCGCGCGATCCAGCGCCGCGCGCCGAAGCGATGCAGCAGAAGATTGCTTGGCACCTCGAACAGAAAATAGCCGATAAAGAAAATGCCCGCGCCAAGCCCATAGACGGATTCGCTGAGCGCCAGCTCGCTTTGCATCTGCAATTTCGCAAAGCCGATATTCGATCGATCGAGATATGACACGACGAAGCCGAGAAAGAGCATGGGCATGAGCCGCCACGCGATCTTGCGGTAGATGGCGTCGAGCGATCCTGGAGCGGCCGGCGATGTATCCGCAGCGTCGTGCGAACTGATCTCGTTCATGATGTCTCCTGTTACGGCCGACAGGTATCGAGGTGCATACGTGCCGAAAGCCGCTTTGCATTCATGTCTGACTCACTGCGGCGGCGAGTCTGCGCCCGCCTTCACTGCACTTTTCCCGGCTCTTTCATACCGGCGCTTAATGGGCGTCTATGGCGCGTCTAGCGGGCGTCTAACCGTCGACAGGCTCCGGCAGTTGCGTAACGAGTTCCGGCACCACCGTGTTGGCAATTTCTCCGATGCCCTCGATGCACACGCGCACGCAGTCGCCTTCGCACAGAAAGCGCGGCGGATCGCTCAACGCGCCACAACCGTCCGGTGTGCCGGTGAGAATCACGTCGCCCGGTTCGAGCGTGGTGATGGCGCTCAACTCCGCAACCAGCGCATAGCAGTCGGTCAGCATCTCCCGCGTACTGCCGTGCTGGCGGCGTTCGCCATTGACGGTAGTGGTAATCGTCAGCGAGTGCGGATCGTCGATTTCATCGGCGGTCACAAGCCACGGGCCCATCGGCGCATGCGTGTCGAACGATTTGCCTAGCAGCGGGCAGCGCGCGGCCCAGTCGCGTACCGTCAGATCATTGCAGATGGTGTAGCCGGCAATCGCGTCGCGCGCCTGCGCGGCGCTGAGATGGCGGCAACGCGAGCCGATCACGATGGCGAGCTCACCCTCGAAGTCCAGCGCCTTGGAGGTATGGGGCATGAGAATGTCGTCGGCGGGTCCGGCCACGCAGCGCGGCTGACGGTTAAACCAGATGCGCTGGCCCGGCGTCGCCATCATCCCGCGGTGCTGCGCGGCGCTCAGAAACGAGCTGAAATTCATGCCGATGCCGAATACCTTCGACGGAGTGGCGACCGGTGCGCAAAGGCGGGTTCCGGCAAGCGGCACGCGACGGGCCGTGCCCGCCTGCGCTCGCTGGACGATGCGCGTCCAGGTATCTCGACCCAGCGCGAGTAAGGCAGCCAGATCCGTGGGCAACGCGTGGTCGTACGAGTGGAGTTCAACGATTTCATCGCCGCTCACGAGGCCGACGCGAGGCCCGCTGCTGTGCATGAATGTCACGAAGCGCATGACGTCTCCTGTGTCGATCGGTGCGGCGCTGCTTCGAAGTCGAATCTGGTATTGCCAGATATCAATCGTTGCGACCCGACTCCGGTTTTGAGCGATACTGTCAGCGAGGGGAATGCGCGTCAAGCCCTTTTCCGACAGCCATTTCACCGTCAATCTGGAGGCGCTTCGGCAAGCCCAATGGGAATGCCGCTTCCATCCATCTGGATAGACCAGAATGAATTTTTCAAATCACCTCACAGGAGACGCCATGTCGGTTCGCTCAGCCAGAATCAAACAGATGTTGCATTCGGGACAACCCGCATATGGTCTGCTGCACGGCTTCGCCAGTCCGCAGGTCGCGGAAATGGCCGCGCTCGCGGGCTATGACATCGTCATCGTGGATGCCGAACACGGTCCGGGCGATACGCTCTCGCATCAGGCGATCATGCAGGCGATCAACGCGGGCGGAGCGGCCGCCATGTTAAGGGTGGCGTCGAACGATGCGGTGTTGATCGGCAAGGCACTCGATGCAGGGGCCGACATGCTGCTCGTGCCTGGCGTCAACAGCGCGGACGAGGCGCGCGCCGTCGCGCGGGCCGCGTTGTATCCGCCCGCCGGCAAGCGCGGCAACGGTACGCTGGTCGCGCGCGCGTCAGGCTACGGTTTGATGGCTCAGGGCTACGACAGCCGCTACAACAACGACGCGTTCGTCAGTGTGATGATCGAAAGCCGTCAGGGTGCGTCGAACGCACGCGCGATTGCCGCGGTGGAAGGGATCGACGCGGTGGTGGTCGGCGTGTTCGACCTCAGCGCGGATATGGGCGTCACGGCGCAATTCGATCATCCGGACTTCATTGCAGCGATGCGCGACCTGGAGAAGGCCGTGGCCGCCGAAGGCAAGGCGCTCGGCACCGTGCTTTACCCTGGAACGACGCTCGCCGATCTGCTCGAACGTGGGCATCGCCTGATCACGTTGAGCGCGGATACGTTGCTGCTTGGCCGCGCCATGCGGGAGCAGCTCGCAAGCGCGCGGCTGACTGAACACTAATGCACGGTCAAAGCGCCGCGCGCGCTTTCCAGAAATAGCGCGCGACGTTGGCAAGATGCGTGGCCATGGCCTTGTCGGCCGCTTCGACGTCGTGCGCGGCAATGGCATCGAATATCGCTTCATGATCGCGCCATACGGCCCGTGTCGAGCCCTGCACATTCATGCCCGTGGTGCGTTGGTCCACGAGCCATTGCCCCAAAGCCTGATGCAGAGAGATGAAGAGAGGATTGTTTGGAATCTCGGCGATAGCGAGATGAAACGCCATGTCGGTACGAATAAAAGCCTGCGGATCGTTAATCGCTCGCCGGTTATCGCCCAATGCCAGCGACAGCCGTTCGACCTGTTTGGGCGTGGCATGACGTGCCGCATGGCGCGCCAGCCCGCACTCGAACAATGTGCGGGCTTCCTGCAGGTTAGCGATACCCTCCACGCTCTCCACGAGGCTGCGCGCCGCGCCGGAGAGCAAGTCGAGCATGCCCGCCGAATCCGGACGGGTAACCCGCGCTCGCGCCTTGTGTTCCTTGCCGAGCAGCCCGCGCGATTGCAGCAGCAGAATCGCTTCGCGCACCGACGTGCGGCTACATTGATACTCGATCGCCAGTTCGCGCTCCGACGGCAAACGCTCGCCCTCGCCGAATTCGCCTGCGTTGATGCGAGCAGCGAGTTGTTCTGCGAGTACCGCGAAGATGCGGCTGGTCTGCGTGCGGGTCGGGTGGTCTGCCATGCCCGCATTATACTAATGCAGGCCTAGATCGATGCCCCATCAGTCTGGCCCGAGGCGAACGCATCGGGCGGGAGCGCCGCGCGCTGGCCGCCAGAAGGCACGATCGACGAACCGCGCCAGAGTTTATGTGTGAGATTCACGTACACCTCGCCGAGCGTGCGACGCGGTTTTCGCCCCGCTACCCGCTGTGGGTTGGCGCCGTCGAACACGCATGAACGGATCTGGCCGTGGCGTGTGAAATCAACGAGGACGAATGGAACGGACAGATCGTGCTCGGCGACGAACCGACAGTTCACGTCGTCCAGATTTTCTGTTTCGAGATCCTTCCAGTACTTCGTTGCGCCCAGGTATTGGTCCTGGATCTGTCGTTGGATCATGTCCGCGACGGGCTCGTAAAGTCCCCGAAACATCTGGTCGAGAGCAGGCCGTTCGACGAACGAGATCTTCTCGTCACCGTCCAGCATTTTCGCCTCCATGGATTCGCGCGACACGCGGCCCGAACCCGCTTCTGCTGCGGGCATCGTACGGATCAGTTCCCGGATCCAGCCAAAACGCTCTTCACCGGTGTTCGCCGAGCGGGCGGAGAACGCGGGCAGCAATTCAGTGACATAGCCACCCTGATGAACGCCGTTGCGCGACTGGAAGAGAAGATAATCGGTTTCCCGTGGCTCGCGAGGCTCGGACCTGAGTCGCCTTTCGCTTTCCGGCAGGCGCCTGAATTGAGCGAGCGCCATTGCATACTGACTCCTGTCGGCTTGATGGCGCGCTTCATCGACGTGCCCGATTTCTGCGGACCAGGCGACGTGATAAGTCGCGCGAAGGCGCACAGCGGGCAGAAACACGAAGCGCGCATCGACGATCTGGATGTCCTGTCTGGCCTTTTCGGTCGCGGCAATGCCTAACCAGTTGAAAAGCAATGGCTGGACGTCCGAATGCCTGCACGCCAATTCGACTACGCCGCTCAACGCGTCCATGTGATTCCCCGAAGACAATAATTTTTTTCTGCTTCCAGTTGCAACGCGCGTATCCAAGGCAATTGTTACTTGCCGACAGTGCGCCTCGCCGAAGAAGGCAAACGTTCTATAGATAACGGCTAATTGCGTCGGAAGCTTTAGTGTTGAGGGAGGCGGGAATAACGCGCTTGCAATTCCGGGCGATAAGACGGCGCACAGTGCGTCGGATGAAGTCACCGCTTCGGCGGACCTTCGGGAATACCCCTTGCTCGACCGCATACCGCGCGCGAAGGCCGCACGCGTTCGCGTTCCGTCAAACCAAGGAGTCCATTGATGTCCGCAAGCAAAGACCAGTTCACGATGCAGGATCCGCGAACCCAGTACCCGCAACCTGATTTCGAAAGACAACCGCAGTCTGCGCCAGGCCTGGCCAAAGACATGACGCCGAAGCCTGACCATGGAGAGACGAGCTATAAGGGCTTCGGCCGCCTCGCCGGACGTCGCGCGCTGATCACCGGCGCCGACAGCGGGATCGGCCGCGCGGTCGCGATTGCATTCGCGCGCGAGGGCGCCGACGTCGCGTTGAACTATCTGCCGGGCGAGGAAGCCGATGCGCGCGAGGTGATCGCGCTGGTGAAAGAAGCGGGCCGCACGGTGGTGGATCTGCCCGGCGATATATCCGATGAAGGCTTCTGCATGCGACTCGTCAACGACGCGGTCGACGGGCTCGGCGGGCTGGATATTCTCGTCAACGTGGCCGGAAAACAGACCTATGTCGAAGAGATTGCCGATCTGACCACGGCGCAATTCGAAGCGACATTCCGCACCAACGTGTTCGCGATGTTCTGGCTATGCAAGGCAGCGATGCCTCATCTGCCGCCGGGCGCGACGATCATCAACACGACGTCGATCCAGAGCTATCAACCGAGCGCGGGTCTGCTGGATTACGCGTCGACCAAAGCTGCGATCACCGCATTCACCCATGCGTTAGCGAAGCAGGTCATCAACCAGGGTGTACGCGTGAACGCCGTGGCGCCGGGTCCGGTGTGGACGCCGCTGCAGCCAAGCGGTGGGCAGCCGCAGGACAAGATCGAGAAGTTCGGCACCGAAGCGCCGATGAAACGTCCCGGCCAGCCGGCCGAACTGGCGCCCGTCTATGTGCTGCTCGCGTCGCAGGAGTCGAGCTTCGTGACCGGCGAAGTGTATGGCGTGACCGGCGGCAATCACCTGCCCTGAGTAGACATGGACGACGTCCGCGCAATCTGGCGACACGACGACCATGTCGCGCTGCCGCTCAATGCGTATCGAGCGATCAGCGATGGCCGTCCGGTCGCCTTGAGCGGCGCCGCAGGATCGATCGGCTGGTGGTGCGTGCCTGGCAACTCACCGCCGCTTTTCGACCGTCCGTGCGATGTGCCCCGCTTCGGCTCTTCGTCGTCGCGCGAGCGCGCTTAAACGTCCGGCTCGCACACCACCAGAAAGCGGCTCAGCAGCGAAGGTCCGAATGTATTGCTGATCGCTACATCGGCGGCGTCGCGGCCGCGCGCCATCAGAATGCGCCCTGTACGCGGCGCGTTATTACGCGGATCGAAGGTCTCCCACCCGTCACCGAGATAAGCTTCAAACCACGCGCAGAAATCCATCGGCGCGTAGGGCGGAGGCAAGCCCACGTCGCTGATGTACCCCGTACAATAGCGCGCCGGAATATTCATCGCGCGGCACAGCGCCACTGCAAGATGCGCGTAATCGCGACACACACCCGCGCCATCCTGCAACGTCTGCCACGCGGTCTTCGTGGGCCGCGCGCAGTTGTAGTCGAAACGAATGTGGTTGTGGACGAAGTCGCAGATTGCCTGCACACGCGCACGGCCCAGCGGGGTGTGACCGAACATCTGCCACGCGGTGTCGGAAAGCAGGTCCGTTTCGCAGTAGCGGCTGCCCAGCAGGAACATCATGCACTCGTCGGGCAGCTCTTCGATCGCATGCTGATAGGTGTTCACACCCGGACGCTCGTGCTCGGCCGGCACTTCGAACACGCCGCGCGCCGAGAGCGTCAACATGCCAGCCGGCGCCGTGAGACGCGTACAGAGGTTGCCAAACGAGTCCTGATATTGTCGCAGCGGCACCCACGGCTGAGTGTTGATGTGGTCCGGCGTGACCATATCCTGAGCACGCGAGAAATGCGTGTTCAGCATCAACAGCATCGGCGTCGGTTGAGGAAACTCATATACCAACTCATAACCCACGCGAAGTCTCATCCGATCACCTTTGGTCCGACACAGTGGGGCTCATGCAGAGCCAGTCGTCGATGACACCGCAACATTCGTTCCCACCCATAGCCGTATGTCGGGTTCCGGGAGATCCTGCTTTGAATGTGGCGGAAAAAGACAGAACAGGAGAACGCTCGGCGGCAGATCGTTTGAGCGGCGCACGTCACTGCAATCTGCCGCAGACCGGGAGAGTTTCTCGAACCGACTTTTTCACGACTTGTTTTGGCGTCCTCAACTGCAATGCCCGGCAAGTCCTTATTGACAGGAGCGTGCAGGCGCACCAGATTTGCAAGGCGCCCTCAGGCAGGTGATACGCGGGCGTCTTCAGATACGCACTCATTCCAATCAGCGGAGACAGTCCATGCAGACGAAATACACCGTCCGGCGACTCGGCGGCATCGGAACTTCGGTACTCGTAGCGCCCGTTCTCACCCTGCTGTCGCTTGGTGGTTGCGGCGACGACGTCAGTCAAACCGTATCAACGCCGCTCACGTGCGCACAGCTTGTGGGCAAGACTGTACCTGCGTCGTCCATTGGCTTGCCCACCACTGGTGCAACGGTGACTGCGGCGACAACGATGCCCGCGACGGGAACCGGCGCGACCGCAACCGGCGAATACTGCCTCGTAAGTGGTGCGATCAGTCCCGTCGACCCTGCCGCGCCACAGATCAAGTTCCAGATTGCGATGCCCACCACCTGGAACGGCAAGGTCATGATGTTCGGCGGCGGCGGTTATGACGGCACGATTCCAGCGCCGACCGGCAACGTGCCCGCCGGTCCGACCACGCAGCTCACGCCGCTCGGCCGCGGCTACGCAGTATTCGCGAGCGACTCCGGCCACCAGGCGAACGCGCTCGGCAGCGAGGACGCGTCGTTTGGCGTGAACGACGAAGCCATCAACAATTTCGACGGCGATGCGTTGAAGAAAACCCGCGATACCGCCGTCTATCTGATCGACCGGCGCTATGCGGTCAAGGCGCCAACGCGCGCGTACTTCGCGGGCGGCTCGTCGGGCGGCCGCGAGGCGCTCGCCGTCGTGCAACGCTGGCCGCAGGACTGGGACGGCTCGATTGTCCTTTATCCTGCCTGGGCAGCCGCGAGCCTCGACCTCCAGTTTGGCCGCATCACGCGGGCGCTTGCGGCGCCGGGCGCGTACCTGGATCAGGCCAAACGCAAAGTGCTGCTGAACGCCGTGCTCGCCAGTTGCGACACGCTCGACGGTGTGGCCGACGGCCTCATCAGCAACGTGGCCGCATGCAATGCCACCTTCAATCCAGCGACGGCGACGGTCAACGGCACTCCGCTACGGTGCGCAGGCGGCGCGGACACGGGCGATACATGCCTGTCGGACGCGCAGATCGCCGCGCTGAACGTGTACAACACGCCGATCACCTTCAGCTATACGCTCGCGAGCGGCGAGACCCAGTACCCGGGCTTTAACGTCTACGGCGCGGACCTCGGCGTGGCGAATGCGTCGGCGTTGCAGCCGACCGTCACGACCCTCGCTCTGGGCACGTCGCAACCCGCGTCACCGATGCCAGCCACCGCCCCCTACATGAGCGTGTTCTGGGACCAGTGGATCCGGTATTTCGTCACGCGTAACGCGAACTACAACTCGCTCACGGTCGATCCGCAGAACCCCGGCAGTCTGCAGGCGCGTATCAGCCAGCTTACTGGCTTGCAGGACGTCAACAAGACCGATCTGTCGGCGTTCAATGCCAAGGGCGGCAAGATCCTGATGGCGCACGGAATGGCCGACGCGCTCGTCAGCACGCGCTCCACCGAGCAGTACTACCAGCGTTTGCAATCGACAATGGGTGCACCGGCCGTCGCGAATTTCGTGCGCTTCTACGAGATTCCCGGCTATGGTCACGCCGTCAGTACGGTGTTCAACGCCGCGTGGGATTCGCTCACCACGATGGAAAACTGGGTTGAGAAAGGCATCACACCGCCCGCTCAGACAGTGGCCGATACGGCCGGCGTGCCGGGCCGCACGCGGCCGCTGTGCGAATACCCGACGTTCCCGCGTTATAACGGAGCGGGTGACGTGAACGCAGCGGCTAACTTTACGTGCGCCACGCAGTAACCCAGCTCGCTTCGCGCCGTGTTCAAGCGCGGCGCGAAGCATTTGCTCGGGCTGGTGTGCGGCGTTGCGCAGGTCCGAGCAGATCAGCAGCCCAATGCTCAATTCGACAGAAGCAGTTCAGCGAAGCGTTGAATGTCGACGTTGCCGCCGCTAATCAGCACGCCAACGCGCTTGCCCTTCAGTTGATCTTTCATCTGCCGCGCAGCGGCGAAACCAAGGCAGCCTGTGGGCTCGACGATCGTCTTCATTCGCGCTGCGAAAAAGCGCATGCAGTCGATCAGCTCGGCGTCGCTCGCTGTCAGTACGTCGTCGACGTCGCGACGGATGATTGCAAACGTATAGTGGCCGAGATGCTGCGTCTGCGCGCCATCCGCAATGGTCCGGGGCGTGTCGATATGCACGATGTTTCCCGAGCGGAACGATTGCTGTCCGTCATTGCCGGCTTCCGGTTCGACCGCATAGAGCTTGCAATCGGGCGACAGCGCACGTGTGACGAGCGCCGAACCCGACAGCAGTCCACCGCCGCCCAGCGGAACAAAAAACGCATCGAGCGGGCCGACCTCTTCGAATAGTTCTTTCGCCGCTGTACCCTGCCCCGCCATCACATCCGGATGATCGTACGGCGGAATGAGCGTCAGGCCGTGTCTGGCTGCCAGATCGCGCCCGATCTGCTCGCGGTCTTCTTTGTAACGGTCATAGATCACGACGTTGCCGCCATAGCCGCGCGTGGCCGCGACTTTCATCTCCGGCGCGTCGTGCGGCATGACGATCGTGGCGGGCATGTTCAAAAGCCGCGCGGAAAGTGCGACAGCCTGCGCGTGATTGCCGGACGAGAAAGCCACCACGCCGCGGCGGCGCTGCTCTTCCGTGAATTTCGACAATGCATTGAACGCGCCGCGGAATTTGAACGCCCCCATGCGCTGAAGGTTCTCGCACTTGAAGAACACTTCCGCTCCGAAGGCTTCATTGACCGTGCGCGAGGTCATCACGGGCGTGCGATGCGCGACCCCTTCGATTCGTTTTGCGGCAGCGACGACGTCGTCGAATGTGGGCAGAGAAAGCTGGGTCATCGGAGATTCGGTGTCAGGGAAGTTGAAGACGTTGCGCGCATCTGCGGCGACGCAAGCATAGGGAATTCTGTTTGGACGCGTTATGGATGTCAACGATCGCCATATTACTGAAGGCCGTGAGTCTATCGACAAAAAATCGTCACCACGGCTACGCCGCGCTCACGCCGACGCGTTGCGCCAAAGCCCGTTCAACGAGCATTCGCAAGACGGTCGGATCCTGCAACGCGGCGCGCGTCAGTCGTCGCCGTTCGCAACTTCGGCGCCCGCAATGCGATGGCGCGCGAGCGACTGCGCAACGAAACCCGACGTCTTCATCTCTTCGACGAAGTTCGCAAGATATGCGGCGGCGTCGCCTCTCGCCTTGGGCACGCCCATCGCCTGGCGGATCACCATGAAGCGCTGGTCCAGCAATCGCAGGCCGCCAGTGCGCGCTGCATCCTTTTCGAGTTGCTGCTTCACGCCCGCGGCGACGTCCAGATTCTGATCCAGAAAGCCCTGCACGACTGCGGGCGAAGTGGGAATCCGCACGAGCGTTGCACGATGCAGCTCACGTGTGAGAAAAAGGTCATACGCACTGCCTTTGCCGACCGCCACCTTCACGCCGGGTTGATCGACCTGTTCATTGGTGCGGATCGGCGAGCCGTCGCGAACGAGATAGAAACCTTCGATCAATACGTACGGCCGTGTGAATGCAATCTCCTGTCCGCGTTTGGGATCGATCGCGAAGAAGCCGACGTCCGCCTTGCCCTGGCTCACGTTATCCACCGACTCCCCCGCCGACTTCACGGCCACCAGTTGCAGCGGCACGCCAAGTCGTCTGGCCAGTTCGGTGGCGAGATCGACGGACACACCGACCGGTGTGCCCGTCGACGGGTCGAGCGTGGCGAGAACGGGATTGCCGAGGTTGATCGACGCACGCAATGCGCCGCCGGGTGCGAAAGCGGCCGCCATCGGCGCATTCGCCGCCTCGCTTTGCGCCGCCGACGACGAGGCCTCGGACACGGTCAGCACCGCCGTGGATGCGAGCAATGCGCCCAGCGCGCCGAACAACGTGCTGTGGCGTATTGCAGAGAAAAGCGTACCCATGCTGGTTTCCTTCGCGTTGTGCGTCGACGCAACCCGGTTAGCGAGACTTGCCGATCCGTCAGCAATATAACGCAACCCGTCATGACGTGGCTGCGTCTGCTGCGCGCGCTTGCGCGACGAGCTTTCGCAGCACATCCTCCAGCTCGACTTCACCCTTGACGGCAGTACCGTGCGCGCCCTCGAACCATATCCATCCCTCGTTGAATCCGTCGAGCATGCGCATACGCGGCACCGGATTTTTCATGCCCTGCTCAACGAACAACGCTTCCCACGTATCGCGCGGCACGACTTTCGCGGCCACGGGACGGCCTAGAATACGGGCAAACGTATCAGCGATGTCGACCGGCGTGACCCGTCGTGGTCCTTCGAGCTCCACCACCCGCACACCACTCCAGTTCTCCATCAGCAGTTGCGCCGCGACCCGGCCGACGTCGGCAGTGGCGACCATCGGCACAGGCTTGTCGAGCGGTTGCAGGAAACTGTGCATCACGCCCGTGTCGCGCGCCGCGGCGACGTCCCACGACGCGTTCTCCATGAACCAGCCCGGTCGCAGGAACGTGATGGGCAGCGGCAGACTGCGCAGCGCGCGCTCCAGCAGCGTGTGCTGAGTCAGCAGATTGAATTCACCCGCCTGCGCGCCGATGGTCGAAAGAGAGACGACCTTGCCCGGCATCGCGGATCGCAACGCGGTGTTCACGGCCTCGATGACCGCCCCTGCTTCCGCCAAATCGGGCGACGGGTCGAACTCCGGCGGCGGCAGGATGAATACGCCTTGCGCACCACTAAACGCCGCTGCGAGCGACGATGCGTCGTCCATCGTTGCGGCGACGACTTCGCAGCCAAGTTCGGCCCAGCTTCGCGCCTTCCTGATGTCGCGCACAACGGCTCGCACCGGCCGACCGGCATTTAGCAGCGTGCGCGCCATCGCACCGCCGACGTTTCCTGTGATACCCGTGATCGCATACATGTTCGCTTCTCCTTGAATGAATGAGTACGCAGGCTTGCACCTGCACGCAACGCATTCTGGGCAAAGAGGCAGCAAAACAAAATGACATGAATGTCATTGCAAAAATGACGCGACAGCACGAATTTAAACCGCTCATGGCGAGTCGCGGCGGGCGAACTCATCGCGCCATCCATCCGAGTCGAGCGCGCGCAGCGCGCCCGGCTTCCGATGAACATGCCGGCGCTTGTCTCGCGACATAATTCAAGCTGTCAGCGTTTTCCTGGCGCGTATGGCAAGATCGCCTCGATCATGCAGAGAAGGTCGCGGCCGCATTGCCCGTGCGTGAAAGCGAGCCGAAACTTTCAACAGTCCTTGATTGCACCTGGCATAGCCGTGACCTATCAGCGCCATTGCCACTATCGCATTCAGTTGGAGTAGCCTGTCGCGTATATTGGATGACGCACATTGCCTGCAGATGCGGGCACAGTGCCGTCTTCCGTCCATCCCGATGCCCGGTGGATAAGGCGACGAAGTCCGATACTGGCGGCAGCGTTTCGTCGCTGGCGTCGCTTGTTGCAAAGCTCGTCGCCATGACGCAGGAAACTGGATCGTTAATGTGCGGCACCAGCCCGATGCTCCAGTAAAGAGAGGTAGTAAGACCTTCCCCAAAGGAGAAACGCATGTCAAACGAAGCAAAGTGCCCGTTCAAACATACCGCCGGCGGTGGTACGACGAACCGCGACTGGTGGCCGAGGCAACTACGGCTGGATCTCCTTAGCCAGCACTCCGCCAAGAGCAATCCGTTGGACAAAGGCTTCGACTATGCCGAAGCATTCAGCAGCCTCGACCTCGCCGCCGTCAAGAAAGACCTGGCGGCGCTCATGACGAACTCGCAGGACTGGTGGCCGGCGGACTTCGGCCATTACGGACCGCTGTTCATCCGCATGGCCTGGCACAGCGCCGGCACCTATCGGATCGCCGACGGCCGGGGCGGCGCGGGCCGCGGTCAGCAGCGTTTTGCGCCGCTTAACAGCTGGCCGGATAACGTCAGTCTCGACAAGGCGCGCCGCCTGCTCTGGCCGATCAAGCAGAAATACGGCCAGAAGATTTCTTGGGCCGACCTGTTGATTCTCACCGGCAACGTCGCGCTCGAAAGCATGGGATTCAAGACCTTCGGCTACGCCGGCGGACGCGAAGACAGCTGGGAACCGGATCAGGACGTCTACTGGGGCGACGAAAAGACCTGGCTGGGCGGCGACGTGCGCTACGGCAAGGGCGCCGCAGGCGACGACCAGGACGGCGGCGTGATCGTGGCGGACGAAGAAAAGCACGGTGAGGAAGTCAGCCGCACCGACGGCGAACGCACGCTCGAAAGCCCGCTTGGCGCTGTGCAGATGGGTCTGATCTATGTGAACCCGGAAGGCCCGGACGGCAACCCCGACCCGGTCGCCGCCGCTTTCGACATTCGCGAAACGTTCGGCCGCATGGCGATGAACGACGAGGAAACGGTGGCGCTGATCGCCGGTGGTCACACGTTCGGCAAGACGCACGGCGCAGGGCCGGCCGAGAACGTCGGCCCCGAGCCGGAAGCCGCCGACATCGAAAACCAGGGGCTGGGCTGGAAAAACAGCTTTGGCACCGGCAAAGGCGGCGACACGATCACGAGCGGCCTTGAAGTCACGTGGACGAGCACACCGACCCAATGGGGAAATGGTTTCTTCCAGAACCTGTTCGGACACGAATGGGAACTGACCAAAAGCCCGGCCGGCGCAAATCAATGGGTTGCCAAAGGCGCGAACGCCGACATCCCGCACGCGCACGATCCGTCGAAAAAGCTGCTGCCGACCATGCTCACCACCGACTTGGCGCTGCGCTTTGATCCGGCTTACGAAAAGATCTCGCGCCGCTTCCTGGAGAATCCCGATCAGTTCGCCGACGCGTTCGCCCGCGCCTGGTTCAAGCTGACGCACCGCGACATGGGTCCGCGCGCGCGTTATCTCGGCCCGGAAGTGCCTGCCGAAGAACTGATCTGGCAAGACCCGATTCCGGCTGTCGATCATCCGCTCGTCGACGACAACGACATTGCGTCGCTCAAGCAGAAAATCCTGGCTACCGGCCTGTCCGTGTCCGAACTGGTGTCGACGGCGTGGGCGTCGGCGTCCACGTTCCGCGGGTCGGACAAGCGCGGCGGCGCGAACGGCGCGCGCATTCGTCTTGCGCCGCAAAAAGACTGGGCGGCCAACAAGCCCGAGCAGCTCGCCAAGGTGCTGAAGGCGCTGGAAGGCATCCAGAGCGAATTCAACGGCGCGCAGTCGGGTGGCAAGAAGATCTCGCTTGCCGACCTGATCGTGCTGGCGGGCAGCGCCGGCATCGAGCAGGCAGCAAAGAACGCGGGGCAGCAGATTACCGTGCCGTTCACGCCGGGCCGTGCGGACGCCTCGCAGGAACAGACCGACGTGGAATCGGTCGGCGCGCTCGAACCGCTCTACGACGGCTTTCGCAACTTCCTCAAGAGCCGGTCTGTCGTTCCGGCCGAAGCATTGCTGATCGACAAGGCGCAATTGCTGACGCTCACCGCGCCTGAAATGACCGTGCTGATCGGCGGCTTGCGCGCGCTGAACGTAACCAGCGAGAATTCGCAGGGCGTGTTCACGAAACGGCCGGAGGCGCTGACGAACGACTTCTTCATCAACCTGCTGGACATGGGTACGGAATGGAAGCCGACCTCTGAAGCGCGCGAAGCGTTCGAAGGTCGTGACCGCCGGACCGGTGAAGTGAAGTGGACGGGCTCGCGCGTCGATCTGATATTCGGCTCGCACGCGCAGCTTCGTGCGCTGAGCGAAGTCTATGCGAGCGAAGACGCGCAGGAGAAGTTCACGCGCGACTTCGTCGCGGCCTGGGTCAAGGTGATGAATCTCGACCGCTTCGATCTCGCCTGACTTTCCGCATAGTCAGGCCGCAGAATCGGGCTGCGGAACCAGGCCGCAAACTCAGGCCGCAGAATCAGGCCGCGTCGGCGCAAGACAGCGAAGCAGCCTGCGCGGCCGTCTCGCGCCGCGGTGCACCGGCATCTGGACTGAACGGTGCGACGTCCGTTAAACCGGCGTCGCGCCGTTTTTTTGGCGCATTCGAATCAGGGCACGCATGGACCGATTAACCAGCATGGCGTTATTTGTTGCGGCGGTCGAGGAAGGGAGTCTGGCGGCCGCCGCGCGACGGTTTGGCTTATCTGCCGCAATGGCGGGCAAGCACGTCAGCGCGATCGAAACCGAACTCGGTGCGCGACTGTTGCAGCGCACGACCCGCCGTCTGAGTTTGACCGATATCGGCCAGACCTATTACGGCCGCTGCAAGGCGATTCTCGACGCGTACGACGAAGCGAATCGCGAAGCGAGCGATGCACAGGCGAGCGCGCGTGGCGTGTTGCGGGTCGCAGCGCCCGTCACTTTCGGCGCCATGCATCTCGGCGAAGTCGTGGCGAAATATCTGGACGAGCATCCGCATGTGAACATTGAAGTGTCGTTGAGCGATCGCTATGTCGACCTGCTCGAAACCGGCGTCGATATTGCGGTGCGTATCGGCCGCCTGCCCGACTCGGGCCTGGTCGCGCGGCGGCTGGCGCCGTGCCGCATGGTGATCTGCGCGTCGCCAGCCTATCTGGAAAGGTACGGCACGCCGCGCACGCCGGGCGATCTGCAAGGGGCGCAGCGCCTCACGTTCAGCGAGGCCGTCTCCGCCGGCGACTGGACGCTCGTCGACGCGAAGCAGCACGCGCATATCATTGGCGGCCCTTGCAGAATGGCCGCGAACAATACGCAGATGCTGCTCGCCGCCGCGCTCGCCGGCGCGGGCATTGCGTATGGTCCAACGTTCGTGTTCGGCGAACAGATCGCGCTCGGCAAGCTGGTTGCACTGCTACCGCAGTACCACACCTCGGAATTGACCATTCAGGCGGTGTATCCGAGCGCGCGACATCTGTCGCTCAAGGTGCGGCACTTCATCGACTATCTGGCGGCCGCTTTCGGCGACGAGCCGCCATGGGACCGGCTGCAGCCATTAACCGCCGGCAAGGGCCACGCAGGTGGCGCGCGCGCTGCGGACAGCAAGGCGCGCCGCACGCGCCGTTAGTCGCGGGTGATCGAGCCTGCTCCCAACCCCCTCGACAAAGCGCAGCGCTTGCGTGCCTCGACACGTCGGCTGACAGCGAACGCCCCCCGTTCAACTCGCGTCAATTGTCCGCGTGAGCAGCGGTGAAACTCGTGAACGCATTGTACGGAAGCGCGATCGGCACGCCGTTGATCATGATCCCGTAGGTCGTATCGCCGCTGTCCAGCACGTAGTACATTGCCGCCTGCAGATTGTGGGTCTTGCGCGCCGAATAGAACGACGCCAGTTGGGTGGCAACGTAGTTCGCCCGATAAGACTCGCTCTTTTCCGGGCCTGTGTTCCATTCGGTGATCAGGAACGGCACGCCGTAGCGCGCCTTGCAATACGTCGGCAAATCGAATGCGGGGCCGTTGCCGTCCGCGCCAATGTCGAAAATGTCGCCGTAGACTTCGTAGTTGTGCCACGTCGTCAGGTCCCAGCGCACGGTCGGGTATCCGCTCGAGCCGTCCGGTTGCAGACCGTCCCATAGCATGTCGGATGCGCCGGTGTCGGCCACGCAGAAGTTGATCCCGCATTTCGCCGTGGGCTGTCTACTTTTGACGCCGTCGATCATTCCGCGCATTGCGCCGCGCATGACAGGCCAGTTGGCGTTGTTGAAGTCGATGGCCTTGGTGCCGGCCGTCGCGCTATCGACAACGATGCCGTTGGCGCGCGTCAGCTCATTGCCGCATTCGTACATGGTCACGCCGTACGGCGCGAGCGCGGCGGCAACCGTCGCGCCGCACGTCAACGAGCGGTTATAAGCGGCGGACTCGCTGGCGAAGAAATTGCCGTTGCTATCCTGCAGTCCGGAATCGATGAGCACGAACAGCGTCAGCCCCGCCGACTGGAACGCTCTCGCAATGGCCACAACGGCGTTCAGCTGCACGGGGTCGTCGGTGCAGCCCACGCGGTAAGTCGAACATCCGAGGTTTCGCATGAACGACACGAGCTGGCTCGGGCTATACGTATAGTCGTAGTGCCCATTGATGCCATAGAACATGCCGGGCGTGGCCGCCACCGCCGTGCGTGGATCGCGGCACGGCAGCCACTGGTCGACGTCGTTGCAGACATGGAACTGGCCGCCCGTGTCCTGGTACCAGAGCTTGCCGCCGTACCAGAGCAGCAGCGCCACGTTCGACGTGACCCCGACCGGAGTGTTGTCGCGATACACGGCGCCGTTGACCACGGTCCACAGCGCGCCGACCCGGTCGATGATGTACGGCGCGGGCGGGATCGCCGTGCCGTCCGTTGACGTGCCGCCGAGGCGCGGATCGTTGCAGGCCAGCCAGATCGTGCCGTTCCATCCATAAAACTGGCCGCCGGTGCCCTGCGAATAAATGATCCCGCGAATCCATAGCACCAGTGTCACGTTGTAGTTATTGCCGGCCAGCAACCCGTTGCGAGACACGTAGCCGTTCGAGAGCGTCCAGACGGCGTTCTGATTGTCGATGATTGAAGTCGCGGGCGGCATCGCCGTGCCATCGGCAGAAGCCATCGGCGAATTGTTCGTCGCGCTGGAATGGGAACCGGAGGAACTGGAAGAGCCCGACGAGCTATTCGACGACGATGAACCGGAGCCGCTGGAACTCGTTGTGGGCACACCATTCGCCGGCACGGAAGAGGAAGACGACGTCGATGCCGATACGGACGTGCTCGCCGATGCAGTCGTCGTTGTCGATGTCGCCGGCAGCGTTGAACCCGTCGCCGTGGACGTGCTCGCCCCGGTCCCGCCGACGTTGGACGATGTACCTGCTGTCTGCCCCTGTGCTTGCGCTTGCGCGCCGTTCGAACTGCCGCCACCACCGCCGCCGCCGCAGGCGCTCAGCACATAGCTTCCGCCGAGCGCGGTCAGGCATTCAAGGAATTGACGTCTTCGAATCATGGCATTGAATCCAGCGCCGGGAAAAGGCCCGGCAAAATAAAGCGAATGGAAATTGCCAGGCCGCACATCGATCTCTTTCGAGAACATGCAGTGTTATTTGGCAATCCTTATAACGAGGTCTATTTCGGCGCGGCCAATCCGCTGATGGGTAAAGCGTGTCTCGCCTCTAATTACCCTGTTGCACAAAATGGAAGTCCCGCCGTGTCGCGGGCAATACACCGCCAATCCAGATCCCCGAATCCGCTTACGTTCCGTAGTGCCTACCCGGCAAACAGCATTGCGCTGTTCACGCAGCCTGAAGACAGTGCGCCCCGATTGCTAATTGATTGACGTATGCATTGCTCATTACCCGTGCCTGTGTGTCGGCACGCGTCACGGAGGGCAACAGGGTGGCCCATCAAAAAGGAGGGTTTTTCCTGCAATTGGCGACTTTGGGCAAGAATCTGCCCGCGCAGCGCGGCCGATACGCAAATTACGAAGTCGCATTTGGAAAGGTTTGACCGTCGCATCCCCTGCCGGCAAACCGCGTGGCGAACATGGCAGCCGTTCCGGATATGTTGCCTTCGCAACGTTGGCGAACGCACGTTCACTCTAAGCTGCGCGATGCTGGCCATCAGACAGACACGCCAGGCCGGGATTTCTCTAGAGTTGAAGAATCGCTGCTCTATTCTGACCGGCGTAGCAGCGCTGACTTTTCAGCGCGAATTCAATCACACGGGAAAATCCAAATGAAACCTTCACGCCAAGAAGAAATAACGAACGACTTTTGCAGGCATAGCACGCTCAATTCGCACACCAACAGTGCACCGTTGGCACTCAAACGCACCATTTGCCCCGAAGAGATCCGCGACAACCTGCCTACCGGTCAAGGCGGCGTTGGATTTCTGTTCCACGCGACAGACTGGGAAACACTTTCATTTTCTTTTCATAACGTGAAAGCTCGCAATGCGGCTTTTGAAGAGGAGCTATGGAATACCAAACCTTTCATAGCCTCACCGATCTATCAGGGTTCGCAGATCATCGGCGCGAATATCGCCTGTCCGGTCCCGCTCGAAATGTGGCTCGGCAGCCCGCGCGGCATCAAGCGCTTTCGCGAGACGCAGTTCTTTCCGGCGCTGGAGCTGGCGAGGCAGGCGGGTTTGAACATGGTGGCAATGGGCGCATCCACGCCTTACGCGTGCAATTACGGCGCGCTGCCGCGTCCCGTCAAGCCGCCGCACATCACCACGGGCCACGCAGCTACGGCGGCGATGCTCAAGGACTGGGCGGTGCATTGCTGTAACGAACTCGATCTCGAACTCGGCAAAACGAAACTCGCGCTATTCGGTGCCGCGGGACGACTCGGCACGACGGTGGCGAAATACCTGCTCTATAAAGATGCACCAAAAGAACTGGTTCTGATCGACCTGCCGGACAAGGTGAACCTGCTGATCGATCAGGCCAATGAACTGATGGCCGCCGACCTGTTGGGACGCACCCGCGTGTCGGTTCATACTTTCAGCGCGGACACGCCCCTGCCGCCATTCGACGGCGCGATCCTCGCGAGCAGCACCAGCGTTCCGTACCTCACGGCGGCCGACCTGAAGCGTGCGCACTTCTGGATCGACGACTCGCATCCGAGGGCAGCGAGCGTCGAGGCGGAACTCGCGTCGCGCGGCCATACGCTATATATTGAGTGCTTCGCGCGTGGTCCCGCCGGCCTCGACTCCCGCTTCCCGTTCAGACTGCCCACTACGCGCGACTGCTATACCTGTTTCGCCGAAGGCTATTCGGCCTGGCAGGAAGGCATTGCTTCCGATTTCATAATTGGCAGCCCGCCCGTGTGGTCGGTATCCTATACTCACGGCCTTTTGAAGAAGTACGGGTTTTCAGTCGGGCCATTTCACGGCAAGAACGGTTCGGCGATCAACCTGGATGTCCAGCATCGCGGCAAGCCCGAACTGATAGGGTCCTGAATGCCATTGGAGGCCAGATGGTAATACCGCGCGAAAGCATGCGGGATGTGCTGGAAAGAAGCCGGTTTGCAATTCGATGGGGCGGCGCACTCGGCCTCCTGTGCCACCCTGTTTATTACGTTATCTGGACCTATGTCTTGCCGCAGCCGTACGACAACCTGTTGCTGCGGTTGAGTGCGGCCGTTCTCTGCATCCCGTTGATCTTTCAGGCGCGCTGGCCGAAGCAGCTGAACCGTTTCCTGCTGGTTTACTGGCATTGTTGCCTGATCTACGTGCTGCCTTTCGTTTGCACGTTCCTCGCCATCAGGAATGCTTTCTCCACGATGTGGATGATGACCGAGGTCATGATGATCTTCATCATGGCGTTGTGCATCGACAATCCGATCCTGCTCATGGCGTGTATCGGCATCGGCATGTTCGCCGGCACGGCCGCGGCGGTCATCAGCTCGCCGGTTCATATCGTGCTCAGCACGGCCAACCGGTCGGATCTCGCGCTGCTGCCGGTCGTCGTGCTGTGCAGCATGGCGTTTAGCCACGCGATCAGCAAGGGGCGCATTTTCGTTGAAAAGAACCGGGCCTTGCAGGCGCTCGCGGGTTCGATCGCTCATGAAATGCGCAACCCGCTCAGCCAGTTGAAGCACGTATTGGACCGCGTGGAAGAAGCGCTGCCCGTGACAACGGAGCCCGAGCGCGCGCCCGTGTTGTCGCCCGACCGTGCGGCGCGCCTCTACCGTCATGTCGCGCACGGACAACTGTCCATCGAGCGCGGACTGCGCATCATCGCAATGACGCTCGACGAAGTCAGCGCGAAGCCGCTGCGCTCCGATTTTCTCACTTACCTGAGCGCCGCCACCACGACCCGCAAGGCTCTGGACGAATACGGTTTCGCCGACAAAAAAGAGCGCGGCAGGGTTAGGCTCGTGGTGCTGGAGGACTTTACGTTCAAGGTCGACGAAACCGTCTACCTGTTCACGTTGTTCAACCTGATCAAGAACGCGCTGCATCACATCGCCGCGCACCCTAAGGCCACGCTCACTTTGACCGTGGACCGGCAGGCAATCACGGTGCGCGATACGGGAACCGGCATCGCGCCGGAAATCCTGCCACACCTGTTCGAGCCGTTTCGCACGGCGGGTAATTCAGCAGGCACGGGCCTCGGGCTCGCGTACTGTCAGCGCGCGATGCGCGCGTTCGGCGGCACGATCAGCTGTCGCTCCGAAGTCGGCAAGTTCACGCAGTTCACGCTGCAGTTCCCGGTTGTGACCGAAAGCGAAGTGGCGGAACATGAGCGCAAGATCTTCGAGCGCGCCACGCCGCTTTTCAGCGGCAAGCGCGTACTGATCGTCGACGACGACAACGGTCAACGGGCGCGCTCGCGCCGCGCGCTCACGAAGGTCGGCGCGCAGGTCAGCGAGGCGGAAAACGGCCTTACCGCGCTTGCGCTGCTGCGGGAGTCCACCGCCTATGACCTCGTGCTGATGGACATCAACATGCCGGTGATGGACGGCTATTCGGCCACCGAAAAGCTGCGCGCCGATCGCGGGAATCCGAACTGGAACGTGCTGGTCGCCGCCTATACGGCGGAACCGGGCAACGTGGCGCGCGTGCTCGCGCGGCGCGCCGGGATGGACGACATGATCAGCAAGTCGTCCAGCATGGTGGAACTGATCACCGCGCTGCGGACACTGTTCGAAAACGGCAATCGTCATCTGCTGGGCGAGCGGTTCGAAGGCTTTTCCGGCAAAACGATCCTCGTCGCGGATGACGACACGTATAGCCGCCTCGTCGCCAAGGCCTATCTGGAGCGTTTCGGCGCGAGCGTGGTCGAAGCCGAGCATGGCCACGGCGTACTCGCGTGCCTCGAGACGGAGAACGCGATCGACGCGATCGTGCTCGACGTCAACATGCCGGGATTGGGCGGCGTGGACACCACCGCGATGATCCGCGCGCGTACCGACGCGTATGCGAGCGTGCCGATCATCGCATTGACCAGCCAGTCGGATATCGGCTCGGTGCAGACCTGCCTCGGCGCGGGCATGAACGAAGTGATGGTGAAGCCCGTGCAGGTAGGCTCCCTGTACGCCTGTCTTGCGCGCCAGTTCGCGCAGCAGCGCGTGACGGGCGCTTTGGCGAGAACCACGTTGCCAGCCGCTAGCGCAGAGCCTCCGGCGCCGCAGCCAGCCGAGCCCACGGCCGTCATCGCGGAGCAAGGCGGTCTGCTCGATGAAAAGCACCTGGAAGAACTGGTGGCGCTCGACCTGATGGATCGTTCGTTCCTGAATGGTGTGGAACAAATTCGCGGGCTGGTGGAGCGGCTTGCAGTCAGCGTCTCTGCGCTCGATCTCGAATCGACGCATGGTGCGCTGCACCTGTTGCTTGGCGCAAGCGGCAATATCGGCGCGCGGGCGCTGCATCAGTATTCGCGGCAGATTTACCCGCGCATCGTGGAAGGCGAATGGCCGCCGGAACCCGACTGGCTCACGCGGCTTTGCACGCTCGGCGAACGTTCCGCCGACGCGCTGCAGGCCTACTACGCGTCGGCCAACCTGAAGCGCGACCACCGCAACCTGCTGAACGACTGAATGCGGTTCAGGACGGCAGCACGCTACCTATGCATGCTTCATAGGCGTGCCATATTCAGGCGCCTCACTTACTGAGCTCATTTATTTAGCTCATTTATTTAGCTTACTTAAGTGCCTCACACGCATGCCCGTACCGCCCCAACGCCACTGCGCGGGCGGCCTGCGAATTCACTTCGATGTGAGTGGCGCGGCAAGCGGTTGCTGGTCATCTTCGTCAGATGGGCGGCTTTTCAGGTTGGGGAAGCCCATGGTGACCGTCGTGCCCTCTCCCGGTTCGGATTCGACCCGCAGGCTGCCGCCGAAAGACTGCATGATGCGATGGCAGAAAATCATGCCCATGCCGTGACCGCCGGAGCCGGCGTGCGTAGTGACCGGTTCGACCAGCAGACGCGCCTTGATTTCAGGCGCAATGCCCGGACCGTTGTCGCGGATCCGGATCTCGGGCGCGGGCGCGCTGACCACTTCCACGCGCAACGACGGCGCCGCCGTGCCCTCGAGCGCGCGCAGTGCGTTCGACATCAACGAGGACAGCACCAGCGCGACGCAGTTCGGCATGGCGCTCACCATGAAGTCGCCCTGCACATCGACACTGACCCAGTCACGCTGCGCGCCGGCGAACGGAAACGTGTCGACGAGCGTAGTGATCAGCCGCGTTGCCTTGACCTCGCGCAGGCTGCCGGCCGCCGCCGACTGCTGGCCGCCGGTCCGGTGCACGGTGGCCCAGAACGACGAAATCAGCGTGAGGCAGTACTGCGCATTGTTTAGCATTGAGGTGGCCGCTTCGCCGATAGCCTTCTGACGGTCGGGTTCATATTGCAGCGCGACATCGCCCTCCACCGAACGCGCGAACAACGAAATCGCGGCAAGCGGCGTATTCAGTTCATGGGCGAGAAATGCGAGCGTCTCGTCCATCGCAAGCAGCCGCTGCTGATGTGTTTCCCGTTCGCTGTAGCGCGCTACGGCGAGTTTCAACACGTCGCGCACGGCGTCCGTGCGCAATGGCTTTTCGAGAATGCGGAAAATGTCGCCGATATTGACCGTTTGCAGCAGCATGTCCTTGTCGGCATAAGCGGTGACGAGAATGCGCACGATCTGTGGGTACTCCTGCGCGACCTGTCGCAGCAGGTCGTCGCCATCGCGGCCCGGCATGCGGAAATCGGTCACCAGCACTGCGATCTCCGAGCCGTACTCTTTCAGCACGGCGATGGCAGCGTCCGCACCAGCGGCGACATGCACACAGTAGTCTGCGCGCAGCGACCGTGCGAAGTGGTTGCGCGACATCTCGTCGTCGTCGACGAACAGAATGGAAAACGGCGGCTGCATGATGTCAGTCATCGAATTCCCGGCGAAAGAAGGTGAGCGGGTTGGCGGGACAAACGGAAAATAATTCTACCACCCGGCTTTTGCGATTGATCCGTTTCTTCCGTGCGGCCACGCGGCCTCGCGGCCATCGCAGGAGACAGGCACGGATGCTCCGGCCGCGCTGCCGCTAGTTTCTGATGGACTGCAGAAAATAGCGATCCGGCAATTCGAGCCCAACGCCGAGCCGCAACGCTTCGCGATACACATGTCCGCCTACCGCTGCGAACTGTACGCCCCAGTTGCCGACGGTGTAGTAGAACGTGATCTGGTTCGCGCCGGTGCGGCCAGGCGCACGGCCTGTGATCACGTCGGTATAGACCGGCCACCCGCTCGTATCCACCCTTGCGCCGCGCGACACAGGCAGCCGCGCCCGCTCTTCGCTGCTTCCGCCGATGAACGCGTTAGGGCTTCCCGATACCCGCTGGCTGAAGCGCTCGCTTTCCGCCATCGGCAGCCGTTCGTGACCCTGCGCAATCGTCACGTCGAAACGGCTGGCCACGCGCGCGTCGAACTCCCGCGGTGTCAGCGCGAGCACGTGCATACCGGGCTCCAGCCAGTCGGCGTCGAGCACCGGCGTCATGCTGTCGGTGCAGGTAGCGACGATGTCGGCGCCGCGCACCGCCCGTTCAGCGGCGTTCACGGCCTCGACTTCAATTCCGAGTTGCGCTGCCATTTCCCGGGCGAATCTTGTGCGGTTCGCCTCCTGACGGCTGAACACGCGTACACGGCGAATGTCGCGCACCGCCACGAGCGCCTGCAGAAACGTTTGCGCCATTCCGCCCGAGCCGATCATGCCGACCGTGTGCGCGTCCTCCCGTGCGAGCAGCCGCGTGCCGAGCCCTGCCGCGCCGCCCACGCGCATGTGTTGCAGATGCCCGTCGTTGACGATGGCAAGCGGTGCGCCGTTTTCCGTGCTGAACAGCATGACCAGACCGCAATACGTGCCGGGCTCGACACAGTACTTCTGCTCGCTTTCCGCGCGGCCGTCGGCGCCGCCCGGCCATACCATCACGTCCGACTTGAGCCGCACCGCCAGCACGCCGCCGGTCGCGCCGTCGACGGAACCGAAGCGGTAATAGCTGTCTTCGCGCCGGGTCGGCACGTAGGTGTCGATACGCGGCCGCCCGATCGACGCACCACCCGGCAATCCCGCGAACGCGCGTTCCTGTACGTCGATACAGTCGCGCATGGACAGCACACGTGCGACGCAGTCGTTATCGATCAGCAGCATGGTATCGGGTCCCGGATAAATGTTTCGAGGCAGGAACCGGCACGCCAGCTAGCGCGCGACGCACCGCGCCGCGCCCGCGCCGGCACGCCGGCCGAACACCACGCCCGCAACCAGTCCCGTGCCGCTGCCATAGTTGTGATAGTAAAGACCACCGACGATCTCGCCGGCCGCATAGAGCCCGCGAATCGGCGTGCCCGACGTGTCGAGCACTTCGGCGTCTGTCGATACCTTGAGGCCGCCGAACGTGAACGTGACGCCCGTCGTCACGCCATAAGCTTCGAAAGGCGGCGTATCGAGCCGGTTGGCCCAGTTGGTCTTGTCGATTGCCAGGCCGCGCGTGCGCAGACCGTCGTGAATGTTCGGATTGAACGGCACATCCGGACGGGATGCGTCGTTGTATGCGCGCACGGTCCGCATGAAGCCCTCGGGGTCGACGCCGGTGAGTTTCGGCGCGAGTGCTTCGAGCGTATTGGCTGTCTCTTTCGTGATGCGCGCGATCCGATACTCGTCGCGCAGCAATTTGACGACTTTCTGGTCGAAAATCTGCCATGCGAAAAGCCCGGGCTGGCGCAGCACTTCGTGGCCATACTTCGCGTAGGTGAAGCTATGAAAGTCGAGCCCTTCGTCGAGAAAACGCTCGCCTTTTGCGTTCACCAGAATACCGAACGGGTAGTTGTGTTTCTGGAAGCGGTCGCCGATCGTCAGGTCGCCATATTCCGGCGCATTCATGTCCCACTGCACCGCGTGCGCGCCAGACCAATGGCCCGTCACCGCCGCACCGATCTCCATTGCCATCTTGTGGCCCCAGCCGGTGTTGTAGCGCGTGCCGCGCACCTTCGCCAGATCCCAGTTGGGGCCCAGATAACGCGCACGCATCTCCGCACTCGATTCGAAGCCGCCGCACGCCAGCACGACCGCTCCCGCCCTGATCTCGACCTGACGCCCTTCGTGCATTGCCCGCACACCCTCGATGCCGCCGTCGCCATGCAGAAGTCCCATCGCCTGCGTGCGATACAGCACGCCGATGCCGGCCTCCTTCAGCGCGTAATGCAGCGTTTCGACGAGATGCGTGCCGCCGCCGAGAATGTGGCACGCAAGGCCGCCCCAGAACCTGAACTTGCCTTCGACGCGAAACGCCTGCCGCCCGAGCGCCGGCTGGAACCGCACGCCATGCTTCCTGAGCCACAATGCGGCATCGTAGCTGTTGCCGATCAAGACATCGGTGAGATCCGGATCGGCGCGAAATTCCGTGAGCCGGCCAATATCGTCGAAGTACTGCTCACGCGTATAGGTGCCGAAGTCGATGTTCGGCAAATCCAGTTCCGCGATATCCGGCGCAAGCTTGAGCAGGTCGTCGACCGAATCGTAGACAAAGCGGAACGCGCCGCCCGTAAAGGCCGAATTGCCGCCGCGCGCGTCTTCCGGCGCGCTCTCCAGCAGCACGATGCGTTTCGCCCCGCCTTCCCGCGCGGCAAGCGCCGCATTGGCGGCGGCATTGCCCGCGCCGATCACGAGCACGTCGATATCGGTGAGTTCGTCGAAGGTCATCAGTTGGCTCTCCAGTTCCAGTGTGGGCTAGCGGCGCGGATATTCGGCGAGCGGAGTCAGCGACGCGGCGTCCGACCCGGCATCCACGACAGGGTTCAAGGTTTCGAGACTGCGGCCCGTGGTACGCGGACCGAACACGAGCGTGATCAACGCGGTGAGGAACCATGCGCCCGCTATGTACATGAACACGGTCACGTAACCGTAGTTCGTGTAGATGGCCGCGATCACGAATGCATTCGCGACGTTCGCAATGCGCCCTGCGCCGTAGGTGAGCCCGGTTGCGCTATTACGCACGCCGGTCGGAAACTGTTCGGGCGTGTACGAGTACAGCAACGTCGCAAAGGTCTGCGTCAGCATGCCGACCGCAAAACCGAACGTCACGATCAATACCGGCGTAAAGCTCAAGCCGTACAACAGGCCGAATCCGGCGATCAGCAGCGCAACCAGCGCGATCAGATGTTTGCGTTCGTACCGGTCGGATGGGTAGACCGCCAGCAGCGCGCCAAGCGGCGCGCCCACGTTGATCAGCGTGAAATACGTCAGGCTACTGGCAATCGTGATGCCGTGATGGACCAGCAGCGTCGGCACCCACGCTTCGAAGCCATAAAAACCGATGGTCTGCAGCAGCCAGATCGCGCAGAGTGTGAGCGTACGGCGCCGGTAAACGCTGTTGAACATCGTCCGCCACGGTTCGCGCGCTTCGGGCGGCCGCGAAATCACTTCAGGTGAACTGAGCACATGCCCCTCGGCGATGCTGCGCGCTTCCATTGCCGCCAGCGCGGCCTCGGCCTCGTCGAAGCGCCCTGCCCGCGCACTCCAGCGCGGCGATTCGGGCAGACGCCTCGCGATCAGCGGAAACGCGACGCCGAGCGCGCCCCACACGAACACCCAGCGCCAGCCATCCGGTCCAAACGGCACGAGCAGACGCGCGACGAGGTTCGTCATCGGGATCGCGCACAGGTTGATGACCATCGCCCACGATTGCCAGGTGCCGCGCGAGCGCGCCGGAAAGAGTTCGGCGATATAGGTCATCACCGTCACCATGCCCGCTGAAATACCGAAGCCGGTGACGACGCGTGCCGCAAACAGATACGGCACGCTCGGCACCAGCGCGGTCGCCAGCGATCCGAATGACGAGATCAGCACGAACAGCATCAGCGAGTGTTTGCGTCCCATTCTGTCCGACAGCAGGCCGCCGAGCGTCGCGCCAAAGAACATACCGATGAAACTTGCCGACGTAATCAGCGCGATTTCGTTGATCGCGATATGCCAGTGCCGGATGAGCGCAGGCGCGGCCGACGCGAAGGTGTTGATATCGCAACTGTCGAAGAAAAGCGGAATGGCGAACAGGAACATCCATTCCCGATGCATCCGCGAGTTCGGCAAGCGGTCGACGCGCGCGGCGACGAGTGAGTCGTTCATGCCTGTCTCCATCCGTTTGTTTTGCTGGCCGTGCGGGTATGCAATCACGCCAGCTGCATCAATGCCGCAAACCCGTTTCGAGCAACGCGGTCAACGCCGTCATGTCCTGCAGGCTGTCGACGCGCCATAGCATCCCGAGCGCGTCGCGGCTCGCTCCGGGCGTCAATGCATGATTCGCGCAGTCGAGAAACTTGGCCTCGATCCGCTCGTCCGGCAGCGGATTCGCCGACGTGCGGCCCGCTGCGCGCGCAACGCGTTTCGAGACACGACGCCCATCGCGAAGCTGCACGACCACTTCCGCGCCGAAGTGGTCCGGTTGCCGATCCGCCTGCGGGTCGGGTTCGGCGACGATCCTGGCCATCAGCGCACGAATCGCTGGGTCGGCATACGCGTCGCCCTCGAAGTCGGACAGCACGACGCGCCCTTGCGCGAGCGCGCGCGCCACGCAGTACTGCACGCTGAATTTGGCGTCGAGCGCACTCGCCGGTTGCGGGCGGTTCGTGTGCTGGAGACGCCGCGGGTGAGTCCACGAGACGACCGCTTCGACCTGGTCCGGCGTCAGTCCGTATTCGCTCACGAGCATCAGCATCGCGTCGATGGCAGGGTGTGTGCTGCCGCAGCATGGGTACTGCTTGATCGCAATCCCCGGCTCGACGATGTCGAGCGGTTCGGCCCAGTGTGCGAGCGGGGCATCGGCGTCGTAATGCCCCGCGCCGTTGTACACGTTGAAAAATCCCTGACGGTGTTCGAACGCTTCGTCGCCTGCGTTAAAACCCTCTCGCGCCAGCAGTGCCGCAACCAGTCCATTACGCGACGCATGGCCGACATGCAACGGCTTCGTCATCGTGCCGAAATTGGCCTTGATGCCCGAGGCGAACGAGGCCGCAATCGAGAGCGCCGTCGCCGTGTGCGCCGCGTCGAGTTCAAGCAGATGCGCCGATGCGGCACATGCACCGAATACGCCGAGCGTAGCCGTCGGGTGCCAACCTTTATCGTAATGATGAAAGTTGACTGCGCGGGCAATACGGGCCTGCGTTTCGAAACCGGCCACATACGCGGTGACGAATCGCAGCCCGCATGCATGGTTCTCCTCTGCCAGCGCCAGCAGCGCGGGCAGAATCGGCGCGGACGGATGGCCGCCCAGCGTGTTGCTGCAATCGTCGAAATCGAGTGCATGCGCGGCCGTTCCATTGACCAGCGCGGCGTCGCTCGGCTTCATTCGCAAACGTGAGCCCAGCACGAGCGCGGCGCCGTCAGAAGGCGACGCGACGGTCCGTGCGATCCGCGCACAAGGCTCCGCCGCGCCTGCCAGCGTCACGCCGATCGTATCGATCACGCCTATGCGCGCCCAGCGCAGCGCCTCGTCCGGCAGGTCGGCGGCGGTGAAGGCGGCGATCCGTTCACCAAGCGAGTGTGCGATGCTCATCCCTGGTCTCCCCGTACGAGCGATAAATCCGGCGACGCGCTGCGCCGCAAACCCGACGACGAAGGCGACGTCGAAGCCGGCAGCGCATCGAGCCAATGCAGATCCGTTTCGTTCTCGATCTGATCCAGCCGCTCGAATAGCGCGTCGGCCGCGCTGCCCAGGCGCGTCGTCATGCGCAGGAACTTGCTGCGCAACTGCGCCGGCGTCAGCGGCGTCGACGGGCAACCGGGAAAATCGTTTTGCGCCAGTTCATATGTCGTACCGTTATCGAGCGTGATCCGCGTGACGGTTGCGAGCGCGTTTTTGAGCCCGTCTTTAAACCCGATTGTGTCGGTCGACACGAGCGTCACGCGCTGCGCGAGTTCGCGAATCGATGCATCGCTCAGCAGCCGTGCACCGAACGTCGACGGATCGTCGGCATCGTGCAGCAAAGCCGCAGCGACGCAGATCGGCACACTGTATTGCGCGAGCACCTGATTGGCCGGCTCTTTGATGTCGTGATTCGCTGCAAGGCGCGGTGCGCCCTCGATGCGGATCGAGGCAATCCGGCGCGCGTCGATGTCGTGCGCGGCGCGCAACTGCTGCGCAGCGAAAACCGGCGTGTGCGCAACGATGTGACACGCGTAGCGCTTCAGGCATAGCGTCGGCGTTTCATAGTGCGTGCCGAGACCCTCGGTCAAACGTGCGGGGTCCGAGACCTCGCAGTACGCGTGCAGGAAGCCGTAGCGGCCCTCCAGTACCGTCGAGGGTCCATCGAATCCCGCTTGCGCGAGTTGCACCGCGACGATCCCGGACTGCGCCGCGCGTCCAAGATGCAGCCGTTTGACGAGCCCCCCGTCGCCGGACTTCGAGAATTCGAGCAGGCCGCCGCTTAGCGAGCCCGCCAGACCCAGCGCACGCCGCAGCATGGCCGCATCGACACCCGCGAGTTTGCCCGCGACGACCGCCGCGCCGAACGGTCCGGTGAGGCCCGGCGCATGGAAGCCGCGCGCTTCCGCGGAATGCTTCGTGGCCGCGCCGACGCGAAACAGCACCTCGATTCCCGCGACCAGCGCGGCCAGCACGTCCCGCCCCGATGCGCCGCCAATCTGCGCGGCCGCAAGCGCAACCGGAACGAGCGACGCGCCCGGATGAACGCCCGCGCCGGGTTGCCGCAAACTGTCGAGTTCGGCGGCGTGGACAAGCACACCGCCCGCGAAAGCAGCCGCATCGGCCGTCACGCGCCGCGCCGTGCCGGGGATCGCGCACGGCCCCGGTGCCGCATCGCTGACGTAGCGCAGTGCGGCCTGGCCTGCTTCGACCTCGTGTCCGTAAATCGCCGCGCCGATCGCGTCGATCAGACAGTCTTTCGCCAGCCGCACGATGCCGGCGGGAAACTGCTCGTATCGCACACCGAGCGCGTAGTCGGACAGCAACTGCGCCGCGCTGGGCCCAGCGGAAGAAGCCGGCTGCATGAAAGCGTCTCCGTTTAACTGATGCACGACTAACCGATTGCCACCACCTACCGACGCGCTTCCTCGTCGATCACCGAGCGATGGCGTGTCTCCGGCATCAGCACGTACGTGATGAGCGATACGGCTGCGCAGGCGCTGACGTAATAGAAGAACCACGATTCGTGGCCCGCATGCTTGAAGCGCAGCGCGAGATATTCCGTCGTTCCGCCCATCACCGACGATACGATTGCGAACGGCAGCCCGACGCCGAGCGCACGCACCTTCGCAGGAAAGAGTTCGGACTTCACGAGCCAATGAATCGACGAAAACCCGCTGAGAATGCCGAGCGCCGCGAGATTTAGCGCAAATGCGGTAAGCGCGCTATGGGTCGCGCCGAGCGCGTGCATCAGCGGCACGGTGAGAAACGTTCCACCCACGCCAAAGATCAACATGACCGGCCGCCGTCCAACCAGATCGGACAACAAACCAAATAGCGGTTGAAAACCCATATAAATGACGAGCGCGACGGTTGCGATCAGCGTCGCGGTATTACGGCTGAAACCGCTCGTGTTGACCATGAACTTTTGCAGGTAAATCGTGAAGGTATAGAAAGCGACCGTGCCGCCGACGCTGATGCCGATCGTCCACAGCGTCTGACGTCGGTGCTGGATCAGCAGCACGAGGAGGCTGCCCCGCTCGCCCTGCGGTCGTTCCGTGTGCGCGCCGCTGCCGGTTGCGCCTTCACGCTCGAACGCGTCGGTTTCCGCGATTCCGCGGCGCAGATACAGTGCGAATACCGCGAGCGCCCCACCAATTGCAAACGGAATGCGCCATCCCCACTGTTCGAGCTGCGTCGGCGTCAGCATCAATCGTTGCAGAACGAGCATCAGCGCGAGCGCGACGAGTTGGCCCATCACCACCGTCACCTGGACGAAGCCGACGAAAAATCCGCGACGGCCTGTCGGCGCCATTTCGCTCAGATACGTCGCGCTCGTGCCGGCTTCACCGCCCATGCTGAAGCCTTGCAACAGACGCGCGCCAACCAGCACGGCAGGCGCGGCCACACCGATCGACCCGTAGGTCGGCGTGAACGCGATGATCAGCGAGCCGACGCTCATCATCGCGACCGACATGCTCAACGCGACGCGCCGTCCATGCCGGTCGGCCAGCGCGCCGATCGCCCAGCTGCCGAGCGGCCGCACGACATAGCCGATTGCCGCGACGGCTGCGGCATTTAATAGCTGCGCAGTCTGGCTGCCGCCGGGAAAGAACGCTTTACTGAAGTAGATCGAGAAAATCGAATACGCGAGAAAGTCGTACCACTCGATCACGTTGCCCGCGCTGCCGCCGATGATCGAGCGCAAGCGTTCGCGCCGCGCGGCCTGCGTCGTCGGCAGCGTCAAGGTATGCGCAGTGGCGGCCACGTTATGTCCTCAGGCGGCGGTCGCGAGAAGGCGCGCCAGTTCGCTTGCGTCAGGCTGGTCTTCGGCATGCATGACCCAGTCGACGATCCGCGCGATCTGCTGCGCGTCGATACGGTGCGCGGCAAGCTTTTGCATCTTCGCAACAATATCCGCTTCGCTCGCGAACGCATGTTCGCTGCCCCGCTGCGCCTCCACGGTCTCTTCGAGCCGTGTGCCGTCGCGCAACTCGACTTCCACGCGCACCATATGCCGCAGCTTCGATCCGCGCGCGGTAATGGCGGGATCTTCGACGACCTGTACCTTGTCTGCGAGCGTCATGCGCTCGGCGTCCGTGACCTTTTCTTCGCTGAACTGATCGACGAAGACATCGCCTTCGAGCAGGAGTGTTGCGACGCAATAAGGCAGATTCAGCTGCGCGGACGTCAATCCCTGCGGCACGTATTTCCAGCCGACATGATCGACGGTGACGCGTGAGCCGTGCACGACGATGCGCTCGACATCCGCTGCGCCGAACGGATGACGTGCCTGCATCGCGCGAATCGCGTCGAGCGTGGTGTGATTGCTGCCCACGCACGAATAGAACTTCAGCGCAATGCGCATCGTCTCGAATCGCTCACCAAGACCGTCGACGAGTTGTGTCAGATCGAACCGGTCCGACGATCGGGAGAACGTGCTGCAAAAGCCGCCATACGGGTTCTCGAATACGTCGACGATGCCGGTGAAGCCGTTCTGCGCGAGCAGCGCGCCATACAGCCCGCTTTGCGCGGCGCGGCCCGCATGCATGCGTTTGACCATCGCGCCGAACTGGGCGGCCATCAATCCCGCCGATTGCGTGCCGCCGATTCCGAGTGCGTGCACCGTCTGCTGTGCGCCCAGCCGCAACCCCGCGGCCGCGCCAGCCGCCGCGGAGAAGACGCCGACGGTCGCACCCGAATGCCAACCCTGCGCGATATGCTCCGGTCCCATACACATGCCCACACGTGGACCGACTTCGTACCCGGCCACGCAGGCCCGCAGGAATTCGCGGCCGGTCATCGGCGTATCGGCGCGCAGCAATTCGGCGACAGCGAGCACCGCGGGCAGCGTGACTGCGCCGACATGCAACACGCCGACGCGATGCACGTCGTCGAGTTCGAAACTCTGGATCAGCGTACCGTTGACGAGTGCAGCGTGCGGCGCGGACAAACGCATCGGCATACCCCAGACATGACAGCCGGGCGTGCTGTCGACACGCTGCAGCGTCTGCGCGAGGATGCGGCTCCACGGCAAACCTGCGCCAAATATCGCGCAGCCGAGCGAGTCGAGGATCAGGAGTTTGATCCGCGCCCGCACGTCGTCGGGAATCGCCTCGTAGCGCAAGCCTGCGACAAAAGAGGCAATGCCGCCGGTGTAAGGGTTTGCGCCTATGTCGTTGTGCTGGTTCATCGGTTGGGGCCTTGCGCGGATCGGTTTGCTTGGAACGTGTCGTGCATTCAGTATCCGCAGCCGACGCCCATTTGTGAATTGCACGTGACGTGATTATTATTGCGTCACGTGCAAGAGTAAGCGGGAATCAGATGAACCGTTTTCCAGGCGTCGATCTCGACGCGCTTCGAGCATTCGTCTCGGTGGCGTCGCACGCGTCGTTTAACGACGCGGCGCTCGAACTGCATCTGTCGCCCTCCGCTTTGACGCGGCGCATCAAAAGGCTCGAAGACGCACTGGATACGCTGCTGTTCGAGCGCACCACGCGTCACGTCGCGCTGACTTCTTCAGGTGTGTTGCTGCTGCCGCGTGCACAGGGCGTGCTGCGCGAACTCGATGCTTCGCTGCAACTCGTGTGTGAAGCGACGCGGATTCGCACGGGTCAGTTGACGATTGCCTGTATTCCGACCGCCGCCAAGTTCATGCTGCCGAAGATCGTCGGCCATTATCACAAGCGTCGTCCAGAAGTGCGCCTGCGGCTGATCGAGGCCGATCTCGCCACGGTGGTGCAGCGCGTGACGACCGGCGACGCGGAATTCGGCATTGCGTTTCTGGTGAACGAGTCGCCGGAGCTGGACATCGACGCGCTGCTCGTCGATCCCTATGTGCTGGCCTGCCCTGTGGATCATCCGCTCGCCGCGAGCGAGCACGTGACGTGGCCCGAACTGCGTCCGTGGCCGCTGATCGTGTCGGGTACGACGAGCGGCAACCGGCGCATGCTCGACGCCGCGCTCAGGGACATCGACTGGCGCCCGGACCGGCTGATCGAGATTGAACATCTGACCACTTCGCTCGGACTGGTCGAAGCAGGCCTCGGCATCTCCATCATTCCACGCTGTGCGGCGCCGCGCGACACGCATGCGCGCATCGCGATACGGCCGCTCGTGAACCCCACTGTCGCACGAACCATCGGCCTGATCCGGCGGCGCGATGCGGCACTGTCGTCGATTGCGCGCGATTTCCGGCTCGCGCTGCGCAGAATGGCGCCGTTCGATTCGTCGATACTGGACGAACCGGCATGAACCGCGCGTGCACGCGAGCCACAGGCGGTACACGCGCTCTGCGTGGTCATGAAGAAGCGCGGTACGGTCGTCAAGTGATGCGTGCAGCGTCATGCTGCGTTTCCATGCGTCGATTTTTCTTCGGGCGCGCGATCCACTGGCATGCCGGTGCGGTTCAGCACCATCGGCGTGTCGGGAAACTTGCATGCGAGCGCGAACGCTTCTGCCATTTACGTGTAGTACGGCTGAATATCGAATGACAGGGTGTGCCGTTTTGAGCAGCGCCTAGCGTTTACGCAAGTGTGTACCCGCAACTGCCAGACCGCTCGATGACGAATCGATCGGCTGGCCATTGAATTCGAGCGGATCCCTTCAGCACGTCGGTCGGTCCAAAGCTCTTGACGATCGAACGTGCGGCCGACTGGCAAGGCGCTTCAACCATGAGTCGTCTGCTTGCGCAACTTCTGCGCGGCACGCCATATGACTTTCTTCGTGCGACGCTGCCTGATGCAGTTCATGCACCTGACGCACCTGACGCACCTGATGCGCTCGATGCGCTCGATGCGCTCGATAAACGAATCCGTTTGACAGGCACGACGTTCCCCTGACGGCTGCGCGACAGGCGCCTGCGATCAGATCAACGATGCAATGAATCAAAAGGAGTGACGATGCGACAGGACGGGTCGCATATTGCAAAGGAAAGTCGGATAATCCATTGCTGTCTTCTGGGCAGTTGTTGCGCTGCGCCATGCCTGCTTATGGTCGACCGCACTTCCGGCCATCAAGCTGCCGGCCTGGCTTTGGGCGCACCTCATTGCCCGCTGATCCGGTCTGCCCAAAGAATGCAGGCACGGCGAATACGAACAAGGCTGTTTCCTTCAACTGCGGCTGAAAAAATTTTCACTATGCGTATCCCACCCGTGAAAGCCATCATTGCTTTCGAGAGCGTGGCCAGAACGAAGAGCGTCAATCGCGCGGCCGAGGAACTGGGGCTCACCGCGTCGGCCGTGAGCCATCAGATCAGCAATCTCGAATCGATCATCGGTCAGCCCCTGTTCTACCGGTCAGGTCGCGGCCTCGTGCTGACCTCCACCGGCGAGCGCTACCTGTCCGACGTCACGGGCTCTCTCGCGGATCTGAATCGCGCAACCGAGCGTGCGTCGAGCCGCGCGGACGTCGAAATCCTGCGCGTGCATTCCAGTCCCAGCTTCGGCCTGATGTGGCTGCTGCCGCGGCTGGAATCGTTTCAGGAAGCCAATGGCGATATCCAGTTGAACGTGGCGTGCTCGTACGAAAGCGTATCGTTTACCAGCGGGTACTACGACATCGACTTGCGCCACGGCTATGCGAACTGGCCTGACCTCGAAGTCAGAACGCTGCGCAACGAGTTCATCACGCCGCTCGCCTCGCCTGCCTATCTGGCGAAGCACCCGGTCAGGACGCCGGAAGATCTGCTGGAGCATCGCCTGATCTTTTCGGAGACGCCGCTCGTGCAATGGAAGCAGTGGTTCGGGCGTACGGGCGTAGCGGCCGCGCACAAGACATTCGACTTCTCGTTCGATCGCTCGTACATGTCGCTCGAAACAGCGGCACTCGGCCTTGGCATCGCGCTCGAAAGCCAGATGCTCGCGTCGGTGCGCATGCGCGACGGCGCGCTCGTGCCGGTCTTCGACGAGAGCTACGCGGTCGAGGTCGGCGCGCACCATCTGGTCTATCCGCCACAGAATGCGGAGTTGCCACGCGTCGCGCGATTCATCGCATGGGTGGAGCGTGAGGTGGGACATAAGGTGCGCCCATCCTGATCACGCAAGCTCCTGCCTGAATTATTCGGCGGTATCCGAGGGTTTTCCTGCATGCCGCGTCACCGGTGCGGGACGCGCGCTCTTGTGTTGTGCAGCGGCGCGGCACGCACGCTTTGCATGCCGTACCCTGCAGTGCTGATCACCTGAAAATTTCTCAAGCAAAGTTGAGCGATACGGCGTTGATGCGACTGACCACGTAGTTGACACTGGCAGCACTACGTCAACACTCAGGAGACACTCATGCTGCTAGAGAACAAGGTCGTGATCGTGACAGGTGCGGCTTCGCCGCGTGGAATTGGCAAGGCAACCGCTAAGGCGCTGGCCGCACAAGGCGCGCGAGTTGTGATCCTCGATCTGCGCGAGGAAGATGCAAAAAACGCCGCCGCCGACCTTGGCGAAGCGCACCTCGGCCTGGCCTGCGACGTCACCGACAAGGATGCCTGCGTAGCCGCCGCCAAAGCGACGCTGGAGCGCTTTGGCCGTATCGACGGCCTGATCAATAACGCCGGCATCACGCAGCCGGTGCGCACACTCGATATCAACGCAGCCAGCTTCGACGCAATCGTCGACGTCAACCTTCGCGGCACACTCTACATGTCGCAAGCCGTGCTGCCGGCGATGAAAGATCAGAAAGACGGCAGCATCGTCTGCATGTCGTCGGTCTCCGCGCAACGCGGCGGCGGTATCTTCGGCGGCCCTCATTACAGCGCCGCCAAGGCCGGCGTGCTTGGCCTCGCACGCGCGATGGCCCGCGAATTCGGGGCGGACAGCATTCGCGTCAATTCGATCACGCCAGGTCTGATCCAGACCGACATCACCGGCGACAAGCTCACCGCCGAGATGCGCACGGAGATCATCAAAGGCATTCCGCTCGGCCGCCTCGGCGACGCCGCCGATGTCGCGAACGCCTGCCTTTTCCTCGTGAGCGACCTGTCGACGTATCTTACGGGCGTCACGCTCGACGTGAACGGCGGCATGCTGATTCACTGACATAGTTCGCCCGTGGCGGCCATGCTTCAATGACGCGCCACCCATGCCTCGCTGAGACCGGAGTCCACCACACGTGGCGGACATCCACACTGACACCGGGCACACCCGGGGCCGAGAAAGGAGACACCATGAAACCCAAGTACACCGCTGCGGCCGTCGCCGGCGATCTCGAACCACGTGCGGACACGACCAGCTTTGAATCGAAGACATACACGAAAGTCAGTCGCCGGCTCATTCCATTTTTGATGTTGTGCTATCTCGGTGCGTATCTCGACCGCGTGAACGTCGGCTTTGCGAAGCTGCAAATGCTGAACGATCTGCGCTTTAGCGAGACCGTGTACGGCATGGGTGCGGGCATCTTCTTCCTTGGCTACTTTCTGTTCGAAGTCCCGAGCAATATCGTGCTGCACCGCGTCGGCGCGCGCAGATGGCTTGCGCGGATCATGCTCACCTGGGCGGTCATTTCCGCCTGCTTCGTGTTCGTGAAGTCGCCCACGGCGTTCTACGTATTGCGCTTTCTGCTCGGTGTGGCCGAGGCAGGCTTCGCGCCGGGCGTCATTCTCTATCTGACCTACTGGTTCCCCGCCGCGCGCCGGGCCAAGGCTTTATCGCTCTTCTTCATGGCGATTCCGCTCGCCGGCATTATCGGCGGACCGCTGTCGGGCTGGATCATGCACTCGCTGCAGGGCGCGATGAACATGGCCGGCTGGAAGTGGCTCTTTCTGCTCGAAGCCGTGCCTTCACTCGTGCTTGGCATCGCCATCCTGCTTTATCTGGACGATGGCATTGCCAAAGCGAAATGGCTGAGCGAATCCGAGAAGGCCCTGCTCGCACGCAATGTCGCCAGTGATAACGCGCAGACCGTCGCTCATATTTCGGTGCGCTCCTTCATTGGCGACCGGCGCTTGTGGCTAATGGCGGCTATCTATTTCTGCGTGGTGCTCGGCCAGTACGGTCTGACGTTCTGGCTGCCGACGATCATCCGCAAGTCCGGCGTCGCCGACCCGCTGTGGGTGGGCGTATTCACTGCTATCCCTTACCTCTGCGCGATCATCGCGCTGCCGCTGATCGGCATGAGCGCCGACTATCGCCGCGAACGCCGCCTGCATCTCGCCATTCCGATGCTGATCGCCGCGGGAGCGTTTGCGATCCTGCCGGCGCTCGGCAGTGTGCCCGCGTCCATCGTCTGTCTGAGCATCGCGGCTGCGGGCATCCTCGCGTCGTCGTCGCAATTCTGGTCGTTGCCGACGGCGTTGCTCGGTGGCATGTCCGCCGCGGCGGGCATTGCCGCAGTGAACTGTTTTGCGAATCTTGCCGGCTTCTTTTCACCGGCGATCGTCGGCTGGTTGAACGATTTCACCGGCAAGTCGACAGCTGGCCTGATCTTCATCTCGATCGCCGTGACGATCGGCGCGTGCCTCGTATTCCTCGTGCCGGCCAGGTCAGTGAACCGCTGACGCGCTGACTTGCAAACCGCCTTCCCAACATTCCGACTGATCACTGGAGACAACATGAACGGTCCTTCTCTCGCGTCGACGGCGCAACTCGCCGAACACGCTTACCGTATCCGCAGAAACGCGCTGCTGATGGGCGAGGTTCAGGGCCAAGGCTACATCGGCCAGGCGCTCGACATTGCCGACGTCCTGTCCGTCGCTTACTTCGGTGCCATGCGTTATCGCCCGGAAGATCCCGAGTGGGAGGAGCGCGACCGCTTCCTGCTGTCGAACGGACACTACGCGATCGCGCTTTATGCGGCGCTGCTCGAAGCAGGCATTCTGCCGCCGGAAGAACTCGAAACCTATGGCAGCGACGACAGCCGTTTGCCGATGTCCGGCATGGCGAGCTACACGCCCGGCATGGAGATGTCCGGCGGCTCGCTCGGCCACGGCTTGACGATCGCCGTGGGCCGCTGCCTCGGCCTCAAACGCAAGAAGTCGAAAGCGTTCGTGTACACGCTTTTCTCCGACGGCGAGCTGGACGAAGGCGCGATCTGGGAAGGCATCATGTCCGCGAGCCACTGGAAGCTGGACAACCTGATTGCCGTGGTCGACGTGAACAATCAGCAGGCAGATGGCCCGTCTACGCAGGTGATGGCGTTCGAGCCGCTCGTCGAGAAACTGCAAGCGTTCGGCTGGTTCACCCAGCGCGTGGACGGCAACGACATTCACGCCGTCAAGGCCGCTTTCGACGCTGCACGCACGTGTTCCGCCGCGCAGCCGCGCATGATCATTGCCGACACGCGCATGGGTTGCGGCGTGCCGTTTCTCGAACAGCGCGAGAAAAACCACTTTATTCGCGTCGACGCCCACGAGTGGCAGTTGGCGCTCGACGCACTCGAAGCAGGGAGACAAGCATGAACGACACGACAGCAGCCAAACCGCGCCTGAAGACCTCGGCTATGATCGCCTCGATTGCAGGCGAAGGACAGATCACACGCTCGGCGCCCTTTGGCCACGCGCTCGTCGAACTGGCGCGGCAGAAAGTGGACGTGGTGGGCATGACCGCCGACCTCGGCAAGTACACCGACCTGCACATTTTCGCGAAGGAATTTCCCGAGCGCTTCTATCAGATGGGCATGGCGGAGCAATTGCTGATGGGCGCTGCCGCCGGCTTCGCGCACGAAGGCGCACAACCGTTCGTCACGACGTATGCGGTATTCGCCACGAGGCGCGCATACGACTTCATGCATCAGGCGATTGCGGAAGACAACCTCGACGTGAAGATCGTCTGCGCGCTGCCCGGTCTGACTACCGGATACGGTCCAAGCCATCAGGCCGCAGAAGACCTTGCGTTGATGCGCGCCATGCCGAACATGACTGTCATCGACCCGTGCGACGCGCTCGATATCGAGCAGATGGTGCCGGCGATCTCGGCGCACAAAGGTCCCGTGTACGCCCGTCTTCTACGCGGCAACGTACCAGCCGTACTCGATGAATACGACTACACGTTCGAACTCGGCAAGGCGAAGATGCTGCGCGACGGTACCGACGTACTGATTATCTCATCCGGCCTCATGACCATGCGTGCGCTGGAAACCGCGAAAGCGCTCGCACACGACAGCGTCGACGTTGCCGTGCTGCATGTGCCGACTATCAAGCCGCTCGACACCGGGACGATCCTGCGTGAAGCAAAGCGCCCGGGCCGGCTCGTGGTGGTGGCGGAGAACCACACGGTGATTGGCGGCCTGGGCGAAGCGGTGGCCGCGGAGTTGATGCGCGCCGGTGTGTCGTGCACTTTCCGGCAGATTGGATTGCCCGACGGTTTTCTGGCCGCCGGGGCGCTGCCGACATTGCACGAGCGCTACGGGATTTCCACCGCGGCGATGTCAGAGTCGATCAAGGGCTGGCTGACGTGAGCGGCTGGTAGCGCGGCCATCTGATAGACACCTCCCGCTGCGGGTGCGCCGGCAAGGTTGCATGCCGGCGCACCCGATCGGCACGCTGCATGCATACGGCGTCAGGCTTCGCTCAGCACCTTCTGGATCACTTCGTCGAACACTTCCACCGGCTGCCCGCCGCTCACCAGATAGCGATCGTTGAAGATGATTGCGGGCACCGACTGGATGCCCAGCGCCTGGTACTTCTCTTCTTCAGCGCGAACCTCGTCGGCGTAGTCACCGCTTTCCAGCACGGCGCTCGCCTTCGCTGCGTCGAGGCCAACGGAGCGTGCGGCTTCCACCAGCACCGCGCGGTCCGACGGATTCTTGCCTTCGCCGTGATAGGCCTGCATCAGCGCCGCCTTCAGGTCCACCTGTTTGCCTTCGATGCCTGCCCAATACAACAGACGGTGCGCGTCGAACGTGTTGTACGTGCGCTCACGCGGACCAAAAATGAAACCGACGCTTTCGCCGCGCTCGCGGATCGTGGCCTGCGTTTGTGCGATCTGTTCCGGCGTGCGCCCGTATTTTTTGCCAAGGTACTCGACGATATTTTCGCCGGCCGGCCCCATTGCGGGATTCAGCTCGAACGGATGCACCGCCATTTTCACATCGACCGATTCGCCGAGGTTTTCCAGCGAACGCGCGAGCGACGCAAGACCAATGGCGCACCACGGGCATGCAATGTCGGAAACGAAATCGATTTTCAGTGCTTGTCTAGGTGTGTTCATGAGAGGTTGTTCCGGTGACATCGGCAGCAACGCCGATCCATGTCCTTGAAAAGTGGCGTGAGTGCGGACCCAGGTGTTCGCGTGCGTTGCGCGCCTGGACCTCGCAGCAATGCAGTTCGTCACGAGCCTTTCTTCATTATAGTGACCCCGCGCCGTACAGCAGACCGAACCTCTACAGGCTGCGCCGCGCGTTTGCCTCCGACGACTTCGCAAAACCCACCCTTACCCAGCAAGCTGTTGTTATAATTCTTTCACCTAAGCGAACGAAATATAACGCCCTTCCACTTTCCGCGCGACAGGACCTTCATGCTGAAACCCGACCGCCTCCGCGCTCTTGCCGATGCGCTGGCGAAGCAAAACGTGATGCGCCTGCGCGACGCCGCAAGCCTGCTAGGTGTCTCGGAAATGACGGTGCGGCGCGATATCGCTGCGAGCCCCGAAAGTTTCACCTACCTCGGCGGCTACATTCTCAGCGCGACGGACGTACCCAATAACGCCGGCTATTCGCTCGAAGAAGAAAAAGACCATTTTGCGCAGGCCAAAGCCGAAGCGTCCGCGATTGCAGCCGGCCTCGTCGTCGATCACGAAACGATCTTTATTGACTGCGGCACAACGCTCACCACGCTCGCACGCCTCATCCCGCTCGAACGGCACGTCACCGTGGTGTGCTACTCACTGAACGTCGCGGAGATTTTGCGGCGCAAGCCGAATGTGCGAATGATTCTGTTAGGCGGCGTCTACGTGCCTTCTTCGGATTCGTTTGCGGGTGAAGAAAGTCTCGACATGCTTCGGCGCATGGGCATCAACAAGGCGTTCATCTCGGCGGGCGGGGTGGACGCGGCGCGCGGCGTGACATGCTGGAATTTCCACGAAGTTGCGCTCAAGCAGGCCGCAATGGCGAGCGCGGTGGAACGGCATCTCGTCGTGGACCAGAGCAAGTTTGGCGTCGTGAAGGCGGTGCGCTTTTCCCAGATCGACGACTTCGACTCGATCATCACCGAGAAGGGCCAGGACCACCGCAAGCGTCAATGAAAAGTGGGCCGCCACTCGCGGGGCGGCCCACGCCGACGCTCTTCGACACCAACGTCTAGCTCTTGCGCTGCAGTGCGAACAAGGTGCCGGCGATCAGAATAAAAGCGCCGATAATCACTTTCTGCCACGTGCTCGGTACGCCCACCAGAATCAGCACACTATTGATTAGCGTGACCAGCACGACACCGAGCAGCGTGCCCGCCACCGTGCCCGTTCCCCCCGTAATACGCGCGCCGCCCAGAATCACGGCGGCAATCACGTCGAGTTCCGTGCCGACCAGGTCGAATGGATTGGCGAGGCGGTTGTTCGACACGTGCAGAATGCCCGCAATGCCCGCAAGCATGCCCGTATAGCCGAACACGAACAGGTGAATGGCGCGCAGGTTGTAGCCGAGCCGCTCTGCAATTGCCAGACTGCCGCCCATTGCATAAACGCCGCGGCCCATCATCGTGCGATTCAGCAGCCACCATGTGAGCGCTGCCGCCAGCACCAGCGCCAGCACCGAGACCGGCAGCACCGCGCGCAGGCCGTCGTTCGTATGATAGAAGAACAGCGGAATACGGCCGAAGCGGTCCATGCTGTGTGGAATGTTCATGAAAAACGTCGTGCCGATGAAGGTCAGCAGCAAGCCACGGTACAGGTACTGCGTACCGATCGTCACGATCAGCGAAGGCGCTTTCAACCGGTGCACCAGCAGCCCGTTGATCATCCCCAGCACCACGCCGCCGAGCGCGCCGGTAATCAGGATCAGCGCGAACGGCGCGTCGGGCCACCACGCGAACACGGCCTTCGTGATGCCATACATGGTCAACGCGGCAATTGCTGTGAACGACACGTCGATGCCGCCCGAGGCCAGCACGACGAGCGTGCCCAGCGCGAACAGCGACATGGTACTCGCCGAATGCAGCAGATCGAACAGCGTCGCGAACTGGAAGAAGCGCGGATTGATCGCGCCGACAATCAGGCAGGTCACCACGATCAGCCCGGCAGTGAACCACTCGGGATTGCGCGCGAGCCTCAAGCGCAATCCCGGCGGTTTGACGTCGGGGGCGACTTCTACAATGTTCGGCGTGGCCGTATTTTCGCTGGGCGTGGTCATCTTCGGGTTCAGGCGCGAATCGATGCGCGAATTCATGAGAGTACTGGCCTCCTTCAGGCAGCTTCCGACAGCAACGCGCGGTATAGTTCGGCTTCGTTCAACGCATCGGCCTGATACTCGCTTGCCACCCGTCCTTTCTTCATCATCAGGATGCGATCGCAGTTCTGCAGCAGTTCGGGCAGGTCGTCGCTGATCAGGATGATGCCGATACCGCGCTGCGACAGCCGCTGCATGATGCGGTAAATGATGTCCTTCGAGCCCACGTCCACGCCGACCGTTGGCCCATGCAGGATCAGCACGCGCGGGTCGATGGCCAGCCAGCGGCCGATCAGCACGCGCTGCTGGTTGCCGCCGGACAGCGATTGCACGGGTTTGTCGACACCGGGCGTCGCAATCTGCAAATCCTTGACCGTCTGTTCGGCAAGCTCGTGCGCACGTGCGCGGTCGATCTGGCCAAAACGGTCACGCAAATCCGAAATCATTGCGGTAATCACATTGTCGCGGATCGGCTTGTCGAGAAAGAGCCCTTCGTTCAGCCGGTCTTCCGGCACATAGCCAATGCGATGATTTTTTGCGTCCGAGGGCGTGCGCAGCGAAACGGCATGGCCGTCGAGCGTCACCTGCCCGGACTGCGCAGGCGCAACGCCGGCGAGCGCTCGCGCGAGTTCGTTGCGTCCCGAATCGAGCAGGCCCGTGACGCCGAGAATCTCGCCGCCGTGCAGCGCAAACGACACATCGCTGAACTGACCGGCACGTGTGAACCCGCGCACGTCGAGCACGACCTCTTTGGCGACCGCCTCCTGCCGATAGCGCTCGTTCGACAGATGGCGACCCGTCATCAGTTCGCTGATCTGCGCCTTGGTGAAATTCGCAATCGGCCCCTCGGCCATTTTCTGGCCGTCGCGCAAGACGATCACTTCGCCGCCGATTGCATAGCATTCGTCGAGCTTGTGGCTCACGAACAGCACCGTCACGCCCTGCGCGCGCAGATTCGCCAGCACGGCGATCAGGTTGTCCACTTCCTTTTGCGTGAGCGAGGTAGTGGGTTCGTCCATGATCACGAACTTCGCTTCGCTCGCGATGGCGCGGGCAATCGCGACCAGCTGGCGCGTGGCGAGCGGCAACTGTTCGATCAGCGTTGCCTGGAAGTCCGGGTCGCCGGGCAGGCCGACCGATTCGAGCGCACGCGCCGCCGTGCGTGCGAGCGCGCGGCGGTCGAACGTACGGGCAAGTTTGCCGTCGTGCGTGGCGAGCTCCGAAGTGAGCGCCACGTTTTCGGCGACGTTCATGTTCGGCAGCAGCGACAGGTCCTGGTAGACGGTCTCGATACCGGCCGCGAGCGATTCGAGCGCCGACAGCCGCGCATGCCGCACGCCTTCGATCACGAGTTCGCCTTCATCCGGCGGTTGTGCGCCCGAGATGATCTTGATCAGCGTGCTCTTGCCGCAGCCGTTCTCGCCGAGCAGATGGTAGATCTGCCCGCGTTCGAACGAGAGGCTCACGCCCCGCAATGCATGCACGCCGGTAAAGCGCTTATGGATGCCCACTACCTGCAGGAAGGGCTGCGCTGCGGCGGATGCAGGCGATGGCGGAGGCGCCGGTACGTGTTGAGTCATAGTGGCAGGTCGCAATTGAAGGCGTGCTCACACGAACACGCCGTATCACACCAAACAGCAATCAGAACGGGTACTGCTTGTAGTTCGACTTGTCGACGTTCACCCAGCCCTGACCACGCACGATGATGCCCTTGCCCGGTCCTTTGGCCACGGTCACTTTCGTATAGCCGGGAATGCCGAGATCCTGACCGTTCTGCACGGTCTTGCCGTCCACCAGCATCTGCGCGATCTTGTTCATCGCGATGCCGGCGAGCTTCGGGTCCCAGAACGCAATGCCGTTGATCGCGCCGCTTTCGAGGAACTTGCCGGCTTCGGTCGGCAGGCCCGTGCCGTACACGCAGATCTTGCCCTGCATGCCGGCTTCCTCCACTGCACGGCCAATGCCGATCACGTCGAGCGACGACGAACCCTGGAAGCCCTTCAGATCGGGGTGCTTGCGCAGCACTTCCTTGGCGACTTCGTATGCGCGCTCACCGTCGTTGTTGGTTTCGAGCTTCGGCTCCACCAGGTCCATCTTCGGGTATTTGGCCTTCGCGTTGCCGATGCCGCCGTCCGCCCATTGCACCTGCGAGCGGCTGCCGAGCGAGCCGACCAGCACGGCCCATTTGCCTTCGTCGTGCATACAGGACGCGAGCCGTTCGTTCAGGCCTGCGCCATAGGCCGTGTTGTCGAATGCCTCGATGTCGACCATCGTGTTCTTTTCGTTGTCGGCCTCGTGCGTGACGACCTTGATGCCGCGATCCATCGCTTTCTTCAACGCCGGTTCGAGCGTCGGCGGATCGTACGGCACGACCGCAATCGCGGTGACTTTCTTCGCGATCAGGTCTTCGATGATCTTCAATTGCTGCGCCGCGTCCGCCCGGCCGGGGCCGGTCTGATACGCGTTCACGCCGGGATTGTCTTTCGCGAACTCCTTCACGCCGTCGTCCATCCGGTTGAACCAGTTGATGCCGGTTACCTTGACGACCGTGACGATCGTTTCATTGGTCGCGGCCTGTGCCGCGGCGATCACGCCCACGGTCAATGCACCTGCTGCAAGCGCGGCGCCCAGTCGGGTCAGTTTCATGTCATGTCTCCTTTATCGTTCGTTCGGTGTTGCCCCACTCGATCGTAACGGACAGCCAGGGCTCGTTGTCCGCCGTGTACTGAATGCTGTGATGTCGCTAACGTTTGGGCGGCGCGCCTGTACTTGCAGCTGGACTTGCGGACGCTCCGCCGCCCAGTCCAAAGATCGCCCGCACCTTTTCGCCGCCCGCGAATGCCAGCGACAGCAAAAGCAGGAAACCCCATGCGCAGTCGCCGAAAAATTGCGAGACGCCGAGCAGATTGAACAGGCTCGACAGGAATTGCAGCACTGTTGCCGCAAAAAAAACACAGATGATGCGGCCGTGCCCACCAGCGGGATTCACACCGCCCATCACCGCGATCAGGATCGAGATCAGCAGATAGGAATTGCCGTAGTCCCATTTGGCACTGGACGTGTGCGCTGCGCTGATCAGTCCCGCGAGGGACGCGAGCACGCCGCACATCGTGTAAGTGAGGATCAGCATCCGCGCGCGCGGAATGCCCGCGTAGAAAGCAGCCTTCGGATTCGTGCCCATCAGATAGAGCCGCAGGCCGAATGGACTGCGTCTGAGCAGCCAGCCGAGCACGACCACGGCGCCAATGAAAATGCAGAACGCGATGGGCACCTGAAACACCGTACCGTTGCCGATGTTCGATAACGGATCGACATAATCGACATGCACGGACGCGCCGTTGCTGAGCACCACCGCAAAACCGGTAAACAGCAATTGCGTGCCGAGCGTGCAGAGAATCGGCGTGAGCCGCAGGCGCGCGATCACGACACCGTTCAGCAGGCCGCCGAGCAGCCCCACTGCCACGACAATCACGCAGAAGAGCGCTGTATATGACGCCGGCGAGTCGTCGCCGCTGACGAAGCGCGGCACCACCAGCGCGGCGACCATGCCGGAAAGGTTCGCGAGTCCGACACCGGACAGGTCGATGCCGCCGTTGCCGGAGATCATCGACAACATGATGCCGAGCGCGAGCAGCCCGAGTTCGGGCAACTGGCCGCCCATCGACTGCAGATTGTCCATATCGACAAACTGCCCGCGCGAAAGCGCGGTGGCGACCAGCACGACAAGCACGTTGACGATCAGCAGAAAATTCAGTTGCCGGTCGCCAAACAGTTTTGCAGCGGTGAACGAAGACTTCATGATGATGACGATCTCCTTCAGGACGCCTGCGGCACGCCCGCGGACTGGTTCAGCACATCGTTGATTTCAGCGAGCGTCGGCATGGACGGCGCGGTGCCCGCACGCGTCACCGAGATACCCGCCAGTGCGCAGCCGAAGCGCATTGCCGCAAGGGGATCGTCGCCGCGTGCGAGTGCGGCTGCAAAGCCGCCTGTGAAGCCGTCGCCCGCGCCGGCCGTTTCCACCACGCGCCCGCACTGATACGCGGGCACCAGAACGGATTGGTCCGCTGAATGCAGCAGCGCGCCGGCCTCGCCGAGCGTGACGATCACAGTGCCGACGCCTTTGGCGAGCAATACGTCGGCCGCACGCCGCGCGTCGGCGGCGTTCGCGATCGGCACGCCGGTCAGCGCGGTGGCCTCCGTTTCGTTCGGCGTGATGTAGTCGCACAACGGGAAAATGTCATCGGGCAACGCCAGCGCGGGTGCGGGATTGAACACCGTGGTCACGCCGCGTTCGCGCGCGACTTCGAGTCCACGGCGGGCGGCTTCAAGCGGCTGTTCGAGTTGTGTGACGAACACGCGTGCGGCAGCGATGTCGGCTTCGATCGCATCTACGTCCGCCGCATTCATCGTGCCGGCCGCACCGGACGCGACGATGATCGCGTTCATGCCGGTGGTGTCGTCGACGAATATATGCGCGGCGCCCGTCGACACGCCGTCGATCACCGTGGCGCGCGCGGTAATGCCTTCGGCGGCCCACGTCTCGCGCGCAATCGCTCCGAACGCGTCATTGCCAAGACGCGTGCAGAACACCACGTCGGCGCCCGCGCGCGCGGCGGCGACCGCCTGATTGGAGCCTTTGCCGCCTGGGCCCATCGCGAAGGCCGAGCCCGCGATCGTTTCGCCGATTAGCGGCATGCGCGCCGCGCGAAACGTCAGATCGGTGACGTAGATGCCAAGAATGACGACGCGTCCACGCCGTTGCACAGGTGTGGTCATGAACGGCCCCCGCGTGCGCATGCCCGAATCGGGGCGCAGCGCGCTGCACCTGTCCTGAACAGCAGAAACTGATACTTCAGCACGTTGTCTCCTCCATGGTCTGGCTGGCGTGCATTTCGTTCAGATGAGCGGGCCGTATCCCGGTCCCGCCCGGATGTATCGTTACGACACTTTCGGCTCAGTCGGCTCAGTCGCCATACGGTATCCACACGTTCTTGACCTGCACGGCCTGCCGCAAGAACGGCCGGCCTTCGCTCGATGCATCGAACCAGTCGAACTGGCGGCCATAATCGACGAACGTCCGCTTCAGATTGCCGACCGATTCGCGCTCCACCAGCGTCGAATCCGCCGCGCTGCCGAAGCACCAGAGCGCGTCTACGTCGTCGTGTCTGGCGAGCGCGGGCAGCAACGCGTCGCGCTCGCCGGTGACGATATTCAGCACCCCGCCGGGCACGTCCGATGTTTCGGCCACCTGATAAAAGTCGGTGACCGTCAGCGGCGACGCGGCACTCGGCAACACCACCACGCGGTTGCCCATTGCGAGCGCGGGGGCCACGAGCGACACGAAGCCGAGCAGCGGCGCTTCATCCGGGCATGCAATGCCGATCACGCCGAGCGGTTCGTGCATGGCCAGCGCCACGCCGCGCAACGGCGGCGTATGCACGGCGCCGTCGAATTTGTCGGCCCACGCCGCATACGTGAAGAAACGCGCGACCGCGGCCTCGACTTCAGCGTGCGCGGCAGCGTGCGTCGCGCCGTTTCGCAGGACCAGCTGGCGCGCGAATTCGTCTGCGCGGACTGCCAGGTTTTCCGCGAGATAAAACAGCACCTGCGCGCGGTTATGCGTGCTCGCCTGCGACCACTTTTGCGCGCTGCGCGCCGCTTCAACCGCATTGCGAATGTCCTTGCGATTGCCCTCGCCCACTTCGCCGACGAGCGTGCCGTCCGGCGCGAACACAGGCAGCGAATAGCCGCTGTCGGGCCGCGCCTGCTTGCCGCCGATGAAGAGCTTGGCCGTGCGGTCGATCGCCGTGACATTCGACAGCGTTTGCGTTGCGTCCCGTTCTTCGGCGACACGCGCCTGCTCGCGCCCGGCAAGATTGAGCCAGACACGCGGTTTCAGATATTCGTACAAGCCCTCACGCCCGCCTTCGCGACCATAGCCCGATTCACGGTAGCCTCCAAAGCCGACCGCCGCGTCGAACAGATTGGTTGCGTTGATCCACACCACGCCGGATGCGAGACGGGGCGCCACGTCGAGCGCACGGCCGATGGTCTCGCTCCACACGCTCGCAGCAAGCCCGTAGCGGGAGTTGTTGGCGAGCGCAATGGCTTCATCGGGGGTGCGAAAGCTCATCGCGACGAGCACCGGGCCGAAAATCTCCTCCTGCGCGAGCGCGGAAGCGGGCGCGACGCCGGTCACGAGCGTCGGCGGATAAAAGCAGCCTGTGGCGGGTAGCGACGCAGCGGGCGATTGCCAGACCGCGCAACCCTCGCGGCGTCCTGCTTCGACGAGGGACTCGATGCGCTCGCGTTGCACCGGGTCGACAATCGCGCCGATGTCGATGCTCTTGTCGAGCGACGTACCCACGCGCAGCGTCTCCATGCGGCGCTTCAGTTTCGCGATAAAGCGTGCTTCGATGCCCTCCTGCACGAGCAGACGCGAACCTGCGCAGCACACCTGCCCCTGGTTGAACCAGATCGCGTCCACGACGCCTTCCACCGCGCCGTCGAGGTCGGCGTCATCGAACACGATGAACGGTGATTTGCCGCCCAGTTCGAGTGTCAGCGACTTGCCGGAGCCAGCCGTCACCGTCCGGATCAGACGGCCCACTTCCGTCGAACCGGTGAACGCGATCTTGTCCACGTCCGGGTGCTCGACGAGCGCGGCGCCGGTGCTGCCGTCGCCGGTCACCACATTCAGCACGCCCGCGGGCAGACCGGCGCGATGCGCCAGTTCGGCAAAGAGCAGCGCGGTGAGCGGCGTGTACTCAGCAGGCTTCAGCACCACGCAATTGCCGGTCGCAATGGCCGGCGCGATCTTCCATGCGAGCATCAGCAGCGGGAAATTCCATGGCACGATCTGGCCGACCACGCCAAGCGGCGCATAGTCCGCAAACTCGCTTTCCTGCAACTGTGCCCAGCCGGCGTGATGCAGAAAATGCCGGGCGACGAGCGGCACGTCGATGTCGCGCGTCTCGCGAATCGGCTTGCCGTTGTCGAGCGCTTCGAGCACCGCGAACAGGCGGCTGTGCCGTTGCACCATCCGCGCGAGTGCGTACAGGTGACGCGCGCGGCCTTTTCCGCCCAGCGCCAGCCATGCCGGCTGCGCGGCTCGTGCGGCGGCGACCGCGGCGTCAACATCGGCTGCATCACCTTGCGCAATCTCGGCGAGCTGATCGCCCGTCGCCGGTGCCCGCGAGGCGAAAAACTCACCGCTTGCGGGTGCCTGCCACGCACCGCCGATAAAATGCCCGAGCTTCGCGTCATGGTCCGCGAGCCACGCGCGCGCGGGTTGATCGTCCTCGGGTGCGGGACCGTACTCCATCGATGAAAAATACTCAGCTACGCTCATGAGATCGGTCTTCTGTTCAGGCTACGGGGTGACGGTTGAAAGCGGAGTAACGGCCGCTGACGTAATGTTCGAGCTGACGTTCGATGTCGGCGAGCAGACTCGACGCCCCAATGCGGAACAGCTCGGGTTCGAGCCACGGGCGGCCGAGTTCTTCTTTCATCAGGATCTGGTACGACAGCACCGACTTCGCGCTCGACACGCCGCCTGCCGGCTTGAAGCCGATCAGCACGCCAGTGCGCTCATGAAATTCGCGGATCATGCGCACCATCACGAGCGACACGTCGAGCGTCGCGTTCACGCCTTCCTTGCCGGTGGACGTCTTGATGAAGTCGGCGCCCGCCATCATGCAGACCATCGACGCGCGCGCCACGTTGGAGAGCGTGCGGATGTCGCCCGTGGCGAGGATCGCTTTGAGGTGCGCGGGACCGCACGCGGCGCGAAACTCGCGCACTTCGTCGTACAGGGCCTGCCAGTTGCCCGTCAGCACGTGTTCGCGCGTGACCACGATGTCGATTTCCTGCGCGCCATCCGCGACCGACGCTTCGATCTCTTTCAGCTTCAACGGGTGCGGGATCAGTCCGGCAGGAAAACCGGTGGATACGGCCGCGACGGGAATATTGCTGCCGTGCAGCGCGTCGACTGCCGCCGCGACGAAGCGGTGATAAACACACACCGCGCCGGTCGTGATGCCTTGCGGGGCGATGCCGAGCGCTTCGAGCAGGTCGGCCCGCACCGGTTGCCGCGCCTTCGCGCACAGACGTCTCACGCGGCCTTCAGTGTCGTCGCCGCTCAGCGTGGTCAGGTCGATGCAGGTCACCGCCTTCAACAGCCACGCGGCCTGCGCATCCTTCTTGACGCTGCGGCGCGTGCCGAGGGTGGCTGTGCGGCGCTCCACTGCGGACTGGTTGACCCGCAGACCGTCGAGCCACGATGCGTCGAACGGCATGCCGGGGTTTCGGGCCGGATGAACGAGCGGCGCGCCGCGCAACGCGACGACCGACGAAGACACTGAGAGATCGGGCATAAAGCTTCCGGAAATATGACGCGGCGCACAACGTCGCCGACTACCTGTTCGCGCTTATGCTACAACGATTGATAGAATCATAACAAGCTTTACGACGTAATCGTTACATCGGCATGCATCAGGCCGCCGTGTGACAGGCGCATGTTATTGACGCACCATTCACAGTGCGAAGATTGCAACATCATTGACCGCGTCGGGCTGGCAGTCGGCGGCGGGCGCCGCTTCCTTGCTGCCGCTGTGTCTGACTTTTTTGTGTCTATGGCATGGCGATTGCGCGACACAGTGACCTATCCGACCCCACGCGCCCGCCGCTATGGCTACAGTTCTTCTTGTCGACGACGAATTCGAGCACCTCTGGGCGCTGCAGATCGCTATGGAGGCCGCCGGCCACCGCGTTCTGACAGCAGAAAACGGTGAGCGCGCGCTGCTCGCCGCCACCCGGCACCTGCCCGATCTGATCGTGACGGACTGGGAAATGCCTGTCATGGATGGCCTGGAACTATGCTCCCGGCTTACCTGCTACCCGTCGTTTGCGCACATCGGCATTGCCATGCTTTCCGCGCAGATGAAGCCGGCCGTGCTGCCGCCAGGCTGTCATGCGTTTTTTCAAAAGCCTGTGAACACGACCGAACTTCTGCGTGTGACGAGCTCATTCCTGACGCGTCGGTTGAGCGCAATCAGCGCGAGCCGTCCGGTGGACGTCGCCATCAGCCGGCCGCATTGGCCGGCGCTTGCCGCGAAATGGTGGGCTTGACAGACGCGGCTGGACTTGCAGAGAACCGCCGACCCTCGCCGGCGTGCCGTGACGCGCTCGCCGCGAGCGGCGAGGCGTCTTCCGGCTAGGCAGCCGCTGGGGTCAACGTGACCGAGATCCGCGCTTCGGTATCGGTAAATCGGCCTTCCAGCAACCCGTCATGGCCTTTGACGATCGCGCTGGCGATAAACAGCCCGAGGCCCAGGCCGCCGCGATTGAGCGGATTGTCGAGCGAGCCGCTCTTGAATGGGTCGGTGAGCCGCTCGAACGGCACCGTTGGCTTGCCGGTCAGCCGGTTTCTTACTTCGATGGTGCGGTTTGCGCCGTCGGCGAGCGCGATCAGTTCGATGGGATGCTTGGTGTCGCCGTGCTGGCGCGCGTTGCCGATCAGATTCGTGAGCGCCTGATTGAAGCGGTCGGGGTCGATGAACGCGTCGCCGAGATCGTCGGCGAACTGCGCGGAGATATTGATGCCCGGATGCGCAAGCCGGTTCTGATCGACGATCGATTCCAGCAGATCCTTCAACGGCACATGCTCGCGTTTGAGACCCAGCCCGACGCCGGAACGGATACGGCTCACATCCAGAATGTAGTTGATCAGCGACTGCATGCGGCGCGTGGAGCCTTCCACCCGCCGCGCGGTGTCATTGGACGAAGCGAGACCGCGGCCCATCAGTTGCACGGCCATGTTGATCGCCTGCAGCGGATTGCGCAGATCGTGGCCGAGCGTGGCGAGCAGCGTGGTCCGCGCGCGCTCCGCTTCGCGCATCCGGTGCAGCGCGACGTCCTGCAGGATCGCGCGCAATTCCCGCGCGGCGGTCTGGTCCATTTCGGTCCACTCGCGTGAGTGCCCGCGCACCGTCTGCTTCCAGACTTCGAACGAGCCGCGCGGCGTCAGGCGCGGACCGTTCGGGCCATGCGCGACGACCTTGTCCGGCGGTCCGGCCCAATTGATCGTTTCTACAAGTTCGTCGCGCAGCCAGACGATCGTGATGCGCGCGTCGCCGACCATCTGGATCGCGAGACATCCGGCTGCGATGCCAGCCGGCGTATGGATCGGCCCGGCGCCCGGCAGGCCCGTCATGAGGGATGGCGTGACGAACAGATCCTGACGCGTGGCGGCCATGTGATCCGCGAGCGCCCACAGCGCCTCACGGTCGCCCACTACGGCGTTGCCGAGCGCGATCACCTCACGGTCGACGATCGCCACCACCGACTCGCTATCGACCAGCGCGGCGACATCATGCGCGGCGACGACGAGCCCGGCAAGCGGATCGTCGGCCTGGACCATTTCGGTAGCGATGCGCGTGCGCAGGTCGTGCACGCGCCGGTCGTGTTGAGCGCGCTGCTTCGCCTCGATCTGCGAAATCAGGATCGACACCACCTGCGTGAGCACCGTGCAGGACAGCCGTACCGCATGCGACGCACGGTAGTCCGTCATGTGATGGCAGGCAAAGAGACCCCACAGCTTGCCGTCGAGAATGATGGACACGCTCATCGACGCGCCCACGCCCATGTTCTTCAGATACTCGATGTGGATGGGCGAAACGCTTCTCAACACCGCGAAGCTGAAGTCGTAAGGACCGCCGGACACCGGATGCTGCGGCGGAACGAGCGGGACCGGCGCCGCATCCACGGAAGCAATGGTGCGGATCGGATTGAGCACGTAAAGACGCCGGGCCTGCGCCGGGATGTCGCTTGCAGGATAGCGTTGACGCAGATACGGAGTCAGATCGTCGCGGCGTGCTTCGCCGATCACCTCGCCGCTGCCGTCGCTCAGGAAGCGATAGCCCATTACGCGGTCGAAACCGGTCATGGAACGGATGGCTTCGGCGGCCGCCTGCAGCAAACCTTGCACGTCGGTATGGCCACTCGCCTGCAGGCGCTGGATCGCGCGCTGTGAAAATAGCGCGTACTGCGAGGCGGCCGGCGATTTCGGTGAAAGCTGTTCGAATTCCGCAATCAGCATATCGCCCGACCAATGCGCGATCAGATCGAAGCGGTGGCCGCCCACGCCGTTGCACTCGACGCTTTCGTTGTCCAGATCCCGGTCGGCGAGCGCCACGCGCAACGTCTGGCGGGAAAGGGGCGTGAGGTGCTGTTCGGTAACAGGTTCACCAATGCCGGGGAGTGGCCCAAGCCATTGCGATGCGTTTTCGCTGTGCGCCAGAAGATGACCGGCCTGATCGAAGCACAGCAACGCGCCGTGGGGCTGAATGAGGCCTAACGCGTGGATGGGCTCCTGGTCGCAATTGGCGACGTTCTCCGAAAGCTGTGAATTCTCCATCTCAGCAATATATCGTGCCGGCCACGAAAGTTAAACCGCCAGACCGGCCTTGCACCTGTACTTTTCCAGTGCAAATGGACTATTGCATAAACATGCCATTTCGGCGTCTCGACGACGATGTTGAAGACGAAGTGCCCACGCTGGAACATCACGAAGCAGCCGTTTGAATCAGCGCCGGAAGTATATGGCGACGAAGCCGGGGTTGCCCGCGGTTGCACCGCTCTGCGGGATGCCCTGCTCTTCCAGGACCGTCTGGCCGGATGCGTTCTGCAAGATGCGCAGGTAGACCTGGGTTGGATTGGCCGGCTGGGTGCTATCCAGATAGCCCTGCGCCGACAGCATTGCGCTGGCCTGCGCAGTGGTGAGCTGGCGATCGACGATGTTGACCGTGGTGGACGGATTGCCGTCGAACACGTTGTCGGTGAAGCTTCCGTTCGCAGCGACGGTCAACGTGGAGGAAGGCGACGGCGCGCCTTCGGCCTTCGCGCCGCAGTTCTCCCAGCCGTCGAATACTGCCGTCGAAGCACCGAGCGCTTCCCACGTCTGTAACGGCGCGGCAGACACGGTCCAGCTACCGTCGAGCAGAACGGCGGCACTCTTGATATTCACCCCCGCGTTCACGCCGGTCAGCGTGCCGATCGTATTGCCCGGCGCGGACACGCAGGCAATGCCCGCCCCCGGGAAAGCGGCCGGACGATAGGTCGATGCAAGCGCATTGTCGCCGGGCGTAACGAGCGGCGCGGCCACGGGACTGATCATCACGACGCTGGCGGCGTTGGCGCCGGTCGTCAGCGAAAGCGAAACCGGTGCAACGCTGCCAAGCAGCACGCTCGCGGGATAAGCCGTCGCCATGGCAGCAGGCGGCGGATTGCCGGCTGGGGCGCCGCCGGCCTCTGCGCTGCTGCCGCCGCCCCCACCGCCGCACGCCGCCAGCATCACGGCCAGTGACAATGATGCCGCGCTAGCGCAAGCCGCGAATGCGCCGTTGCGCCCGCGCAGTGACGACGGGCGGCGCTGCGTCGCCGCGCTTCCTTGCACGAGTCTGTCGCGCGGCTTCACGGCTGCGGCAACAAGGTGGCGGATACGCTCTTCGCATTGGCGGTGAAGACGTTATCCGCGTCCAGCTGCAACAGGTAACCCTGACTGACCAGCGCATTCGCCGCGGCCGTCACTGCCGCCTGGTAGGTGGAACGACTGCCGTTATACAGCGTGGCGAGTGTCGCCCGTGGGTCGGTGCCGCCTGCCTGCGCCGCAGCGTTCACTGCGAACGGAATAGCCGCGCCGTTGGACGTGCAGATATCCCCGATGGCATGACCCGCCCCGCGCAGATTCCATCCGGTGTAGGTAGCGAGCGGAACGCTGACGTCGGGAATGCGTACCCCCGTGGTTTCATTGCCGTTCGCATCGACCTTCGGCTCGAGAATCGTGTACTGCTGCGCGGTGTTCACGACCGGAACCGCGTTGCTGTAATCGGTCACGAACAACTGGTTGTACTCACCCGTGAAGTTGACCGCGAGCGCTGTCGGCGTGGCGGCCGTGCCGCTCGGCACCGTAATGTTCGCGAGATTCGGAAAACCGATCTGCGTGGGCGCGACGAGCGTGCCCGATGCAACGGTCGGGTACTGCGATGGAGGCGGTGTCGTGCCCATTCCAACCCAGTTGACGAGCGCCGGTATCAACGCGCGCTCCACCGGCGTTTCTTCGACCGGCGAGCCGGGAAACTGACACAGGCTGCCAGGCGTCGGCACCACCATGTTGCCGGTGGTGACGCCGTTGCCGCCACCGTGCTGCGTGCCCGGCACCAGGTAATAGCGCACGTTGGACGGCAACGGAATGTCGTTGCCGCGCCCATCTGTCACGACCAGCGACGCCGCGCCGCCCCACCATTCGAATGCGCCGTCGAGCTGCATGATCTTCGGGCAGGTGTTAGTGGCGGTGCACTGTTTGAGCAGCCCGTCGGTGGCCCCGCTTACCGGATCGGTCATGGTGCTGTACGTGAACGGGAACTGGAAGCCCGGCATGAAGTGGTCTTCATGCTGTTTGGACCACCGGCCCGGCTGCGCAAATGCGGTATTGGTCCATGTGCGGCGAGCCGCCGAGATGATCGGGAACATCCCGTCGAACACGATCTTGCCGTTCGCATCCACATTGAAGCCCTGGTACAGGAAGTCTTTCATGAAGCGGCCGGACTGCGAAATCCCCTCGCCGATCGCCACGTCGAAATTCGTGCTCGTCGAACACGACGACGCGGCGCAACCCGCACCTTTCAGGTCGTTCAACGGATTGGCTACGCCCTGCGCGTCCGTCTTGTTGTAGCGAAGGAATGAAATCAGGTCGCGTAGCGCGGCAAAACCAATCCCATCGACGGTCGGCGCAGCAGCCTGATACACGAAGCTGTAGATCGTGCCGGCGTCGGGCGGCACGCTCGTGCCTTTCGGTCCCGGCACGGTCGCAGGCGGCGTGAACGTGACCGAGTAGTTGCCTTCATAAACATTATTCGGTGTACTGACGTAACTCCAGTTCGAAACCGGCACGGACGGCGCCGAATAGGTTTCCACGCCGCCGGGATTGCTGCCATAAGCGGTCAGCCATGACTGCCGCGCCGTGAAGGTGACCGAGGTCTTGTCGTTCAGATTGGCCGGCGGGTAGGTCAGCGGAATCGTGGTCGGCGGCCCGCCCGCGTAATCCGGAATGAACTCCTCGCGGCTGAGCGCGGTCATTGGCGTGCCATCCTTGTTGGTCGCCACCGGGAAGCTCACGCCGAGCAATCCCGCGCCTGCCGTGGTCGGATTGCCGGTCAGCGGCACGTCACCCTGCCAGCCGCTCCATACCACCGTGTAGCCGTTGCGCAGCATCGACGGGAACGTGCTGCCCGGTGCCGCGCCTGTGTCGAGCGCGCCGCCGCCGATGAACGACGCCGTTCCCAGTTTGCTGCCGCGATTCACGACATCGTAGAAGAGCACGCGTTTGGCGGCGGACGCGGATTGCGGCCGCAGAATCACGACATCGGTGGAATAGGCCACGTAGCCGTCCGCGCCCACCGGCGCATTCTTGATATTGACGATACCTGCATTCAGCGGACTGTTCGGATCGAGTTCGCCGTGCACCACTGCCGTGATGACCTGATAGGGACCGGCGGCGCCCGCGGGCGTCGCGCCGCCGAACGCCGGCGCGCTGGAGAGAATCTGGAAACTGTTGATGAAGCCGGCGCCCTTGTAAGGCGGCGGGGTCGTGATGTTGTCGCTGTGCCCGCAGCCCGCGGCGAGCATTGCCGCCGCACCCGCTAATGTTAGCGATCCTAAAGACATGGACTTCATTTCCATCCTCCCTTGAGCACACGCACCACGGCGGATCCGGCAAAGGTCACCCGGTGAGGTCTGCCGGATGGAGGCCGACTGTCATGAAGCTTGCGTCCACCCTAAAAAATGCATTAACTGCCGACAATGTATACGTAGACTGCGATTTCGTATTCTATGAACCGGTTCGAGAAACACCAAACTATCGTTTACACTCAACCCGGAATGGCCGGCGAATAACCAAACAATCGGAAAATTTGCTATGACGACCAGGTTGACGCGCGTGGACCAGTTGCGGGAATCGATCGAGGAAGGCATTGCGACTGGTGCGCTCGTGCCCGGCGCGCCGCTCGACGAAGCCGAACTGATGGCTCAGTTCCAGGTGTCGCGAACACCGGTTCGCGAGGCATTGCTGCAGCTTGCAGCGGGCGGCATGGTGGAGCTGAGACCGCGCCATGGCGCGGTGGTCGCGGAGATCAGCCTGCACCGGCTGGTCGAGATGTTCGAAGTCATGGCCGAGCTGGAAGCCATGTGCGGGCGGCTTGCCGCGCGGCGCATGACCGCGTCGCACATCGACGCGTTGCGGGCTGCGCATCTCGCATGCGCCGCTGCCGTGGACGCCAACGACCCGGACGGCTACTACCACCTGAACGAACAGTTTCACTTCGAAATTTACGAAGGCAGTCACAATAGTTTCCTTCACGACCAGGCCAAGGCGCTGCACCGGCGCCTGCGGCCCTACCGGCGTCTGCAATTGCGCGTGAAGGGTCGCATGGGCGCATCGTTCGCCGAGCATCAGGCCGTGGTCGACGCGCTCGCAGGCGGCGACGGCGAAGCCGCCGCAGCCGCATTGCGCGGCCACGTGATGGTTCAGGGAGAGAAGTTCGGCGACCTGATCGCGGCGTTGGCCCAAGCGAAGGCGGAGCCCGCGTTTCGCTGAATCGCACCGCGACAGGCGTCTCCCGGCAGGCGCAAAACCTGCTACTCCGGTCTCCACTGATCGCTGGCGTCACCCCGGCACCTATGCCGGATGCGGCGCCATGCAACAGGTTTTCAACGGCTCAATCGGGTGGCCGTCCGCACACGCAACGCAAACCTGCGGACTCCTGTGCCCCTCATCTGTCGACTCGTACAAGGAGAATAACGATGACCCTGGTCATTTATCTGGTGGGCTGGATCATTCTGATTGGCGGTGTGTCCTGGGCGCTCGTCGCCATGCACGTCGCGCAACACACCATCATGATCGTCGACGTGATCATGCTCGGCGTCGCGGTGATCACCGGCGCGACGCGGGCACGCAGCCGCGATCGCTGACCACGGCGCGCGGGAAGCCCGCGCATGACGCCTTCGCGTCGCAGTACCTGTTATTCTTGCGACTCTCCGACCGTCACAAGGTCGCCTGCCGCCTTCGGGCGGCGCTCCCAAGCGGCGCTTGCGCGCCCGGCATCCGAGAGACAGGAATCTGCATGTTCGGTTTTTTGCGCGGCTTTTTTTCCAACGACCTGGCCATCGATCTTGGCACGTCGAACACCCTGATCTATATGCGCGGCAAAGGTGTCGTGCTGGACGAACCTTCGGTGGTGTCGATCCGTCAGGAAGGCGGTCCGAACGGCAAGAAGATCATTCTGGCCGTCGGCAAGGAAGCAAAACAGATGCTTGGCAAAGTGCCAGGCAACATCGAGGCGATCCGCCCAATGAAAGACGGCGTGATCGCCGATTTCAACATCACCCAGCAGATGATCAAGCGCTTCATCCAGATGGCGCACGAGTCGCGGCTGTTCGCGCCGTCGCCGCGGATCATCATCTGCGTGCCGTGCGGCTCCACTCAGGTGGAGCGGCGCGCGATCAAGGAGGCGGCGCATAGCGCCGGCGCGTCACAGGTCTATCTGATCGAGGAGCCGATGGCCGCGGCGACCGGCGCAGGGCTGCCCGTTTCGGATGCGACGGGGTCGATGGTGGTGGATATCGGCGGCGGCACCACGGAAGTCGGCGTGATCTCGCTGGGCGGCATTGTCTACAAGGGTTCGGTGCGCGTGGGCGGCGACAAGTTCGACGATGCGATCGTCAACTACATTCGCCGCAACTACGGCATGCTGATCGGCGAGCAGACCGCGGAGGCGATCAAGAAGGAAATCGGCTCGGCGTTTCCGGGTTCCGAGGTCAAGGAGATGGAGGTCAAGGGGCGCAACATGTCCGAGGGCATTCCGCGCAGCTTTACGGTATCGAGCAACGAGGTGCTCGAAGCGCTGACCGATCCGCTCAATCAGATCGTCTCGGCGGTGAAGATCGCGCTCGAACAGACGCCGCCCGAACTGGGCGCGGACATCGCGGAACGCGGCATCATGCTGGCGGGCGGCGGCGCCTTATTGCGCGATCTCGACCGTCTGCTCGCGGAAGAAACCGGCCTGCCGGTGTTCGTCGCCGAGGCGCCGCTCACGTGCGTGGTGCGAGGCTCCGGCATGGCGCTCGAACGCATCGACAAATTCGGCGGCGCTTTTTCCTACGATTGACGCAACGCGTGGCGTGTTGAACAACACGCCGTCCGGCACACGCGGCGTATCGCTCAGGACACGAACGGCAGCTTGCTGTCGCGCGCTGCGGCAAGCATGGAGAGGGTGATCTTGCGCACTTCCAGCTTGCTTTGCGTGATATGCGCGCGCAGCAGGATAAGCGCTTCAGTGAGCCGGCCACGCTCGATCAGATTGAGCATGGTGGAATGTTCGTCATAGGTCGCACTGGTGCGGTGCGGCTTCAGAAAATCCAGTCGGCGCACAATCCGGATGCGTTCGGTCACCTCGTTATGCACGCGCAGCATCTCCAGATTGCCCGTGGCCGCAATCAATTGACGGTGGAAGTTCTCGTCCATGCCGAACATTTTCACGGGGTCGGTTTCGCGCTGCTCCGGCTCGACGCACCATACCGCCTTCAATGCCTCTACCGCCTGATAGGCAAGGTCGCCGCCCGCCCCTAGCCGCTCGACGGCGGCCACTTCCAGCACGATGCGCAAGTCGTAAAGCTGGTCGAGTTGATCGAAATTAATCGGCGACACTTTCCAGCCGCGCCGGAAACCCACTTCCAGATAGCCCTCGCGTTGCAGGCGAAACAGACCATCGCGCATGGGCGTGCGCGATACGCCGTAATGCTGCGCAATGCCGTTCTCTGAAAAACGGTCGCCGGGAAAAAGGCGAAAGCTGAAGATATCGCTTTTCAGCTGCTGATACACCTGCTCCGCCAGCGGATTCGCGGGCGCGGGCGCGGCCGGACCTGCGGGCGTGTCGTGCGGGCCTCGCGTGGCGTCGTCGGCCGGTGTCTCCAGCAGGTTCGTTGGGTCGTCGTTCATGGAGCCAGTCCGTTTTTTCTTATTATCGGCGTTTCAGGGCGCAGCGATAAGACTCACATGAGCGGCAACGATTTTCCAGCCCTCCACGGGACCGAAATTCACCCACGTTTGCATCTGACGGCCGAGCAGCGTGGTGGCGTCGCTCGTGAATTCCGTACTGACGGTCGCATAGTCGGCGCCGAACGTGGTGACTACCGTTCGATGCAGGGTGCGCGATTTCGGCACCGGCTCGCAGCGCTCGCGCCATGCGCGGATCGCGTCGCCGCCGTGCTGGACTTCCGCAATGCCGTAGCGCACCGTTTGCGGCGTGTGCCAGAACAACGCATTCATGGCTGCGATATCGTTATCGACCAGTGCACGTTCGTATTCGATAAAGGCCGCCTGCACCTGCGCCACCACTTCGGGCCGGTTAACTTCCATGCTCGTGGGTTCCCTGGAGTGTCATGAGAGAAACAAGCGGCGCGGTCCAGCCGACAATGCCGCCTTGCGAGCGCAGCATCTCGAGCGTCGCCTGTTTGAATGCGGGGAAATAGCTGGCGGTCGCATCTTCCACGAGGAGGGAGTCGAAACCTCGGTCGTTCGCTTCGCGCATCGACGTTTGCACGCACACCTCCGTGGTAACGCCCGCAAAGATCAGATGCGTGATGCCGCGCATCGCCAGTTCTTCGCCAAGGCGCGTGGCGTAGAACGCGCCTTTGCCCGGTTTGTCGATCACGAGTTCGCCGGCCATAGGCTCGAGCGCTTCGATGATCGCGTTGCCCGGCTCGCCGCGAATCAGAATGCGGCCCATCGGACCCGCGTCGCCAATGCGTGCATTCGGCGCGCCGCGCAGACGTTTTGCGGGCGGGCAATCCGACAGATCCGGCGCATGCGACTCGCGCGTGTGAACGACGAGCCAGCCTTGCTCGCGAGCAAGGGCCAGCAGCGCGGCGACGCTCGGCACGATTTCCGCGAGCAGCGATACGTCGTTGCCGAGCGACTCGCCAAAGCCGCCTGGCTCGATAAAATCGCGCTGCATGTCGATGATGATCAGCGCCGTTTTCGCAGGTGCGAACGTGAACGGGCCGGGCTGCGCGTCGATGGTCAAGGTGCTGGCCTGTGTCATTCGAGATTCATCCGCAGTTTCATCCGATGGCTTCCTTCATTTTCTCAGCGGAACTGACGGGTCGTGCCGGCGTGTCGCCGTGGCCAGCCATATGTTGTCCCAACACCGTGCGGTCCGCGCGCGCCGCGGACGTTTCGAACACCAGTTCGCCCTCGGCGATCACCATGATGCGGTCGGCCAGTTCGAGCAGTTCGTCGAGATCTTCGCTGACCAGCAGCACGGCCGCGCCCGCGTCGCGCGCCGCCATCAGGCGCGCGTGAATATCGGCCACGGACGCGAAATCGAGGCCGAACACGGGATTCGCGACAATCAGCACGTCCACCGCTTGCCCGAGTTCGCGTGCGAGCACGGCGCGCTGCACATTGCCGCCGGACAACGTGCCGATCGCACGCTCCGGCACGGGCGGACGCACGTTGAACTCGGCGATCCGCTGCACTGCGCGCTCGCGCATGGCCCGGCGGTCGAGCCACCAGCCCGCGCGCCGCAACGGCTCACGATCGAAGTCGCGCAGCGCCAGGTTCTGCGCAACGCTCATCGCCGCCACGCACGCGTTTTTCAGCGGCTCTTCGGGAATCGCGAATACCCGGCGTTGTGTCATCTGCTCGCGCGTGGCGTGATACGGCTTGCCGGCGATCTGCATATCGCCTGTCTTCACACGACGCTGGCCGACCAGCGCTTCGACCAGTTCTTTCTGGCCGTTGCCGGACACGCCGGCGAGGCCGAGGATCTCGCCGGCCCGCACAGAGAGCGCGACGTGCCTGACCGCCATGTGGCCGCGATCATCCTCGACCGAAACATCGCGCAGCGCGAGACGCACCGGCGCGCTTGCGTCGACCGGTTTGCGCTGCACGCGCTCCTCTTTCACGGCCGCCATGACGGACTCGTCGTTGACCGCAAGGGCGTCTTTCGCAGCATGCGTCGCGACCGTGCCCATCATCCATGCTGCGAGCTGGTCGCGGCTCGTGGCAGCCACTGCGCACGTTCCCACCTGACGCCCTTTGCGCAGCACGGTGACGTCGTCGGCATAAGCCATCACTTCGCGGAACTTGTGCGTGATCATCAGGACGGTCAACTCGCCGCGCGTGGTGAGCTCGCGCATCAAGCCGAGCACTTCGTCTGCTTCCTGCGGCGTCAGCACGGACGTCGGTTCGTCGAGAATCAGAAAACGCTGTTGCAGGTACAGCTGCTTGAGGATTTCGAGCTTCTGCTTTTCGCCTGCCGCGAGTCCGGCCACGGGGGCCTCGAGCGGCAAGCGGAACGGCATGCGCTGCATGAACGCCGCCAGTGCACCGCGCTCCGCTTTCCAGTCGATTTTCCACGGCATCCGGCCACGCGCGAGCAGCAGATTTTCTTCCACCGACAAACCCGACGCGAGCGTGAAATGCTGATACACCATGCCGATGCCGAGCGCCTGTGCGTCGCGCGGCGACGTGATGTGAACCTCGCGGCCGTCCGCGGCGATCTGCCCATCGTCGAGCACGCCGTAGCCGACGAGCCCTTTGACGAGCGTGCTCTTGCCCGCGCCGTTCTCGCCGAGCAGCGCGTGCACCGTGCCGGCCTTGACCTTGATCGATACGCCATCCAGGGCGCGAAACGCGCCGAACGATTTGCCCGCGTTCAGCACTTCCACACCGAGCGCTTTCGGAGTGCTCGACATGTCAGCCGCCCAGCGTCGCAAGGAGCGCGCGTGAGTCCGACACCGTGCCGAATACACCGCCTTGCATCGTGATCATGTGCAACGCGGCGTCGTGATTGCTCTTATCGGTCGCGCCGCAGCAGTCGGCCAGCACCGTGCATTCGAAGCCGCGGTCGTTGGCTTCGCGCATCGTGGTGTGCACGCACACGTCGGTGGTGATGCCGGTAAGCACCAGATTGACGATGCCGCGCGTGCGCAGGATCAGTTCCAGATCCGTCGCGCAGAACGAGCCTTTGCCTGGCTTGTCGAGCACGATTTCGCCGGGCATCGGCGCGAGTTCGTCGATGATCTCCCAGCCGGGCTCGCCGCGCACGAGAATCCGGCCGCATGGCCCGTCGTCGCCGATGCCCACGCCGTCAGTGCCCGCACGGCGGCTGCGCCAGCGCTTGTTGGCGGGCAGGTCGGACAGATCCGGCCGATGCCCTTCGCGGGTATGAATGATCGTGAAGCCGAGTTCACGCATGGGCTTCAGCACGCTTTTGATCGGCTCGATCGGTGCGCGCGTGAGCGACAGGTCGTAGCCCATCTTGTCGACATAGCCGCCGAGGCCGCAGAAATCCGTCTGCATGTCGATGATCATGAGCGCCGTATTCTCCGGCCGCAGGTTGCCGTCATAGGGCCAGGGATAGGGGTTTGCGTCGATATAGCGGTTCATGATCCGGCATGTCCTCGTGAGGTCGGTCGTAGTCGGTTCGGCGTGCATCCGCACAGCTCAGGTTGGCGCGCCCTTCGCGCCCTTCGCGCTCAACGCGTGAGGCTCAACTCGCCAGGGGCGCCCGCGAGCGTGCGATCCGGACGGCAATTCACAATCATGATCAGCAGCGTCAGCACGTACGGCGCGGCGTTGTACAGGTAGTAGCCGCTCGTGACGCCGATCGCCTGCAATGCGGGGCCGAGCGCACCGGCTGCGCCGAAGAGCAGCGCGGCCCACAGGCAGCGGATGGGTTGCCAGCGCGCGAAAATCACGAGCGCAACCGCCATCAGCCCTTGCCCGCTGGATAGCCCCTCGTTCCAGCTGCCCGGATAAACGAGCGACAGATACGCGCCGCCGATACCCGCAAACACGCCGCCCACCGCCGTCGCCGCGATACGCACCCGGGTGAGCGGATAGCCCATTGCGCGGGCCGTTTCCGCGTGGTCGCCGACGAGCCTGAGCACCATGCCCCAGCGCGTGTTGCGCAGGCCCCATTGCAGAACGAACGCCAGCACCACGCCAAGCAGGAACAGCAGGTTCAGATGCAGCGCATTGTGCAGTTGCGGCGATGAACTCCACGCGCCCAGATCGATGAATGGCAGCATCGGCGCCTGGGGTTCGATGAACGGCTTGCCCAGGTAAAACGCGAGTCCGGTGCCGAACAGCATCAACGCAATACCGAACGCGATGTCCGACACGCGCGGCAACGAACACACGAGGCCGTGCAGACAGCCGAGCAGCAATCCGACGAAGCCGGCAGCCAGCACGCCGAGCCACGGCGAACCGCTCAGAAATGCACCGGCATAACCGCTCATCGCGCCGGAAACCAGAATGCCTTCGAGACCGAGATTCACGCGGCCGCCCTTCTCGGTCAGGCACTCGCCGAGACTGACAAAAAGATAAGGTGTACTGACGCGGATCGCACCGGCGAACAGCGACAGCAGCAAAATGACAATGGGTGAATGCATGTCAGGCATGTGTCTGCTCCAGTTGCACGGGGAGATCGGCCAGTGCGGCAGCCTGCAATTTCACGCGCCACGCGGCGATGCGGCCGCCGAGCGCTTCCCACGCGAGCAGGTTCGCGAACAGCAACCCCTGGAGGACGAGCGTTGTGGCGTCGGGCAGATCGAGGCGCCGTTGCAGCAGACTGCCGCTTGCCTCGATGCCGCCGATCATCAACGCGCACGCAACGATCGCAAGCGGATTCTGGCGCGCGGCGAATGCGACGAGTATGCCTGCGTAGCCGTAACCGGCAAGCAGCGAGGCGTTCGCGCTGCCCTGCACCGCCGCAACTTCGAACATGCCGCCAAGCCCCGCCGCCGCGCCGCCGAGCGCACAGGCGGTCAGTGCAAGCACGTTGACCGGCAGGCCGACGAGCCGCGCGGCGCGATGACTGCCGCCCACCACGCGCATCGCGAAACCCTTCGTGCTGAACTTGACGAACACCCAGGCCGCGATGCACGCGACGACGCCCCAGAACAGGCCCCAATGCGTGTCGAGCCCGGGAATCGAACCGATCATCATTGCGTCGGGCACCGGCAGCGTGGACGGCTTGTTCAGGCTGGCGGGGTCGCGCAACGGTCCTTCGACGAGATGCTTGAACAGGGCGATCGCGATGTACGACATCAGCAGGCTGCTGATCGTCTCGTTGACGCCGCGCCATTGCCGCAACGCGCCCACCGCACCGATCCACACGCCGCCTGCCAGCATGCCGGCCACCGCCATCAACGGCGTGGCGATCAGCCAGGGCGTGCCGTGCGGCAGCATCTGCGGGACGATCGCCGCACACATGCCGCCGAGCGCGAGCGCGCCCTCGCCGCCGATCACGATCAGACCAACCTGCGCGGGTAGCGCGACGCACAGCGCGGTCAGCATGAGCGGCGACGCGCGCAGCAAGGTGCTTTGCCATGCGAACGAGGAACCGAATGCGCCCTGGAAGATGAGCCCGATCGCGTCGAGCGCGGGCTGTCCCTGCACGAGCAGGAAGAGCGCGAACAGCAGCAAGGTGCCGACGACGGCCAGCACGGTCGGCAGCGCAGGCAGGAGCGTCAACATTGCTCTTGCAGTCGGGGCATTGGGACGCATCGCGGCTCCTTTTCTGTCAAACACGATCGGGCGCGCTGACCATCAGATCTGGCCGACGACGCCTGCCACCAGATAGTTCATGCTCTCCAGCGTGTAGTCGGTCTGCGGATGGCTTGCGCCAGAGGCGATCGCGATGCCGCCTTTGTTGTCCTTCATCGGACCTTTGAAGATCACAAAGTTGCCCGCCACCATGCTGCTCTTGATCGAATCGGCGTTCTGCTTCGCGGCGGCATCGACTTTCGGACCATATGGCGACATCTTCACGAAGCCCTCCTTCAGGCCGCCGCGCAGCACGTTGGGTTGCGCCGCGCCGGACTGCGCGCCGCTCACCAGTTGCCGGTACGGTGTGGCCCAGTCCCATTCCGCACCGGTCAGATAGCCTTTCGGTGCGAGCGCCGCCTGGCTGGCGTGATAACCGCAGCTCATCGCGCCGCGTTTCTCCGCGGTCTCCACCACCACCTTCGGACCGTCGACGTGACAGGTCACCACGTCGCAACCCTGATCGACGAGACTGTTGGTCGCCTCCGCTTCCTTCACCGGCATCGACCAGTCGCCCGTGAAAATGACCTGTGTGGTGATCGACGGATCGACCGACTGCGCGCCGAGCGTGAATGAGTTGATATTGCGCAGCACCTGCGGAATCGGCTTGGCCGCGACGAAGCCGAGCTTTTTGCTCTTCGTCATGTGGCCGGCGACGACGCCGTTCAGGTACTGGCATTCGTCGATGTAGCCGAAATAGCTGGTGATGTTCGACGGGTTGCCCTGCTTCCACAAACCGCCGCAATGCGCGAAACGCACCTTCGGATATTTCGCTGCCATCTTCAAGACGTGCGGATCGAAGTAACCGAACGACGTCGCGAAGATCAGCGTCGCGCCGTCCTGCTCGATCATCGCTTCCATCGTCTTTTGCACGGCGATCGTTTCCGGCACGTTCTCTTCTTCCACGACCTTCACGTTCGGCATCTTTTTGATGACCGCGGCCGCCGCTGCCTGCGCCTGGTTGTAGCCGTAATCGTTGCGCGCGCCCACGTAGATCACGCCGACGGTCGTGTTCGGCGCGGCGAACACGGACTGGACAGGCAGAATATTGCCGAGCGTCAGCAGACTGGCGCTCTTGATGAAATTGCGGCGGCTGGTCATGGTGTCCTATTCCTGATCGGAGGGTTAATCAATGGTGGAGAGTGTCCGCTGCGCGTTATGCAGGCGTCGCGAGGCTGTCGAGATACGCACGCCAGCCGCCATACGAAGTAATATCGAGCGCGCCGCTGCCCTCGCCGATGGCGGCCGGCTCGCAGATGAAGCCTTTCACGGCACGGCCGTCGGCCAGTTGCAACGTGCCGATTCCAAGCGGCGCGGGCACGTCGGCGACGAACTGGCCGAAGGTGCGAAGCGGAATGTCCCAGAGTTCCACCTCAATGGCTGCGCCAGGCGTGTCGTGAGTGCGCACGAGACCGGGCTTCGGCGGCTGCGTGGCGGCGAGCGCATACAGGCGATAGCCGGCGCTGGTCTCGGTCGCTTCGACGAAACGCGCGCCCGCCTGCTGAAGTTGCCAGTTCAGCGGCTGTCCACGCAGATGCGCACCCACCACTGCAAGCGCGACGCTCGGCTCCTGAAACGGCAATGGGCCGATCTCCGCGGCGCTGCTGGCCGGCTCGAACAGTGCCTCGATCTTCGCGCCGAGTTGCGCGAGCCGCCGGTCCAAACCGCTCGGCCCGATCAGCGTGACGCCTGCGGGCAAACCATCTTCGCGACGCCGACACGGCACGGCGAGCGCGCACAGATCGAGCAGGTTCACGAAGTTCGTGTAGTAGCCGAGCTGGCTGTTCAGCTCGACCGGATTGGCCTGCACGTCCGCGATCAACGGATGGGTCGGGGCGGTCGGCACGAGCAGCACGTCGATCGTTTCGAACAGCGCTTCGGCGCGGCGCTTCAGATCGGCGAGCGCGTACTGGCCGTTGAACAGATCGACGGCGCTGAAGTTGTCGGCCTTGCCGATCACGGTCGCCACCACCGGATCGATCGCGTCGTGATGGCTGTCGAAAAACGCACCGATCGCGGCGCGGCGCTCGGCGACCCATGGACCGTCGTAGAGCAACGCCGAGACCGCCTTGAGCGGCGCGAAATCCACCGGCGACGGATTCAGGTGCAGATGCGTGGACAACGAATCGAGCGTGGCGAGGAATGCGTGGCTGGCGGCGGCGTCGCCATAAAACTCGAGGTAGTCGGGCACGCCTACGCGCGGCGCGTCGCGCAGCAGGCCGAGGGCCGGCAGCTTGCGCGAGTAGCCATCGAGCGGATCGAAGCAGGCCATTTCAGCGAGCACGCGCCACGCATCGTCGACCCGGTGCGCAAATACGGAGATCGTGTCGAGCGTGCGGCAGGCCGGCACGACGCCACGCTTGCTGACCAGTCCCAATGAAGGCTTGAGGCCCACGAGCCCGTTCAAACCCGCTGGCACGCGTCCCGAACCGGCGGTGTCGGTGCCGAGCGAAAACGCGACGCAGCCCGCGGCCACCGCCACCGCCGAGCCGGAACTGGAGCCGCCCGACACGCGCAGCGGCGCTTCGGTGTGACGCACCGCGCCGTAGGGCGAGCGTGTCCCTACGAGACCCGTCGCGAACTGATCGAGGTTGGTCTTGCCGATGAGGATCGCGCCGGCGTCGAGCAGGCGTTGAACCGCAAAGGCCGATGCGTCGGGCGTATAGCTGAACGGCTCGCATGCGGCGGTGGTCGGCAGGCCGGCCACGTCGATGTTGTCCTTGACCGCGAACGGCACGCCAAAAAGCGGCATACGCTCGAAGACCGCGTCGCCCTGCTCACTGGCGAGGGCTTCGAGTTGCGCGGCGCGGGCTTTGATTGCCTCCGGCGGCACGCGCAACGTCCAGACCTCCGGGCGGTCGATTTCTTCGATGCGCGCGAGTGCTGTCGTGACGGCCTGGGTCGGCGACAGCGTGCCGGCGGCGTAAGCGTCGAGCAACCCTTTGACCGTGATCGGTGAAAATTTCGGCACGTGTTTTTCCTTGAGTTCAATCTTGAATACAAGTTTGACGGCGATTAAGCAGGAGGTATGCCAAGTGCACGGTGCAGGTCGTGCAATTTTGATGAGATGCACGCCAGGAAAGGCAGCGAGGCCCGCGAATGAACGCGGATGAGCATGGACCAGCGCGTTGGCGCCGCGCTGCCGATGGTGCAGCGCTCCCCACTTAGGGGCTCGCGCGCCCCGTATTTGCGCCTCGCGAGCGCAAACCGCGATGGCGTGCGTAAGCCGCTAGTTGCCAGTGCCAGTGCCAGTGCCAGTGGCCGGTTGCCTGTTGCCCGTTGCCAGGCAAAGTGCTGAGTGATGACTGCTCAGTGGCAGGCTTATGCGTCAGGCGCCCTGCTCCCGAAAGGCGGGTTAAAGCGTCGGCGCCGATTGCAACTCACCCGCCGCGGCTGAAGCGCGCACCGTTTCGTGTAACACTCTGCCGACCACTTCACTCATGACTTGCCACCTTCAGGTGGCGGAACCACGATGCACAATCCAACCCTCGCGCGCTCGACCGGCGGCATGGTGACCAGCCCGCATGCGCTCGCCAGCGCTGCCGGCCTCGACGTGCTGCGCAGCGGCGGCAACGCCATTGAAGCCGCCATCGCAACCGGCGCGGCGCTCTGCGTGACCTATCCGCATTTCACGGGCCTCGGCGGCGACGCGTTCTGGATCATCGGCGATCGCGGCGGCATGTTGCGTACTGTCTCAGGCATCGGCCAGGCCGCGGCGAATCTGCCGACGTTCGGCGCCGTCATTCCGACGCGCGGCCCGCACTCGGCGATCACAACAGCGGCCACGGTCGATACGTGGACACAGGCGTTCGGCATCAGTCAGCGCACTTGGGGCGGCACGCAAACATGGGCGTCGTTATTCGACCGCGCGATCGAATATGCGCGCGATGGCTTTGCCGTTACGCCCTCGCAGCATTTCTGGCAAAGCCTGCGTGCCGACGAACTGAATGCGCTGCCAGGCTTTGCGACTGCATTCGCGCCGCACGGGCGCATTCCCGCAATCGGCGAGCGCTTCATGCAGCCCGCGCTCGCGACGAGTCTGGAGCGGATCGCGCGTTTCGGTGGCCGCGAATTTTATGAGGGCGAACTGGCGGAACGCATTGCGCGGGGTTTGCAGCGAGCCGGATCACCGCTGGTGATGAGCGACCTCACGCGAACGCGTGCACGCGACGAAGCACCGTTGCGCGTTCGCTATAGGGGCGGCGAACTCGTCAGCATGCGCCCGCCTACGCAAGGTGTGACGACGCTGCAGATCATGGGCACGCTGGACCGGTTCGACCTCGGCGCGATAACGGAAGGCAGCGCCGATTACTATCACCTGCTCGTCGAGGCGATAAAGTGCGCATTCGTGGATCGCGACCGTTTTGTCGGCGACCCGGATTTCAACGACGTGCCCGTCGATGCAATGCTTTCGGCCGCCACGCTCGACGCGCATGCGCACGCAATCAATATGCGTGAAGCGCGCGCCTGGCCACATGTGTTTCGTCCCGGCGACACGGTGTTCATTGGCGCAACCGACCGGCACGGCCGCAGTGTCAGCCTGTTGCAAACGGTGTACTTCGACTGGGGTAGCGGTGTGGTCACGGGCGACACCGGCATTCTGTGGCACAACCGCGGCGCGTCGTTCAGCACGGATCCGGCGCATCACAATGCGGTGCAGCCCGGCAAGCGGCCGTTCCACACGCTCAATCCCGGCATGTATCTGAAAGACGGACGTCCGCAGCTGGTATTCGGTACGCAAGGGGCGGACGGTCAGCCGCAGACGCTGGCCGCAATTCTCACGCGGCTGATCGACTACGACATGGACCCGCTCACCGCGCTCGCCCGTCCGCGCTTTCTGCTCGGCAAGACCTTCTCGGACAGCCGCGACGCACTGAAACTCGAACAGGATGCCGGCGACGATGTGTTCGCCGCATTGGCCGCGCGCGGTCACGACGTAAGCGCCATCGCGGCGCAGAGTCCGCTCGCGGGTCATCCCGGCGTGATTCGCATCGACAGCGACGGGACCCTGTACGGCGCGCACGATCCACGTAGTGACGGACAGGCGTTGGGCCTCTAGCCGCTCGAACCCATGCGCTTGCTTTTAGCATCTCCACAATTCAAGGGCTCGCATGCCGTTGCGCGGTTCGTAATCTGAAGAACGCTCGCGCCATGAGCGAGGCCTTTCGCGCCGAGCGCATCTGGCGCGAACGCATGACGCGGCTTTTGCGTCGCCTGATAATCGACGCTCGCGCAATCGCATACTGCACTGCGCGGAAAACACCGCAACACGGGTAGCCGGATTTGTCTCGCATGCAAAAGCGGGTTGATTCTCGCGGCAACGTGTCCACCGGCGGTTTTACTGCTACTGGGGCCCTCGCTGCCGTATATCGACGCGCAGACTTGCGTGTAGTCACTTTGCCATCCTGATCAATTGATTATTCGCAGGGGTGTACATTCCGGCAAATCGCCCTGCTTGCATATTCAAGCAGTTTTACCGAATGCCAACGAACGGTTCACCATTTTCTTGCGATAAAAAAAGCATAGCAGAGGAAATTGTCGTGACTGGTATTGACGAATTATTTTGAATCAAGGCGGCGCTGCTGACGCAGTCACGTGGCAACGCCGTCCTCACTCAATCTGGAAGCGGTCGCGGGTGGTCACATAATCGCTGGCGCCAAAGCGGCCAACGGGAAAATAATCCTGAAGATGCACGCGCCAGGTGTCGATGTCGATCAGCCCGTCTCGTGCATGCAACCGGTGAACGCGGCCAATGAAGATTTGCCGGCTGCTCGTTTCCAGCGTCTCCCAGATCGTGCACTCGAACGCGACGGGCGCCTCCGCAATGCGCGGAGGCGCCACCTGCGTGCTGGGCACCGGCGTCAGTCCCACGGCGGCCAGTTCGCTCACATTGGGCGGCAGTCGTTCTCCGCAGCGGTGCATTTTCACCGCGATCGCTTCGTCGGCGAGATGCACGACGAACTCACCCGTTCGCACGATGTTAACCGCCGTGTCCTTCAGCGTGCCGTCCGACACGCGATTAATGCTGATCATTACGATGGGCGGCTCTTCACCCAGCATGCTGAACATTGAAAAAGGCGCCGCATTGATCGTACCGTCGGCGCCGAGCGTGGTGACGAGAGCAATCGGTCGCGGCACGATCAGACTCGCCATCAGCTTGTAGCGCTGGTATTCGGTGATCGCGTCGAAGTCTATTTCCATGCGGGCCGCCTAGCGTGACGTTGCGTGCTCAGTCAGTCCGAGCAACTGGCCGAGGCTCTTCTCGCCGCGCATGCGCGAGATTTCGATGCGCTCTTCGAGATGCCGGAGATGCGCTTCCATGTGCGCGATGGCGCCGGCGGCGTCGCGCGCTTCCAGACAATCGACGATCGCCGCGTGTTCCGCATGCTCACACGGCGCGTTGCCGGGCGGCTCGTACACGCCGACGATCAGCGAGCAGCGCGAAACGAGCTCCTTCAGATAGGTCTGCAGGATCGTATTGCCGGCGAGCGCGGCGATGCGCATATGAAATCCGCTTGCGAGCGTCGCCCACGAGGGTTGATCGAAGCGATGCATTGCTTCGTGCTCGCTCGCAAGCTGTTGTCGCAACGATCTGATATCGCTCGCACTGGCGCGCTGCACGGCCAGTTCCACAAGCATGCGTTCGATTGAACGGCGCGCTTCGAAAATCTCGCGGGTTTCTTCGGGCGTGGGCTCCGCGATCACCGCACCCTTGTTCGGCCGCAGGACCACAATGCCGTCGTACGCGAGTTTTTCGAGCACCCGGCGCACCGCCGCGCGACCCACGCCGAACAGTTGGCACAGTTCGGGCTCCGGCAGCTTCGTGCCGGGCGTGAGCCGATGATTCAGCACACCGTCGAAGATCGATTGATAGATGCGCGCGTCCGCATCCGCTTCGTCCTGCGCGTTTTGCCTCGCGGCGGCCGTGCCGGCTTTCGGGCTCATGCCGTCGCCGGGCACAGCGCACTGCCCCGCTCCAGTTCATCCATATGACGGGCGATAGCGCCCGGCGTGGTGATCCATGCATCGCCTTGCGCGCGCGCTGCCGCGATGCGCTGGAGCGCACGCCGCAAGTGTCGAAGCCGGTACGGCTGCCCGACCAGATACGGATGCAACGCGATGCCCATGACCAGCGACTGAGGCTGCGCGCCGCGATTGGCCTGCTCGAGCATCTCGTCGAACTGATCGACGATCATGTCGGCGAACGCGCGGCCATCCATATGACGGCCCACCATCATCGGCAGATCGTTCAATTCCTGCGGATACGGAACCGACCACAGCGATCCGCTGCGCGTGGCCATGCGTACCGGCCGGTCGTCGTGACACCAGTTGAGCGTATAGCTGTAGCCGGTTTCGACGAGCAGATCGGGCGTCAGACGCGATTCCGATATCCACGGCGACAGCCAGCCTGCCGGCGGCGTGCCGGACTCTTCCGCGATCCGTTCGCGGCAATGTAAAAGCAGTTCGCGTTCGCCTTCTTCATTGAGATCGCTCTGACGGTGCGCGTTCGTATGACCGTGCCCGATGATCTCGTCGCCGCGGGCCACGCATGCGGCAATCAACTCCGGACAGTGATCGTACAGCGCCGTATTGATCAGCGTGCCTGCGGGCAGATGGAGCTGATCGAAGAGTTCGATGCAGCGCCATGCGCCAACACGATTGCCGTACTCGCGCCAGCTATGGTTCAGTACATCCGGTTGCGGCGAAACGGGTCCGAGTGCCGCGCCCAGGCCCTCGCCAAAAGCGAAGTGCTCGATATTGAAACCCAGGTAGACCGCGAGCCCGCTGCCGCCCGGCCAGCGAAAGCCATCGCTGTCCGTGATCGGCCGGTAAGCGAAGCGCCCGTGCGTGGCGAGCAATTGCCGCGCGCGATTGTCTGCAACTGGCATGTTCCGTGAGTCGTTCATTGGGTGATGGCATGAGTGACGAAAGCGCCGGCGCACTGTCATGGATGATCCGGTTTGGCCGGTTCATGCCCTGACACGGATCAAAGACGCACCTCGATCGCGCAGAAACTAAAGCACTGATCGCTAACGATCGACGCGGCGAATCGTTTGCAATATGTGAGCCAACTCGTAGACGTTAAGCGCAGCGGCGCGCCGGCAATCGAGGTCTGCGACAACAGAATGGATGGCACATGTCTTGCATTTGCCTCGGCCGGTATAGGCGCCGCTCCGGCTATCCGTTCGCGCTTCGCGCGGGCGCTGTTCGCTGTCACGAGGACTCACTCTTCATGATTCAGTCTGCTTCAACGGTACTCAACACGAGAGCCGCCGATATCGAGCTGGTGCATGTATCCAAGCAATACGGCGACGCACTGGCCGTCGACACGATCGACCTGCGCATTGCCGGCGGCCAGTACTGCTGTCTGCTCGGACCGTCGGGATGCGGCAAGACCTCGACTTTGCGCATGATCGCCGGGCATGAATCCGTCAGCGAAGGTGACATTCTGATTGCGGGCCGCAACGTCACGCGAGCCGAACCAGCGGCACGCGGCACGGCGATGGTGTTCCAGAACTACGCGCTTTTCCCGCATCTGAGCGCGCTCGACAATGTCGCGTTCAGCCTGAAGATGCGGGGCATTGCAAAGGACGTGCGACGCAAGCGCGCAGCCGAACTGCTCGAACTGGTGGCGATGTCCGCTTACGCCGCGCGCAAACCCGCGCAACTGTCGGGCGGACAGCAGCAACGCGTTGCGCTCGCGCGGGCGCTGTTGAATCAGCCAGGCTGCCTGCTGCTCGACGAGCCGCTTTCCGCACTTGACCCGTTCCTGCGCGTGCAGATGCGCGCTGAACTCAAGCGCTGGCAGAAAGAACTCGGCATCACGTTCGTGCACGTCACCCATTCGCAGGAAGAAGCGATGGCGCTCGCGGATCTCGTCGTCGTGATGAGTCATGGGCGCATAGAACAAAGCGGCACGCCGCACGAGGTATTCAACCGCCCGCGTACCGAATTCGTGGCGCGATTTCTTGGCGGACACAACGTCTTCAATACGAATGGCCGCATGTTCACGGTGCGCGCCGATCATCTACGCATCGTGCCGCATGGGGTCACGCCCGTGCAGAACGCAAGCGGCGAAAGCGGCCTCACGCGCATCGGTGGCGTGCCATGCAAAGTGCGCGAAGCCGAATATCAGGGCACGCATCTGCGCGTAACACTCGATCCGCTCGACGGCTCGCCCGAGCTGGTTTCGCTCGTCGGCGACGGTGAATACGATCCGGCGCGACTGGGCCCCGACGCGCGAGTCGTGGTCTGGTGGAACGAACAGGATGCGCACCCGCTTGCAGCGTGATAGTGACTTGCCCGTTGCACGGCGCACCACAAGACAATCAGCCAGCAAAACGAACGTCAACTGAGGAGAAGGCAATGAGTGAAGCGAACGAGAGCCCGGCAGCAGCCGTATCGGATGCGAAAGACAAAGGCCTGTCGCGCCGCACGTTCATCAAGGGCGCGGTCGCCGCGGCCGGTATTGCGGGATTTCCGTACGTGCATGCACAGGAGAAGATCACGCTGCGCTATCTCGGCACCGCGGTCAATCAGAGCTCCGATATCGCGAAGAAATTCAAGGAAGACACCGGCATTGAAATTCAGTACGTGCCAGTGACAACCGACGACGTGGCTAAACGCATCATCACGCAGCCGAACTCGTTCGACATTGTCGACACCGAATACTTTTCGTTGAAGAAGCTGATCCCGGCAGGCACGCTGGCCGGCATGGATGCCAAGCGTATCAAGCTCGCCGACAAGATCACGCCCGTGCTCACGCGCGGCGAAGTGAACGGCAAGAAGATCGGCGACCAGGGCACGGCGCCGAAGAAAGTGATGTTTCTGACGGGCCCGCGTTCAACGGAGTTCTCCGCAACGCCGACTGAATGGATGACGCTGATCCCGACCACCTATAACGCCGACACGCTCGGCATCCGGCCCGATCTCATCAAGCGCCAGGTCGACAGCTGGGCCGAGTTGCTCAATCCGCAATTCAAGGGCAAGGCCGCGCTGCTGAATATCCCCGCTATCGGCATCATGGATTCGGCGATGGCGATCGAAGCAATGGGGCACATCAAGTACGGCGACAAAGGCAACATGACGAAAGCCGAAATCGATCAGACCATCAAGATCCTGATCGACGCCAAACGCTCGGGCCAGTTCCGCGCGTTCTGGAAAGACTTCAATGAAAGCGTGAACCTCATGGCTTCCGGCGAAGTGGTGATCCAGTCGATGTGGTCGCCGGCGGTCACGAAAGTCCGCACGATGGGCATTGCCTGCAAATTCCAGCCGCTCAAGGAAGGTTATCGCTCGTGGGCGTCGGGCTTCGGCTTTCCGCGTTCGCTGCAAGGCAAGAAGCTCGACGCCGCGTATGAATTCGTCAACTGGTTCCAGGACGGTTGGGCCGGCGCCTATCTGATGCGCCAGGGTTACTACTCCGGCGTGCTCGAAACGGCAAAGAGCCACATGCAGCCGTACGAGTGGGACTACTGGATCGAAGGCAAGCCGGCCGCGCAGGACATCAAGGCGCCGGATGGCCAGCTACTCGAAAAAGCCGGCACCGTGCGCGACGGCGGTTCATACAACCAGCGCATGGGCGCGATTGCGTGCTGGAATGCGGTGATGGACGAGAACATCTACATGGTGCAGAAGTGGAACGAGTTTATCGCTGCATGAAGCGTGCAAACGCGTAACGGTCGAGCTGTTTGCAGTGCGCGTGAACGGCGCGCTGCGAACGGCGCCGTTCAGGCGTGCGCAGCACGTTGAAAAGATAGCGTGGCTCGCGAACCTTGCGGTATGCCGCGCCGCCGGATGCATTCGCCGCGCCGTTTCTCCTCACTCACTGACTCATGGCCACGTTCGACTTTTCCACTGCGGCAGAAAACGCACCCGTCAAACATCGGCGCGCACCGGCCTGGTTGCAGGCCACGCCGCTTTCGCTGACGTTCCTGCTGTTTTTCATCGTGCCGCTCATCATTACGCTGATCGTCAGCTTCTGGGACTACAACGAGTATCAGATCATCCCGGCCTTCACGCTGAAGAACTATGCAGCAATTTTCGACGGATGTTCGTCGATGACCGACGTCTGCGTGACGTTCAAGACGTATTGGTCCACCGTCAGATTCTGCGCGATCGTGTGGAGCGTCACGTTGGTGCTGGGCTTTTCGATCGCATACTTTCTCGCGTTTCATGTGCGCACAACCAGCATGCAAACGGTTCTGTTCCTCGTCTGCACGATTCCGTTCTGGACCTCGAACGTAATCCGCATGATTTCGTGGATGCCGCTGCTCGGGCGCAACGGTCTCGTCAATCAGGCGCTGATCGGCGCGCATCTGATCGATCAGCCGCTCGAATGGCTGCTGTATTCGAACTTCTCGGTCGTGCTCGCTTTCGTGCACCTGTACACGTTTTTCATGATCGTGCCCATCTTCAACGCGATGATGCGCATCGACCGGTCACTGCTCGAAGCCGCACGCGATGCCGGTGCAAGTGGCTGGCAGGTCGTACGTGACGTGGTGCTGCCTTTGTCGAAAACCGGCATCGTGATCGGCTCGATTTTTGTGATCACGATCGTGATGGGCGACTTTCTGACCGTGGGCGTGATGGGCGGCCAGCAGATCGCGTCGATCGGCAAGATCATTCAGGTGCAAACCGGTTATCTGCAGTTTCCGGCTGCCGCGGCGAACGCAATCATTCTGCTCGCCGTGGTGCTGATGATCGTGTGGGCATTGACGCGGGTTGTCGACATCCGCAAGGAATTGTGAAATGCAGATTGCCCGCCTCAAACATCGCGAGCATCGTCCCGCCAGCTTCTACTGGCTTGCGCTAGTGTTCGGCTTGTTCGTGCTGTTCCTTTACGGACCGGTGATCACGATTTTCATCCTGTCGTTTCAGGGCCCGGAAGGCGGCCTGACGTTTCCGATGCGCGGGGTGTCGCTGCACTGGTTTGAAGTGCTGCGCGACGGCGTCGGCGACGTCGATATCTGGGCCGCGTTCGGGCGCTCGGTGCGCCTCGCGCTGGCGGTCACGATACTCACCGTGCTCTTTTCCGTCGCCGCGGGGCTCGCATTTCGCCGCCGCTTTCGTGGCGACACGGCCGTGTTCTATGTGTCGGTCGCCAGCCTGATCATGCCGTCCATCATCGTCTCGCTCGGAATCGGGCTGACGTTCCGTCTGCTCGATAACGGCATAAAGTATCTCGCCACCGCGTGGGGGCATCAGGCGTTCGCGGACACTTACACCACGTCGATGGGCCTCTTCACATCCGCGCTCGGCGCGCATCTCACGTGGACGCTGCCCTTTGGCCTGCTGGTAATGTTCGCTGTCTTCAACCGCTTCAATCCGGCGTACGAGGAAGCGTCGCGCGACCTGGGCGCAACGCCGTGGCAGAGTTTCCGCCATGTCGTTCTGCCGATCATCGGGCCTTCGGTGGTCGGCGTAGCGATGTTCGGCTTCACGCTTTCATGGGACGAAATCGCGCGCACGTCGCAAGCCATTGGCGACCAGAACACACTGCCGCTCGAACTCCAAGGCCTCACGACTTCAGTCACGACGCCGGTCATCTACGCACTCGGCACCATGACGACGCTGTTATCGCTCACCGTCATGGCCGTCTGTCTGATCTCGGTGAAGTTGCTGGCGCGCCGTCGCGCCGTGGCGGGTCTGAAGTAGCCACGATAAGCGCGTTGCATCGCGCGGCCGCGCGTGTTGCGCTCCCGCTGCGCGGAACAGACCCAACCCGGCGATCCTTTGCGAGCCGCGACGAGCGACTTTTATCTCAATGGAAAGTCGCATGCGGAGCGCTCTGGAGTGAAGGCGGCGAAGTAATCGTCCTGCCGAATCAGGCAGGACATCGGATCGCGGGAAATCTGCCAGGCAGGCGGATGTCGATCCGATCATTCATCCTATGGCACAGTATCGTCAAGCGCAGGCGTCACGCTTGCCCCTTATCCTGCCTTGACGAGCGACATGAACACTCTGCCCGCCTACGAGCCGCCAGCCGACGAAACGCAACTGCTTCTGAAATGGATCAGGCGCGCCCGCGAATCGCAGATGAGTCACTACGACATGGCCGACCTGCTGTCGGCGCGCGACCGGCAGCTTGGCTGGCTGGTCACCGCGTTGAGCACGTTCGTCGGCACGGCGGTGTTCGCGTCGCTGAGTGCGGCCGCCGTTTCGCCGGCACTGCGCATTTTCGTGGGCCTCGTGAGCGTGACGGCCGCCGTGTCTTCGGCGCTGCAAACCTTCCTGAAGTACGCGCAGCGGGCGGAGAAACACCGCTCAGCCGGTGCGCGGTATGGCGCGGTGCGCCGCAGACTGGAAGCCGTCTTTGCAGGCGACCCCGACGCGCGCGATGGCCACTATCTGAGCGCGATCCGCGAGGAACTCGACCGCCTCGCCGAAGACTCGCCCAACGTGCCGCCACGCGTGTTTTATCGCACGCAGCGCACGCTTTCCGCGAACCGGGCAAGCGGCCGCGCTGCATGAAGCGCGAGCGTTCGCCCTTACGCGGCTCGGGGCGCTCAGGCGTCGCGGCCGACATCCTCGACTTCGATGCCCAGATCCGCCGCCATGCGCCGCACCACGGCTTGCAGGCGCTTCAGCTCGTCGGCGAGACGGTTCTGCTCTGCCTTCAGCGCCTCGAACGCGGATAGCGGCACGGCGTCTTCTGCGCCGCCTGGCTGCGCCAGTTCGCTCGCGCTCACCTCGCCGCACAGCAGATGCGTCCAGCGGCTCTCGCGTTCGCCCGGCGTGCGGGCGAGCTTGACGACCCGCGGCGGATCGCTCGCCGCGAGTTCGTCGAGGAACGCCTCGACCGACGAGATGTCCGCAAACCCATGCAGCCGCGCGCTGTTCAGCCGCAGCTCGGCGGCGGTCTGCGGGCCGCGCAGCAGCAACGTGGTCAGGAGCGCCGCCGACTGGCTCGGCAGACCCAGCACCCGGTTCATGTTGTGCTCGAAACGCGGCACGCGGCTGCTGCTGCCTTCCATCACGAGACTCAGGCGTTTCAGACCGTCGACGGCAGTCAGCACCTCGCCCTCGGTCGCGTTCATCACCGGCGCGCGGCCGGTCTTCTGATTGCAGCCGAGCGTCAGCGCGTTCAGCGACAGCGGATAACTGTCCGGCACCGTCTGCTGCTTTTCGACGAGCACGCCGAGCACGCGGCCCTCGAGCGGGGTCAGCGCGCGGATCGAAGGGCGGGAGGGAGTGTCGGGGGTGGCATTCATAGATGTATTTCTGCGACGGGAGTACGAGGATCGGCGATGTAGCTTGCGGCGAAAGTTGGCCGCGCGTTTGCAGCGCGGCGTTCGGCTCATTGACCGGCTGGTTGTCCGGCTAACTGCTTGGCTCATTCTCCAGCGAGATTTCCGCTGGTTTGCCGCTGGTTTTCCGCTGAAGCCCGGCGTCGCCAATCGCCGCAGCCGCGGCGATGGCGCGAAGCCTATCGGGTAAAACGCGCGGGTCGCGAATCGCCGGCTTTGGCGTCGCATCATCAGTCGGGGATCATGCGGGATGGCTACTATGATAAACGGCCCACGCAGGCGCGGTGCAGGAATCTCGGCGATCTGACGGATCTGTCGCGCCAGTCTGGCTTAAACACTGCTGCTGCACACTGCCGTGCGCTGATGGAATCAGCCGATGCTGATTCAGCATCTCGTGATTACGCGTGCGCCGCGCCTGGGCTGCGAAGCGCGCTCGGTCAGCGCACCCTTCCACCATCCCGACGACCCGTACATCAACTGCGTCGAGCATACTTGAACGTGCCCTGCGCGCTCGCAATCAGCAATGTGCCGTCCACCCATGCTTCGCCGCGCGCGAAGTAGATGGAATGGCCCGCGCGCTCCAGAAAACCCCTGGCCGTGACGGTCGTGCCCAATCCCTTGTCCAGATAACTGGTGGTCAGCGACAGGGTGAACGCATGGCGCGGCGGTTGCCCGGGCTCTGCAAAGATGCCGGCGTAACCGGCAGCGGCGTCGAGCATCGTGGCGATCGCGCCGCCCTGCAACACGCCCTGGCGATTGAGCTTGCTGCCGTCAATCGGCATGGTCAACTCGGCGTAGCCGTCACGCCATTGCGTCAGCCGCACGCCAAGCGATTCGAGGAACGGGTTGTCGATCGGAAAATCGGACATGGTCGGTTAGGGCCTCTGAAAGTGATCATGATGTTTCCGTCAGCATACTAGCGTTCGCCGCACACCCTGCGGCCTGCCTGTTTGCGCGCGCTCAGGCACAATCGCTCCATGCAGGCGTTTTGCGCACCCGCGAATCCCCGTTTTGCACACCGGTTTGCGGCCCTTCCACTCTGTATGCACGTCCACAACCACCCATCATCTGGATGACACCCACCACGCCTTCGGACGGCGCGCCGCACTGGCAGCGCAACCTGTATGTCTGCCTGTTCGGCTCGTTTACGACGATCGTCGCGATGACCCTGCTGCTGCCCTTTCTGCCGCTCTACGTGCAACAGCTCGGCGTGCGCTCCTCCGCGGCCGCCGTGCAATGGTCGGGGGTCGCATTCGGCGCGACGTTTCTCGCTGCCGCGCTGGTGTCCCCGCTGTGGGGCCGCATGGCCGACCGCTACGGACGCAAGCTGATCCTGATCCGCGCGAGCCTCGGCATGGCAGTCGTCATGTCGCTGCTCGGTCTTGCGCAGAACGTCTGGCAACTGGTCGGACTGCGCTTCCTCGCGGGCCTCGTCGGCGGCTATGCGTCGGGTGCGAATGTCATGATCGCCACCCAGACGCCGCGTGGGCGCACCGGCTGGGCGCTCGGCACACTGGCCTCCGGCATGATGGCGGGCAGTCTGGTCGGGCCGCTAGTGGGTGGCGCGCTGCCTCCGCTGATCGGCATTCGGAACACGTTTTTCATTGCCGGCGCGATGATTTTCTGCGCGTTCATTGCGACCGTGTGGCTCGTTCGGGAACAGCCGGTGGATCGTTCGCGTGTTCTGTCGAAAGAGACGGACGCCGCCACGAGTGGCTGGGCAAGCGTAGAGAATCTGCGGCCCGTGCTCGCCATGCTGATGACCTCCGGCCTGCTGATGTTCGCCAACATGTCGATCGAGCCGATCATCACCGTGTATGTCGCCCAGCTCGTGCATGACGCGCGGCATGTCACGCTGGTGTCGGGTTTCGTGATGTCGGCGTCGGCGCTCGGCAGCGTGCTCGCGGCGTCACGCGTCGGGCGGCTGGCCGACCGGATCGGCGCGCCAAAGGTCATCATCGCGTGCCTGACTGTGTGCGCGGTGCTGCTGGTGCCACAGGCATTCGTCACGAACGGCGCGCAACTCGTCGTGCTGCGCTTTCTGATGGGGCTCGCGCTTGCGGGACTGTTGCCGTGCATCACGAGCGTGATCCGTCACAGCGTGCCGGAGCGGTCGGCGGGCTACATTCTCGGCTATGCGACATCCGCGAATTACGCAGGCCAGGTGACCGGGCCGCTCGCGGGCGGCTTCGTCGGCGCGCATCTGGGCATGCAGGCCGTGTTTCTGATCACGAGCGTGTTGATGCTATGCGGCGCGCTGTTCAATGTCTGGGTGTTCAGAGGCGTGACGCGCGCGCACAGCGGTTGACGCAAACGGCTCACTCTGGCCTCTAGCCGCGCTCCGCGCATCTGCGCTCGCTGCGCACATCAGCGTTGCGCGGCCCGCTCGCCTCGCTCCAGCTATTTGTCCGCGCCGGTCTTCACCATCGCTTAACGGCGCGAATCCAGCGCGATACGCACCGCGAGGCCGGCGAGCACGGTGCCCATCAGCCACCGTTGCACCAGCAACCAGACCGGTCGCCCCGCGAGAAATCCTGCAATCGAACCCGCCATGCTCGCGATCAGCGCATTGACGGTGACGGCGATCACGATCTGCACGCACCCCAGCGCGATCGACTGGGACAGCACGCTGCCGTGTCCCGGCGAAATGAATTGCGGCAGCAGCGAAAGATACATGACCGCAATCTTCGGATTGGCGAGATTGGTGACGAAGCCCATCGTGAAGAGCTTGCGGCGGCTGTCGTGCGGCAGATCACGCGCCTGGAACGGCGAGCGGCCGCCGGGTTTGACTGCCTGCCAGGCGAGGTAAAGCAGATACAGCGCGCCGCAAAAGCGCAGCGCGTCGTATGCGTAAGGCACTGTCATCAGCAACGCGGTAATGCCGAATGCGGCGCAAAACATGTAGAACACGTAGCCGAGCGCGACACCGCCCAGCGACACCAGCCCCGCGCGCGGCCCCTGACACAGTGAGCGCGAAATCAGATAGATCATGTTCGGCCCCGGCGTCAGCACCATGGCGAACGAGACAAGAGCGAAGGCAAGCAGCGTGGCGGCGGTAGGCACGACGTTCTCCTTTATGCATCGTACGATCAATTCCGTCCAATATAACGGATGGTCGGGGGGACTGCCCGCAACTGCGCAATCGCACCGCCCAGACGCGCAGCCCTTTGAAAATGTCCGACATCATGGCGGCGGGAGCATCGCCCGATTGCACGAAACACTTGCGGCAAACTTTTTTGCCCGGTATTGTCGAGCCGTTCTGCAATGCAGCGCGGGAGAGCTCGCCAGTTTTCATGGCGACGCCGACGGAGCAACCGCCCCGGAAACTCTCAGGCAAAAGGACCGCGCAGCTGGAACATCTGGAGAGCGGCGCATCGGCGATCAGCGGGCAGCATGCGCCCACCGAAGGGGATTCCCCACACCCGGCACGCGATCGAACGCGGCGCCGCGCGGCGCGGGAAGAAACTCTCAGGTACATGGACAGATGGGGCATCCCCGCCGGTTTCGACAACGAAATCGACACCGGTGATGCTCAACTTATCTGGACCATGACATGTCACGTATCGCCATCATCGGCGCCGGCATTACCGGCGTCACGACTGCCCACGCGCTCGCGCAGCGCGGCCATCACGTCACCGTGTTCGAGCGCAACCGCTACGCGGCAATGGAAACGTCGTTTGCAAACGGCGGCCAGCTTTCCGCCAGCAACGCGGAGGTCTGGAACAGCGCGGCCACCGTGCTGAAAGGCCTGCGCTGGATGCTCACGCGCGACGCCCCGCTCCTGCTCAATCCCGCGCCCACCTGGCACAAGTATTCGTGGATGGGCGAATTCCTCCGGCAGATTCCGCACTACCGCGCGAACACGGTGGAAACCGTGCGTCTTGCGATTGCCGCGCGCGAGCATCTGTTTTCGATCGCACAAACGGAGGGCATCGACTTCGATCTGGAGCGGCGCGGCATTCTGCACATCTACAAGACACAAAAGGAATTCGACGCGGCGAGCAAAGTGAACGCCCTTCTGCGCGAAGGCGGGCTTGACCGCAGTCCGGTCAGTGCGGGCGAGTTGCAGCGCATCGAACCCACGCTGCATGGCAACTTTTTTGGCGGCTTCTTTACGCCGTCCGACTCCACCGGCGACATCCACAAGTTCACGCGCGGACTCGCGCAGGCGTGCCAGCGTCACGGCGTGCAATTTCACTATGACGCCGAGATTACGTCGATTGAACAACCGGCCGACGGACGTTTCTCGCTGATGGTGAACCTCGACGGCGAGCCGCAGCCCTTTACGTTCGAGCAGATCGTAATCTGCGCCGGCGTGAAGAGCCGTGATTTCGCGGCGATGCTCGGCGACCATGTGAACATCTATCCGGTGAAGGGTTACTCGATCACCGTCTGTCTCGACGATGAAACCAGCCAGCAGCACGCGCCATGGGTGAGCCTGCTCGACGACAGCGCGAAGATCGTGACGAGCCGCCTTGGCGCGGACCGTTTTCGCATCGCCGGCACGGCGGAAATCAACGGCTTTAATCGCGACATCCGCTCGGACCGCATCGCGCCGCTCGTGGACTGGACCCGGCGGCATTTTCCCAACGTGTCGACCGCGCGCGTGATTCCGTGGGCAGGACTGCGGCCCATGCTGCCGAGCATGCTGCCCAAGGTAGGACGCGGAAAACGGCGCGGCGTGTTTTACAACACGGGGCACGGTCACCTGGGATGGACGCTGTCGGCCGCTACGGCTCAGGCAGTGGCCGGCGCCATTCAGTGATAGTGTTCTCCCTTGCGTCGGATTTCGTGGAGAACCTATGTCTGATGTCCGCAACGGCGGCGACCGGCTCAGCGACGAGCAGATCGCCACGGAGGCCGCGCGGCGTCTCGCGTGGGACGCCGCGGTGCCGGAAGGCAAGGTGAACGTCTCCGTGACCGATGGCCGGATCACGCTGCGCGGCGAACTCGAGCGCGATCAGCAACGCAGCGCCGCGCTCGAAGACGTGACGCGTCTATTTGGCGTAACCGGCGTGTCCGATTGCACCGTCGTCAAACCAGCGTCACGTCAGGCGGACTGACCGCCCGATTCGAGCAGCGCGCGGCAATGCCGCGCGATCTGCTTTTCCTCCTCCGTGTGAATCGCGCGCACGCGCCCCGCCGGATCGTGTTCCGACAGTCCGATAAACGACAACCCGTCACACACGCGTTGACGCATCGCTTCGCTGTGCTCGCCGATGCCGCCCGTGAACACCAGCAGATCGATGCCACCGAGGAGCGCCGCATACGCGCCGATCGTCTTGCGTACTGCCGTCGCAAACGCGTCGAGCGCGAGTTCCGCGCTGGCGTCCCCGGCCGCAGCGCGCTTTTCCAGCGCCTGCATATCGCTTTCGCCGTCCGTATAACCGGCGAGACCGCTGTGACGGTTCAGTAGCGTTTCCAGCGCGTTGGCATCGAGATGTTCGGTGCGCATCAGATACAGCAGCACGCCGGGATCGAGATCGCCGCTGCGCGTGCCCATCGGCACGCCGCCCGTTGGCGTCATACCCATCGACGTATCGACCGACTTGCCGTCTCGCAATGCGCACACGCTCGATCCATTGCCGAGATGAGCGAACACCGCGCGCGCCGGCAGGTCGTCGCCGAGCTGCGCGACCAGCGACTCGTACGACAGTCCATGAAAACCATACCGGATCACGCCCTGCTCTGCGTAACGGCGCGGCAATGGCAACTGCGCCGCGCGCGGCGGCAGCGTCGCGTGAAATGCCGTGTCGAAGCACGCGAAATGCTGCGCGTCGCTGAAAATGGCCGACGCCTCGTCGATCAGCGCCAGCGCAGGCGGAATATGCAAGGGCGCGAAGTGCGTCGCGTCCTGCAATTGCCGCCGCACGTCGGCGGTGATGCGCTGATGCGTGCGCAGATGCGGGCCGCCATGCACCACGCGATGCCCTACCGCCGTGGGACGCACCTCGTTCTGCTCGGCGAGCACCCGTGTGAGCTTCTGCAACGCGTCGGTCTGCGATTCGAGCACATGCGCCTGCTCCTCGAGCACGCGGCCGTCGGGCGCCTTGATCCGCAGACTGCCGTCGTCGCGGCCGATGCCCTGCGCGCTGCCTTCGAGCAGCAGCGCTTCATCGCCGTTCGCCTGTTGGAAAAGCCCGAATTTCAGCGACGACGAACCGCTGTTGAGCACGAGGATCGTCGCGTGCCCGGTCTCGTCTTGTGTATGCATGGCGTGCCTCGCTCAGCCTTTCCACGTCCAGTTGCGGATGGCTTCCTGGTCGATGCCCTCTTCATGCGCGTACGCAAGGTGCTCGATGATCTGCCCACGCAGCCACTCTTTCGCATGATCGCCGACGCCGCGCAGCTTCGGCACCCGGTCGATCACGTCGATCGCGAGCGAAAATCGGTCCACGTCGTTGATGATCGCGAGTTCGAGCGGCGTGTTGATATTGCCCTTCTCGTGGTAACCGTGCACATGCAGATTGTCGTGATTGGTCCGGTTGTACGTGAGCTTGTGAACCAGCGACGCATACGAGTGGAAGTTGAAGATCACGGGCTTGTCGGCGGTGAAGAGGGAGTCGAAATCGCGATTCGAAAGACCATGCGGGTGCGCGTGCTCCGGCATCAGACGGAACAGATCGACCACGTTCACGAAGCGGATCTTCAGATCCGGAAACTGCCCTTTCAGGATTTCGACCGCGGCGAGCGCCTCCATGGTCGCGATGTCGCCCGCGCAGGCGATCACCACGTCCGGCTCCACGCCCTGATCCGTCGACGCCCAATCCCAAATGCCAATGCCTTTCGTGCAATGCGTGACCGCCGCTTCCATGTCGAGATATTGCAGATGAGGCTGCTTGTCCGCGACGATCACGTTCACGTAATCGCGCGAGCGCAGGCAGTGATCGGCCACGCTCAGCAGGCAGTTCGCGTCGGGCGGCAGATAGATACGCACGACGTCCGGGCTCTTATTCGTCACTACGTCGAGAAAACCGGGGTCCTGATGCGTGAAGCCGTTGTGATCCTGGCGCCATACGAGCGACGTGATGAGCAGATTGATCGACGGCACCGGCTGGCGCCACCCGAGGTCGCGTTTCGACTTTTCGAGCCATTTGGCGTGCTGGTTGAACATCGAATCGATCACGTGCACGAACGCCTCGTAGGTCGCGAAGAGCCCGTGGCGGCCCGTCAGCACATAACCTTCGAACCAGCCTTCGAGCGTGTGCTCGCTCAGCATTTCCATCACGCGGCCGTCCGGCGCGAGCGCGCCGCCGTCCTTGTCGCTTTCCACCGTCTCGGCCAGCCAGGTTTTCGGCGACGCTTCATAGATCGCGGTGAGTTTGTTGCTCGCGGTTTCGTCAGGGCCGAATACGCGGAAATTGCGCATGTTCCGGCGCATTACATCGCGCAGAAAGGCGCCTAGCACCTCGGTCGGCGACGTGTACGACGTGGCGGGCTTTTTCACCTGCACCGCATAATCGCGAAACGGCGGCAGATCGAGCGTCTTGCACAGCAGGCCGCCGTTCGCATGCGGATTCGCGCTGATGCGGCGGCCGCCCTCCGGCGCAAGTGCGCGCAGTTCCTCGACGAGCCGGCCTTTTTCGTCGAAGAGCTTTTCCGGTTCGTAACTGCGCAGCCAGCCTTCCACGATCTTCAGGCTCTTGCTGTTCGTGACTGGATCGAGCACCGGCACCTGATGCGCGCGCCACGAGCCTTCCACCTTGTGGCCATCCACTTCCTTCGGACCGGTCCAGCCCTTCGGCGAGCGCAGCACGATCATCGGCCAGCGCGGCCGCGTCGGGTCGTTGTTTTCGCGTGCGTGCTGCTGGATCGCACGGATTTCGCCGATGCACCGTTCGAGCGTGGCGGCCATCTGCTGATGCATGATCTCGGGGTCGTCGCCTTCGACGAAGTACGGTTTATGCCCGTAACCCGTCAACAACGCCTCGAGTTCTTCACGGGGAATGCGTGCGAGGATGGTGGGATTGGCGATCTTGTAGCCGTTCAGATGCAGCACCGGCAGCACGGCGCCATCGCGGACCGGATCGAGGAATTTGTTCGAATGCCACGACGTGGCGAGCGGCCCGGTTTCGGCCTCGCCGTCGCCGATCATGACCGCGACGATCAGATCGGGATTGTCGAATGTGGCGCCGTAACCGTGCGAGAGGCTATAGCCGAGTTCGCCGCCTTCGTGAATCGAGCCGGGCGTCTCGGGCGTGCAATGTGAACCGATGCCGCCCGGAAACGAAAACTGCCGGAAAAAGCGCTGCATGCCGGCTTCGTCTTCGCTGCGGTCCGGATAGATTTCTGAGTAATGGCCTTCCAGATAGCTATTCGCGAGCGTGGCCGGCGCGCCGTGACCGGGACCGGCGATATAGATCATGTTCAGGTCGTGCTCGCGGATCACCCGGTTCAGGTGCACGAGCAGAAAGCTTTGGCCCGGGTCCGAGCCCCAATGTCCCAGCAGGCGGTTCTTGATGTGTTCGGGTTTGAGCGGCTCGCGCAGCAGCGGGTTGTCGCGCAGATAGATCATGCCCGCCGACAGATAGTTGCAGGCACGCCAGTAGCGGTCCATTCTGCTCAACGTGTCGGGGTCGAGCGTTTGCGGCGGCGTGGAACGGGGAGTTGCTTCAGCCATGGCGTCACTCCTGGTAAAGGACGGGCACTGTCAGGCAGGTTAGCGGATGCTGCAACGTTGATCTTTGATCCAGCGCGTGGCACACCGTGAAATAAATGGCCGCAGGCGGAGAGTTCGGCCCACTCTGCCACGCGGATGACACAGCGAACGCGTAGCGACGGCAGCGCTTGCGCCACGATTCAGATTCTCCTGCCGTCAGTCGTCACGCATGTGACAGGCCAGGCAGGTCATGGTTCGACGAAAGTGTGGGAAAGCTTGCAGCAACCGGTACGGCGTCGAATGCGAAGGAGCCACAGCGTCCACGGCAACTGCTGCACGACTTCGCGCCGGCACTCAGTGAATCTGGTTAAGCTATGCTGCAGCACACCGAGTGGCGTCCTGGTGCTCAATCTGCTGCAGCTTGCTGCTCTATCGCACGGCTGCGCTGCCTCGACGTCACGCTCGCGCTTACACACTATAGGACGCTCACCATGTCGACACCCCGCCGCTTCAAGGCGCCCTTGATCCTCCTCGCTACGCTCGTCGCATTGTTCGTGGGCCTCGTGATCTGCGTCGGCATTTTCGGGCTGCTCATCAAGCTGTTCGATCATGTGTAGCCTGTCATCGCCGCCGCGCGCCGGCGGCACAAACTGTGTATCCTGACCGGCATTCCGGCGCCGCCTGGCGCTTCTTCATCGCACGGAGATTCCATTGACAGACCACGCCCACCACGCTGCTTCTTCGCAGCAGCCGATCGACCCCGAACTGGTCGAACTGGCCCAACAGGTATTCGACCTCGCGCGCCGCGGTGACAGCGCCATGCTCGCCGCCGTCATAGAAAAAGGCGTGCCGCCGAATCTGCGCAACGACAAGGGCGACAGCCTCGTCATGCTCGCAAGCTACCACGGTCACGTGGATGCGGTTCGCACACTGCTCGAACAGGGCGCCGATCCGAATCTGCGCAACGACAACGGTCAGACGCCGATTGCGGGTGCCGCGTTCAAAGGCTACGACGCGGTGATCGAAACCTTGCTCGCGCACGGCGCCGACGTAGAAGGCGCGTCGCCCGATGGCCGCACCGCGCTGATGATCGCCGCAATGTTCAACCGCATCGCCATCATGGACCTGCTGATCGCGCATGGCGCCGATCCGCAAGCGCGCGACGCCAACGGCGTCACTGCTCTCGACGCAGCCGCACGGATGGGCGCGGGCGACGCCGAGGCGCATCTAAGAAAACTCGCGCCTTGACGCGGGTTTCCGCTTTCCGGTCTTCGCGTCTCCGGTTACGAGCCCGCGTTGCACCGGAGACGACATTACCGTTCAGCGCGATTCACTACCCATCAGCAGATCAATGTCGATGTCCGCCAGTTCACCGATTCTCTCCAGTGTGATCTCGGCGGGCGGGTTGCTGTTGATCTCCTTCGGATCGAACGCGTAATGGCCCTGGCGCGGGAACACCGTGGTCAGTTCGGCGCCCCATGACTTTTTCATCGCGGTGAGTATGCGCAGCTTGTCGTCGATCATCACGTAATGGCGTGCCGGATAGCACTCCTTCACCTGATCGAGCATCTGTTCCTTGTGGATGTAGATGAGCACGCGCCCTTCCACCTCGTCCCATAAGCCGGAGCGCGCCAGCTTGCGCGGCTGGAAGACCACGTCGCCATCGGACAGGATCACGGTCGGTCCGCGTTTGCCCACATGACGGATTGCGTCGAGCGCACCGGGATAAAGGCGGTTCGCGAACGGATAGTCGATCAGGAACGAGGACATCAGCAACAGCCGCGTGTCTCGCGGATGCTCCAGCCGGTAGCGCTGCAGCGCGCCCAGGTAATCGGCATAACCGAGTTCTGCGCGCAGGTCCTCGAAAATTTCCCAGTACCGTGCGCTATTCTCCGCGCCGAATTCGCGCATCATATGCGCGCGCAAATCCGACAGCACGTGATCGTTGTCGAGCAGCGTGTTGTCGCAGTCAAATAGAAACACGACGTCGTGCGGATGGTCTGGCGTAGCTTTCATCGTGATCTCCTCGAACAGGGCGAGCCGGATTGTGCGCGTCGGATAGCTGCGTCAGTGTGACGACCCGTCGGGCGGCGTGGCTGCCTTTTCGACGTGCCCGCCGAAGTCATGCCGCATTGCCGACAACACCCGGTTCGCGAAGTCCGCTTCGCCGCGCGAACTGAAACGTGCGAATAGTGCCGCGCTCAGCACCGGCGCAGGCACGCCCTCGTCGATGGCGGCCGCAACCGTCCAGCGGCCTTCGCCCGAATCGGATACGCGCCCCGCGTAGTTCTTCAGATCGCCGTCGCTGACCAGCGAACCGGCGATCAGGTCGAGCAGCCACGAACCGATCACACTGCCGCGCCGCCAGACCTCGGTGACGTCGGCGAGATTCAGGTCGTACTGGTAAAGCTCGGGACGGCGCAACGGCGACGTTTCCGCGTCGATCTCGCGGGCATGCTTGCCGGCGTCGGCGTGGCGCAGGATATTCAGGCCTTCGGCATAGGCGGCCATCAGCCCGTACTCGATACCGTTGTGAACCATCTTGACGAAATGCCCGGCGCCTTGCGGGCCGCAGTGCAGGAAGCCCTGGTCGGCGGTGCTGGCGCCCGCTGCGCGGCCCGGCGTTGCCGGCGCGGCGCCCGCGCCCGGTGCGAGGGTCGCGAAAATGGGTTCGAGCCGCTTCACCACCTCGGGCTCGCCGCCGATCATCAGACAGTAGCCGCGCTCGCGGCCGGCCACACCGCCGCTCGTGCCGACATCCACGTAGTGAAGCTTACGCGCGCCTAACTCGTTGCCCCGGCGGATGTCGTCGTGATAATAGGAGTTGCCGCCGTCGATCACGATATCGCCGGGTTCGAGCAGGGGCAGGAGCTTCTCGAGCGTGGCGTCGACCACCGCCGCGGGCACCATCAGCCACACTGCCCGCGGCTTCGCGAGTTGCGCGACCAGATCTTCCAGCGACGCCGCACCCGCCACGCCTTCCTGCTTCAGCTTCTCCACCGCCGCAGCTTGCACGTCGTAAGCTATGCACTGCTGACCGCCTTTTGTCAGGCGTCGCACCATATCGGCGCCCATGCGTCCCAATCCAATCATGCCTAGTTGCATATCTCGCTCCGGGAAAGTGCCTCGTTACGCTGCTTGATGTGGTTCGTTCTGGACCATCGTCGCCCATCGCCACGCGTGGGCCAGGTTCACTCTAGTCACGTTCGCGCGTTCATACCGGACACACGGTAGCAGCCCTGAATCATCCGTGCAGCGAAACCGGCACCGAAAGACGATACGCTTCTTTGCAGAGGCTTTGCACGACGTAAAGTTCCATGCGAGTTGCGTGCGCGACGATTCATGCGCCTGCCTGGGACGGCCGTGGCTACTGTTGCCTCGTCTGACGCCTCGTCTGCCGCCTCGCGTACTGATCGCGCGCGAAACGTCTGACCGCCGCCCACATGAGCGGATAGCGATAACCGGGCACCGAGAACAGCACGAGCGCGGCCAGGGCGAGCAATCCGCAGAACAGGAACGTGCCGCGGTAGCTGAACGCCTGAACCAGCAAACCCGACAAGACACCTGAAAGAATCGAGCCGACCCGCGCCGCGTTGAAAAACAGCGCGGTGGCGCGGCCCGGCGACTGGGGCATCAGATCCTGCACATAGGTCATGCCCAGACACGACGTGACGGCGACGACAAACGCATTGAGCATCTGCATTGGAATCAGTACGTGCACACTGCCCGCGAGCGACATGCCGGCGAAATACACCGCGTGCACTGCCGCGCATGCGCCGAGCCAGCTCGGTTTGTGCAGCACCGAGGACTTGGCGCCGAGCGCGAGCATCATCGGAATTTCCATCAGCGCGCCGAGGCCGAGCATCACGGAGACGTCCAGATGCGTGCCGTTCAGTCCGTGCACGATGTAAAGCGGCAGCACGATCATGGTGGCGTTCGCGGCAAGGCCGAGCAGCGTGAGCGCCGCGACCGCGCGGCGGATGTCGTTGGACGACGCCACGCCCGGCAGTTCCTCGCGGGCGTCTTCGCCGGGCGTGGTCAGCGGCGGCACGGTGATGGACGCCGACGGTTCCGACGCGGTGTCTTCCACCGTGTGGTCGCCGAGATGGCCTTGCGGCTCGCGCATGCGCCACACGATCGTCGCGCACGTGGCGAAGCTGGCGGCGGCGAACAGAAAGAGCCCGTAAAAGCCGGTCGCGGCAAGCACCAGCGCGCCGACCGACGGGCCGAAAACCCATGCCGCCGACAGGATGGTCCGCAACGTCGCGCTGGCGAACGCACGCTCGCCGGGGTCGGGCACCGGCAGCGCAGCGCGGCTGAACGAGAACACCATGGAAATGGCCGAGCCTCCCGCGCCGATGAAAACGATGCCGACCACGAGCAGCAGCCGGTAATCGCGTACGACGCACAGGCACAGATAGCCGAGCGCGGCGGCAATGAGCGCGGCCAGCAACAAGGGCCGATGGCGCCCGCTCGCATCGCTCCAGCGGCCGGCGAAGGTGCTGGCGAGCACGCCGCTCGCGGCGATCAGCGTCATGAACACGCCGAGCCGGAACGGCGTCATGCCCGCCCGCTCGACGCCGAACAACGACAGATAGGGCGCAGTGAAGGACATCGCCACACCGAGCATGAGCGTGGCGGCGGCGAGCGGCTTGAAGCCAGGAATGCGCAGGAGGTCGAGAAAACGTGAGGTTTTCAGCACGGGAACGATGGGTCGGGAAGACGAGCCTGCCACGCGCGACGCGCGCCGCACGAATCATCGCAGGAAAGACCGGGGCATTATCTGCCTCGCGTGCAGGCACGTAAAGCCGCCGCGTTGCATCCCAAAATGATCAACGCACGTGCGCCGACGCTTTGACCGCAAGGAGCGCACTACTTGCCGTTCGTTGTACGCATTTTCTGCGCTTGTTCCTTGTAGTCATAGGTCGGATAAAACTCGGTGCGATAGCCGCCCCACGCGGTCGTCTCGATCGCCCGGTTCACTTCTCGCAGACGGCTCGCCGGCACGCGCAGCGTAACGACCTGACCGATGCCCATCATCACGTACCAGGAGACGACCTGAATGCCGGGTGGCGGGAACGTCTTGAAGAAACCTTGCGCGGCCAACTGGTCGTTGATCCTGGGCAGCGGTTTGCTTTCGTCGTGACGCAGGAAAATGGTAAGCAGGAACGTGTCGTCCGCAGTGCCGGCGGGCGTTGCAGGCGCGGCCGCCGGCGCATCCGGCGCGGCCGCTGCGGTGAGTGGCGCGGACGACTGCGCAGGCACGATCGGGCTGCCGGTCTGCGCGAGCGCCGCCGCGCCGGGCAGCGCGAACAGCAGCGCGCACAACACGCGGCGGCGCAGTCCGAGGAACGGCAGTTTCAACGCGTGAGCAAGATCGGGCGCGGGCGCAGAAGTGGTCGGCATTGCGGTGCTCCATCACAACAGGGTCGGTGGATGATGAGTGCGTCATGAACTTTCGACGCGCGCGTGAACGTGCCAGGCGCCGCACAGCCAGCAATATTCGCTCCCGTTTGACGGCATGCCGCGCATGCCGACCCGCTCAGATCTTCGTGTACCCGCGGCTTTCGAGTGTCTTGCGATGCCATTCGTTGCCGTACGCTCCGCATGCATAGGCAAACAGAACGGACAGCAGCAGTCCGATCACGTCGCCCGTTTCGCCCCACAGGTCCGTGAAGAACAACAGCACGTTGACTGCCAGCATCACGAACGCGGCGAACCACATTCTCTTCGACAACGCCCACACGAAGCCGAGCAACAGCGCGCCCCAACTGAAACCGGTGGCTACCGCGACCGTCTCGTCCTTGCCGGGGTGACGCAGGTAAATCGTTTCCGCCATGTCCTTTCCTTGCACCTTCGGCGCGTCGTGTCCGTGTTCGCTCATTCTGATCGCATCGACAGGTTTAACACGCCGCGCTTACAGAAACGCGCGTTCGGCGCTGGAAGGCTCGCTGCCTGCCGCCGTCACTGACGATCCGACGCATAGCTGCTACTCTTGTCTGTCCGCGGTCCACGCGTCCAGTAAGCAGAAAGCGGGCGCCGCGCCGCAGGCAAATTTTCGGGAGCTTACATGGCGACAGTGACGGCCTATTCCGCAACAGCCCCTTCACGATCCGAGGTGGACGCGTTTGCCGGCCCGACGGTGCTCGAATTCGGCACGAACTGGTGCGGCTACTGCCAGGGCGCACAGGCGTCGATTGCCGAGGCATTCGTTGCGCACCCCGACATCCGTCACCTGAAGATCGAAGACGGCCCCGGCCGGCCGCTTGGCCGCTCGTTCAAGGTCAAACTCTGGCCGACGCTGATTTTCCTGCGCGACGGCGCGGAAGTGGCGCGCGTGGTCCGTCCCACCGGAGCGCAGGAGATCTCGCAGGCGTTCACCTTGCTATGAGCACCGTTTGATCGATTCACCTGTCATGCCCATTCTCACTCCATGATGCGACAAGCCATACATCACCTGAGCGTCAAGGCGCGCGCACGCGGTCTCGTCGAGTTCACCGACGAAGTTCGCCGCTTCGTCACCGCGCAGTCGATCGACACAGGGCTCCTCACACTGTTCTGCCGGCATACTTCCGCGTCGCTGCTGATTCAGGAAAACGCGGATCCTTCGGTGCAGCGCGACCTCGAACGTTACTTCGCAACGCTCGCTCCCGAGGATGCCGATCGCTACGAGCACGATGCCGAAGGCCCGGACGACATGCCCGCGCATCTGCGCACCGCGCTCACGCAGGTGCAGTTATCCGTGCCGGTCGAACATGGGCGAATGGTGCTCGGCACGTGGCAAGGTCTTTATCTGTTCGAACATCGCCGGCACACGCAGCACCGGGACATCGTGCTGCACCTGATCGGCGAATGAACGCAGGCGTGCGGTCCGCGGGCGCGGATGAGCATTAAAGCGGCGCAGCGCCAAATGCCTGGCGCTGCGCAAGCGACACGAACGCCTGAGCCTCGCGCGCCGCATTCACCGCAGCCGCGAGTCCAAAGAACTCGTGCGTCGCGCCGCGATAGTTGCGATGTTCGACTCGCACACCCGCCGCCGCGAGTTTCTCCGCGAGCTTTTCGCCGTCCGAACGCAACGGATCGATGCCTGCCGTGACCACCGCCGTTGGCGGCAGACCCGCGAGGTTCGCGCGGACCACGTCGAGCAGCGGACTGGTCAACTCGCTTTTGTCATTGATCACGTTCTGGATGAACCACAGCATCATCGGCTTGTTTAGCGGCCTGGCGTTGCGGTTTTCCTCGTACGAGATCGAGACAATGTTGTTGCTCGCGAGCGGATAGATCAGCGCCTGATGCACGGGCGTCTGGATGCCGGCATCGCGCGCACGGATCGACACGTTGATCGCCAGATTCCCGCCCGCGCTTTCGCCCATCACGGCGAGCTTCGCCGGATCGCCGCCGAGGCTCGCCGCATTGTCGACCAGCCACTGCCACGCGGCGAACGCGTCGTCATGGGCAGCCGGCAGGCGGTGTTCGGGCGCCTGCCGGTAATGCGCCGACACGACGATCGCCTTGCTTTGCGCGGCGATCGAGCGCGGCGTGGCGTCGTAGGTATCGATATCGGCAATCACAAAGCCGCCGCCATGAAAATACAGGATCACAGGAAATGGCCCATCGCCCTGCGGCGTGTACACGCGCGCAGCATTTCCGCCCACCGCGCCAGCGATCACGATGTCTTCCGTGCTCACCGCTTCGAGTTCGAGCGCGGGGCGCGAACTGAATGCCGGATCGCTCGTGAGTTTCTCGACCGCGTCCGCAAGTGTCGGCTGCGCTCTTGCCTCACTCACCGTGCAGTCTTCGATCGGCTTCGGATCGAGACTTTTGAACGTGTCGAGTACGGCTTTCATGTCGGGATCGGCATGGCTTGTCGGGTCCATCCCGACCATGCCTTTGAGGGTGTCACCGAGTGTCATGGTTCAGCTCCTGATGGAAAATTTCACGATCCATCGAAGCTATCCGCTCGACGCCCGACCGACCGTGCATGTCGAGCGAATCGAGCAAGCGCTATACCCGTGGCGCGGCGCAGCAAGCGCTGGCCGGCAGGTCGAACGCCAGACGGCACCCGGTGCCGAAGCGCGGAAGTCAGTGGTCGGTAGGGGTGATGCGCGCGATCTTGTCGAGCAGTGCCTGCAGCGAAACCGGCTTGCCGAGATGGCCGTCGAAGCCTGCGCGAATCGCGCGCGCCGCGTCCTGAGGACGGCCAAAACCGGTCAGCGCGAGCGCCGGCACGGTGGCCGTGGCGGACTCCCTGCGTAATGCGGCGATGAGCTCATAACCGTCCATGCCCGGCATGCCGATGTCGGACAGAATCAGGTCGAACTGCTGATCGTGCGCGGCCGCGAGCGCGGCCACCCCATTCGTTTGCGGCCACACCTGCGCGTCTTCCATTTCGAGCAGCGTCTGGAATGCCTGCAGGCTCTCTACTGCGTCGTCCACGAGAAGGATTCGCATACCTTTGAGCAGGCTGACGTCGCCTATCGCCTCGCGCGAGCGGGTGGGCGGCGCCGTACCGTCAGCCGGCAGCCAGACGCGGAAGCGCGCACCCTTGCCTGCTCCCGCGGACTCCGCCTTCACGCGCCCGCCGTGCATTTCCGTCAGCTGCTTGACGAGCGCCAGCCCAATGCCGAGGCCGCCGCTATGACGCCGGTGCGAACCTTCGGCCTGGCTGAACATCTCGAACACGTTCGGCAGAAACGACGGCTCGATACCGCGCCCGGTGTCGCGCACTTCGACGCACACATAAGCGTCTTCGCGCGACAGCCTGATGGTGACCTGACCGCCCGGCGGCGTGAACTTGACCGCGTTGCTGACGAGATTCCATAGAATCTGCTCAACGCGCACCGCGTCGGCCTCGATGAAAAGCGGCTCGGACACGCCCTCTGCCTTCACATTCACCTGATGCGCGAGCGCATCGGCCTCGATCGCGCCGCTCATGTTCGCGACGATCGCCGCGATATCGACGCGCGCTTTCTCCAGCGCCAGCTTGCCGGTGCGCACCCGCGACAGATCGAGCAGATCGTCGATGATCTTCGCGAGACTGACCACCGAGCGACGGATCGCCTCGGCGGCGTCGCGAACCACCGGCATGCCCTGCGTGGACGGCGCGCGATCCAGCATGTCCGCTTTCACATGAATCAGGTTCAACGGGTTCTTCAACTCATGCGAGAGCACGGCGAGAAACTCGTCTTTAAGACGGCTCGCCGCCTCGACCTTCTGCCGCATCGAACGCTCGAGCGAAATCTTGCGTTGTTCGATCGCTTCCGTTCCCTTGCGCTGCGTCAGATCGCGCATGATCTTCGCGAAGCCCTTGAAGTTGTCCGATGCGACGGGGGTAATCACACCACTGCAATAAAGCCGCGTGCCGCTCTTATGCACGTACCAGCGCTCGTCTTCGACGCGCCCGTCGGCCAGTGCGCGCTGCCGCTCCAGCGCCGGCTCATTGGTGGAGAGTTCTTCGGGTACATACAGGCGATTGAGCGGTTTGCCCGCCATCTCCTGCTCGCTGTAGCCGAAGATCCGTTCCGCGCCCTTGTTCCAGGTGACGACCGCGCCGTCGGCATCCTGCACGATGATCGCGAAATCGTTCGTGCTTTGCGCGGCGAGATGCAAACGCGCCTCGCTGATGCGCACGAGCTGTTCCGCGCGCCGCAATGCGCTAATGTCGACGATCGTCAGCACCGCGCCTTCGATGTAATCTTCGGTCGTGCGATACGGCGATACCCGCAACAGGAAGTGCCCCCCATCCACTCCGCGGATTTCGCGCTCGAACAGTTGCAGCGATTCGAACGTGTTGAGCGTGTCGATGGTCAGTTGCGGATAGTCGAGCCGATGCGTGATGTCGTTCAGCGGCCGGCCTATATCCGTCGGAATGATGTTGAACAGCTCGGTTGCCGCCGGCGTGTAGCGCTTGATGCGCATTTCCCGGTCCACGAACACCGTCGCAATGCCGGTGGACGCAATCACGTTCTGCAGATCGTCCTTGGCCTTGGCGGTCTCGTCGATCTTCACCTGCAACTCCGCGTTGACCGTGAACAGTTCCTCGTTCAGCGACTGCAACTCTTCCTTGCTGGTTTCAAGTTCCTCGGTGGCGGCGCGCAACTCCTCGTTGATTGCCTGCAACTCCTCGTTCGACGCTTTCAGTTCCTCGGTCGATGCTTCCGACTGCTCGACTGTCGAGCGCAGCTCCTGCTTCGTGCGATGCAGTTCGTCTTCGAGATGCACCAGCAGCGAATCCTGGCGCGGCGGCCCGGCAGGCGGCTGTGGCGTGAGCGCGGCGGCGCCGGCTGCGATTTCCTCGAACAGCACGAGCGCGAAGTCCGACGCGTCCTCGCCGCGCCGATACGGACGCACGGTAATGCGCACGTTCGCCTCGGGTGTGTACTCGATCGGCTCGGTGACGACTTCCTCGCGGTTGCGCTGCGACTGGAACAGCGCGGCGCGCAGCCGTAGACGCAGCGCCGGATTGACCAGCATGATCAGATTGTAGGAAGGCTCGCCGCGGACGAACCGCAGATAGCGGCCCGCGTGCTCCGACATGTGCAGAATGTTTGCGTCCGCGTCCACGACGATGCTGGGCGGCGCATAGAGTTCGAGAATGCGGTGATGCAGCGCCGAAAACGGCAACGCCTGCGGCATGGGCTGCGCGGGACCCGTCAGCATGGTGGCCGCCACGCCGCCCGGGTGAACGACCGGCACGCTGATCGGCGGCCGCGCGGCGGTACTGACCAGATTCGCGCGGTAAATACGATGCTTCTTGTCGACCGCTGTGAAAAGCTCGCCCGCCGCCTCGGCGGATTCCGATGTGCCAAGCAGCAGATAGCCGCCCGGTTGTAACGCGAAGTGAAACATTTGCAAGACCTGGCTTTGCACGCTGCGATCGAGGTAGATCAACAGATTGCGGCATGACACCATGTCGAGGCGCGAGAACGGCGGATCGCGCAGCACGTTATGCACCGCGAACAGCACTCTTTCGCGGATGGCCTTGCTGATCCGGAATTGCGAATGCTCAGGCGTGAAAAACTGGCGCAGCCGCTGCGCCGACACGTCCGCGCTGATCGATTCCTGGTAAAGGCCCGAGCGCGCGAACGCGATGGCGCGCTCGTCGATGTCGGTGGCGAACAGCTGCACCGGCACGCCGCCATGCTTCTCCGAGCACTCGGACAGCAGCATGCCGAGCGTGTACGCTTCTTCGCCGGTTGCGCAGCCGGCCACCCAGGCGCGCAACGGCTCGTCCTGAGTCCGTTGATGGAACAGCTTCGGCACGATTTCCTTTTCGACGACCTCGAACGTATCGGCGTCGCGGAAGAAGTTCGTTACGCCGATCAGCATGTCTTTTAACAATGCGGGCGTTTCTTCAGGATGGGTCAGCAGGTAGTCCTGATAGCTGTGCAGGTCGGGGATGCCGTTGACCTGCAAGCGCCGCTCGATGCGGCGCAGGATCGTGGCGCGCTTGTAGTGGCGGAAATCGTGTCCCGTGCGCGCGCGCAGCGTGGCGAGCACAGCGAGCAGCGAGCGCTCCGCCGTCGATACCGGATCGGGCGGCTTCACGGCATGTTTCGCGGGCTCTTCGTCGACGGGCGGCAGCTGGATCGCGCGCGCATTGTCGGCGAGTTCGCGAAGCTTGCCCGCCATCTCGGCTGCCGGCAGCACCAGATCGATCATGCCGGTCGCAAGCGCGTTCTGCGGCATTTCCGGATATTCGGCATCCGACGGGCGCTGCGCGATCGTCAGACCGCCGTTTTCCTTCACGCGTCCAATGCCCGTCGCGCCGTCCGCGCCGGTGCCCGACATCACAATGGCAATAGCCCGCTCGCGGTGCGTGTCGGCGAGGCTGCGGAAAAACATGTCGATAGCAATGGGCCGCCCGCGCGGGCGATCGACTTCAAGCGGCGTGAGGTGTCCGTCGCCGAGCGCGAGGTCGCTCGACGGCGAAATCACATACACGTGGTTTTTTTCGACCTGAAGCGGATGCTGGACCTGGCGCACCGGCATGCGGGTGACGTGCTGTAACACCCGGTCTGCACTGCTCTGATGATCGGGCGACAGATGCAACACGACCACGAAGGCCATGCCCATATCCGCCGGCGCGTTTTCGAAGAAGCGCATCAGCGCCTGCACGCCGCCTGCGGAAGCGCCGATACCGACTACCGGAAAGTCGAGCTGCGCTGGTTCGCGCGTGACGATACCCGCAGAACTGCCTTCGGCGGTATCTGGATGATCGTGCGGTTCTGTCTGGGAATCCCGCAGCGAGTCTTGCCGTGCGTCCTGCAATGAGTCCTGTTGCGAAACCTGCTGTGACGCTCGCTCCGACTCCTGCTGTGACTCTGATTGCGACGCCCCTGCTTCCCTGCCGGCCATACACGTCCTTTGCGCTGCGCTTCGTCGGGGCGAGCCTCGTCGTGGGCAACGACGAGCGCCTGCCTTGAGCCAGCATTGTCGCGTGTGTTGCGCCGCATTGCAAAGGGGGCCGGATAGCCGGAGCCGGCGTGCTCAGGAGGCGTCGCGCAGCGCGTTGCCGCGCGAGCCACTCCCTGTCGTTCTAATGCGTACTCGTTGCCGCTTTACTGCCCTTTCGTGTCGCTGCTTGCATCCGCGCCCGGCATGTTGGTCGAGTCGGTCATCGGCTTTTTCGTCTTCTTCATGTGATGCTTTCTCGGCTTGGCATGCGCTGTTGCGCCGGATGCCATCATGTCGCCGCCCTCACGCGTGGCGGTGTTCGTGCCGTTGCTCGGATCATTGCCTGCGGGGCCGCCACCGCCGCCGCCCGACCCTTGAGCCATTGCAACGGACGATGCCGCGACGAGCGCGGAAATGAGCACTGCGTGTTTGATCTTCATGGTTATTCTCCAGTTCGAAAAAGAAGCGGGTGGCGCCGACCGCCCGAGCCGCAAGCGCATACCTCGTGCTCTTCATAGCAAACCTCGTGCCGCGCAGGGAAATCGATGCGATGAACCTGCCGCGCACGTGCACGGCCGCCGAAGTCATTCGCGAAACTTGACGACGCGCCGCACCGGATCATCGCCGTCCGACTCACGACGCCACTCAAAACGGAATACAACGGCTGCTGTCAGCATTACGGTTCGCAGACCACCAGTGCATGCAATTCGTCGATGTTGAACGGCTTGGCGAGAATCGCCACCCCGAGCCTGCGCGCGCGTTCCAGTTCATCCGCGTAACCGGTCATGAGCGCAATCTTCTGTGCAGGGTATGCGCTGCGGACCCGTTCCGCGAGATCGATTCCATTCATCTTGCCCGGCATCTGGATATCGGACAACACGAGTTCGAACTGTCCGCCGCCCTTCAGAACATCCAGCGCCTGATCGGCAGTCGGTTCGTGCCGCACTTCGCAACCGAACGTTTCCAGCACGGCCATGACGCCGGCGGCGACGTCCTCGTTGTCTTCGACCAGCAGCACCATGCCGGTCGAAGCCGGCATCACGCGCTTGAACGCCGAGGCCGGCACATCCTGCGGCTTCTGGCGTTCACGGTAACGCGGCAGATACATGCGCACGGTCGTGCCACTGCCCGGCACGCTATCGATCCTTGCCGTGCCGCCCGCCTGTTCGCACACGGCGAGCACCTGCGCGAGGCCCAGGCCCGTTCCGGAGCCGCGCAACTTGGTCGTGAAAAGCGGCTCGAACGCACGACGCAAGACGGCCTCAGGCATGCCTTCGCCGTCGTCGGTGCAGGCAATCAACACGTATTCGCCGTCGGGCAGCAACGTGTCGCTGCCGACCAGCCGATTATTCTGGCAGCGGATGACGAAACGGCCGCCGCGCGGCATCGCATCGCGGGCGTTGACCGCAAGGTTCATGATCGCGAATTCGAGATCGGTCGGATCCGTGAGCACCGGCCACACCTGGTCGACCATGTTCAACGCAAGTTCGACGTTATCGCCGAGCGCCGCGTTGATCAGCGGCGCGGCGGCGGGCAGCCAGTGGGCGAGATCCACTGGCTCCTGCTTGAGCGGCTGTTTTCTCGCGACACTCAGCAACCGCCGCGTGAGGGCTTCGGCCGTAGAGGTCGCGCGTTCCACGGCGAGCATTTCTTTTTCGAGATTGTTGAAACGCTTCAACCGCGCAAGTTCGACATTCGCCGACACCACCATCAGCAGATTGTTGAAATCGTGCGCGACGTTGGCGACCAGATTGCCGAGCGCGCCCATACGCTGCAATTGCCGGCTCGACGCCTCGGCGGACAGGCGCATCGCCACTTCGCCCTGCCAGCGCTCCCACGCGCGGCGCTCGGCTTCGAGTTGACGCAGCGAATACATCACCAGCAGCCAGATGGCCACGCACGGCACCGCCGTCAACGCCGCGATCATCATGAAGTGCTGCCGCCACGCCGCACCGATCGACGAGGTCGCATACGCACTCATCACATATAACGGGTAGTCGCCGACCCGGCGAAACGCAAGCAGACGTTCGACGCCGTCGACGGTCGATTTCAAACGGATGTGACCGAACAGCTGCCGGTCCCGCAGTGCCTGGGCAAACTGGCTCGCCGCACTCGGCTTCGCCCCTGCCGGCCATGCCGGATAGCGCACCAGCAGATTGCCGTCCTGGCGATACAGGCCCATTGCAAGCGACGCGTCGCCACCCGTCAGATCCCGATAGAAGCGCGAGAAGTAGTCACTGCGCAGCGCCACGGACACCACGCCGAGAAACTGCCCGTCCGCGCCGGAGCGACCCATCAGCGTGTTGAACACGTTGGTTTGCGATATGGGCCCGTAGATGGGAAGCGAAAAGTACGGTTCAGGCCGCATTGCTTTGGCGGTCGCAAAGTCGTCGCCTTGACGCGTGGACATTTCCGGCGCCGGATATGCGCGGCTGGACACCAGCAGCGCACCGTTCACGCCGAGAAGAAAGATCGACGACACCTGCGGAAAATCGCCGCCGATTTCCTGCAGTCTGTTGTGCAACGCTGACTCATGCGCGCGAATCTGCGCGTCGTCTTCATTGCCCAGCAGTTCGACGATGCGCGCGCCCATTTGCTGGTTCAGGTCCAGCACCTTGGCTGCCTGCTCTTCCGCCACGCGGGCGAGCCGGTCGATCATGTCATTCGAATCGGCAATACGCCGCTGGTAGTCGAAGTAGCCATAGCCGGCCAGACAGGTCAGCGGAAACAGGATGGAGACGGCGAGCACGGTCAGCAGCATGCGCCGCGTGGCCGCGAAGTTACGCGACGGCATAGGGATATCGACGGCAACACGTTCGGCACGCTGCACGGTCACGATCTCCCTGAAAGGTGAACTCTTGTCAAAACGCGCCCTACCCCCACTGCAATGCGCACTGGTCGTGCGCTAATTCCTTTTACGGAAATTTACCGCACTTCGGGCGAACGCCCAAGCACGGTGCGCAGGCGTCGTGGCGCACGCGCCGCACTGTTCCCGTGGGCACGAGGTTTGCTGCCGCACGAGCGTTCGGCGGCACATTGCATGGCGGCCCGCTGCTCCCCATCACCGGAATTCAACACCTAGTACGAGGACCGACCATGTCTACTGCCCGGCACGTCGCCCGGTTATCGCAATTGCGCGCGGATCGCGCCCAACGTGTCGTGGTGGACGGCGAAAACATCCTGCTCGTGCGAGACGGCGCAACTGTCCACGCGTACTCGGCCGACTGCCCGCACGCGGGCGCGCCGCTCGAAGAAGGCGCGGTTTGCGACGGCCGGATCATCTGCCCGTGGCACAAGGGCACGTTCGACGTCGCCAGTGGCAAGGTGCTGGAGCCGCCGGCGCTGCTGCCTCTTGACCGCTACGAGGTCACGGTGAGCGGCGACGACGTGATGGTCACGCTACACAAGATCGGACAGCCCGCCGCAAGAGCGGACGCGCGCGAGCCGCATTACGTGGTGGTCGGCGCGGGCGCGGCAGGCGCAGCGGCCTGTGCCGCGCTGCGTGAAAACGGTTTCAGCGGCCGCATGACGCTGATCGGTGCCGAACCCGACGCGCCATACGACCGCACGAGTCTCAGCAAATTCGTGCCCTCGGGTGAAATGGCGCCGGCGGACGTGCCGCCCCTGCTGCCGGCCGACTGGCTCGAACAGCACGACGTGGAGCGGCTCGTCGCGAAAGTGACGCGTCTGGACGTGCCCAGACGCACGATCCATTTTGAAACGGGTGCCGATCTGGTTTACGACACTGCGCTGCTCGCCACGGGCGGCGTGCCCAAACTGCCGGAAATACCGGGTTGCGAACTGGCAGGCGTGCATGTGTTGCGCAGTCTGCGCGACGCGACAGCGCTGGTCGACGCGCTCGATGAAACCGGCGAAGAAGGCGACGATCAGCAAGGCGACGCGAACCAGGCAAGTGGTAAAACTTTGCGCGTGGCGATTCTCGGCAGCAGCTTCATCGGACTCGAAGCGGCGGCGGCGCTGCGCAAACGCGGTGTTCACGTAACGGTGATCTCGCCGGAGAAGCTGCCCTTTGCGAAGCAGTTCGGCGAACGCGCGGGTCAAATGTTTCGCGCGTTGCACGAGAGCAACGGCGTGACGTTCCGGCTGGAGTCGCAAGTCACGTCGCTAGAAGGTGAGGAAGGCAACGTGCATGAAGTGATGCTCGGCAATGGCGAACATGTTGCCGCCGACGTCGTGCTGCTTGCCACCGGCGTTGCGCCGGCGACGGACTTTGTCGAAGGATTGCCGCTGCAAAAAGACGGCGGCGTGGTGGTGAACGCCGGCATGGAAGCCGCGCCGGGACTCTACGCGGCCGGTGACATCGCGGCCTTCACGCTGCACGAAAATCTCGAACCGGTGCGCATCGAACATTGGCGCGTCGCGCAACAGCATGCACGGATCGCGGCCGAAAACATGTGTGGCGCACGCCATCGCTATACCGGCGTTCCGTATTTCTGGACCTATCACTTCGGCAAAAACTTCGAATATCTCGGTCACGCGAGCGAGTGGGATGAAATCGTGGTCGACGGTGATCTCGATCAGCAGGATTTCGTCTCGCTTTACGTGAAGGATGACAAGGTCGTCGCGGTGCTCGCCTGCGAACGCCAGGCGCACACCGCGCGGCTGATCGAAGCCATGCGCGGCGGGCTGTCACGCGAGGACGGACTGGAAATCATTGGCAAGCAAGCGGACAGCGCGTGAAGTGCGCATCAGGGGCACGTGGTCGACGCATGAACGCTCGTGCGACAACCATCTGTTTTTTCAATACCTTCGGCCAACCGGCCGATAGTTTCATCTGAAGGAGTCACCACGATGACAGAGCATAAGGAAAAACACCCTCACGCCGACAAGACCGAAAAGCAGATCGACAAGGAAGTCGAAGACACTTTTCCGGCAAGCGATCCGCCTTCCACCGGCGGTACGACGAAGATCGTCACCGACGACGACGCCGGCAGTCAGGACACATCGTCGAACGGCAAGAAAGCGAAACACTGACCGGACGTTTTCCGGGTCATCGTGCCTATCGGTTCACGTTGACTTCCGTCATTCGCAGTCAGCAGTTCATACGTAGCATCAGAGCCGTCCCGGCGGTCGCCGCCGGGCGGTTTTTTAACGCTTGCAGTAACACTCAAATCCGCAACGACGGGAAAGAATCGCCATGCCAGACGAGACCGACTCCGCTCAGGACACTCAGGACCAGAAAGAACGCAAGGACGACAGGTCCGGCAATCAGAACGACGACAATCACGACAGGGAAAAAGACAGGGACCAGGACCAGGATAAGGACAAGGACAAGGACAAGGACAAGGACAAGGACAAGGACGGCGACGACGGCAAAGACGACGGCAAGGGCAATGATAAGAACAACAACGGTGACGACGACGGCAAGCGCAAGAAGCCGGGCAAGAAGCCGATCATCATTCTCGCCGCGATCGTGATCCTGCTCGCGATTGTCGCGTTCGTCTGGTGGTTCGCGACACGCAACGAAGTGACGACCGATGACGCGTACACCGACGGTAACGCGATCACGATGGCGCCGAAAGTGTCGGGCTACGTGGTGCAGCTCGCCGTTAACGACAATACCTATGTTCACAAGGGAGACCTGCTGGTCGTGATCGACAAGCGCGACTACCAGGCGCAGGTCGATCAGGCGCAGGCGCAGGTCGGTCTCGCGAAGGCGCAACTGCAAGCCGCGCTGGTTCAACTCGACATCGCGCGGGTGCAGTATCCCGCGCAATACCGGCAAGCGAAGGCGCAGACGTCGTCGGCGGAGGCGAACCTGCGTCAGGCACAAGCTGCCTACGTGCGCCAGCATTCGGTCGACCAGCGCGCGACGTCGCAACAGAACGTCGACACCGCCGACGCCCAGCAGCAATCGGCAAGCGCCAGCGTCGAGCAGGCGCGCGCACAGCAGCAGACCGCGAGCCTCGTGCCTCAGCAGATCCGCCAGAGCGAGGCGGCTGTCGAGGAGCGCCGCCAGCAGTTGCAACAAGCGCAAGCCCAACTGGAACAGGCCCAACTGAATCTGTCCTATTGCGAAGTGCGTTCGCCCTCCGACGGCTGGATCACGCGCCGCAATGTTCAATTCGGCAGTTTCCTGCAGGCGGGTGTATCGCTGTTCTCGATCGTCACGCCGCAGGTCTGGGTCACCGCGAACTTCAAGGAGTCGCAACTCGAACGCATGCGCCCCGGCGACAAGGTCAAAGTCGAAGTCGACGCGTACCCGAAGCTCGACCTGCGCGGTCATGTCGACAGTGTCCAGCTTGGCAGCGGCTCGCGATTTTCGGCGTTCCCGGCGGAAAACGCCACCGGCAATTTCGTGAAGATCGTGCAGCGCGTGCCGGTGAAAATCATCATCGACGAAGGAATGCCGCGCGACCAGCCGCCGCTCGGTCTGGGCCTATCGGTCACGCCGAAGGTGTATCTGAAATGACAGCGTGCGTCCATTCGATCAATGCGAGCAACACGGCTGAAACCGGCAGCGGGCAATGTCCGGCGCGGCGGCCGTCGAGGCACGCGGCGTGCTTGATGAAATCCCATGCAGGCCAATCACAAGGAGCCCATCATGAGTCCAACTTTCGACCGTCGCACGCAGCGCACATTGGCACGTCTTGTCACCGCTACGGTGCTGACGGTAGCCGGCGCGCATCTGGTGCAGGCGCAACAGCCCGCGACGACGCAAAACAGCACGACGACGCGCGCATCCACCAAGGCCGATCTGAAGAAACTCGAACAGAACGGTTACAAGCCGGAAGCGCAGGATCCGAACTACCCGTCGGACATCCAGAACGCGGAGAAGAAGGCCAACGGCGGCCCCGGTGCGGCAACACCGGCGCCAGGCGCACAGAATTCGCAATAGCACTGCGGCGCGCGCGGGCCGCCTCCGTCTTGCTCGGCGGCGTCGTTGCGTGTGACGCGGCACCGCGCCACAGGCTCCTGTCCGCAGGCGCGGGCCACTTCTGTGTGCGTAGACTTGCCTCGCAGCGGGCGACGGCGGTGCGCTCATGAGCTCCGCCGACGCTACGCAAGATAATTCAAACTGGAAGCCGGCCGCCAATCCGTGGCTGATCGCGATCGTCGTCACGCTGGCGGCGTTCATGGAAGTGCTCGACACGACCATCGTGAACGTCGCGTTGCCGCACATTGCCGGCACCATGTCGGCAAGCTACGACGAAGCCACGTGGACCCTCACGTCCTACCTGGTCGCGAACGGCATCGTGCTGCCGATTTCCGGATTCCTCGGCCGCTTGCTGGGGCGCAAGCGCTATTTTCTCGTCTGCATCATCGCGTTCACGATCTGCTCGTTTTTGTGCGGGATCGCAACCGATCTCTGGCAACTGATCCTCTTCCGCATTTTGCAGGGCTTTTTCGGCGGCGGATTACAGCCGAACCAGCAGTCGATCATTCTCGACACGTTCCCGCCTGAGCAGCGCGGCCGTGCCTTTTCGATTTCGGCGGTCGCGATCGTGGTCGCGCCTGTGCTCGGCCCTACGCTCGGCGGCTGGATCACCGATAACTTTTCGTGGCGCTGGGTATTCCTGCTGAATGTGCCCGTGGGCGTGCTCACGACGTTCGCGGTCATGCAGCTCGTCGAAGATCCGCCCTGGAAGAAAAAAGGCGACACGCGGGTGTCGATCGACTACATCGGTATCTCGCTGATCGCACTCGGTCTCGGCTGCCTGCAGGTGATGCTCGACCGCGGCGAAGACGACGACTGGTTCTCTTCCGGCTTCATCCGTCTGTTTGCAGTGTTAGCCGTGGCCGGGATAGTCGGCGCGACGTTCTGGTTGCTCTACGCGAAAAAACCGGTCGTCGATCTGCGCTGTCTGAAAGATCGCAATTTCGCGCTGGGTTGCATGACGATCGGTGCATTCGCAACGATTCTGTATGGCAGCGCGGTGCTGGTGCCTCAGCTCGCGCAGCAGCAGCTCGGCTATACCGCGATGCTAGCCGGACTCGTGCTATCGCCGGGCGCGGTGCTGATCACCATGGAAATACCGATCATCAGCAAGTTGATGCCTTACGTGCAGACGCGCTTTCTGGTTGCCACCGGTTTTGCGCTTCTGGCGTGCGCGCTTGCCTATTCGCATACCCTCACGCCGGATATCGACTACGCGACGCTCGTGAAAATGCGCAGCGCGCAATCGCTCGCCATTGGTTTCCTGTTCGTGCCGATTACCACGCTCGCCTATCTGACGGTGCCGCCACGTCTGAACGACGACGCGTCGGCGCTCTTTACGATGTTCCGCAATGTGGCGGGGTCGATTGGCATTTCGCTTTCGACCGCGCTGATCCGCGAGCGCACGCAGGCTCGCATGGCTCATCTGTCCGAACACATGTCCACCCTTTCGCAGAACTACAACGACTCGATCCAGCGCAGTGCCCAAACTATCGCCGACATGACCGGCGTGCCGTTTTCACAGGCCATGCAAACGGCCACCGGTCGCATGTACACCGAATTCATTTCGCAGTCGACGATCCTTGCGTACGTCGACGTATTTGCGATACTCGCGATTTTCTGCGCGCTCTGCATACCGATGACGATTTTCTTTTCTCCAGCGAAGGCCGCCGGCGGCGCGGGGGGGCATTGACATGACGCGTCCATCTTTCAGTCCCCGCCTCACCGCCCTTTCGCTCGCGCTCCTGCTTGCGGCGTGCAGCGTCGGCCCCGATTTTCATGCACCCAGCGCCGACGTGCCTGACCAGTGGCACGACACGCAGCGTACCGCCGCTGCGGCGTCGGCCGGCGCGGCGTCGGCCGGCGCGGCGTCGGCCGCCGCAGCATCGAATCCGCTATCGTCGAACGCGAAAGTCGCCTCCGTCCCGACGCTCGACACCGACCCCGACCCGCGCTGGTGGCGCAACTTCAACGACCCGACGCTCGACGCTCTGATCGAGCGTGCTGCACGGAGCAATCTGGATTTGCAGGAAGCGGTGTTGCGTATCGTCGAAGCCCGCACGCAGGTGCAAACGGCGGCCGCGCAGGGCCTGCCGGACGTTCGCGCATCGGGCAGCTATCAGCGCGAACAGCTCGGCGTAAAAGGCTTTCTCGAATCGGATGGCGTGTACGACAAGGTCAATCAACTGGGTGCGCCCAACTCGCCCGCCAACGCGATCGCGCCCGGCGCGGGCGCGACGCTGCAGAACGGCGCGAATAACGTGCTCGACCAGCTGACCGCGCCCGTCAACCTCTGGCAGGTTGGTTTCGACGCTTCGTGGGAACTCGACCTGTTCGGCCGCGTGCGCCGCTCGGTGGAAGCCGCGAACGCGCAGACACAGGCCGCGGTGGAAAGCCGCAACGACGCACTGCTATCGCTCGAAGCCGAAGTTGCCCAGACCTACATGCAACTGCGCGGCGCGCAGGCGTTGCGCGACATCACCGTAAGCCTGATCGACCAGCAGCGCGATATTGTCAATCTGACGCAAAGCCAGGCGAAAGTCGGCCTCACCAGCGAACTCGATCTGAAAAGCGCGACCGCACAACTCGCGCAGACGCAAGCGCAATTGCCGCAGTACGAACAACAGATCGCGCAGGCGCTGAACGGCCTTGCCTATCTGGTCGGCGAAGCGCCCGGCGCGCTCGAAGCCCAACTCTCGGCGGCCGGCGTGGTGCCGCCCGTGCCGCCCGCCGTGCCGATCGGCCTGCCGTCCACCCTCGCGCGCCGGCGTCCGGACATCCGCCGTGCCGAGGCCTCCTTGCATGCGGCGACGGCAAGCGTCGGCGTCGCGGTTGCGCAGTTCTACCCGGACGTGTCGCTGACCGGCTCCGTCGGCACTCGCGCGACGAATGCGAGCGATCTGTCGCGCTGGTCGCATCTGTTCTACTCGTTCGGACCGACGGTGTCGCTGCCGATATTCCAGGGCGGCGCGCTCATCGCAAACCTGAAGATGTCGAAGGCGCAGCAGGCGGAAGCCGCGCTCGACTATCGCAAGACGGTGCTGATGGCGTTGCGCGACGTCGACAACGCACTCGTGGTTTATCGCACGGATCAGGTGAGGCGCGACTCGCTCGGCGACAGCGTCGCCGCACAACAGTCGGCGTTCGAACTGGCACGCGACAGTTATCGAAAGGGGATTACCAGCTTCATCAACGTGCTCGACGCGGAGCGGCAACTCGCGCGGGCGCGTCAGCAATATGCGCAGGGAACCATGCAGGTGAGCACCGATCTCGTATCGCTCTACAAGGCGCTCGGCGGCGGCTGGGAAAAAGGGCAGGACATGCCCGCAGCCGGCGTTCCGCCCGCCTCCAGCGCGGCGGTCGCCGCGTCGTCGGGCGCCGGCGGTTGACGCGTGTAAACAGCCGCTGCCCTAGCCGTTCACGATTGCAAGGGCGGCGGCTGCGTCGGTTACGCTCGCCACATGCGTTGCATCGTTCGCCTCATTCGGCGTTTCGAGCCGGTGACATGCGCTGACCACTTCACGCAAGGAGCTTGCGTAGCATGCGGCGCCGACTGCCGTCTGCAGATCGGCACTCCATTTTTCCGTGTCCTCTTCGGCCCATAAACCCACGACGATCGACGCATTTGGCAACCGCGCGTGGAGCCGCCTGACGAGATAACGCAGATGGGACGGAATACCCTCGATGCGTAAATAGAAGATGCACACAATGCCGACGTCGTCTGCGTCGAGACTGTCGATCGATGCACGCGACGCGGCATCGTGCGGCAGCGCACGCGCCGCAAAGCCATGTTTGGCGAGCAATTGCAGCAGGATCGTGGTGGCGAGCGGGTCGAGTGGGCCACGACCGGGAATGCAAAGAACACGCTTGCCCTCGCCGGATCGTGGCGCCTCGCCGTCGCTGTCGGTCGCGCGGTGTGCAGTGGGTGACGTCTCTGCGTCCCGATGGGGCTGCACCTGCTCCTGCGCCAAAGCAAGGCTTTCACTGGACGACGCATCGCGCACCGTGCTGTCATCCTGCGAGCCAGGCAACGGACCCACCTCCGCATTCAGCGGCACGCGCGGTCCGGCTGCGCTCCAATCCTCTTCGACCCCAGCGGGCGCGGGGTCGACGTCGTCGAAATGATCGAGTCCATCCACCAGATCGTTCGTCGTCGCTTCGATGCGCGCAAGTTGCGACGCGGTCACGCTGCCGCGCATCACGTCGTTCGCCGCGAGTCGCAAACCCTTGATCGCGACTTCGTCGTAATACGTGGAGAGCGAGCGGTCACGCAACAGAATCTCGGCTTGCTCGATCGCTTCGTCGGGATCGCCGGCCAGCGCCCGCTGGTAGAAGTTCTCAATGGGCGTAAGCGCGGGTTGATCGCCGAGCAGCACATCGAGAAACTCGAGACGCCGCACATGCCGCCCGAGCACCAGCAAACAAAGCGTGAGCGGTGTCGACAGAATCAGTCCGATGGGCCCCCAGATCCAGCTCCAGAAAATCGCCGCCACCACGACCGAAAATGGCGACAGTCCGGTACTGCGTCCATAGAGCAACGGCTCGACGATTTGCCCGGCGACCAGTTCCACCGTCACGAACAAAGCCACCGACCATATCGCCATCGACCAGCCCGGACTCACGGCCGCCGCCAATGCGGTGGCGAGCGTCGCCGAAATCCAGATGCCGACATAGGGCACGAGCCGCAACAGTGCGGCGAGAATGCCCCACAGAATTGGGCTCGGCACGCCGATCAGGAAAAGACCTGCGCCGATCACGACGCCAAGCCCCGCATTCAGGCCGAGTTGCGACACGAAGTAACGGCTCAGGCGCCGCGCGGCTTCGTCCATCACCGTGGTCGTGCGGTGCAGATCGCGCGAACCGAACAGACGAATCGCGCGATCGCGTAAATCGTCCCGCTGCAACAGGATCACCACGGTCACGACAAATACGATGAATGCTGTCTCCAGCGGACTGATCGCGGGCGACAACACGCGCCGTGCGAGTTCGAATGGCGTGGGCACCGGCTCGCGGACTTCGACGGGCACTGCAGCCGGAACCTGCGTATTGGTTGCCGTCGACGAAGACGCTTTGTTCCGCTCCGGCACGGACGGCGGCGGCTCGACCGTGTCGCGTTGCAGCGCCTGTCCCGCGAGGCTTGCGAAGCGGTCGAGCTTGCCGACCGTCAGACTGTGCGCGGTCTCCATCTTGTGCTGAATCGTGACCTGGTAGCGTGGCATGCCCGTGGCGAGGTCGCTCAGTTGACCGGCGATCATCGCACCGAGCAGGCCGATCACCGACACAGTGATGACGACGGCCGCGAAGACAGACGCCACGTGGCCCAGCTTCAGGCGTTCAAGCAGGTTAGCGAGCGGCGCGACGAGAAAGCTCAGCAGAATGGCGAGCGTGATGGGAATCAGCACCGCGCTCGCGAAATACAGGCAGGCGACAAACGTGATCCCCACCGCGATCGCGATCAGGCTGTCGATGCCGAAAGCGGCAGGCGGAGCCTGGATATGCGCGGCCGGCCGGCTGTCGCGCAGGCCGTTGCGGGGATCGGAAACAGGTTTCATTTCCGCGGTTCGTCCGCGATCAAACCGCTTTCAACCGGCGGCGCTTCTTTTTCTATTTCTGCGCGTGCCTGTTCCCAGTATTCGTCAGGCGTGCCCTTAGGCTCCGCGGCCTGCTCCCACAGATAGTAGGCGCGCGTGCGAATCTCTTCCTCTTGCGAGTTGTGTTCCTGTTCCATTTGATCACCCTCGGTTTGACGTGGCGTGGACTGGTAACGGCAACTGCGTGCGCATCGTCGTCAACGAGTCGCACGCAGCTACTGCATCATCGAGCAAGCGTTATTCCCGGCATGGCCGCCGCGGCGGCCATGCGTGCTGCGTCCTGCGTCCATGCCGGGCCGAGGTGCCCGGCCTACCCGTCAAGCGTCTGCGGGCGGTTCGCTTTCGTCGGTCGTGAGTTGCTCTTCAAGCCGCTCGAAGACGCGTTGTGTCGCGCGGCTCGGCGCTTCCAGTGCGAACAGCAGGAAGGAGCGCCCCGTGACCTGATACTGGTCGCCCGCGCTAAACTGCGGCAACTCGGCGCGCACCGGCATGTTGGTGTCGAGCAGGCAGGTCCACTTTTCGCCTTCCGGAATGTCGGGCAGCGTGAAGTTGACGACATCGTGATGCGCGTTGAGCACGAGCATCAATGTCGCGTCGGAAGCGGGACGGCGAATGCCGCTTGCCTGCGCGCGGCCATCGATCACCAGACCGAAGCAACGCATGGACGGATCGTCCCATTGCTCCTGCGTCAGATCGGTGCCGTCGGGCGAGAGCCAGCGCGCGTCCGTGACATCGAGCGCCTCGTTATATTCACCACTCAGAAAACGGCCACGACGCAAAACCGGCAAGCGGTGGCGCAACGTCGTCAGATTCCTCACGAACTCCGTGAGCGCGCGATCTTCGTCGTTGATCGCTTCCCAGTCCACCCAGCTGATCTCGTTGTCCTGGCAATACGCGTTGTTATTGCCTTTCTGCGTGCGGCCGAATTCGTCGCCCGCGAGAATCATCGGGGTGCCCTGAGAGAGCAGCAATGTCGCGAGCAGATTGCGCTTCTGCCGTTCGCGTTGTGCGCGGATGTCCGGGTCGTCGGTCGGACCTTCGACGCCCATGTTCCATGACTTGTTATCCGAGTGACCGTCCTTGTTGTCTTCGCCATTGGCATCGTTGTGCTTGTCGTTGTACGACACCAGATCGTTCAACGTAAAGCCGTCGTGCGCGGCGATAAAATTCACGCTGGCCCACGGGCGGCGTCCGCGGTGGTTGAACTTGTCGCCCGAACCCGTGAGACGCGTGGCGAGGTCGGCAACCTTGCCTTCGTCGCCTTTCCAGTACTCGCGCACGGTGTCGCGGAAGCGGTCGTTCCATTCGGCCCAGCCCGGCGGGAAACCGCCCACCTGGTAGCCGCCGGGGCCGCAATCCCACGGCTCGGCAATCAGCCGTACGCTGGAGAGCACCGGGTCCTGCCGGCAGCTGTCGAGAAAACCGCCGCCCTCGTCGAAACCATGCGGTTCGCGGCCGAGAATCGTGGCGAGGTCGAAACGGAAGCCATCGACTTTCATTTCCGTCACCCAGTAACGCAGGCTGTCCGTCACCATTTGCAGAACGCGCGGGTGCGACAGATTCAGCGTGTTGCCGGTGCCCGTGTCATTGATGTAATAGCGCGGCTCGTCCGGCATCAGGCGGTAGTACGACGCGTTGTCGATACCCTTGAACGAAATCGTGGGGCCGAGTTCATTGCCTTCCGCCGTGTGGTTGTAGACCACGTCGAGAATGACTTCGAGATTATTGTTATGGAAACGGTCGACCATTTCCTTGAACTCCTGGACCGGGTCGGAGGCCGACGCAAAGAAGCGCGGGTCGGCAGCGAAAAAGCCGATCGTGTTGTAGCCCCAGTAGTTCGTCAGGCCCTTGTCGAGCAGATAGCTGTCGTTGACAAACGTCTGCACCGGCATCAATTCGACAGATGTCACGCCGAGACTGCGAATATAGTCGAGCACCGGTTGTTGCCCGAGACCTGCAAACGTGCCGCGCAGATTTTCCGGCACGTCCGGGTGACGCTTGGTAAAACCGCGCACATGGGTTTCGTAGAAGATCACGCGTTCCCAAGGCAACGGGGTGCGCTCAGGATGGCTCCACGAGAAGGTCGCATCCACCACCTTGCATTTGGGCACGAAAGGCGCGCTGTCGCGTTCGTCGAATGACAGGTCACCCTCGTCCGAACCCAGTGTGTAGCCGAAGATTTCCGGCGCCCATTTCAGCTCGCCAATGTGCGCCTTTGCATACGGATCGAGCAGCAGCTTGTTCGGGTTGAAGCGGTGGCCTTTCTCCGGTTCATACGGACCATGCACACGGTATCCATAAACGGCGCCGGGCTTCAGGCCGGGCACGAAAACATGCCAGACCTCGTCGGTATATTCCGGCAGTTCGATTTTTTCGATTTCATGCTCGCCCGTCTCGTCGAACAGACACAGTTCGACTTTCGTGGCGTGCGCGGAAAACAGCGCAAAGTTCACACCGTTTCCATTCCATGTCGCGCCAAGCGGATAAGGCGTGCCTTCGGTAATGCGCGTCGAGTATTGAGCCTGGGAAGACATAGGGGTTCCTGTGGATGCGAAAAGCGCAAATGCGCAAGTTTTTTACGGTAGGCAATGAATGATTCGGTAGTGCAATGTCCGGTCTGGCGAGTTCCTTCAAACGGCTCGGTGCGGCTGGCCGGCCGGACGGTGAGCCGTCAGCCGGTGCGTTGCAGCGCAAAGTGTCAAACAGCAGGCTCGCAGATTTAGCAACTTCCGGACCCGAGCCGGTCCGCTTGCTCTTCAGCCTTCGCGCGGCGCCGCGTGCCGGATGCGGCCGCCGCTGCTGAACAAGATTGCGGCACAACTTTTGCAGCAAGCCATGTGAAAGGCGACCAACGCGCTCGCACGACAGCGTTTATTCGAACTATTGGCAAATCACGGGAGAACAATCATGCGAAAAATCCAACTCAAGCCTTTCGTTGCCTCCGCGGTGCTGCTGGCCGCGCTTGCGTCGTATGGGAACGCCTATGCGCAGGGCGCACCTCAGGCAATTACCGAAAAGCGTACAGACGTGGTGCAGCTTGCGAGCGGCTATCGCGCTTCGAAGCTCAATGGCGTGGATGTCTATAACAGGAACAAGGACACGATCGGCACACTCGACGATCTGATCGTTTCGCCAAGTGCGGATCGCAGCACGTACGCCATTCTGTCGGTGGGCGGCTTTCTCGGAATGGGCAAGCATCTGGTTGCCGTGCCATTTGCCGATCTGCAGATCAACAATCGCCGGGTCGTGCTGCCCAATGCAACCAGGCAGTCTATTGAAGCGATGCCCGAGTTCAAGTACGCGCCGGATTGATGGCGTGATCTAACGCGTCTCTTCAGGCCGGGCCGCGTCTCGTCGTTTTCGACACCATCGTTCAAGCTAATACGCGGGGGACCGCATGGCCCCCCGCTTCGTATTGATCGAAATTTAATTAACAAGCCTAAATAATCGGTGCGCCGCCGGTTACCGCGATCGTTGCGCCCGATATATAGCTCGCTTCATCCGAAGCGAGCATCACGTAAGCAGCAGCCAGTTCCGCAGGCTGTCCCGGGCGCTTCATCGGCACCTGCTCACCGAATTTTTCGACTTTCTCTGGCGGCATTGTCGAAGGAATCAGCGGCGTCCAGATCGGACCAGGCGCAACGCAGTTGGCGCGAATGCCCTTTTGCGCAAGCAGCTGCGCGAGGCCGCCAGTAAAGTTCTGGATTGCGCCCTTCGTGCTCGCATACGCGATCAGGCCAGGATTCGGATGATCGGCGTTAATCGACGTGGTGTTCACGATCGCGGCACCCGGCTTCATATATTTGACCGCGGCCCGCGTGATTCTGAACATGGCGCCGATGTTGGTATCGAACGTCTTGTCCCATTCGTCGTCGCTAATGTCTTCGAGTGACGGATAACTCATCTGGTACGCGGCATTGTTCACCAGTACATCGAGGCGGCCAAACGCTTCGATGGCCTTATCGGCAATTGCGCCGCAGTGCTCTCGGCTGCGAATATCGCCCGGCAGCAGTACCGCCTTGCGGCCGGCCTCCTCCACCCAGCGCGCGGTCTCGCGAGCGTCGTCGTGTTCGTCGAGATAGGAGATCAGGACATCGGCGCCTTCACGGGCAAATGCGATCGCCACCGCGCGTCCAATGCCGCTATCGCCGCCGGTGACGATGGCGGCTTTGCCGGCAAGGCGTCCGGAGCCTTGATACGAATGCTCGCCGTGATCGGGTTGCGGGTCCATGCCGGCGGTGCGGCCGGGCGTCTGGCTCTGAGGCTGCGCCGGGAAAGGTGGTGCGGGACGTTTTACGTCGGTCATGATGGAATCTCCTCGGTGCAAATGACGGTGATCGGCGCATCCAGTTGCGCGCGATGCGCACCGTATTCAGCAACCGTCGGTCCCGCAGGCAGCCGCCAGCCGGAGATGACCATTCACGCGGAAAGAATTCAGGTTACGGCCTCGTGACGACGCTTCAATTGCATCACCCGGCACCAGAGATTTTCCAGGAGAGAAACCAATATTTGGACAAATAAGGCGTTTCTTTCAATCGACCAATGCTGTTACTGCCGTTACGGCGGAGCGTCGGCATGCACCGACGCCGCCGTCTCCAGCACGCGCAACAGACGCTCAGGCGTAAGCGGCTTCGCGCAGTGCGCATCGAACCCGACTGCGCGTGCGCGCGCCCGGTCATCGCGTGACGCGGCCGCTGTACATGCAACCAGCAACATGTGCGATGTATCGGGATTTGCCCTTAGCCGGCGCGCCAGTTCGAGGCCGTCGAGGCCCGGCATCTTGATGTCGAGCACCACCGCGAACGGCTGCCACGCGCAGGCCGTTTCACACACTTCGAGCGGATCTTCGAGTGCGCGGCATTCGAAGCCGTCGGCGCTCAACAGCATCTGCAACGCTTCGGCAGCTTCGGCATAGTCGTCGACGACCAGCACGCGGCGGTGTGAGGCCATTGCATGCGGAATGGGTCTCCAGACCACGACGTCGTCGTTGTCATCCACTCTATCGTTCGGTGTCACCATGTTCTCCTTTTGCCGATGCCGTTTCGTTCCGCGGTCTGTCTGCACACCCGGGGCCGCGTTGCAAGATGCGCTCCCGTGGTGCGTTCAATCCATGCTTCTGACCAGGTACTCTTCTCCAGGTGGTACGCGGCGGCCACCGCGGCGGGGTGACCATAATTAGACGAACCGACACCCGCAGCCTTGCATGAACAAAATACTTCCGCAGGCGATACGCGCTTATGGGGACGTAGCGTCATGATCAGGATTCGCAACAGCACCCGCTCAACGCGTGCCTGTTGTGTGAAGCGTCAGAATAAAGAGAATACGTGTCGAAATAGCGGCACGGTATTATGGAGTTCCGCTGTTCGGGTTATCCCGCACGATCGTCGATAAAGCCTTTGAGCATGGCGAGTGTGTCGGCGTCGTCGATGTGCTTGTCGGTGCGCCAGCGCAGCATGCGCGGGAAACGCACGGCGACACCCGACTTGTGACGCGGACTCGCCTGAATCCCTTCAAAGCCTATTTCAAATACCAGCGTAGGCGTCACGCTGCGAACCGGGCCAAATTTTTCCACCGTCGTTTTACGCACGATCGCATCCACCTTGCGCATTTCCTCATCGGTGAGACCCGAGTAAGCCTTCGCGAACGGCACGAGCGTGCGTACGCCGTTCGCTTCGTCCCACACGGCAAACGTGAAGTCGCTGTACAGACTGGCGCGGCGACCGTGACCCCGTTGCGCGTATACGAGCACGGCATCTATTGCGTAGGGATCGATCTTCCATTTCCACCAGGTGCCGGATGCTTTCGTGCGTCCCACGCCATACATCGACTCGCGTTCTTTCACCATCAGCCCTTCCACGCCGCGCGCGCGGCTCTCGTCGCGCAGTCGGGCGAGCGCTTGCCAGTCCGGTGCGCAAACGAGCGGCGACACGCGCAGCAGATCGCGCGCGAGGGTATCGCCGAGCGACGCCGACAAAGCTTCGAGTTGCTCGCGCCGCTGCGCGAGCGGCAGCAGACGCAGATCCTTGCCGTCGGCCTCGAGCAGGTCGTAGGCCAGCAGCGCGGCTGGCGAATCGGCCAGCACTTTTTTAGTGAGCGTTTTACGCGCAATGCGCGGCTGCAAACGGGCAAACGGAAGCGGTGCTGACGCATCCGGTTGCCACGCCAGAATCTCGCCGTCGATCACGCACCCATCGGGCAGCGCGGCGCCTAACGCCGCCACCTCCGGAAAGCGGTCCGTAATCAGATCCTCGCCGCGCGACCACAACCACACGCGCCCATCCCGTTTGACGAGTTGCGCGCGTATGCCGTCCCACTTCCATTCAATCTGCCATTGCGACGGATCGCCGAGCGTCGCCGGATCGGCCTGCAACGGGTGCGCAAGAAAGAACGGATACGGCAGGCCCAGATCGCTATCGTGAGGCTGACCCTGAGCCGCGTCTTCACCCGGCGTGTCCGGCGCGATCAGCCGCAGATAGCGCGCCGCACTCGGTGTTTGCCGCGAGTCGGTCCAGCCGACCATGCGTTGCGCAATCCGTTTGTGATCGACGCCTGCGACTTCGGCGAGCGCGCGCACCACCAGTTGCCGCGCGACGCCGACCCGAAAACCTCCGCCAATCAGCTTCGTCAGCAGAAATCGGCCGCTCCAGTCGAGCTCGTCCCAATAGCTGAGCAAGCGCGTGCGCAACTCTTCTGGCGCGACGCCCCGCAACGTCAACACCCGTTGCTCGATCCACTGCGTCAGACCGAGTTCCGACGTGCGTTGCGCAGGCGGCAGAATATGCGCGATGGTCTCCGCGAGATCGCCGACCGCATGATAGGACTCCTCGAAAAGCCACGCGGGCAAACCTGCGCGCTCTCGCGCAATGTCGGTGAGCAGGCGCGTCGGTACCGACTGCCGCGGCTTGCCGCCTGCGAGGAAATACGACGCCCATGCGGCGTCTTCCGGCTCGGCAGCGGCGAAGTAACTGGTCAGCGCTTCCAGCTTGTCATGCGTGGACGTGGTGGCGTCGAGCGCCGTGTAGAGAGCCGCGAAACGCTTCATGCGTCGCTCGCCGTGACGGGCACGAGGGCCGTGTTTTCCTCGCCGCCGGCGGCGTCGGCCTCGACCGTGTCATCACCGTATTGTGTTTCAAATGCGCCGGCCTGCAATCCCTGCTCCCTTAGCCAGCGCACCATCGGTTCGACCGAACCATGCGTGACGATCACGCGAGCCGCTCCGGTGGCTTGGATCGCGGTTTGCAGGCTCGGCCAGTCCGCATGATCGGACAGCACGAAACCGCGATCCACGCCACGCCTGCGCCGTGCGCCGCGCAGGCGCATCCAGCCGGACGCGAATGCATCGCTGTAGTCGCCGAAACGCCGCATCCACGCGCTGCCCTGGGCGGACGGCGGCGCGACGATCAGCGCCTCACGAAACGCCGCCTTGTCTTTCAACGCAATTTCGCTGACGGGGCGCACCGGCGGCAGCGCCACGCCGGCTTCCCGATAGGCGAGGTTCAGCGGCTCGACCGCGCCGTGACAGAAGATCGGACCAATGGCCGCGTCCACGCTCGCCAGCACGCGCTGCGCCTTGCCGAACGAATAGCAGAACAGCACTGAAGCACGGCCCTCGGCGGCGTTATGACGCCACCACGAGTCCACACCGTCGAACACAGTGTGCGGCGGGTCCCAGCGGTAAATCGGCAGACCGAATGTCGATTCGGTGATGAACGTATCGCAGCGCACCGGCTCGAACGGGTCGCAGGTCGGATCGGCATCGAGCTTGTAGTCGCCCGAGGCAACCCACACGCGCCCCGCGTGCTCGATCCGTACTTGCGAAGAGCCGAGCACGTGCCCGGCGGGATGCAGCGACACGACCGTCCCATTGATCGCGAGCCGTTCGCCGTAACGCAGCGTTTGCAGCGTGATGCCTGGCAGGCGCGATAAAAGCACGTTGGCACCCGCCTGTGATGCGAGATAGTGCTGATGCCCGAAACGCGCATGATCGGAGTGCGCATGCGTGATCACTGCGCGCTCGACCGGCCGCCATGGGTCGATGTAGAAATCGCCCGGCGGGCAGTACAAGCCTTCCGGACGCGCGATGACGAGGTCCGTTGCATTGGCAATATCAGACGCCATGTTCAATGTTTTTCCGACGGACTTCCGATGGACCCGCTTGCCGAACCCCAGGATGACGAGCGCGCGAAAAGGAGCGCTCGACCGGCTCACCAGGTAAAGTTGCTACGTTGTTGCCAAGCTTGCGAAGGCAGGCAGCTGGACAAGCCGCTATCCGCCATATGTCGCGCCATTTGTGGAGCAAGTCATGTTCCCGCTGCTGTGTTGTGCGGCATAGTCTTCGCGCGGGTGGGCGGCATTCGGCCTCGTCGGTTTCGCGCGTGACGACTGGCGTAAAAGTCCTTGGCGGCGTTCTTGCTTGTCATGCGATGCATGCGCCCGCCACCGCGAAGCGCGTTTCGCGAGACATTATGCAAATCATCATCGATCAGCGCGCGCTCTATGTAGCGAAGCATCCCGGTACGTTTCTTCTTCAGACGCTGAAGGCGTTTCGCGCGAATCAGGGTTTGCTGCTCGCCGGCGCGGTGGCTTACTACGCGCTTCTTTCAATCGTGCCGCTGATGATCCTGATCGTCATCGCGCTGTCGCATCTGGTGCCTCAGCAAGCGTTGCTGGCGGCGCTTGGACATCTGCTGCAATGGCTCGTGCCGGGGCAGTCGTCGGCACTGGTGCACGAACTCGCCAATTTCCTCGCTCATCGGGCCGTGATTGGCTGGGTGCTGCTGCTGACCATGATCTTCTTCAGTTCGCTCGCGTTCACGGTGCTGGAAAACGCGATGTCCCTGATCTTCGTCCATCGCGTAGTGGTTCGCCGGCGGCACTATCTGCTCTCGGCGATGCTGCCCTACTGCTACATCCTGTTTCTCGGAATCGGCATTCTGATCGTGACCATCGTGTCGAGTGGACTGGAGGCGGTCGGCGCCAAGGGCTTCGATCTGTTCGGCACGTACGTCTCGTTGCAGGGCCTCTCGCGCATCGTGCTGTATCTGCTTGGCCTCGCCGGTGAGATTTTCGTGCTGACTTCCATTTACATGGTGATGCCGGTCGGGCAGCCTTCTCTCAAACATGCGCTGTTCGGCGGCATCGTAGCCGCGGTGCTGTGGGAAATCACACGGCATGTGCTGGTGTGGTACTTCGCGACGCTTTCACAGGTCAGCGTGGTGTACGGCTCGCTGACCATGGCGATCGTCATCCTGTTCAGTCTGGAATGGCTCGCTACCCTGCTGCTGTTCGGCGCACAGGTGATTTCGCAATACGAACGGTTCGGCCTCGAACCGACACGTGCGCCGCAGCCGCAAATCAAGACCGGCTGATACACGGGCACGCGTCACGCTGCCATGTTATGCGCGCCGCAAGGTGTGCACTGGCTGCGCATGTCACCCCGTTGCAAGGAACATCGCTTGCTCGCGACGTCAGGATGACGGCCGCCAGAAGCGCGCGCCACGGCACAACCCGAATCCTGAGGAACGCAACCATGTCTCAAACCGTCGGCGACTTCATTATCGAAAGACTGCACGCGTGGGGCGTGCGGCGCATCTACGGCTATCCCGGCGACGGCATCAATGGCGTATTCGGCGCGTTGAACCGCGCGCAACAGGAAGCAGGCAAACACAGCAGGCATGGGGAAAAAGATGGCCAGCCCGTCGAGCCAATCGAGTTCGTCCAGGTGCGTCACGAAGAAATGGCCGCGTTCATGGCTTGCGCGCATGCGAAGTTCACGGGCGAACTCGGCGTGTGCACCGCCACGTCCGGGCCAGGCGCGTCGCATCTGATCACGGGCCTGTACGACGCCCGCATGGATCACATGCCGGTGCTCGCCATAGCTGGACAACAGGCACGCGCCGCGCTCGGCGGCCACTATCAGCAGGAGCTGGATCTCGTGTCGATGTTCAAGGATGTGGCGGGCGCGTTCGTCGAACAGGCAAGCGTGCCCGCGCAGGTGCGGCATCTGGTCGATCGCTCGGTGCGCACCGCGCTCGCCGAAAGGAAGGTGACCGCCATCATTCTGCCGAACGATTTACAGGAACTGCCTTATGAGGCGCCCGGCCGCAAACATGGCACGTTGCACTCCGGCGTCGGCTACAGTGCGCCGCGCCTGATGCCGTACCCGGACGATCTGCAAAAAGCCGCGGATGTGCTGAATGCCGGCAAGAAGGTCGCGATTCTGGTCGGCGCGGGTGCACTGAACGCCACCGACGAAGTGATCGCCATTGCCGACAAACTCGGTGCCGGCGTCGCTAAAGCGCTGCTTGGCAAAGCCGTGCTGCCGGACGATCTGCCCTGGGTGACGGGCTCGATCGGTCTGCTTGGCACCAAGCCGAGCTACGACATGATGGCCGAGTGCGACACGTTGCTGATGATCGGCTCGGGCTTTCCGTATGCCGAGTTTCTGCCTAAGGAAGGCGCCGCGCGCGGCGTGCAGATCGACATCAAGGCCGACATGCTGAGCCTGCGTTATCCAATGGAAGTGAATCTGGTCGGCGACAGCGCGGAAACCTTGCGCGCGCTGCTGCCGCTGCTGGAAGAAAAGAAGGATCACGCGTGGCGCAAGCGGATCGAACGCTGGACGGCGGACTGGTGGAAAACGCTCGAGAAGCGCGCGCACGAGCCCGGCAAGGATGCGGTCAATCCCCAGCGCTCGATCTGGGAGCTGTCGAAACGCATCCCGTCGAATGCGATCGTTGCGAGCGATTCTGGCTCGGTGGCGAACTGGTACGCGCGCGATCTGCAGGTGCAACGCGGGATGATGTGCTCGCTCTCGGGCGGCCTCGCTTCGATGGGGGCAGCGGTGCCCTACGCGATCGCCGCGAAATTCGCCTATCCCGACCGGCCCGTCATCGCGCTGGTAGGCGATGGGGCCATGCAGATGAACAACATGGCCGAACTCATCACCGTGGCGAAGTACTGGCAAGGCTGGAAGGACCCGCGCTGGATCTGCATGGTGCTGAACAATCAGGACCTGAACCAGGTCACGTGGGAGCAGCGCGCCATGGAAGGCGATCCGAAGTTCGAGGCATCGCAGAACATTCCGTCGGTGGCTTATCACAAGTTCGCAGAGCTGATCGGCCTCAAGGGCATTTATGTCGATGACGGCGAGCAGATGGCGCTCGCATGGGACGAGGCGCTCGCCGCCGACTGCCCGGTCGTGATCGAAGTGAAAGCCGATCCAAACATCGCACCGCTGCCGCCGCATATCACGCTGGCTCAGGCAAAGGCATTTGCTTCCACCTTGCTCAAGGGCGACCCCGACGAAGGTAACGTGATCGTCGAAACGGCGAAGCAGGTACTGGGTGCGGTGCTGCCCGGGCACCACGACAGTTAAGTCGGCGCGAGTTGGCTTAAGTTGGCGGGAGCCGGCGCGGCTTGCGCGGCCCGCGCCGCGACGGCGCGCGAGCACTGCGCGAGCGGCAGCTGAGCCGTGCGATGAACAGCATCTGACAAGTCCTGCGCGCGTGCCGTGCCGGTCCAAGTCCGCGCCAACCGGCTGGAACCAAAGCCGGGACCAGTCGTCGAAAGCAGTCTGTACCTCCTCCGCCATGCACCGAGCATTCTTGTGCTTTCGTCATGCGCTACATGCGAAATTTACCGCTAGAGTGCGGTAACATTTGCGGAGATGCCGGGCCGCGCGTACCCACGCCGCGGCCTTTGGTGAGCCTCAGGACCCCAGATGAGCGTCATGCAGCGCAATAACGTACAAATTACCGGAAACGGCAAACGGACGATGGTTCTCGCACATGGTTTCGGTTGCGATCAAAGCATGTGGCGCTATCTCGTGCCATCGTTCCATGACGAGTTTCGCACGGTGCTGTTCGATCATGTTGGCAGCGGCGCGTCGGACCTTTCCGCGTACGATTCGCACAAATACGCGTCGCTCGGCGGGTACGCGGCCGATCTGAACGAGATCATCCAGGAGGTAGCGCAGGGTCCGGTCGTCTTCGTCGGTCATTCCGTCAGCGCGATGATCGGGCTGATCGCCAGTCTGGAGGCCCCGCAACTATTCGCAGCGCACATGATGGTAGGGCCGTCGCCGTGTTATGTGAACGACGGTGACTACATAGGCGGCTTCACGCGCGAAGATATCGAAGACCTGCTTCACACGCTTGAGAGCAACTATCTCGGCTGGTCGAGCAACATGGCGCCGGTCATCATGGGTGCGCCCGAGCAGCCCGAACTCGGTATCGAACTGACCAACAGCTTCTGCCGTACCGATCCTGCGATCGCCCGCGACTTTGCGCGTGTCACTTTTCTGTCCGATCACCGCGCTATCCTGCCGCGCGCGAATACGCCCTCGCTGATCCTCCAGTGCAGCGACGACATCATCGCGCCGCGCTCGGTGGGCGAATACATGCATCGGGTCATGCCGGGCAGCACACTGCACCTGATCGACAACGTCGGCCATTGCCCGCACCTGAGTGCGCCGGGCGCGAGCGCGTCGGCCATGAGCGCCTTTCTCGGGCGCCTGAGTTCGTGACATGATGCCCAGCACGGATCGCCCGCTGCCCTCCGCCGAGGCGCTGTTCGAGCACGCCGCGTGCGGCCTGCTCGTCGCAGATGCGAACGGCCGCATCCTGCGGGTCAACGCCACGCTATGCGCGTGGCTGGGCTACGGCGCGAACGAACTGGCGCACACCCGGCATATTCAGGACCTGCTGAGCGGTGGCGGCAAAGTGTTCTACCAGACGCACTGGGCGCCCCTTTTGCGCATGCAGGGATCGGTCGCCGAAGTGAAGCTGAACATGATGCATCGCGACGGCCACATGGTGCCCATGCTGCTCAATGCCGTGCGTCGCACGCACGACCATCTCGACTATATCGAGGTGGCCGTGCTGATCGTCGCGGACCGGCACAAGTACGAGCAGGAACTGCTGCTCGCGCGGCGCAACGCCGAGGCGTCGGTGGCTGCGCATCAGCTCGCGCAGAAAGAATTGCAGGAAAGCCGCGACGTGCTGAGCCTCGCCATGCGCGGCGCCCGCATGGGCGCGTGGTCGCACGAGCCGAAGTCGGGCAAGTTCTGGTGGAGCCGCGAGCTGGAAGCGCTCGCGGGCTTTGCGGAGGGACGCTTCGCACACACGCCCGGCGGCTTTTTCGAACTGATCCACCCGGGCGACCTGATCGCGCTGAACGAAGCGGTGGATCACGCCGTAGAGACCGGCGACGACTACGTCGCCGAATTCCGCTTCCTGCATGCGAGCGGCGACTGGTGCTGGATGGAAGGCCGCGGGCGCGCGACCTACGGCGGCAACGGCGAACCGCTGACCATTTATGGCCTCGGCATCGACATCACCGAGCGCAAGGAAGCGCAAACCGTGCTGCTGCGTCAGGCGGCGATTTTCGAGCACCTGAGCGACGCGATCGTCATTACGGATCTGCGCGGCAATATCACCGACTTCAACGTGGGCGGCGAGCGCATGCTCGGCTACCGCACGCGTGAAATACTCGGCCGGCCGGTTTCGATCTTCTTCGCGCCTGAAGATGCGTTGCGGATTCGCCGCGAGGCGCTCTCCGCGCTCGCATCTGACGGCACGTGGCGCAGCGAATTGCCGTTCGTGCGCCGCGACCGCAGCCGCGGCGTCTGCGAAACGGTGGTGAAGCCGCTGGCGAATGCACGCGGCGACATTTACGGCGCGGTCAGCGTGAGTCGCGACATCACCGAACGCCGGCGCGCCGAGCAGCAACTGAAGCGGCTGAACTTCGAACTGTCGGAAGCCGATCGCCGCAAGGACGAATTCCTTGCCACACTTGCGCACGAGTTGCGCAACCCGCTCGCGCCCATGCGCAACGTGCTGGAAATCCTGCGCCTGAAAGAGTTCGCCGACCCGCAACTGAACTGGGCGCGCGACGTATTCGACCGCCAGTTACAGCACATGACGCATCTGGTGGACGACCTGCTCGAAGTGTCGCGCATCACGCAGGGCAAGCTCGAACTGCGCAAGCAGCGCCTCGAACTGGCGCGCGCGATGCAGTCGGCCATGGAAGCCGCGCGGCCCGCGGTCCAGGCATCATCACACCATCTGAGCGTCACGCTGCCGCGCGAGCCGCTTTATCTGGACGCCGATCCGACGCGCCTGTCGCAGATGATCCTCAATCTGCTGAACAACGCGGCCAAATACACGCCGCCAGGCGGCAGCATCGTGCTTACCGCGGAACGCGAAGGCGACGAGGCGGTGATCGTCGTGCGCGATTCCGGCATCGGCATTCCGCGTGAGCACCTGAACAGCGTGTTCGAAATGTTCTCGCAGCTGGCGCCCGCGCTCGACCGCTCGCAAGGCGGCCTCGGAATCGGCCTCGCGCTGGTGCGCGGTCTGGCCGAACTGCATGGCGGCACCGTCGCCGCATTCAGCGGCGGACCGGGCACCGGCAGTGAGTTCGTCATCCGCCTGCCGCTGTCGGAAAACCTCGCCGCGCCCGGCGACGATGCGCCCGCCGACGAACCTCACACGGCCGGCCTGCGCGTGGTGATCGTCGACGATAACGCCGACGCCGCGGAGAGCCTCGCCATGGTGCTCGGCCTCGAGGGCTACGACGTGCGCACGGCGGCCGACGGCGTCTCCGGTTTGGCGCTCATCGGCGAGTTCGCGCCGCATGCGGTGATTCTCGACATTGGCTTGCCGCTGATGAACGGGTACGAGCTCGCGCGGCGCATTCGTATCGAGCATGCCGAAGCGGGCATCCTGCTGATTGCCGTGACAGGCTGGGGCCAGCAGCAGGACAAGCAGACCGCGGTCGCAGCCGGTTTCGACCACCACTTCACCAAGCCGGTCGACCCTCAGGAGTTGCAACGCGTGTTGAGCCGCCAGCGAGCATGAGCCGATACCCTGACGCGCTTTCGACCCGCCACCCTGTCGTGCTTCGACCTTTGTCCGCACCGCGCGCCGCGCCGCCACACCCCTGGCATGTCACGCCGGACCCGTTCGACTCATGATCGGCGCTGCGCATGTTGCGAATGCGCTGGCCGCGCGCGGCATCGAGCCCGACGCGCGTCAGCGCGAGGCAATCGACGCACTGGTCGCACTCGTGGCGTCCATTGCGCCTTCAGGCGGTAACGGCGGGGAGCGCGCGAGCTCGCTGCCAGCACGTCGGCGGCAAGGTGTGTATTGCCATGGCCTGCCTGGCCGGGGCAAAAGCGTTGTCGTCGACACCGTGTTCGACATGGCCGCCTGCCGCAAGCGCCGCCTGCACTTTCACGAATTCCTGCGCGAGATGAACCGGCGGCTCGTCAGCGAGCCGCGCGGCGACGACCGGCTTGGCTCGGTGTCGCGTCAGTGGCTCGACGGCACGCAACTGTTGTGCTTCGACGAATTCCACGTACACGACATTGCCGACGCGTTCCTGCTGGGCCGCTTTCTCGACACCGCGATTTCGCTGGGCACGCGCATCGTGCTCACGTCAAATTACGCGCCGCAGGGTCTCCTGCCCGACCCCGAGTTCCACGAACGTTTTCTCCCCACCATCGAGCAGATCGAACGCGCATTCATCGTCATTCATTTCGACGGAGCGCGCGACTACCGTTTTGGCGGCGAGCACGCGCAGGCGCAACGTTTTTTTGCGCCGCTCGATGCGTCGACCGAAGGCGCGCTGCGGCAGCTTTTCCTGCGCTACGAAGGCGACGAAGCATTGAGGCCCACCACACTGAGCGCAGCAGGACGTCCGCTCAACGCACGCGCCGCGGGCGCGGCGTTGCTGTGGGCCAATTTCGAGGCGTTGTGCGTGGCCAGCCGCTCGCATCTGGACTATCTGGATCTGGCGGAGCAGTGGCACGGGCTTATTCTCGACCGTGTCCGCGCTGAATGGCTGACGCGTGCACCGGTGCTGCAGCGTCTTGTCTGGCTGGTCGACATTCTTTACGACCGCAAGCGTGCGTTGTTCATTGCGTGCGATCAACCTGTCGAGACGGCGCTTGCCGATCTGGCGGGCGCCCACGACCTGTCACGAACCCTGAGCCGCCTCGCCGAAATGCGCTCGAGTACGTATCGTCACGCGCTCGACGCTGCAAATTTTGCAACGCAGCAGCAAAAGGTGCGCGGCGCGTGAGCGCTTCAAGGCGGATGCGAGCTTTGATTCCTAAGCGGAAAGCGCGTTTCAGGCGTGCTAACGCGGATGCTGGAATGGGGACTGCTCCTCGCGTGGCGGACCCATTCTTCAGCGGATTGCCTCCGCACCTCCTCTAGTCATGATTAGAACAGCATCGATCGCTGCAGCGCTTTGCGCAGCGTGCCTGACCTCGGCATGCGTGCATATCGGACCTTCACGGCTGAAGGCCGATCAGGTCGATTACGCGCGAGCCCTGGGCGACGCGAAAAAGCGCGAAATTCTTGCGGCGGTGGTCGGCCTACGCTACGGCGATGCACCGGCTTTTCTCACCGTGAGCAGCATCATTGCCGCCTACACGTTCGACGCCACGGCCGGCGCCACTGGCAACGTCGGCTCCGGCAGCCAGCCGAACTATGCGCTCGCGACCGGCAACGTGTCATATTCGAACCACCCGACGTTCACCTTCACGCCAACCACCGGCGAGGCGTTCGCATCTGCGTACATCCGGCCGCTCGCCCCGTCGCTGGTCCTGCCGCTGGCCGAAGGCGGCATTCCGATCGACCTGCTGCTGCGCATCACCGCGCAGTCGGTCGGCGGTCTGCAGAACGGCAACGCACTGGGCGGCGAAAACAGCGCGGGCGCACCAGGTTTCTTCGAGCTGTTGCGGGCGCTGCGCCGCTTGCAGCTGGCTGGCGAATTGAACGTCGAATCGCGGCAGGCCGATCAGAAGAACGGCCAGATGGGGGTGTTCCTCGTGATGGGCGCGACGACCAGCGGCGAGTCGCCGTCGATCGCCGCCGATCTTGCGCGCGTGCGCAAACTGCTGCATCTGTCGAGCAATACGCGAACCTATGAAATCGTGTACGGACCGTCGTCGGCTTCACAGAAAGGCGACAAGATTCCGATGGTCACGCGCTCGGTGCTCGGCATTCTGACCGACCTCGGCGCGCAGGTGCAGGTGCCGGTGGAGCGCATCGCGGATGGCTCGACCAAGCCGACCGTGGGGCTGATCGGCGGCGAAACGCGTCCGACGATCATCGTCCGCTCGGGCGCGAAACCGCCTGAGAACGCGTACGTGATGATCGAGTATGGACCGGCAAGTTACTGGGTGGACCGTAACGACTTCGACTCGAAATACGCTTTTACGGTGGTGCAGAACCTGATGGCGCTCGCCGAAGCGGACACGAGCAGCAAAGCGCCTGTCGTGACGATTCCGGCAAACTAGCGGGCTGCATCGGGCGCGAGGGGGCTTCATGTTGTCCAGCGCGGCAAGAGAGGGCAATAAAAAAACCGGCGGGTGTGTCACGCCGCCGGTTTGCTCTCTCCGCGTCCGCCGGCTACTGCGCTGGAACCGGCGACGCCGCGCGCATCATTCCTGACTGCTCTTCGATTTGACGCGCTCGATCTGCTGCTTCGCCGCTTCGTACACGTGCTCCGGCGTGAAGCCAAACTTCTTTTTCAGGTCGGCGATCGGCGCGGATGCGCCGAACGTGTGCATCACCACCTGCGCGCCGAGCCGCCCGACATAACGGTCCCACCCGAGCGTAGCGGCCTGTTCCACGGCAACGCGCGCATCGACATCCGCCGGCAGCACCGAATCCTGATACGCGTCGTCCTGGCGCTCAAAGACGTCCCACGACGGCATCGACACCACGCGCGCAGGGATGCCTTCGCTCTTGAGCTTTTCGTACACCTCGACGCACGTCGACAGTTCACTACCCGTCGCCATCAGGATCACTTCGGACTTCTTGCCGTCCGGTGCGTCGGCGAGCACGTAGGCGCCCCGATGCACGCCTTTCGCGGACGCATACTTGCTGCGGTCCAGCGTGGGCAGCGGTTGCCGCGACACGACGATGCACGACGGCCGCTTAGGATCGGCCATCGCGACGCGCCACGCTTCGGCAACTTCGTTTGCATCGCCGGGCCGCAACACGGTCAGCCCCGGCACGCCGCGCAGCGACGCCAGCTGCTCGATCGGCTGGTGAGTCGGCCCATCTTCGCCGACGCCGATCGAATCGTGCGTAAACACGAAAATCGACGGCACTTCCATGATCGCAGCCAGCCGGATCGGCGGCTTCATGTAATCGCTGAAGATCAGGAACGTCGAACCGAACGGCCGCATATTGGACAACGCAAGGCCGTTCACGGCGGCGCCCATCCCGTGTTCGCGGATGCCGAAGTGCAGATTGCAGCCGCCGTAGTTGTCGTGCTCGAAGCTTGCCGCGCCCTCGAATTTGAGGTTGGTCTTGGTGGACGGCGACAGGTCGGCCGCGCCGCCGATCATCCACGGCACGCGCGCCGCAATGGCATTGAGCACCTTGCCCGACGACTCGCGCGACGCGACGCCCTTCGCGTCGGCCTCGAACGTCGGAATGTCGGTGTCCCAGCCGGCCGGCAACTCATGCGCTTCCATGAGCGCGAATTCGCGCGCCAGCTCCGGATACTTTTTGTTGTACGCGTCGTACTTCGCCTGCCATTGCTCGCGCGCCGCCTTGCCGCGCGCCCCCATGCCCGCGGCGAAACGCTCGCGCACACCGTGCGGCACGTAGAAGAACTTGTCTTCGGGCCAGCCATACGCCTTCTTGGTCAGCGCCACTTCTTCGACGCCGAGCGCCTCGCCGTGCGCGGCCGCCGTGTCCTGCTTGTGCGGAGCGCCGTAGCCGATGATGCTGTGAACCACGATCAGCGTCGGCCGGTCGGTAATGCTTTTCGCTTCGACGAGCGCCGCTTCCAGCGCGTCGGCGTTGTTCGCGTCGTCCACGTGCAGCGTATGCCAGTTGTAGCCGCGGAAACGGCTCTCCACGTCGTCGCTATAGGCGAGATCCGTATGGCCTTCGATCGTGATGCGGTTGCTGTCGTAGATCCAGATCAGGTTCGACAGCTTCAGATGTCCGGCAAGCGACGCGGCTTCGTGCGAAATGCCTTCCATCATGTCGCCGTCGCCGCAAAGCGCGTAGACGCGATAGTCGAACAGCGGCGCGTCAGGCTGGTTGAAATGGCTTTCATGCCAGCGCGCGGCCATTGCCATGCCGACACTATTGCCCAACCCCTGGCCAAGCGGCCCCGTGGTGGTTTCCACGCCGGTCGTCATCCGGTATTCGGGGTGGCCCGGCGTCTTGCTGCCCATCTGACGGAACTGCTGGATATCGTCGAGCGACACGGCGGGCTCGTCGGTCGGATTGCCGTCATGATCCACGGCCTTGACGCCGGTCAGGTGCAACAGCGAGTAGAGCAGCATGGACGCGTGCCCGACCGATAGCACGAAGCGGTCGCGGTTCGGCCAGAGCGGCTCGTCCGGGTCGTAGACCAGATGGTTCTGCCACAGATGGTAAGCCACCGGCGCAAGCGCCATCGGCGTGCCGGGGTGGCCGGAATTGGCTTTTTGCACTGCGTCCATCGACAGCGTGCGGATCGTGTTGATACACAACTGGTCGAGGGCGGGATCGTTTTGCATGGAACACTCCTTGTTCGGCGGTGGAGGACACTGCCGTGACGCCGGACTTCGGCGCGGCCGGCAAACCGTGTTCGGGGGAAGAACGCTTCAGAAACCGCTGTCAGACCCGGCGATGATGCGCCGATGCGGGCAACTCTGCACGCCAACTGACATCGTCATGCTGCACGCGGCGCGTGACATCCGCGATTTCATCCATGCATGCCGGGCCGGACGCCGGTGACCGGATGAGCGATAGTCGCGGACCCTTTCAGTGGGCTTGCAAGTGCGGAAGCGCGCATTCGCGCAAGCATCATTCTTTATTCAGCCAATGTTCGATCAGCGCGCCACGCTGGCCCTCTACCGGGTCCACGGGCGGAAACGGCAACGCCTTCATCGCCGCGAGTTCGTCCGGCTTGAGCGCTTCGCGGCGAATGTCCCACTGCTGGCCGGCGGGATAGCCGCCCACGACCTGAAAATGGCGCGCGAACGATTGCAGACAGTGGCCCGTGCCCGCAGGCAGGAGCAGCACGTCGCCGGCAGAAATTTTCAATACCTTGCCGCCCGGACCGCCGACGATGACTTCCGCCGAGCCGTCCGTAACGCCCAGCACTTCATGGGCGGTCGCATGGAAATGGTGATAGTCGAAAATGCCGTCGCGCCATTGCGGCGGCCATTGATTGTTCTCGAACAGTACTTCGAAAGCCGACGCCAGATCGCCGCTATCGGGCGACAGCGCATGACGATAAAGAATGACTGGCAACGTACTGTTGTTCGGCACCCAGTCGTGCGGTTCGAGCATGAAAGCCTCGTACGCGGTTTGTGCCGTGTCGAGTCCGTGACTGACGTCGTTAAACATGATGACTCCTGTGCGTACAGATGCTTGCGGTGCCGCGCGTCAGCGTGACGTGCGTCCCGATGGGACGATCGCGATCGAGGCAAATGTGCCGCCCTGCCGGCGCGCGTCCGTTCCAGGCAAACGCATGTGAACTCGCACAAAGCGCGCCCGCCCGCTGAGCCAGCTAGCGAACGAAACCGCTGGGCATCCGGCCCTGCACTGCTAGTCGCTGATTCGCGTTGCGGACCGGTACGGCAATCTGAGCGAGACGAATCGCCCCACTTCAGGTCAAAGCGCCAACTTTATTCTGTGCCAGTGCTAGCGCCAGTGCCAGTGCCACCAGCCCGAGCCTCAGCCTCCGCCAATCCCCTGCAGTACCTTGCCCGTTCCGCCGCACTCTGCGCACGGCTGACCGTTGACCGTGCCGCTGCCCTCGCACGCGCGGCAGATATCCTCACCGACGCCCGGCGAATCAGCGGGCGCTTCGTCCCCGGGATTGAGGGATTCGTTGTCCTGTTGCATGTCCAGCTCCTTCAAGTTCCATAACGTGCCGCGAGTTCGCATCACGCGTTACGTGCAGGCGGTCGAACTGTCGTTCGACTGGCCGCTCTGCTTCAGTCTTCCTTGTGTTGCGACTCGCGGCCGCCGCCCCCGGGAGGCTCACTATGACCGCCCGTGCCGAGCGGGACTTCCGCGCCGTGCGCCGGCCGTTCGCTGGAGCGCGGCGGGTTGGTCAGCTTGTCGACACCCGTCTGCACGACCGGCTCAATGCCGAGCGGGCTCGGTTCAAGGTAGTGCGTACCGCTCGGACGATTGCGCGCCCTGACCTCTTCACTGATCTCCGGCATGGGGCGCAAGGTTGGGCGTTCATCCTGCGCGGGTGCGTTGCCCTCTTCGTTCGTCATCTTGTCTTCTCCTGAAAGCCGCTCACGAATGCGAGCTGCGTTGCGTACGTCAGCAACATCCAGTCCCTCCCGTCGGCACGCCCGTACGAGCGGTCGCCTGCAGGTGGGCACGGCCGTTGCGCGGTGTCGCATGCACGGATGAACCACACTTTGTAAAAAAAGGAGAAGCTCATGACCATGACGACGATTCGCGTATCGGACACCGAAGTGCAGGTCGAACGCACGCTTTACACATTCGGTGACAAAAGCGATGCCGATGCATTCCAGCGCTGCCTCGTCGACACATCGGTGGATAGTTGCTATCGGAGCCATCCGCCGCTTTCGGCGCGCCCTACCGTGCCCGACGAGCATCCCGATGACCCGAACCGTGGCAGCATCATTTCGCCCTCACTCGGCGGGATGCCCTGACAGGAAGTGACGCGATCATAGACTTCTGCGAGAGACCGGCGTCAATGATCTGTGTGAATTATTGAGGATGGGCCGGTAGTTGATAGCGTCGCGGCACGCGGCGCTATCGTGCGTCATGCTTCCGGACTCGCACGATCCGCCGCCACGATTTCGCGGCCATACTCGATCGCGGCGCGGCGCGCCTCGTCCGCGGTGGCGTACGGGCCGATCTCCGGCGCGCCGTCGAATGGAAACAGGATTCTCCTGTCCACCTTCCTGACAACCTTCAGTCCACCTACGTAACGGCCGTCGCCTGTTCCGTGATAGCTGGCGTAAATTTCAAAGTCGTCGTCAGCAACGTCGGCCTTATGTCGCGCCATTTTGTCTTTCCCTGTTCCCGCATGTCAGTCTGTCGATCAGAGTCACCACGCTCGCACGCTCTGCACGCAATCAGCGACGGTATGAACCAACCTTCATGTTGCAAGGCATCAGTGCACCGTGGACTCGAGCAATAGCCGTTCCACACGAGTGAACACCGCTACCGGCAGGCGTCGCGCAACCGTGGCATGACCATTGCGCTACTTGGGACTTACTCGTATGGAGATAGTGATGGACAACGCTTGCAAGCCCGATCAGATGGACTGGCGTTTGCACACCCCTACACCGCCGGAGGTCGACCCGGACGCGCCGTTGCCCGCCGTCGATCCTGACCCCGCGCCTGACGACGAAACGGACCCGCCCCAGGCGCCCGAAGGCGATCCGCCGGCCAATTCGCCGCCGATGAGATGAATCGGCATTTCAGGTTGCCCGACCTGGTTGTACGCGCAAGCATCTGGATGGCCCGGTAATTGCGCTTTGTTATGCGCGCGGGGACGCGCCAGCCACTTAGCGAGGAAAAAGCATGGACACGGATCACTCCGCAGCAGCAGACGACGGCAAAGCGGCCGCCCCCATTCGCGAATATCGCGCGCCGGCCGGCGGCTGGGGATCGGTCAAGGCCGTCGCCAGCATTCTCGTCAAAGAAGGTGTGACGCTGAACGGCAGCCGCATTCTGTCGCAGCAAAACAAGCCCGATGGCTTTGCCTGCGTGAGCTGCTCGTGGGCGAAGCCAGCCGATCCGCATCTGTTCGAGTTCTGCGAAAACGGAGCGAAGGCGACGGCGTGGGAAATCACGAGCAAGCACATCGATAACGATTTTTTCGCGCAACACACACTGACCGAACTGCAAACGTGGAGCGGCTACGAACTGGAATCGCGCGGCCGTCTCACTGCGCCGATGCGCTGGGACGCCGCGACCGACCGTTATGTGCCGACCACCTGGCAAGCCGCCTTCGACGACATTGCAAAAGAACTGAAAGCACTCGATCCGGATGAAGCCGTGTTTTACGCATCCGGTCGCGCCTCGCTCGAAACGTCTTATATGTATGCGTTGCTTGCGCGCATGTACGGCACCAACAATCTGCCGGACAGTTCGAACATGTGTCACGAGAGTACCTCGGTGGCGCTGCCGAAAACGATCGGCGTGCCCGTCGGTACCGTGACGCTCGAAGATTTCGAGCATACCGACTGCATGCTGTTCTTCGGTCACAACACGGGCACGAACGCGCCGCGCATGTTGCATCAGTTGCAGGACGCCCGCAAACGCGGCGCCGAGATCATCACCTTCAATCCGATCCGCGAGCGCGGGCTCGTGAGCTTCGCGAATCCGCAGTCACCGGTTGACATGCTGACACCCGCCGAGACGCGTATCAGCACGCAGTATCACCAGGTGAAGATTGGCGGTGACGCGGCGGCAATCACCGGCCTGTGCAAGCTGCTGATCGAATGGGACGACGAAGCGCGGCAGCACGGCCAGACGCGCGTGCTCGACGCAGCGTTTATCGCCGAACACACGCACGGCTTCGAAGCATTCGCGAATGCGATGCGCGCGACGACGTGGGAGGAGATCGAACAGCGCTCGCACCTCACGCGCGCCGCGCTGGAAGAGACCGCCCGCGTCTATGCGCGCGCGAAGGCCGCGATGGTGCTGTATGGAATGGGCATTACGCAGCATCGCACTGGCGTGCATAACGTCCAGATGCTGTCGAACCTGCTGCTGTTACGCGGCAATATCGGACGGCCGGGCGCAGGAATCTGTCCTATTCGCGGACATTCGAACGTGCAGGGGCAGCGCACGGTCGGCATCACGGAAAAGCCCGAACTCGCGCCGCTCGACAAGCTGAAGGAACTGTACGCGTTCGAGCCGCCGCGCAAGAAAGGCATGAGCACCGTTGAAGCGTGCCAGGGCGTGCTCGACGGCAAAGTCAAGGCGTTCATCGGACTAGGCGGCAATTTTCAGGTGGCGATTCCCGATCACCACGTAATGGACCCTGCCTGGCGTCAACTGCGGCTCACCGTGCAAATTGCGACGAAACTCAATCGCAGTCACATCTTGCACGGCGAAGTTGCGTATCTGTTGCCTTGCCTTGGGCGCATCGAGATCGATCGTCAGGAAAGCGGCGAACAGTGGGTGAGCATCGAGGACAGCACGGCCTGCGTGCATGGGTCGCATGGGATGGCCGAGCCGGCTAGCGAGATGCTGCTCTCGGAGCCGGCGATCGTGGCCGGCCTCGCCAAGGCGCTGCTGCCGCCCAATCCGAATGTCGACTGGGATGCATGGGTTGGCGACTATGCGCGGGTGCGCGACGCGATCGAACGCACGTATCCCGACCAGTTCAAGGATTTCAATCAGCGCTTTACACAGCCTGGCGGCTTCCACCGGCCGCTGGCCGCTTGTGAACGCCAATGGAAAACAGAAACCGGCAAAGCGAATTTCATTGTGCCCGAGACGCTCGACGAAGACGCCGACATGCCGGCCCCCGGCCCCGATGAACTGTTGCTCGCCACCACGCGCGGGGACAGCCAGTTCAATACGACGGTGTACGGACTCGACGACCGCTTTCGCGGCGTGACCGGCACGCGCAATGTGCTGCTGATGAATCGCGATGACCTCACCCGCCTCGGTTTCGCGGACGGCGACGCGGTGTGCGTTACCACCGTTTCCACCGACGGCGTCACGCGCGAAGTGGATGGCATGCACGTGCATCCGTTCGACATTCCAGCGGGCTGCATCATGGGTTACTACCCGGAGTGCAACCGGCTGATTCCGCTTTCGCATCACGCAAAATCGAGCCTGGTCCCGGCGTCTAAGGCGATTCCCGTCCGACTGCGTAAGTCGGACGGAACCGCGAAAGCAGCCTGACGCGCTGCGGTCGAGCCTGGAAAAAAATGCGCCGGTGGTCACGACACCGGCGCATTGTGTTGTTGGGCCTTTGCGGGTTGACCCTTCGTGGCTCGGCCTTTGGTGGCTCGGCCTTTTGCGGCGCTGCCTTTCGCGGCTCGGCCTTTTGCGGCGCTGCTCTAAGCGGCTCCGCTCTTAGCGGCTCGCCAGATGCGATGCGACGCCCGCTTCAGAACTGATGCAGCATGCCGACATAGGCGCCCGTCTGCGATTCGCCGACGAGCGGGCTCGTGTTCGGCGTGGTGTCGCGCGGCGTTGCTTCGAGCGAGAAGTTCGCATTGCTGCTGTTGCGCACATAGCCCACCGTGCCGTACAGGAAGGTTCGCTTCGACAGGTTGTACGTGGTGCCGAGCACGTACATGGCCGCATGTCCGGACGGATCATGCGTCGCGTCGCCGTTACCGTCGCCGACCCGGATGTAGTAGCCGCCGGCCGTGACCGCCCAGCGCGGCAGAAAGTTGTAGGTCGCGCCGAGCCAGTAATGATCGGCGCTGTCTGCTACGCCCACCGGCGAATCCGGCGCTGCGTAATGCGTATAGGCGCCCTGGATCTTTATGTCGTCGAAATGCACGTTCGCGCCGACAAAATATTCGCGCGACGACTGCAGGATATTGCTCAGACGGCCATTGCTGTCGCGCAGTTCGTCGTAGATGCCGCGCACGTCGAACAGGGTCGAGTGGTACGTCAGCATGATGCCGTCCGAACGCCCGGACTCGCCAGTCGCACCGCTGTTGAATGCGCCGGCCTGGTTGCCGAACGCGTATTGCGCCTGAACGTCGAAACCCCAGAACACCGGGCTGTGATATTCGACATTATTGTTGGTCTGCTGCCAGTTGCGTCCCCGCACGAGCGACGCCGACGAAAACGCTTCCTGCACGAACGGGTCGAATTCCCACACGCCGTCGCTGTCGATGAACAGATTGCGGCCGGCCTGCAACGTGCCCCACTCCGAACTCTTCAGGCCCACGAACGCGCGCCGGGACCAGAGCCGGCCGCCGCCCGTGGTGCCGTTCATCACTTGCAGGCCGGTTTCGAGATTGAAGATGGCGTTCAGTCCGCCGCCGAGGTCCTCGTTGCCCTTAAGGCCGAGCATGCTGGTGCCCCAGTCGCCGCCTTCGGCGCTCCAGCGCGTGGCACTGCCGTTCGCGCCGGTATCGATGTGATTCAGATATTCGACGCCGGCGTCGAGCCGGCCGTACAAGATGACGCTGGTTTGACCATAAGCGAGCGATGCGGCGAGCGGACTCGCCAGCGCCATTGCCGCGATCAGTCTGGAAGAAAGTCTCATTGTTTTGCCGTGAGTTCTTGTGCTGCGATTGGGGGCAAAATCGTGCGCTTGTCGTGTTGCCAAACTACAAAATGGCGGTCGAACTATAGGTGAATCGAGGCTGATAGCCTACCCGTTTGCCGCAATAATGATTTGCTCGCGGCGCACTCGACAATAGCCAGGAAAAAAACTTCCACGTGCGCACTGGCATCGGCGTCGAGCGGCTGACGAAGGATCCATTGCGCCCGAGATAAGATAGTCGGTCATCGAGCCTCGGCCAACCGGCCGCAGGCACCGCCGCCCACTTTCACCGCCGCCCCTATGAATGCGCCCGAATTGACCGAAGACGACCCGCTAGGCCTCTATCAGCGCACGACGGAAACCGGCATCGAATGGTGGCGCGTCAGCGTGGCCGACCGCCCGGAGAGCTACCGGCTCGAACACGGTATCGATCAGCCGGAGGTTGCGGGCTCGGTGGATATCGACCTCGTCGTGGACGCGGAGAATCTTCGTGCCAAGCTGAAAAAATGGCGTCGTGAAGGATTTGCAATCGATATCGGCGAAGCCGCGAGCGACGAGCGCGCTGCCGGACGCGTCGGTTTCATCAGCGAGTTGCAGCGTGCGGCCGCGCGCGCGAGACGCACGAACGGCCTCGTGGCGGACCACGGGAACGGCACCGTGCAGGTCGGCACGGTGCAGGTGCCGCGCGGCGTCGCCCATCCCCTCGTGCCGCGCGTCAACCCGGCCTATCTGTTTCCGGCGCGTTTTGACGACATCGTTCAGGACATCGTCGAAAACCGCCGCGTCATGCTGATCGGGCACACCGGTGCGGGCAAGACGAGCCTGATCGAGCAGGTCGCGGCGCGTTCGCTGCACGGCGTGCTGCGCGCCAATATGAACGGACAGACCACGGCGGGCGACTTTGTCGGTTTCTGGACCGTCAAGGGCGGCGAGACGCTCTGGGTGGACGGTGTGCTGCCCACGGCGATGCGTGAGGGTCACTGGCTGATCGTCGATGAAATCGATTTCGCCGAGCCGTCGATCCTCGCAGCACTGACCGCTGTGCTGGAGCCGCACGGCCGCCTGGTGTTGAAGGAAAGGGGCAATGAAATCGTTGCGCCGCATCCCGCATTCCGGTTGTTCGCCACCGCCAACGCGGTGGGCGCGATGAGCCAGTTCCGCCATCTGTATCAGGGCGCAAATCTGATGAACGAGGCGTTTCTCGACCGCTGGCGCGTCCATATGCTCGATTACCTGACGCCCGCCGAGGAGTCCGACGTGCTGGTGCGCACGCTCGCCCCGCATATGACGCGCGCGCTCGCCGCCACCCTGGCCGCCATTGCCGCCGACTGCCGCGCGGCGTTCGCCCGCGAAGACCTGTCGAGCGCGTTTTCGACGCGCCGCCTGCTCGACTGGGCCGAACTGATGCTGCGCACCGGCGACCCCGAACGGGCGGCCGGCCCGGCGATCTACGCGAAGGTCAGTCCCGAGGACGCCGCGCTGATTCGCGGGATCATTCGCCACCACATCGCGCCGGCCGCGTGACGGTGAAGCAACCGTGAACGCCCATCAGCGCATGCACGCCAGAGGTGACGGAGATGGCGCACCTCGCACACGCGCCGTGCACGACGGTCGCGATACTCGCGACACTAGCAACACTCGCGACACTCGCGGCTTCGCGTTCGAGTCCACGCTCGGCAAGGTAGCGCGCGTACTGACAGGCCAGTACGGCGTCACGGTCGTGTTCAGCCCAGAGGGACCGCGGGTCGAGCCTGGACGGATCGTGATTCCGGATTTCGGGTTGACCGACAGTGTTGGGCGCGACGTGCTGACGGGTTATCTGGACCTGCTGGTGGCGCGCGCCAAGCACGCATCTCCGGCGCAGATCGACGCCATGCCGGATGGCGTCGCCGCGCAGATCGCCCAGGTGATCGACGACCGGCGTGTCTGCGCGCAATTGCTCGACGAATACCCCGGCGCACGCTGGTTTATCGGCCGGTTGCGTGAGCATGCCGCCGAGCGCGTCGCGCGGCGCTGGCCGAAGCTGCGCTGGCGCGAACGGCTGGTGTGGCTGGTCGAGCGCGCATTGTGGGACGAAGCGCCCACGCGCAGCGAAGCAAGCCACTCGCTGCTGGCCGCGCTCCGCGCGTCCGATGATCTGTTCCAGCAGGCGCGTTCCAGCCAGTCGACCGCGCACAGCATCGCGACGGCGCACGCGTGGGTGGCGCGCGTGCGCGCGCTGTCGGCGGGCGACGCGAACAGTATGGTGTTCACCGCAGACCCGCTCGAAGATATCGATACGGACACGGCGCCCGCCTCGTCGGCGCCGTTTAACGACGACGCTGCCCTGCCCGATCACGAGAACGCGCCTACGCCGCCGTCCGATCGCAGCGGCGGCGCACAGTCCGACAGCGCGGTCGGCATGGGGCGATCGCCCGACGACGCGCAGCAGCCTTCGGCGCGCGCCGAAGGCGTGGCGGCGACGCCGGCCGACGTGTCGCGCGCGATGCTCTCGATCCCGCTCGCCACCGAGTTCGACGAAATCACCGACCTCACCGGTCAAGGCGACAGCGCCGCATGGCGCGAATTGCGCGCCGCCGCGCGCGCCGACACCGCGCCGCTCAGGGACAGGCTCGAACGTGCGCTGAGCGCCGACGAGCGTACGCGCTGGCGCGGTGAACAGGAGCGCGGTGAGATCGATCGCACGGCGCTCGTGAAGCTCGCCACGCAGCCGGGCTACCGGACGCCGTTTCGCACGCAGCGCGCCACCAAAGGGCGTGATGTGGCCGTCACGCTGCTGATCGACCGCAGCGGGTCGATGGCCGGACGCAAGATCGAGCTTGCGCGGCTGTGCGCGACGGCGCTGTGCGATACGCTCACGCAGTTATCGTTCGATTGCGAAGTGCTCGGCTACTGCTCGGTCGAATCCGCGCCGATGAAGCAGCTTTACGAACGCCAGCTTGCGGCCGGTGCCGACTTGCGCCGTTACAACCGCTTCGTCGAGCGGCTCGACCTGAAGGTGTACAAGCGCTTCGGCGCCACGGACCTGAGCGGGATCGCCGCGATCGATTGCGGTCACGAAAACCCGGACGGAGAAGCGCTCGCATGGGCGGCCACCCGGCTCGCCGATCATCCGGCCGCGCGGCGTATTCTGATCGTGTTTTCCGACGGCTATCCGTCCACCGGCGACGGCGATCCGCAAGTGCTGCGCAGCGACTTGCGCGAGCGGGTGGCGGCGATCGGCAAGCGCGGGATCGAACTGGTCGGGATTGGCGTGCTGACGGACGCGGTGGAAGACTTCTATCCGCACAACGTCGTCGTGAGCCGCCTCGCGGACTTGCCGTCCATCGTGTTCTCGGTGCTCAGCTCGATGCTGCTCACGCGCTAACTCTGATGCACTTTGCCTAGCGGGCGACCGGCTGCATCGTCGCGATCGGAATCAGGAATTCGGAGAATCCGGTCAGCATGATCTGCACGCCAATGCACAGCAGCAGGAAGGACGAGACGCGCATCGCCACCTTGGTGCCCTCCACGCCGAGATAACGTGCAAAGATTACGGCGCGGCTATAAATCAGATAGACCGTCACCGCCACGGCGAGCGAAATCACCACCGATGCGACGCTCGACAGCACGAACGCGGACAGCTTGTGCGTGCGGTTCGCGGTCAACGCAATGGCGGTGGCAATCGAACCCGGGCCGGTGGTCAACGGAATGGTGAGCGGGAAAAACGCTTTCGACGTTGCGTTGTCCGCATCTACGCGCTTGACCGCGGGCTGCTCGGCGGGCGGCGCGGTGTCCGGCGCGTTGAGCATCTGCCAGCCGCCCACGGCGACCGCAAGGCCACCGCCAATGCGCAGCGCCTGCATGGAAATCCCGAAGAAATGCAGGATCGGCGTGCCGATGAAAAACGCCACTAGCAGCACGCACACCACATTGATAGCGATCTTGCGCGCAAGCGCGGTGCGCTCCTCGGTCGTCAGCGACGCAGTGCGGTCGAGGAAGACGAAGGCAATGCCGATCGGGTTGATGATACTGATCAGTCCGGTAAAACCAAACAGAATGTCCGAAATCAGACTTTCGACCATATAGGTTCCGTTGTGAAGGGCCGGTCCTGCCTCCATGACCAGAGCCGGCTCGCGTTGCGTGGCGAGATGATATCGCGCCGCGCCAATCATGCCCCCAAAAAATGCCTCCCCGCGCGACGCACGCCACGGGGCGCGGTAGCCCGCGGTGGTCTCGCACGCGCGAGGGCCGGCATTGCGCCGCAGCAGACGCGAACCGAAAGATGAATTTGCAACTTTCAGAAAGCCTACATAATTTTGACCTGCTTTACGCGACTGAAGTATCGGGCATACAGTCGCCAGCGAAGCCGCACTTTCAACGAAACGTACCTACCGTTCGAGGAGTTGTTCCTATGTTGCTTCGCGTACTCGCCGCTTTGCCGTTCATCGGCATTCTGCTTGGCGTTCCGTTCGTCAACCGGGTCGAGCCGCTGATGCTCGGCATGCCGTTCGTCCTGGCCTGGATCGTCATGTGGGTGGTGCTCAGCTCGATCATCATGGGGGTCATTTACCTCCTCGATGGGACCAATCGCGAGATCGCCGCCAGCGGCGAGGAGATCCGTCCATGAGCGCACTTATCATCATTGCGGCCATCACGCTGTTTGCGCTGTATCTCGGCGTGCGAGCACGGCGCGGCCACGACATGAGCCTGGAACAATGGACCGTGGGCGGCCGCAGCTTCGGCACCGCGTTCGTGTTCCTGCTGATGGCGGGCGAGATCTACACGACCTTCACGTTCCTCGGCGGCAGCGGCTTCGCCTATGGCAAGGGCGCGCCTGTCTACTACATCCTCGCGTACGGCACGCTCGCGTACATCCTCTCTTACTGGATGCTGCCGCCGATCTGGCGCTACGCGAAACAGCATCACCTGGTGTCGCAGCCGCACTTCTTCGCACGTAAATATGAGAGCCCGGCGCTCGGCGTGCTGGTTGCGCTGGTCGGTGTGGCCGCGCTGATTCCTTACCTCGTGCTGCAACTCAAGGGCCTCGGCATCATCGTGGCGACGGCCTCGTACGGCGCGATTTCGTCGACGGCGGCGGTGTGGATCGGCGCAATCGTGGTGACGGCCTATGTGATCGTCTCCGGCGTGCGCGGCTCGGCATGGAACTCGGTCGTCAAGGATCTGCTGATTCTGGCGATCGTGCTTTTCCTCGGCATCTATCTGCCTTTGCACTATTACGGCGGCTTTGGCGACATGTTCCGCGCAATCGACGCGGCACGCCCTGGCTTCCTGACCTTCCCGGCCAAGGGGTCGAGCGTTGCGTGGTTTCAGTCCACCGTGCTGCTGACGGCGCTAGGCTTCTTCATGTGGCCGCACACCTTCGGTTCCATCTACACCGCTCGGGACGAACGCATCTTCCGCCGCAACGCGATCGTGCTGCCGCTCTATCAGCTGATCCTGCTATTCGTGTTCTTCGTGGGATTCGCGGCGACGCTGAAGGTGCCGGGTCTGAAGGGCGGCGACATCGACCTGTCGCTGTTTCGCCTGTCGCTGCAGACGTTCGACCCATGGTTTGTCGGCGTAATCGGCGCGGCCGGGATTCTGACCGCGCTCGTGCCCGGCTCGATGATCCTCACGTCCGCGTCGACGCTGCTCGCCAACGACGTGTATCGCGGAATGGTGAGCCGCAACGCGTCGGACGCAACCGTCACGAGCCTCGCCCGCATTCTGGTGCCGGTGGTCGCTCTCGTCGCGGTGGGGTTCACGCTGCACGGCGGAGAGACGATCGTCGCGCTGCTGCTGATGGGTTACAGCTTCGTCACGCAACTGTTTCCGGCCGTGATCTGCGCGCTGCTGCCGAATAACCGCGCGACGAAGCAAGGCGCGTTTTGCGGGATCCTTGCAGGGGTCGCAGTGGTCGCCGCAACGACCACGATGCACCTGAGCATCGGGCAGTTGATGCCGTTTCTCCCCGATACGCTGAAAGACATCAACATCGGGTTTGTCGCGCTCGCCGTGAACGTGATCGTATTTGTGGTGGTTAGCGCAATGACGCGATCGCGTGCCGTGGGCAAGACCCCCGCGGCAGTTCATTGACGCTGACGCTGTGACGGCTTCCGCGCATGTGGGAGTCGATGAAGGGCCGTTGCCTTCGGGCAACGGCCTTTTCATGTCAGCGAGCGTACCCCGACGAAGTCTTCAAAATACGCAAAACGCGAATCACATGGTTACATTGCATCGCGTCACGTACGGCCGCCTCCTGGCCGTCAAATCTACACATGAATGAAAAAATGTGTGCCTGTTAATTTCTTAGGCATGCTGCATGCAACGCTCCTGCACCGCAGCAGAAACGTGTAACAGCGCACACTTTCTTTTACATCCCTAGGCACACCCCTTGCTGCTGCTTGCGTCAGTGAATTTCACTGCACTGCGCAAGTGCAAAAATCCCGTCCTTGGGGGCCATTTTGTCGCTCAACGTTCTTCTTGTCGCTTCGGAAGCCTTACCGCTCGCTAAATCCGGCGGCCTTGGCGACATGGTCAGTGCCTACGCCGCCGCGCTCCGCGATGCCGGCGTCGATGTAACGATTCTGATGCCCGCTTATCCCGCAGCGCTCGCCGGCGCGGTCGATGTCCAGTATGTTGCACGCATGACCAGCCTGCCAGGCGGCGATGCCAAGCTGCTTCGCGGCCACATGCCCGACACGGGCGTGCCGGTGCTCTTGTTGCAGATGAATCACCTGTTCGCACGCGAAGGCTTGTATCGCGACGCGCAGGGCCGCGATTACCTCGACAATCTCACGCGCTTCGCGTCGCTTTCGGCCGCCGCCACGCGAATCGCGCGCGGCGTGCGCAACGTCAAGCGCCCCGATATCGTGCACGCGCACGATTGGCATGCAGGGTTGACGCCGCTTTATATGCGCCTCGCCGGCGTTGCCGCGAAAAGCGTCTTCACGATTCACAACCTCGCGTTTCAGGGCAATCATCCGCTCGCGATGGGCGGCTGGATCGGCGTGCCGCCGGAACTGCTGGCGCCGGCGCTCTCCGACGAGCGCAGCATCGAATTCTATGGCTCGCTGAGCATGATGAAAGCGGGCATCGTCCATTCGGATCGTGTGACGACCGTCAGCCAGCGGTATGCAAGCGAAATCCTGACGCCGCATTTCGGCCATGGGATGGAAGGCGTGTTGCAGGCCCAGCATGCCAAGCTGTCGGGCATCGTCAACGGTATCGACACGGCAACGTGGGATCCGGCGGCAGACATACTGATCGCCCGCCGCTATTCCGTCGACGACACCGCCGGCAAGCAGGCCTGCAAGCGTGAACTGCAGCAGGCATTCGGGCTGACGCGCGACCCGTTCGCGCCGCTGGTGGCGATCGGCAGCCGTTTGACCGAGCAGAAACTCGCCGACGTGGTGGTGCAGGCGCTACCCGCGCTGCTCGAACAGCACCCGCGTTTGCAGTTTGCGATTCTCGGACAGGGCGAGCGCCATCTCGAACAGGCGTTAGAAGATCTCGCCGCGGCATGGCCTGGCCGGGTCGGCGTGCAGATCGGCTACGACGAACGACGCGCGCACATGCTGCATGCCGGCGCCGACATCCTGCTGCATGGCAGCCGCTTCGAGCCGTGCGGACTGACGCAGCTCTATGCAATGCGCTACGGCACGATTCCGGTGGCGTCGCGCGTCGGCGGACTGGCGGACACGATCGTCGACTATGCGCCGCATGAAGGGCGCGGTGAGGAAGTCGCCACGGGCTTCCTGTTCGACGGCGAGTCTCATGGCGACGTCGTGCATGCGGTCGGACGCGCGCTGGCCTCCTTCGTGCAGCCGGCCTCGTGGCACGCATTGCAACGTAATGCCATGAGCCGCGACTTCGGCTGGGAGTCCTCGACGTCGAACTATCTGGCGCTCTACGCCGGTCTCGTCGACGCGCGCCCGGCGCTGCGCGATACGCCTGTTCGCAAGACGCCTGTGCGGGCGCGTGCTTCCACGGCCGGCTCGCGTCGCGTTCTCGCCGAAGAAGCGTTCAGTGTGGCGGCGGCCGATATGGCGCTCACTGCATGAAGGGTGCAGTCGACAGGCTGACCGGTCACGCGGCGTTGCGTGGCCGGCGAGAACATGACGTGTGAATGAGGGTCGCGTTGCGCTGACTCTGAGTTCGCGCTAACTTTTGCACTATCTGCGATGCACCTGTGGATGGAGCGCAAGTGCGATCACTTCGAGCGGTTTCGCGCGCAAACCGGTAAGCTGTCAACCACGTGAGCATTTCGTGGAGCCGCAGATGCCGTCGCATGTTCTTCGTGTAGCCCGCCCCACCGACAATCTGACGCGAGTCGCCGAGTTCTACCGCGCCGGGCTGGGCTTCGAATTGCTCGCCCAGTTCAATGATCACCAGGGCTTCGACGGCGTCGTGCTGGGCCGCCCCGGCACCCCCTGGCATATCGAGTTCACCCGACAGCATGGCGTGAGCGCCGGACGCGCGCCGACCACCGAGCATCTGCTCGTACTCTACCTCCCCGATCAGGATGAATGGGCCGCTGCGGTCGAGCGGCTGCAGGCGTTCGGCGCGAACGAATGCGAACCGGACAATCCATACTGGCAGGTTCGCGGCAAAACATTCGAAGACCCGGACGGCTATCGGATCGTCCTGCAAAATGCGGGGTGGGCATGAACTGGCGCGAACGCACGCCGCGTACGAAAAGCCGGCCGCGCGCGAGCGCGGCGGGAGCGCAGCGCGCGTCGCGCCCGCAAAGCAATCTCGCCGACCCGCCGCCCTATACGCCTTATATCCTGTACTACTCGCCGGGCGCGGCGAGCATGGCCGTGCACTGGATGCTGATCGAAATGGCGATACCGTTCGAGGCGAAGCTCGTCGATATCGACGTTGACGCGCAGCGCGATCCCGCGTATCTGCGGCTCAATCCAGCGGGTCGCGTGCCGACGATGATCGTGGACGGTACGCCGCGTCACGAGACGGCGGCTTTGCTGATGCTGCTCTCGGAGCGCCACCCGGAGGCGGCGCTCGCACCCGGCGCCGGTTTTCCGAATCGCGCCGCCTGGCTGGAAATGATGATTTACCTGGCCAACACCGTGCTGCCCGCGATGCGCGACTGGTTCTATGCCGACATAGACGGCGCCCCGGCCGCCGACGCGCAAGCCGTTCGCGCGCTCGCACAGCGTCGCATCGAGGCCGCCTGGGACCGCCTCGACGCGCAGCTTGCCGGCGGACATCGTTTTCTCGTCGGCAACGCGCTCAGTACGGCGGACTTTCTCGCCATCGTGCTGATGCGCTGGTCGCGCAACATGCCGCGACCCGCCACGGGCTGGCCGCACCTTTCGGGCTACATACGCCGTATGCGCGCGCTGCCGTCGTTCATCGACCTGGTGGCGCGCGAGCGGCTCACTGAATGGCGCAACGAAGACGAGTGAGGCTCGCCGCCGGCCTGCATGTCGCTCACTCCGCCCGCTTGCCGACGATCACGATACCGCGCGGCAGATTGCTGACGTTATCCACCGACAGCGCGCCCGCATAGAGTTTCGGAAGCGGCACCCACACCGCCGGATATTTGTAGCGGGCTACGTCGAGCAGCAGCGCACTGTCGGTTCGGGCGTCGTATGCGCCGAGTGGCGACCAGTGACCGCCGCCCGTCTCGCCGATCTCCACACGCTTGAAGTTGAGCAGCACGAAGCGGTCGCGACGCGCTGTCGTTTCGCGGATCAGGCTGCGAAACTGGCTCAATGTCAGTTCGTTCGCATGGTACTTTTTCACGTCGACGGGAAAAGTGGTGAGTGCTGCCGCGAGCTGGTCGAGCGTCATTCCCTCTCTCGATACCTGCGCCGCATTGGCGACCTGCGCGTCGATGCCGCGGAAAAAGTCCGCTTGCGAAAAGAACGGAAAGTCCGGATAGAGGCTCGATGGCGGACGGCGGATGCCCAACGCATTGAGCACCATGACCGACGTGGCGACGGAGCAGTACGCCTCATTGCGCTGGGTTTCGAAATACTGCGACAGCGGCCAGTACGACTGCTTGTAGGCACTCGACATCAGTCGCTTCTGCCCGGCCGGTTGGGCGAGCGCGACGAGATTCGGCGGAACGGGCAAGGGGCCGTCGGCGGCAATGGCCGCGGGTGGCTGCGCTTGCGCGGCCTGTGCCTGCGTGCCCGCCGCGATGCCGTTGACCGGCTGCTGCGTTGCGCTGCACGCGCCGAGCATGGCTGCAAAGCCCGCGGCCAGCCACGCTGCATGGCGCCCGCGCGTCGTGGCGCGCATCATCGATTCTCTGAACATTGACCTTCCCGCTGCAGATGGACCGGAATGACTTCGTCGCGCCCGGTGTGCATGGCAAGGGTCAGCCGCATCGGCCGCCGGGCTCCCGTTTTTTAACACGAAACACGACGTTGCGTTGCACGGCACCGGCGCGTTTATACAGGACGAATGACGCGGCCCGGCGTGCATCGGCTATGATCGCTAGCCTTTCTGAACCACAACTCATTGAACCATGCCTATCCCATCGCCCTGCGTCGACATCTGCAAGCTCGACGGCACGACAGGTTTCTGCGTCGGGTGCCTGCGCACACGCGACGAAATCCGCGAATGGAAAACCATGACGGACGATCGCCGCCTTCGGGTGCTTGAAGAGAGAACGCGTCGTGCGCTTGCGCTCAAGCCGCAGACCGTGCCCACGCACGACGCCTGATGCGCGCCGCTCTCATGCAGCCGGCTGCGCCTGCGCAGCGACGAACGCATAACCGTTCTTGCCGCCCCGCTTGACTTCGTACATCGCGTGATCGGCCGCGGCAACGAGACGACGATGATCGTCGACCACATCGGGAAAAGTCGCGATGCCGATACTCGCGCGCACGGTTCCGATGCCAATCTGCTCGTCCGTGCGTACGACGCACGCAATGAGCCGTTGCGCGATCTCTTCCAGTTCCGCGTGGCTGGAAAAGGCGGGAATGAGCACAACAAACTCGTCGCCGCCGATTCGCGCCACGACGTCTACCTTGCGCAGTGACTCGCGAAAACGCCGGGACACCGAAATCAGGAACTCATCGCCGACGCGGTGACCGAGCGTGTCGTTGACCTTCTTGAAACCGTCCAGATCGATATACAGCACGGCCATGCTGCGCGGCACGAACGCGTCATGCGGCTGCGCCGCCGCCTGCTCCAGCGTCGAGAAGAACTTGCTGCGGTTCGCAAGCCCGGTCATCGGATCGTGCAGCGCCGCGTGTTCAAATTCCCGCGATTGGCCCACCAGCTGACGGTTGCGCCTCGCGTACATGCCAAGCGCGGTGAGCAGCAAGCAAAAAAGCAGCGCCGCCAGCGCGATGACCGTATGCGCCGCCTGTGTGATGCGTGTGTGCATTTCGGCACTGGCGCCATCACGTTGAGCACGCCAGTAGGCAAACTCGTGAGCGAGCAGCGCGTCGGTGTCGACGAGATCCGTATCGGGGCCCGGCACCGACGGTGCCGCATGCCGGGGCTCCGCCGGACTCGCGTTCACGAGCGCCGCGAACAGCGCGAGGCGGTGCGCGAGTTCAGCGCGCGCGCGCCGGTAGCCGTTCATAGTGGCCTGACTGCTTTGCGAACCGGCTTGCTGCCAGACGCCGGCTTCGTTGCGCGCGCTTTGCGCATGTTCGAGCGACTCGACCACGAGGCCCGCATATTCCTGCCTGAGCTGGTCGGAAAATACGGTCCGCATCTGCAGCGCCACGTACAGCAGGCCGATCAGCAAACAGAGCAGCGACGCCACGGCAATCGTCGCGGGGCCCGGTCGATAGCGCATGATCGCGGCGTGCGTGATGCGTGCCTGGCGTGCGGGCATTCGCTTACGGGTGCGAGTAGAGATCTTGCTGGTTGGCGCCGCCATGTTGCCGGTAGCTGACGCGCTGGAAAAAATGGCTCACCCGCGCGAGAAGCGTGTCCTTGCGTCTGGCGTTAGCCGCGGCCGTGCGCCGGTCCTGTTGAGTGCTTCGGGCTTCTTTGCCGGAATGCGCGGCAGCGGTCTGTTGCGCCGTGGAATCGGCCGACGCGCCGCGCCGGCTCGGGCGAGCGGCAAGCGCTGACTGCGCCGATTGCGGCGAACGTGCGTTCTGAGCCGAGCCGGCTTGCGTCGTGGCGCCTTCGGCGGCCGGATTGCTCGCGTTTGCATCTGGCGAGGCAGGGGTCACCTCGCCCGACCAGACCGCCCGCCGGCGATCCGCTTCGACCCCCTGCTCGCGGCCTGCGCCGGTTTGTCGGTTCACCGCACGGGCGTCCGGCGACCACGACGACGCGCTCCCGGCCGAACTTGCGCCGGAGGACAACGCGGCGGACTTCGCCCGCACCGCTTCGAGCGGTGAGGACGGCGGCGCACGCAGCGCCTGCCTCGCGGCTGCGATTGCATCGACATAGGACTGCTGATCGCGGTTGAACCAGACGCCGTACGCGAGCGTTCCGACCACCCCGAGCGCGAGCGCGCTCGCCGCGGCTACACAGATCGCGAAGCGGCCGAAGCGCGCCGGCTGGAGCGGCGCATCCCATGGCCCGCTTTTTGATGCATCCGAGGGCTCAGCTTGATTAAAACGGATTGGCCGCTTGCCCGATTCAAAGTCGGACGAGCCGGGTTCGTTGAACATCGCAATTCACTCCGAGGTCCTTCGGTCTGACTGTCGATCAAAAGGTAATCCTACGATTTCAGCCGGGAAAACGACTGTACCGCGAACCGGGCGCTATGTGGTAAATCGCGGCAACCCCGCAGCGTTCCGGTGCACGGTTGGTCCAGTCAACCATGCCCCGAAAGACGGGCACCCAGCAGGCCCGTCGAACAGTCGATCGTCAGACTGCGTTCATTTGTCACGTTCTACCCCCTGCAATTGCACCAACTGCGGCTGGCGTTTTTAGACTGTCTTTCGGCGGAAATGAACTTGCGCGAAGATGACAGGCCGCCGGTTGCCCAACCGCTGTGCGCAGCTCACCGCTACTGCACAGTGATCGTCTCCCTCATGTTGGGATGGATGCCGCAGAACACTCGGTAGACGCCCGGCTTGTCGAATGTGTACTGGTACGTGTCGTTCTGGTCGAGCGCCGACGAGCGGAACATACCTGCATCGTTGACCACTGTGTGCGGCTCGCCGTCCAGATTCTTCCATGTCACCGTGGAACCCGCCTTGATCGTCAGCTCCATCGGCGAAAACATGAAGTTTCTGATCGTCACCGAGCCGGGCGTTTGTGCGTGGACCATCGTGCACACGGCGCTCATGATCGCCATTCTCAGCACCATGCAGCAGGCAGTTCGAACAATAGTATCTGTTTGCATACCTAATCTCCTTTAAGACTAAAAACGCTGCTGTCAACCCAGCGTCGCGTCCACTAGTTGCGCTTTTAGCGGGTGCTGCGCGATGCGGATGCTGGTCACGCCCAGCATTGCTGGAAGCTGGTCGCTCGCCACCGTCAACGGACCGGGCCCGTCGCCGTTGCCAGCGGCCGGCTGCGGATAAGCGGTGGAACGCGCGGTATGAAATGTGATATTGCCCTCCACTTTCGAAACGATCTGATGGATATGACCGTTGAGCACGGTCACTGAACCGAAGCGTTTCAGATAGCTCATGGCCTGACCGGCGTCGCCCGTTCCCCAGCCCCAAGGCTCGTAGATCGTCCACATCGGCATATGCGCGAATACGACGACCGGGGTGCTCGACGAACGGCCCTTCAGGTCGTCTGCGAGCCACGCAAGCTGATCGTCGCCGAGACCGCCAAGACCGTTAGGTTTGAAGTGCATCACGTTGACGAGCGCGACAAAGTGCACACCTCGATGGTCGAAGCTGTAGTAGCCCCGATTATCCGACGCTTTACCGAACCGGCTGAAGTATTCGGTGCCGGGGCCGTCCGTTACGTCGTGCTCGCCCGGCACGGTGTGCAGTTCCGTGATATTCAGGCCTGACAGTAACTGCGCCGCGAGATCGAATTCGGAAGCCTTCGAAAGATGCGTGATGTCGCCGGTATGCAGCGTCAGTGCGGGTTTGACCGGCATTGCGTTGACGTAATCGATTGTTTTTCTGAGCGTGCCCGCAACGTCTGGATTGGCTTCCTTGTTAAAGCCGATATGGCTATCGCTGATCTGCAGGAAAAGCGGTACGCCCGCGGTCAGGTCAGGCGCGCTCGCGTCGGCTGCGAGCGCGAGATCCACTGGCGTAAGAACACCCCCCGCCAGCATGAACACGGTGCCGACGCCGCCGAAGGCAAGACATCTCAACGCGGCGCGACGCGACGGATCGAACGAATGATGTGACGACATGGTGACCTCACGATCCAGAATCGCCTACCGAGCCGCGGATAATCCAGCGGCCCTCGCGATCGGGTTGATCTGCAAGACCACGATGCCTGCGCTTTTATTCCAGCATTTCTTCACTTCGGCTTAAGAAATCTGCCTGCTCGGCCGTCTTATCCGCCCATGCGTGGCAGCTTGCGTCTCCGCTCGATGCCTTCGCGTCATGCTCGCGGCTGAATGCAGGTAATCAGGTCGCACGTCATGGCCACCAGAACACGGCTCATCGGTCACGTATCCGGCGCTTACCCTATGCATTCACCGCTGCCACGATCTGTCTGCACATCGCCTGATCGGGCAGTCGGCCGGAGCCGGCCTGAACGTTGTCGGCCATGTATTGCGGGCGTCCGGTTCCCGGAATGACGACGGTGACGGCGGGCTGCGCAAGGACGAACTTGAGAAGCAGTTGTGCCCAGCTCGTACAGTCAATCTCCGTTGCCCACCCGGGCAGCGGTTGCCTGCCCACTCGCGCAAGCAGGCCGCCGCCGCCAAAAGGCTGATTGACGATCACGGCGATCCCGAGGTCCGCGGCAAGGGGCAGGATGCGCTCCTGCGCCGAGCGGTCGTCGGCGGCGTAGTTGATCTGTACGAAGTCGGGTTTTTCGCTGCGCATCACGGCCGCGACTTCGGGGAAGGCGCTAGACGTGTAATGCGTCACGCCGATGTAGCGAATCGTGCCGCGTGCTTTCCAGTCCCGCAGCGTTGCAAGCTGCGTGCGCCAGTCGAGCAGATTGTGAACCTGCATCAGATCGATGCGCGGCTGTTCAAAGCGGCGCAGCGATTCCCGCATCTGCGCGACGCCCGCCTCGCCGCCTTCCGTCCACACCTTGGTGGCGACAAATGCTTTGCGGTGTGCATCCAGTTGCGTGAGCAACGCACCCGCTACCTGCTCCGACGTCCCGTACATTGGCGACGAATCGATCACCGAGCCGCCCGCGTCGAACAGGATCCGCAATACCTCTGCGAGTTGCGCGCGGGCGGCGGGATCGTCGCCAACGTCGAAAGTGCGCCATGTGCCGCAACCGACCACGGGCAAATGCTCGCCTGTAGCGGGGATGACACGCCGCGCCATTTGCGCCGGCGGCGTTGCGGCAGACGGCGCAGGCGTTGCGCCGCCGGAAGACAGGAGTGGCTGTGTTTGCGCGTGTGCCGCCGTCCATCCCGGCAGCGCGAACGAGACGGGTAAAGCCATGGCGGCACGGCTCGCCGTGCGCAGAAAGCCGCGCCGGTCACTTTGCGCGGGTGCGTCGTTCGACCAGAATGCCATCACGTGTTCCCGCCTTGGAATCCAAACGCTGAATCAGCACGATACGGCAATTCGTCATGTCGTGTTTCCGTCTCGCCCGGCGAGCCTCGGGCTGGATGCCGACGTCGCGCCGATCGCGGCTAGAGCAGTTGAACGCGCCTGAATTCGTCTGCGAGGCCGGCGACGTCGACGAACCGGTAGCCTTGCAACCCGGCGCGCATTGCGCCCTCCACGTTGGCCGGCGTATCGTCGATAAAGAGTGTCTGGTCTGCAGCTACACCAAGGCGCTGCACGCAGCCGATATAAGGTTCACTTGCAGGCTTCGCCGCACCAAACTCGGCGGATGCGTACACGTGTTTGCCAAAAAGGAGCGCCACGGGCGGATTGAGAAAGCCGATGTTCTGCGTCAGCAGACGGCAATTATTGGTTAGCACTCCAATACTGCAGCGTTCGGCGACGTGACTGGCGAGGGCCAGCACGTCGTGATCGGGTGTGATCGACGCATGGCGTGCACTCAACCATTCGTCCGCCGTGACGGGATAGCGCAGCGCCGTGCCCAATTCGCGCAGGTACACTTCGTCGCTGATCTCGCCGGCGTCCGCGCGCGCTTCGAGTCCCGAGCCCCAGATCGCATGACGCACGGTGTCCGGCGTCTGTCCCGTCAGTGCGGCAAGCGCATTCACGCGCGCGGCGCGGTCGTAGTGGGACAGAACGCCTTCCATGTCGAACAGAACGAGCGCGATGGATGAGGTCATGCCGTCGTGCCCCTCGACAGGTTATCCCTTCGCTCCACGCAGCACGCCAGCCGATCGCAGTGCAAGCCGCGTCGCACTCAGCGTTCGCGCAATGCGCTTCGCCGCGTGACGCACGCGTCCGCGCAAATGCGCGGAACGCATGTGTCGCCAGAAACGGTCGGGGACGAAGTCAGCGAAACGCGCTTCTCTTTCCAGCAGCGCCTTGCTGCCGGGCAGATGCACGAACGAACAGCAGCGAAACCAGCGCAGATCGCGATAATTATTGCCCGCCCAGTGACGCCCCACGGCCTGATATGCGCCCACCTCGATCACGACCTGGCCATCGTCGGTCAGCGCGTTGAGCGCGGCGGAAATGAATGCCTCGTCGCCATGATGTTCGAGCCGGCCGCTTTCGCTCAGATAGCGTGCATAGGCCGCACGCGCACGTGGCACGAGTCGGCGCAGCGCGGCTGGCGTCGCGAGCATGAACTCTCCGCCGTACCAGCGCGGATTCATCAGCCGCCGCTCGGCGACGATCTCCAGATCGGCCACGACGCGTGCGCTGCCGTACGCCGGAAACACCTGGTCCGAGATGTCGAACACGCCAAGACCCGCTTCCGCACACCGTTCGATCAGCTCGGATTCAAGGGGAGACAAGGCCACCATGTCGGCGTCGAGCAGCAGCATCATGTCGTCGGCGGGCAGCGTGCTCGCGATCTGATCCATCAGATCGAGCTTGAAATGCGCGGCGTAGAACGGTGTGTTCTTCGGCAATTCGATTGTCGCATTCAGTTGCATCACGGCGGGCCGCTTTGCAGGCGGGACGCTTTCAAGCCGTTGCGAAACGAGCGCCGGCGCATTGGTGATGATCGTCAATACCGGCTCACCCAATCGCCGCAAGCTGTGATTCAGGCAGACCGCCTGATTCACATACGATAACGGGTCGCGATTAGTCGAGTTCGGTCCAGGTTCCCCGTCCACATCGACATAAACCAGAGTGCAAGGAAAAAGATTCACGTTACTCCTCACCATGCGTGAGAGACGGTCCGCTCTTTCCAGCGCTGCCGTTAATCGCCGATATCGACCAGCGCATTAACGCGGGACAGGCTGGAAGCCCGCGCGAGACGCGCAGCCGTCGCGCCGCGGCTCGCACCTTGAATGGCGTCACACTCGAGCCGGGTTTCAGATGTGCGGAGATGGATCCAGAAGAACCGGGAACGCACGTATCAGTCAGGTTTATCGTTTCACGTCTGTGCGTCGCGTTTCCGCCAAAACACAGCAATACGTTACGCAAGCGAGAACAGGCAATGCAACGGCAACGACGCGGATCGCGGGTCGATAAAACAATTGCAGTTTGCTAATTGAAAGCGAGTCATTAATGAGCGGTAAATCGTTTTCAGGACGCGCATGGCGATACGCATGCCCTGCGTCCTGCTGTTCCGTCAGACGAAAATTTCAGTCACGACTTTCGCCGTCGTCCACTTCGCGCATGCCGTAGGCCGTGAGCATCCGGTACAGCGTTGCGCGCGACACGCTCAACTCGCGCGCGGCATCGCCAGGACGTCCCCTGTGCCGCAGCAGCGCAAGTTCGATCGCCTGCCGCTCCGCCGTCTCGCGCGCCTGCGCCAGCGTGACCGGGGTAATGGCAACGAAGTCGGACAGTTCGAGATCGTCCGCCGTGATCGTGCGTCCCTCCGACATGACGATGGCGCGCCGCACGCGGTTGATCAGCTCGCGGACATTGCCCGGCCAGTCGTAGCGGTGCATCGCGGTGATCGCGTCGGGCGAGAACCCATATAGCCGCCGGCTCGCATCTTTGCGGTAGCGATCGAGCGTATGGAGCGCGAGCAGTTCGATGTCCTTGTCGCGGGCGCGAAGCGGCGGCTCGTCGATGCGCAATACGCACAAACGGTGGTACAGGTCGGCACGGAAGCGGCCATCTTCGATCGCCGCTTCCATGTTCACGTGCGTTGCCGAAATGATGCGCACGTCGACGTTGATCGAGCCCGTGCCGCCGAGGCGATCGATCGTGTTGCCCTGCAGGAAGCGCAACAGGCTCGCCTGGCTCTCGAACGGAAGATCGCCGATTTCGTCGAGAAACAAGGTGCCGCCATTGGCGGTTTCGACGCGGCCGACCTTGCGCTGATTCGCGCCGGTAAATGCGCCGCGCTCGTACCCAAATAATTCGGACTGCAACAGATGTGGCGGGATCGCGCCGCAATTGATCGCGACAAACGGTGCATTGCGGCGGGGCGAGCGCGCATGGATCGCGGCCGCGGTCAGCTCCTTGCCGGTGCCGGATTCACCCGACACGAATACGGGCGCGTCACTCACCGCAACCTTGCGGATGCGCCGGAACAGCGCGTGCATCGCCTCGCACGAGCCGATCATATCGCCTTCGGCCGTGGAAGCGTCGATAAAGAACGGCTCGCCCAGCGAGATCATGCCGCTCGCGTGACCCACTGTATCGACGATCCGTGCATCGGTACCGGGCAACGTGACGTAGTCGAAGCAGTAGTCCCGCACGAGGCGGCGCGTGGTCGGGTCGTCGAGTTGCGCGGCGGCGGCCATTGCCACCCAGCCGACGTTCGGCATCGCCAGGCAGGCTTCGAATTCCGCCGCCTGTTTCGGTTCGAACACGCTCGTCAGATCGACCAGCCCGCCTGTCAGCGAGCCGTCCTGTAAAGCCTGACGCACCTCGCGAACGGACCGGAATATCTCGACGTCCCAGTCCCGCCCCTGAAACTGCGCAAGCAGTGTGGGCGAAGGATCGCGCGTGAAATAAATGACGCGCCTCGTAATAGCCTTCGTTGTGTGCATCGGTTTAAACTTGTTGTGCGGCGCTGCCCTGTTCGACGGCCCTGTCGGGCCCGTCGCCGCCTGGTTGGCGTCGCATGCGAACGGCCCGGGCCTCACCGCGCTGTTGCGCTGGCGGGCGCTGCCAATCGTATGGAAACGCGGTGTCAAAGATGGATCATATCCGTACACGATGCTCCGGCCACGGATACCTAACATACATAACGCGCCTGCCGTGCCTGTGCGTCTGGTCCTGCCCGCTCGCATAGCACGCGCGCGAGCCCTTACCGAAGTGAGGCCGCGCGAAGCACCCTCAACGTGTGTCAGCCTGCTTTTGCCGTAATGGCCTGAAGAACCGCCGGATGTCCGCCGCCAGCAACTCAGGCTTCTCCATAGCGGCGAAATGGCCGCCGGCTGGCATATCGGTCCACTGCACGACGTTGAAAGTCCTTTCGAGCCAACTACGCGGCGGCTGGCTCAATTCCTTCGGGAAATGCGCGAAGCCCACGGGCGTCCTCACGCGTTCGCCCCCGTCGAACCGCATGGGCTGCAGACGATTTTCCCAATAGATCTGGATCGACGAGCCGATGCACTGCGTGAACCAGTAAAGCGAAATGTTGGTAAGCAGCGCTTCTTTTGAAAACACGCTCTCCACGTCGCCACCGCAATCGCTCCACGCGCGAAACTTCTCGGCGATCCAGGCGGCGAGACCGACAGGCGAGTCGTTTAGCGACGCTGCCAGCGTCACCGGCTTCGTGCCGTGCATGTGCGCGTAGCCGCCTTCGAGCGCGACCCACCCGGCTTTCTCGCGCAGAAAGTGTTCTTCTTCCGCAGTGAGCGGCTGTTGCGCCGCGCCGATCGCCGGCTCATACGTCCCCGGCAGAAAATTCAGGTGGATGCCGTCGACGGTATCGGCGTGCCGTGCGGCAAGCGCAACGGAAACACCCGCGCCGATGTCGCCACCTTGTGCCCCAAAGCGCTCGTAGCCGAGCCCGCGCATTAGCGAGACCCATCGATCCGCGACCTGAAACGCCGACATGCCGGGTTGCGCAGGCGCCTGCGAAAAAGCAAAGCCAGGCAGCGACGGCACGACCACATCGAACGAGTCCGCCGGATCGCCGCCCGTGGCCGCGGGATCGCAAAGCAGGTCGAGCAGCGCATGAAATTCAAAGAACGAGCCAGGCCAGCCGTGCGTGACGACGAGCGGATAAGGCGCGGGCCCTGCGCCGCGGCGATGCACGAAATGCACGCGTTGGCCGTCAACGTCCGCCTGGAACTGCGGTTGTTCGTTGAGCCTGCGCTCGGCCGCGCGCCAGTCGAACTGGTCGGCCCAATACGTGGCCAGTTCGCGGAGCCACGCGGCATCGACACCCTGTTGCCATGCCGGCGACGGCGTGACGGGCGCCCAGCGCGTAGCCCGAAGACGGCGGCGCAGGTCGTCGATCGCATCGTCGGGAACGGCAATCTGGAATGGTTCTATCTGCATGACAACGGGCTCCGCGCAGGGTGAAGGATCGCGTGCGCTTCGCGCGCGTGCTGCGTAATACCAGGGGATGTCTTCCGGCTATTGGTCACGAAGCAATCCGCATGGTACACAATGAGCGCATTTTCCGTACCGCGTGAGGGAGGTCGTCATGCTCGGAGCGCTTGCTGCTCTGCTTGTTTTTCAATGTCTGGGAGAAGGCGTGTCGTATTTCTTCCATTTACCCGTTCCCGGCCCGGTCATCGGCATGCTATTGCTGTTCGGTTTTCTGATGATGCGTCCGCAAACCGCCGACGCCATCGAGCCCACCGCGCTCGAACTGCTGCGTCATCTTTCACTGCTGTTCATACCAGCGGGCGTCGGCATCATGGTGTCGGCAAGCCGGATTCGCGGCGACGCCGTAGCCGTGATCGTGTCGGTTGCGGTAAGCACGACGCTCGCGATCGCGGTGGCCGCGCTCGTCACGCGAGCGCTGCTGCGTCGCCAGAATCGCGGCGCAACGCGTGACGAGGCGGCGCAATGACCGCGATGCCAAAGCTGGGTGCAATCTGGGTCTATCTCGCCGCGAGCCCGTTGCTGGGACTGACGATCACACTGATCGCCTACCTGATCGCGCAGAAGCTTTATGCCAAGGCACGTTTCAATCCATTGGCCAATCCGGTGCTGATCGCGGTGGCGCTGCTCGTTGCGCTGCTAGAAGCAACCGGCACACCGTACGCAACTTACTTCGAAGGCGCGCAGTTCGTGCATTTTCTGCTCGGCCCGGCGACGGTCGCGCTCGCTTTACCGCTTTACCGGCAGTGGCCCAAGTTGCGGCGGTCGGCGTTCCCGCTGATCGGCGGACTGGTCGCCGGTTCGTTGACGGCGATCCTGTCGGCGGTCGGCGTTGCGGCGCTGTTCGGCGCGTCACACCAGACCATCGCATCGCTCGCTCCCAAATCGGCGACCACACCGATTGCCATGGCGGTCGCGTCCGAGATCGGCGGCATTCCTTCGCTGACGGCAGTGCTGGTCATTTCCACGGGCGTGTTCGGCGCTGTGTTCGCGCGCACGATTCTCAACACGCTGCGCATTGCTGAACCCGAAGTGCGCGGCTTTGCGCTCGGCATTGCTTCGCATGGTATCGGCACGGCGCGCGCTTTTCAGGTGAGCGAGGAAATGGGCGCGTTCGCGGGGCTCGGGATGGGACTGAACGGGGTGTTCACCGCGTTTGTCGTGCCGGTGTTGATGCCGGTGGTGGCGCGGTGGTTCGGATAAAGATTGCGATAATAACGTTCCCGTCCAATCAAGAAAGAGGAGCCTTCCGCGATGTCTGTCCACGAATCCAAAGTGCCGCGCGTGCTGTTGACGAACGACGACGGCATCGACGCGCCGGGTCTCGCCGTGCTCGAAGCCGTTGCCGCCGACATCGCGCACGAAGTCTGGGTGGTCGCCCCCGAGCACGATCAGAGCGGAACGTCGCATTCGATCAGCCTGCACTCGCCTCTGCGCGTGAGCTGCCAGGGCGAGCGGCGTTTTGGTGTGGTCGGCACGCCTGGCGACTGCGTCGTGATGGGCGTGCGCCATCTGATGCGCGATACGCCACCTACGCTGATTCTGTCGGGCATTAACCGTGGCGGCAATCTCGGCGTGGAGACCATGTTTTCCGGCACGGTCGGCGCGGCAATGACCGGCCTGCTGCTGGGCTTGCCGTCGTTCGCGTTGAGCCAGACCTTCAGCGATCGCGATAACGTGCGCTGGGACACGGCGCGCGCGCTTGCTCCCGGCGTGATCCGCCAGTTGCTTGCAATCGGTCATGCCGCGCCCGTCTGCCTGAACATCAATTTCCCCGATGTCGACGCCGCCGCTGCCGGCCCGCTCACGCCGACGCGTCAAGGCGTAGGCCTTATCGAAGGTATCGAGGTGCTGCCGGAAGTCGACCCGCGCGGCATCCCCTACCACTGGCTGCGCTTTCAACGCGGCGCCCGTGTCAACGATCCCGACAGCGAAACGGCGGTGGTCGCGTCGGGCCGCGTGTCCGTGACGCCGCTCGCATTCGATCGCACCGACGAAGGTACGCTGCGCCACCTCACAGCATCGCTTGCATAACGTCACGCACGCCCTCGCGCAGATCACGGACGAGGCGCGAGGCTCATGCTCGGCGCACCGCCCGGTCCTGCGGGGTCGGGGTTGCCGAAGGCAGGCAGACTGCCGTCGCTGCGCGCACGGACGATTTCCTCGCGCACCTGCGCGCGGGTTTTCGGCCCGGAATCGGCGCTGATTTGCGTGCCAGTCGACGAGGCGGTCGCGGTCAGCGGCGCTCGCGGTGCAACTTGCGCCGTCGGCAAGGTCTGCGGCGCGGCTTGCTGTGCGCGCTCAAGTGCCGGTGGCGCAGCGGCTGGCTGAGTGGCGTGTTGGGATGCCGGTTGTGACGCGGATTGCGATGCCGGTTGCACTGTTTCGTGTGCCGCTTGAGACACGACAGGCGGCGCCGGCACCGGAGCTGCCACCTGTGCAGCCGGAACTGCGGGCAGCGCACTTGCGGGCGCCACGCTCTGTGTTGGCGCATTGGACGTGCCGGCTGGCTTTTGCGCAACGATTGAACCGCTGTCGCCGGTGCTGTTTTCGACGGTCACCGTTTGACTCTCGTGCCGCCGTTGCGCATCGCTTGCCATATGGCCTGAATGCTGTTGCGACGCCAGACGGTTCTCATGGCGCTCGTGAGCACGTGTGCTTTTCGTCAGCGTGGATGAAGGCGTGCGCGCCTGCTTCGGCTTGCGTGGCGGCGCGCTGCCGTCCAGTGCAGCGGCATTGGCGCGCGCCTCGACCTCACGTTGCAGAGCGCGCACCTGGCTATCGTCTTCGTGTTCCGGTTCGACCGCATTCAACTGCGCTTGCGCGGCAACCAGATCGTTGCGTTGCAGACTCTCGCGCGCCGCCTGCAGGTCGCCCGCGACCGCCGCCGCGTCGGCTGCTCCCGCAGCGTCATTGCGCGCGGCGAGCGGCGCGGGCGTCACCGTTCCGCTCATCGTGTCGGCGCGTGTTTCGTGTGCCGCCGGATCGTCGCGCGCGGAGCCGAGTTCATCCGTCGACAACCAATGTCTGCCGGACTGCGAAACAAAGGTCCCGACTGCCGCAGCCGCAACTGCACCAACGAGAAGTCCGGTGAAAACCAACTTCGTGGGTTCGCTATGCATGACGTGTCCCCCTTCCAGGCGTTGACATGCCCTCCCGCGGTCAGGCGAACCGCTCAGATCCGTAGGAGGGTTCGCGGCGAGTCAAAAGATACCCGACGACCGCGAGTGCAGGCCGATCAGATCTCCTACGACAGTCTGTGCGAGCCGGATGCATCGATTCTTCGTTTTCCGGGCTAACGACAGCTTTTCGTCCGATCCGCACACCCATGTTGTCCGAAAAGACCTGAGTGCCGGGCAACATTGACCGTTTCATCTGATAATTGTTGGATGTCCGAATCAATGTTTTGCGAACGTGCCTGTGGAGCTTCGCAAATCGCTGGACAACAACATCTGTTGCGGCGAACCCTGCCCACCTGGTCCGGGCGCGCTGTGGATCGTGCAGTCCCACCGTTGGGTCGGCTTCAACTGCCCCGTCCCGCAACGAAAAATACTGTATAAAAACACAGTATAATGGTGGAAGGCTGACCCGTCGGCGCTGCTCGACAGGTGAGGCAGACTTCAACCTGCATCGGAATGATGGTGTCACAACAAACTCTTTTCGCTCCGGAACCCGTCGCTCTCGTGCATGACCACGAGGGCGGCATTCGCTACCTACCAGACTGTGTCACGGCGGCCACCGCGCAACGGTGGTTCGAGCAGGCGCTCGGCAACGTCGGCTGGTTGAGCCAGCAGCGCATGATGTATGACCGCGAAGTCGCGGTGCCGCGCCTGCTCGCCACGTTCGCCCATGAGGCGCCAAACCTGCCTGCGCCGCTTGGCGAGGCGTTTGCGGCGGTTCGCTCGCTGATCGGCGCGCCGTTCAATCGCGTCGGCCTGAATCTCTATCGCGACGGCAGCGACAGCGTCGCGCTTCATCACGACAAAACCGAAAAACTGGTGCGAGGCGCGCCCATTGCCGTCATTTCGCTCGGCGCGAGCCGCCGCATGTCGATCCGGCCCAAAGACACCAGGAGCGGCCGCGTCGCGCATGTGGAACTCGAGGCAGGCAGTTGCCTTGTCATGAGCTACGCGTCGCAATTCACGCACGAACACGGCATTCCGAAAACGGCTGGGATCTGCGGGCCGCGCATCAGCCTTGCGTTTCGCTGCTTTAGCAGTTGATCCTGCGCGGTGGCGTGCTGCTGCCGCTGGATGTAGAAGATATGGAGAACGCATGGCGGCACACCTTCCGCCATGCCCTACGCTTTCGCATCACCCGCGCGCACCCACAGCGCGCGGGCATAACCGATCCATCCACAGTCAGCCTTTTGCTTCCTGCTCCAGCGTCGGATAGTCGATATAGCCTTCCGCGCCGCCGCCATACATCGTTTTCGGGTCGGGCTCGTTCAGGCTCGCACCGCTCCTGAGTCGCGCGACCAGATCGGGGTTCGAGATGAAAGGCCGGCCGAAGGCGATCAGATCCGCGCGCTTTGCTTTCAGCATGCTTTGCGCGAGCGCCAGGTCGTAACCGTTATTGGCCATGAAAAGACCGTCGAATGCGTCGCGCAACACCTGCAGGTCGAAGCCGCCCGGCACGTCGCGGGTGCCGCCCGTGTCACCCTCGATCACGTGCAAGTACACGAGTTTGCGAGCGCTCAGCTCCTTCACCACGTAGGTGAACAGCGGTTCGGGGTTGCTGTCGGAAATATCGCCGAAGCCGCTGAGCGGCGAAATCCGCACGCCCACGCGCTCGGGGCCCCACACGCCGGTCACCGCATCGGCGACTTCGAGCAGCAAGCGCGCGCGATTTTCAATCGAACCGCCGTACTGGTCGGTGCGTCGGTTGGTCTTGTCGCGCAGGAACTGGTCGAGCAGATAGCCGTTGGCCGCGTGAATCTCGACGCCGTCGAAACCGGCTGCCCTGGCGTTCTGCGCGGCGACGCGGTATTGCTCGACGAGGCCGGGAATCTCCGAGGTCTCGAGCGCGCGCGGCGTCACGTGCGGAACGAAACCTTCGTCGGTGTAAGCCTGGCCTTCGGGCTTGATCGCCGACGGCGCCACCGGCAACGCATTGCCCGGTTGCAGCGACGGGTGGGAAATGCGGCCCACATGCCACAGTTGCAGAAAAATGTGGCCTTGCTTCGCGTGCACGGCGTCGGTAATGCGCTTCCATGCCTGCACCTGCGCGTCGTCGTAAATGCCGGGCGTAAATACATAGCCCTTGCCTTGCGGCGAGATCTGCGTGGCTTCAGCGATGATCAGACCGGCGCTCGCGCGCTGCGCGTAATACTCGATCGCGAGTTCGCTCGGGACGTCGGCTTCTTTCGCGCGGCTGCGCGTAAGCGGCGCCATGACGATGCGATTCGGCAACTGCAGCGGGCCGACCTTCACGGGTTCAAACAGGTAACTGTCGATCTGAGCGGATTCAGCGGACATGGGGTTCCCTTGACGATAGACATGCATGGAAAAGTGGCCCGGCGCATGGGCGCGCCATCAGCAGCACATCAGCGCTGCAATATGAGCACGGGCCATTCTGTATCAGAAGGTGCAAACACGTCGTCGGCTCTAGCAAGTTGCGGGCCGCCGCCCTGCTCCCGCATGGCCGGGCGTGAATGCGGCGCACGGCGGGTCATGCGACCCGCAAGCCAGCGCGCCGGTCAGACCGCGAATACGTGCGGATTGTCGAGCAGCGACACGAACGTCCCAGTGCGGCCGTCCAGTGCGAGCATTGCCCCGCTCTCAATATCGAAGATCCAGCCATGCAATTGCAGCGTCTTGTTCGCCAGTCCTACCGCAACCGAGGGATGCGTGCGGATGTTCGACAGTTGCGCGACCACGTTGTCCTTGACGAGCGCGTCGAGCCGCTCGGCATCCGAGTGATAGGTACGCGACGCGTTGATCGCCTTGGCGGCATCCGCGTGACGCAACCAGCCGCCGACCGCCGGCAGATGGTCCAAATTCATGCACGTTGAGATCGCGGTCATCGCGCCGCAATTCGAGTGACCGCAGATTACGATGTCGCGCACGCCGAGCACCGCCACTGCATATTCGACGGTGGCGGACACGCCGCCGGGCTCGGGCCCATACGACGGCACAATATTGCCCGCATTGCGGATCACAAAGAGCGCGCCTGGCTCGGCCTGCGTGACCAGCTCGGGGACCACGCGGCTGTCCGAGCAGGTGACGAACAGCGTGCTGGGGCTTTGCGCGGTGGACAGGCGCTTGAACAATTCGATCTGTTGCGGAAAAACTTCCCGCTGGAAGCGGATAAAGCCTTCAATGATTTCTTGCACGATAGTCTCCCGTGACTCGACGATTGAGTTTTCGCGGCACTATACCGTAGCTGCCGCCTGGATTTCCATCCGCCAGATTCACCTGGGCATCATCTATCGTGCATGACGACCGCCACAGCGCGCGCCATGCGTCGCGAGGCCGGCGGACCGAAACAGGCGCGCCGGTCCTGCCTCACTTATTGGGAGCGTAAGCGGTTAGTTCCGGTTGAAATCGCCCGTTTCCAGTTCGACGGACTTTCCGCCATTCTTTTCGAGGACCTTGCGGGTAGCGTTTTCAATCTGTGCACGATTTGCCTCGAACGTGCCGACCAGATCGTGCGCGGACGGACCTTCATTGCCGAAATGATTGTTGAGCGCGTCAAGCGACACGCTGCACCAGACGTCTGCCCCATCGACATTGGCTTCGAAGGCGACGCGTGCCGCTGCCACGACTTCGCGGCGTCCGGTGAATTCGATCCTCATGATGACCCTCCATTTGTCGAAAGAAAGCTGCTCGCGCGCAAGCGTCATGCCACACGCGTTCGCTATAACTGCTGTTTCGCGCTTAGCGCGGATTCTCCGCAAGGTGCATACTCGACACCGGCCGCGCTCCCGCGGCCTCGCTGATTCGTCGACGCGCGCCACCCGGCGTGCACGGTCTGGCGTCTTTCAACACGTCCGACGCGCCTCTTATTCTGATACTAACGCTCGCCTCATGCCCCGCAATCTGCAAACGTCGCGTCCACTCGTCATCGCCGCCGTGATGGCGTCCATGGCGATGGTCGCCATTGAAGCCACCATCGTCTCCACTGCCATGCCGCAGATCGTCGCGCAACTCGGCGACCTGCATCTGTATAGCTGGGTGTTCTCGTCGTTCCTGCTGACGCAGACCGCGATGACCGTCGTGTTCGGCAAGCTTGCCGATCTGTACGGGCGCAAGCCGGTCGTGCTGGCCGGCATCGCCATCTTCCTGGTCGGTTCGGTGCTGGCGGGCTTCGCGTGGTCAATGCCCGCGATGATCGCGTTCCGCCTGATACAGGGCGTCGGCGCGGGCGCGATCCAGCCGGTCACGCTGACCATCGTCGCCGATCTGTATCCTGCGCGCGAACGCGGCAAGGTGCAGGGCTATCTCGCGAGCGTCTGGGCGATTTCCGCCGTGGTGGGGCCGATGGTCGGCGGCTTCATCATCCACAATCTTTCGTGGGCCTGGATTTTCTGGATGAACGTGCCGATCGGCCTCGCGTCGGCGGCGGGCTTCATTGCGTATCTGCGCGAATCGGAGCGCCACGCACGGCCGTCCATCGACTTCGGCGGCGCAGCGCTGTTCATGGCTACGATCGCCGCGCTGATGATGGCCCTGACCTACGCCGGCGACGACGAAGCCGGCAAAGCGGCGCTCGCCGCCGGCGCGTTCGTCGTCTGCCTGCTGCTGTTCGTGCGGCAGGAGCGCCGCGCACCCGAGCCGATGATCTCGTTCACGCTGTGGGGCCGGCGGCCGATCGCCGCGTCCAACGGCGCGACGCTCCTCTCGGGCATGATCCTGATGGGCGCCACCACGTTTCTGCCCATGTACGTGCAGGGCGTGTTGCACCGCTCGCCGGTGATTGCCGGTCTCGCGCTGACCATGATGATGGTCGGCTGGCCCACCGGCGCGACGCTCGCTGCGAAGTCGTTTCACCGCATCGGTCTGCGGCGCATCCTGATCGGCGGCAGCGCGTTCGTGCCGCTCGGCGCCGTGCTGCTGCTGTTCCTGTCGCCGGGCGGCTCGCCGCTCGTCGCCGCGTTTGGGTCGCTGATCATGGGCTTTGGCATGGGCACGTCAAGCGTCAGTGCGCTCGTGCTGATCCAGGAGATCGTCGGCATGGACGAACGCGGCAGCGCGACGGCGTCGAACCTGTTTTCGCGCAATCTCGGCAGCACGCTCGGCGCGACGCTATTTGGCGCGGTCCTCAACTTCGGGCTCAGTCACACGAAGGGGGCAGCGGTCGTCACGTCGGAGCAACTGCGAGCGCTGCTGCAAAACCAGGTGGGCAGCCTGGGCGACAGCGATACCGTGCGCATGGTGCTGCACCAGTCGCTGCACCTCACGTTCGTGTCGATCTTTGTGATCGCGATTTTCGTGGTCGTGCTGCTCGCGTTCGTTCCGCCGATCAGCATTGGCGGCGAGAGAAAGATGCCGCTCGAGGCGCTCTCGCCGCTGGAAGACTGACGGGCAGCGAGCGGTCCGGCGGCGCTTGTCACGTCCGGTGCCGGGCTTCACCATGACGCCAGGATAGCGGACTCGCGGCCTTCCGACGGTGCGGAGCCTGTGACGTTTGCCGCGCGTTCGGCTGCGACATGGCGGGATGGTGCGCGCAGTCTGCCAGGTCGACGGCGCCCGGTCGTGGCACTATGGCGAGGCTTTTACGGTAGCCCCGCAACGCTGCACGAGCCAGGCCCGCGCCGGCGCACGACAGGACTTCGACGACATGATGCAAGCACTGCCGCCATCTCCCGCTCTACGCGCGTTTCGCGCCGATTGTATCGAGGGCGCCGGCCCTTCAAATAACGCCGCCCGCGCCAGTTGTGCCAGTTGTGCCAGTTGTGCCAGTTGTGCCAGTTGTGCCAGTTGCGCCAGTTGCGCCAGTTGCGCCAGTCGGGCCAGTCGCGCCAATGGCGCCACCCGTCACGCCGCTCGTGCACGCCGCGCCGCTCAGTCAGGCAGCCGCTTGTGTACCCTCTGGACACTGCTGCTGTGTACGCTGCTGCTGACCGGCTGCGCGCTGCCGTCCCTCGCCGGCCGCAGCGAATCGGCCGCGCTCGACCGCACACAGGCCCGGACGACCCCCATCGGTCACGCGCTCGCGCCCATGCTCGCCGCGCATCCCGGCCTGTCCGGCGTCTACCCGCTCGACAATCCCCGCGCCGCATTCGCCGCGCGTGTGTTTCTCGCACGCGCCGCGCAGCGCACGCTCGACGTGCAGTACTACATCTGGCACGACGATCTGACCGGCACGCTGCTGCTCGAACAGTTGCACGAAGCGGCCGACCGCGGCGTGCGCGTGCGCCTGCTGCTCGACGACAACGGCATCCCGCCGTCGCTCGACGCGACGCTGGCCGCGCTCGATGCGCATCCGAACATCGAAGTGCGACTCTTCAACCCGTTCGTGGTGCGCAAGCCGAAGTTCGTCGGCTTTCTGACCGATTTTTCGCGCGCCAACCGTCGCATGCATAACAAATCGATGACCGCCGACAGCAGCGCGACGATCGTCGGTGGCCGCAATATCGGCGACGAATATTTCGGCGCGACCGACGGGGTCGTGTTCTCGGACCTCGACGTGCTCGCCGTCGGCCCGGCGGCAAGCGATGTCGCGCAGGATTTCGACCGCTACTGGTCGAGCGGCTCGGCCTATCCCGTCGACCGGATCCTGCGGCCGGTGAGCGCGGACCACCTGGGCGAACTGGCCGCGAAAGCGCAGTCGATGCAGCATGATCCCGCTGCGACCGCATATGCGAACGCGGTGCGCGACCTGCCCATCGCACAGCAACTGCCGGCCGGGACCTTGCCGCTCGAATGGGCGAAGACGCGCCTCGTCAGCGACGATCCGGCCAAGGGACTCAACGAGGCATCCGGCGATGCGCTGGTGTTGCGTCAGTTGCACGACATTCTCGGCGAACCGCACGAGGAGCTGGATCTGGTTTCGCCCTACTTCGTGCCGAACGACGCGGGTGTGCAGTACTTCACGCAACTGGCGGCAAGCGGCGTGTCCGTGCGCGTGCTGACGAACGCACTCGAAGCCACCGACGTCGCCGCCGTGCATTCCGGCTACGCGAAACGCCGCGTCGCGCTGTTAAAGGGCGGCGTGCAACTGTATGAGCTGCGGCGGGCCGCCAGCCCCGACGCCGCAGAGCGGGGCGGCAAGGAACACACCGGCGGATTCGGCAGTTCGGGTTCGAGTCTGCACGCGAAGACGTTCGCAGTGGATTCGAGCCGCGCGTTTGTCGGCTCATTCAACTTCGACCCGCGCTCGGCGAAGCTCAACACTGAGCTCGGGCTCATCATCGACAGCCCGGCGCTGGCCAGCAGGATCACGACGACGTTCCACACGGTCGTGCCGGAAATGGCTTATACGGTGCGGCTGGACCACAAGGACAAGCTGTTCTGGATCGCGCAGGACAGCAACCACGAACGCAGCTACACCACCGAACCCAACACGGGTTGGTTCAAGCGGCTCGGAGTGTGGTTCATGTCGATACTGCCGATCGAGTCTTACCTGTAGGCGCAACGGGTGGGGAAGAAGCCGTTCGTCCGGAAGAGTGACGCCTGGCGCGCGGAGTCCTGCTCCCACATCGCGGCTCAGTCGCGCTTGCCGTAAAGCGTCGAGTCCGCGAAACCTTCGGCGGACAGCACCTGCCCCACGAGAATCAGCGCCGTTCGCTCGATCTGCGTGGTTTGCACTTTGCTCACGATGTCGTCGAGCGTACCGGTGATCTTTTCTTCGTCCGGCCAGCTCGCGCGATAGACCACCGCGATCGGACACGCGCCGCCGTAATGCGGCCGCAGTTCATCGACGATCCGCGCGAGATGCCGCACGCCCAGATGAATCGCCATGGTCGCGCGGTGCCGGGCGAGGTCGCCGAGCTGCTCGCCGTCAGGCATCGACGTGCGCGTCGCGTAGCGTGTCAGAATCAGCGTTTGCGAAATTTCGGGCAGCGTGAGTTCGCAACCGAGCGTGGCCGCGCAGGCGGCCGTTGCTGTCACGCCGGGCACGATTTCATACGGAATCCCAAGCATCCGCAGACGGCGAATCTGTTCGCCGATTGCACCATACAACGACGGATCGCCGGAATGCACGCGCGCCACGTGCTGGCCTTTCGCGTGCGCCGCTTCGAGCAGCGCCACGATCTGGTCGAGATCGAGCTCCGCGGTATTGACCACCTGGGCGGCGCTATGGCCTTCGAGCACCGCGGACGGCACGAGCGAGCCCGCGTACAGGATCACCGGACAACTGCGCACGAGGCGCTGCCCTTTGACCGTGATGAGTTCCGGATCGCCGGGACCCGCGCCGATAAAAAACACCGTCATTCAACACTCCAGATCATGCATTGAGTCACGCGCCGGTCGTGCGCGCCTGCCGCGCCTGCAACGTTTGGGTTGGCTGTAGCGCTTGCGACGCCTGCGACGCTTGCAACGCGTCGGGCAACACGGCAAGCAGATCGGCAACATGCTCGAATTCGCGATCGACCGGCGGCAGCACCGGACGACGCAGCATCACTACAGGCAGGCCGCGCTCGCGCGCCACAACGAGTTTCGCTTCCGTCGCGTTGCCGCCGCTATTCTTGCTGACCACCACGTCGAAAGCGTTGGCTTCAAAGAGCGCGCGCTCGCCTTCCAGCGTAAAGGGACCGCGTGTCGCCAGAATCCGCGCGCGCGCATGCGTTGCGTCAGACTCGAGACAGCGCACGGTCCAGAACTGATGCGCGGGGATGTCGTCCAGATGCGCAAGCGGTTCGCGCCCCAGCGTAAATAGAGGTCGGCGAAATGGCGCGAGCTGCCCGATCAGCTCCGGCCAGCCGCCGACCATGCGCCAGTCGTCGCCCGCTCCCGCTTGCCAGCCGGGCCGGCGCAGCGCCCAGCATGGCACGCGCGCCGCGCGGCTCGCCTGCACGGCGTTCGCGCTGATTCGCGCGGCGTACGGGTGCGTTGCGTCGACCACGAGGCCGATCCGCTCAGCCTCGATATAGCGCGCCATGCCCTCGCTGCCGCCGAATCCGCCCACACGCACCGTGCACACGAGATCGTCCGGCACCTTGCCGAGGCCGGCCAGGCTGTACACGTGCGCAGCGCCGAGCTGACGCGCGATCAGGAGCGCATCGCCGGTGCCGCCGAGCAGCAGGATTCGCGTCATGGGCCGGCTCCGCCTAGCTCGCGCGCGACGCATCGGCCGCCGTTTTCACGACATCGAGCAGCGTGATCGGCAGCGCCTGGCGCCATGTGTCGAAGCCGCCGAGCGGCTGTGCATCGGCCAGCGCAATGCGTGTCAGCGTGCCGCCGTGACGCTCGCGCCATGCGGCGAGCACCGCCTCGCCCTGCAACGTCACCGCATTCGCGACGAGCCGGCCGCCGTCGCGCAACGACGCCCAGCACGTGTCCAGCACGCCCGGCACCGTCGCGCCACCGCCCACGAATACTGCGTCCGGCGTGGGCAAACCGGCGAGCGCGTCGGGTGCGCGCCCCGCGACGAGTTGCAGGCCAGGCACACCCAGCGCATCGCGATTATGTTCGATGAAGCGCTGCCGTTCCGCGTGCGCTTCGACCGCGATCGCCCGACACGTGGGATGCGCGCGCATCCACTCGATGCCGATCGAGCCGCTGCCCGCGCCCACGTCCCACAGGAGTTCGCCGGGCGTCGGCGCGAGGCGTGCAATGGTGATGGCGCGCACGTCGCGTTTGGTCAACTGGCCGTCGTGACGGAACGCGTCGTCGGGCAGGCCGCAGGTCAGCGGCAGACGCGGGCCGCCGTTCGTGGCGCGGCATTCGAGCGCGATCAGATTGAGCGCCGCGACCTCGCCCGCCGGCCACTGATCCGCGCGGCCGTCGATGCGCCGTTCGTCGTCCCCGCCCAGGTGTTCGAGCACGATCATTCGCGTCGCGCCGAAGCCGCGTGTGTTGAGCAGTTCGGCGAGCGCGGCGGGCGTGCGCCCGTCGGCGCTCAACACGAAAACGCGCGCACCATCGTGCAGATGCGCATTGAGCGCCGGCAGCGGACGTCCGACCAGCGAGACCGTGGCGACATCCTGTAAAGGCCAGCCAAGCCTCGCCGCCGCCAGCGACAGCGACGACGGCGCAGGCAGCACGCGCAGCTCCTCAGCGGGCAACTGGCGCGCAAGCGTCGCGCCGACGCCGAACAGCATCGGGTCGCCGCTCGCCAGCACGCACACCGCGCCGCCCCGCTCGGCGAGCAACGGCGCGAGATCGAACGGACGCGGCCATGCCGTGCGGCGTGCGCCGAGCCGCCGGGGCAGCATCGCCAGATGACGTTCGCCGCCATACACTACCGACGCTTGCAGCAAAGCGCGCCGCGCGGGTCGTCCGAGGCCGGCGAAACCGTCGTCGCCGATGCCCACCACGGTCAGCCATGCCGGCATGCATCCATCCTCGTTCTGTGTCTTCAAAAGTTGCGCTGAGCCACGCTGATCAAAGCGTCCAGCCTCGTTGTGCTGTTCGAAAAAAGGCATAATACAGCCGCCGGTGCCCTTCGGGGCCGAAGAGGGAACACAGCGTTACTGTGGCTGCCCCCGCAACTGTATGCAGCGAGTCCGCCTGCTCCGCGTGCCACTGGTCCTGCCGCCTCGGCAGGACTGGGAAGGCTGCGGCGGACCATGACCTGCGAGCCAGGAGACCTGCCGGCGAGACTGTTCGTGCCAACCAACGTCGGGCGGGGTGTACCGATGCCGAAGCCACAGCCGCCTCGCGGGCGGCTTGCTCGGGCCGTCGCGCGACGCTAACTCCGGTGTCCGTCTTGAATCGAGCCACGCTCTCCTCCGTTTTGTCCGACGCGGTTGCCACGCTGCGGCCCTCGGCGTGTCCGGGGCTGCTGCGCATCGTCGCCGCGCGCGACGGCGGCATCTGCCGGATCCGACTGCCCGGCGGCGAATTGACGGCAGCCCAGGCTTCGGCCATCGCCGGCAGCAGCGCGCTGCACGGCAGCGGCGTCATCGAGCTGACCAATCGCGCCAATCTGCAGGTGCGCGGCGTGCGAAGCGGGCATGAAGCAGCGTTGAGCGCCGCGTTGATCGGCGCGGGGCTCGGTCCGATCGACCCGGCCAGTGCAGCGGCGGACGACGTGCGCAATGTGATGATCAGCCCGCTGGCCGGGCGCGATCCGGCTGCGCTGATCGACACTCGCCCCATTTGCGCCGAGCTGCTCGCGCTGCTGCAAGGCGAAACGCGGTTCGCCGCGCTGTCGCCAAAGTTCGCATTGATGCTGGACGGCGGCGAACGCCTCGTGCGGGTCGATCATCCACATGACGTGTGGTTTGCGGCAACAGCGACGCGTGACGGCGTGCGCTTCGTGTTCGGGCTGGCGGGGTGTGCACCACGCTTGCAGACGGGCGCGGCGCAGCACGCGGCTCCGGCGCTCGCCGCCGTGCTGCCGTCGCAGGTCCCCGCGCTTGCGCGTGCGTTGCTGCTGACGTTCGTCGACCTCGCCGACGCCGACGCGACCCGCATGCGCGACCTGCTCGCCGTGCGCGCCGTCGACACGATCTTGCGGCACGCGCAAACGTACCTGGACTTTCCGCTCACGCGCGACGCTTCCCTCGCGAACTGGCGCGGCACGGCAGCCGCCGACGCTACGCTGCGCTTAGGCGCGCACCGACAGCACACGCCGCACCTGTGGCATGCGGGCGCGCAAGTACCGCTTGGCCGGCTCGACGCCGCAAGCCTCCAGCGGCTTGCCGTGCTCGCGCAACGGCAAGGCAACGCGACGCTGCACGTTACGCCCTGGCAAAGCGTGCTACTCACCGATATCGCCGGGCACCACGTGCCAGCCGTGCTCGACGAATTCGATGCGCTCGGCCTCGCGCGCGAGCGCGCACAGCCCCTCGCCCGCCTGATTGCGTGCACGGGTTCGAGCGGCTGTGCAAAGGGCCTGGCCGACACGAAAGCCGACGCGCTGCAACTCGCCGAGCGCCTGCCGCCCGATGTGGACGTGCACCTGAGCGGTTGCCTGCGTTCGTGCGCCGCCGCGCACTGCGCGCCGTACACGTTGCTTGCGGTCGCGCCCGGCCTTTACGACCTTTATCGACGCGACGCCCAGCCGGGTTTCGGCGAGTGCGTCGCGCACCGACTGACGATCGACCAGGCGGCGAGCCTGCTCAATCAACTGGCCCGGAGTGCCCCCGATGTCTGAATACATTCGCGACGGTCAGGAAATCTATCGTCGATCGTTCGCGATCATCCGCGCGGAAGCCGAGCTTTCCCGCATTCCAGCCGACCTCGAAAAACTCGCGGTGCGCGTCATTCACGCGTGCGGCATGGTCGACGTCGTCGACGATCTTGCTTTCTCGGCCGGCGCCGGTACGGCAGGCCGCGCGGCACTTGCGCGGGGCGCGCCAATTCTGTGCGACGCCGGCATGGTCGCGCAAGGCGTCACTCGCGCGCGTCTGCGCGCAAAAAACGAAGTGATCTGCACGCTCATGCACGACAGTGTGCCGTCACTGGCACGCGAGATCGGCAATACGCGCTCGGCCGCCGCACTCGAACTCTGGCGGCCGCATCTCGCGGGCAGCGTCGTCGTGATCGGCAATGCGCCGACCGCACTCTTCCATCTGCTCGACATGCTCGAGGCCGGCGCGCCGCAACCCGCGCTCGTTCTAGGCTTTCCGGTGGGTTTCGTGGGCGCGGCCGAATCGAAAGCGGCGCTTGCCGAAAACCGCGTTGGCGTGCCTTACGTGGTGGTGCACGGGCGGCGCGGCGGAAGCGCGATGGCCGCGGCGGCCGTGAACGCGCTGGCGACGGAGGTCGAGTAAATGGCGGCGCAAGGACGATTGTTCGGACTCGGCGTCGGCCCCGGCGACCCGGAACTCATCACGTTAAAAGCGCTGCGCCTCTTGAAAGCGGCACACGTGGTGGGTTATTTCGTCGCGAAGGGCAAGAAAGGCAACGCGTTCAGCATCATCGAAACGCATTTGCACGACGCGCAGCAGCACTTGCCCATGGTGTACCCGGTCACGACCGAGGCGCTGGAGCCGCCGCTGTCGTATGAAGCGATCATTGCGGACTTCTATGACACGGCCGCGCAAGTGGTCGCCACCCATCTCGACGCGGGCCGCGACGTCGCGGTGATCTGCGAAGGCGATCCGTTTTTCTACGGCTCGTACATGTACCTCCACGACCGGCTCGCGGCGCGCTACGAAAGCGAGGTCGTGCCGGGCGTGTGCTCGATGCTCGGCGGTGCGGCCGTGCTCGGCGCGCCGCTCGTGTATCGCAACCAGAGCCTGTCGGTGCTGTCGGGCGTGCTGCCCGAACACGAATTGCGCCGCCGCCTCGCGGATGCCGACGCCGCCGTCGTGATGAAACTCGGGCGCAATTTCGACAAGGTCCGGCGTGTGCTCGGCGAACTCGGCCTCGATCGTCGCGCGCTCTATGTTGAACGCGCGACGATGGGCAATCAGCGCATCGTGCCGCTGGCCGAAGTCGATCCGATGGCATCGCCGTATTTCTCGCTGCTCGTCGTGCCGGGGGAAAAATGGCAAGGCTGACGCCACCCGCTATCGTGATTCTCGGCGCGGGCGCGCTGCCCACCGCGCGGCGCATTCAGGCGCTCTTCGAGGGCAGCGACGTGCACGCGCTCGAGGGGCGAGTGGAAGCGGACGTGGGCTATCGCGAGCTGGGTGTGCATCTGCGCGATCTGTACGCGCGCGGCACGCCGATCGTCGCGTTGTGCGCCGCGGGCATCGTGATCCGGTGCGTTGCGCCGCTGCTGTCGGACAAGGGTGTCGAACCGCCGGTGCTCGCCGTTGCCGAAGACGGCAGCGCGGTCGTGCCGCTGCTTGGCGGTCTGGCCGGCGTGAACGTGATGGCGCGCAAGATTGCTTCTGCGCTCGCCGTTTCTCCTGGCATCACGACGAGCGGCGAACTGCGCTTCGGCACTTGCGTGCTCAACCCGCCCGATGGTTATGTGCTTGCGGATATCGGACAGGGCAAGCGCTTCGTGTCGGATCTGCTCGCGGGGGAGAAAACACGTGTCGAGGGTGATGCGCCGTGGCTGGACAATGCGCAACTGCCTTGCTCGGAGACGGCGCGGCTCGCGATTCGTGTGACGCCGCGTGCGTGGGACGGAAGTCGGGATGAACTGGTGATTCATCCGCGCTGTGTAGTGGCGGAGGTGGCGTCGCCTGGGCCTGCCGGCGACGGGATCGCCGCTCGCGTACGCGAAGAACTGGCTGCGCACGGACTTGCCGCGCAGTCACTTGCCGCGCTGCTCGCGCCATCGTCGCGCATGACGGACGCCGCGCTCGCGCATGCCGCAGCGGAGCTCGGCGTGCCACTGCGCTTCATTACCGCACATTCCGACGACGCCGCGCGGCTTCACGGCGTGCCTCATGGCCGGACTGACGGACAGACTCATGGCCTGACTCGCGGCCTGATTGGAGGTCAGACTCATGGCCTGACTGACAGCCAGACTCGCGGCCTGACTGATGGCCTGCTGCACGCCGCTCTGCGCGTCCCGTACAAAACGCTGCCGAGCGACGCCGATCGAGGCACCACTCTCGCGCTGGCGACATTGGCGCTGGACGCCGACACCATCGGCCGCGCGCGCGGCCGTCTGACGGTGATCGGCCTCGGCCCTGGCAGTGCGGAGCTGATGGTGCCCGCCGCGCGCCGCGCACTAGACGACGCCACCGACATTCTCGGCTACGAAACCTATGTCCGGATGGCCGGCGCGCTGCGCGCCGGTCAACGCGTGCATGGCACGGACAATCGCGAGGAAATGCAACGCGCGCGCCATGCGTTCGAGCTGGCGAGCGAAGGACGAGCGGTGGTGATGGTCTCATCAGGCGATCCGGGCGTGTTCGCGATGGCCGCCGCCGTGCTCGAAGCGCTCGAAACGTCGCACAATGCCGACTGGGCCGCAGTCGAGCTGACGATCGTGCCCGGCGTGTCGGCCGCGTTCGCCACTGCTGCCCAGGCCGGCGCGCCGCTCGGCCACGACTTCTGCATGCTGTCGCTATCGGACAACCTGAAGCCGTGGACGATCATCGAAACCCGCCTGCGGCATGCCGCACAAGCCGATCTCGTGATGGCGTTCTACAACCCGATTTCGCGCGCCCGTCCGTGGCAACTCGACAAGGCGCTGGACATCGTGCGCGAATATCGCAGCCCGTCGACGCGCGTAGTGATCGGCCGGGATATCGACCGGCCCGGCGCCACATTACGCACCATGACGCTCGGCGAATTGCGCTCGTCGGATGTGGACATGCGGACCATGTTGATCGTCGGATCGTCGACCACGCGCGCTTTTCCCCGCCGCGCAAGCGGTTCCGAAGGCACCGCCGAAGCGGGTGAAGCCGACAGCGCCGAACACCTGCCAGGCGCGGAGTGGATCTACACGCCACGCTGGTACCCGTGAACCGGAACGGCGCGCATCACCGCTGCATCGCGGCCATGACCGCGCGCATCTGCACGCCGTCGGGCTCGGCGAGATCGTCGAGTATCGTGAAGTGATTGCGGCCGGCAAGCGGCACGAATCGCACCTGCTCACCCGCCCGCTCGCACGCCGCCGCATACTCCTGCGAATGCCGGACGAGTTCGGGCAACTCCGCGGTACCCACGGCGATCGTCATGGGCACGCCGTGGCCGCTGTGTCGCATCGGGCTGTACGCTGCGATCTCTTGCGGCGTGAGCTGGAGCTTGTCGTTTAGCCACGACATTGCGATCGGTTCGAGATCGACGAGCGCGCTGACCGGCAGTGCGTGAACCACCGACTCGTGCGCGCGATACAACGCGCTCAGCTGGCCGCCCGCCGAATGGCCCGCGAGGCAGACAGGCGCACGGGTGCCGAGCCCGTGAGTATCGGCAGCGAGGGCGTCGAGCAATGTGCCGATTTCGCCGACGATCTGCGTCATGGTTGCCTCCGGCGCCAGCGTGTATTCGGCCAGCACCACGTTAAAGCCGCACCCGAGCGGCCCGCTCGCGACAAACGCGAAATCCTCCTTGCTGCGCGCCTGCCAGTAGCCACCGTGAATGAACACGAACAGCGGCGCTTCGGCGTTGCCGCAAGGCAACCAGTCGAAGCGCTGACGCGGCCGCGGACCATACGCGATATCGCGCCGGCATGTCACGCTTTCATAAAGCTCCGCGCTGCGCGTCTGGAAACCGAGCATGCATGCGGCCGCGTCCGCGACGGCCGCCACGTTGTCGTAAGCGGCGCGTAGCGCCGTCTGATCCATTCCGCGATAAAGCTCAGTCATGACGTCCCCCGATTATTCAATCCTGACGGCGCACCGGCGCGCTCATGCCGCAACCTTCAGATCTTCGATTGCCCGCTGCCGCACGCCAAGATCGTCCCACAACTCCGGATGACAGGTGAACACCAGTATCTGGTGGCGCGTGGCGGCGTCGATCAATGCACGTTTGATTGCGTCGCGCCGCACGGAGTCGGTATGGACGGCGGCGTCGTCGAGCATCAGCAGGGTCGGCCTGCCGGACGCCTTCAGCAGGTCCGCATAGGCAAGCCGCGTAAGAATGCCAAGCTGTTCGCGCGTGCCGAAACTCAGCGCGTCGAGCGTATCTGCGCGTCCGTTGCGCTCGAGTGTCGCGGGACTCAGATCGTCGCCGAGCGCAATGGTGGACTGCGGAAAAATGCGTCTGAGGTAATGGCCGAGCCGGTCGGTGAGCGGCGCGCGCAACTGTGCAACTGCGGCGTCGCGCTCCTCGACGAGTATTTCGTCAAGCAGACTCAGCGCGCCGGCACGCACGCTGAGTTCGTCCTTGCGGCGCGCGGCCTGCTCCGCTTTCGCCTCGAGAGCGGCAAGCCTTTCACCTAGCCCGGACGCCCCCATTGTTTCCAGCTGGGTTCGCAATTGCGCGATCCGCACCTGCCGCTCGTGCTGCTCCGCACGCGCCAGTTCCGCCGATGCGCGAAAGCGCTTTGCTTCGGCAGCCGGATCGTCCAGGCGCGCCGCTTCCAGCTCACGTTCGCGGGTCTCGCGCTGCTTTCGCAGCGCCTCGACCTGCACACGTTGCTCGATGATCTTTGCCTGCCACTGCGCGCGGTTGCGGCGCAACGTTTCGTCGTTCAGCTGGGATTCCTTGCGCTGCAGTTGCGCGGCAAGCGACTCGCAAGTCGCCGTGCCGGTAGAGCGCTTTTCCGCTGCCTGCGCGAGGACTTTTCGCGCGGCTTCCAGCGCATCGCGCGCGATCCCGGCGTTGCGCCGCGCTTCGTCGAGCGGTTGCGCAGCCGACACATCGGGCAGCGCCGCGAGCCGGTCGTCGGCGGTTTGCAGACGCGCTGCCGTTGACGCCAGCGCGGCGCGCAATGCGTCGATGCCATCAGGCGCATGCACTTCGAGAATCCTCGCCTGGCTTTTCTGCTGCGCGACGAGCGCCTTCCATTGCTCATGGCGCGCCTCGGCCTCGCCGAGCGACGCCACGCCAAGACTCTGCAACAGCTGTGCATGGTGCGCTTCCAGCGCGGCCAGGGCGGCGAGCTGCGCGGCAAGATCCGACACGCCCGGAATCACCCGCAATTCGCCCAGTTCGCCGAGACCAATGACTTTCTCTTCATCCAGACGCAGCACACCGATGCCGCTTACCGCTTCGCCGCCGACCGTGACCGCGCCATTCAGCCGATACTCGACGCGCGTCATCGCCGCTTCGGTACGCGCGCGCAGCACGGTCAACTCGCCGTCGAGCGCTGTCAGCCGCTTGAGCTTCGCCTCGTCGATCTCGAGCGCGGCGGCCGCACGCGCCGCTGCAAGCATGGCTTCGGCAGCCTCGCCGGCGGCGGCGATCGACGTCTGCAGCCGCTCGCTTTCCGCACGATACAGCCCGGTCTGGCTGCGCAGATCGGCCGCCGTGACCGCCGCGTTCGCCAGTTCGAGCGCACGGTTCGCGTCGGCGGCGGCCTGCTCGAACTGCGCGACGCTCGACGCCGCTTGCGCGTGCGCGGTCTGGGCCGCGGCGACGTTGGCACGCGCCGCGTCCAGTTGCTCGCGCTCACGCGCAATGGCCGCTTCGAGTTCAACCGCGCCCTGCTCCTGTTGCAACGACAGCGCAAGCTCCGCCTCGCTCACCTGCAACGATTGCGCGACTTGCTGGAGGCCGCGCTCCAGATCCGCCGCGGCGTCGGCGCGCTGTTGCGCGAGCATGGCCTTCTGCTCGTGAACTTCCCAGGGACGCTTGCGCTGCGCGTCGTCGAACGCCTCCTGCTGGGCGGCGAGACGCGCAATGTTCTCCTCGAACTGCTGGCGCTGCTGTTGCAAGCCTTCACGCTCGGCGAGCAGCGCAGCGAGCGCCTGTTCGGCCTCCGCGAGCGGCCCCGTGGACTTCTGCGTGCGCGCCGTGAGCAGTTGGCGCAACTCGCGCTGCACGGCTGCAATCAGCGCGTCTTCGCCGGCCGATTCCGTACCGCCCGACAGTTGCGACAGCGCGTCACGCAAATACTGCGCGGCGTGACCGGTCGAATGGCGCACGTCCTGTGTGCCGCCCTGTTGCACCCACAACAAACCCGGCACGCCGGCGTGCTCGGCTTTCAGCGGTCCGCGCGCCGCACGCGAAAAGCCAAGCAGCGCCGCGAGCCTGTCTTCGGCCTCGTCTTCGCCGTAGACGGCGGACCCAATCGTGAGCTCACAGCGCTGGCGCGTGACGAACTGCTTGGACAACCGGCATGCCGCACCGTCCAGCTCGAAAGTCACCTCGACCGAGGGTTGCCCGCTCGCCTTACCCCACGGCAGCAGGTCTTTCAGATGCGAAGCCTTGTAGCGTTCGAGAAACACGGCGCGTACCGCTTCCGCGACCGTGCTCTTGCCCACTTCGTTCGGACCGGTGAAAAGATTCAGACCAGGCTGCAGATCGTCGATGACGAGCCGTCCGCTGAACTGCTTGAACTCCTGAATCGCGATACTACGCAGCTTCATGCGGACCTCGCTTCGCGCGGCAAATCACGCTGAAACCGCGCCAGAAGCAGCAATGCCTCGGCCGCTCGCCGGAGCGTTTGCGGATCGGAGTGCGGGTCTTCCTGCATGGCGCGCAGCCGTGCGACGACTTTCGCGAGATAGCCGCTCTGCGCGCCGAGTTCGGCCAGGTCGTCCGCGGTGGGCAAAACCTGCAGCGCGCCCAGGTCGACACGCAGCGCACGCACGCGGGCGCGCGTTTCCTCCACGGCCACGTGCAGCCTTTGTGCATCCGCCAGTGTGGCGGTGCCGGTCACCACCAGCCGAAGCACGTCGTGACTGCTCATCCCGGCGAGGCGCGCCTGTAACGAATCGATGTCGGTTGGCACGGAGATCGTTTCCTCCCAGCGGTGCCACCGGTATTTGCCGACCCGCACCGGCTCCACGCGTGGCGGCGCACCCGGCTCGTCCAGCGTGACGTCGAGCACGAAACCGGGATCGTTCGCACGAAAACGGTCCTGCTCGTGCGTGCCGGCGTACCACGTGCGTTCGTCCACGCGCAGGTGACCGTGCCAGTCGCCGAGCGCCAGATAGTCGAGCCGCGCACTCACGGCACGGGTCGGCGAAATCGGGTTCGACGAGTCGATGCCTTCCTGCAGGATGCCGCTCATGCTGCCGTGAGCGAGCCCCACACGGTGATAGCCGGCAGGTGTTTCCGTGGTGTCGAAGAAGCCGGTCGTGTCGTCGTACGTGATGCGCTGGGTCAGCGGCGCACACAGGAATGCACTGCGGCACGACTCCAGCGCGATCACACCGGGTGCGAGCGCGACGCGCACATTCGGCGGGATGCAGCCAAGACGCTGCGCGCGCGTCCATACGCTTTCGACGAGCGCGGCGTCGTGGTTGCCCGGCAGCATGATCCATGGTCCGGAAAAGCCTTGCAGCGCGCCGAACAGGCGGCGGATCACCGTATCCGAAACGGTCTGCAGGTCGAATACGTCGCCCGCGACGAGCACCGCGTCGACCTTGCGCGCCGCCGCTTCCCCGGCGATCCGGCGCACTGTCTCGAAGCGCGCTTCGGCAAGATGCGCCGCCTCGTCCGGCTCGAACTGGCCGAATTGCGTGCCGATCTGCCAGTCTGCGGTGTGCAGGAACCTGATCACTGTGCCTCCCCTACTCTTAACGCCCGAGTTGCCCGATGTTGCGAGTTATCCGCGGGCGCTGACGCTCGCAGTCAAGCCATGAATGTTACCGCGTCAACGATGCAAAGCGTGCCCCAGATGGGATTGTCCAGAAGTCATAGGACAGCGCAATCATTGCAACGCCTCGTCCGTTGCGTGGCGCGCGGCGCTACACTCGCGGTTCTGGAAACGTACCTGCCGCCCTGTTGCGCCGCTGCCGATGAACAAGTCAATCGAGTTGAAAAAGGCCAAGCGCTTGCCGCTGCTGCTCCTGCTGGCCGCTGCGTGCATCTTCGTCGTCACGGCATTCATGCCGCGCGGATTATGGGTGGATGGCGTCAAGGCGATTGCAGAGGCGGCAATGGTGGGCGCGCTCGCCGACTGGTTCGCGGTGGCCGCACTTTTTCGCCGCGTGCCCATTCCGGTCGTATCGGCGCACACCGCGATCATTCCGAGGAACAAGCACAAGATCGCCGACAACCTCGCCGTTTTCGTGCAGGACAAATTTCTCGACGTGCCCTCGCTCGTCGGTCTGATCCAGAAATACGACCCGGCGCGCAGCATCACCCGCTGGCTCACCGAGCCGGCGAACGCCGCGCGTCTTGGCGACTATGTCGTCAGACTCACGGGCGGAATACTCGAGCTGACCGACGACGTGCGCATCCAGGTATTCATCAAGGATGCGCTGCGCGACGTGCTGGCCAAAGTCGATCTGTCGCAGTCGATGGGCACCATTCTCGACACCCTCACCAAAGACGGACGCCACCAGGCGCTGCTCGACGCGGCTATCGGGCAGGTGCTGGCGTTGCTGCAGGAACCGCACGCGCGCGAATTCATCGCGGAACGAATCGTCGACTGGGTGAAAGGCGAGTATCCGAAAATGGAGCGGATACTGCCGTCCGCGTGGCTCGGGGAAAAAGGCGCGGACGCCATCGCTGGCGCGGTGAACCGCATGCTCGAACAGATCAGCGAGAATCCCACGCACGAGCTTCGGCAGAAGTTCGACGACGCTGTGCAGAAGCTCATCGTGAAGCTCAAGTCCGACCCGGCGTTCCTGCACAAGGGCGAGGAGGTGAAGCGCTATCTGGTGGAAAGCGACGCGCTCGGCACATACGTCAAGGACATGTGGGGCGAGTTGCGCGCATGGCTCAAACGCGACCTGCAAAGCAGCGATTCGGCGTTGCATGCACGCGTGATGGCAATGGGCCAATGGGTGGGGCGCGAACTGGCGCGTGATCCCGCGCTGCGTCAGTCGCTGAACGATCACCTGGAAGACGCAGCACGCGCAATGGCGCCGGAATTCGCGCAATTCCTCACACGCCATATCAGCGATACGGTCAAGAACTGGGACGCCCGCGAAATGTCACGGCACATCGAGTTGAACATCGGCAAGGATCTGCAGTACATCAGGATCAACGGGACGCTGGTTGGCGGTTTCATCGGCTTGCTGCTCTATACGGCGTCGCAACTGTTCGAGCTGCTGAGAATGCATGTGGGATAAACATGCGGGCATATGACTTGCTTTAGCGCATAGCTAGCCGTAGCATCCCGCCCGTGTAACGGACCGGGCGATCGCGCCATTCACCGGAAAGTGTGTTCATGAAAATATCGCTACCGCCGCATGGGCGGCCGAATCGCGTCTACCCGCCGGGCACGCCGAGTCTGCACGGGCTCGCGTCGGTCATCACGGGCGTCGTCGTGGTATGCGCGCTGTATTTCGGCCGCGAGGTGCTGATTCCAATCACGCTGTCCGTGCTGCTCAGTTTTCTGCTCGCGCCACTCGTCCAGATGCTGCGACGGCTGCACATGGGGCAATTGCCGTCCATTTTCATCGCCGTGATATTTGCTCTGGCGAGTCTGCTGGCGGTCGGCGGCCTGATCGGTGCGCAACTGGTGCAACTGGCTGGCGACCTGCCGCAGTATCAGGTGGCGATCGAGCAGAAGGTCGAGACGATCCAGGAAAAAACCGTAGGCCGCGCGGATTCAATGATGAGCCGTGCCGCGGCCGCATTGCAGCGCGTCGCACCCACGCGGCCGAACCCGCCGGCGCCGAGAGGGCGTGCTGCGCGCAATGCGCCGGCCGTGCCGACGCCAGTCGAGGTGCACGAACCGTCGCCCACGCCGATGCAGCTCGCACAGCGCGCGCTGTCGCCAGCCATCGCGCCGATCGAGACGACTTTCATCGTGCTCGTCGTGACGATTTTCATTCTGTTGCAACGCGAGGACTTGCGCGACCGGCTGATCAGCCTGTTCGGCTCGCGCGATCTGCACCGGACCACGACCGCGATCAATGACGCCGCGGTGCGGCTCAGCCGCTACTTCGTCGCGCAACTCGGCGTGAATCTGAGTGCGGGCGGCGTGATCGCGATTGGTCTTGCCATCATCGGTGTGCCGGGCGCGCTGCTGTTTGGCGTGATTGCCGCGTTGCTGCGCTTCGTGCCGTACATCGGCATCTGGATCGCGGCGCTTCTCGCGGTCTTTCTCGCAGCCGCCATCCAGCCGCAATGGACCATGGCGGTCTATACGCTGATCCTGTTCGCCGTCGTGGATGTCGTGGCCGGACAGATTGCCGAGCCGCTGCTCTACGGACACCGCTCGGGCCTTTCTCCGCTCGCGGTGGTAGTCGCGGCGATTTTCTGGAGCTGGCTGTGGGGGCCAATCGGTCTCGTGCTGTCCACGCCGCTCACGCTGTGCGTGGTGACGCTCGGACGCTATGCCGACCGCCTGAACTTTCTCACAGTGCTGCTTGGCGATCAGCCTGCACTCACGCCGGCGCAGAACTTTTATCAGCGGCTCCTCGCGGACGACCCACACGAAGCAATCGTGCAGGCCGAGCGTCTGTTGCGCGAGATGTCGCTGATCGACTATTACGACAAGGTCGCGCTCGAAGGCCTCAAGCTCGCCCGCAACGACGCAACGCGCGGCGTGTTGATGCCGGACCAGTTGGCGCGCATCAACGAATCGCTGGTGGACATCGTCGAAAACCTGGAAATTGCGGACGGGCTGCCCGACCGGCTGCTCCGCGCCGAGCCTGCGGAACCGCCGGGAGCGTTGCCCGGCTCCGCATCAGCGGATCATGGCGAGCCGCAAGACGCGCACACCACGACCCCCGCCTCCGCCCAGTCACAGGCGCACACAACGTCTTCCGATAGCGAAGCGAACAGGACCTCCGTGCTATGCGTGCCCGGACGCGGCGCATTCGACGAGGTGACGACGGCCATTGCCGTGCAGTTACTTGCCCGCCAGGGCCTTGCGCCGGTGATGGCGACGCACTCCGGCTATCGCAGTGCCCGCGCCGACGAGCCGAGCTTCAGGGACGCGCCGATCATCTGCATCGTTTCGCTCGATGCACCTGAATCGCCGCCCTATCTGCGCAACATGCTGCGGCGCACGCGCGAGTGGCGGCCGCGCGCGACGCTCGTAGTAGGCGTTGGCGGTGCGCCCGAGGGCGGCGCCGAAATGAGCGCGACCGGCGCTTCGCACGCGGCACCCACCTTTCGCGCGATGATCGAAGAGTGTCAGCTCGCCGCCAGTGTGCAGTACACGCACGCTGTCGCGCACACGGCCGGCGCCGATTGAAGGCAGCCTCGTCGTCAGGCAGGCATCTCGTCAGACAGGCCACGTCCGACGAGCTAAACCGTGCGACGCCTGAACGAAGTACGGCCGCCTGTCGATCAGAAGCGGTGGCGGATACCGGTCGTGAAGACGAACTGGCTTCTCGACGTGGACGGCTCGGACGTGCCGTAGACCTGCGCCATGTTCACGCCGCGGCTGTTGTTCGCGCCGAGTTGCGTCACCGCCTCGGCGTAGACGTCGGTACGGCGAGACAGCGAATAGTCGGCCTGCAGACCCAACTGATTCCAGTGTGCCGCGCCGGTATCGGAGTCGGTCGTACCAGGCGCTGCGCGCAGTGACTGCGTGTACGTGTAGGCGACGCCCAGCCCCAAAGCCGGCGTGACGTTGTAGCGAGCGTTGACCTCGTAGTTGTTAAAGCGGACCGAGCTATCGGCCAGTTTGTCCTGGAAGCGGCTCTGCGTGAACACGGCGCCCACGACGAACGGGCCGAAATCATAGCTTCCGCCAGCGCCCCACGTGCGCTGGTTCTGCACGCCGCTCAGTGCCGACGCCGCGAACGTGCCGCCTTCGATCGCGCCGCTGCTCTGGTTCAGGTCCATGCCCTGGTATTGCAGATAACCTGCACCCAGCTTCAAACCAGCGATTGTGTAGCCGGCGCCTACGCTATAAGCACGGTTATCCGCAAAACCCGCCTGATTCGAGAAACCATACAGCCCGCTAAATGACAAGCCGGCATAGTTCGCGCTCTGGAACTTGACCGAGTTGTTCACACTGATCGACGCATCCGCATTGTCGTTGTCGCCCCGATGCGCGAAGTATGTGCCGCCCCAGCTCCCCGCGGCGGTGAGCGGGCTCAGATAGTCGACCACCGAGTCGTACTGGCGGCCGAACGTGAGCGTGCCCACGTCGCTCGACAGACCTACGTAAGCCTGGCGGTTGAACAGCGTGTTCGACTGGACCTGGCTGCCGTTCGCAATATTGAAGCCGCTTTCGAGCCGGAACACCGCTTTAAGGCCGCCGCCCAGGTCTTCGACGCCGCTCAGTCCCCAACGGCTGTCTTCCACGTTGCTGCCGGTCATCGCGACGACCGCCTTGCCACCGGTAAGACGTCCGTCCGGCGTAATCTGCGACGACGAACTGGCCTCATTGCTCACATAGGTCAGACCCGCGTCGATAATGCCGTAAAGCGTGACGCTGCTTTGCGCGTGTGCGGCGCCCACGCACGTGGCGGATACAGCGGTAGCAATAAGGATTTTTTTCATTTGAATGCCTTGCGTTAGATTCTTGAACCCGGCGCGCAACGAGGCCGGACATTGCCAAACGCTGCCGTCACTTTCCGGATTTCAGTTCGCGATACGTCCGGATAGTGCGCACAACGTAGAATCAGAATCTTAGTGGCTTCTTTCTTTCAGCCATCAGCCACGAATACGCAAAACTATTTTCAGCGTTAATCGAAGCATGCGCTTTAATTAGGATAATCCTTATCAGACAACACTTTGGCGCCTTCTAACAAAGCCGCTGTGGTGGGTCTTCGTTGCTTACTTCCCACAACACGAATTCACCGTCTTTTTTTGAGAAGGAATTAACGATACCCTGGAATATTACAAAATTGATCAAAACACTTTGTGTAAAAAATCGAATTTAAAAAAACTGGTCAAAAACGCCCCATACACTTATCTCCCCTGCCATTTATCCGTTAAAGCTGGAATCAGCATGAATCAACTTCAGGCAATGAAAGTTCTGATCAATATCGCCGAAACCATGTCGTTTGGACAGGCGGCCGCCAATCTCGGCATTTCAAACGCCATGGTGACGCGTTATCTTGAGCAACTGGAGGCGCATCTCAATACACGGCTCGTCAACCGCAATACCCGCACGCTCTCCATGACCGAAGAAGGCGAGCTTTACGCCAAAGGTTGCAGGTCCATTCTCGACGAGATCGAAGAAATCGAATCAGTCGCGATCCGCGGCGCAACCGAGCCATCGGGTACGCTGAAAGTCGCCGCTGGTGCGTCTTTTTCGCTGTCGAGTCTGACGCCGTTGTTGCAGCAGTACCTGCAGATGTACCCCAGCGTCAAACTCGCGATCACGCTGCTGCATCAGCACGTGGATTTCGTGCGCGAGGGTTTCGACGTAGGCATCGTCCAGCCACGGCAGATCAGCGGCACCACGCTCATCAAGCGTCCGCTATTGAACGTGCGGCCGGTCGCCGTGGCGTCGCCCGCGTATCTCGACGCAAAGGGTAAGCCGCTCAAACCCTCGGACCTGACCGCGCACACGTTCCTGTCGCTCACGGCCGTCGGGCAGGACGGCAACTGGCAGTTCCTTTCGCCGGACGGGCATGAAACGCACGTCACGCTCGAAGCTACGCTGGCCGTCAACAACGCGGTGATGCTTCGGCATGCCGCGCTCGCCGGCATGGGCATCGCGGTGCTGCCCGAAAACCACGTGATCGGCGACCTGCGCAACGGCGCACTGCTGCCGCTGCTCGCCGATTTCCGCATCATGAATGCCGAAAAGGAACTGGCGATCGTCTATGCGGACCGTCGCCATATTTCCGCGAAAACGCGCTCTTTCGTCGACTTCTCTATCGCGTGGTTCCGTTCCAACGCGGAATGTCTGACGAGCGCTCAGTCTGCCGCTTATCCTGCCGCTCAGCCCGCCGCTCTTCCCTCCGCTACACGCGCCGCGTAGCTACGCGCGCGGCACGGCGCCTGGCTGGCCGACGGCACGGTCGTCTGTACCCAAAATGAGGACACGCCCGCGTTGCCACGCCTTCATACTTCCTTATCGATCCGCCGCCGGGCAAGTGCCGACACATTCGGCCGCGCAAGCAGTCGGCGTGAACAATCAGGAGACAGGCATGAGCCGCGCTTTCAAACCTTATCCCTTTGCGTCTCGCCGTTATGAGGGCGTCGTGCCCGCGCTCGTCGACGGCCGCGATCCGTTGCGGCGCGCCGTCGCGATTGTCGGCGGCGGTCCGGTCGGCCTGACGCTCGCGCTTGCGCTCGCGCGCCAGGGTGTGCGCTCGGTGGTGATCGAAGCTGACGACGGCGTGTGCACCGGTAGTCGCGCCATCTGCATTTCGCGGCGCAGCCTGGAAATTTTCAAACGTCTCGGCGTGGTGCAGGGCTTTCTGCAAAAAGGCTTGCCGTGGACGGGCGGCCGCAGTTTCTACCGTGATGCCGAAGTGTTCCGCTTTACCATGCATCAGGACGACGAGCAATCGTTGCCACCGATGATCAATATTGCGCAGTATCAGATCGAACAGTTGCTGCTGGACGAAGTGGAGCGGCATGGCGATCTGATCGAAATCCGCTGGCAGACGCGTTTGACCGGAATCGAGCGGCATGGCGTCGAAGGCGCGGGCTCTGGCGCAACGTTGACCCTGCAAACGGGCGGCGCCGGCACTACAAGCACTACAAGCACTACAAGCACTACAAGCACTACAAGCAGCACAACACGCCCAACGCCAGCAGGCAAAACAGGCGCTATCGCAGGCGCCCACGCCGGCACAGCCTGGCAAATGGACGCCGACTGGGTCGTCGCGTGCGACGGCGGCCGCAGCACCGTGCGCGACGCGCTCGGCGTGAAGCTCACCGGCACGACGTATGAAGGCCGCTATGTGATCGTCGATATCGCATTGCAGAGCGATCGCGCGACGGAACGGCTTGCCTACTTCGATCCGCCGTCCAATCCCGGCTCCACGGTGCTGGTCCACAAGCAGCCCGACAATGTCTGGCGCATCGATTACCAGTTGCGCGACGACGAAGACCCGGAGGCCGCGGTCCAGTCGCAGAACGTGATGCCGCGTGTTCAGAGCGTGCTCGACTCAATGGGCGAAACAGGCGAATGGTCGCCGATCTGGATCACGGTCTACAAGGCCAACGCGCTGACGCTCGAACGCTACCGTCACGGGCCGGTGCTCTTCGCCGGCGACGCCGCACACCTCGTGCCGATTTTCGGCGTGCGCGGCGCGAACTCCGGCATCGACGACGCCGACAATCTCGGCTGGAAACTCGGCTGCGTGGTCAACGGCACCGCATCCCCGCGACTGCTCGACAGTTACAGCGACGAACGCGTGTACGCAGCCCGCGAAAATCTCAGCTACGGGATGAAAAGCACGGAGTTCATGGCGCCGCCTTCCTTTGCGTTCGACCTGATGCGCACGGCCGTGCTCGGTCTTGCCGCGCATCATCCGAAGGTGCGTCCGCTGATCAATCCGCGGCAAACGCATGCGATCGCCTATCGGGAATCGCCGCTGAACCCGAGCGTCGACGCCACACCTGACCCTGCATTCGGTTGCGGACCCGCGCCCGGCTCCGCGTTGCCGGAATGCCGCCTGACGCGCGAGAGCGACGGCGCGCTGACTGCGTGTCATCTGACAGACGTGCTGGCGCCCTGCTTCACCGCGCTGCGCTTCGAGCCATCCGCCGCACAGAGCGATGCGCACGACGAGGCCTGGCAGCAGGCGCAGCACACGCTCGCCGCACGCGGCATTCCGTTCAAAAGCGTGACGGTGCTTTCGGGCACGCCCGACCTGCCGACGCAAGCGAGCTTGCCTCTCTACGACACGACCGGGCACCTGCACGCGATGCTCGACGCCACACCAGGCACGGTCTATCTGATCCGTCCCGACGGCCACGTGCTCGCGCGCTGGCGCAATGGCGGCGCGCCGGCCATTCAGCAAGCCATCGTCGCCTGTCTGGCCGGCTGAACGCCGCCGCAAAATTCACCCCCACAAGCTTCAATGACCGCCAAACCACGCAGGAACACGCCTCATCATGACTGACAGCGATCTCGATCTCGTCTACACGACACTGTGCAACGCGCTCACACAGCAAGGGGAAGGACAGGCGCCGCTTTATCTGGCCCGGCTCGCGATGTTATGCATCACTGAATTTGACGACGCGCCGCGCGCACTAGCGCTGATCGAGGCGGCGAGACTGCCTGCATCGTCCGCATTGACGGTGCAAACGGCGGCATGAAAAAAGCCACCGCGTGCACGTGGTGGCTTTCTCCGGTCGTTGCCATTAACAGGCGAGCCAGCAAACAACGCAGCATTCAACACCTACCTCACTGCCTCGGGTACAGACCCCGCGTACTGGCATGCAACCGCGCGAGTCCCAGCAACGCGTCCGTGTAAGGCGTGGGCACCTGCGTCAATTGCCCCAGTTCGCGCACCGCACTCACCAGCGCATCGAGTTCCACCGCTTTGCCCGCCTCCACATCCTGCAGCATCGAGGTTTTCATTGCGCCGAGTTTGAGCGTGACTTCATTGCGATCTTCCGGGTTCTGATCGATCGGAATGCCGAAGCGCGCGCCGATTGCCTGCGCCTCCAGCATGATGCGCGTGACGAAGCCGCGCACCAGCTCGTCGCTCAAAATCCGGTCCGTGGTCGCGCCGGTGATCGCGCTGATCGGGTTCATCGTCATGTTGCCCCACAGCTTGTACCAGACGTCGCGCTGGATCCGCGCGGACACGGACACATTGAAGCCCGCCGCCGCGAGGGTCGCGCGCAACGCCTGAACGCGCTCGCCTGATTCGCGGGACGCTTCGCCGATGATCAAGCCATTGCCCACGTGATGCCGGATCACGCCCGGCGCATCGACCAGACAACTTGCATGCACCACGCAGCCCACCGTTTGCGCGGACGGAATCGCCGCGGCGATTGCGCCGTCCGGGTCGATCGACTTGAGCCGCTTGCCGGCGAAATCGTCGCCCAGTCCGTCGCAGAACCACCACGGCACGCCGTTCATCGCGGTAAGAACGATTGTCTGCGAATCGAGCAGCGGCGCGATCTGTTCGGCGACGGACGCCATCGCGGGGCCTTTGACCGCCACCACGACGAGATCCTGCACGCCCAGCTCCGCCGGGTCCGCGCTGGCTTTCACCGGCACCGCGTGGGTCGTGCCGTCCTCAACCAGACGCAGGCCGTGCGCACGCAATGCATCGAGCGTCGCGCCGCGCGCGACCACGCTCACTTCGTGTCCGGCCTGCGAAAGCTTTACGCCCATCCAGCCGCCAATCGCGCCGGCACCGTAGATTGCTATCTTCATTGACCGAGTCCTCGTGTTTTTCTGATGATGGTTCTCTGACGCCGTACTCAGTCTTTATAACTCGCGTCGATCCGGTCGACCTTGCGCACCAGTGCGTCGAACACATCCTGCCCCGCGCCGTGACGCGGGTCGAACTGCAACGCGTCGCGCGAGCAGCGTATCGCCACCGCCTCCGGTATCCGACGCGCGCTGCCCATGGCGAACGTCGCCATCTGGATTTCGCATGCGCGGTTGAGCGTCCACAACACGGCGAAAGTCTGCGGCAGCGTATGGCCCCACGCGAGCAAACCGTGATTGCGCAGAATCACCGCCTGCTTATTGCCGATATGTTCGAGCAGACGCGGCCCCTCCTCCGCATGCACGGTAATGCCTTCGAAATCGTGATACGCGATGCGGTCATGCAGTTGCGCGCTGTAGAAGTTGGTCTGCTCCAGACCATTTTCCAGACAGGCCACCGCCACGCCCGCAGTGGTATGCGTGTGCATCACGCAGTGCGCGTCGGGCAGACCTTCGTGAATCGCCGCATGCACGACGAAGCCGGCCGGATTCACCGGATACCGCGAGTGGTCGAGCACGCGGCCTTGCGCGTCGATCTTCACGAGGTTGCTGGCTGTTACTTCACTGTAGTGCAATCCGAACGGATTGATCAGGAAATGCCGCTCGTTGCCGCTCACGCTCGACGGCACGCGCAACGTAATGTGGTTGTAGATCATCTCGGTCCAGCCGAGCATGTCGAAAATCCGGTAGCAGGCGGCCAGTTGCACGCGCGCTTGCCATTCGTCGGGATGCATCGCGGTGGCCGACGGCGCGACAGCGGGTTGTAGTTCGAGGGTTGTCATCGAAGTCTCCGTTTTACGTGCCTTTCGCAGACACGAACAGGTTGCACGCAGCGCTCAGGCGCCGTTCACCACCGCCGCGATCGACGACGCCACATAGCCTGCGTTGCGCGCGTTCAGCCCGGCCACGCACATGCGGCCCGAGCGCAGCACGTACACCGCGTGCTCGCTGCGCAGACGCTCGACCTGGCTTTCGGTCAGACCCGTATAGGTGAACATGCCGCGCTGCGCGATATAGCGCGTGCGCATCACATCGTCGACACGGCCCGCGAGTCCGTCGTGGATCGTCTTGCGCATCGCGAGAATGCGTTCGCGCATGCCGCCGAGTTCGGCGTCCCACGACGCGCGTAACGCAGGACTGGACAGCACGTTCGCCACGAGGCGCGCGCCGTGGGTGGGCGGATTGCTATAGTTCGCGCGCACCGTCGACATCAACTGGCCGAGCACGCGTGACGCCTCCTCGCTGCTTCTGCACACGACGCTCAGCGCGCCGCAGCGCTCGCCGTACAGCGAGAAATTCTTCGAAAACGAATTCGCGACGATCAACGCAATGCCCGCGTCAGCCAGCAGACGCACGCACGCCGCGTCTTCATCGAGACCCGCGCCGAAGCCCTGATACGCCATGTCGACGAACGCAATCAGCTTGCGGCGTTGCAGTACCGGCACCAGTTCGGCCCACTGCGCCGGGCTCAGGTCGACGCCAGTGGGGTTATGGCAGCACGCATGCAGTAATACGATGCTGCGCTCCGGCAGACGGCCGATCGTCTCGACCATGTCGGCGAAACGCAGGCCGCCAGTCTGCTCGTCGTAATACGGATAGGTGTTGACGGTCAGGCCCGCGCCCTCGAACACCACGCGATGGTTTTCCCAACTCGGGTCGCTGATCCACATCTGCGAAGCCGGGAAGTAGCGCTTGAGGAAATCGGCGCCCACTTTCAATGCGCCCGAGCCGCCGATGGTTTGCAGCGTGGCGATCCGCCCGGCCGCGCGCATCGGGTTGTCCGCGCCGAAAACGAGCGCCTGTGCGGCGTCGCGGTACAACGGAAGGCCTGCCATCGGCAGATACGAACGCGGGCCGATCGAGTCGAGCAGCGCCGTTTCCGCGCGACGCACCGCCTCCATGACGGGCAGCTTGCCGGCGTCATCGAAATAGATGCCGATGCTCAGGTTGACCTTGTTGGGTCGCGGGTCGAGCTGGAAATCCTCGTTCAGGCTCAGAATCGGGTCGCCTGGATAGGCGGGAATGTGGTCGAACATCGTCAATCCTTCAATGAAACGCTGATTGCGGTTGCGGCGAGCCTGGCGCTGCGCGGCAAGCCGCGAGGCGAAACGGTGTGTTCGAGCGACGGTGCACGAAACCGGATGCGAAAGTCTAAGCGTGTTTCACGGTATGCGTCGATTGGGGCAAGTCTCGGTGATCCGGCCGCCAGACACAATCAATCGATTTTTCACGATTCGTAAGTTTTTCTTTAGAATCGCCGTATGCCCCTCACACGCGTTACGATCCGCCAGTTCGAAGCCTTTCTCGCCATCGTCGATCTGCACAGTATCGGCGCGGCGGCGGAACGGCTCGGCCTGACCTCGTCCGCCGTCAGCCAGTTGCTCGCGGAACTGGAAACGGAACTCGGGTTCCGTCTGTTCGACCGGACCACGCGGCGCGTCGATCTGTCGAGCGCGGGGCAGGATTTTCTGTCGTCGGCGGAATCGGTTTTGCGCCACGTACGCGCCGCCGCGCAATCCGCTGACGACATCCGCAATCGCGCCGCCGGCATCGTCCGCGTAGGCGCGCCGCTCGTGATCGCGGCCACGGCATTGCCTGCCGCCATCGCCGAATATGCGCGCGACAAGCCTAAAGTCGTCGTGCGCGTTTGCGATACCGTGGTCGAGCAACTGGTGGAGCGCGTAGAAAGTGGCGACGTGGATCTGGCCATCGGTCCGAACCGGCAAAGCGGCTCACGCGTGCGCTGCGACCCCGCGTTCACGAGCCCGTGGGTGATGTGGTGCGCGGCAACGCATCCGCTCGCCGCGCGCCGCCGCGTGCAATGGCGGCATCTGCGCGAGGTGCCGATCATTGCCACGGGCCGCGACCACGAACGCGCGGTCGCGCAGATGCTGGCCAACCTGCCGGTCGAGGCGCGCATCATTCCGGTCGATGTGGTGGACAACGTCACGACCGCGTTCGGCATCGCCGCGCACGGACTCGCGGTGACGCTCGCGCCGGCCTATGTGGCGCCCCTCGCGCGCACATTCGGGCTGGTGATGAAACGGATCGTCGATCCGGAAACGATTCGCGACATCTGCGTGTATCGCTCGACAGAGCGGACGTTGTCGCCGCCGGCGGACGGCTTTGCTGAATTCGTGATGCCGTGGCTCAAACGCTGGGACCGCGAGACGCAAGCGCAGGCGCGAGGTAAGCGCGTTTGAGACGGCGCGTCGTTTTGTTGCTGTGCGCGAACTGTTGCTGGCCTTGATTACCGATCGAGCATCCCGGCGCTGCGCTTCCCTGCCGCCTTCCAGCTCATCTTCCAGCTCATCCTCGGCCTCGATCCACGCCCCATTCCGGCTGCAAACATAGTGCGAAGAGCTGCCGCTGGCTCGATATCCCAAGCCGCGCATAGGCGCGCTTCTGATACGTAATCACGCTCGCCGGTTTGACGCCCATCTGCTGCGCGATCTCGGCGGCGCTCGCACCCTCCAGCGTCCCGCGCAGCACATCCAGTTCACGCGGCGTCAGCGCCGGGCATGCCCGCCGCACACGCGCGAGCATTGCCGCCGCCGGTCCCTGCTGATGCTGACCGTTGAGCGAATAGTGGCTCTTCGCCGCATGGGCGAACAGAGGGGCGACGCTTTCCACGCGCTCCACCTCGCCGGGCCCGAACATGCCATAAGCACGATCGCGATACAGGTTGATCGAGAGCCACACGCGTTCCACAGGTTGCATCAGCAACGACAACCGGTCGGACACATTTGGCTGCGCATAGCACGCCGCCCGATAGGCTTCGTTCTCGATCTCTTCGCTTTGTTGCTGATGCAACAACAGCGCGTCTTGCGCCCGCCGTTTGAGCGGACTGCCGATGATCGCGCGATTGCCGTCGAGTGCATAGAAATGCGTGGTGTAGCGATCGGCAACGTCGCGCAAAAAGCGGCCGCCCCGATGATCCGCTGCGGACACGGTGCGCGGCCGTGCGTCGAATTCATACGCGAAGATGGTGCACTGCGAGACCGGCAACATGTCACCGACAGTCTTCAGCATGCTCGCCGCGAGCGCGTCCGGGTCGGCCTGCGAGATCGACATGACGAGGTCGCTCGCGCGCGCGGTGCTGATCTGTCCGCTTCGATTCGACGGAGAAATACGCCAGAAACGCATGATGGAGATGGGCTCGCGCTGCGTGGATTCGGTTCAGGCAAGCGTAGCACAGTGCGTCACTGCCGCATTACTTGCGCGTGAAGGAACCTCGCTGCAACGTGACCATTCTCGGCAGTTCGATCGTAAACGCCGTGCCGACTGTTTCGTCGGAATGCACGGACACGCTGCCGCCATGCATCCGGGCAATCTCCTGCACGATGTGCAGACCGAGACCCAGCCCCTCGCGCGAGCGCGACCCGCTGCCATTCTGCCCGAACGCCTTGAACAGATAGGGAAACACCTCGGTCGGGATCGTGCCGGGATTCGCCACTTTCAGGCGCACGACATCGCTCGACTCGCCGTCTACTTCCACGCCGATGTCGCCGCCCGGCGCACCGTGATGCAGCGCATTGCTGATCAGATTCGACACGGCCTGCCACACCAGATCGGTGTCCCACGCACCGGCCGTATCGCCGCGCGCCGCGAACACGATCCGCTTGCCGTTTTCGCGCGACGCGAACTCGTCGATCACCGAACGGCACAGCGTCGCCAGTTCGATCGACCGCGGCTGCAACGGCAGCCGGCCGCCTTGCAAACGCGCGAGATTGAGCAGTTGATCGACCATGCGCGCCATGCGCAGCGAGCTGTTTTTCACGCGCGTGGCAACGGCCGCCGACTGCTCGTCCGCGGCGGTGCGCATCAGATATTCCGCCGATGCCAGCACCGCGCCCAACGGCGTGCGCAGATCGTGGCTCAGCACCGCCATCAGCATTTCGTTCGCTTCGAGCATCTGGCGCGTGGTCACGAGCTGCGCGGCAAGCTGGCGCTTCTGCTGCTCAAGTTGCACGAACACATCGACTTTCGATTGCAGGATGCGCGGGTCGAACGGCTTGTAGAGAAAGTCGACCGCGCCGGCCTCGTAGCCTCGGAACGTGCGCGAGGCGTCCTGCGCGGTGGCCGTCAGAAAGATGATCGGCACGTGCGACGTACGCGGACTGCCGCGCATCAACGCCGCGAGCTCGAAGCCGTTCATGCCGGGCATGTTGACGTCGAGGATGGCGAGCGCCACTTCGTGCTTGAGCAGCAGGTCGAGCGCCGCGGTACCGGAATCGGCCACGAGCACGGCCACATCCGGACGCGTGAGCAACGCCTGGAGCGCGGTGATGTTGTGGACGATGTCGTCGACGATCAGGATATTCACGGGTGCGTTCGTCATGGCATCGTTCTGAGAGAGGCCGGCAGTGCAGCAAGCCGCCGGGCCATGGTTTCGGGAGAGTAAATGAAGTCGGCCGCGCCGCGTTCGATCGCGGCGCGTGGCATCTCGGGGGAACTGGCGCTGTCGGGCGCCTGCACCCACGCGGTGCCGCCCAGCGCGCGCACGCGCTTCAAGCCGTTTGCGCCGTCGTCGTTTGCGCCGGACAGCAGAATGGCGAGCAGGCGCTCGCCATACACGGCGGCCGCAGATTCGAACAGTACGTCGATCGACGGACGCGAAAAACGCACGGCGGCGTCGGTGGACAACGCCACTGTGCCGTCCACTTCCACCAGCATGTGATAGCCGGGTGGCGCGACATGCACGCGTCCCGGCAAAATGCGCTCGCCGGCGTCCGGTTCGAGCACGGGCAACGCGCAGCGATGTGCGAGCGCCTGCACGAGATAGCTCGGCGAGTCGGGCGGCAAATGCGTGACGATCATCACGGCCGGTGCGAACCGCGCGGGCAACGCGGCCAGCAGCACGCTGAGCGCCTCGATACCGCCCGCCGAACCGCCGATCACGACCAGCTCGAACGCGCGTCCGCCCCCGGCGCTCGGGTCCGCATGGACGGCTGGCTTGACGATTGACGGTGACATGATGAGCGTACTAGCGTTTCTGATAAATGCGTTCGGCCGGACGGAATTCGTCGAACGCCTGGTAATGACTTGAAAAGCGCAGACTTTCCTTGCTGCCGAGGCCCAGAAAGCCACGCCGCACGAGCGCGTTTTCGAAGAGGCCAAGCGCGCGGTCCTGCAGGCCGCGATCGAAATAGATCAGTACATTGCGGCACGACACCAGATGCGCTTCGAGGAAAACTTCGTCGGTCGACAGGCTGTGATCGGCGAACACCACGCGGTCTTTCAGCGAGCCCGCGAAGCGCGCGCCGCCATAAGCCGCATGATAGTAGTCCGCCAACGAACGCTTGCCGCCTGCGGCCAGATAGTTCTGCGTAAAGCCCTGAATCCGCTCGAGCGAGTAGATACCGGATTCGGCGCGCGCCAATGCGTCGGGATTGATGTCGGTCGCGTAGAACAGCGTGCGCTCAGTAAGCCCTTCCTCGTCGAACAGGATTTTCAGCGACCACAGTTCCTCGCCGGTGCTGCAACCCGCTACCCACACCTTGATGGAAGGATACGTGCGCAAGCGCGGCAACACGTGTTCGCGCAGCGCGAGGAAATACGCCGGATCGCGGAACATGTCGCTGACCTGCACCGTCAGGTACTGGAACAGCCGCGAGAATTCGTCGCCGCTGCGCATGATGCGGTCCTGCATCTGCGACAGCGAACGCAGCCCGAACTCCTCCAGCGCCTGCGTGAGACGGCGACGCAGCGACGACATCGCGTAATGGCGAAAATCGTGCTGATACTTGAGGTAAATCGCCTCCAGCAGCAGTTTCAACTCGATGTCGAAATCGCTGATCCGTTGGGGCGCGTCGAATTCGGAGCGGCTCATCGTGTTCCCGTGCTTCCGTTACGCTTTCTGCGGTGCATGCGCGCCGGCTACCGTTGCCGCAGCCAGACGCGGCACAGCGCGACGAGCTTGTCGACGTCGATCGGCTTGGACACGTAATCGTCGGCGCCCGCTTCGAGGCAGCGCGCACGATCGTTCGCCATGGCCTTCGCGGTCAGAGCGATGATCGGCAGATGGGTGAAACGCGGATTGCGGCGGATTTCGCCCATCGCGGTGATGCCGTCCATTTCCGGCATCATGATGTCCATCAGGATCAGATGCACTTCGGGGCCGTTCTCCAGCACCTCCAGCGCCTCGCGGCCATTGCGCGCGATCTGCAGCTTCGCGCCGAGCGGTTCCAGCACGTGCGAGAGCGCGAAAATATTGCGGACGTCGTCTTCGGCGAGCAGGATCGTGCGGTCCTCGAAAGCGTTGTCGCGTTGACGCACGGTGCGCAGCATCCGTTGCTGTTCGGGCGCGAGCGACGACTCCACGCTATGCAGGAACAGCGTGACTTCGTCGAGCAGACGTTCCGGCGACTTCGCGCCCTTGATGATGATCGACTTCGAGTAGCGGCGCAGGCGGTGCTCTTCTTCGTCGGACAGCATGCGGCCCGTGTAGACGATCACCGGCAGCGCAGCATGCGCGGTGTTCGCAGCCAGCCGTTCGAGCAGGTCGTAGCCGGTGCCGTCGGGCAGCGCGAGATCGGTCACCACGCAATCGAACGTGAATTTCGCGAGGTATTCCAGCGCTTCGGCCAGTGTCGCGACCGCCACGATCTCGGTGTTCTCGCTTTGCAGCAGCGCGCGAATGCTTTCGCGCATCGGCGCGTCGTCCTCGATCACCAGCACCCGTTTGAGGCGCTGTTGCAAACGCGCTTCAAGGCGGCGGATCGCGGCCTCCATCGTGCTGCGCGCAGTCGGCTTGAGCGTGTAGCCGATTGCGCCCAGGTGCAGCGCCTTGTCGGCGTGATCGGTGGCGGAGACGATGTGAATCGGAATGTGCCGCGTGAGCGGATCGTTCTTCAGCCATTCGAGCACCGTTAGGCCGGAACGGTCGGGCAGGCCGACGTCGAGCAGCACGGCTGCCGGGCGCATGTCACGCACCAGTGCGAGGCCGCTCGCGGCGTCGCTTGCATGAACGAAGTCGAAATCGAGCTCGTGCGTCAGATCACGCAGGATTTCGGCGAAGGCGAGATCGTCTTCGACCGCGATGATCAGGCGGCCGGCGCGGGTGCGGTTGTCGCGATCGTCCGCGATCGGGCCGCTCGTGGCCTCGGGCGCCTTGCCAATGATGAGCCCGTTCGCGGGCGTGATCACCGCCGGCTGCACGTTGGCCGACGCGCCGCGCGTGAGCAGCGGCTCGGCCGTGGTCTCAGCCGCGGCAGGTTGCGATGGGAAGGCGGGGCTGTGCGTGAACATCGGCGACGGGCTTGCTGCCGCGGTGCGCGGATACGCTGCTGCGTGCGCCGCGGACTGCGCGGCTGCGTGCGGCGCTGCGTTCATGGACAAGCCGGCGAGTGCGGCCTCGGCGTCGAGCGGCAGCCACAGCGTGAAAACGCTGCCCTTGCCTACTTCGCTCGCCACGGTGATGCGGCCGCCAATGAGACGCGAGAACTCGCGTGAAATCGACAGTCCCAGCCCGCTGCCGCCATATTGACGGCTGGTGGACCCATCGGCCTGCTGGAACGCCTCGAAAATCATCTCCAGCTTGTCCGCCGGGATGCCGATGCCGGAGTCGCGCACGTCGATGCGCAGCAGGTTATCCGCCGCGGGCGCGACCGACAGCGACACTTCGCCCTGATCCGTGAACTTGACCGCGTTCGAAAGCAGGTTGCGCAGAATCTGCGTGACGCGCTGCCCGTCGGTCACGACCGTGTCCGGCGTGCCGGGCGCGCGGTCGAACGTGAGACGCAGGTGCTTGTTGCCTGCGATCGGCCGGAACATTTCTTCGAGCGACTGCAGTGTCGCGTCAACCGATACGGTTTCGAGCTCGACGGTGACCTGACCGGCTTCGACTTTCGACAGGTCAAGAATGTCGTTGATCAGCACCAGCAAATCGCTGTTCGACGCGTGAATCGTTTCCGCATAGCGCACCTGTTCCTCGGTGAGATTGCCGGTACGATTCTGCTGCAGGAGCTTTGCGAGAATCAGCGAACTGTTCAGCGGCGTGCGCAATTCGTGCGACATGTTGGCGAGGAACTCGGACTTGTAGCGGCTCGACTGTTCGAGCCGCTCGGCGTTGGCCGCCAGATCGTCCTGCGCGCGCAACAGGTCGGACTTTTGCCGTTCGAGCCGTTGCGCGTACTCCTCGAGCTGCACGTTGGTCTGTTCAAGTTCCGCCTGCTGCGCCTCGAGCCGCGTTTGCGACTCCATCAGCGCGCGGCCGCGCTCTTCCAGCCCCTCGTTCGACACGCGCAACTCTTCCTGCTGTACCTGCAACTCTTCGTTCAGCTGCTGCGTTTCCGCCAACGCGTCCTGCAGACGTTCGCGATACAGCGCGGCTTCGATAAAGTCGCCCATGTTGCTGCGGATCAGTTCCATGAACTCCTGATCGCGCGGGCCGAGTTCGCGAATGAAGCCCAGCTCGACAACACCGTTGACCTGGCCGTCGTTGTCGATCGGCATGATGAGCAGGTTCTTTGGCGCGCTGCGGCCCGTGGCCGACACGACCTGAATGTAGTTATCCGGCACATCGCGCAGAACCAGCGTGCGGCGCGCGACCGCGGCCTGGCCCACCAGCGTTTCCGCATCCTCGAAATGACGGTCCGCGGCCTGTTCGCTCTCGCGGCTGAAGCCATAGGCGGCGATGCGGCGCAACGTGCCATGCTGCTTGTCGCGCACATAGAGCGCGCCGACGGCAGCGTCGAGATATTCGGCGAGGAAATCGAGCATTGCGCGGCCGACCAGTTTCGGCGTGGCCTGTCCGACCACTTTCTCGGCGAGCAGACGCTGCCCCGAGCGCAACCAGACCTGCTGCTGCAGAATCTCGGTCTGTTCGGCCTGACGACGCAACACGCCGTCATACGTGGACGACAGGCTCATCAGTTCGCGACGCCCCATCCATGCGAGCAGCGCGCTCACGCTCAGGCTGAACAGCAGAAACACGCTCACGAGCGTGGTGGTGACGCGGTGCGTGGCTTCGGCGCGCTGCTGGCGCAAACCCAGTTCGACGCCGAGAAAATCGTCGAATTCGTGGCGCATCTCCTCGAATTCGAGTGCGCCGCGGCCGGTCGACACGGCGCCCTGGAAGTCCTGATGGCGGCGCCGCGCGTCGATCAGCTCTTCGGCCACGCGGCTCCAGCGGTCCTGAATCGCGTCGATCTGCTTGAGCTTGGCGACTTGCGGCGGATTATCGGAGACGAGAGCCTGCAACGCGTCGAGTTGCGATTTGAAGCGCGGGCCGCCCGTCTCGTACGGCGTGAGGAATTTCTCGTCGCCGGTAATCAGAAAGCCGCGCATGGACGATTGACGGTCTACCGCCAGACGCAGCATTTCATTGGCCTGGCCGATCACGCGCTCGGAATGCTCGGCCCAGTTCATCGTGGACACGAGATAAGCGATCAGGCCGACGAACACGGCGATCGTGACGAGACCGACTACGAGTGGCAGCGCAATATTGCGGCGAATGATGCTGCGAAAACGATTCTGGTCGACGGCCTGGGATGCGGTCATTTTTTCAGTCTTCGGGCGTAGCGAATCAAGCGATTCGGAATATTTTTCGGGTTTCCGTGGCGCTTTTTTGAGATGCGGCGCGACCGGCGTAATCATACAGGATGAGGTCTGTCCTGCGACCTGCTACAGCCGGTTGCGCCTTACTGGGCGGGGCTATCACCAGACGACGCAACTTTGCGCAGCCCGCGCGGGTCAATCCTGCGAAGAATCAGATCATCGCGAATTCTTCACCTCCTGCTCCGTCACCCTCCACTCTTTTCCGTTAGCCGATGACCCTCGACCTTCATGCCGATTGGCCACGCTGTTCCCCTGAATTCGCCGCGCACGCACCATTGCGCACCTGCGCACGCGCCGTCGCGTTGGCCGCCGTGCTGGCCACGGCCGTGTGGCATGCGTCGCCGGCGGGTGCCGCTTCGCCGTCGGGCCCAGCTGCCCCGGCTGTCCCAGCCTCCGCCGCAGTCGCAGCCGCCACGCGCGCGACCAGCGGCGTGACCCGCGCCGCGCTGCATGTCGAAGCGCCCGCGCAAAGCTCGCCGGTGGTCGCGGTGCCGCCGTCCGAGCAATATCCCGTGCTCTATCGCGACGTGGAACTCGCGCATTTGTACCCGGACAGCAAGACCTTCGCGGACATGGTCCCGCTGTCGGCGCCCGCGCAGATCGCCGCGGCCTACGATGCCGCGAAACAGCAACCCAACTTCAGCCTCGCCGATTTCGTGAAGCACAACTTCACGTTGCCGGCGCGCGCATCGAAGGCGTATGTGTCGGATCCGAATCAGAACGTGGTCGACCATATCGACACGTTGTGGAATGTTCTGCGGCGCGATCCCGATGCAACGGCGAGCCCGTGGTCGTCGCTGCTGCCGCTGCCGTATCCGTACATCGTGCCGGGCGACCGCTTCGACGAGATCTATTACTGGGACTCGTTTTTCATCATGCTCGGCCTCGAAGAAAGCGGGCAGCATGCGCTCGTCGTCGATGAACTGAAAAACTTCGCGACCCTGATCGACCGCTACGGTCATATTCCGAACGGCAACCGCACCTACTATCTGAGCCGCTCGCAGCCACCGTTTTTTGCGCAGATGGTGCGGCTCGTCGCCGACAGGGACGGCGACGCCGTCTATGCGCAATACCTGCCCGAACTGGAACGCGAGTACGCATACTGGATGAACGGCAGCGAAGGACTGCCGGCGGGCAACGCGAACCGGCATGTCGTGCGCCTGCAGGACGGCACGTTGCTCAACCGCTACTGGGACGAACGCGCAGCGCCACGCGACGAGTCATACCGCGAGGACGTACTTACCGCGCAGCAGATGCCGCAACGCGACTCCGCGGATTTGTGGCGCAACCTGCGCGCGGGCGGCGAGACCGGCTGGGACTTCAGCTCGCGCTGGTTCGCGGACGGCAAGACACTCGCCACCGTGGATGTCACGTCGCTCGTCCCGGTGGATCTGAACAGCTTGCTGGTCGATCTCGAACGCACGCTTGCGAAGGGCTATCGTCTGCGTGGCGACGTGACGCACGCCGAGAACATGGAGCAGCGTGCCAACACGCGTGCCGACGCGATCCGCCGCCTGCTATGGGACCCGCAGATGCAGGCGTTCGGCGACTACGACTTCGTGAACCACAAGCTGACGCACCGGCTCAGCGCCGCGACGGTATATCCGCTATACGCCGGTGTGGCCAGCCGGCAGCAGGCGAAGACCGTGGCGGCCACCGTGCGGCGCGAATTGCTGCGGCCCGGCGGCCTCGCCACCACGCAGGTGAACAGCGGCCAGCAATGGGACGAGCCGAACGGCTGGGCGCCGCTGCAATACCTCGCGGTCATGGGCTTGCGTCGGTACAGCGAGCCCGCGCTTGCGCAAACCATTGCGACACGCTGGATAAAAACCAACGTGTCGTACTACCAGCACACGGGCAAACTCGTCGAAAAATACGATGTGGACGCAACCACATCCGGCGTCTCGGCAGGCGGCGGCGAATACCCGCTTCAGGATGGCTTTGGCTGGACCAACGGGGTGCTGCGCGCACTGCTCCTGCTTTATCCGCAGACCGTGCAAGCCACGCGGCCGAGCGACATTCCCGAAGGTCCGGCAGGTGTGTCGGCGGCGGCAGCGTCCGCCGCCGTTGCGCCGAAGAATAGCCACCGTCTGCACGAAAGCACGCGCGTCAATCCGTAAGCGTTCTTTCATTACGCGCAAAGAAAATGGCCGGTTTGCCTCAACCGGCCATTTTCTGTTTCCACCTGCAGCCTACACGCGGGTTACGTGCAAGCTGCAGGCGCGCTACGTGCGCGCTGCATGCGGGCTATTTGCGGCTCGTTGCGGCCACACGCAGCCAACATTGCCCGTGCTTAAGCCGGCACCGATTCGGCCTGCGCGGCACGCGACCACACGCGATGCTGCCCGGCCACTTCGACGAATTTCTTCAGCACGTCGGCGACCTGCTTGTCGTCGCCGGTGACCACGCCGTCGGCATCATGCGGCAAGTGCGCGGCGGCAACCACGTCTCGCCCCGCGCCGATCGCCGCAATGGCCTTCAGATGCTTGAACGCCTCCAGCACGAAGTGGCGCGCGTCGCCCGATTGCGCGAGCATCTTCGCACCGGCGTCGCCGCCCACCACGATCACCGCGTCGAACATGATCGACGGCAAGCCGGCAATCGTCGCATCCGGTGCGAGGCCGTCGATCGCGGCCAGCGTCGGCGCGATCAGCATGGGCGCCGCGCCCTCGCCTTGCAACGCCTGCTGCAGTTTCCTGATCGAAGCGCCATCGGAACCGGGCGCAGCGAGCAATGCGATCTTGCGGGTCTTGATGCCGGGCTTGACACGATTGAGCAGGCTCAGTGCCGGTGAATCCTTGGGACCGGACAGCTTGACCGTGCCTTTCTTCGGCGCGGGCAAGCCCAGCCCTTCGGCAACCTGCGCGGCGAGGTCCGCGTCGAAGTTGGCAAGGATTTCGTTGACCACGCGCGCGCGGATCTCGGGCCGCGTCACCTTGCCGAGTTCGAACTGGTAGGCCGCGGCAATGTGGTCCTTTTCCGGTTGCGACATGCTGTTATAGAACAGCGCGGCCTGCGAGAAATGATCGCCGAACGATTCGCTGCGCACGCGAATCTTGGTGCCGTCCACACGCTCCTGATAGGTTTCGAAGCCGCCGTCCGACGCAGCCGGTTCGGTCTCTTTCGGCCAGCCGCCGCTCACGGAGTTCGGTTCGTATGATGCCTGTCCGACGTTGATGGCCTGGCGGTGCATCGCATCGCGCTGATTGTTGACGAACGGCACGACGGGCCGGTTGATCGGAATCTCGTGGAAGTTCGGGCCACCCAGGCGGCTGATCTGCGTATCCGTGTACGAGAACAGGCGACCCTGCAACAGCGGGTCGTTCGAGAAGTCGATACCCGGCACGATATGCCCCGGGTGAAACGCGACCTGCTCGGTCTCGGCAAAGAAGTTATCCGGATTGCGATTGAGCGTCATCTTGCCGATGATTTTCACGGGCACCAGTTCTTCGGGGATCAGCTTGGTCGGATCGAGCAGATCGAAATCGAAGCTGTGTTCGTCTTTTTCTTCGATGATCTGCACCCCCAGCTCGAACTCCGGGTAATCGCCGCGCTCGATCGCTTCCCACAGATCGCGTCGGTGAAAGTCCGGGTCCTTGCCGGCCAGCTTCTGCGCTTCGTCCCACAGCAGCGAGTACGATCCCAGCACCGGACGCCAGTGGAATTTGACGAAACGTCCTTCGCCTTTCGCGTTGACGAAGCGGAACGTGTGAATGCCGAAGCCTTCCATTGTGCGAAGACTGCGCGGAATCGCGCGGTCCGACATGGTCCAGAGCACCATATGCGCGGATTCAGGCACGAGCGATACGAAATCCCAGAACGTGTCGTGTGCCGAGCCGCCCGTTGGCATTTCATTCGGCGCTTCGGGCTTCACCGCATGCACGAAGTCGGGAAACTTGATTGCGTCCTGAATGAAGAACACCGGCATGTTGTTGCCGACCAGATCGTAATTACCTTCCTGGGTGTAGAACTTCACCGCGAAACCACGTACGTCGCGAACCGTATCGGCCGATCCACGCGGACCCTGCACGGTCGAAAAGCGCACGTACACCGGCGTTTGTACCGACGGGTCCTGCAGGAATGCCGCCTTCGTATACTCGCTCATCGACTCGTACACCTGAAACACGCCATGCGCCGCCGAGCCGCGCGCATGCACGATGCGCTCGGGAATGCGCTCATGGTCGAAGTGCGTGATCTTCTCACGCATGATGAAGTCTTCAAGCAGCGACGGGCCGCGCGGACCTGCTCGCAGCGTGTTCTGGTTGTCGGAGATCTTGACGCCCTGATTGGTTCTCAATGCCTGTCCTTCAGGGCTGACGCGAAACTGCTGGAGGTCCTTCGATTTCAGATCATTCGCCGGCACGTCTGCTTTCGCCTTCGCCTGGGCGTTGGCTGCTGCCGGCTTCGTGTTCGTCTTACCTGCCATGGGAATCTGCTCCTTGTTCGGGGCGCGGCGGTGGGGGAATCCGGGCTCGCGCGCGGAAAGAGGGAGCAAACGTTGTACCCGCTAGTTAAATCCTGGCGCTTGCGCCGCGGTACACGTGCCTTGGGGAGCCCACTTATACAAAATGCGCACCGGCAACTGGGTTTCGCGTGTCTGCGGCTTGCGGATCGAGGGACGTTGACCGGACTGTACGAACTCCACGCGTTGCGACGCACCCCATAGTGCCGGCATGCTCGCCCTCAGTCTTCGACTGCGCTATCAGAGCGGAAATTTCGTGGTCGAAAGGATCTCCTTGAGCACCATGAACGACCGGATCTGCCGCACACCCGGCAGATAGAGCAGTTGCTCCGCGTGCAGACGGTTAAAACTCTCGCTGTCGCGCGTGCGGATGGTCATGAAGTAGTCGAATTCGCCGGTCACCACGTGACATTCCATGCAGCCGGCCACCTTCTGCGCCGCCTTTTCGAACTCGGCAAACGACTCGGGCGTGGAGCGGTCCAGCACCACGCCAATCACCACCAGCATGCCCGCGCCTGCGGCCTTCGGGTCGATCAGGGCGACTACGCCGCGAATCAGGCCCGACTCCTTGAGACGCTCTACGCGACGCAGGCAAGCCGGCGCGCTGAGCTTCACTTTCGCCGCCAGGGCGACGTTGGAGATCGACGCGTCGGTCTGCAACTGCCGCAGAATTGCGCGGTCGATGCGATCGAGCGATTGCAGTGCATTACCCGGACGGGCGGCAAGCGGAGTCGCCGCACTTATCGCACGGCGAAATTTTGTTGCGCTCATGGTCTTTCAAGCCTTGTTTTATTAGGCCGTACTGTTCTGGACAATTTTAAAAGTACGTCTAACCCATTTTTTTCGCAAGCTCATTTCCGGCGCTTTTACCTACCATGTTTTGCAACGCGATCCATAGACCACTCGCGCCCATCAATTCACCCGGAGCCGCCATGAACCTGCAACGATTCCCTCGCTACCCGCTCACTTTCGGACCCACGCCGATCCAGCCTCTGAAACGGCTCAGCGACCATCTCGGCGGCCACGTCCATCTGTATGCAAAGCGCGAGGACTGCAACAGCGGCCTTGCCTTCGGCGGCAACAAGACCCGCAAGCTCGAATATCTGATTCCTGAAGCGCTCGCACAGGGTTGCGACACGCTGGTGTCCATTGGCGGCATCCAGTCGAACCAGACGCGCCAGGTTGCCGCCGTGGCTGCGCACCTCGGCATGAAATGCGTACTCGTCCAGGAGAACTGGGTCAACTACTCGGACGCTGTCTATGACCGCGTCGGCAATATTCAGATGTCGCGCATTCTCGGCGCGGACGTGCGCCTCGTCGCGGATGGCTTCGACATCGGTTTTCGCAAGAGTTGGGAAGACGCGCTGGAAAGCGTGCGCGCGGCAGGCGGCAGGCCGTATGCGATTCCGGCAGGTTGCTCGGACCATCCACTCGGCGGACTGGGCTTTGTCGGCTTTGCAGAAGAGGTGCGGCAGCAGGAAGCTGAACTCGGCTTCAGATTCGACTACGTGGTGGTGTGTTCCGTAACCGGTAGCACGCAGGCGGGTATGGTGGTCGGATTTGCCGCCGACGGGCGCGCTGATCGCGTGATCGGTATCGACGCCTCTGCGAAACCCGCGCAAACGCGTGAGCAGATAACACGAATCGCCCAGCAGACGGCAAAGCAAGTGGACCTCGGGCGCGATATCGTCGCGCGCGATGTGGTGCTCGACGAGCGCTTCGCCGGTCCGGAATACGGTCTGCCGAACGACGGTACGCTCGATGCGATCCGCTTGTGCGCGCGGCTTGAAGGCGTGCTCACGGATCCCGTTTATGAAGGCAAGTCGATGCACGGGATGATCGAGATGGTGCGCAACGGCGAATTTCCCGCTGGTTCACGGGTACTGTATGCCCATCTCGGTGGCGTGCCGGCGCTCAATGGCTACAGCTTTATTTTCCGCAACGGCTGAGTAGCGGCCGGTCTAAGTCGCGCGTCAGCGGCGAGCCGGTGAAGCAGTCACACCGGGTTCGACGATAACAAGGAAGTGGCGCGCCTTCAGGCGATCCACTTCTTTGGCAATTGCTCGCGCAAGAACTCCACGAACGCGCGGATCGTCAGCGAAGTTTGCCGGTGCTGCGGATAAACCGCGTACACGCTCACAGCCGGTGGCAGAAACGCTTCGAGCACAGGAACGAGCTGCCCCGCCTTCAGCGCGTTCTCGACAATAAAATCAGGAAGCCGAACGATACCGAGACCGGCCACCGCGGCGTCCCGGATCAGTTCGCCATTGTTGGCCCGAAGCGGCCCGTTGACTTCGACGTTCTTCACCACGCCGTCCACCACGAATTCCCAGCTGACCGCCCCGCCGTGACCATACAGCAGACACGCGTGGCGAGCCAGATCCGCCGGTGCCTTCGGTGTGCCACGCCGGCGCAGATAGCCGGGACTGCAACACGCGACCATTCTGATGTCGACGAGCTTCTGCGCGATCAGCGTGGAATCCGGCAACGTGCCAATGCGGATCGCCATGTCGAAGCCTTCGCCGATCACGTCGACGGTACGGTCGCTCAGTTCCATATCGAAGCGCACATCGCCATGCTCGCGCAGGAACGATGCCACGAGTGGCGATAAGTGCGTCATGCCGAATGACATCGGCGCGCTGACGCGCAGCAGACCGCGTAGCCCGGCGCGCCGAACCGACATGGCCTGCTCGGCGTCCTCCACCTCACCGAGAATGCGCTTCGCTCGTTCATAGAATTCCTGCCCGAGGTCGGTCACGGCCAGCTTGCGCGTGTTGCGGATCAGCAGTTGCACACCAAGTGTCTCTTCGAGCGCCATCACGCGGCGGCTGACGAACTGCTTCGAGAGCGCGAGCCGATGTGCCGCCGCGGTGAAGTTACGGGCGTCGACCGTTGCGACAAAAATCCGCATGTCGTCGAGTTGCATAGAATTGTCTACTTCAATGAGACAGTGTTTCCGATATCAGACCGATTATATCCATCTGGATTGACTACACTGTCATTCATGGATCGCGGACAGACAACTGACCGGATCAACCCAAGGAGAAAAAGATGCTCGAAATCAGACATGCCAACCAACGCGGCCGCGCAGAGCATGGCTGGCTCAGCTCGCGTCATACGTTTTCGTTTGCGCATTATCACGATCCGAAGCAGAACGGCTTCTCTGACCTGCTCGTGATCAACGACGACCGTGTCGCGCCGGCACAAGGCTTCGGCAAGCATCCGCACCGCGATATGGAAATCTTTTCGTACGTGCTGGAGGGCGCGCTCGAACACAAGGACTCAATGGGCACCGGTTCGGTGATCGTCCCGGGCGACATCCAGTTGATGAGCGCGGGCACCGGCGTGGCGCACAGCGAATACAACCATTCAAAGAGCGAGCCCGTGCACTTCCTGCAGATCTGGATCGCACCGGCACACATGGGCACGACGCCGCGTTATCAGCAACGCCATTTCGGTGACGAACAGAAGCGCGGCAAGCTGCGCCTCGTGCTGTCACCGGATGGCGCGGACGATTCGCTCGTCGTGCAACAGGACACGCGTGTGTACGCTGGCCTCTTCAACGGCGACGAAACCGCGCGCGTCGAACTCGCCGGCAATCGCTACGCTTACGTCCATGTGGCGCGCGGCAGCGTGACGGTGAACGGCGTGGAACTCGGCGAAGGTGATGGCGCGCGAGTGCGCGGTGAAGAAGCGTTGACTTTCGCACAAGGCCATGACGCGGAAGTGCTGGTATTCGATCTGCGCGACAACGAAGTGTCCGAGTTGTGGAAGTAAGTCACGCGGGCATCACGATCCGCTGAACCGGAAACACATAAAAAAACGGCGGCCCCGCGGGCCGCCGTCCACTCCATTACCACGTACTCAGACTGCTGCTTCTGCTTCGACTTCACTGACCACTTCGACCTCTTCGCCATGACGGATCAGGTGATCGAACGCGGAGAGCGACGCCTTTGCGCCTTCGCCTACTGCAATCACGATCTGCTTGAACGGAACCGTGGTGACGTCGCCGGCCGCGAACACGCCCGGCACCGACGTCGCGCCGCGCGCGTCGACCACGATCTCGCCGTGCTTCGACAACTCCACCGTGCCCTTGAGCCATTCGGTGTTCGGCACGAGGCCAATCTGCACGAACACGCCTTCCAGCTCAACCTTCTTCACCTCGCCTGAACGCAGATCCTTGTACACGAGTCCGTTGACCTTCTTGCCGTCGCCGGTGATCTCGGTAGTTTGCGCCTCGGTAATGACCGTGACGTTCGGCAGACTGCGCAGCTTGCGTTGCAGCACTTCGTCGGCTCGCAGCGTCGCGCCGAATTCGAACAGCGTGACCTGGCTCACGATACCTGCCAGATCGATCGCCGCTTCGACGCCCGAATTGCCGCCGCCAATCACGGCCACACGCTTGCCCTTGAAGAGCGGACCGTCGCAATGCGGGCAATACGCCACGCCGTGATTGCGGTACTCGCGCTCGCCCGGCACGTTGATTTCGCGCCAGCGCGCACCCGTGGCCAGAATGATCGTCTTCGCTTTCAGCACTGCGCCGTTGGCCAGACGCACTTCGTTGATGCGGCCCGGAATCAGCGCTTCGGCGCGCTGCACGTCCATGATGTCGACTTCATACGTTTTCACGTGCTGTTCGAGCGCTGTAGCGAACTTCGGCCCCTCGGTCTCCGTGACGGAGACGAAGTTTTCGATTGCCAGCGTATCGAGCACCTGGCCGCCGAAACGCTCGGCAACAACTCCCGTCGCGATACCCTTGCGCGCCGAGTAGATTGCAGCCGCCGCGCCCGCCGGGCCGCCGCCGACGATCAGCGTGTCGAACACCGGCTTCTTTTCCAGCGCCTTCGCCGCCCGCGCTCCGGCGTTGGTGTCGAGCTTGGCGAGGATTTCCTTCACGCCGCTGCGGCCCTGACCAAACACTTCGCCGTTCATGAACATGGTCGGCACAGCCATGATCTGGCGCGCTTCGACTTCGTTCTGGAACAGCGCGCCGTCGATAGCCGTGTGGCGGATGCGCGGGTTGATCAGCGCCATCACGTTCAACGCCTGCACGACTTCGGGGCAGTTCTGGCAGGTCAGCGAAAAATACGTTTCGAATTGATAGTCGCCGTCGAGACTGCGGATCTGTTCGATCACCGCGTCGTCGAGTTTGACCGGATGGCCGCCGACCTGCAGCAGCGCAAGGACCAGCGACGTGAATTCGTGACCCATCGGAATACCGGCGAAACGGATGCCGATGTCCTTGCCCGGCTCGCCGATCGAGAACGACGGCTTGCGCTCTTCGTCATCCCGACGCTCGATCACCGACACGCGGGCCGACAACGTCGCGATATCGTTCAGCAATGCCAGCAGCTCCTGCGATTTCGCGCTGTCGTCGAGCGACGCGACGATCTCGATAGGCCTGCTAACCTTTTCGAGGTACGTTTTCAACTGGGTCTTGAGATTGGCGTCAAGCATGGCTTTTCGATTCCGTGACGAGGGGTGTTGGGTTCCCGGCGCCCCGCACTTCCGGACAGGAAGCGCGGAGCCCAGGACCATGCGAAGCACTGTAGAAAGCACTTCGCACGCGATGCGCCCAAAGGCGCCTGCTACGACTGTCTGCTGCGCGGGTCGCGTGTTACACAGGACTCGCGGGCCTGTCAGACCTTAGATCTTGCCGATCAGGTCCAGCGACGGCGACAGCGTTTCTGCGCCCGGCGTCCACTTGGCAGGGCAGACTTCACCCGGGTGAGCCGCGATGTATTGTGCAGCCTGCACCTTGCGCAGCAGTTCGCCTGCGTCACGGCCGATACCGTTGTCGTGCACTTCGCACAGCTTGATCTCGCCTTCCGGGTTGATCACGAACGTGCCGCGCAGCGCCAGACCTTCTTCTTCGATCAGCACGTCGAAGTTGCGCGAGATCGCGAGCGTCGGGTCGGCGATCATCGGGTACTTGATCTTCTGGATCGTGTCCGACGTGTCGTGCCAGGCCTTGTGCGTGAAATGCGTATCGGTCGACACGCTGTAGATTTCCACGCCAAGCTTCTGGAATTCCGCGTAGCGATCGGCCAGGTCACCCAGTTCGGTCGGGCAAACGAAGGTAAAGTCAGCCGGGTAGAAAACGAACACCGACCACTTGCCCTTCAGGCTTTCCTCAGTGACGGTAGTGAAATCGCCGTTGTGATAAGCCTGTGCCTTGAACGGTTTGACTTGACTGTTGATAATCGGCATTTGACTGAGTCCTCTTTCTGAGTGGTTGGAAAGTGGAGTCAGTATGTCAGACGACGCTTAATAGGTAAAGCGGATTGTTTTAATGATAGTGATAGTCTGACACTATTTAATGCGCTATCCCTGACTATCGCTGTCTGAATGGCCTTCCGAAGCGGGTCGGGCATCTTTGAGGAGCCGCCAGAGTGTCGTGCGGCCGATTCCCAACGCGCGGCTCGCGGCGGCGCGATTGCCGCCCGCTTCGTGCAACGCGCGCACCACGTCCGCATGGGCCGGTGTGCCGCGCGGCACGGCGCGGCCGTTCGCGGGTGCGGCCGTTGGTGTGACCGGCGCCGGCTGCGTGCCGGTTGGGCCGTTCATCCGCCCAAATTCCGGGAATACCGCCTGCCGATCCAGCAACGCGACTTCAGTCGCGTCCTGCAGGTAGATCGCGGCCCGCGTCAGAAGGTTCTCCAACTCGCGCACATTTCCCGGCCATGCGTAGTGCTCGAAAAGCGGCGCAAGAAACCCGAGAATCTGTTCGAGCGCGCCCGCCGACAGACCATATTGCGCCGCCTCGCGGCTCAACAGATGCCGCGCCAGCGGAACGATATCCTCCCGACGTTCACGCAGCGGCGGCAATTCTATCTGAAGCAGATTCAGACGAAAATACAGATCCGCGCGAAAAGCGCCCTGTTCCACGAGTGTATGAAGATTGCGGTGGGTGGCGGCGATGACGCGCACGTCGACAGGCGTCGCGCGGCCGGAACCGAGCTTCATCACTTCGCGCTCCTGCAGCACACGCAGAAGGCGGCTTTGGAGCGCCGCCGGCATCTCGCCTATCTCGTCGAGAAAAATGGTGCCGGTGTGGGCGATTTCGAAAAGCCCGGGTTTGCCGCCGCGCCGCGCGCCGGTGAACGCGCCTTCCTCGTGGCCGAACAGCTCGCTTTCGATCAGCCCTTCGGGCAGCGCTGCGCAGTTGAACGCGACGAATGGGCAGCCGCGCCGCGGGCTCGCGTTATGAATGCCCTGCGCCACCAGTTCCTTGCCGGTGCCGCTTTCGCCGGTGAGCAGCACGGTCGCATCATGCGCCGCGCCGGCCCGAGCGAGCCGCCGCACCCGTTGCAGCGCCGCCGAGCGGCCGGTCAGATCATCCAGATGATGCCGTGCAACCAAGTGCTTTGGCCGCTGGCTCGTGCGCAGGGACCGCTCGATGCGCTGCGCCACGAGCGCGTCCTGCACCGTCACGACCGAGCCGGCGCGCGCGCCGTGTTCGACGATCGGCAGGCAATTGACGATCAGCGAGCGGCCGCCGATCTGTTCTATCCGCTCCTCGATCGGCCGGCCGTGAGCGAGCGTCTCACGAAGCAGCGGGCCGACTGCATGCGCGAGTTGCGCAGGCACGTCCTGATTGCGGTCCAGACCGAGCAGATCGAGCATGGCCGGATTCACCGCTTCCACGCGGCCCGCATCGTCGAAAGCGGCTACGCCGTCGCGCAGATGGGCGACGATCGTATTGAGGCGCACGCGTTTCGATTCCTTCTGTCGGCTCACCTGCGCCAGTTCCACGGAACGCTCGAACGCCTGCTCCACCGCGCCAAGCGAGTAAAGAAACACGCTTTCCAGGCCCGCCTGCTGCGCCTGATCACACGCCATGCCCGGCCCGATGATCACGCTGCAGCCCTGTGCGGCAAGGTCGGCGACGGCCTGGCGTACGTCGTCGATAGAACGGTACGCGCGCTGTTTCAGGCGAACGTTCAGCCAGCCGCTCAGGTCGGCCATTTCGGGCGCGATCGATTCGTGCAGCACCAGCCCGATCGACGCCTGCGGCCACGTGCTGGTCGCGCGCGTGATCGCGCCGAGCACGTCGAAGCCGTTCACGTTGACCATCACGACGGGCACACTCAGGTTGTCGCGCAGATAGGCGCCGTTCGAGCCCGCCGCCAGCACGACGTCGACGGAACCGGCGTCCACATAGGCCTGCAGCGCCGCTACCGCCGCGCCGTAGCCCTCACGGACGGGAAAGAAGCGCGCACGCTGCGCATAACGCGGCGCGACGCTTTCGCAGAGCGCATGCAAACGGCTGATACTTACCCATGCAACACCTGGCTGGCCTGCGTAGGGTTCGAAGACAGTTCGCGTGACCATGGAAAAAAGCGCTCCGGCATTGAAATGAAACGTTCCACGAAACGTTCTGTGAAACACGCGTTCATTGTGCCATGCGCTGCCATCCAGCCAAACTGTCCGTATTGCAGCTTTATCGGTGGAGAAAAGCCCTGACGCACGATGGCATGGTTCCTGCAAAAATGGCAGCGCATCCATTGCTACTACCCGCTTCATCTAACCGGAGACACCCGATCATGAGCACCACTGCTGCACGCCGCGCCGCTTTCCGCGCCAAAGTCAACGAACGCCGGGGCTTGCTCGTGCCGGGCGCCTTTAACGCCATGAGCGCACGCGTGATCGAAGACGCCGGTTTCGAGGCGATCTATATCACTGGCGCCGGTGTGACCAATATGTCGCTCGGTCTGCCCGATCTAGGGTTCATTGGTCTTGCCGAAGTCGCCGAGCACACCGCGCGGATTCGCGACGCGGTCGCGCTGCCGCTGATCGTCGATGCCGACACCGGCTTCGGCAACGCTTTGAACGTGCGCCAGACGGTGCGCGTGCTGGAGCGCAGCGGCGCCGACATGATCCAGTTCGAAGACCAGATCATGCCGAAGAAGTGCGGCCATTTCTCCGGCAAGGAAGTGGTCAGCGCAAGCGAGATGGTGGGCAAGATCCGCGCGGCCGTCGACGCCCGCGAAGACGGCAACCTGCAGATCATGGCCCGTACGGACGCGGCCGCGGTTCATGGCATCGAGGATGCGATCGAGCGCGGCCACCGTTTCATCGAAGCCGGTGCGGACGTGCTGTTCATCGAGGCCACGGAATCGCTCGCCGACATCGAACGTCTGCCCTCGCTGTTCGACACGCCGCAACTCATCAACATCGTGATTGGCGGCAAAACGCCCGTGCAGTCACGCGAGGCGCTCGCCGGACTGGGCTACGGAATCGTCCTGTACGCGAATGCCGCGCTGCAGGGGGCGGTGCTCGGCATGCAGCGCGCGCTCGGCACGCTGAAAAGCAATGGCCGCCTCGACGAGGACGCCACCCTGGTCGCGCCGTTCAGCGAACGCCAGCGCCTCGTCAACAAACCGCTATACGACAAGCTCGACCGCGAGTACGCAGCAAAGGACTGAGCGCTGCACTGCGCGCACGTGACCCTGCGCGCGTCATCAAGCGTGAGCGGCAGCCGCCGGTTCATTGCGTGTGCTGCGGGTATGGCGCGATTGATTGCGTTAGGATTCAGGACCGGCGGCCATTCGGACGGCCGCATTTCTGTCTCGCGCGTCGACATTGCCGGGCGCCGCGAACCGTTTTCAAAAGGCTGTCGCAAGAATGACGCTCAGTTCCTCGCGCGGATGCTTTCCGCTTGCTCGACGTATCTGTCCGCGTGAGTCGCGGGCATCGCTCCTGGTGCGCACGGTGTTTGCCGCGTCGCGCCCGCTTCGCCAGTCAGGCGGATCAACGCGAGTAAAGGGATCACGGGGACCTCACGGAGCGTGCGAACCTCGCGCATCTCAGTCGCTGTCCGCGACGACGGCAACCGGCGCAGCGAGGCCGCAACGATGAGCGATAGCCCGAGCCGCAACGCGTACGCCGCCTGGCTGCCCTACATTGTCGCGGCGACGTTCTTCATGGAGTATCTCGACACCACGGTGATCGCCACGGCGCTGCCGCAAATGGCGCACTCGTTCGGCGTCGGCCCGAACAGCCTGAGCCTCGGGATGACCGCCTACATGCTGGCGCTCGCCATTTTCATTCCGGCGAGCGGCTGGGTCGCCGACCGCTGCGGTTCGCGCAGCGTGTTCTTCACCGCAATCGGCGTGTTCACGGTGGCCTCCGTGTTGTGCGGTCTGTCGCAGAACGTCGCTGAATTCACCGCCGCGCGGCTGTTGCAAGGGCTGGGCGGCGCGATGATGGTGCCCGTCGGACGTCTGATCGTCGTGCGCAGTACCGAAAAGAGCCGGATGATGCAGGCGATCTCCACGATCACGTGGCCGGCGATCGCCGCGCCGGTCGTCGGACCGCCGATCGGCGGCTTCATCACCACTTACGCGTCGTGGCGCTGGATCTTCCTGCTCAACGTGCCGTTCGGTCTTGCCGCCATGGCCGTGGCGCTCGCCATCGTGCCGAACCTGCGCGGCGCCGAGCGCAAGCCGCTCGACGTGGTCGGCCTGCTGCTCAGCGGCACGACGCTCACCGCGATCCTGTACGGCGCCGAGCTCGCGAGCCAGCCCGGCGAGAACCCGTGGATCGCCGGCGCGGTGATCGTGGGCGGCCTGCTGATGGGCGTGGTGGCTTTCCAGCATGCGAAGCGCCATCCGCATCCGCTGATCGACGTCTCGACACTCAAGATTCCCACCTTCTCGGTGACGGTGGTGACGGGTTCGTTCACCCGTATCGGTATAGGCGCGGTGCCGTATCTGATGCCGCTGCTGTTTCAGGTGGGCTTCGGCCTGTCGGCGTTCAAATCCGGCCTGCTGCTGCTCGCAAGCGCGCTGGGCAATCTCGGCATGAAGGCGCTGACCACGCGCATCCTGCAACGTTACGGCTTCCGTATGGTGTCGATCGTCGACGTGACGGTCGCCGGCATTTTTATCGTCGCATGCGGGCTGTTGACGCCGAATGTGCCACTCGCACTCGTGCTCTTCGTCGTGTTCATGTACGGCGTGGCGCGTTCGATGCAGTTCTCCACGCTCGCCACCCTCGCCTACGCCGACGTCGCGCAGCCGCAAATGAGCGCGGCCAGTACGCTGTGGAGCGCGGCCGCGCAGATGACGATCGGTCTGGGCATCGCATTCGGCGCGGTGTCGCTGCGCGCGGCCGCGTTCTTCAACGGCGAGACCACGGGCCGCGTGTTCACGCTCGACGACTTTCGGCTCGCGTTCCTGCTGGCCGGCGTGCTGACGCTCGTTTCGGTGACCGGCTACATGGGGCTTGCACGCGACGCGGGACAGAGCATCGGCGGCGGCTCGCGCGGCAGCGAAGGACCGGCGAAAGGCTAGCCGGACGCCGGTCCAGATAACCCCGGCAGCACCGGCGCACTCGGACCGACGTTAAGCGACGTCGGCCAGACGGCATCGAACCGCCGGCCTGTCATCGGCGTGCCTCGCGCGGCGCCTGGCTGGCTGCCGCACACGCCCACGGCGCGACCTTATCCGTATGCGCGTTCGCGCATCCACTTCGTCATGATCCACTTGTCGCCACCGAGCACCGGCGCGCCGCCGTGCAAAGTCAGCGGATCGAGCTGCCGCTGGCCGTTCATGTAGCGGAAATACACCGCGCCGCCCTTTTGCGCGGCGACCGACAGACCCGCGTCCGGAAAAATCGTCTCGCCGCCGTCGGGCACATCGTTCAGATAGATGACGAGCGTCGCCACACGCTGACCGCCCCGCGCGGTATGCACGGCACTGCCCGGCTGATCCGGCGGAAAGTAATCGAAATGCGGACGATATTCGCCGGCGGTGCCGTAGTGCAGGATCTGCAGCCCCTCACCGTTTTCGACTGGCCAGTTCATCAGGCTGGAAATGCGTTTGTCGAGGCGCTCGATGAACGGATCTTCGCCCCGCTGATACCAGACCCCTTCGCTGGTGCGATTGCGGATCACGTCCTCCTTGCCGGTGGCCGGATTCACTGTGGTAGACCGTTTAAGCCGATGCCGCGAGCGTTCGATCATCTCGTCACACTCGTCGTGTGACAGAACATCCGCGAAGACGATGATCTGCGGCCTGGCGCAGCGCATCATCACGCGGACGTCTCGATCCTGCGCGCGGATCACGTTGCCGCTTGCAACCGGCATGTCGTCGTATTCGTAAAGGCGGGGCTCGCTCCGTGCGACACGCGCTTCAGACGCAACGGGCGCGCCGCTCGCCGACGACGCGTTCGCCGCGCCCGCAGTAGCCAATCCAAAAGCCCGGCCGACGGCTTCGCGCGCCGCTTCGCCCGCGAAGCCGGCCTGAACCATCGCGTCGATCATTGAATCCATCGTGCAGCCGCGCGCGGCATTGCTGCTGAGCCATTCCTCCCATGCGGGATCGACTACTGGCATAACGGTCCTCTTTCTCGGGCGTCGGGAAAATACTGCATCAACTGACGGTATAACAGCAAGCGGGGCCCACGCGTGCCGGGCGCTCCCGGACGCGACACCGAACCCAAGTAACGCACCCGCGCAGATGAATGGTTCGGCTTCCGCCCCGGCATATCGCGCGTCACGCGTCGCGGCGTCACGCTGCTGGCATGCGAATCAGCAACGCCCGATCAGTCGCCTGGTGGAACGGCGCCTTGTTCTCGCGTGCTTGCCGTGTCATCGATGTCGCTCGCAAAAGATTGTAAGCGTGAACACCGCACCTTGCGCTTCACGCGTCGTGGTCAACACTCGCGGCTCCTTTCGTTATATCCTGTTGAATATGACGGTACGCATCGTGAAGCGCGCTCGCCTGTTGGTCGGCGTGCGACACGCGCTGCGCCGCCTTGGCCCTTTCGGGCGATCAGATCCGGATCATGCCGACGCTCATCAAGACCATCCGCGCGCGCCCACCGTTATATCCGTGGATATATATCGAAGCGCGGCCGTCGACGTTAAGCGCGGCCAACGCGACGAGCGCGCAGTGCACTCGCATTGATCCGCCCCGACTACGAACCGGACACCAAACAAGTCATGCACACGCCGCCATTCCGTCTTGCACAGCCTGCGCGCCTGAAACTCTCCGACGACGAACTCGCCGGCACCGGCCTCCGCGCCGCAAACGCGTGTTGCGCACCAGCCGACGGGTCGCGTCCACCTGGCAAACGTCGCGCGCGCCTTGCTGAACTCGACAGTCATCTGCACTGCTCGATCATCGGCACGTGTTTGAGCACGCACGAATTGCGCAGGCTCGTGCCGAAGTTCACGACGCTCGATCGGCGCGACGCAAGCGATCAGGACATTCACCATTGCGCGGTGGAGTTAGCGATTGAAGGCGGCGCAGCCGCCAGGGCGCTGCACAAGTTGCTCGACGAGCGCTATGCGGGCGCGATGCGCCGCTTCGACAAGGCCGCCGATGACGTCGAACTGCTGACGCTGTGGGACGAAGCGCTGAAAAGCGGCGACATTCCGCCCGCGTACTGGGCATTGATGACGCATCCGCATGCCACGCTGCCCGTGCGCCAGAAAGCGTTCGGCGATCTGCACATGCTGTCGCATCTAGTGGGCGCAGCGAATCGCGCGGACATTCGCCGGCTGGTCGCGCTGGAAGAAGAAAACGCCGTACTCAGGGATAAGCTCGAGCGGCAGCAGAGCCGTTTGCAGGAAATGAGCTTGCAGCACGACGCGTCGATCGCCGCGCTCAACGAGCAGATTGCCAGACTTGCCGCAGCGACCACATGCACCGCGGCCGCCGAGGCCAACAGCGGCGAAAGCGAATTGCAAAAACTGCGTGACAGGCTTGCCGATGCCGATCAGCGTGTCGCGCTGCACACCAGCCGGCGCGAAGCCGCTGAACAGCGCGTGCACGAGGAGCGGGAAGCGGCGCTCGCGTTGCGCAGGAGCCGCGACCAGGCGCTCGCGCTGCTGCGTGTCGTGCAAAGCGAATGTGACGCGCTCGAACATGCCACTGTCGATGCAGCGAATGGCTCCGGCTTGCGTCGCGCGAGTCTGGAGAATGTGCGCGGCAAGCGAATCGTGTATGTGGGTGGCCGCCCAGGTTCGAATGCCGCACTCAGGCGGCTCGTGCAAAGCGCGGGCGGCGACCTGATCGTGCACGACGGCGGCGTGGAGGATCGCAAGGGCTTGCTCGCCGCGGCGTTGCCCGGCGCGGATGTCGTCGTGTTTCCGGTCGACTGCATCGATCACGATTCGATGAACATGCTCAAGCGGGTCTGCGAACGCCAGCAGATCGACTATCACCCGCTGCGAACCGCGAGCGTGGCGAGCTTCGTCGAACTGATGGCGCGGCTGCCGTCTGCGCGGGGGGAGCAAGTGACGCGGCCGCCGGCGTCCGCATTCTGTCTGCGGCATGGCTGACCTGTCGCGATTCCCGCCACGCGATCACACGCGAATCATGCGGATCAGTTCGGCAATCTGTCTGGCGCAGCTCTTTTGCGCTTCGATTTCCACGTCGCGATACAGGCGAATGATCGTTTCGCCCACCGGCGTGAGCGAACAGCCGCCGCCGCTCTGGCCGCCCTGCTCCGAATGCGTGGCCGGTGACCTGAGCGAGCGGTTCAGTACGTCGATCAGCAACCACGCGCGACGGTAGGACATGTCGAGACTGCGCGCCGCCGCCGAGATCGAACCGTGCTCGCGAATGGCTTCGAGCAGTTCGACTTTGCCCGGACCGAGCGCGACCGCGTCGCCATGACGGATGCGCATTCTGAAGCGCACTTCGGGACGTGTCTTGTGAGGTTTTGGCGCGGGCGCTGGTTTGGTTTTTACATGATCAGCCATGCGCGAAAGGATACACGAACCGCCTGCTGCCGCCATCCTGGCCGGACGGCCTCATCTGCATTCGGCAGAGAGCGGCCTGAGTCCGCACACCGAGCAGCCGGGCTCGGGACCACGCCCGATTAGCGTGCTCTGCGCGGCGGGCGCCGCACTTTCGTTCTCACAATCCATGCGCGGTTATCTCCAGCATTGGTTCCGTGGCGGCTTGTCGACTCGCTATATTCGTGCGTATATTACGCTGCGACACCGGCTTTTGCATCGACCGCCGTGATAAGCGCGATATTGCTGCCGACATCGTCGAATTCCGCCAGGGCGCGCGGGGCGTCGTTATTCATTCGGAGACGAACCTCGTCACAAGACAGATGGCGCGCGGTCGCGCCGCTCGGGAGATTCCATGCGCCTTTGGTCTTCACTGCGACAAAGCGCGACCTGCTGAACGCAATGCGCAAGCGATCGCAAGCGAGTTGGCGTGGCTGTCTCATGAAGTGCAAACCGACGCCTGTGCAGCGCATCGGCACATACGGCGCCTGTCAAGGCTTACAGCAATACTGCCGGCCGCGCACAATTGTGCGCTGACGTCGTAATATAGCGCTCTTAATAACGAAACCGGGTTATCGCATGATTCGCAAGTTGCTCGCCTCTCTCGTGGCCGTCACCGGCATCGTCAACGCCGCGCCGGCGTTCGCGCAGGCTGACACGGTCAACGTGCTGTATGCCGGCTCGCTCGTCAATCTGATGGAGCGCAGCGTCGGGCCGGCGTTCGAGAAGGCCACGGGGCAGCATTTCCGCGGCTATGCGGCGGGCTCGAACAAGATTGCCAACGAAATCAAAGGCAAGCTGCGCCGCGGCGATGTGTTCATCAGCGCAAGCCCCAAGGTCAATACGAGCCTGATGGGCGAGGCGAATGGCGATCACGTCAGCTGGTACGTGAACTTTGCCGAATCGCCGCTGATGATCGGCTATAACGCGCAGAGCCGATTCGCTTCGCAGTTCACGGGCAAACGCTGGGATCAGGTGTTGCAGGAACAGGGCATCCGGATTGGCCGCACCGATCCGAAGCTCGATCCGAAGGGCGCGTTCACCGTGGAGATGGTGACGAAGGCGGCAGACCTCTACCATCAGCCCGACCTTGCGCAGAAAATACTCGGCGCGCCGGACAATCCGGAGCAGGTGCTGCCTGAAGAAACGCTGGTGGGCCGTCTGCAATCCGGCCAGCTCGACGCGGGCTTCTTTTACTCGACCGAAACGTCGGACCTGAAGATTCCGGCGATCCGCCCCGCGCCTGAGTTGCAGGCCAAGGCAAGCTATACGCTGACGATCCTCAACGACGCGCCGAACCGCACAGGCGCGAGCAGCTTCGTCGACTTCCTGTTGAGCGCGCAAGGACGCGCGCTGCTCAGGCAACACGGCGTGGGTATCGTCAAACCCACGGTGAAAGGTAACGTGCAAGCCATGCCGCCTTCCGTGCAGGCCGTGATCGACGCCGCGAACGAGTAACGCAGGATAACGAACATCGCGAATTCCTCGAACAGCCTCGCCAACCCGGTGAACCGTCCTGCCGCGCGACCGCTGCTCTGGCTGGCCGCGCTGCTGGCCGTCTATCTGTGCGCGCCGTTCGCAGCGAGCGTGCCGCAGCTTGGCGCGGCGGACTGGACGGGCGTCGACTGGCGCGCCACGTGGTCGGCGGTCGGCATCTCGGCGGGCAGCGCCAGCGTCGCATCGCTCGTGATCCTGCTGGGCGGCGTGCCGCTTGGCTACTTGCTCGCGCGGTCCCGCTCACGCAAGGTGGCGCTGCTCGGCTTCGTCGTCCAGTTGCCGCTCGCGCTGCCGCCGCTCACGAGCGGTGTGCTGCTGCTGTTTCTGCTCGGTCCGTACAGCTGGGTTGGCCGGCTCAGCGGTGGCGCGCTGACCGACTCGTTCGCCGGCATCGTGCTGGCCGAAACGTTCGTCGCTGCGCCGTTTCTGATCATTGCCGCAAAGTCCGCGTTCGCCGCCGTCGATCCGGTGCTCGACGACGTGGCCGCGACGCTCGGCCATCACGCGTCGAGCCGCTTTTTTCGCGTGATGCTGCCCGTCGCGTGGCCCGCGATACGCGCCGGCCTCGCGCTCGCATGGCTGCGCGCGTTCGGCGAATTCGGCGCGACGGTGATGGTCGCCTATCATCCGTATTCGCTGCCGGTCTATACCTATGTGGTGTTCGGCGGCCAGGGGCTGCCCGCGATGATGCCGCTGCTGCTGCCGACGCTCGCCATCGCAATCCTGTGCGCGGTGCTGTCGATCCTGAGTCTGCGTCAACGCAACGGCGCGGAACCCGTCGAGGCCGCCGACGACGCGCTCGAACCTCGCACTGCTCTCGCCACCGGTCGCGACGCCTCGGCCGGTAGAAGCCTCGCGTTCCACTTGCACCGGCAGCTTGGCGCATTCGATCTCGACATTGCGTGGGCGCCTACCACGCGCCGCCTTGCGATCATCGGGCCATCGGGTTCGGGCAAGTCGCTCGCGTTGCGCCTGATTGCCGGGCTCGAATCGAATGCGTCGAGTTCCGTGCGGCTTGGCGACACGCAACTGGATACGCTGCCGCCCGAGCGCCGCCAGATCGGCTACATGCCGCAGGACTACGGGCTCTTTCCGCACATGACGGTGGCACAGCAACTCGCTTTTCCGGTCGATGCCGACCCGGCCGGCGCACGCTACTGGCTCGATCACCTGGGGCTCGCGCATCTGGTCGGACGGCTGCCGCACCAGTTGTCGTTCGGGCAGCGGCAGCGCGTGGCGCTGGCACGCGCGCTGACCCGGCATAGCGAACTGCTGCTCTTCGACGAGCCGTTCGCCGCGCTCGATACGCCCAGGCGCCGCCGTCTGCAGCAGTCGTTGCGTACCCTGCAGCGCGAGATCGCGGCGGTGACGATCATCGTCACACACGATCCCGACGAGGCCGCGCTGCTCGCCGACGAAGTTCTCGTCGTCGAACAGGGACGCGTCCTCCAGGCCGGCGCGATCGACGCTGTATTCGAGCGGCCCGCTTCCATGCGAGTCGCCGCATTGCTCGGTTTGCACAATGTCGGCGAGGGCGTGATCGGCGCGCCTGGACGCCTGGCGCTTGCTGCGGGGCTGGTGTTCGAAACCGGCGTACGGGAAGGCGCATTCGCGGCGGGTCAGCGGGTCATGTGGCGCGTCTCGTCGCACGCGCTGACGCTGATGGCCGACGGCGCGCATGCCGGCGTGGTCGACGCAATCGAACTGCGGCGCGGCGAGCGCTATATCCGGGTGAACATCGCCGGCGTCAACTTCGATATTGCCAGCGAAGATGCAAGTTTGCGAGAAGGCTCGCCCTGCCGGATCAGCGTACGCGCTGAAGGCGTCGATGTCTGGCCGGTTCGAGAACCGGCCTAGTTTTCGTCTGCGTGCGCGCGGCGCCTGATTGCCGCCAGCGATTCGTCCACCAGCAGCCTGCCCGACTCGTACACCGTGACGAGCGCGTCTTCCCAGTCGGCTTCGGCGGTGCGGTCGTCCCATGCGAGCGGCAACGTGACGGTCCGATACTCGCCCGTGCGACGATTGACGAGCAACGTGAGACGCCCTTTCATCGAACGCTTGCCGGCGTCGGTCACCGGATCTTTCAGCACGTCGTGCCATTCGTCGCCGAGACGGATCGCGGAACATTTCATCGCGAAGCGCTGAGTGTCGCGATTGATCTGTTGCAACAGCGCACCGCCCATGCCGAACACGATGTTGTCCGCGGCGAAACCGGCTTCGTCCATCGCGGCGAGGATCGCTTCGATCGACTCGGGGTTCACGCCGTCGCCCTGAATCACGCGCACGTTGTTCAGCACGCGGCGTCCTTTGCCATTCACCGTCGATCCAAACGATGCATCCAGCGCGCGCAGCGTTTGCAGCACGATGGTGCGCGGATCACCCGAATCGGGCCGGATGACCAGCATCCCGCCGGAATCGATTACGGTCTGTTTCAGTTCCGAACCCCAGACGTCGAGCGCGGCGAACAGATCGTACGAATCCGAGACCACGGAGACGATCGCGCCGGGCTTGCCGAATGTCGCGATCATGTTGCGAAAGGCGTCCGTTTCGCGCTCGCGTCCCCACGAGGTAATCGTGCTGTGCTCCGCCGCCGGCACGGAAAACGCGGCCATTGACTCGTTGTAGTAATGGTTCGCGGCCACCACGCCGAGCACCGTGTCCGAACCCATGAAGCTCACCAGATGCGCCGCGCCGCCAATCGCGGCCGACTCCGCGCTCGACACGCCGCGCGCGCCGAAGTCGTGCAGCTTGAACGGCAACTGCGCGAGATCGTCGCTGCTTTTCACGAGCGCGGCTCGAATCAGTTTGCGCAGATGCCAGCTCTGCGTCGCGACCGTGATCGGATACCACACGCGCAGCAGCATCGTCTCCAGATACGATGCGAGCCAGAACACCCGTGGATCGTCGCATTCGACAGTCACGAGCGCGTTGTGCGTAGGCACCACGGACCCTTCCGGCACCGCACGAATCCGCACCGGCAGATAGCCATTGCATTGATCGACGATATAGCGCCAGCCCGCCTCGTTGAACGGCTCGCCATGCGCGGTGAAGAACGCTTTGGCCTGCCCGATCATCGCCGATGTGACGGGGCGGCACAGATACTCCTTGATGAGCATCTGCAAGCCAAAAAACAGCGTGCGGTCATAGCGGCCGCCGCGCGACTCGATGTACGAGAACATGGCCGTGGCTTCTGGCGGATATTGCAGAAAGTGCGAGGCCTTGTACGAATCCGTGTTGAGAATCGGATTGGACAGAATCGAAGCCATGTCGTTGGGCTGGAACGGTGCTGCGCTCACTGGGCTCTCTCGCGGTGGATCAGGTGGATCGGGTGATCGGGTATTCAATCGGGCCGTCGGGCCCCGCTCGACCATCAGTACACCATATACCGTCGAAAAGCGCTTCGCCTACAGCACGGCTGCGCACGCAACCGGCGTTACCAATCGAGTGCGTGCTGAGCGTGGCACTGCGTGGGTGGCTACCGGGCGTCCAGCTGCGCGGTCAATCGATCGGGCCAACCGGGCGTCTCATGGTGGCGGCAGCGCCATGGGCACGGCAACGTCCTGCTCAGTGACCCGGCTTCCATTGCGGCGGCGGCAGATTGGGCCGTGTCGCGAACAGACGGCCCAGCACGCTCTTGCGGCGCTCGGCGGTCAGCGCCGGCCACAGCATGTCCGCAAGCAGACCGATGCCGCGCGCCAACGCGCTGTCCCTCGCCGAGGTTACGAGCGGCACGCCGCGATTGAGCGCTTCGTCGGCGTGCGCGTCATCGCGCGGAAGCTGATGCGACACCTTCGCGCCCAGTGTCCGTTCGAGCGTCGACAGGTTGATCTGCGCGTTCTTGTCGTACTGATTGACGACTACCCGCACCTTGCTGGCCGGGTAGCCGAACTCCCGGAAAATATCGATCATCCGGCGGCCGCCGTGCAGATAGAGTGGGGTTTGCCGCACGACCATGCAGATCGCGTCGCTATGGTCGAGTGCGTGGATCGTCAGCGGATTGAGGGTTTGTCCGACGTCGATCAGCACTGCGTCGTAACGCTCGCGCACCAGCGAGAGAATGCGCTGGAACTGCGCGGGCTGCAGCTCGGCGGCACGCAGCGGGTCGCCTGCGCCGGCCAGCACGTCGAGGTTCACGTGCACGTGCATGACGCACGATTCCAGCAGCGCCGCGTCGAGGCGGTCGATCTGCGCGCACAGGTCGGCGAGCGTGGCGGGCGGCGGCTTGTTGGCCATCAGCAGGCTCGCGTCGGCGAACTGCTGGGTCAGGTCGATCAGCAACACGCGCCGGTGGCGCAACGCGGAGAGCGAACAGGCGAGGTTCACCGCGATCAGCGTCGTGCCGCTGCCGCCTTTGCTCGACGCGAGCGAGACCACCCGCCCGTTACGCCGCACGCCGGCCGTTTTCCTGCCATCGACCTGGATCAGCGCGGCGCCGAGCTCATCCGCGTCGAGCGGCCAGGACAGCACGTGCCGCACACCGACGCGCATCGCGGCGCCCAGCAATGCGGTGGACGGCGCCGGCGTCACCAGCATGCAATGCAACGCCGGTGTGCAGGCCAGCGCTTCTTCGACGTCGTCGAGGTCGCGCGCGCTCAGGTCCACGTCGTCGACGATCAGCAGATCGGCCATTCTGATCAGCCGTGCATGCACACGAAGTTGGCGCGCCGTCCCGTAGGCCGTGCGAAGCCGGTACGGCACGCCGCTTTTTTCGAGGCGCGCAGCGATCAACGGCATGCGCTCCATGCCGGACGAAATCAGAAGGATGTCGATCATGTGGTCCCGGCCGGTCCTGGGCCGTTCGGTGATGACGGGGGCCGCGTCGCTCGCGGCCGCCGTTCAATTTTTTGTTATTCGTCGGAACCGGAAGACCGGCTATCCGCGCGTCGCCCGTTGCGGCTATCGTCGCTCTCACCATATCGTCCGTCGCGACGTTCGCGCGGCAAGGGCATTTCGTAGCGTGCGTCGCGCAGCGTGTCGCGCTGAAGTTCGGCCTGTTGCCTGCGCCTGATTTCGTCCGCGATGACGAGCGTCATCAGGTCGACTGGCGGCGCGGCGAAGAGCGTCCGTGCCGTGCCACGGCGTTGCTGCAGCGTGGATTTCGGTGCGGGCTGCCAAGCAGGTTCGTACCGAAGCCCGCTGGCGCGGATTTCCGCTCCGTGAACCGGGCGCGCGCTGGCGGCCGGCTTGTTGATTCTGTCGTTCATCACACTCCCCCGAATGATGAGTCCGTTGCCGACCGTGCCGGTCAGGCCGGACATATCCAGGTGAGCCGTGCCCGCGAAGCGCGGACACGGCGCCCGGTTCACCTCTACTTCCGCCTCTCTGCGGAGGCTCAGGCCATTTCTCCCCGCATCATCGCGCCGGCTGGTCCTGGCCAAGCGCTGCCCCGTCGCTTATTCCTGCCTGCTCCCGCTTTATTCCAGCTTCTTCCCGCCTGTTCTGCAGTTCCGCTTAATGCGGATATTGTGTGGACTGTCCACCCGCCGGCTTTGCGGGCGCACTGCCTGTCGTCATTTGCCTCGCCTTCATGTCCCGTCTGGCCAGACGAAAAACGTGGCGAAGTCAGTTTGTGTGCGCTTCGTGCGTCCGGTGGCGAGTGTCCGATTAACCGCATCGAACACTCGCCCCGTTTTTGACGTTTTTTTAATGGCCCCGCCGCTTACTCGCAAGACATATCTGCTTCCCCGGCCTCCCTGCGAATCCCTCGTCACTCTGCCGCTCCCTGTTTGATCCCCGTCGCTGGAATGGCAGCTTGTATTCTTCGTGGCTGCTCTAATGCAATGGGTATGCCATGCGGACTCAAACGCCTGTGCAGCAGCGCTTTTCGCCGCGCTGCAACCTGTTTCGGAGAACTTCGCGTCACGCGTTGATTCGATTACGACACATCGTTCAGACCATACGGCGTATGGATGGAAACTCGTACCTGTTCCATACTCTTCCAATGGCGCAGCGGCGCGCGGCTGGACGGGGTTTGCAGCGTGGACAGGTCAAATATACCGGTCGGCCAGCGATGGTTTACGCTTTTAAGCGTCTTGCCCAAAGTGTCGCAAACTTGAGACATGCGTGGAGCGCCGTTCACGAATTCAATCACACGACGCAGCGATTTTAAATGCGTCGCAACGTGCGAAACACCGCATTAAGGGGCTTGACGTTTTAATACCGATAGCAATTGATCGGCCGCGGCGCCCCTTTTTATTTCTGAATCCAGAATTGTTTGTATGGCGCTCCAAAGCGCTTTCGCTTATCGTTAGGCGATGCGCCAATAGAGCGCCTGTATGAGAAAACAACGAGGAAAAACGGCACGCGCGATTCGGGGAATCCATCCGTTCGGCAGGTTGCAGCAATGAACGCTGTCCGCCGCCCGTCCAGTATGTAGCAACTTGCGGTATGCGCCGCCCTGCTCCATGCCCGCTCCACTCACGCTACCGTCACGCAGCTTGTGTTCGAGTCCGTGCAACGGACCGGCGTGCCCTGTCAATCAGAGAGCGGCACGGCTTGCCGGTCGGCCGGTTTTGTCGAAGATCCGTTCTGGCAGTATCCATCCGGGGGTTACATGACTACCAATGCCACGCCAGTCGATATGGAACGCACGGTGTTATGCGTGTCCAGTTCGCCCGACAGAAAGCTCGCCGAGTTTCTGGCGGAGTCGGGCTGGCAGGCAGCGCAGGCGAAAAACACGACCATCGCCGAGCGTCTGCTCGAACGCGGCCATATCAAGGTCGGCCTCGTGGAACTGCCGGCCGACTGCACGTCGCAGGAATTGTCCGCGCTCGCATCGTGCATGCGGCGTGTCGAAACCAACTGGGTCGCGCTGATCGCGCCGGGTCAGGCGGATGACGAACTGGTCAGCCGTTTCATTCTCGATTACTGCTTCGATTTCGTCACGCGGCCGTGGCTGACCGAACGGCTCATTTTCGCGCTTGGTCACGCACATGGGCTCTCCAGTCTGCGCCAGGGACGTATGGCGCCGGAGCCTTCGCTCGGACGGCACGGCATGGTCGGACAGTGCGAGGCGATGCAACAACTGTACCGGCGCATCGACAAGTGCGGGGTGACGGAGGCGCCGGTGTTCGTCGCCGGCGAATCCGGCACGGGCAAGGAACTGACCGCCCGCGCGATCCATGAGCGTTCGTCGCGAGCGGGCAAGCCGTTCGTCGCGATCAATTGCGCGGCGATTCCGCCGAGCCTGCTGCAGGCGGAACTGTTCGGCCACGAGCGCGGCGCTTTTACCGGCGCGCTTCAGCGCAAGATCGGCCGGATCGAGAGCGCGCACGAAGGCACCCTGTTCCTCGACGAAATCGGCGACATGCCGCATGAGTGCCAGGCGGTGCTGCTGCGCTTCCTGCAGGAAGGCACGATCGAACGGCTGGGCGGCGGTGGTCCAATCAAGGTCGACGCGCGCGTGATCTCCGCGACCCACGTCGATCTGGACAAGGCGATCGAAGAAGGCCGCTTCCGCTCGGACCTTTATCACCGTCTGTGCGTGCTGCGCCTGATCGAGCCGCCGCTGCGCGAACGTGGCGGCGACATCAAACTGCTCGCCAACTACGCACTCAGCATGTACAGGCAGGACGGCGCGCGCAAGCTGCGCGGGCTGTCGAGCGACGCGATCGTCGCGATGTCGAACTACCCGTGGCCAGGCAACGTGCGCGAGCTGATCAATTGCGTGCGCCGCGCGGTGGTGATGAGCGAAGGCCGTTTCATTACCGCCGCCGATCTCGGCCTGCCGGAAGCCGAACACGGTCCGGCCGTGACACTCGCGGAAATCCGCAGCAAGGCCGAGAAGGACGCGATCGAGCAGGCGTTGCTGCGGCATGGCTACAAGCTGTCCGAAGCGGCCGCCGAACTCGGCATTTCGCGCGCCACGCTATACCGGTTGATGCACGCGAACCGCTTGCACCAGGAGCCGTCGAACGGGCGCGCGACGAACGGCAGCGGCGCGGACGCCGACGCTGAGGCGGAGCGGCAGGCGTCGTCCATGGCGTGACACGGGCGGACCCGGCTGCCGCCGCGCCGTCGACTCGCCCGCTTCAACGCCACCTGTCTATCGGCGAGGCGGCGACGTTGCTATGCTGAAAGCCGTTGATCCACCTGGGGACGGACTTGGCCGATCGTCGCGCGCAGCAAACCCGTCAAGCCGCCCGCCTGTCCTCCTCCGCATGGCCGGCTCAGGCCAGTCCGTGCGACACGCTCGCCATTCACGCGCGCTCGTCCAGCCACACTCACCCTTGCCGGAGTAAAAAGCTCGCGCTGGCCGCGACTATCCTCGGCTCGAGCATGGCTTTCATCGACGGCTCCGTGGTCAACGTCGCGTTGCCGTCCATCCAGACCGAACTCGGCGCGAGCGTCGCCGCGATCCAGTGGGTCGTCGATGCGTATCTGCTGTTCCTCGGTGCGCTGGTGCTCGTGGGCGGCTCGCTCGGCGACAGACTGGGCCGGCGAACGGTATTCATCGCGGGTATCGTGCTGTTCACGCTGGCCTCGATCGGCTGCGGACTCGCGCCGGGTGCGGGCGCGCTGATCGCGGCGCGGGCCGTGCAAGGCGTCGGCGCGGCGTTGCTGGTGCCGAGCAGCCTTGCGATCATCGGCGCGGTGTTCGACGACAGGGAACGCGGCCGCGCCATCGGCACGTGGGCGGGCGTCGGGGCGATCACGTCGGCGATCGGCCCGGTGGCGGGCGGCTGGCTCGTCGACGCATTTTCATGGCGGGCCATTTTCTTTCTGAATGTCCCCATTGCCTGCGCGACGGTCGCGCTGGCCGTCGTGGCCGTGCCGGACAGCCGGCAGGAAGATGAGTCCGGCGAGCTTGGCGAACCTGGCGAGTCCGGCAAATCTGGCGAACCTGGCGAGCCCGGCGACGAGGCCGAGCTCGGCAAATCCGCCGAACACGCCGCGTCGGGCCAACTCGGCAGACCCGGCGGCCCGGGCGTCCAGGCGCATGGGCGCTCGCGCCTCGACTGGCCGGGTGCGCTGACCGCGACCGCGGGCCTTGCCGCGCTCACCTACGGGCTGACGCTCGCGTCCACGCAGGGTTTCGGCGACCGTCGGGTGCTGGGGCTGATCCTCGGCGGCCTGATCGGGCTGGCCGCTTTCGTTGCGCTCGAAGCGCGAACCCGAGATCCGATGATGCCGCTCGACGTGTTCCGCTCGCGCGCTTTCGTCGGCGCGAACCTGGTCACATTGCTGCTGTACTTTGGGCTCGGCGGCGCGTTGTTCTTTTTGCCCTTCACGCTGATTCGCGCTTACGGCTACAGCGCGACGCAAGCCGGCGCGGCATTGCTGCCGGTGCCAGTCACGATCGGGGTGCTCTCGCGCGTGACCGGCGGATTGACCGGCCGCTTCGGCGCACGCGCGCTACTGAGCGTCGGCCCGGTAATCGCCGCAGCCGGCTTCGCGATGATCGCGCTGCCCTGGGTGCGCGGCGACTACTGGCGCGGTTTCTTCCCGGCGCTAGTCGTGCTCGGGTTCGGCATGACGATCACCGTCGCGCCGCTCACTACGACGGTGATGACGTCGGTCTCCCGCGCGCGAACGGGCGTCGCATCGGGCATCAACAACGCGGTCGCGCGCGTGGCCAGCCTGCTGGCGATCGCAGTACTGGGGATCGTGTTCGTCTGGTCGCACGACACGGCGCTGAAGAAACAGCTTGCGGCATCGCATGTGCCGCAGCAGGCACGTAATGCGGCGACGCTCGCGGGCGCCGGCGCGCAGCCGGAAGCTTTGCCGCAGTCGCCGGGGCCTTCGACCGCGGCCAAGCCATCCGTGACGGAAGGCGCGACACCCGCCGCTGACCCTACCCGGTCGGATGCGTCGAGTCGGGCTGAAGTGGCGCGCGCCCAGGCGGAAGCGCTCGGGGCCGCGTTGCGGGCGGTGGCGCTCGTGTCGGCGATCTGCGCGCTGGCAGGCGCCGCACTGGGGGCGCTGACGATTGGCGGCGACAACGGCAAGGAAAGCACGCCACCCGCTTCGAGCTAACGTGCCCATTCAGTCGCGACTGAATTGCGTGCGCCGCCATCGGCGGCAGAACAACGCGTAGACCGTTCAGCACACGGTGAAACGTCGCTCGTGAGCGGGCCCGATACTGGAAACCGGTCCACCGCCCACCCGCTACGCCGGAGACGCATGATGCCTGTTACCTGTTTCATCCGCTACCAGATCGACCCGTTCCAACTCGATGCCTTCAACGCCTATGCCCGCAACTGGGGCCGCATCATTCCGCGCTGCGGCGGCCATCTGCTCGGGTATTTTCTGCCGCACGAAGGGACGAATGACATCGCGTGGGGGCTGATCGCATTTGACAGTCTCGCCGCTTACGAACACTACCGCGCAACATTGCGAGCGGACGACGAAGCGCGCGAAAACTTCCGGCTCGCGCGGACGCTGCGTTTCATCCTGCGCGAGGAACGGACCTTCACCCGGCTCGTCGACGGCACGCTCGACATGAAGCCTGGCCGAGCATAAAGCTCGGGTGCCGGTCCAGAGCAAGCGCACGGCAGGCAGGCTTTCTGCTACCCGACAGGGCATTGCAAGCCGCCCGATCTCCGGCGCGCTAGACTCGGTCGCCGCGGAACTTGTGCGATCGATCCCGTGTCGGTTCCTGGTTACGGCACCGGACGCGCTTTGCGCGTGTGGCAAGCTCTCCGCACCTGGCCCCCTGTCTCTGGACCCTATGCGCAAACTCCTTCACGTTTATTGTCTCGCTCTTCTCCTGCTCGGCGCCGCGCCGGCCTTCGCCGCCACCGCGACGCACACCGCACCCGCCACGGCGGCCTCCAGCGGCGCGGTTTCGCTGACGCCCGACCAGGCCCGTCAGGCCCTCGCCGTACTGAATGATCCGAAACGCCGTGCGCAGGTCTCCGATACGCTTCAGGCCATCGCCGCAGCCGGCGCGCTGAGCGCGCCGCAGCCGGCTTCCGGCGCATCCGCGGCCTCCGCCGCCTCGGGCGCGTCGGCGGCGAGCGGCGCAGCGGCGCTCGTGCCCGCCGCATTCCAGTCCAACGGACTGGCGTCACAACTGGCGCGTCAAGGCGCGCATTGGGCGGCCCACCTCGGCAAGTCACTGCGCAGTTCGGTTGCCGCGCTTTTCGATACCGCGTCGGTACGCGCGTGGTGGCACTGGCAGTTCACCAATCCGCAAGCGCGCAGCGTTCTCGCGCATGTCGCGTGGTCGCTGCTCGCGGCGCTATTGCCCGCACTGGCGCTCGAATGGCTCGCGCGCCGTCTGCTGCGGCGCGCCTATCGAGCGCTGGCTGCGCGCCGCGAACTGGGCGACGGGGCCGACGCGCCGCGCACCGATTTGCCCGTCGATGTCGTGCCGCCCTCGGCCGACGCACCGAATGCCGCGCCGCCGCTGCCAGTCGAGCCCGTCACCGCCGCCGAAGTCAAGGCCACGGCGCAAGCCGCGCCCGCAGGCACATCCGCAGCCGTGGCCGCCAAGGGCAAGGTCACCGAAGCGAAGGGCAAGCAGAGCGCCGCGCATCACTGGACGCTGCTGCAACGCCTGCCACGCGCACTGCTCACGCTGGTGCTGCGCCTGCTGCCGCTCGCGGTGCTCGTCGGCGCGGCCAGCGGCCTGATGTCGATTTTCACCGACGACGGCACGCCGCAAGACCGCGCGCTCGATTCGCTGATCGACATCTATGAGTTGTGCCGTGTGATCGTGATCGTCAGCGGCTTTTTCCTGCAGCCGGGCGCGCCCCGCCTGCGTCTGCTGCGCATGAGCGACGCGTGGGCCGTTTTCGTCCAGCACTGGGTCGTGCGCATCGTCAGCGTGGTGGGTGCGGGCTCGGCGATCGCGGAAATCGCGCAATCGCTCGGACTGAACGACGCCGCGCACCTCGCGCTGCTCAAGGTCGTGGCGCTGGTCGGCCACGTCATGATCTCGATCCTGATCCTGCAGTGCGCGAAACCGGTCGCCCAACTGATCCGCAAGCGCGCCGCGGCGACGCGCTCGCTCGAAATGGTAGGCGGCGCGTTTGCGGACGCGTGGGCCTATTTCGCGGTGTTCGTGGTGATGGCGCTATGGTTCGTCTGGGCGCTCGACGTGCAGAACGGCTATTCGACGCTGCTGCATCTGGGTGGCATTTCGCTCGCCGTGCTGGTCGGCGCGCGGGTGGTGGCGATCGTGCTCTTCGGCGCGCTTGCGCGCCTTTTCCACGTAGAGGACGAACAGGGCGACACGCCGAAGTCGCTCGTGCATCAGCACGCGTTTCGCTACTACCCGATGGTGCGCCGCGTGATCTCGACGCTGATCGGCGTCATTACCGCACTCGGACTGCTGCAGGTGTGGGGCGTGGACGTCGTCGATCTGTTCCGCAGCGGGACGGTCGGCCATCGCCTCGCGTCGGCTATCGTGACGATCGGCGTCGCGGCGGTGCTTGCACTGCTGGTGTGGGAAGGCGTGAACGTGTCGGTGGAACAGCGCCTCGACCGCTGGACCACGAGCGGCGACCTCGTGCGCGCCGCCCGTTTGCGCACCCTGCTGCCGATGCTGCGCACCGGCCTCTTCTGCGCAATCGCGCTCGTGGTCGTGCTGACTGGCCTGAGCGAGATCGGTGTCAACATTGGGCCGCTGCTCGCGGGCGCGAGCATTTTCGGCGTCGCGCTCGGTTTCGGCTCGCAAAAGCTCGTGCAGGACTTCATCACGGGGATTTTCCTGCTGATGGAAAATGCGATGCAGGTCGGCGACTGGGTCACGCTCGCGGGCGTGTCCGGCACGGTCGAATACCTGTCGATCCGCACGGTTCGGCTGCGTGGCGGCGATGGCTCGCTGTACACCGTGCCATTCAGTTCGGTGTCGACGGTCAACAACACCAATCGCGGCCTGGGCAATGCGGCGGTGAAGGTCAGCATCGTGTTCGGTCAGGACGTGGACCGCGCGATCGACACGCTCAAGGAAATCGGCGCCGGCCTGCGCCAGGACGACGCGTTCAAGGACGGCATTCTGTCGGACTTCAGTTTCTGGGGCGTGGACGCGGTGGACGGTTCGGCGATCACGCTGGCCGGCCAGATCCAGTGCCGCGACAGCGCACGCTGGGGCGTGCAGCGTGAATTCAACCGGCGCATTCTCGACCGCTTTACCGAGCGCGGCATCGCGATCGCGAACCCGCAGCGCAATCTGCTCACGTGGGACCCGGCAAGCGTGGCGGCTCGTGTCGAAGCAAGCCAACGCGCGGGGTCGGTGAACCCGGCGGCGGAACAGGTATCGAAGCCCGACGCGGCAGCGGACGCATTGTCAGCATCGGCCAAGGAGGCCGGTGACGCGCCAGTGGACGATCAGTTGCCGGTGGATCCAACCCCTGCGGGCGGTCCGGGCACGCCCGCCAATCCGGGCCAGACCTCGCCACACGAGTAACGGAATCGCAGGCCACGCGGTCCGCACGGCCGCTATCGCACTTCCCACCAGCGCGGCAACAGACGGCGCACTTCGGGACGACGGTAGCGGTCGTCGATCAGATGCACGACACCCTGATCGTGCTCGGTGCGAATCACACGACCCGCGGCCTGCACGACTTTCTGAAGCCCCGGATACAGATACATGTAGTCGTACCCGCTGCCGAACTTCGTCTCCATCGTGCGCCGCATCTGCTCGTTCACCTCGTTCATCTGCGGCAAACCGAGCGTGGCGATAAACGCGCCGATCAACTGCTGCCCAACCAGATCGACGCCCTCCGAGAACGCGCCGCCCAGCACCGCGAAGCCCACGCCCTCGTTCGTCGTGCGAAAACGCGCGAGAAACGCGTCGCGCGCGGCTTCGTCCATGCGCGGCTCCTGCGTCCAGATCGGCACCTCCGGATGCCGCTCGCGCATTAACGCGGCCACGCTTTGCAGATAGTCGAAACTGCTCAGAAATCCCAGGTAATTGCCGGGCTGCGCCGCGTACTGCCGCGCGATCAGATCGACGATCGGCACGAGCGAACGCTCGCGATCACGCCAACGCGTAGATACATTGCCTGCCACGCGCACCTGCAACTGCTCTGCCCGGAACGGCCCCTCCACGTCGAGCCATTGCGTGTCGGCCGGCAACCCGAGCGTGTCGCGATAAAAGTGATGCGGATTGAGGGTGCCGGAAAACATCACCGTGGTGCGGGCGGCGGCGTAGCGCGGCGTGAGAAAAGGCGCGGGAATCACATTGCGTACGCACAGCGTGGCGCTGGTTTTGTCGCGCGGCGCGAAGAGGTCGCGAGTGAGGGTGATGTCGAACATGGAATGCTCGCCGAACTGCTCGGCAAGCGCGACGAAATGCATTGCGTCGAAGAAAAAGCGCAGCGACGCCTCGTCGATGGACAGCGGAGCCTCCGCGAGCTGATCCGTGACCGCGCCGATCAGATTCTGGGCGGCGGCGAGCAGCTTGCCGGGCACCTCCGGATAGACCTGGTAAGTCTGGGTCTGCGTGCGTTTGACGGCATTCCATTCGCGCTGCAAGCGTTCGAGCGGTTTGCGCAACGTGGGCGGCGCCGACTTGCGCGCGAGCCGGAACGCGCCCTGGTCGAGTGACGCCGTATACATGCGGCGCGCGCGCTCGAGCAGATTATGCGCTTCGTCCACCAGCACGCCGACGCGCCACTGGTTGATCTGCGTGAGCGCGTACAGCATCGCGTTGCTGTCGAAGTAGTAGTTGTAATCGCCGACCACCACGTCCGCCCAGCGGGTCAGCTCCTGCGCCAGATAATACGGACAGACCTCGTGCGCGAGCGCCGCTTCGCGCACCGCGGCACGATTCAAGCGGGCGCCGGCGAGCGCCGCGCTGCGCGCCGCGTCGAGCCGGTCATAGAAACCGCGCGCAAGTGGACAGGACTCGCCGTTGCACGCTTTGTCCGGATGCTCGCAGGCCTTGTCGCGCGCCACCAGTTCGAGCGTTCTTAACGGCAACACGGCGCTCCGGTGCAGCGTTTCGATCGCGTCGAGCGCCAGTGCGCGGCCCGGCGTTTTCGCGGTCAGAAAGAACACCCGGTCGATCTGTTCCGACGCGCACGCCTTGAGCAACGGAAAAATCGTCGCGAGCGTCTTGCCGATGCCCGTAGGCGCCTGCGCCATCAATGGCTTGCCGTCGCGCGCCGCGCGATACACCGAGACCGCCAGCTCACGCTGCCCGCTGCGGAACTGGCCATGCGGGAACTGCAACGCACCGAGCGCCGCGTTGCGCGCCGCGCGATGCGCCTCTTCCTGCACGGCCCAGTCGAGAAAGCGCTCGCATTGTTCGACGAAGAAAATCTCCAGATCGCGTGCGCTGTGCGTTTGCGTGAGCAGCGTTTCCTTCTGGCTGCCGATATCGAAGTACACCAGCGCGATCGTCATGTCTGCGAGGCCGCGCGCGCGACACATCAAATGCCCGTACACGAGCGCCTGTGCCCAATGCAGCGTGCGGTGATTCGCGGGCATCCGTTCGAGATCGCCGCGATGAGTCTTCACCTCTTCGAGCCGGTTCGCCACCGGATCGTAACCGTCCGCGCGGCCGCGCACCGTGAGGCCGCGATGCGTGCCCGTCAGCGTGATTTCGGTCTGGTAGCCGCCTGCACGCCGCCCCGCGACCGTGACGTGCCCGGCCATGCCTTCGAGCGACGTGGGCGCGGGCGTGAAGCGCAGATCGAGATCGCCGCGCCTTGCGGTGAACTCGCACAGGGCGCGCACGGCGACCATATAGGTCATGCGGCCACCTCGGTCGGGCTCATTGCCCGATCGGCGTCTTGCGGGATGGCCTCTTCGGCCCAGCGCACATCCAGCACGCGAACCGGCATGCCATGCTCGACGCAGTAGGCAAGCCAGCGAATCTGGTTGTCCTGCAGACGGTCGCCAGGCCCCTTCACCTCGATCAGTTCATAGCGCCGTTCGTTCGGCCAGAAGCGGATCAGGTCCGGCAAGCCCGACCGGTTGCCGCGCACGTCACGCAACAGACGTTCGAACCAGAGCTTCAGGTGCGCGGCCGGCAGGCAATCGAGCGCCAGCGTCATCAGCTCCGGTGTGAGCAGCCCCCAGAACACGAACGGCGATTGCAGGCCGGCCTTGCCGTGCCAATGCCGCAGAATGGTCTCGCGATACGCTCCACCATCGAGTTGCGCGAGACATGCGGCAAATTGCGTGGCGCGGCGCGTATAAAAGTCCGGCGCGTGCAGATCGGCGGGACCGCGCTGGAACGGATGAAAAAATGCGCCAGGCAGCGCCGCAAAAACCGGCTCCCAGCACAGCAGCCCGAACAGCGAATTGATCAGCGCGTTTTCGACGTAATGCACGGGCGCGGTGTCGCTCGTCAAATGCTCGCGTGCGACGTATTCGACCGCTTGCGGCGTGCCCGGCTTTGGCAGCACCACCATGCTGCGCTCGACCGCCCGCGCCGCGGGCGCCCTGACCGGCGTCTCACCGCGCTTGCGCCGCAAACGCGGCAGCATGCGCGCGATACGCTGTGCTTCCTCTTCGCTTTCGGGCGATGCCGCGGCCTGCTGCGCGAGCGCGAGCGCTTCGTCGAAGCGCTCGCTGCGTTCGAGCACCCGCATGCGCCGGTGCCGCGCGCCGGGCCACGCACTCGTTTCGTACACAGCAAGCGCGGTAGGCCATTGCTGCCGACGCTCGCAATGGTAGCCAATGCGAAAAAGCAGCTTGGCCCGGCGTGTTTCGAGCCACGCATTCGAGGTTTCAATCGCGCCGACGGCCGTGACCAGTTCACGGATCGCCTCGTGCTCCGCGCCTGGATCGCCGGCCGGCAGCCGGTCGAGCGCTTCGCGACAGGCGTGCAGCGCGAGATAGATGTCGACATCGGCACGCTGCTGGAACGCGCGCGACGACGCGGCGAACGCCACTTTTTCGTACTGGAAGATGCCAAGGTCGGCGAGGACGAACTCCGACCATTCCTGGCGCAGATTGCCGAAAAACATCAGCCGTAGCCGCTCGCACAGCGGCGCGATCGCAACATGCAGGACGCGGTCGCTGGTGCCGGCGTGCCACAACGAAAGCGGGCGCGCCGCGCCATGCTGCGGCTCGCTGCCCGCTTCGCGTTCGACCGCGTAGAACGGGCGCAGCGCGTCCAGCAGCTCCGGTTTGCGCAGGTTCTTTGCGCCGGGAATCAACGCGAGCGTGTCCGCGAAAATGACCAGCAATTCGGCGCGCGGCGTGAGCGCGAACAGCTCGTCGAGTGTCAGCGCGGGTTCGGTGTCGATCCAGCGCAGCGCGCTGAGCGGCGTGCCGGCCTGCAGCGGACAGCCGATCTCGTCGTAAGCGAGACGGCTGGCGCGAAACAGCGTGCCTTTACGCATGAGCATGCGCACGAGCAGCGCGCGGGCTGCTTGCGGCAAAGCCGCGAAATCGCGCATGAAGCCACGTTCGCCTGCATCGAGCAGATCGTCGTAGCGCTCGGCGAGCCACGCAAGCGCGCGCTCGAAGTTCTGCAGATAGTAAGGAACGCCGGAGCGCATGTCGGGCGGAAATGGTGCTGCCACGGCGATTTGCTGGACCTGTATGGATGTACAGTGATGATAGCAAAGAGTGGTGGCAGGTTGAAGGAATCGACGCGTGCCCAGGCTGTGCGCTTGAGGTTCAGGCTGGCAGCAGGGCTCGTTCATCTCTCGAACGCTCGGCGAATCGAGCATAAAATTGTAAAACCGTCAGACGACCCACCTGAACGCCAGCCGCCGTCCAGCGTTCCTTGATTCCCACCTCAAAACCCATGTCCGAAGCCATCGACTACCTGAACCCCGCCCTGCCTCCCGACCTGCGGCTTGTCTCCATGCCCGTGGTCGACGCGACCCCGGCCACGCTGAAGCATTTCGGCAGACTCGTCGCGGAGCCGGGCGACTGCACAATCGAGATCGTTCAGTGGCCGGCAACCGGATCGCGGCCCATCGATGCCGGCACAGGCGACGAAGCCGGCACGACCGAAGGCACGTTCGTCAGCGAATGGCGCGGCGACATTCTGTACGGTCGCAATGAGGCCGTGGGGGGCAACTACATCCTTGCGTATGCGAAAGAGCCCGAAGCCGCACGCGAAGACCACGCAAACGCGCCAGAGCGCATGTTGCTGTGGCACGCGAACTATCACCCCGACGGCGGCCAGCTCTTCTTTCCGCTCGAGGGCCGCCCCTTCTACGTGCCGCTCGCGCTACCCGGCGACGACATCGCGCCAGAAAGCTTCGTGTGCTTCCGCTTCGACGGAACACAGGGTCTTTACATCCATCCGGGCATCTGGCATGAGGGCGTGTTCACGCTCAGCGGAACACAGCGCTTTTTCGACAAACAGGGCGCCGTGCATGCGCGCGTTTCCGTCGACTTTGCGCGCGAATTCGGTTGTCTGCTCGAAGCGCCGATCGTCGCCGCGAAAGCCTGAAATAGAGCGACGGCGTCGCCGGCATCGAAATCGGCGTACCAGGCGCCTGCTCACCCGGCGAGCCACATTACCGTCAGCGAGCGTACGCCCTGCGCGCCGCGAATCAGCACGCCTTCGATATCCGCTGTCGCAGACGGTCCGGTCACGAGCGCCGCATAGCGCGCTTCGCGGAAGTCGTCGCGGCGGTACACATCCTGCAAGCCGTCGAGTAATTCAGCAGGATCCAGTAGCACGACCAGATGCTGGACGATGTAACCCAATGCGTTGACCACGTACTCGCGCTCGCTGAACCACACCGAACCGGTTTCCGCGACGCCAAAGCGCGCCCGCACCACGCCGACATCGATATCCTGCAACGACGCCGGCTCCGTGTCCGCGGTCAACGTGCGCGTACCGGTCACTTCCCACGTCGCCGACGCAATCGACGCCGCCTCGCCAAAGCGTTCGCGAATCAGCGTAGCGACCTCATTCGCGTTGGCCGCATATACGCAGGTGCCGCCCATGGCCTGCAATGCCGCTGTGAAACGCTCGCGCAGATCGCCGCCCACGGGGTCGAAGAGCGGCACGTCGGGCCTTGGCCGCGCGGCCGGTTGCGCCGCGCGCACCTTTGCAAGAAACGCTTCACGCGTTGCCATTGCCGCCTCCGCGATTCTTTTTGTACCACGCGTGGAAGGTCTGCGTGGGCGCCTCGGGCAATTCACGCTGCCGCCCCCAGATATTGAGCGGGTTATACAGAACGAAATTCGGCAAGCGCCGCAGCGCGCTACTCATCGACGACACCGTTGCGCGGTACAACGTGGGGCTTGCAAGCAGCCGCCCGGCCATCTTCAACACTTCCTGCTTGACGAACGGCACTTCGTGGCGCTCTGCGATCACCGCACGCCACTTGTAGATCTGCTCGTGAATATTGATCTTCACGGGACACACGTTCGTGCAGCTGCCGTTTAACGTCGACGCGAAAGGCAGCGCGCTGTACCGCTTCAGGTCGAACGTGGGATTGATGATCGCGCCGATCGGTCCCGAGTACGTGCCGCCGTAAGACAAGCCGCCGCTCCTGCGGTACACCGGGCACGTGTTCATGCACGCACCGCAGCGAATGCACTTGAGCGAGTACCAGAAGTCTTCCATCGCCAGGCGCTCGGAGCGCCCATGATCGACGAGGATGTAATGCATCTGCGTGCCGCGACGCGGCGCGCGAAAGTGCGACGTGTACTGCGTGATCGGCGAGCCGAGCGCGCTGCGCGACAGCATGCGCACGAACACGCCGAGATCGGACACCTTCGGAATCAGCTTCTCGATACCAATCGACGCGATATGCAACGGCGGCACGTTCGCCGACAGATCCGCGTTGCCTTCGTTCGTACACACGACGACCGTGCCCGTCTCCGCCACCGCGAAATTGCAACCAGTCATGCCGGCCGTTTTCTCGCGCACGAAATAGGGCCGCGTGTTCATCCGCTGGCTCTCGGCGAGATAGTGAATGTCGCTATTCTTCGGGTCCGTGCCAATGGTGCGCCCGAACAGTTCGGCGACGTCGGCGCGCAGCTTGTGCACCGCAGGCACCACCATGTGGCTCGGGTCCTGATGGTCGAGCTGCTGGATGCGCTCGCCGAGATCGGTTTCCATGACCGTGATGCCGCGCGGCTCCAGGTATTCGCGCATCTTGCATTCGTCGGTCAGCATCGACTTGCTCTTGACGAGCGTGGTCATGCCGCGCTCGGACATGATCTTGTGCACGAGCGCATTGTGTTCTTCCGCGGTGGCCGCCCAATGCACGGTTACGCCATTCGCTTCGGCGGCCGCCGCGAACTGTTCGAGATAGGAGGACAGATTCGACAGCGTATGTTCCTTGATGCCCGACGCGAGTTCGCGCAACGTTTCCCATTCGGCAATGCCGTGCGCCTGCACATCACGCTTCTGACGCAGATCCCACAGACGCCTGTCGTGAAACGCAACATGCTCTGTCTTGCTGATGAAAGCGCCTGCCGCCTTCGCGTGGTCGATCCGGCTCATGCGCGTGCTCCATTGAGGACCTGCGCGATGTGAATGAAGCGCGCATCAGCTTTCATGCGTTCGGCGCAGCCTTGCTGATGCATCAGACACGACATGTCGCCCGATACGATGTATTCGGCGCCCGCGTTCAGGTGGTCGCGCACCTTGTCCTGCCCCATGCGAACCGAGACAGGCTCTTCGGTAACCGAGAACGTGCCGCCGAATCCGCAGCATTCGTCGGGCCGCGCGGGTGTCACGAACTCGATGCCCTTCACGCCTTCGAGCAGCGTGCGCGGCTTCGAAAACGGCGCGCCGGCGACTTCCGAAACGGACGCTTCCTTCAGATGCCGCAACGCGCTGCAACTGTTGTGCAATCCAACACGATGCGGAAATTCGGCCCACGGAAAGTCGCGCGCGCCGACCACGTCGTGAAGAAACTCGACCAGTTCGTAAGCGTTAGCGCGGACCTGTTTGACTTCGTCCGTCTGTTCGATCGCGGTGAGATGCTCGCGCACGTGATGAACGCAACTCGCCGACGGTCCGACTATGTAGTCATAGCCCGCGAAGTTGCGCGCGAAAACGCGCTCCGCGCCGGCGGCTTCAGCGTGCGCGCCGCTATTGGCCATGGGTTGCCCGCAGCAGGTTTGCTCCGGCGGATAGTCGACCTGAATGCCGAAACGTTCGAGCAGTTCGAGCGTGGCGATGCCTACTTCGGGATAGAACGCGTCGATAAAACACGGAATGAAGAGGGCGACTTTCATAAGCTCTTAGCAAAGAAACGCGGCAGCATGAACGCCCCCGGTTTGAAAGACCAAGTGACGCTACCTGTAAGACTGGTCATGTTGGTCAGACCACGAATATAGGGAAGTCGCCGGATCATGTCAATTGCGGTCAGTCAGGAGCCGACGTGCTGCGCGGCGCTGTCCGCGTCGTCCCGATGCTCGTCCTTATGTCTGTCCCGATACATTTCACGCACATAGGCCAGATGCCGCTCGGCCGCCTTACGCGCCTTCTGCGCGTCGCGCGCCATCACGGCGTCGTAGATGGCCTGATGCTGGCTCATCAACTGCTTTTCCATTGCTTCGTCGTAATCGATCAGCCGATGGTATTGACGCATGCCTTCACGAATCAGCGTATGAATGCCGTGCATCACATGCGCAAGGGCAACGTTGTGCGTGGAGTCGGCAATCGCGAGATGAAACGCGGCGTCCCGCTCGGCGAGATTCGCGCGATCCTGTGCAAGCGAGCCGGCCTTCAACGCCTCGAACGCCTCGACGATTTTCTGGCGGTCCGCCGCCGTGGCGCGCTCGGCGGCATACACAGTGGAAATCGCTTCGAGCCCCTGGCGCAGCTCCAGAATGTCGGCGCTGGTGCGCGGATTCTGCAGCAGCAATTCGGCAAGTGGTTTGGAGATGATCGGCGCGGTGATGTCGACCACCGTGAACCCGCCCCGCCCCGAGGTTTCGATGTAGCCGTCGGCTTCGAGCCGGATCAACGCCTCACGCAGCGAAGGCCGCGACACTCCGAGCTGTGTCGCCAGATCGCGCTCCGCGGGCAAGCGGTCGCCAGGCATCAGCGTGCCGTCCGAAATCAGCTGCTTGATCTGGTCGGAAACCACGTCGGAGAGCCGCTTGCGCGTGAAAGACTGGATCGGGCGGAATGGCATGGGCAGCAATGATGAAGCCGTTGGATGAAGCACACACGGAGGCCGGCGCGGCCTCGCCACCGGACGCTCCGGTCGACGAATTATACCGTTCGCACGTTTGCCGCTACGGCCGCCCGCCCGCGTAAAAACGCGTCGAATTGCGCTTCGACGTGCCGTTGCCTCGTCGAACACGGCAGCGTAGGTTGCGTCGCAATAGTCGCATTCGTTGCAATCTTCTGCATTACGTCGCCTCGATGCCACTCGCCTGTCCGCTACAAGCGGGCAACGTACGGACGAAGGCGGCAATCCGCTCGCACGCCTCGATCAGGCGCGCCTCATCGACCACGAAACCCAGCCGCACAAAGCCATTCGCGGTCTCGCCGAACGCACTCGCATCGAGCAGCGACACGCGCTGCGCACGGAAGAGTTGCCACGTGAAGTCCACGGTATCGAGCCCGGTGCCGCTCACGTCGACCATCATGAACATGCCGGCCTCCGGCAGCAGGCAGCGCAGACCCGGCACTCGATGCAGGTGCTCGAACACCACGTCGCGGCGGCGCCGGTAGATGGCGCGCATTTCAGCTACGATCTGCGCCTTGTTCTGCAATGCCGTCAACGCGCCCTGCTGGATAAAGCCGGGCAGTCCGTACAGCATGGCAAGAGCGAGGCGGCCCATATGCTCGATCAACGTTGCCGGTCCAATCGCCCAGCCGACACGCCAGCCCGCCATGGCGTGAGATTTCGACAAACTGCCGAGCGTCACCGTACGCTCGGCCATGTCAGGCAACGCGGCAATGCTGACATGCTCGCGCTCGAATGTCAGATCGGCGTAGACCTCGTCCGACAGCACCCACAAGTCGTGCTCACAGGCAATGCGTGCAATGCGCTCGAGGTCGGTGCGCGGCATGACGACGCCAGTCGGATTGCAGGGCGTCGCGAAGAAAATGGCGCGCGTGCGCGGCGTGACCGCCGCTTCCAGTGCATCGCAGTCGAGATGAAACGCGCGCGACGCATCCACCGCAACCGGGACGAGCGTGGCGCCCGTGGCGCGCACGCAGGCTTCATACGTCAGGTACATCGGCTCGGGCATGATCACTTCGTCGCCGGCTTCGAGCAGGCACAACGAAGCGGCGAAGACGCCGTTCTGCGCGCCGGCCGTCAGGATCACGTTGGCGGCGCTCACGGCGCGGCCTGTCATACGCGCATGTTCTTCGGCAATGGCCGCACGCAACGGTTCGCGCCCCGACACGGCGCTGTAGTGCGTATCGCCGCCGCGCAATGCTTCCACCGTGCGCTCGACAATCGGTGCCGGTGTCGCGAAGTCGGGATCTCCCACGCTCAGCACGATCACATCTTCGCCCGCCGCAAAGGCCTGCTGCGCGACGCGATGAATCTCCCACGCCGACGTGCGCCGGCCTTGCAAACGCTCGACCCGATTCGAGTACTTCATGTCGCGCACCGCCTTTCCCCATTTGACAGAGCCGACAATGTACTGGCGCACACGCGAAACGTCCAGATGCGAAAAGGAGTCACGCGAGACGTGGCCTCAGGTGACTCCTTCAATGCAAGCCAGGAATGCGGCGCGTTCTCTGATTCTGAACGCCAGGCTTCTTAAAGCCCGCTCAAATCTGACGGCGCAGTTCCGCAGGCGGCACCTTCATCAGATGCCGATATTTCGCCACCGTCCGGCGCGCCACCAGCACGCCCTGGTCGGCGAGCATCTTGGCGAGCGTCACGTCGGACAACGGATCACGCGTATTTTCCGCCGCGATCATTTCCTTCAGTAGCGCGCGCACCGCTGCTGCCGAGCACGTACCGCCGCTTTCCGTGCCGAGTTCGCGCGGGAAGAAGTGCTTGAATTCGAAAATGCCGCGCGGCGTTGCCATATATTTGTTGCCGGTCGCGCGCGAGATGGTCGACTCGTGCAGGCCGAGTTCATCGGCCACATCGCGCAGCACCATCGGCTTGAGCGCGATTTCGCCATACTGGAAGAACGCCTTCTGATGGGCGACGATGCATTCGGCCACGCGCTGAATCGTGTCGAAACGCTGTTGGGCATTGCGAATCAGCCAGCGCGCTTCCTGCAATTGTTGCGCAAGCGGCGAGCGGCTTGCACCGGCGGACTGCGCGAACAGTTCTGCATACATGCGGTGAATGCGTGCACGCGGCTGCACAGCCGGATTGATCTGTACCGTCCACTTGTTGCGCACCTGGCGCACGATCACGTCCGGCACGACGTAGTTGTCTTCCGTGCGGCCATAGCAGTTGCCCGGCTTCGGATCGAGCTTACGCACGAGCGCGCACGCAATGCGCAATTCCTCGGCGCTACAGCCGATCTGTTTCTGCAGTTCGGCCTGCTCGCGACGCGCCAGACGTTCGAGATGATGCTCGACGATCTGCCGCGCGACTTCGCGGCCCGGCGTATCGTCCGGCAAAGCATTGACCTGCAGCGACAAACATTCGGACAACGAACGTGCGCCCAGCCCCGGCCGATCGAGTGACTGCACGAGGCGCAGCGCAACCAGCAATTCTTCTTCCGTCAGCTCGGGCTCGAGATCGACGCTGTCAGCCAGATCGGAAAGCTCCTGACGCAGATAGCCATCGTCGTCGAGTGCCTCGATGATGAAGCGCGCCACCGCGCGGTCGCGGTCGTCGAGACGATAGAGGCGCAATGCGTCGTGCAGCTGTTCACGCAGTGTGGGCTGCGAGCGCGCCCATTCGGCGGGATCGCTGCTATCGGAATCGCCATTCTGGCGTGCTGAACTGCGGCTGCCATAATCGCCGGAAAAGTCACCCGAGAAGTCGCCCGGCATGTCGTCCTGGCCCGCGCCTTCCATCGTATCGCTGCTGCCGCTGTCCGAGGGCAACGAATCGGCTTCGGCGGCAGCGACCGTATCGGTTGCCGGCAGCGCGCTGCCGTCCTCACCTGTCGAGGCGGTCGCAAGCGCTACGTCTTCGGTATCCGAAGAATCGTATTCAAGGAACGGATTCGTATCGAGCGCGGTACGCAATTCCTGCTGGAACTCCAGAGACGACAACTGCAACAGACGCACCGATTGCTGCAGACGCGGCGTGAGTGCGAGAGACTGCCTTGTACGTAGTTCAATTGAAGGCATTGTAGTGAGGTCCCGTTAAGAGCTTAAAAATGGCAAGTGACCTCTATAGAGCAACTGTTGTACCAGGTCGCGCAACACACTGTTTTTTCTAGCCTTTGTTTTTTTCGGGCCCGGCAATTGCGCACGCTCTCCGCCGCCATTTTTACAAGCGGCCGGCAAATTCCGGTCCTCGGCCCAACCGTTTGAATACGCGCTGAACAGCTTGACTTCGAAAAAAATTTGTCAGCGTAAATGGCTGTACCAAAACGGTTTTTTGCAGTGCACTAGTCTTCCTCGGCCACATTGGGCACGACGTTTGCAACAAGGCACGTCGTGGACGGACGTCGGCTTTTGCATGACGCGGTACAAGCGCTTTAGCGCGTGACACGCATGCACAGGCCGTCGCCCGGTGTCGATAACGGGCCCTGACGGAACCGTAGCGGCAACGACCCCACGCGAGTCATCAGCGATTTCTACCGCGATCGACCGCAGGTAACAAGACCGCAATTTTCATCAACACCCGAAGGAGAAACCATGAAGACCATCCAACTTCTGAAGACCGCTGGCAGCATCGCTTGCATCGCATTTGCACTGAACGCTACGGCGCAGACCAGCGCTTCGGCCCCGTCGGCATCGTCCGAAACCATCGGCCAGCACGTGGACGACGGCACGATCACGACCAAGGCCAAGGCCGACCTGCTGGCCGCCAAGAACGTGAAGTCGACGCACATCCATGTGAAGACCCGCAAGGGTGTGGTGTGGCTCACGGGCTCGGTCCCGTCGGCTGACGACAAGTCCGCAGCGGAAGAAGTCGTGCAGAACGTGAAGGGCGTGTCGAGCGTGAAGAACCACCTGAAGGTCGCCGCCGAATAAGTTCGGGCGATCCGGGAAGCGTCAGCGCACCTGGCGCTTTCCGAACAGAAAAGCCGTCTGCGATCAGATCGCGGACGGCTTTTTTATTGCCTGCCCCCTCGGGTCATGAGCCACGGCGAGCAGTTCTATCTTTAAGCACCGCCAAACAAAACCGGCGCTCGATAACGAGCGCCGGCTGTGCGGACTGCATTGCTATCGCGATTGACGGCGCGTGACTGCGTCGCCTCTCGCGCCGTGATTAACGGCGTGCCGCAGCGTACTGGTCGCGCAGATCGCGCACGCGATCATGGTTCTGCAGAACGCCCTGATACTGGCGCTCGACGATCGCGCGCACATCGACTGGCAATTCTTTTTCAAGCGCGTCGTGATAGCGCTTCTTCGCGACGTCTTCACCCTTCTCGCATTCCGCAAGAATGTCGTGATCGCTGCGATCCGTCACCGCCGACTTCACGTCGACCCAGCCGCGATGCAGCGCGCCGGCCACACTGCCGCCGGTTTCCGGCTTGCCGCCCAGTTGCTCGACGGCTTCCTGCAGTTCGCGGGCGCCACGGGCGCAGTCTTCAGCGCGCGACAGAAACAGTGTCTTCAACTGGGCATCATGCGCGTCTTCTGCAGCCTTGCGAAAGCCCTTCTCGCCGTCTTTCGACGTTTCGACCAGATCGTTCAATACGGAAACGACGTTCGTAGCCATTCAATACCTCCAAGGGTTTCGTTGATCGGGAAGCCCGCCACGCACGGCGGGATTCATCGAGATGTCCGCACAATGCGTGCCTGCCGTTCCGTCGCACGACCCGGCAAACAGGCCATTCCCGCCACTGGCAATCCTGCATCCGAGCGTAAATGTTGCGCAGCATCACGTCGGCAGATAGATGGTCAACGCCCGCTGCGTGCCTGTCGGCGCATGGCATGGGTGTTGCTCAAGCAGTTGCGCCCGGGCGCGAGATGCCATGCGTGACCACCATCCAAACGCGCCAGCAAATTGAAAACTAAGGGCATTCGATACGACAGGGAGTCTCAACATGAAAATCAGGCGTACAGAGTTTCTCGTAGCCGTAGCGATCATCTCATCGGCGACAGCGATGCAGATACGCGAACATATGCAGTCGCGCCCCGCAGCCGCGGCTGCCGAGCAGTCCGCTTCCCGGCTGGCAACGCTGTGCGGCATGAGCCGCAGCGGTGTCGTCCCGACAGCATGCGAAACAATGCGCGGAAACGAGGATGAACAGCAGAAAGAACCGGCGCGCAGCGAGCCTACGCCTGCCATGCCTCGCGTCATTTCCCAGGTTTGGGTGTGAGCAGCGCGCAGCCGATACCGGTTAGACCCCGCTCGATCCAGTGCGGCCCAATGCAAAAGGCCCGACGCGTATCGGGCCTTTTGCATGTCGATCGCAAAGGGTGCCGCCTCGCACTGCACCTCGCGACCTGACGCGAACGAATGTTACGCCCGCTTCTCCGCGAACTCTTTCATCGGAACCGGCGTCTTCAGCGGATCGAAGTCGGCCCAACGGCCCTGCTGCCAGCGGCCGCTCGCGCGTTCGATTGCAACGCCTCCCGCATCGCGCAATACGCCCGCCGCTTCGAGCTGATTATCCGGCGACACATGCACCGCAACGAGCACGCCGGAATCGCGCGTTTCCTCGTGAAGCGGTGTGCGCTCTCCGGCGTGCCCGCCCGAACGGGTGCGTGACATCGCGCCGACCAGCGAGCCTACATAGGCACCCACGCCGGCCGCGATCAGCGACACGATTATCGGCGCGGAGAAGGCAGCGAAAATCCCCACGCCCACCACCGCACCGGCCACCGCGCCAATCGTCACGCCCATGCCCGCGCCCTTCGGTGCTTCTTTGGACCCTGCATCGGTATGCGTGTCGCCACCAATCGGATAGCGCGCGTGCTGGCCACGCGGATTGACGAAAAACAGCGTGACGTCTTCCTCGACGAAACCTGCGTTGAACAGTCTTTGTGCCGCTTCTTCAGCGGCGGGAAATGTCGTGAACCGTGCTGCGACGATGAGTGACATGACGCCTCCTTGCATCGTTGAATGCGTTTGCGAAGCGCAATACCGCGTGACGGCTGCCGCGCGGAATGCACAGCGCGAATGACATGCTTCGCTACGCCGCCGCGCCTCTGTCCGGCTCCATGCCTTCCACCCTGAAGAGGCCGCTGTGCAATACCACGCCTTCACCGTTGTTCTGGTCGAGCGCTTCCGCACACACTGAACGAATGCGATGACGCCCCTTGTCGAAAGCATGCATCAGCGTGGATTCCAGCGCGGAATCCGCGCCGAAGTGATCTTCGAGCGCCTCGGCGGTAATCGCGCATACCACCGGCTCCCCGTCGACGCGGGCCATGAAACGCACCATCAGATTCGATCCGTCGAAAGCCGGCTGGTCGTCGGAAAAGGTAATCTGCATAAGAGAGTCCTCGTAGGCGGGCCGCGGCAGGATCGCGTTCATGACGAACCCTTCATGGCGCCGGCCAGTTGCTGCGCCATTGCAAGATGGTGTTTGATCGTCGGCAACGCATGGCCGGCTGCCGCTTTCAGTTGCGCGTCGGTGCCGCTCTGACTCTCCTGCGTGAACAGGTCCACCGCACGTTGATGCGCCTCCAATCCCACCTGCTCGATATACGCCTGATCGAATTCCTTGCCCTTGAGCGTCTGCAACTTGCCGACGAGCGCCGAATCGGCGGACGGCGACGGCGCGATGCCCTTCTTCTTCGCAATCGCGGCCATACCATGTGACAGCTTCGTATGGTCCGTGATCATCTGCTGAGCGAACTTCTTCACGCGTGCGTCACTGGAATTCTTGAGCGCAATCTTGCTGGCGGCGATTTCAGTGGCGTCCGATTGGGAGGCGTCCTGCACGAACTGCTGGTCCGCGGGCGAAACCTGCGTTCCGCTCATTGGCGCAGCGCTTGCCGGCGCATCGCTTGCCTGTGCATGCACAGCGCCGATCGATGCTGCGCCCAAACCCAGCGCGACAGTCATCACTTGTAGGGAATACCGGAATTTCATGCATTTTCTCCCTGATGGGCGGCTTCACCGAAACGGCATCATTCGCTCGGACTCTTCTGCGGACGCGGCGCGCTGCGCACCGCGTTCGCTTCTGCACCACCGCTTACGCGGCCTTGCGTTTCGACAACTGGTTGATCAATGCCTGATTGAATGCGGGCAGGTCGTCGGGTTTGCGGCTCGAAATCAGGTTGCCGTCTTCGACCACTTCCTGATCGACCCACGTACCGCCTGCGTTGCGAATGTCGTCCTGCAAGCTCGGCCAGCTCGTGAGCGTGCGCCCTTTCGTGATGCCCGTCGACACCAGCAGCCAACCGCCGTGGCAGATCACTGCGATAGGTTTCTTCGCGCTGTCCGCCTCTTTCACAAAAGCTTGCGCCTGCGGCAGGGTGCGAATCGCATCGCCGTTGACGACGCCGCCCGGGAGGACCACTGCGTCGTAATCACCCGCGCGCACTTTGTCAAAGGTCGTGTCGACTTCAACGCTTTCGCCCTTATCAACGTGCTTGAAGCCCTGAATCGTGCCAGACTTTTCGGAAATCACGTGCACCGTGGCGCCTGCTTCAGTGAGCGCGCGTTTCGGCTCGATCAATTCAGCCTGTTCAAAACCGTCCACTGCGAGTACTGCGACTTTGTATCCATCCAGCGTGTTCGACATCGTTGCTCTCCTTCATTTCAACCGGACCACTACGATCCGTCGCTACATGACAGGCAGCAAAAGGCGTGCCCATACACGCACGGGCGACTAGCGCGCCGTGCCAGGATACGAAGCGCAATGCGCGCTTCGCCAATGCGTTCTCCACCGCGCAATTACAAACCTTGCGGGTCTTCGTCGAGGCCGTCGTCGTCATCCTCCGCCATCGGATCGATTATCTGATCCGGCTCGACGTCGGCGTCGGGCGTGAGCGTCGAGTCACCGTCAGCCGACGCTCGCTCGCCCGTTCCCGCGCGGTCGGTGTCGGTGGCAAGCTCGCTCTCGCTCGTTTCGAGCGCGTGGTTATCGAGTTCACTATCGATATCGAACGCATGGCGTTTTGCTCCGGCGACATCGCTGCCGCTATCGGACGAGTCGCTCGGCCCAAGCCCGCCGCTGGTTGCGGTTTCCTGAACGACGTGTTGCGGCTCTTCATCGGGGTTCAGTGTGCTGCTCATGGCACTCTCTCCTTGTGACATTCGTGCGCGCGATTCGCGCTCGTGCTGTCCGTTTCGCAAGGATTGTTCCGCCGGGCACGGCGACGCACCTCCGATCGCTCGAAGCACTGCGGGAGGCACTGCATAAGCACGGCAGCGTAGTCGTGCGAATCGCGATTGGTAGGGCGACGTGGCGATCCACATGCGGCGCCCGACGCGGCCGGCCTGCGACCGGCAAACAGCCGTTGCGCACGCCTGCACCGTGGGCACTGCCTTTGCTCTAGCATGACACCGGCGTGTCATGCGCCCCACGCTTGAAACTTCTACTTGCGACGATGCCTGCTACCACCGCTTCTCATTCGACTCAACCCAGCCCCACGCGCTCCGTGCGCGGCGATCGCAGCGAGCGCCGTGACGACAGCGCCACGCCTGCCGCCCCGCCTGCAATGCCACCGGGCCTGCGTCACGCGGACGACAGCAAGCCCGGCATTACGCGCAAACGCGACAAGTCAGGCTTCGTCTATTACGACGCCGCAGGCAAGCGCATTACCGACGAAGACGAGATCAAGCGCATCAATTCGCTCGCCATTCCGCCCGCGTACGAGGACGTCTGGATATGCGCCGACGCACGCGGCCATATCCAGGCGACGGGCCGGGATGCGCGCGGCCGCAAGCAGTATCGTTATCACCCGCACTGGCGCGAGACGCGCGACGCAAATAAATACGAGCGCATGGCTGAATTCGGCCGCGCGTTGCCGAAGATTCGCGCGCGTGTCGCGCGCGATCTCGCGCTGCCGGGCATGCCGTGCGACAAGGTCATCGCTGCGATCGTGCAGTTACTCGACACGACGCAGATCCGGGTTGGCAGTGTCGAATATGCGCGCGAAAATCAGTCGTACGGTCTGACGACGTTACGCAAGAAACACGTAAAGATCGAGGCGGGCCATCTGCGTTTCCGCTTTCGCGGCAAGAGCGGCATTGAACACGACGTCACGGTAGACAATCCGCGAGTGAAGCGGATCGTGCGACGCTGTGCCGAGTTGCCGGGTCATGACCTGTTCCAGTATCTCGACGACGATGGCACACGCCGCACCGTCGGTTCCGCGGACATCAACGATTACCTGCGCCGGGCGAGCGGCGCGGACTTCACGGCGAAGGATTACCGCACCTGGGCGGGCAGCGTCTATGCGCTCGCCGCGTTGCGCCGCCTGATCTGCAACAATGCCGCGGAGGCGCGCAAACATATCGTCTCCACCGTGAAAGAAGTGGCCGCCATGCTGCGCAATACGCCGGCGGTATGCAAACGCTGCTATATCCATCCTGCGATCATCAGCGCGTTCGAAGCCGATGAGCTTCAAACCCTGCCGCCCGGTCAGTCCCGCCGCGGACTGCGCGTGGACGAAGTTGCATTCGCCGCACTGCTGGCGGTTGCCGAGAAGCGTGCGGCAAAACTCGCGCGGCAAGCCGGCGCGAAGGGTCGCAAGGTGCGCGAAGCGCAGGTGACCGAAAGCATCAACGGATCACTGACGAGCCTGCTGAAGAAGTCGAGGACAGTACGCAAGGAAGCGGCGGCAAAGGCCGACGCGAAAGCCGGCGTGAAGCCGGCACGAGGCACGGGCAGCGTGCGCTCCGCAGGCGCTGCACGGGAGCTCAAACAGGCGGCCAGATAAGAGAAGAAGAATGGTTGTGGCACGCCGCCGCAACGGCGTGCCATACGTGTTTACGCGATCACTTACTGGCCTTTCGTGTCACTGCTTGCGTCCGCACCAGGCATGTTGGTCGAGTCGGTCATCGGCTTCTTGGTTTTCGACTTCGACATATGATTCATCTTCATCGAGCCGGAGCTCATCGCGCCCGTGGACGCGCTACCGCCGGTCGTCGGCGCGGCCGTCGCGGCCCCATGTGCATTGCCCGACCCGCCCGTTCCACCATTACCGCCGTTACCGTTGCCACCGCCCGCTTGTGCGAACGCCGCGCCCGACATGGCGATGAGTGCGGATACCAGCAATGCTTTTGAGTGTTTCATCTTTATCTCCCTGAGTGGATGGACAGCGTGCGTGATTCCGGTCTTTAAAACGCAGAAGACCGCGTCACTGCTGGTTCTGATTCGTGCTACCTGGAGCCACCGGACATAGAAGCGGACACAGAGGCAGGCCGCGAGTCGGCTTGCGCGCTGTCGTGCGCCTGGTGCTCCCGACTGTCACTAAGCAAGGGGCATGCCGCACGCAACGTGCGCTGAATCGCGTCGGCCGAATTCCCACGACTTGCAACTTGGCCGCATGGTCGGCGAGCGAAATAATTTCAAACAAGGCTGCACGCCTTACGCGACGCCACCCACGGCGATTGAACCGTGTTTCACAGCGACTCCAAAGCGCCGAAGCGCAGCACGAGGAACAGCGGTTGCTCGCTCATCGTCACCCAACCTGTAAGGAGTCTCATCATGCTCAATCAGACACAGACACAAGGCACGCAAGGCGCCCGGATCGTCGGCAAGGGCAGCGCGACTGCGGAAGGACCGGGGCCGGACGTGATGGCCGCCGCCACATTGGACGGCAACAAGGTGATCAGCAGCGACGGCGAGGATATCGGCAAGATCAAGGACATCATGCTCGATGTCGGATCGGGTCGCATTGCTTACGCAGTGTTGTCGAGCGGCGGGTTTCTTGGCATCGGCGACAAGCTGCTGGCCATTCCCTGGCATGCGTTGACGCTCGACACGCAGCAGAAATGCTTCGTCCTCGACATGACGGCCGAGCGCGTGAAGAACGCGCCGGGTTTCGACAAGGACCACTGGCCCGCGATGGCGGATCAGACATGGGCGACCTCCGTGCATCAGTACTACGGCAGCGAGCCTTACTGGGGCCGCGCCGCGTATGAACGCGACGACGTGGGCGTGGGCGATATTCCGGCAGGTTCGTCGGACGCGCCCGAAGCTGGCGGACTGAAGCTCTGATGCCCCGCCCCGGCGTTACGTCTCGCGTGACGTAACGCATACGGCAGGGCGCGACGCTTGTTGCGTGCCGTCGCTGGATCTGGCTTTCGCCAAGTCGATGCGCCGGCTGACCGCGCCGCGGCCAGCCGGCGCGTTTCATTCGAGCACGGGCGCGAACGAAACCGCGCACGAGACGACGCACTTCGTATCAAGCCGACGCGCACTGCCGCATCGGTCAGAGCTGCACTCGAATTCAATTCCGAACCTGAAAACCGCATCGAGGAGGCGGCATGCCTACGCAAAAACCGACCCGTAAGTCGAAGCGCACCGTGGCGCGCGGCCGTTCAGGCCGGCCACCGCGTCAGCGGCACGCTCACGCGCGTGCCGCGCATCGCACGAAAGCCGGGAAGCCACGCACGGGCACACAGAAGTGGTCGCAGCACGTGATGGAAACCAGCGACGCGATGGATCTCGAACACGATATCTTCAAGACCGGCAGCGCCGAATCCATCGCCCAGTCGCTCAAACACTCGTCGACAACGAGCCGCCGCCGTAAAGGCACGCCGTACCAGTCGGCCATGTCCATGCTGAACTTCTATATCAATCGCGCGGGCAGAAACCTGCCCAAATCGCGCCGCGAGACTTTGCAGCAGGCCAAGCGCAAACTACGCGAAGCATTCGGTCGCGCGCCGTGACCTGATTCGTGAGCGTCGCGTCCGGCGCTTCGCCCTTTTCAACCGGCAGGCATGCCTCCACGCATGCCGGCCCCATACCGGATGCTCATGCACGAAACTCTGTGGTTCCTCATCGTCGGCGCCGTACTCGTCTTCATGGGCGTAGCGGCGACGAGCTTCCGGCGGCTGCCTGTCAGCGCCGCGATGTTCTATCTTGCGATCGGCTACGTCCTCGGTCCGCCCGCGCTTGGCCTGTTGCGCCTCGATATGGTCGCCGACGCGCACGTGCTGCGCATCATCACCGAAGTCGCGCTGCTGGTTTCGCTGTTCGCGATCGGCCTGCGCTTACGGCTGGGTGTGCTCGACAAACTGTGGACTGTACCGCTGCGGCTCGGCTTTCTCGCCATGCTCGCAACCATTCCGCTGCTCACGCTCTTCGGCGTCTATGTGTTGCACCTCGGCTGGGGACCGTCGATATTGCTCGCGGCGATACTCGCGCCGACCGACCCTGTCCTCGCCCATGACGTGCAGGTACACAACCCCGGCGATCATGATCTGTTGCGCTTTGCGCTATCCGGCGAGGGCGGCCTGAACGACGGCATCGCGCTGCCCTTCGCCATGATCGGGCTCACGCTTTGCGCGATGCCCGAGCCCCATGTCGCCGACGTACTCACGCTGCGATTCGTGGGCAGCGTCGCGTGGGGCGTCGTGGGCGGGATCGCGATCGGCGCCGCGCTCGGCTGGGCCACCACGCATGCGGTCACATGGCTGCGCACGCGACACGCGCAGGCGCTCGGGCTCGAAGGCTTTTTCGCGCTCGGTCTGATCGAACTGTCATTCGGCGCCGCGCAATTTGCGCATACCTATGGCTTTCTCGCTGTCTTCGCGGCGGGCGTCGCGATGCGGCGCGTCGAACATCGCGCGAGCGGAACCGCGTCCCCGCAACAGGCGATCGGTACAGTGGACCTGGAAGACGTGGACGCCACCGCCGCCAATCCGAGTAAAGCGCATGCTTACATGACGGAATCCGTGCTCGGCTTCACGATCGAGCTGGAGCGCATCGCGGAGGTCGCAGTGATGGCGATGGTCGGCAACGTGCTCGCTACCTTGAAAACGCCACTCTTCACCTGGCAGACCGTGACACTCACTGCCGTGCTGTTTCTGCTCGTGCGACCGGCCTCCGTCGAGCTGTCACTGATCGGATCGAGCGCCACGGCAACGCAACGCCGTTTGATGGGCTGGTTCGGCATACGTGGGATCGGCTCGTTTTACTACCTTGCCTACGCACTGGAGAGCAGCGCTGGCGCCAACGTCATTCAGCTGGTACCGCTTGCGCTCGCGGTAGTGGCGGCTTCGGTGGTGATTCATGGGGTGTCGGCTACACCGCTGATGAACTGGTACCACTGGCTGCGCAGCAGCGAAAACTAATGGCACCGGCGAGATAAGCAGGCAAACCGCCGGCACCGTCGCCGGCAACTTCATGCTGTTAAAACTCAACAGGCAGACAGCCAAACCTTTTCACTATGAATCGGGTGTCAACTTTTGCGGCTCGCCACTCACTTCATGTGTGGGCAATGCATGCGTCGGGCATGTTCTCAACAACCAACTCATCGTATGTCCGATTTGGCCTAGGCGAAAAAAGCAGAAGGGACTCTAGTCGCATTACACAATCTTATTTAAGATAGCCGCTAACTCAATAAGAGAGCGCGACGACCTCGATGCGACCGTACCGGGTGTTCTTGAAGGTCCACGCGCATGACCTAGTTCAATGACGCCACGTGGCTCGCGTTCCTTATTCAGCGCACTATTGCGACCGCCTGCGCAAACGTTGTCGTCATCCGGACCGCGGAGTTTGGCCGCACTGCTTTCCCCGCTATCCAGCGCGGCATCAATCGCGCACCGTTTTAACCAGCGCGCAATGGAGAACGTGATTCTCGCGGCGGCGTCCGTTCTGCCCGGCTTGTCTGTGGCGTTCTTGTTCTTCGCGATGCTGTCGAGCGTCGCGGTTCATGCCGCCACCGCCGGGGCCGCCGCGCCGCCGCAGTCATCACGGACGGACGCCGCGCAACCTGCGTCGAGCGCGGCGTCCTTCGCGCTCTATTACGGCAAGAATCCGCCGGTCGAATTACTCTCCGCTTACGACGCCGCCGTGGTCGAGCCCGACAGCGGCTTCAATCCGTCGGCGCATGCATTGCCCCACACCACGTGGTTCGCCTATGCGAGCGTCGGCGAAGTGCAGCCGTCGCGCAGTTATTACGCGGCGCTGCCCAAAGCATGGCTTGCCGGCCATAACGAAGCGTGGGCTTCGCGCGTGGTGGACCAGAGTCAGCCGGAATGGCCGGCCTGGTATGTAGACCACGTGATCACGCCGCTATGGAACAAAGGTTATCGCGGTTTTTTTCTCGACACGCTCGATTCCTGGCAACTCGTCGCGAAAACGGACGAAGACCGCGCGCGTCAACAGGCGGGCCTGATTGCAGTGATACGTGCAGTAAAAGACCGTTACCCGAATGCCAGGCTGATTTTTAATCGCGGCTTCGAAATTCTGCCGCAGGTTCACGACCTGGTTTATGCGGTCGCATTCGAGTCGCTGTACCGCGGCTGGAATCAGTCCGAACAGCGTTACACGAACATTTCGCAAGCCGATCGCGACTGGCTGCTCGGTCAGGCGGCAACGATCCGCGATCAATATCATCTGCCCGTCATTTCGATCGACTATTGCCCGCCCGCCGACCGTGCCTGCGCAGAAGACACGATCGCGAAAATTCGTGCGCAAGGAGTCATACCGTTCGTGACCGACGGCGCGCTCGCGACGATGGGTGTCGGCGCGATGCAACCGGTGCGACGGCGCATTCTCGTGATCCAGGACCCGCCCGCGCGAACCGACCTGAATGTATCGCCGGGCGTGCGCTTTCTTGCCATGCCGCTTAACTATCTCGGCTACAAGATCGACTACGCCGACGCCCGCGATCCGCTGCCGCAAGGCGATCTGCGCGACCGGTATGCGGGCGTCGTGCTGTGGATGAATAACGACGCGCCGCGCGCGACGGAATTTCGCGCATGGCTATCCACGCAGATCGACGAGGCCATGCCGGTAGCGATCTTTACGTCCTTCGGCATGCAACTCGATCCGGCGCTCGCACATAAGCTCGACCTGGAAGTGGTGTCCGGGCAGCCGTCGAACGGCAGGCTCGACGTCGAATCGTTCGACCCGGCGCTGATGGGCTTTGAAATGAAGCCTCGCCCCGATCCGCACGACTACACCGCGGTGCGGGTCGGCCCGCATAGCCGCTCGCTGTTGCGGCTGCGCTCCGGCAACTTCGTGATCGACGGGGCCGCGCTCACACCGTGGGGCGGTTACGCGATGCGGCCGTTCGGCGTATTCGACCTGGGCGCGGTGAACCAGGCGCGCTGGGTCACGCAGCCGATCGCGTTCCTGCAAGCAGCGCTGCGCCTGCCCGCCGATATGCCGGTGCCCGACACCACGACCGAAAACGGCCGCCGCTTACTGATGTCGCATATCGACGGCGACGGGTTCGCGTCGCGCGCCGAATTCAGCGACCACGGCGTAGCCAACACCGACGCCGCGCCGCAGTATTCCGGCGATGTGCTGCTGCGCCTGCTACGCGACTCCGGCATGCCGACCACCGTCTCGCTGATCGAAGGCGAAGTCACCGACGAAGGCCCGTACAAGGCCTTCGCCGCGCACCTGCGCTCGCTCGGCCGCCGCCTGTTCGACCTGCCGAATGTCGAAGTGGCGACCCATACTTACACGCACCCGCTGCAATGGATGCGCGTGACCGGACTGGGCGTATCGAACAGGGACACGCCGACCGAAGGCGGGAGTCAGACCAGCAACACCGGGCTCTCGATCAGCATTCCCGGCTACCACTTCAGCATCGACCGGGAAATCGAAGGTTCGATCGATTACATCGACCGGCAGATCGCGCCGGCCACGAAGCCCGTGCGCATGGTGTTGTGGAGCGGTGATTGCCAGGTGCCCGCTCCCGTCCTGAAGGCGGCCTATGACGCGGGCGTGCTGAACATGAACGGCGGCGACACGCTGATTACGAAGCGCTATCCGAGCTGGACCGCGATCGCGCCGCTCGGCGTGATGAAAGACGGCTACTACCAGGTATTCGCGCCCAACCAGAACGAGGAGTTGTACACCGACCTGTGGCACGGTCCGTACTATGGCTTCACGCGCGTGCTCGAAACCTTCGCGATGACGGACGAGCCAATCCGCTTCAAGCCGATGGACATCTACTACCACATGTTCTCGGGCACCAAATACGCGTCGCTGAAAGCATTACAGGACATTTTCGACACGGTGCTGAAGCAGCCGGTCAACCCGGTGTTTTCGTCGGAATACGCGCGCAAGGTGCTGGACTGGCTCGACATGAGCGTGGCTCGCGACGGCGACCGTTGGGTCGTACGCGACGCCGGAGCGCTTCGCACCGTGCGCCTGCCCGCCGGCCGGGTGCCGGACATGGCGAGCGCAACCGGGGTGGCCGGCTATCTGCCCGGACCGGGCGGCACTTATGTCCATCTGACGGGCGGCGAAGCGAGCTTCACGGTGATCGACGCGACACGTGCGCCGCACGTGCCCTATCTGGCCGAAGCCAACGGCAGGATCGACCATTTCGAACGCACGGCCGGCGGCTTTTCGTTCGACCTGCACTCGCGAATTGCGCCGCAGCTACGCGTCGCCAACGCAGGCGCCTGCCGCGTCAGTCGCCACCCTCTTTCCAACGACGCCCACCAAGTGCATGTCGACGTCGCCTGCGATATCTGATCGTCAGCGGCTCTTCTCGCCCGCTGTGATTCTCGTGCTCGGCGCGCTGACCGCGCTGATGCTGGTGCTCGCCTTCCCGCGCGAAAAGCTGGAGGCGCGGCTGCTCGGCAGCGCTCCGGCCGACGGTTTGACCATCGCGTATCTGGAAGCGTGGTTGCGCATCGATCCGGACAACACGGAGGTGTTGTCTGCATTGACGCGCGAATATCTGAAAGGCCAGCGTATCGCCGAGGCGTCGCGCGTGCTCGAACGGCTGCAGCAATCGCAGGATCCGGCGGCACGGCAACGCGCGTTGGCGATCCGCGTGTCGATCGCGCAGCAGCGTCTTTATGCATTGAAGCCGGACGATCCCGCCCGCGCCGCCCGTTTGCGTGAGCTCGATGCATTGCTGCGCGAGGCGCTCACCTTTTCATGGGACAACGAGCAGCTCGCGCTGCTCGCCCGCCAGGCACGCGGTCTGAACGACAGCGAACTGGCCGCGCGTTTCTATCGCCAGTTGATCGCACACGACAGCGCGCACGCGAGCAACTGGCTGGTCGATCTCGCGCAGGTCGAGCTGGGTTCCGGGCAGTATGCGGCGGCGGCGAACGCGTGGTTCGAAGCGCAGGATCACGCTCCCGACCGCGATACCCGTCGCGCGCGTTTCATCGCGGGCTTGCAGGCTTTGCGGGCGGGCAATGATCCCGCTGCGGCAATCCAGGCGGCGAGCACGCATCTCGGCGATCTCGCCGACGATCCGCAGACGTTGCGTTATCTCGCCAATCTCGCGCTCGCGGCGGGTCGGCCCGATCTGGCCGAGCAGTATGTGAAACGCCTGCTCAAGATGTCGGCGGTGCGACGCGGGAACGTGCGGCTCGCGGCGTTGCATGGGGATGCGAGTGCGAACGCAGTGAACGCGGCGAACGCGGCGGACAACGCGATAGAAGCGGACAACCTCGTCGAATATCGCGGCGCGCTGGGCGTCTGGCTACGCAGCAGCGCCTGGCAGCGTCCGCAGCGGCACGCGCGAGGCGTTCGCACGGCGCTGTTGTCGTCGAATTCATGCGACGGAACGCACGGCCACCCGTGCAGCGCGCGAGTCGTGCAACTGCCGCTCGCAGGTTCGTTGAAATCCGCGCATCACGGCGCTGGCTTCATCAGGATCGCGGCGGCGACGCAACGCGCCCCGGCGGCCTCGGCCGCTGCGCCGGCGTCCGCCACCGCGCCGGGCGCTGAAAGCGATGACGAACTCGGGTACCGCGTTTTCCTTGCCAATGGCGACGTCGCCGGCGCGCAACGGATTGCGCAAGCCGCGCTCGACACGGACCCGCAGTCCGCGCTCTGGCGCGGCCGGCTTGCGCAGGTGGCCGAGTGGAATCACCAGCCGCAGATCGCGCTGCGCAATTACCTGGCGCTCGCGCAAGACAACGGCGACGCGAACGCATGGCAGCAGGTCGCCCGTCTTGCACCGGGCTTGAACGACAACGCCGCGATGCTTGCCGTCACGCTGCATCAGTCGGCGCAGCAGCCCGACGACCTGAAACTGATCGACGCCGTGGTGTTTTCCTACGAGCTGCTCGCGGACCCCGACAGCGCGTTGCGCTTCCTGCAGTCGCGGATGCACGGCGCGCAGCGCCGCGCGGTTATCGAGCGCTACGCACTGATCGCCGGACGCAAGGGCGACGACGAACTTGCGTTGCGCACCTATCGCGAGCTCGAACGCGAATACGGGCCCGACAGCGGCTACGCGTTGCAGATCGGCACGATACTCTACACACGCACGCAGTTCGACGCCGCGCTGGCCGCAATGAACGAAGCCAAACGCGCGGCGCCCAATACCGATGCGGACTTCTGGCGCTTCTACGCGCTGCTTGCCAGCACGCTCCAGCATCCCGGCGAAGTCAATGTCGGCTATCGCGCGCTGATCGCGGGCGGCAACGCGGAGGCCGACGATTACGAGAGCATGATCGGCTTCTATAGCGATTCGCCGCTCGACGCGGGCCGTCTGGCCGAATACGCGTTCCGCCACGGCGGGCCGCCGCGCACGTTGTCGCAGGCGCTATATAACTATCAGCGCGCGCGGGCTTGGGGCCGGATTCGGGCGTTGCTGTCTTCACTGTCGCCGCAGGAACTGGCCGCGGCCGAACAGTCCGCCACGTTTCTGCTCGCACGCGCCGAATACGAGCGGCAAACGGGTTCGCTCGACGACGCCGAGCGCGACATCGAACGCGCAGCCGCCCTTGCACCGGAGAATACCGAGGCGCGCGCCGCCTATCTGTGGATGCTCAACGACCGCGGCACCGATGCCGAGCTGCGATCCGCGCTGCGCCGCTATTCGGGCGCGGCCGAGAACAACGCGCAGTTGTGGGCGCCGTATGCCGCCGCGTCGATGCGGCTCGGCGACGGCCGCGCGGCGCTGCACTATCTGCGCAAGCAGGTGGGTGAGGCGGGAGTCGCCCAGCAAAGCCCCCTGTGGCGCCTCACCTATGCGGACGCGCTGGAATTGAACAATCGCGTCGACGAAGCGTGGCAGTTGCGCCGCAGCGTCTGGCTCGAACTCGCGCGGCGCCGCCATGATCCGTCTGACGCGAATGCGCTCGCCGCCGCCGAACAGGAAGACCTGCGCGGCCGCTATGTCGCGCTCAGCACGATGTTCGACAGCGGCGACCGCTCGCGCGCCGTGCTGATCGACCTGCTGTGCGCGGATCGCGCCGCCGATACCCGGACGGATCACGCACAGCAATCGGAACTGGGCGACATCGGCATGTTGCCGCCCGCTCAGCGCGCCGCGATCGTCAAGGAACGGCGGGTGTACTCCGCGATTGCGCGCGAAGCAGCGATTTCGTGGGCACAGGCGCACGACGCGTCCGACATGGAACGCGCGTGGCTGGAAAAACAGTACATCCAGCGCAGCACCCGCCCGGTCTACGCGGAGGCGCAGCTCGCGATCAACGACGGCGACGTCAACGAACTGTCGCGCCTGCTCGATACGCTGCCCGATCTGATTCCGCGACAGAACAAGGTCGACGCGCAAACACTGACGGGCCGCAACGCCGATGCGCAAACCACCGCGTTCGACTCGCTCACGCAATTGCCGGACGACAGCGTGATGCACGGCCAGTTGCACGACCGGCTTCTGAGTAACGCGCAGGCCGTCGCGCCGTCGGTGCGTTATAGCGATCAGGGGCCGCTGCGTTTTAGCGAAGAATCGTTGACGGGCGGCGTGCGTCTCACGCCTTCGCAGGCGCTGCAATTGCGCTTTCGCGAGCGCGACCAGTCGAGCGACGCCGCTTCGTTGCCCAACGTGCCGAACCACGACCGCCTGCTCGAAGGCGTCTATCAGCACAAGGGTCAATACGACGAGGAACATGTGATCGTCGGCCGCCGCGAAGCCGTGACAAATTTCGTGACTGCGCGCGTGGAAGGCACCTATGCGGTCGATCCAAAACTCACGCTGACGTACGCGGCCGGCTACAACCAGGCCGCGACCGAAACGACGCAACTGACCGTGGCCGGCGTGAAAGACCTTGCTTCGGTCGGCTTCAACTACCGGCTCGATCCGCACTGGTTTGGCGGCGGCCGTTACGAATACGACCGTTTTCATGGGCAGGACCGCTCGTCGCTCGGCGACGGGCATCTGGTCGAGCTGAACGCTGGCTACAAGATCAAGGCCGATTATCCGGACTACACGATCCGCGCGGTGTTCACACACGGCCAGTACAGCGCCAACGGCACACCGGGGCAGGCGCTGCACGACATCCTGCCGCCGGGCGCCAGTTTCGACGCGCAGGCCTTCATGCCGCAAACCTTCACGCAAGGCGGCCTGCTCTTTTCGTTCGGCGACGATCTGCCGGAAAACTACTCGAAGGCATGGCGCCCGATGTTTTCCGCCGGACCACTGCGCGACTCGCGCGCCGGCTGGTCCGCTCAGGTAATGGGCGGGCTCGTGGGCAGTCTGTTCGGCGGCGACCAGATGCTGATTTATGGGCTGTATCAGGGCGCGTCGTCGAACCATTCGACTTCGGTGAAGGAGCTGGGTGCGCGATATCAGTGGCTGTACTGAATCGGAAATGCAAGCGTGTGAATCAAGCCTGTCTGACTGGAGAGCGAGATGCATCAAGTAAAACAATTCCAAACGACGCGCCCGGTTGCGCGAGCCGCCGTATTATCGATCGTGCTCGGCGCGACGCTCGGCGGCGTGCTGGCCGGCTGCTCGGTGATCGACCGCAGCGCTGCTCCCGCGTTGTCGAAGAGCGACACGTGGGCGATCCTGCCGATTGCCAACAACACGGAGACGCCGCAGGCCGGGCAGCGCGCCGCATCGATCGCGCAGAGTCTGCTGGCGTCCTACGGGTACGGCAATCTGGCGCGCTACCCCGCGAGCGCCGACGACGAAACGCTGTTCGACCCGGCGAAGCCGGACGCGCAACAGAACGCGCTGAACTGGGCGCGTCAGCAGAACGCGCACTATGCGCTGACCGGCGCGGTCAACGAATGGCGCTACAAGGTCGGCGTGGATGGTGAGCCGGCCGTCGGCCTGACGCTGGAAGTACTCGACGTGCAAAGCGGCAAGGTCGTCTGGAGCGGCAGCGGCAGCCGCACCGGCTGGAGCCGCGATGCGGTTTCGGGCGTCGCGCAGAAACTCGAGCGCGACCTGCTCGGCCCGCTCGCGCGCTGACGGCTTCCGGTTCCAGCCATGTCGCGCAGTACACGGCAACCGCAGGTAAAGCGCGCTATCCGGCGCGGACCTTGCCGCGACCGCTCAATCGCAATCAGAAAGGCATCGCCATGAATACGCGCGCTCCCGATCAATTTGCGCCGCGCACCCGGATCAAGCGCCGCCAGGCACAGAGCGTCGGCGCTGGCTCGTGGTGGGCGCGGCTGATCTCGCCGCCGCGCGGTTCCATGCACCGGCGCGCGGTGACCACACTGGAGTCGGTTCTCGCGACGCTGCTCGCCATTGCGCTGTGCTGGTTGTTCCGGCCGCACAATCCGTTGCTGATTCACGTGGGTTTCGGCTGGATCTGGATCGTGCCGATCGTGCTGGCACTGCGCTATGGGTCGATCGCCGGCGCGTTTTCCGGCTTGATTCTGCTTGGCGCGTGGTACGTGCTTTATCCCGGGGCGGATGTGTCGTCGATCGGTTCGATCGCGCACTCGCTGCTCGAATCGCCGCCGGGTGCGCAGGCTTTTCCGGTTGGCTTCTTCTTCGGCGGTTTCGTGTTTACGCTGCTGTGCGGGCAGTTCGGCGACGTCTGGATCACGCGGCTCGGCCAGGCGCGCATGGCCAACGACTATCTGGCCGAACGTCTGTCGATCCTCACGCGCAACCAGTTCCTGCTGCGGCTCTCGCACGAACGGCTGGAGCAGGATCTGCTGGGACGTCCCGCCACGTTGCGCGATTCGCTGGCCCGTATGCGCGCCGTGACGATCTCGAAGGAGCCCGCGATCGCACAGCGCGGCGTGGTCGATCTGCGCGGTGCGCAGCAGTTTCTGGATACTGCCGCGCAGGCCTGCCAGCTCGAAGGCGCGCGCCTTTATGCATGGCGCGACGGCAAGCCGAACGCCGACGCCGCAGCGTGGATCGGCTCCGCCTTCGATCTGGAGCCGGACGATCCGCTGGTGCGTGAAGCGCTGGAGACCCGCACGCTCGTGCATATCGAGTCGGGCGCGCAGGAATCCGGCGCGCCGAGCCGCTATATTGCATGCGTGCCGCTCGTCGATGCCATGAAGGAGCCGGTCGGGCTGCTGGTGATCGAGCGCATGCCGTTTCTCGCGCTGACTCGCGACAACCTTCAGTTTCTGCTGGTGCTGTGCAACTACTACGCGGACGGTGTGCGCCACGCCGACGTCACGCGCGACATGCTCGAAGCGTTTCCCGATTGCCCGTACGAGTTCGCGCTGGATTACGCACGGCTCGTCCATCTCTATCGCGATACCCGCGTGCGATCGTCTTTGGTGGGACTGGTGTTCGACGGGCGTGACGCAAGCACGACCTGGTATGAACACGTGTTGCGCACGCGGCGCGCGCTCGACGTGCAATGGGCGCGCGGCGACGGTCAGCACCGCACCATTCTCACGTTGATGCCGCTCTCCGGCGAAGGCTCGATCGACGGCTATCTGCTGCGGATCGAAGACAATCTGCGGGCGCAATACGGGGTCGACTTCGAGTCGGCACGCATCGCGGTACATACGATGGTGATCGCGGACGAAGAACCGGTGGCCGCGTTGCGTCGTCTGCTGGAGCGCTGCGATGCGCGCGGCTGAACCCGCTTCCGCGGGCCGCGAGGGCGCAGACGCGAATGCGCGGCGCCCTTCACGCATCGGCGCGTGGTTGGCCCTGCTCGCCGGCGCAGCAGGGCTTGCGTTGCAAGCCGTCGCATTCGCGATCGCGGCGCACGGCGCGCCGGACAGATCGGCGCAGGAACTAGGCGGTCTGCCCGCCGACATCCCGTTCACCACCCCAGCGCTCAATACCCGCTTACTGCTGTTGTGCCTCGCCATACAAGCCGTGGCCGCGCTGCTGATTTCGCTCGGCATCGCGCGCGCGATGCCGCTACGCTATCGCACGCCGCGCAAAGGCGTGCTTGCCGCGTTGTGGTTCCTCAATTTCGCGGTGCCGATTGGCGGCATTGCGTGCACGCTCGGTGCGCTCGGCATTGCGCGCCTTTTGCCGCGCCCGGCCGCGCGCTTGCCGGTTACGCAGATCGACGAACCGGAGTTCGCCGCGAATCTGATCGGCAACGTCGCGTATGGACGCGGCGCGCGTCTGAAGGCCGAATTGCAGAACGCCGATGCCGGCACCGCGTTTCGGATGACCGCGCTGCTGGCCATGCAATCGATGCCCGCGCGCACCGTCTCGCCGCTGCTGCAAGGCATGCTCTCCGACCCGCTCGACGACATCCGGCTCCTCGCTTACGGCATTCTCGACAACCGTGAAAAAGCGCTGACCAAACAGATTCTGGAGGAGCGGCCGAAGCTCGACCGCGCGCAGCATCCCGAGCTGAACGATGTCGACCGGCGCCGCGCGAACAAGGCGCTTGCCGAACTCTATAGCGAACTGATCTACGAACATCTCGTGACCGGCGACGTATATCGCAACGCCGCCGATCAGGCCGAAGGCTTCGCCGCCGCGGCGCTCGCGTCCGACCCCGACGACGCTTCGCTGTGGCGCCTGCGCGGCCGCCTCGCGCTCGACCGGCGCGACCTCGACGCCGCCGACACCATGCTGCAACGTGCGATCGACTGCGGTTTTCCACGTGAGCGGATGCTGCCGTATCTCGCGGAGGCCGCTTACCAGCGGCGCGATTTCGCGCGCGTGCGCCGCCTGCTCGGCGAAATGGACAGCCACGCCGGCGGATCGACGATGCACGCCGTGCTCGCGTTCTGGCAAGCCCGCGACCGGCCCGCCGCGCTTGCCACAGCGGCCGCCGGCCACGCCGTGCGCCCTGCTGCCCGCCTCGCTGGCCGGCGCACTCCCCTTTGAGAATGCCAACATGAACTCGCCCAGGTCCGCCGTGGCATCGCCCTCGCCCTCGCCCTCGCCCTCGCCCTCGCCCTCGCCATCATCCGCCGCCATGCCGGCGGCGCTGCCGCGCGCGGCGTCCGCCGATATCGGCCTCCTGCTCGAAGGCACGTTCCCGTACGTGAGCGGCGGCGTGTCGAGCTGGGTCAACCAGATCATCCGCGCGTTTCCGGAGTACACGTTCGCGCTGTGCTTTCTTGGCAGCCGTCCGCAGGATTATCCGAAGATGTCGTATGCGCTGCCGGAGAACGTCGTGCATCTGGAAAATCACTACCTGTACGACTTCGCGCCGCCGCCGATGGTCCAGCGCCACGAAGGCGACCCCGCGGCTTTCATGCAGGCCGCGCAGATGCACGACAAGTTGCGCAATCCGGCCATGCGTCAGGCGGCGGGCCGCATGCTCAAAGACATGCTCGACGATCTGCGTCCGGGCGGCGCGCTCGGCGAAGAAGCGTTCCTGTACTCGAAGGAAGCGTGGACCTATCTGACTGACCAGTACCGGCAGTTCTGCACGGACCCGTCGTTCGTCGATTATTTCTGGACCGTGCGGATCATGCACAAGCCGCTCTGGCAGCTCGCGCGAATCGCGGAAGGGTTGCCCAAGGTGAAGATGTTCCATACCGTCTCCACCGGTTACGCGGGCTTTCTCGGCGCACTGCTGCGCTATCGGCACGGCCGGCCGCTGCTCGTGTCGGAGCATGGCATCTATACGAAAGAGCGCAAGATCGACCTCTTCCAGAGTCAGTGGATTCGCGACAACCGCAGCATTTTCGAGCGCGACGTGTCGCAGATCGGCTACTTCCGCGACCTGTGGGTGCGTTTCTTCGAGACGCTCGGCCAGGTCTGCTACGACGCCGCCGAAGACATCATCGCGCTCTACGAAGGCAACCGGCGCCGGCAGATCATCGACGGCGCACCGGAACACAAGACCGCCAACATTCCAAACGGCGTCAATCTGCCACGCCTCGCGCCGCTGCGCGCGCAACGCAGCGCCGAGGTGCCGAAAACGCTGTGCCTGATCGGCCGCGTGGTGCCGATCAAGGACATCAAGACCTTCATTCGCGCAATGCTGACTGTGGTGCGCCAGATGCCCGACGCGCAAGCGTGGATTGCCGGCCCTGAGGACGAAGACGTGTCGTATGCGAACGAATGCCGCGCACTGGTCGAAAGTCTTGGCTTGCAGGACAAAGTGAAATTCCTGGGCTTCCAGAAAATCGACGAGCTGCTGCCGAAATGCGGCGTGCTGGTACTCAGTTCGATATCCGAAGCACTGCCGCTCGTCGTGCTGGAAGGCTTCGCGGCGGGTGTGCCGTCGGTCACTACCGATGTCGGGTCGTGCCGTCAACTGATCTACGGTCTCGACGGCGAAGACGCGGCGCTCGGCGCGGCGGGCCGCGTGGTGCAGATTGCCGATCCGCGTGCGTTGGCGGAGGCCGCGCTCGATCTGCTCGACGACGCCAACTGGCATGCGGCGCAGCAGGCCGGCATCGCCCGCGTGGAGCGTTTCTATACGCAGGACCAGATGGTGGGCTCGTATCGCGAACTGTACGCACGGCTGACCACACTGCCGGACGTGGAAGAGCCACAGGCGTTACCGGCTTCGCTCGCGACGCTGCATCGCTGATCGCACAACCCGACACACACGGAACGCATTGCCATGGCCGGAATCGGTTTCGAACTGCGCAAGATGCTCCGCCGCAATACGCTGCTGGGGCTGATGCAGGCTTACACCTACGCGGGACTGATCGGCGCGGGGCCGTGGGTGCTGTCGATCGTCGGCATTCTGCTGATCGGCGTGCTGAGCCTGCCCTTCGTGCTGCCGACCGGACTCATTACGCAGTTCCAGGTATCGGTCACGTATCTGATCTCGCTTTCGCTGATCCTCACCGGTCCGCTGCAACTCGCCTATACGCGTTTCACGTCCGACCGTCTGTTCGAAAAACGCGACGATCTCGTGTTGCCCAACTATCACGCGGTCGTTTTCGTGGTGACGGCCGCCGCCGCGGTGCTCGGTGCGCTCGCGGTCGTGGTGCTGTTTGCGCAGCAGACCGTGGCCTATCGGCTGTTGATGCTGGCCGGCTTCGTCGTGATGAGCAACATCTGGATCGCGACGATCTTTTTGTCCGGCATGAAGCAGTATGTGTCGATCATCGTCGTGTTTTTCATCGGCTATTCGTTCACCACCTGCGCCGCACTGGCACTGAACCGCTTTGGTCTGACGGGACTGCTGTCCGGCTTCGTGGCCGGCCAGACCGTTCTGCTCACCGGTCTGCTCTCACTGATCTATCGCGATTACCGCAGCGACCATTTCATCTCGTTCGAAGTGTTCTGGAAGAAGTACCGCTACCCTTCGCTGATGTTGACCGGTCTGCTTTACAACCTGGGCATCTGGGTCGACAAGTTCATGTTCTGGTATTCGCCGGGCACGGGCCAGCCGGTGATCGGTCCGCTGCGTGCGTCGATCATCTATGACATTCCCGTGTTTCTCGCTTATCTGGCGATCATTCCGGGCATGGCCGTCTTCCTGATGCGGATCGAAACCGACTTCGTCGAGTATTACGACGCGTTCTACGACGCGGTGCGCGGAGGCGCGTCGCTGCAACATATCGAGCGGATGCGCAACGCGATGGTGGAGGCGCTGCGCAACGGCATCTGGGAAATCATCAAGGTTCAGACGATCGCCGCGATGATGCTCTTTGCCGCCGGCACCGTGCTGTTGTCGTGGCTGAAAATTTCCACGCTCTATCTGCCGCTGCTTTACATCGACGTGATCGCAGCGAGCATGCAGGTGGTGTTCATGGGCACGATCAACGTGTTCTTCTATCTGGACAAACGCCGGATCGTGCTCTGCCTCGTGGCGGGCTTCGTGGGACTCAATGTGGTGTTCACCGCCATCACGCTGGCGCTGAATCCGGCGTTCTATGGCTATGGCTTTGCGTGCTCGCTGCTGGTGGTGGTCCTGGCGAGCCTGTATCTGCTCGATCGTAAGTTGGAGTCGCTAGAATACGAGACCTTCATGCTGCAATAAGCGTCTGCGTTCAATGACCCGACCCGATGATTCACGGCGCGCCGCGCGGGCGAGCGCCGCCAATTCGCTATTTGCGTTTCTCAAGTCGCTGCCGTTCGGCGAACGGCTTCTCGAAGGCAGTTTCATGGCGGTGCAGGCGGTGGCGGGCGCGAGCCTCGCGGTCGCGATCGGCCGCGCGCTGCACACCGAACAGGCGTTCTGGGCGGCCATCACGGCGATCGCGGTAAGCCAACATAGCTACATCGACACCCGCAAGCTGTCGCGCGACCAGTTCCTCGGCGCCATGGCGGGCGCGTTGTGCGGTCTTGTCGGCGCGACGCTTGGCGGCGGCCATTTTGCCGCTTACGCCGCGACGGTCGCCGCGGCGATCGTGATCTGCTGGATCGGCAACGTGGGCAGCGCCGCGCGCCTGGGCGGCATTACCGCGACCATCATGCTGCTTGTGCCGGGTATGGGACCGGTGTGGGACAAAGCGCTGCTGCGTCTATTCGAAGTGACGCTCGGCACGCTTTGCGCACTGCTCGTGGCGTGGATCATGTCGGCGATCGAGCGGCACGTGCTGGGCGCGCCGGACAACTCGAACGAGGGCGGCAAAACCTAGGCACCGGCCGCACCCGCCGCGCCTTCCGCGCCCTCCGCGCCTGGCTGCTTGCGCCGATAGCGTCCGGGCGTCACCCCTATGCACTGCTGGAACGCCTTGCCGAACGCCGCCTCTGACTGATACCCCACCGCTTCGCCGATATCCGCCGCGCTGCGCTGCGTGCGCAGCAACAGGTCGCAGGCGACCGTCATGCGGATCTGCGTGAGAAAGTCCATCACGGTCATGCCGGCACGCTCGGCGAAATGGCGCGCATACGTGGCGCGCGACATCGCCGCGCGCTCCCCGAGTTCGGCGATCGTCCATGCGCGTTCGGGTGCGTGCAGCATGCTTTGCACCGACGATCCGAGCCGCGCGTCGGCGAGCAGTGCCAACACGCCGGAAGCCGAAGCATTCGTCTCGCCATGCACGCGCAGCGCCATCGCGAAGAGCGCCTGACTCAACGCGGTAACGATCGCGAGCGCGCCGGCCTGGCGTCGCTCCGCTTCGGTGCGCATGAGCGCGATCACCGTTTGCAACGCATGCAGCGATTGCTCGTCGCCGAGCGACACGTGCAGTGGATCGGGCAGTGCATTGAGCAGCAGCGCCGATGAGCCCGGTGAGTAGACGAAGCGCCCGCATAGCAGATCGAGGTCGGCCGGCGCCGATGCGCTTTCGTCCTGATTGCGTCTGAGCGGCAGCATGCCGTCGTGAGCGATGGTCAGCGGCGCGGTGGCGGGCGAGCACGCGACATCACGTATCCGGTGCGCCGCGCCGCGCGGAAACAGCACGAAATCGCCCGCGCGCAGCGGCACCTGCACGCCGGCGGCGGTGTCGACCACGCACGCACCGCCGAGCACCAGATGAAACGGCGCAATGCCCGCTTCCATTGGCGCGTGGTCGATATCGAAACCGCCCGACAGCAGGCAGCGTAAATCGAGCCTCGCCTGAGGGCGCGCAAGGTCGATCAACCGGCTGAGTGTGTCCATGAGACGCCGGCGCTAAAAGTTGAGCGAATCGAGTATTCAGGATAGGACGACGCGGCGCAATACTTCCTCTCACGACGCCGGCACCCGCCGACGCGCATCAGATCAAGGAGCATTGCCATGTTGAACTGGATCGACTACCGCAAGCAACTGTTTGGCCGCATCGGCGAAATCGCCAAACTGTCGCCGGATACCGTCAAGGCTTATCAGACCCTGTCGAGCGCCGGTCAGAAGGCCGACCTGCTCGGCGCCAAAACGCGCGAGCTGATTTCACTCGCAGTCGCGGTCAGCCTGCGGTGTGACGGCTGTATCACCGTGCATACGGACGCCGCCCTCAAACAGGGCGCAACACGTGAAGAAATCGCCGAAGCACTCGGCGTTGCGGTGGCGATGAACGCAGGCGCCACGATGGTGTATTCGGCTCGCACGATGGACGCCGTTGCAGCCTACACCGCCGAAAAAAACGCGAGCTAGCCGGATAGACGCAGCAACACGCGTGGTGAACGCCGTGCGCGGCCGACGCTTTCGCCAAGCTTGCGTCGACCGTTTGCGCGGCGCACCACGCCGCGCAGGATTACACCACCTGGCGCGCCTCCTCGAGCTGTTTGCGCCGTGCTTCACCCTGGCGCGCCAGCATCCAGCCGGGGTATTCGGCGGGCAGTTCGCTCACCTTGTCGAGCTTCGCGAGGTCATCGGCGGTGAGCGACACGCCGGTGGCCGCGATGTTGTCGTCGAGCTGTTCAACTTTTTTCGCGCCGACGATCACCGACGTCACCGCGCGCTGATGCAGCAGCCACGCAAGCGCAATCTGCGCGACCGACACCCGCTTCGCGTCGGCGATCTCGCGCATGGCGTCGATACAGTCGTACGCGCGCTCGCGATTGACCGGGGGGAAATCGAATGTCGTGCGGCGGCTGCCCGCCTCGCCCTGCTGCTCGCGCCCGTACTTGCCGCTTAACAGGCCGCCCGCGAGCGGGCTCCACACCATCAGCCCCAACCCTTCACTGTTGAGCATGGGCACGAGTTCGCGTTCGAGGTCGCGGCCTGCCAGCGTGTAATACGCCTGCAGCGTCTGAAAGCGCGCGAGCCCGAGCCGCTCCGAAATGCCGAGCGCTTTCACGATCTGCCAGGCGGCCCAATTGGATACGCCGACGTACCGGACATGACCGTGCTGAACCATCGTGTCGAGCGCGCGCACCGTTTCTTCAATCGGCGTGGCCGGGTCGAAACCGTGAATCTGATACAGATCGACGTGATCGAGCTGCAAACGCTTCAGACTCGCCTTGATCCCGTCGATGATGTGATAGCGCGTGGCGCCGCGTGCATTTTGCGACGCACCGGTCGGCCCGAACACTTTGGTGGCGACGACGACCTGATCGCGTGGCACCTTGAGGTTTTTCAGCGCCTGGCCGGTGATCTGTTCCGACAGGCCTTCCGCATACACGTCGGCCGTATCGATGAAATTGATGCCTGCGTCGAGCGCGCGGCCGACGAGCCGCTCCGCATCCGCCTGTTGCAGATCGCCAATCTGCTTCCACATACCCTCGCCGCCGCCGAAAGTCATCGTGCCCAGACAAAGCTCTGAAACGAACACGCCGGTACGGCCCAACTGGTTGTAACGCATCGTTGAAACTCCTTTGGATCGGGGATCGTGAGCCGTAGAGAGTACTGCAATTGCGCTGAGTCGGCAGAGCATCGCGCAAGGCTCGCGTTCGTGCGCAATCAGCCGCAACCGATGCGGCAATTCTTGCGTGCAATCCCCGAAAGACGCGGCGGCATCGGCAATTAACGCCCGCCGCGAACGTCAGGCGGGGCCTTTTCGATGCGCTACATCATGCTGTGACGTTTCCGGCAACGCGCGCGGAAACCTGCGAGACTGAATGCTGGATTTGGCTCAAAGCGTCCCCATCTACTCCGTCATGATTTCGGCCACGACTCTCGATACCACGCCTACGGAGCGATCGTCTTCCGCTGATCCGGCGCGCGCGGCGGCGACCACGGCAAAACCGTCCACGGCTCATGCGCTGGACGGATTTCACCCGGCCGTCGTCAGCTGGTTTCTGAAAACGTTTCCTGCGCCCACCAGTGCGCAAGCCGACGCGTGGCCGCACATCCGCAGCGGCCGCTCCACGCTGGTCGCCGCGCCAACGGGTTCTGGCAAAACGCTCACCGCCTTTCTTTCCGCTCTCGACGAACTGGTCCAGCAAGGCCTCGCGAACGGCGGCGCGCTGCCGGATGAAACGCTGGTGGTCTACGTGTCGCCGCTCAAGGCGCTGTCGAACGACATCCGCCTGAATCTGCAGGTGCCGTTGCAAGGCATCGCGCAGGAGCTTGCCGAACGCGGCTTGCCAGCGCTCGACATCCGCACCGCCGTGCGAACCGGCGACACCACGCAGCAGGAACGCAACGCGCTGAAGAAGCGTCCGCCGCATATCCTCGTGACCACGCCCGAATCGCTATACGTGCTGCTCGGGTCGGATTCCGGCCGCCGCATGCTGTCCACCGTGCGCACGGTGATCGTCGACGAAATTCATGCGCTCGCGGGCGGCAAGCGCGGCTCCCATCTGTCGCTCAGCCTCGAGCGGCTCGACGCGTTGTGCGGACGGCGACTGCCGCGCATCGGCCTGTCGGCCACGCAAAAGCCGGTGAGCGCCGTCGCTCAGTTTCTCGTGGGCGGCGCGAGCGTCGACAGCGAGACGCCGGCCGATTGCGCGATCGTCGACGTCGGCCACATCCGCGCGCGTGACCTTGCACTCGAAATCCCGCCCGTGCCGCTCGAAGCGGTGATGCCGAACGAAGTATGGGAGCGCGTGTACGACCGCCTGGCCGAACTCGTGGCGATGCACCGCACCACGCTGATCTTCGTCAACACGCGGCGGATGGCCGAACGCGCCGCGCGTCATCTGACCGAGCGTCTCGGCAAGGAGGCGGTCGCGGCGCACCACGGCAGCCTCGCGAAGGAACACCGGTTCGATGCCGAACAGCGGCTGAAGCGCGGCGAATTGCGCGTGCTGATCGCCACGGCGTCGCTGGAGCTCGGTATCGATATCGGCGACGTGGACCTGGTGTGCCAGATGGGCTCGCCACGTGCGATTGCTCCGTTCCTGCAACGCGTGGGACGCTCGGGGCATCACGTCGGCGGCATGCCGAAGGGGCGGCTCTTTCCAGCGTCGCGCGACGATCTGATCGAATGCGCGGCGCTGCTCGACTGCGTGCGTCGCGGCGAGCTGGACGCGCTGCATATTCCGCGCGCCCCGCTCGACGTACTCGCACAGCAGATCGTCGCCGAAGTCTCCTGCGCCGAATGGAGCGAGGACGCGCTATTCGACCTGATGCGGCGCGCCGCGCCTTACGCGCAGTTGCAGCGCGAACAGTTCGACGCCGTGCTGCGCATGCTCGCCGAAGGCTATACGAGCCGCAACGGGCCGCGCGGCGCATATATTCATCGCGACGTGGTGAGCGGCACGCTGCGCGGGCGGCGCGGCGGCAAACTGGTGGCCGTCACCTCGGGCGGTACGATCCCCGAGAATGCCGACTACGCCGTCGTGCTCGAACCGCAGGCCATCAACATCGGCACCGTCAACGAAGATTTCGCGGTAGAGAGCCTCGCGGGCGACGTGTTCCAGCTCGGCAATGCGTCATACCGGATTCTGCGGATCGAAGGCGGCCGCGTGCGGGTCGAAGACGCGCAAGGGCAACCGCCGAATATTCCGTTCTGGCTCGGCGAAGCGCCGGGGCGCAGCGACGAACTGTCGTTCGGCGTCGCACGCCTGCGCGAGCACATCGAACGCCTGCTCGACAGCGAGAACCCGGCGACAGCGGCGGCCGATTCGCCCGATCACGCGCGTTGCGCCGCGATCGAATATGCGGTCGGCGAGCTTGTCGAAGAACTCGCGATAGACGAAGCCGCCGCGCGTCAGATCGTCGACTATCTGGCGCGGGCGCGTGCCGCGCTCGGCGTGCTGCCCACCCAGAACACGCTCGTCATGGAGCGTTTTTTCGACGAATCCGGCGGCACGCAACTCGTCATTCATGCGCCGTTTGGCAGCCGCGTGAATCGCGCATGGGGCCTCGCGCTGCGCAAGCGCTTTTGCCGCACCTTCAATTTCGAATTGCAGGCGGCCGCCACCGAGGACGCGATCGTGCTCTCGCTCACGGGCAGCCACTCTTTCGTACTCGACGAGGTGTGGCGCTATCTGCATTCGACCAGCGCCGAGCGTCTGCTGATCCAGGCGCTGCTCGACGCGCCGCTATTCGGCGTGCGCTGGCGCTGGAACGCGACCACCGCGCTCGGTCTGCCGCGCTATACCGGCGGCCGCAAGACCGCGCCGCAATTGCAGCGCATGCGCAGCGAGGACCTGCTCGCGAATGTGTTCCCCGAGCAGGCTGCGTGTCTGGAGAACGTGGTCGGCGAGCGCGAGTTGCCCAGTCATCCGTTAGTGGACCAAACGATCGACGACTGCCTGCACGAGGCCATGGACAGCGAAAGCTGGCTCGCGCTGCTACGCCGCATCGAGGCGGGTGAGGTGCGGCTCATCGCACGCGACCTGCCCGCGCCCTCGCCGCTCGCGGCCGAAATTCTCAACGCGAAGCCGTATGCGTATCTCGACGACGCGCCCATCGAGGAGCGTCGCACGCAAGCCGTTCTGAACCGCCGCTGGACCGATCCGGCCAGCGCCGACGACCTTGGCGCGCTGGACGCCGATGCGATCGACAGCGTGCGCGACGAAGCATGGCCGCAGGCGCGCTCAGCCGACGAGATGCACGAAGCGCTGACGGGTCTTGCCTGCATCACCGAGGCCGAGGCGCGCCGTCAGGAGGGCTGGAGCGGCTGGCTGGCGGAACTGGCGGCGGGCGGCCGGGCTACACGCGTCATCCTGCCGGCCGGTCTCACTGTGTGGGTGCCCGTCGAGCGCGTGCGGTGTTTCGAAGCGCTCTATCCCGGCGCGCGCGTCGAGCCGCCGCTCGATGCGCCAAAGGGATTCACGGAAAACTGGAGCGCCGAAGACGCATTGCTCGACGTACTGCGCGCGCGACTGACCGGCTTTGGCCCGTTGCCGGTGCAGGCGATCGCGGACGCGTTGGGACAGCCGGCGGCGTCGGTCGAACGGTGTCTGGCTCGACTCGAAGCGGAAGGCTACGTCATGCGCGGCCGCTTCACCCCGAACGCCACGGACGAAGAGTGGTGCGAGCGCCATCTGCTTGCGCGTATCCACAGGTACACGGTGAAACGTTTGCGCCGTGAGATCGAGCCTGTCGAACGACACGATTTCATGCGTTTCCTGTTCGAATGGCAGCACCTCACGCCGGACACGCGAAGCGAGGGGCGCGACGCGCTCGCGGCGGTGCTCGACCAGCTGGAAGGCTTCCAGGCCGCGGCAGGCGCGTGGGAGGACGACATTCTGCCGGCCCGCGTGAAGGCCTACGCCAATACTTCGCTCGACGAACTATGCCGTGCCGGCAAGGTCGTGTGGACCCGTTTGACGGAGCGCGCACGCAGCGCCGCCGGTCCGGTGCGCAGCACGCCGATCGTGCTTCTGCCGCGTGCGCAGGTTCGCCTGTGGCGCGCATTGATCGATCCGTCGAAACAGCCTGAACTGTCGGCTCGCGCACAAAGCGTCCATGACGCGCTGTCGCAGCACGGCGCGATGTTCTTCGACGAACTGCTCGGCGAAGTTTGCGTGTTGCGCATGGAACTCGAGAGCGCGCTCGGTGAACTCGTGGCCGCCGGGCTGGTGAATTCCGACAGTTTTGCGGGGCTGCGCGCGCTGGTGAGGCCCGCCGCGAAACGCAGCGCCTTTTCGGGCAGCCGGCGTGCGAGGTCGAGCGCGCTGATCGGCGGCATGGACGACGCGGGCCGCTGGGCGCTCGTCGCGCGCCCTGCTGCCAGCGCGGAAACCGGCGCGAGGGCGTCGGCCGAGGTGGAAACCGGTGCGCAAGTGCCGCTCAAGCAGGCGGAAAAGCAGCCCGAGCGCCGCCGCGCGCTCGCGCCGGAAGTGCTCGAACATATCGCGATGACGCTGCTGCGCCGGTATGGTGTGGTGTTCTGGCGTCTGCTGGAACGCGAGGCCGAATGGCTGCCGCCGTGGCGTGACCTGCTGCGCGTGTTTCAACGTCTGGAGGCACGCGGCGTGATTCGAGGCGGACGCTTCGTGAGCGGTCTTGCCGGCGAACAGTTCGCTTTACCCGAGGCCATTCCGTTATTGCGCGAAGTGCGCCGCCATGCGAACGACGGTACTTTCGTCTGCGTCGCGGGCACGGACCCGTTGAATTTTGCCGGTACACTGCTCGTCGGCGAACGGGTGCCGGCCGTCTCGGGCAACCGGATTCTGTATCGGGACGGGATCGTAATCGCCACGCTCACGTCCGGGACTTTCTGGTTCGACGCATCGGTGGAACACATTCCGGCGGAGCGCGAACGTGCTCGCAGCTTGCTCGCACGCCGCTTTTAGGACCACGGAATCACCGATAAAAGCAATAATTGCACGCGCGTCATCAATTAGCCGCAAAAAAGGCTAAAGACCCCATGCTGAATAACCGTTAATGTTTATAAGCATGAATTCAAGCCGCTTCGCTACAATGGGGTCGGTCTTAAGTATGATAAAGACTGTTTGCCGCCCGACCGCCCATACGACGGCCGTCGGCACCGCCCGGGGATCTCATGAACGACGACCAACACGACCAGGTGCTTTTTGCCCAGTTCGGCACAAGCAGCCCATGCTGGCGTCTGTCGAACGACAGCAACGCGCTCGAACTCACGCCCGTGAACGGCGACGTGCCGGTCAATGTCGCCATTCCGCTCAATCCCCAGCAGGCTTCTCAAATCCGCTGCCTCACGGGCGTCACCGCGCATCTGGTACTCGACATCCGTCTGTTCGGCGAGCCGTTGCGCCTGCATCTGGTCGGCAAAAAGCTCAACAGCAACACGTGGGCCGGGACCGCGTCGGCGTATGACGACACCGAATCCGTCGCGCGCGATCTGGTTCACGGTCTCTCCTTCGCCGAACAGGTGGTGTCCGAAGTCAACTCGGTCGTGGTGATCGTCGACCGGCATGGCCGGATACAACGCTTTAACCGCCTCGCCGAGGAACTCACGGGCGTCAAGGAAGAAAATATTATTGGCCGCAACGTGTGGGCGCTTTTCATGACGTCCGAAGACGGCGCGGCGTCAAGTCAGAATATCGCAGGCTTTTTCAATCGCGGCGTGTCGTACGAAGTCGAGCGGCGCGTCAAAACCGTGCATGGCGAGCGGCTTTTCCTGTTTCGCAACAAGTTCGTGCAAAGCGGCAGCGGCGTCGACGAACAGTTCCTGATCTGCTCCGGCACGGACATCACGGAACAGCGGCGCGCGCAGGACCGTCTGACCGAACTCGCCAATACGGACGCGCTCACCGGCCTTGCCAATCGCAACGCGATTCAGGACAGAATCCGCGCGGCCATCGAAGACGCGGGCCCGGACGAGGCGGTCGGCGTGCTGTTTCTCGATCTGGACAACTTCAAGAAGGTCAACGACCACTACGGCCACGTCTTCGGCGACCGGCTGATTCGCGATGTGTCGTCAGCGATCAGCACGTGCCTGAACCCGGGCGACACGCTTGCGCGGCTGGGCGGCGACGAATTCATCGTGCTCGCGGCAAAAGGCACCGCGCATCAACTCGAAGACACCGCGCAACGCATTCTGGAGCGCATGCGCACGCCCTTCGCGCTGGGTCTCGTCGAGGTGTATACGGGCTGTTCGATCGGCATTGCGCGCTATCCGGAACATGGCGACAGCCTCGAATCACTGATCCGCTCGGCCGACACGGCCATGTACGTGGCGAAAGACGAGGGCAAGCGAACGCACCGCGTGTTTTCGCCCGACATGAACCGCCGTGTCGCCGAGTACATGTGGCTCGACACGAATCTGCGGCGCGGTCTGGACGAAGGCCAGCTCACGCTGCACTACCAGCCCAAGCTGTCGCTCGCCACCGGCGCCGTGCAAGGCGCCGAGGCGCTGGTTCGCTGGAATTCGCCGGAACGCGGGCAGATCATGCCAAACGAGTTCATCCGCTACGCGGAGGAGTCCGGCCTGATCGGCGTGCTGGGCCGCTGGGTGATGGTCACAGCGGCAAAACAGGCCGCGAAATGGAAGGCGGAGGGCTATAACCTGCGCATCGCGATCAACCTGTCGGCGCGCCAACTGGTGGATACAGCCGTGGTGCGGCATTTTAGCGAAGCGTTGCAGCAGGCCGAACTCGATCCCTGCCTGATCGACCTGGAGCTGACGGAAAGCTGCCTGATCGAAGACGAAGCGGCAGCAATCGATCTGATCAAGCAGTTCCGCCAGATCGGCGCGCAGGTTCATCTGGACGATTTCGGCACCGGCTATTCGTCGCTCTCGCAGTTGGGGCGGATTCCGCTCGACGTCATCAAACTGGATCGCAGTTTCGTGCGCTCCATCAACGCCGACACCAAAGCGCAGGCGCTGGTGCGCTCGATGGTCGCGGTCGCGCAGGAACTGGACTTCAAGGTCGTGGCCGAAGGCATCGAAACCGAATCGGAAGAACTATTCATGAAGGGCCTGGGCGTCGAATACGTGCAGGGTTTCCTGTACGGTCAGGCCATGCCCGCCGCGGAGTTCGAGCGCTGGTTGCAGGACCGTCAGAAGCTCAGACTGATTGCCTGAGCTCGCCGACTGACCGCTGCGGCTTACGTTGGCCCAGCCGGGATCTGTTCAGGCGAAGTTTGCCGTGCTACTCGCCGTCTGGCGCAGGTTCGACGTCCGGCGGTTTTGCAGCATGACCAGCCGCTCCATGAAAGCGAGGTCTTTTTCCTCGATCGTGAACGCGGCGTCCACCCAGTCCTCGGTGATTTCCATCAATTCGGCGCGCGAGAGTTGCAGCACGCGCTGGCGCGCCCGCAACATCGCGCGAATGCCGTTCATTTTCGGCTTCAGCGTGTCGATGAACGTGCGCGTCGCCATGTACGCGTCGCCCGGCTCGAACAGCTGGTCGACCAGGCCCTTGCCGTAATGCCATTCGGCCGTATGCGATTCGCCAATGCCGATCAGTTCCTCGGCGAGCCGCATGCCGGCCTTGCGCGCCACCAGTGAATAACCGCCCATTCCCGGAAACAGGTTGAATGCGATCTCAGGGAAGCCCATGCGTGCGTCTTTCTGCGCGAGCAGAAAATGATGCGCGAGCGCTGCTTCGAAGCCGCCGCCGAGTGCCGTGCCTTCCACCATCGCAATGGAAATCGCTCCCGTGTCGAAACCCCGCGCCGCTGCATGCACGCAGTCCACACAGGCGCGTGCATAAGCCATCAGCGCCTGACGCTTGCCCGAGCGGATCGTCTCGGCAAAAAAATCCAGATCGCCGCCGACGTTGTACATCGTCGGGATCACCGAACCCGTAACCCAGAAATCGATCGGCAGGCCGGATTCCCGTGCTGCTTGCGCGAGACCCAGAATGTCGTGAACGAGTTCGAGATTAAAACAGGGGCGCGGCTGCGCGCGCAGCATCATCCACATGACGTTGCGGCCTTCCTCGTAGTAAGCGGAGATTTGCGACAGATTGCCGGCTTCGAGAAATGGGCGGCAGGCGGGATGGTTATGCAAATTCATTTTGGCGGTCCTTTTGAGGTTAAACACTGGCGTGCAATGGGAGCCTAAAGCAGACCGTAATGAGATGGGAGCGGGGTAACCAACAGATGAATGCAAGCCGTTATAAGAGCCTTGCCAGGCGGGGCTTTCAGGGGAGCGGCAGCGACCGCGGGGAGCGCCGCGCGCGCAACGCTTGCGCACCGGAAAGGGGCGACACGCGCCCGGCAATTGGGCAACCCGCAAGCTTGGGCCGCCGAGAATGGGAAAAGAGACTTCTATTCGGGCCAAAAAAATGGAATACCGGGCAGCCGATTGAATCGACGCATAAAAAAGGCATGTTCAATGCCGCTTAATGAACCGCAGGGCTAACGGTCGGGATTAACGAAAATACCCGTTGAGCCGCAATTGCAGCCATCCGCCTGTCATCGCAGCGCCGCCGACCAGCGGGCCGCGTCTTCCTCGCTCATGCCAACGGCCAGCGCCGCCGTATGAATCTGCTGCCACGTGGCCGGGTCCACTGGAATGCCTTCGGCCTCGCGCTGCGTGCGTGTCATGCGCTCTGGCTCGCCTGGCTCGTCAATCCGCTCGCTGCCCGCCGCGAGAGGCGACGCCTTCACCCAGTCGAGGAACGCGTCGGCTTCGGCCTGCGCGTTCGGCGCGTCGAAAGCGTCCGGATCGATGATGACCGACAGCATGCAGTTGATGATCGCGCTGGTCGTGCGAAGCGTCCCCTGATGCGTGGTGAAACCGCCCGAAAGCGCGCCGCCAAAAATCTCGCACATGGCCGCGAGGCCAAACCCCTTATGGCCGCCAAACGGTGTGAGCGAGCCGAACGGCTCTTCATGCATCACCCTGGGTTCGAGCGTGGGATACCCTTCGTGATCGATCAGTGCGCCAGGCGGCGCATGCTTGCCCTGGTTATAGGCGACCCGCGTCTTGCCATAAGCCACGGTGCTCGTGGCGAAGTCCAGCACGAGGGGCGGCTTGCCGGGCCGCGGATACGCCGCGCAGAACGGATTCGTGCCGATGCGGCGGTCCGCGCCACCAAACGGCGCGACGAGCGGATCGCCCGCGACATTGACGAAATGAAACGACACCAGCCCGGCCCGCGCACACTGCTCGGCCCAGTGACCGATTCGCCCGATGTGATGCGCGCCGCGCAAGCCGACCGCGCAGATGCCGAGCCGTTTGGCGCGCTCGATGCCCAGCGCCATTGCCTCGAATGCCACCACCTGTCCGAAGCCTTTACCGCCTTCGACAGTCAGTACGGCGCCGGCGTCCTTGACCACCTGCGCATGCAGGTTCAGTTGCAGCTGCCGGTCCGCGAGCGACGCGACATAGCGCGGGATCATGCCGACGCCATGCGAATCATGCCCGGTCAGATTCGCCGCCACCAGATGATCGGCGACCAGTTCCGCTTCGCGCGGCGAACTGCCCGCCCGCTCCCATATCGCGCGGACGTAGTCATGAAGCTGGTCGGCCGCGATGCGGGACGGGGCCGGTTGAACAGTCACAGTCGGTTTATCGGTCATTCAGCGAGCAGGCCTCACGAGGGATGCGAAGGGAATGAATACCGAACGGCCTGGCCGGTCACGGCGCGGCGGCGATCACGTCGGCCACGGCGGCGGTCAGCTTCTTGCCGTAAGGCACGTGCAGGAACTCGTTCGGCCCATGCGCATTCGACTTCGGCCCGAGCACGCCGCACACCATGAACTGCGACTTCGGGAAACCGGCCTTCAGCACGTTCATCAGCGGGATCGTGCCGCCTTGTCCCATGTATGCGACATTCGCGCCGTAATGCTGGCGCGACGCGTCGTTCAGCGCGGTTGCCAGCCACGGCGCGAGGTCGGGCGCGTTCCAGCCGCTTGCCGCGCCCGCGTCCGGCTTGAACGTCACCTTGGCGTTGTACGGCGGATCGAGTTCGAGCAGCGCCTTCAGGTCGGCCACCGCCTTCTCGGCTTCGACCATCGGCGGCAGACGCAGCGACAGCTTGAACGCGGTGCGCGGACGCAGCACGTTGCCGGCGTCGGCGAGCGCGGGCAAACCGGCCGCGCCCGTGACCGACAGCGACGGACGCCACGTCGAATTGAGCAATGCTTCTTTCGGATCGGTCGTGGTGGGCAGCACCTGACGGCCGTTTTCGCCGCAGGCCCACGGCAGCTTCTTCCACACGTCGTCGCCGAGAATGCGGGCGGTGGCTTCGGCTTCACGCAGACGGTCGGCGGGAATCTGAACGTGAAAACCCTTTGGCAGCAGCGTGCCGTTGGCCGAATCTTCCAGGCGGTCGAACAGTTGGCGCATCACGCGGAAGCTCGACGGCGCGATGCCGCCGTAGCCGCCAGAGTGAATGCCTTCGTCGAGCACCTGAACTTCCAGATCGCCGGCGACGAGGCCGCGCAGCGACGTGGTCAGCCACAACTGGTCGTAATTGCCCGCGCCCGAATCGAGGCACACGACGAGCCCCACTTTGCCGAGCCGCTCCCGCAACGCGTCGACGTACGGCAGCAGATCGTAGCTGCCCGACTCCTCGCATGTTTCGATCAGTCCGACGCAGCGCGGACGCTCGACGCCCTGCTGGTCCAGCGCGGCGAGCGCGGTGATGCTGGCGTAGATCGCGTAGCCGTCGTCCGCGCCGCCGCGGCCGTAGAGCTTGCCGTCCTCCATCTTGGGGGTCCACGGACCGAGATCGTTGCGCCAGCCGTCGAACTCCGGTTGCTTGTCGAGGTGGCCGTACAGCACGATGGTTTCTTCGCTGCCCGAGCGCGTCGCGGCAGTTTCGAAATAGATGACCGGCGTGCGGCCCGGCAGGCGAATGACTTCGAGCTTCAGGCCGCGCACGGGCTGCTGCTCGGCCCATTGCGCGGCGTCGGTAATCACGCGCTCCAGGTAGCCATTCTTCACCCACTCGGGATCGAACGCCGGGCTTTTGGCGGGCACTGCAATGTAGTCCGTCAGCGCGGGCACGATCTCGTCGTTCCACTTGCGGTCCACAAATTCACGGAGCGTGTCGTGGTTGATTCGCTGAACCTGCTGGGTGGTGTCGTCGGAGATCATGGTGGCGGTCCGTGCTGTCGGTGGTCGGAAACGACCATGATAGTCCGGATGGGCGATCGGCTAAACCCCTCGCCACGCGTCCCGCCTGTTGAACATTGCGTGACATGCCGGCGCCGGACGATCGGAGACTTCGCCGCTTGCCCGTCAGCACCCGCTTTGCACAGCGTGCGACAAGGCTGCGCAAAGCAGGCAATCGCGCGACAATTGCCGCATCGCGGCAATCGCCGCACCCCCACGGAGCCGCTCATGAGGGGCATTGTGCTGGTTCAGGCTGTCGCCGCCGCTCTCGCGTTGGCGCTCTACTTCCTGCCTGCCATTCTCGCGGACCGCCGCAAGCGTCACGACGTGCTGACGCTCGCGCTATTCAATGCCTGTCTCGGCTGGACCGGTTTCGGCTGGCTGCTCGCACTCTACTGGTCGCTGCAGCCGAACCCGCCGCCGGCCATTGCGGGCGAAGTCGTGGAAAACCGGAAGGTGGTGCGCATGCGGGCGTTTTCGGCGGCTTTGATGATTCGCGTGCAGCGGCGCGCGGCCGCGCAGGAGCGGCCTAAGAGGTAGCTGGTCAGCGACGAATGCAGGGGTTCCGGCGAACCGCAGCAGGCAAGCGGGTCAAGTCCAACACGGTTTGCGCAGAAGCGCGCAATAGACCATAGCCAACGAACGCGAGGGAGCGCCGGCGGAAACTTGTGCAGGCAGGTCAGATTCGTCAGGCAGCGCGCCCGACCCGGTTCCATAAAACCGAGGCAGCAGGGATGGAGCGCGGCTCCGCCTGCACACTGGCAGGGGCGAACATCTCGCGGCGCAGTTCGCCGTGCTCGTCGAACCATTCGCAAACGAGCCAGTCACCGGGATTCAAGGCCACCGGCCCCGCGTAAGTCACCGTCATCCGCGGGCCTCCTTCCTTGATTGTCACCACATCGCCGACGTTAAAGGTTCCGGGCGGCGGGGTCTGCATCGTGTCAACAGTCGCTGTCAGCATTTCAATCCCCCACTCAACCCGATGAACTCATTAAGTCATTGCGCCACGCTTCTCGACATCCGACCCACGGAAGGAAACTCCAAATGAAACGCCAGATTATCAATCGAAATTAATGCCGGCAAGCAATTTTTAATTGATACCGTTTTCACTGCAGCGATAAGCACTGCACAACACGCGCAGCGATAAAACTTGCGGAAAAAGCGGCAACCTATGCCAGGCCTTGCCCCCGTGCGGCACTGCACGATCGCAAGAGTTACTGTCGACGCTCCCACCGCATTCCGGAGAACGCTGACCTTTCTCAACCATATCTAAATGCTGACTGAAAAGTTATTACGGTTTATTAAATCTTGTTGCGTGCGGCCGGGATATTTGAAATTACCTGTGAACAAAGGGATCATCGGTAAATCCAACCGTCCATCATTGGATCGCGAATGAAAATACTCGATAAATTCCAGCAGCAGCTCTGAAATCGTCTATATGCACTCCACTTCTTGAACCGCACAAACCGCCCGCTGCAATGCAGCGTCACCGTAGCGGTCGAGCACCCGCTCGATGTGAGCACCGCAGCATTAATCTGGTGTTGCTGTCGCTTACGCGGTTCCTGAAGGCAGCAAGAGACGCAGACGGTGGGAGCTCAGCCTGAACGATCCTGCTGCCTGCGCCTATGCCCGTAGCTGCTCGTCAATGCTCCTCGTCAACGGCGACTGAACGTCGCCCGTATGTTTTGTCTGCACGGGCTCGATCAGCACGATCCAGCACTCGCTCTCCGCCACCGGGTTGTGCAAGGTGCCTCGTCGCACCACATGCATTGACCCGGCAGGCAAATCCACCACGCGACCGCCTTCATACTCGATCTTCAGATGCCCCCGCACGACGTAAAACATTTCGTCCTCGTGCGCATGGTCGTGCCACACAAGTTGACCACGCACCTTGGCAATCTTCACGTACTGGTCGTTGACCTGCGCGACGACTTTCGGCGACCAGTACTCCGACACCTCCGCAAAGGCGGTGTCCAGATCGAACGACTCGGCAAATGGATAGACAGACATTTTTTATCTCCACGCAGGAATGATGGAAGCGGCGAGCAGCACGCCCATTACGAGGTTCAGGATGCGCCAATGCCGCGCGGTCCGCAGCTGTCGGGCAAGCAGCACGCCGAGCGCGCACCACAGCATCAGCGACGCACACGCAGCCGTGCCGAATGCCACGCCAAGCACCACGGCGAGCCGGCTCGCGCTGCTCGCAAGCGTTGCAAACGAGGCCGTCGCGCCAACCGTCATTGCCCAGCTCTTCGGGTTAAGCCATAGCAGCAGGACGCCTTGCCCGAGCGTGACGGGTCGCGCGGGCCCGTTGCCCCCGTCCGGCGGACCGCTTCGCCCAATGCGCCACGCAAGCCACAGCAGATAGGCGGTGCCTGCCACCTTGGCGCCCGTCTGCAGCGCGGGCCTTGCCCGCAACAGGCTGCCAAGGCCGAGCGCCGCGACGGCGGCGAGCAGCGAGAGACCGACGGCAATGCCCAATACGAGCGGAATCGAGCGCGCGAAGCCAAAGCGCGCGCCCGACGCGGTGGCAAGCGTGGTCGCGCCGCCGGGTGTGGCCGTCGCGACGGCGACGAACAGAACGAGGGGCAAAATCGAAGTCATCGGATGCGTTCAGGAGAAACGGATCGCCCACTATAGGCAGTCGCTACGCATCACAAAAGCCAATAATGATGATGCAACACATTAACCTGCATAATGCGTCCATGACCCGAAACCTCGACCTCAACCTGATCCGCACCTTCGTGACCGTCGCCGACAATGCGAGCATGACGGTCGCCGCCAATCTGCTGCACATGACACAAGGCGCGGTCAGCCAGCAGGTGAAACGCCTCGAAGACACGCTCGATTGCCTGCTGTTCGTCCGGAAGACGCGCAAGCTCGAACTGTCACGCCAAGGCGAGCAGTTTCTCGTCAAGGCGCGGCAGCTACTGCGCTTGAACGACGAAATCTGGGACGACGCGACTGCCCAGCCGTTGCACGGCAGCCTGCGCGTGGGTGTGCCCTACGATCTGGTCACGCCGCTCGCGCCTGCGATGAAAGCGTTTGCCGAAGCGCACCCGCAGGTTGAGATTTCGCTCGTATGCGCCGCGTCACCGGAACTGAACGAGGCGGTGAACACGGGGCGCGTCGACGTGTCGCTCGTCGAGTACGTGGCGGACGAAGCGCACGGCGAAGTAATCCGCGTCGAACCCCTGGTGTGGGTGAACGGCCGTGGCAGCGACGCGTGGCAGAAACGACCGCTGCCGCTTTCGATGGTGGACGAACGCTGCGCGTTCCGCCCGGTGGTGCTGGGCGCGCTCGCGAAAGAAGGCATACCTTGGCGCACGGTGTTCGAGAGCGGCAACATTGAAGCCACAGCCGCCACGGTGCGGGCGGGCCTCGCCGTCACGACCTGGCTGGTCTCGACCGTACCGTCCGACCTGGAGATCGTCGCGCCGCATGCGGTGCGCTTGCCTGCGCTGCCGTCGTTCGCGATCTGCCTGCGATTGCCGGCCACGGTGCAGCCGGTAGCTCAGGAGTTCGCGCGCCACGTGCGTGAATCCATGTCGAACGGCGCGGCCGCCACGCACACCGCGCCCAATCGTCTTGCGAAAGTCGGATAACGCTGCCGCAGCACGGCCACGCAAGGAAGCCGGCGCGCGGAGGTGGACCGCGCGCCGGCGCTATTGCCTCTGTTACCTCTATCACCTCGTTCGGGCCGCATGCATCGCGGCTTCAATCCAGATCACGTTTCGAGTTTCGCATCCATTGTGATCGTCGCATTCAGCACCTTCGACACCGGACAACCCGCCTTGGCGTCAGCCGTGGCTTTGTCGAATGCGGCCTTGTCGCCGCCCGGAATCTTGACGGCTACATCCAGATGCACAGCGGTGATCGCAAAGCCGCCACCTTCCTTGTCCAGCGTGACCGTGGCCGTCGTGCCGATACGCTCCGGCGTGATGCCGGCCTTGCCCAGTTCCGCCGACAGCGCCATCGAAAAGCATCCTGCGTGCGCCGCCGCAATCAGCTCTTCGGGATTCGTGCCGATGCCGTCCGCAAAGCGTGTCGAAAACGAGTATTGCGTGTCCTTGAGGACACCGCTGTCGGTGGAAATCGAGCCCTTGCCGTCTTGCAGACCGCCTTGCCAGACTGCTGATGCCTTGCGCTTCATCGCTCTCTCCAGTTGTGTTCTGCTTCGCTCGCTTACAACCCTTTGATGCCGCCGCAGCGGTCCCGCCCGGATCTTCCGCGGTATTGGCATCGGTCGTCTCCGTGGCGCCGCGCAGCAGACGTGGGCATGGACCGAACCTCATCATAGGCGCATCCGTGTTCCAGCGTCGTGACGGTGTCAGCGATAGCGTGAACAGACCTTCCATTGCGCCCGAAGCGAGCACTCAGCAAAAAGCGGGCCGAACAGGTCGGCGTAAAAGCAGCGACAACTCACCCGTCATTCCGGGAACGGCAGACTCTCCTGCCCCGCCGCCCGCATGCCAAAGACGTTCAGCGTCATGGCCACGAGCGCGTAGTAGCCGAGCAGTCCCACGAGGTTGATCACGACCTGATGGCCGAAGCGCTCGACCGCCTTGGCATAGGTCGCATCGGACACACGTTGCGTCTCGTAAAGCTCGCTTGCGAAGTCGTAGACCAACGCGTTGTCCGTGTCCGCGAAATCGGGGCGACGTCCAGCGCGGATCGCCTCCGCGTCCGCTTGCGTGAGCCCGGCTCGCAGCGCGATCGGATAGTGGATGTGCCATTCGGCCTGCGCCCGCCAACGCGCGGCCGTCACCAGAATGGCCAGTTCGGACAGGCGCAGCGGCAAGCCGGTCTCGTAGCGGCAAAACGCGCCGAGGCGCTGCGCATGCTGCGCCAGTTCCGGGCTATGGATCCAACCGAGAAAAGGCCCATCCAGATTGCCGCGCGGGCCGGCCAGAATCTCGTCGAGCACCGACAGTTGCTCGGGCGTGGCGGTGGCGGGATCGAAGTGAGGCAGGCGGTCGGTCATGAGGTGTCTCGTGTGGTGTCGTGATGTCGGATGCTTCAAATGGCAGCCAGCGCGCTCTCGATTGCATCGGCGAGCCGGCTGACGATCTCGTCGATATCGCGCGCAGTGCAGATGAACGGCGGCGCGAGCAGCACATGATCGCCGATCCTGCCGTCCACCGTGCCGCCCATCGGGTACACCATCAGGCCGCGCGCGAATGCTTCGCGACGGATCGCCGCGTGCAGTTTCAGCGCCGGGTCGAATGGCCTTTTGCTCACGCGGTCATTCACCAGCTCGACGCCGACGAACAGTCCGCGGCCGCGCACGTCGCCGATATGCGGATGCTGCGCGTAGTGCCCGCGCAACCGGGCGCGTAATTGCTCGCCGCGCGCCTGCACGTTGGCGAGCAGTTTGTCTTCGGCAATCACGCGTTGCACCGCGAGCGCGGCAGCGCAGGCGGTGGCATGACCGACATACGTGTGGCCGTGCTGAAAAAATCCGGAGCCGCTGACAATCGTCCGATAGATCCGCTCGCTCACGAGCGTCGCGCCGATCGGCTGATAGCCCGCGCCCAGCCCCTTGGCAATGGTGAGCAGGTCCGGCGCGACGCCGTCCTCTTCGCACGCGTACAGATAGCCGGTGCGGCCCATGCCCGACATGATCTCGTCGAGAATCAGCAAGACACCATAGTGATCGCACACCGCGCGAATTTTGCGGAAATATTCGCGCACCGGCGGCACTGCGCCTGCCGTTGCGCCCACCACCGTTTCGGCAACGAACGCCGCCACCGAATCGGCACCGAGTTCGAGGATTTTCTGTTCGAGTTCGTCGGCGAGACGCTGCGCAAACGCTTCTTCTGTTTCACCCGCACGCTGCTCGCGATACGCGTAGCACGGGCTCACGTGATGCGCTTCGATCAGGATCGGCAGGAACGGTTCGCGCCGCCACGCGTTGCCGCCAATGGCGAGCGCGCCCAACGTATTGCCGTGATAGCTCTGCCGGCGGGCGATGAAGTGGCGGCGCTGCGGCTCGCCTTTCTCCACGAAATACTGACGCGCGAGTTTCAGCGCCGCCTCGATCGCCTCCGATCCGCCGGATACGAAATACACATGTTCGAGCCCTTGCGGCGCGTTCGCCACCAGATGATCCGCGAGCGTTTCCGCGGGTTCGGTCGTAAAGAACGATGTGTGCGCATAGGGCAGCGCCTGGGCTTGCTGTTTGATCGCGTCGATCACGCGCTGATTGCTGTGGCCGAGGCATGACACGGCGGCGCCGCCGGACGCGTCGATATACCGCTTGCCCGCGGAGTCGATGATCTCGATACCGTCGCCCGCGACCGCGAGCGGCAGCGATTGCTTCGGAGAACGATGGAAGACAGTGGACATGCGTTGCCGATTCCTGTGTAAAAGTGCGGTTTTTGCAAAGCGCTTCGATACGCGTCAGCGGGTTTTCGATGCCAGCGCCCTGACTGCCATGCGCACGCCAGACGCGAATCGCCGTAGCGCCTCAACGATCGATACGTCTTTATAACGCTAGGCAACAATTGTTGTCAAACAGGCCGCACGCGATCCAGACGGTGCGACGGGTTCGCACCGCAAGCGTTCAAACCTCAGCAGAAAAGATCCTAGGGGACGTAGGCGCCCTTCGCATGCAACGATTGCTCAGCGATCGCGAGCTGTTCGACTGCGCCCGCGCCTTCGAGCGCCAGCAGATGCGCGACGAGCGATTCGGCGATCGCGGTCGCGGCAACGAGCGACGGAAAAAAGGAAGGGCTTTCGTGCGAAAAGATGAGCACTTTGTCAGCGTTCAGCGCGATGGGCGACACCGCGCTGTCGGTAATGGCGATCAGCTTGCTGCCTTTTTCGAGCGCCGCCTCGGCCACGCGGGCGGCCTCGACCGAATACGGCGCGAAACTGACGACAATGGTGGCGCTGTCACGCGCGAGCGTGCGCAACTGCATTTCGAGCGTACCCGCTTCGCCGTTAAGCAGTGAGACCGACGAACGGAACAGCCTGTACCCATAGACGAGGCCGAACGCGACTGGATAGCACGAGCGGAAACCGGCCACATGCACATGGGGCGCGCGCCGTAGCAGACGCGCTGCCTCGACGATCGCGCGACCGTTGTGGGCGGCGGTGACGTCGAGATTATGTTGCTGTGCGACGAGCAGATCGTTCGCGAGCGCGTCTTTTGATTTGACGAGCGAGCGCGCGCGACTGGTAAGCGGTTCAGGCCGTGTGCGCACGCGCGCGACGAACAGATTGCGCAACTCGTTCCAGCCCGGAAAACCGAGTTGCTGCGACAGGCGCACCAGCGACGCCGGCTGCACCTGAGCCCGTTCCGCCACCTTGCGCATGGACGACACGGCGACTTCGTCGGGATGATCGAGCAGGAAACCTGCTCCCATCTGGAACTGCGGACTCAGTTCTGAAAAGCGCGCCCGAATCAGGGCGGCGAGCTGGTCGAAACTGTCTGGCATGCGATGACCCGGGCATAACGGCTGATAGGGATGACAACAAATGTTACCACCCGGGCACCGCCGCCAACAGGCGCCGATCAGCGGCTTGACTTACCTAGCAATTCGCTTGCGCTGTTCAACATGCCGTCAGCGATTTTGCTGGAATCGATACTGTAAGTGCCATTGCGCAGCGCGGCCTTGATCGACTCGACCTTAGCCGTGTCGATGTCCGAATCGCTCGATGAGCGCAGGGTGGACATGGATGAGAGATTGACCGTTGAATTCTGCGCACTGGCAGCGCCCACCTGCTGGACGGATTCGACGCTGCCGTTCGTGTCGCCTGCATCTGTCCCGCTTTGGATGCGTTTGTTCAGCGGCGTGATCTGGTAATGGCTGGATTCGATTTTCATACGATGTGACCTCCGACTCGTTAAATCTTTTAACGGTCCCGCATTTGCAATCTTTACCCAGCAAGAAGGCAGGCGGACCCTCCGAAGAGGGAGGAAAACCCGAAAAGCCTTGCCAGGCAACACTCCGAACCATTTGCAACAAATTGAAACAAAGTGTGAGGAATCGCACACAACGGCCTCAGGCTGCCGACGCGCCGGCGACGAAGGCGCAAATCACACCTCATCGACCGCTGGATCATGGGCCGGACGTCCCTTACAGTTCATCCACGCGCCGCCGCCTGTCAGCCAACTTTCGCCTGAAGCACGATAATGCGTGCACCGCGTCAACGAACTGTCCCGCCATCGAGCGCCCCTCCACTGCTTGAAAGCGGCAAGCCTGCACACCATTTACGTTTCCGTGAACAAACGCACTCGCCGTCCTTTGCAGCCTCAATGGCCTTTTCCGCCACGTCGCGACATGACGGGTCGCGCATGCGGCGATCTCGTCGCGCTTCAGTATCGCGGCGCGGAGGTATGGCTTTGGGAGTGCCGATGCGGCAGAGAGGTGTCAGCCGCGCTCAGGCTCGTGGAAGACGGCGTCGTGACAGATTGCGGCTGTCGCGAACAGCGTCGCGTGTGGCGATCGCGGCCCGGTTCGCCCGCGCTGAAAAGCGGCGAAGTATTTGGTCAGCTGATGACCGAGCGATACGCGGGCGATGGGCTGTGGGTTTGCCGGTGCGAATGCGGCAACGAGACGGTCGTCAGCGCAGGACGCCTGCGACTAGGTAAGGCACGCTCGTGCGGCAGCTGCGTTGCCGCGTCGACCGACCGGGCAGCCTAGACCGCCAGCGGTTGGCCATCGTTCAGGAATGTCTGCCCAGCGCCACACCCACGTTGTTCTTCGCCTCAGGAGGCCATACCGCGCGTCACGTCGGTTGATATGATTCGTGCTGCCAGCGTCCACTTCGAACTCATGATGCCGACAACCGACTTCTCCTATTTCAAGCGGCCCTGGTGGGGTGTGATCGCGCTGACATGCTCAGCATTCGTCTTCAATACGACCGAGTTCGTTCCGGTTGGTCTGCTCACCGCGATCGGCAACAGCCTCGACATGGAACCGACCAACGTCGGCTTGATGCTGACGATTTATGCATGGACGGTCGCCCTCGCCTCCATGCCGCTGATGTTGCTCGTGCGCAAGGTGGAACGGCGCAAGCTGTTGATGCAGGTGCTCGGGCTTTTTATCGTCAGCCACGTGGTTACCGGCGTTGCGCCCAACTTCACGATACTGGTGATCGGCAGAATCGGCATTGCGTTTGCGCACGCAATCTTCTGGTCCGTCTCCGTCGCAATGGTCGTGCGCCTTGTACCGCCGGGGGACAAAAGTCGTGCGCTTGGGCTGCTTTCCATTGGGACTTCGATTGCGATGGTGGCGGGCATTCCCATTGGCCGGGTGATCGGGGAAGCGCTGGGATGGCGCACCACGTTTCAGCTCATTGCGTGCGCGGCACTCGTGGTCATGGCCGGGCTGTGGGTGACGCTTCCGGTTCTGCCGAGTGAACGCGCAGGCTCACTGAAAAGTCTGCCGGGGCTGCTCAAGACGCCCGTGCTGATGGTGCTTTACGCGGTGACGGTGCTCACCGTGACGGCCCATTTTTCGGTCTATACGTACCTTGAACCGTTCGCGCACCTCGTGAACCATGCGAGCAACGGCCGGATTACCTACCTGCTGGTTCTCTTCGGTGTCGCCGGCATCCCGGCGGCGATCTGCTTCAATCGCTTCTACCCGAAGCAACCGCGCCAGTTCCTGCTGACGACCATCGCGTTGCTCGCAGCGTGCCTGCTGCTGCTATTTCCTTTCGCGTTGACCATCGGCACATTGTCGCTTCACATTCTGCTGTGGGGCGGAGTGATTATTTGCTTCGGGCTCGCCATGCAGGCGCAGGTTCTCGAGCTCGCGCCCGACGCGACTGATCTGGCGGTCTCACTCTTTTCGGGTTTGTACAACGTCGGCATTGGCGCGGGCGCGCTGTTAGGCAACCACATCGCGCACGACTTCGGGTTGCCGTGGATTGGCTCTTTTGGTGGCGTGGTGGGGGCCGCCAGCGCCGCGTTCTGCTGGATGGCGCTCACGCTCTCGCGCCGCAGGCGCCAGAGCGTGAGCGCGCCACCTGACGCTTCCGCGCCGTAAAAACATCCGCGTTTAAAGCAGCGCCACGACTCGCACATCGCCCTGCTCGGCGGACGCCACGACTTTGTCGCCGATTCTCCGGAACGTGATCGAGACCGTGGCACCGCCGACCCGCAAATCGCTCACTTCCAGCCAGTCGATGCCTTCGGGCAGCATGGGCTGCTCGATCAGCACTTCGCGGCGTTCGGCGTCGATCGTGATACCCAGACACGCTTCGAGCATCATGAACGGCGAGCCCGCAGCCCACGCTTGCGGCAAACAGGCGACCGGATACGCGGTGGGCGGCTCGCCGCGCCGACGCGGGAAACCGCAAAAGAGTTCGGGCAACCGCATGTCGAAATTGACCGCAGCCTGGAATAGCGCCTGCAGCAATCGCACGGCCGCCGCCTTGCCGCCGTAACGCGACAGACCGCGCGCGCAAAGCGCGTTGTCGTGCGGCCACACCGAACCGTTGTGATAGGCCATTGGATTGAAGCGCGCCTGACTCGCGGCGAGCGTGCGCACACCCCAGCCGGTGTGAAACAGCGTGGAGTCCAAGGCGCGCACGACAGACTCCCCACGCTCGCGCGACGGCAAACCGAACGCCAGCAAGTGCCCGGCGTTCGACGCCATCACACGGCACAGTTCGCCGTGGCCGTCGAGTGCAATGCCGTAGAAACCGGCCTCTTCCATCCAGTACTTTTCTTCGACGCACTGGCGGATTTTCTTCGCCCGTTCGCGGTACTGCGTGGCGATGTCGGGCAGTCCGCGGAGTGTGGCGAAATGCGCCATGGTGTCGAACGCCGCGCTTGCATACGCCTGCACTTCGACGAGCGCAACGGGACCATCGGGAAAGCGCCCGTCGGCATGAAACACCGAGTCGTGGCTGTCTTTCCAGCCCTGATTTGCGAGACCGCCGTCCGACTCGCGCTGATAGTCGAGCAGCCCCAGGCGGTTCTTGTCGCATACGCCCGCGACCCATTGCGCGGCACGTTCGAGCGCCGGCCACAATTCGTCGATCAATGCGAGATCTGCAGTGCGCGCCACGTACGCACCAGCCAGCACGATGAAAAGCGGCGTCGTGTCGACGCCACCGTAGTACAGCGCGAACGGCACTTCGCCGGTGGCCGCCATTTCGCCCTTGCGCATCTCGTGCATGATCTTGCCGGGCGCGGCGTCGCGGAACGGCGAATTTTCGCGCGCCTGATGTTCGGCAAGAAAGCGCAAGACGCCTGCAGCCAGCGCCGGTTGCAGCCAGAGCGTCTGCAGCGACGTGATGACCGCGTCGCGGCCGAACGGCGTGGAAAACCACGGAATGCCCGCATAAGGATACGGGCCGGTGGCGAGATCCGTGGTCAGCAGGCCGAGATCGGCGAGCGAACGGTCGATCCACGCGTTGAAAAGCGGGTTGCTCGAGCGCACGCGCGCGGTTGCACGGCGCCGTTCACGCATGACGAGGTGGGCGTCGACAAGCGCGGCGCGCACCGCCGTGCGGCCGACGCGCGGCCGCTCGGCATCGATCTGCGACAGGTGCGACTCGCTCAGCGCGTGGGTTGGCTGCGACACGCCGGCGCCCGGTTTGCCCGGTTGCGCGACGACCTGCACCGCTACCGACAGATAGATCGACACGCATGCCTGTGCAGGCAGCTTGACGGTGTAGTCGGCACGATCGGCAAACAGTTTGTCGGGCTCGGGCGAGAACGCTATCTGCACGTTGCGCGCGACGTCGTCGAGACCGATATAGCCGAGCAACACCTCGCGATTTTCGACACGCGCCGGTTCGACGCGGCCCTGCTTGTCACGCTTCAGGCCGCGCACTTCGAACATGTCGCGAAAGTCGCTCGCGAACGAAATGGACAGCGGGACGAGCGCGTCGCTCGTGCCGTAATTGGTGAGTTCGATTGCCTCGTTGAGCACCGTGCCCGACAGCACGCGCACGCGTTCGACGTGAATGACGCCTTCAGGCGTACTGTCGCCGCCAAGCGGGGGCAGCGGGCGGTTGGTCAGGTGGGCGGTAAAGGACGTATTGTCGCTGCTGACGCTGCCCGAGAGCAGCGAAGGCGCGCGGCCGCCGAAGGTGAGACGCAGCCGCGAGAGGACGCGGGTATCGTTGACGAAGAGGCCGTCGTCGTGACCCGTGATATCGCCCAGAGGATCGTTGACGATGAACGTGTCGCCCGATTTCAACACATGCTGGGCGGCGCTTGCGACGTTGAGATTTTCCGTCGGGATGAAAACGCCATCTGGCTCGGATTCGCGGTGGTCGATTCCGCCGGACAGGCCGCCGAGGGCTTCTGGTTGCTGCATCAGGGTCGCTCCTTTGGGTTCGCGTTCGGTATGCGCTTTACTGGTGCTCTGCACGCTGGCGCGTTGCTCCGGCTCTGGGGACCGGTGTCTCGTTTGCCTGGTGCCAGTTTGTCAGGTCATTCCGATTGTAGAGGCTCTGATCGCGTCAGACGACGTTATTGATGCGGAGTTTCCAGTTTTTTCGGGTTTTGTCTTTGGCACGGGTCGTGCAGAGCCTTAGCGCTCCGCGACAGGACGAGCGACCCGTTCGCTCTCCCCAATGAACAACTGGCGCGGTCGCCCGATCTTCTGCTCCGGATCGGCGATCATTTCGTTCCACTGCGCGATCCACCCAACCGTACGCGCCATTGCAAAGATGCACGTGAACATCGACGTAGGAATGCCCAGCGCGCGCTGCACGATACCCGAGTAGAAATCCACATTCGGGTAAAGCTTGCGCGACACGAAGTATTCATCTTCAAGTGCGATCTTTTCGAGCGCCATTGCGAGCTTGAACAGCGGATCGTCGTGCAGGCCGAGTTCCTCGAGCACCTCGTGACACGTCTCGCGCATCAACTTCGCGCGCGGGTCATAGTTTTTGTACACACGGTGGCCGAACCCCATCAACTTCACGCCCGAGTTCTTGTCCTTCACCTTGGCAATGAACTCCGGAATATTGTCGACGGACCCGATCTCCTCCAGCATATTCAACGCGGCTTCGTTCGCGCCGCCGTGCGCCGGACCCCACAGGCACGCGATCCCGGCAGCAATACAGGCGAACGGATTGGCTCCCGACGAACCGGCCAGCCGAACCGTCGAGGTCGACGCGTTCTGTTCATGATCGGCATGCAGGATCAGAATGCGGTCGAGCGCGCGCACCAGCACGTCATTGACCACGTACTCCTCCGCCGGATTGGCGAACATCATGCGCATGAAATTCGCGCTGTACGACAGGTCGTTCTTTGGATACACGAACGGCTGACCCACCGTGTACTTGTACGCCATTGCCACGAGCGTCGGCAGCTTGGCAATCATGCGGGTCGCGGACAATTCACGATGCTGTGGATCGTTGATGTCGAGCGAATCGTGATAGAACGCCGACAACGCGCCGACGGCTGCGACCAGAATAGCCATGGGGTGAGCGTCACGACGGAAACCGCGAAAGAAGAAGTGCATCTGTTCATGCACCATGGTGTGAAGCGTGACGCTTTGCTGGAACGCTTCCTTCTGCTGCGCATTCGGCAACTCTCCTTTGAGCAGCAAGTAGCAGGTCTCGAGAAAGTCCGCGTTCTGTGCGAGATTGTCGATCGGATATCCGCGATAAAGAAGTTCGCCCTTGTCACCGTCGATATACGTGATTTCAGAGTTGCACGCCGCAGTGGACATGAAACCGGGGTCGTACGTGAACTTGCCAGTCTGACCATACAGCTTGCGAATATCGATTACGTCCGGCCCGAGCGTGCCTTGATAGATCGGTAGCTCAATCGTCTGATCGCTGTCGGAAAAGCTTAGCGTTGCGTGCGTCTTCGAATTCATCTCTATGCGTTCCTTTCACTTTGACATCGCATACATGCCGGCATGCAGGTGGCTGCTGTCGATAAGCGCTATCGCATGCTCCGGCTCCGCTGTGCATTCTACGGTCCACGAGCCCGGGCATTGCGACGATTGGCCGCAACAATCCATCTCGACTGACGCAACATTCGTTGCGTGAAGGATCGCTGTAGCGACTGCCGTAGGAAATGCATTGGAGACTGCCACGCGGACTGCATTGAAGACCACTGAGGACTGCGTGAATGTTGCACGAATACGCTGCGCAGAATGCCTCACGCGTCGCCACCATGTCGCCACCACGTCGCCAGCCAAATGAAAGTTAGAACACCTGCTGCAACAATGTTTTGCTGCAGGCGGGCTGCGCGCGACTGAGCCATCTGCGATACTGAATTCGTGTTCTGCTTCCCCTGCAAGCACACAGCTGTCTTTGGCCTGCCGTTTTTCGGCAGGCCTTTTTACTCAGCAGAAGAAAAGGATCAACCCCATGAACGCCTCTCTTGAAACGCTGTTTCCGGATCACGTGCACACTGACGAAAACATCGTCACCGCGCTGAATCATCAGGACATCGTGGTCGCCTTGTCGGCGGCGCTGAAGACGCAGGACGTGGCGGTCTTGCACATGCTTTATCCCCGCACCGATGCGCGCACGCACCGCAGTCTCGATGCACTCGTCGATGCGCTGCATGGTCACGGTCTGCACGAAGTGGCGGACCTGGTCGCGCGGGAAGCGCACTATCTGCTGTTCAAAGATCCGGTCAAGGCATGGCGCGCATTCCATGAGATCCGCAACGATTCGCTTGCGATCGGCGTGCACCTCTACTATCACGGTCTGGTTGGCGAAGCCGCGGAACGCATGCTCGATAAAGACGCGCACCGCAAGGCCTGAGCGTCACTACGCGCGTAGCTGACTGGTGAATGCGAGTCGGGCACCAGCCTTCGCACCAGGTGCAGCGCGCCAGTGCAACGCTTCAGTTCAGCTTGTTCACCGCGCGAATGAACTCGTCCACGTAGCGATTGAATGCGGACGGATGGGCGAGATTCATTCCGTGCGATGCGCCGCGCACGGTCTCGCGGCGCGCATCCGGCAGCCACGCTTGCAGCGCGGCAACGGTGCGGCGAAACAGATCAGGGCTCTTTTCGCCATCGATCAGCAAAACTGGACACCGCAGTTGCGCGGCCTCGTCCGGTACATAGGCGGGCAGCGGATCGCCAAATTGCCGCACGAGCGTGTGCGCATTGTCGGTCGCCATCGTGCGGAAGGCGGGCGTGCTCATCGCCCAGAAGCCGGGACGGCTCACGGAATCCACGAACAGTTGCAGTCCCGCGTCCACGTTTCCCCCTTCGATCAGCTGCGCCGCTTTCGCACGTAGCGGGTTGACGGTTTCCGGCACAGCGTCGCCCGACGACCGTCCGCTTATCTGCAACGGGCCGCCGGGATCGGCCAGCGTCAACGTGCGCAGCAGTTCAGGGTGCCGCCGCGCGAGATGGAACGCCACGCAGCCGCCGCGCGAGTGGCCCACCACATGCGCGGGCCCCGCTCCATATCGGTCGATGAACTCCGCCAGTTCGTCCGCATGGCGGCTCCAGCCGAACGGCAATCCTGGGTCGACGTCCGTCGCGGGCCAATAGTGCGTGAGGCTCACGGCCACGCAGCGATAATGCCGCGAAAGACCCGCGAGTTGCGGCTGCCAGTAACGGTAATCACACAGCGAGCCATGCACGAAAAGCAGCAGTTCGCCCTCGCCGGCTTCGACGTACGGCATGCGCAAGCCGCCTTTCAACTCGATGAAAGATGCGGGCTGCTCGGAATAGGATCGGCTCACAGGCAATGGGTTAAATGCGTCGCAGCGCCACGAATAGCGTGGCGGCGATCGTTAGAATTGGATGGGAGAAGAAACGCGCTGTCGTCCTCGAAAGCGGGGACGCGGGGCCATTGTCACACGCGGGTCGAATCCGCGTGCGTGTGCGGAGGAAATCGAGCGACGCCGGCATGCCCGGACGGCCGCGCGTCAGAGCGCACGTCATGCGCCCTCCATGCCCTCGGTCATGCGCCCGTCATGCACCCGGTATGCAGTCGGCTCGCGCGTTCGGCTCACGCGTCGGCGAAATCCTCGACCAGTCCGGCCGCTGCCGCCGCGCCCGCGCCACGCACCGCACACGTCAGCGGTTCGTCGGCGACCCGCACGTCGAGTCCGAGTTCGTTGGTCAGGCGGCGGCTCAGGTTGCCGAGAAGCGCCCCGCCGCCTGTCAGCACGATGCCGTGATGGGCAATGTCGGTTACCAGCTCGGCCGGCGCCATTTCCAATCCACGCTTGACCGCGCCGATCACCTGCCGCAACGGACCGTCGAGCGCGTCCGCGATATCGTGATTGCTCAGTTGCACTGTGCGCGGCAAGCCGTCGTCGACACTGCGGCCGGTGGCATGAATATGTTCGAAGGGGACATCGCGCATCGCCGAGCCGATGCTCCGCTTGGCGTGCTCGGCGGTTTGTTCGCCGAGCAGCACGCCGTACAGGTTGCGTACGTAATTGACGATCGCGAGGTCGAAGTCGTCGCCGCCAACGCGGATCGAACCGCTATAGGCCGTGCCGCCTAGCGCGATGACGCCGACTTCGGTGGTGCCGCCGCCGATATCGACCACCATCGACCCGGTCGCTTCCGCCACCGGCAGCCCCGCGCCCACTGCCGACGCAAGCGATTCGCCGATCAGGCTCACCTTCCATGCGCCGGCCGCGACGGCCGCTTCGCGGATCGCGCGACGCTCCACCTGGGTCGCGCCCGCGGGCACGCACACCGTGAACGTGCCACGCCGGCTGAACGGCGTGCACGGACGCGCGATGTCGACGAACTGGCGAAACATCTGCCGGGCAGCGGGAAAGTCGGCGATCACGCCGTGGCGCATCGGCCGCACGGCTTCGAGATTGCGCGGCTCCCGGCCGAGCAGCTGGCGCGCCTGGGCGCCCACTGCGGCGACGCGTTTGCCACGTTCGCCGCCATCTTTCTGAAACGCGACGACCGACGGCTGATTGAGCACGATGCCGCCGTCGTCGGTATAAATCAGTGTGTTGGCCGTACCGAGGTCCACGGTCACGGCGTGCCGAAACAGGCGGTCGAAGAGCGGGTGTTGCGGCGTCGGTCTGCCCATGTAAAGGCTCTGATGGTTGGCTGTTATCTGTTGTCCACCCGAACCCGGGCAGTCTGCAAAGCGCGCCCCAGGTCACCCGAGCCGTCTGTTGCGCCTCTGCAGGCGCCGCCCGGTAAGCGCGGCGCGGGTGATTGTCATACTAATGAGCAGATAACGGCAAGCGGATCAGAATCTTTAGGGTGACTTTACAAACGTGCTGTCTCAGCCGCGCGACAACGCGCCGAGCGCTCGTTCCAGCGCTTCGTGACCCAGCGCGACACCGTCCGCATTAATCGTATGACCAATGCCGGGCAGCGCATAGGCGTCGACGGTGTATCCGGCTGCATTGAACGCGTCGGCGGCCCGTTCCAGTTCCCAGACCGGGATCACTTCGTCGTCCTCGCCATGGATCAGCGTGATTGCGGCGGCGTTGCGCGCCGTTACCGGCGACGCGAGCCGCCCGGAATAGGCGACGACCCCGGCCGCGCCTTCGTCGCTGGTTGCAATGTGATGCAGCGCCATGATCGAGCCTTGCGAGAATCCGACCAGCGCAAGGCGCCCGAACGACACCTGCGCGTGCGCAAGTTCGGCGTCGAGCCTCTCGCGCAGCGCCGGATAGGCGGCCGCCACGCGCGCAGCGCGATTGCCTTCGGTGATGTCGCGCAGACTGAACCACTGGCGTCCGCCGAAGCCGCCGTCGAACGCGTCGGTGCCATCGAGCGACGTGAACGCGATGTCCGGCAGACTCTCGCTCCAGATGTCGGCGAGCGGCATCAGATCGCGCGCGTTGCTGCCGACGCCGTGCATCAGCACGACCAGTCCTTTCGCCGGCGCGCTGACCGGTGCGCGTCGCCAGCCATGTTCGAATTGCTCCCAGGCCATATGCTTTTCATTCTCCGCGTGCAATGTGAGTCAAACGTCGTTCATGGACCTCAACACCCGTTGCAGATCCATGTGGGATGAATGGCGAGCATACGCCCGCGCATTTGTTTTCGTCGGCCAGCCTGCGGCGGACGACGACGGCAAAACCCGAATGCAGGTATGCTTTTGCGAGCTTGCGGCGGTGCCGCTCGCCGCCGCATGCGCGGCCCCCGCACCTCCGCCGCCGTTGCAAGGCGGCCAGCTGGTTCTGGCGACCACTGCCATCGCGCTCGCCACGTTCATGAACGTGCTCGACACGTCCATGATAAATAGATGCTGCGGCGCTCTGCCGACGACAACAGTACCGTGCGCGACGGCTCGGGCATCTCGGGCAACGTGCACGTCACGCGCGACGGCGCGGTGTCGGTGCACTTTCGCTACCGCTCGCGGTTTGACGATCAGGCGCGTGAGGCGACGCTCGGCGCGTGACCGCGGGACGGCCCCGACACCATCCGCGACCGCTTCGAGAAAATAAGGCTGCGCGTCTCGCACGGCATCGATCCCGCTGGACGGAAGCAGGCAGTCGCCTCAAAGGTGAAGCAGGAGCAGGACGACATCGAGCGGCGGCGCGAACCGCAACTGACGTTTGGCGACCTACACGCGAGCTGGCAAACGGAGGGGTTGTTGCGCAAGGATGGCGGAGAATATGCGCACGCTTCTGCGAACGCCACCTGCTGCCGCTGCTCGGGCGCACGAAGCTGCGCGATCTGAACGACAGCGCCCTCACGGCGCGGCTACGCGCACTCATTGACGAAGGCAAGTGCCGCGGCGCTATCGAACTGTTACCTTCGCAGTCCTGGCGCTGCGTTGCGGCCTCGTGCGCAATCCATGGCGCACTGCTCGACGTGAACCCGGTCGAGCTGATTGCCATCGGCGGACTCCTGCCGCCTGACTACAAGCTGCACCGTGAGCGGGTCCTGAGTCCCAAAGAAGCGTGGACGCTGAACCAGCGCTTTATGACGATCCGTGACGCGTGGACGCTCTCGCCCAGCAGAAGCGCAGCATCAGCCTACCTTTTATTTATTTAGCGGCTTCAATCATAGGAAAGCAACTGCCACAGGCCAGCAAAAGTCATCGCTCGATGCACAACGCCGCGCTTGTGGCGCGGCATTTGATATGCAGATCAGGCGAGCTTGTGGTCCGCGCCTTCTTCTTCACATTTCCAGTTTTAGAAACCGAAGTCGCACGAATAGCCGAAGTCATTCTCAAACGACTGCTCGAATCCCGACGTATCGACTCCACTGCCGTAATCGCCGCTCAACGAGAAGTCATACTCGCCTCCGCCGGAAGAAATGAGCATATTGTTGCTGCCGTAGTCTGACCAGCCCAATTCATATCCAGTCGGACCATACGCCACAGCGTTGTAGCCACCCCCGGCACCATAGGTAAACTGGGTAAAGCCGGTCAGTTGGCCGCTGGAGTTGTACGAATCGTACTCAAGCTCCTGACCGTTTCCGTTGAAGATAATGGCATCAGACGAATTGTCGCCATTGAACTGCCATGCCGTCATGCTGCCGTCGCCGTGGTACTGGTTGTACTCGGTTTCGCGCCCGGTCGTGCCATCATAGAAGTAGTCGTCCGTCTTCTGGCCGCTGGTATTAAAAACCGCGTACTCGGTCTCATGACCGGCGGCGTTGTATACCGTGGCAGTTTGCGAACCATCGGGAATAAAGATGTGTGCGACCGCGCTGCCGTCCGGGTTGAAGTCGTTTTCCTGCGTTTCACGCCCCGTGCTGGTGTCGTAGAAGATATCCTGCGTCTTCTGGCCATTGGCACCGAAGGTTGCATACTCGGAAACATGACCATTCGGATCAAACACGGCGGCGTTCTGCGTGCCATTCGGATTGAAGATATGCGCAACACCGCTGCCGTCTGCGTTGTAATCCGTCTCCTGCAATTCCCGGCCAGTTGTTCCATCGAACACAAAGTCCTGTGTCAGTTTGCCGTTAGTGCCAAAGTTGGCCTGCTCCGTCTCGTGACCCGCCGAGTTAAAGACGTAGGCGGTCTGGGTACCGTTTGTGTTGAAGACGTGGTCAATCTGGCTGCCATCGGCATTGATGTCGTTTTCCTGCGTCTCGCGGCCCGTGCTGGCATCGTAGAACACGTCCTGCGTCATCTTGCCGTTGGTGCCAAAGCTCGCCTGCTCGGTTTCGTGACCTGCCGCATTGAACACGATTGCATTCTGCGTACCGTCGGCATTGAAGAGGTGATCCACCTGACTGCCGTCAGCGTTGATGTCGTTTTCCTGCGTTTCGCGGCCCGAAGTAGCATCGAAGAAAACGTCCTGCGTCTTCTGGCCGTTGGTCCCGAACGTCGCGTACTCGGTCTCGTGTCCGGCGGCGTTAATGACGGTCGCGTTCTGCGTACCGTTTGCGCTGATGGTCCAGTCGGTCTGGCTCCCATCTGCGTTGTAGTCGTTCTCCTGGGTCAGCTTGCCACTGGTAGCGTCATAAAAGAGATCCTGCGTGATTTTGCCGTTTGTACCGAAGCTGGCCTGCTCGGTTTCATGGCCTGCCGCATTGAAAACATAGGCAGTCTGCGTGCCGTTGGCGTTGAAGAGGTGATCTACCTGGCTGCCGTCGGCATTGAAGTCATTTTCCTGCGTCTCGCGACCCGAGGTGGCGTCGAAGAAAACGTCCTGCGTTTTGGCACCATTGGTTCCGAACGTCGCGTACTCGGTTTCGTGTCCCGTGGCGTTGATCACGGTCGCGTTCTGCGAGCCATTCGCATTGAAGGTCCAGTCGATCTGGCTGCCATCGGCGTTAATGTCGTTCTCCTGCGTCTCGCGCCCTGTCGTGGCATCGAAGAAGATATCCTGCGTCTTCATGCCATTCGCGCCAAACGTAGCATATTCAGTCTCATGGCCCGCAGCGTCGTAGACGGTTGCAGTCTGCGTGCCATTGACATTGAAAAGGTGGTCTACTTGGCTGCCGTCAGCATTATGATTATTTACCTGTGTCTCGCGACCTGAATACGGATCATAGAAAACCTGCTGCTGCAAAGCTCCTTGGGAACTGTAGGTCGCAATTCCCGTCACGATTCCGCTGGAATTCGCCATCGTGACATCCAGTGACCCGTCGCCGTTGACCGAAAATTCATTCAGAGCACCGCCTGAAAGCGTTTCGGTTCCACCGCTGGTGCTGATCTGACCGCTCGAAACGGTGAAATCCTGTCCAGTCACATCGTTGTGAATGGTGTTGGCTTGGGTAGAATTCACCGTTACCGCTGCGCCCTGCTTAAGCGTGATGTCGTTACCACCACCGCTGATTTCGACATTCATGCCCGAGCCATTGACACCCGGGGAAATGATGAGCGCCTGGTCTTGGGCATTTTCAACGACCACCGTTGCGACTGCACCGGGCGTCACTGTAATCGACGGGGCCTGCAAATCAAGCGTATTGTCTCCCACCGCCATGTTGAACATGGTGGAAGCGTTATCAGCATCACAAATGAAATTTGAATTACTGAATCCTGACGGAGTAATTATGGCGTTTGGATCGGTTGATATGCCTGCCGCATCCAATTCTTGGTGTGCAACATTCGCAATTGTTGCTGCATCGAGACCTGCTCCAACAGCAGTGACAATAAAGCCAACTATATTCAACACCTGACCAACCGTAATCGTTGCACCACCGGCCAAGGGATTGACATTCGCCTCCTCCACACCGTAAAAGGAAACACCCTGACCAACAAGGGTAATAACCTCACCGGTAATCGCAGCAATAGAGCTCTCGACGTCATTCAGACTCATCGTCGAGATATTAGAATTAAGATTATTAATGTTTGCGATAATCGCATTCGCAGCAAATGTGGACGCAATTTCCCCATTATCCGTCGCCGCCGCAACAGTGGCTGCAGCATTAGCCAATGCAGCATCATAGTTGGCAATCAGATGTAGATCGCTCGGATTCGCAGCCAATTGCGCCGCGGCGTCTTTAACACCAGCATAACTATCCAGACCACCGATAACGTTTCCAGCTACAGCCAAAGAAGTCATTTAGTTTTCCTGTGTAAATAAAAATCTATATCAACATCCGAACTGCAACTTTTCAACCCACAGAACTACCCACTGCAAATTCGATCTGAAATCGCTTTTATCCCAACCAAAAAAATCGCAAATGTGACAGCAATGGCGATACCCAGACGCCTAGAAATCAGCAGACCGCCGCTACCTGGAATCGCATAAATTCTGAAGAATTTAAATATTGCATAAATAATAGATACAGCGGAAAAAACAGCAATGGAAAGCACCAACAAGACAGCGAGAGAATTCGGCAAACGCCTTACCGCAACCAAGAATCCATCGCAATTCGAAAAAAAGACAATCGAAAAAAGAATTACCGGAACGGTAGCAAATAAAAAAAACAAAAACTTATCTTTCATATCCAATCACCCTTTATGTGTGGTTTTGGTTATCGTATATTTCAAATTTTTTAAGAATTCCATATCGACTAATCTCGCATGGATTTCTGTATGCCATCCCACACCGGTTCGAACAGATAGTCGAACGCGCTACGGGAACGAGTCTTAATGAACACTTCGGCCCGCAGCCCTGGGCCAAGCACGATCGGCTCACGCGCGAGCCGGTTTGCCCTCGCCAGTGTTTCCGGCGCAATCTCCACATGCGCCAGATAAAACGACTGGTGCGTATCCCTATCATTGAGCGAATCGGCCGCCAGATAGGTCAGCTTGCCTTCCAGTACCGGAGAAGTGCGCGGGTTGTACGCCGTCAACCGCACATCAGCCTTGCTGCCAGGCACAATCTCGCGCACGTTGTCCGGCTTGATTTTCGCTTCGACGATCAGCGGCGTGCTTGCCGGGACCAGATCAAGGATGGGATCACGCGGGCCGATAGGCGCGCCAATCGTATGAACGCGCAGCCCCACGACTTCCCCTGCAACTGGAGCCACGATATGGGTGCGCGCGTCGATGTCCTGAGCCGGACGCAACTGTTCGGTTAACTGGAGAATTTTCGCCGTCGTGTCCTTCAACTGGCCGTCGGCAGATTTCACGTATTCGTTACGCAACGACGTGATCTTCAGGTCGAGGTCCGTCTGCTTTTGGTGCCCCCGAATCAGCTCTGCCGTATCCGATTGCTGGCGTGACTGGTAGTCGGCAGCAGCACGACGCAGTTCCATCAGCTTGGTCTCCGTGACATAGCCTTCGCTTCGAAGTTGTTCGTTAACCTGAAGCTCCTGCTTCGAGATGCCAAGGCTTTGCTCGCTCGTACGCACGAGTTCCGACTCTGTAGCGATTTCCAGCCGGGTCTGTGCGAGCTGTTCCTGTAACAGCGTCAACTGGTCTGTCAGGGTCAGGCGTTCGGAATCGAAGAGCGTGCGTTCCCGCTGCAATAGCGCGGCAACACGGGGATCGGAAACCTGCGCGGTCAACCGTTGCGGAAATGTGATAGTGCTCTTCATGTCGCGCTCTGCCACAAGCCGCGCCGCTTTCGCCTCCTCGTCATCCAGCTGGGAATGAAGCGCAGCCACCTCGGCATCGGGGCGGACGTTATCGAGCATGACGAGAAGTTGTCCGGCCCGGACATGATCTCCGTCCTTCACGAGAATCGCCTTGATGATGCCACCTTCCTGATGCTGGATGGTCTTGCGCTCGCCCTCGTCGCGCACCATGCCCTCGGCCACCACTGCACCCGAAAGCGGCGCGAGGGCGGCCCAGAGCGCAAGCGCGCCGGTGCCTAATATCAGTGATGCGCAACCGGCGGCGATCACCCCGCGCGGCAACCGCAGCGGCTCACCGGCCATTCCCGCCTCGGGAACTGCAAGCATGCCCTGAACGTCGCTGCGAATCGCCTGAATGATGGCAGGCACTTTCATGATGCAGTCGCCTCCTGACGCGTAATCTGTGTCGCCGTGCCGCCTGACTTCGCCCGCGACTGCATCGCGGCCTCGACCTGTTCGCGTGTGCCGAAGTATTCAACCTCTCCGGCGCGCATCACCATGACCCGGTCGGCAACGGAAAGCACGGCCTGCCGGTGTGTGACGACGACCACGGTTACGCCATCCTGCTTCAGATTCAGCAGGGTACGATTCAGGAGCCGCTCACCTTCTGCATCGAGATTTGCATTCGGTTCGTCAAGCAACACCAGGCTCGGATCGCCATATAACGCCCGGGCCAGCGCAATCGCCTGGCGCTGCCCACCAGACAACGTTTCGCCTGACTCGCCAATCTGCGTTTCGTAGCCGTTCGGCAGGCTCAGGATCAGATCGTGCACACCTGTACGCTGAGCCGCCTCGACGATGGCAGCCGCGTCGTGCGTTGCCGGATCAGGATTACGGGCGATATTGCCAGCCACGGTTCCAGCAAACAGTTCGACATCCTGCGGCAAATAGCCGAGAAAGCGCCCGAGCATATCGCGTGGCCACTTTGCGACATCGGCTCCATCGAGCCTCACTGCCCCTGCCTGCGGCTCCCAAAGTCCAGCAAGCAGCCGCAACAGTGTCGATTTTCCCGAAGCACTGGGTCCGACAATCACGAGCAACTGACCGGGGGCAAGCGCAAACTGGACACCCCGGATGAGCATGCGCGCGCGCGGATCACCGAGCCTCCCGCTGCTGAACGCCAGCGCCTCGACCGTGAGCCGCCCCATCGGACGCGGCAATTCCACCGCGCGAGGGGCTGACGGCCGACCATAGAGCGCATCGAGCCGGGGCCACGCTTGACGCACTTCTGTGAACTGCTTCCAGCTACCCAGCATCTGGTCAATTGGCGCGAGCGCCTTGCCAAGCAGAAGCGTTGTCGCCAGCATCACGCCCCCTGTGGCGAACTGGTTGATGACGAGCCATGCACCCGCACCCATCATCACAACCTGTATAGCCTGTCGCACCATCTTGCCAATGCTGCGGTTCAGGTTTGAGGTATCGGCCGCTTTCGCCTGAGCATCAAGATCGACGGAGCGACGCGCGAGCCAGCTATCGATCAGCGCCCTGTTCATACCGAGCACCGTGACGATCTCCGCGTTGCGGCTGAGCTGCGCATAGAACTGATCCGTCTCCCGCTGCCGGGCCGTATAGGCGCGGACGCTATTCCGGGTCAACCGGTCATTAAGCAGCGTCAGACCGACAAGCAGCACTGCGCTCGCGATAGCGATCAGCCCGAGCGACCAGTGAAACAGGAACATTACCCCGAGGTACACGACGAGCCACGGCATGTCGAGCAGCGCGTTGACACCCGAGCCGGAAAGGAACGTGCGCAGCGCGGCAACGTCCTGCGCCGTTGCAAGATCAGTACGGACGGTGCGCCGTGCCTGAGCTTCGATGCGCGCCTCAAGCGCAAGCCGGTCAAGCTGGTCGGCTAGCTGACGCCCCAGGTCCCCCAGCAATCGATTGCGTACGACATCGACAGCCAGCGCCATGGCGAGTGCAATCCCCATGACCACCATCAGCATTGCCAATGTCTCCAGACTCCGGCTCGGCAGCACACGGTCATAGACTTGGAGCAGATAGATAGTGGGCGCCAGCAAGAGCAGATTACTCGCGACGCCAAACAGAACGGCGAGCCAGAGATGCCGCCGGATCGCCTGGAACATAGTCATGTGTTATTTCCCGGATTCCGCTGGCGATGCCCCGCTACCAGAATCAAGCTGTGAAAGCGTTGTCTGGTCGAGCTGGGCAACGCTCGCCTTCAGGTGCAGAAACTGCATGAGTGTGTCATACCGCGCCTTCGCCAGATCGCGACGCGTACCTGATAGCTTGTCTTCTGCGTTCAGAACATCCGCATTGATCCGCACACCAACGCGAAATCCCTTCTGGTTCGACTTCAGTGCCGTTTCAGCGGACTGTTGCGCAGTGCGCAGCGCCGCCATCTGCGCCAACCCGTCCTGAACGCCAAGAAACGACTGACGGGCATCAAACGCAGCCGACCGGCGCGCATCCTCAAGATCGTCTTCAGCCTTGTCCCTCAGTGCAAGCGCTTCCCGTTTCTTGCTCACTGTCGAGAAGCCATCAAAGAGAGGGATGCTGATCTGTATGCCGATTTCCCCGGACGTGGCGCGGTTCGCACCAGTATAAAAATTCGTCTGTCCGTTAATGAACGCGGCATTACCGTTGCTGACGCTGCCAATGATTGAAACGCTTGGCATATATCCCGCGTCAGCCTTGCTGACTTCACGTCGCGCAATCTCCAATGCGATCTCCCGCCGCTTCACGTCAAAACCAGATATTTGTGCGTCGGCAACCCAGCGGTCGGACGCATCCGACGCTACGACCGGAAGACCTGCTTTGGCATCAAGCGGCTCGACGCTATCGACCGGATGGCCGACAATCTTCTGCAACGACGCATAGCGCGTGTTGAGAACGCCCTGCGCATGGATGAGGTCGGCCTGAGCAGCGTCCGCAGCGGCCTGAGCTTCATTCAGGTCTACGACAGTCGCCGCGCCCAACGCGAAGGTACGCTTCGTCAGCGCCAGCTGCTCATTGACCGCGCGCTGGTGCTCCTGCGCGAGCAGAAGTCCGTCGTTTGCAGCAAGTGCGTCTATGTACGCCTGCGCGACTCGCAGTAGCAGGTCCTGTCTCGCGCTTGCAAGCGCAAGCCCCGCATCGGCCACGGATAGTTTGCTCTGCTGCCAGCTTTGCCAGTCGTCCCACTTGAAGACGGTCTGATTAAGTGACAGTGACGCACCGACCGTCGAATACGGAGCCGCTGGCTGTCCCGGTACATGAATCCCGTTCTTGAAATCGGACTGCGTGAGGCCAAGATGAGGGAGAAGCGCGGCTCGTGCCTCGGGTTCCCTTTCGAGTCCGGCTCGGTACGTAGCCTCGGCACTCGCGAGGGTAGCATCGTGCGCAATTGCATCATTGACCAGATCATCCAGACTTGCGGCCTCGACAGGGAGTGCCGTACACATCAAGATTGTCGCGCCCAGCGTCAAAGGCAGCGCCCCGCGCTTCATGGAATGGCATATCCAGATCTTCAAGGCAAGTTTCGCCATTCTCAAATCAATTATTAAATGCTTAGTGAGTTCAAAAATATCAGTATCACCGTACAGTCGCAATGGGACAAATCATGAAATGAATTTTTGATTCTTCTACAGACTCACAGGGTATGACTTTGTCTCCAAACCTTTGTCTCCAAACAACGGACATGCACCGCGCATAAGTTGCGCGCACAACGTCCGCACAACCGGCGCTGGCTTAGCGGGCAACAACAAGTGCTTGTGTCTCACGCGTAGCAGACCAGGCGCTATGCTCATGCTGCGGCCTCCAGGACGTCCTTCCATCAGGGCTTGCGCCGCCCGCCGAAGAAATTCCGCACTAGCAGGACAACGACCAGCAGCGCGAAGCCGCCACACGACAGGTCGAGATGAAGCCAGTCCGTATCCATAGTTATCCTTAGTTTTTCAATACGCAAAACGCATTGCCAGCGCGCGGCACTGAGTGCCGCACCGGGCTAGGGAGCGCGAGCATGTGCCACTCATCTCGTCACCCCTTCCTGTTTGCGCCCGAACAAAGCCACATGGCTGCACCCCGTTAGGTAGGCCATGTAGGGTGAGAACACGAGTGCATACACGTGATCGCCATCGCGTGAAAAAGACAGCGCGCCATGATGCCGGACGGAGATCATGCGGACTATCGTGCCGGGAAACGGCAGGAGCTGGTTCTTCAAACGGGGCTTTTGGCGTTGGGATAGGGCCATCTTCCTGTCTATGAGGAAATGACTACCGACCATCGGAAGGCTGGGCGGACAGTAACAGGAAGTTCGTGTCCCACGTAACGCGTCGGTGCCGTCGAGCGACGTGAATGCGACGTCCGGCAGACTCTCGCTCGAGGACCCGCGCATTTGTTTTCGTCGGCCAGCCTGCGGCGGACGACGACGGCAAAACCCGAATGCAGGTATGCTTTTGCGAGCTTGCGGCGGTAGCGCTGGCCGCCGCACGAGTTCGGGTGCGGCCCCTGTGAACTGAACGCATCCGGCGAACCGCCCATCGAGCCAGAATAACGGCTGCACGACCGCTACACGACCGCCGCACCACTGTCACCTTCCGATCCGGAGAAACGTTTGAGCCAGCCGACTTCCGCGCCCGCCTCCGCACCGCCAGCACCGCCGGGGCCGCCGGGGCCGCCCGCCGCATCCGCAGCCCCCCCACCTCCGCCGCCGCTGCAAGGCGGCCAGCTGGTTCTGGCGACCATTGCCGTCGCGCTCGCCACGTTCATGAACGTGCTCGACACGTCCATTGCGAACGTGGCGATCCCGACCATCTCGGGCAACCTGGGCGTTTCCGTCGACGAAGGCACGTGGGTCATCACTGTGTTCGCCGCGGCCAATGCCGTGTCGATTCCGCTGACCGGCTGGCTCACGCAGCGCATCGGCCAGGTCAAGCTGTTCGTGGGGGCGATCCTCTCGTTCGTGCTGGCTTCGTGGCTGTGCGGGATCGCGCCCACGTTGCCTATCCTGCTGCTCGCACGTGTTTTTCAGGGCGCGGTGGCCGGTCCGCTGATTCCGTTGTCACAGGCCATTCTGCTCGGCTCGTATCCGAAGGAGAAGTCGTCGACGGCGCTCGCTTTATGGGCGATGACCGCGACGGTCGGCCCGATCGCCGGCCCGGCGCTCGGCGGCTGGATCACGGACAGCTATAGCTGGTCGTGGATCTTCTACATCAACATTCCGGTCGGCATATTCGCCGCCGGCGTCACGTGGATGATCTATCGCACGCGCGAGTCGGCCACCCGCAAACCGCCGATCGACGTGGTCGGTCTCGGCCTGCTGATCACCTGGGTCGCGTCGCTGCAGGTGATGCTCGACAAGGGCAAGGACCTCGACTGGTTCAATTCGCCCGTGATCGTGATTCTCGGCGTCACCGCATTGATCAGCTTCGCGTTTTTCCTCGTGTGGGAATTGACGGAGGAGAACCCGATCGTCGATTTGCGGCTCTTCCAGCAGCGCAATTTCCTGGGCGGCACGATTGCGATCTCAGTCGCGTATGGCGTGTTTTTCGGCAACCTCGTGCTGTTGCCGCAATGGATGCAGGAATACCTGAACTACCGTTCGGTGGACGCCGGTCTCGTCACCGCGCCCCTCGGTGTATTCGCCGTACTACTCGCGCCGGTCATGGGCCGCGTGCTGCCGCGTTCCGACGCGCGCGTGATCGCCACGCTCGCGTTCATCGGCTTTGCGATAGTCTTTTACATGCGCTCGAAATATGTGATCGAGATCGACACGTGGCACCTCGTGATTCCGACGCTGCTGCAGGGCATTCCAATGGCGCTGTTCTTCGTGCCGTTAACATCGATCATCCTGTCAGGTCAGCCTCCGAACCGTATTCCGGCGGCGGCTGGTCTGTCCAATTTCGCGCGTGTGTTTTGCGGCGCGGTCGGGACATCGATCGCGGGCAACGAGTGGAATAACCGCACGGTGCTGCACCATGAACGCCTGACCGAAATCGCCACCGTCAATAATCCGGTATTCAATCAGCAGATCAACTCGACGCAGTCGCTGCTTCACCTGAACACGCAATCCGCGCATGCGCTATTCGACTTCACCGTGAACACGCAGGCGGCAATGCTCGGCCTCGACGATATTTTCTTCGTGTCGGCGATCATCTTCATTCTGATCATTCCGCTGATCTGGATCACGCGTCCGGCAAAAGGCGGCGGCGGCCCGGATGCAGCGGGCGCACACTAAGCGCCCAGCGGGATTAACCGGGTAGCTCGACATGGACAGCACGAGCCGAGCCGCTACCCGGGTAACAGCAACGCCACGATCGATCGTGGCGGCATGATTTTTCAATCGATGCGCGACGCCTGCCGGCCCGGCAGCCGGCGCTTTTGCGCGCGCTTAGTTCCGGTTGCGGTGACGGAAATATTGAGGTTCCGTTCAGTCGCCGGCACGTCGAATCTCTTCCGGTCTCGCTTACTTCTCTTCAGCACGCGCCCCGCTTCGGGGCAAATAATCCGCAGTTCCGTCGCAGGCACGGCCGCCGTTCGGGTTTTCGCGATCCTTCCTTGACAATCTATCTTTAGATATATATCTTACGACACATCTTAAGACATAGATGGAGTATCCAAGATGCGTCATCACTCTCGTTTCTCCCGTTCGCACCACGCGGACGAGGCGCGCCGCGCCGACGACGGCCATGCTTCGCTACACGCCCTCTGGCATGCCTTTGCGCGCCGTTACCAGCATCGCAGCGGGTACGCGGGCTATGAGTCTGGCCGCGATTTCGCCGAATCGCACGAACGCTTGTCCCTTCATGCGCTGCGGCACATGATCGGTCGTCACCACGACCATCGCGGCGGTGGCCGGGGCGGGCGCTTTGGCGGCGGACCCGGCGGTTTCGGCGGCGATGGCGACGGCTTTCCGCGCGGCCGCAAATTCACTTCCGAGGATCTTCAACTGCTGCTGCTTTCGATGATCGACGCACAGCCGAGCCACGGCTACGAACTCATCAAGGCGCTCGAAACGCGCTCGAACGGCTTCTACAGCCCGAGCCCCGGCATGGTCTATCCGGCGCTCACGTATCTGGAAGAACTTGGCTACGTGACCGTACAGCTCGAAGGCAACCGCAAGCGCTACGCGTTATCGGAAACGGGTCGCGACTATCTTGCCGCCAATCGCGAGCGCGTCGAACTGATGCTGGCCAAGCTGAACCACATCGCGCGCAAGATGGACTCGGTGCGCCGGGCATTCGCCGGCGAGGAACCCGCGGACATCAGCGAAGGCGGCTGGGCGCCCGAGTTGAACGAAGCGCGCCGCGTGCTCAAGCGCGCGCTGCTGCGCCGTGACAACGCACCGGCGGCCGAGCAACGCCGCATCGCCGACATATTGATGCGGGCCGCGAGGGAAATCGAAGGTGACGGCAACACGGCAGCCAGTGACGGGAACGGCGATCCCACCATTGACACGCCCTGACACGCCCGCACGCCCGCACGGCCGCACGGGCGCCGCAGACACCCACACGCACCGCCACGCACACGCACGCCCATCCACGAGCACGCTAGCGCGCACGCTGCCGCCAGCATGCTCCCGCTTGCGCCCTCACGCGCGGAGGTGTCTTCTCTATGAATCCGCAAGATTGACAGGAGCAACACCCTCATGCTGACCAACGACCCTCGTGACCACCTTGCCGTACAGCGCGTGCGGCATCCGCTGAAGTTCCGTCTGCTGCAGGTTAAACAGGTGCGCCAGCTCACGCCACACCTGATCCGCGTCACGTTCACAGGCGACGACCTGCACGACTTCGTGTCCGCGTCGTTCGACGATCACATCAAGGTATTCTTTCCCGAGCCGGGCGCGGACAAACCGCTGCTGCCGCAAGCCGGGCCGGACGGTCCAGTATTTGCCGACGGCAAGCGTCCGACCGCGCGCGACTTCACGCCGCGCCGCTTCGACCGCGACGCACGCGAACTCGATATCGAATTCGCGATGCACGAAGCCGGGCCCGCCGCGACGTGGGCGGCGCAAGCCAGAGTGGGCCAGTATCTCGGCATTGGCGGCCCGCGCGGCTCGATGGTGATTCCCACCGGCTTCGACTGGCATCTGCTCGTCGGCGACGACACCGCGTTACCAGCCATCGCACGACGCCTCGAAGAACTGCCGCCCGGCACGCGCGTGGCGGCCGTGATCGAAGTAGCGGACGCGTCGGCGAAACTCGAATTTAGCACGCAGGCCGAACTGCACGTTCTCTGGTGCTATCGCAGCGAAGCCGCGGAGCGTGGCGACACGCTGCTGAAGGCCGTGCGTGAAATGTACTTGCCCGTTGACGGCGAAGGTTACGTGTGGGCCGCCGGCGAATCGTCGACGATGCGCGCCGTGCGGTATCACCTGTGCACGGAACGCGGTGTCGACAAATCGCGCATCCGGGCGTCAAGTTACTGGAAAATGGGCGCTCGGGCTGTTCACGAAAAGCTCGACGATTGAGCATGCACGGCGTCGCGGCCTGAGTCGCGCGGCGTTTCCGGCAATCAGGATGCCGTGACAAAACCCTGCGAGCGGCGATGCTTCGTTCAGAACAAGGATTTGAACTATGTATTCAATCAGCACGAAACACGAGCGGCGCCTGCTCTGGCTGCTCGCGCTGACGCAGTTCACGATCATCATGGACTTCATGGTGATGATGCCGCTCGGGCCTCAGATCATGCACGCGTTCAGCATTACGCCGGCCGCGTTCGCGACCGCCGTGTCCGCGTACTCGTGGTGTTCGGGCCTGTCGGGGCTGTTCGCCGCGACCTATATCGACCGCTTCGACCGGCGCCGTCTGCTGCTGACCGTGTATGCGCTGTTCGCGGCGTCGAACCTCGCGTGCGCGCTGGCGGACAGCTTTGCGCTGCTGCTCGTCGCGCGCGCTTTCGCGGGCATCACGGGGGGCGTGCTCGGCTCCGTGATCATGGCGATCGTCGGCGACGTGATTCCTGTACAGCGCCGCGGCGCGGCGACCGGCACGATCATGACGGCGTTCTCGCTCGCAGCCATCGCAGGCGTACCGGCCGGCGTGATGCTCGGCGCGCACTACACCTGGGCCGCGCCGTTCTTCCTGCTGGTCGCGCTCTCGCTGCTGATCTGGTCGGTCGGCTGGAAACTGGTGCCGTCGCTCGCCGAACATCTGAACCGTCGCCAACCGACGCTCGCGCAAGTGCTGCCGGATTTGTGGCGGCTCCTGAGTAACCCGCGTCATCTGAACGCGTTCGTTCTCACGTTCATGATGATGGTCGCGCACATGCTGGTGATTCCATTCATCTCGCCGGTGCTGGTCGCCAACCACGGCGTAAAGCCGGAACAACTGTCATGGCTGTATATGGCCGGCGGCGCCGCGACGTTTTTCACGTCGCGGCAAGTCGGCAAGCTTGCTGACCGGTTCGGCACACGCCGCGTGTTCCGGATCGCGGCGTTGCTCGCATGCCTGCCCGTGCTGTTCGTCACGCATCTGCCGAATCTGCCGTTTTATGGCCTCGTCATTTTCTTTCCATTCTTCATGGTTCTGATGTCCGGGCGCATGGTGCCCATGCAAGCGCTTCTGACCACCGTTCCCGAACCTGCGCGACGCGGCGCGTTCCTGAGCGCGAACAGCGCACTGCAGGCGCTCGGTACCGGGTGCGGCGCGTGGCTCGGCGGTCTGATGCTCGGCAATGCGCCATGCGGACAGATTGCCGGCTACGGCACCGTGGGCTGGACCGCGGTGGCAGTCGCGATCTTCGGCGTGCTGTGGGTGTCGCGCGTGCGCGGCGCGCAAACGAAGACGCCCCCTCGTGCGGGCGCGCTGCCGACTGAACCCGTCGGCGAAGTCTGACGCCGGCACCGCTTCAACGTCCGTCGCTCGCCGGCAAAAAAAACGAATAAAACGCTCTTTGCCGGCCCGCTCACCTACACTTTTTTTGAAACCGACAGTCGCGCTCGACCCTGACGGCTAAGCCCGACGCAAGGTCGATCATCGACTTCGCGGCGGCGGCCGTATCGCCGCTCGTTGACCGCAACCCCTCTCCTCGTCCGCTCGATATTTTCTAATCCTAATTAATTAGCATCACGTACAGGGCAGAGGTTATTTCGGCGTTTTCTGGCTGAGGACTCGCAATGACGAAACGACGTCGGTTCATGGGCTGCCTGACGGCATTGGGGGGAAGTTATCTTCTCGGCGGGTGCGGAGGTGGAGGCGGCTCAGACGATGACGCTTCTCAAGGGGCGAACCACAGGCCGACTGCTCACGCGAGCGCGTCATTAGCGTCGGCGTCGGGCACGGCCGTGCCGCCGGCTACGTCGATCACGGATAGCGCCGGTTCCGTGTGGACCGTGCAGCAGGCCGCCGTTTATGAAAACGGCGTCAAGCTCTCCATGACCTACAACGTGTCGCTGCTGCTCTGGTACGGCGGCTCCCTGTATTGCCGCGGAACGGATGGGCAATTCTATGCGTGGAACGGCTCGATCTGGAATATCTGCAACGATCCGCGTCTTGGTGGCACCTCCGCCGACGGCACCACACTCCCCGCTTCGCCTTACATCATCGACCAGACCGGTGCGATCTGGACACTCGTCGACGACGTCATCTATCGGAACGGCGCGACGGTGGGCGTGAACTACAACGTGTCGCTCGTGCTGTGGTTGGGCGGGAAAATCTGGCATGTCGGCACTGGTGGCCAGTACTACGTGAACGTGGACGGACGAAACGTCGCGGCGCAGTGGCTCCCGTGCAGCGATCCGCACACGCCGGTGAGTTTCGATCCAGGCATGTTCTACGGGATGAACGGACACTTCGATTACACGTACACGCCCACTCAGGTGGTCGCGTTCATGAAGGCGATGCGTTGCTCGACCTATCGCGTGGGCTGCACCGACGCCCCGGCGCAGATCCAGGCCGTGGTCCAGTTGGCGCAAGCGTTCCGCGCGGCCGGACTGACGCTTTTCGTGCTGATCAACCAGGGCGTCTACGACGCCAGCGGCAACGTGTTCGCCAGCGAAACCGCGGCCTACGCGCGCGGCTTCGCCTGCGCGCAGACGATTGCCCGCGCGATGATGCCGTATGGCGTCGCCCTGTATGAATGCGGCAATGAATTGACCCGCGAGGATGCGACGATCATGAACCCGTCCTACTCGGGCACCCTCGCGATGGATTTCAACAATGCGAACTGGCCTGCCATGCGCGGCGTGATGCGCGGCATGATAGACGGCGTTAAATCGGTTCAGCCGACGGCAAAGTGCGGAGTGAATTTCTGCGTCGCGGACGTGGGCGCCTCGGACGCGCTATGGGAAGGCATGCAACCGGACGGCAGCGGCGGCCATCCGCCGCTGCGGTGGGACATGACCACGTGGCACAACTACGACGCATACGGGGATATCTTCAGCATCGGCAGCGACGGCCAAGGTCCGGCTTTCGATCTTCCTGCGTACTGCAAGGCACGGTACGGCGTGCCCTTCATGATCACCGAATGGAACACAGGCCCGGACCAGACAGAAGCTTTCCGCGCGACCTACATCACGACACAGCTGGGCAAGTTCTACGCCGCGAGAAAATCGGCCAACATCCAGTCGGTCATGTATTACGTGCTGGACAGCGGCAACAGCACTTACGGGATCATGGTCAATGGCGTCCCGTTGAGTCTGCCGTATGCCGCTTTCACAAGTTTCACGGGCAGCCACGCCGACACTTAGACGCGGCCCGCCAGCGTTCAATCGGTTTTGCCCGTCAGCGCCTTTCTTGCCTCTTCACCTTCGGCGTGCGAGCGCGAGTAGAACACTTTCGCGCGGCCGAGAATGATCTTCAGCATGGCGATCACCGGGACGGCGAGAAAGATGCCCGCCACGCCGCCAAGCTGATCGCCCGCGAGCAGGCCGACGATCACGAGGAATGGACTAACCTCGACACCTTCGCTCATCAGATAAGGATTGAGCACGTAGTCCTGGAACACCCGGTAGATTGCGATGAAGATGACCAGCCACAGCAGATGCCCGTAGCCGCTGAACACCGCCACCACGAGCGTAATCGCCACCGCGCCGAGCGGCCCGGCGAACGGCACGAATTCGAGCAGCCCCGCGCTGACCGCCAGCAGGAACGCATACGGCACGCCGAGCAGCGAGAACGCCGCGCCATAGCAGATCAAGGTTGCGAGCGACAGAAACAGCAGCGCCCGCACGTACTTCGACAACAGCACGTTCAGATCCGTGACGATCTCGGTCCATAACACGCGATGCCGGTCCGACAGCAGCGCGAGACAGGAGTCGCGCATCTGCGGACCTTCCTTGATGAGCAGGAAGCTCAGAATCGGAATCAGCACGAGGTAGATCAGATTGCTCGCCGCATGCACCACGCCGAGGCCGACACTGCGCGCCATCGGCACCGCTTTGTCGGAGCCGGTTTCGATCTGGCTGCGCACGAAGTCGACAATCCGTTCGCGCAGCGGCTCCAGAAAGTGCGGCAGCGGAAACCGGTTGGGCACGTCCGACTTCAACAAGGCGGGCAACTGCGAAAAAAGATGCGTGGCCTGATCCTGCAACTGCACGCCGAAGATCGAGCCGGCCACAGCGATCACCGCGACCACCACGATGAACACGAGCGCGATCGACGCCACGCGCGGCACGCGGCGCGGCGTGATGCGCTCGACCAGCTCGACCATCGGGTAGATGAGATAACTGAAGAAGACCGCGAACACCACCACCAGCACGGTGGACGACGCGGTATAGATAATGAACAGCAGCAGCGCGATCAGAAACGCGGTCCAGACTTTTCTGGCCGTGCCAACATCGAATCCCAGCATGGAACTTCCTTGATTAACGATGAGATCCGGCGCCTCGGACGCGCCGGGAACATCGGACACCACACTTCATCCGCACTACACCGTCACGGCGTGAAGTCAGAGCAGCTTGCCCAGCAGGAAACCAACGCCGGCGGCGACCAGCAACGCGCCGATCGGATTATTGCGAGTCGTCTCTGCGACCTGATCCACGCTCTCGCCGTATTTGGCCTGGGCCTTGCCGGCGAGCTGACGCACTTTACCTTCCGCCTGGAGATCCGCGTCGCCTGTGAGGCCGCCAACAGCGTCCTGCACCTTGCCGGCCGCATCTTTCACCGTACCTTCGAACTGGTTGGAATTCATCGTCGTTCTCCTTGAACACAGGTAATTGAAACTGTCGAGTTGGTCTACCTTACTTCTTCATGCGGTTTCTCACGGCGTCGGCCGCTTCGCCCACCTTGGACTGGACCTTGCCGGCGAGCTTTTCAGCCGCGCCTTCGGCCTGGGTGGTCCGGTTGCCAGTGACCTTGCCGATCGCCTCTTTCACGGAACCCTTGACCTGTTTCGACGCGCCTTCCACACGATTCTTATCCATCATGGTCTCTCCTTGATTCTTCTGGAGCGGTTGAACTGCAACCGAACAATGTCGGCCGCCCGCGGCGCAACTCGCAGCGCCCGGGCGCATCAGAGCAGCACAGTTCGTTCCCGGCTTTTCGCGTGCGCTCCCGAAGGCGGCCCAGTCAGGCCCGGAGCGCCCGCTCAGGCGTCACTTTGACGACTTGCGGCGTGGCGCACTGCCCGGCTTCAGACCGAAGTGCCCGCGGGCTTGCGCCCAGACAATCGCTTCGCCACGGCTGTGCACGTCGAGCTTCGCATAGATCGTGGCGACGTGATTGCGGACCGTATTCGGCGCCAGCCCGAGTTCGCGCGCGATTTCCTTGTCCGCCAGTCCGGCACACAGGCAGGCGAACACATCCCGCTCGCGCGCGGTCAGGTCCGCGAGATGCGCACCGGCGTCGGGCGCATTCGCGCGCCGCACATTCACGAGCTTCTCGATCAGCGTCTGGCTGAACCACGAGGCGTCCTGCATAACCGTTTCGATTGCCGCCACCAGTTCCATCTCGGAGCGTTTGCGCTCGGTGATGTCGAGCAGTGTCATCAGCACACACGCCCTGCCGTGAATCGCCACCGCCTCTGCGGACACAAGGCAGTTCAACGGCTCGCCGCCATGCGTGCGCACCTCGAATTCGACGTTGCGCACGCTGCCGCTTTCCTGGAGTGCGGCACAGACGCGGGCGCAGGCGTCGTCGGTCCATAGCGCACTCTGGTCGAGCGGCTTGCCGATCAGTTCTTCCGACGTGAAGCCGGTGGTCGCCGTGAACGCGTCATTGATATCGAGCGTGGTCATGTCTTCGGCGGCAAACAGCACCGTGGACACCGGCGTCATCCGGAACGACTTCTCGAAGCGTTCTTCGCTCTGACGCAGCGCGCTCTCCGCGCGCTTGCGCGGCTCGAGGTCCATGAAGGTGAAGAGCATGCACGCCTCCTCGCCAATATCGATCGGCTGGCCGGCCACCACGACGAACTTCGCGCTGCCGTCGGGCAAACGCAGCGTCGCCTCCATCTGCGGAATCGTTTCACCCTTGCCGAGCCGCTCGACTGCGAGTTCGCGCCTGTCGGCGTTCTCGAATACGTCGAGTTCATACACCGAGCGCCCGATCACGTCCTCACGCGCATAGCCGGTCATTTCCAGAAAGCCCTGATTGACCTTGATGTAGCGCTGGTCGCTCAGACGGCAGATCACGGCGGGCGCCGGATTTGCGTTGAAGGTCTTCTCGAAGCGCCGCTCGGCGCTGGCCCACTCGCTCGCGTCGTGCAGAATCAGCGCGAGACAGTCCGGTTCACCTTGCGCGTTGGTCAGCACCAGGCTGCGCACGCGATGCACCCAGTTCACCGTGTCATCGTCGGCGGGAAAGACCTCGACCACGACATCGCTGAAACACTCGCCCGCGACCACGCGTTCGATCGGATAGCTGCCCTCCGGCAACGGATGATTATTCCGGTAACGCAGCCGGAAGCGCTCGCGGTATTCGGTGACGTCGGCGCCCAGTTGCGCAATTTCATCGATGCCGTGCATGTCGAGCGCGGCCTGGTTTGCCCAGACGATCGTCTGGTCGGGTTCGATCAGGATCACGCCTTCAGTGAGCCCTGTAATGATTTGCTGCAACTGGCGGCGGTCGGTTTGCGAACGCAGTATCCTGTCGTCCGGCGGCGCGTCCTCCGGATCTTTGGCTTGCACCAGTTGCGTGGGTGTGGCGGAGGGTGTTCCTTTCATTGTTATGGGCGCGTGCTTGGCGCGCGAGAGCCTGTCCAGTTCGCAGAATTAACCAAAAGAAGTCACTGCGCCAATCGCGGATGCACCAGAACGCATGATGCAAGCGCACCAGGCGCGGGACAGTCGCATAGTGCAATACCTGTCCGCTTACACTGTACAGCTTTTCCGCCCAAACGGACCGCCAGGATGTAGCAGAACCGACTGACCAACGGTTTTTATCGGCGCTCGCCGGTAAAAAATACAACCGTCGGCAAGCATCCTCCGACAACCACTCATCCTGCAAGCTGTCGGCCGATGTTCAATGCAGCCGGTTATTCACCCCGTTTCAAACGTCTTCCGCGCCCAGCATGGCGAGCGGATGCGCGTCGCGCTTCCACGGCGACGCCAGAAACTGCCGCACGCGCTCAGGCCGCACTTCGGCAAGCGTCGCAGGCGCCCAGCGCGGTTTGCGGTCCTTGTCGATCAGCTGCGCGCGCACGCCTTCGCAGAAATCGCCGTCTTCAATCGCGCGTTTCACGATGCCCAGCTCCATCCTGAAACATTCGGCCAGCGACATCTGGCGACCGCGCAGCAATGCCTCGCGGGTCACGTAGAGCATCGTCGGCGAATGGCTGGTCAACGCGTCGTATGCGGACTGCAGCCATTGCCTGGTTTCGCGCGGCGGATCGCGATCCAGATCGTGCCGCAACGTCGCGACCATCCGCTCGACACCCGAGCGCCGGTCGAAATGCCGCTGGATCAGCTGTGAAAACGGCGTAAGCGCCGCATGCGGGACGATATTGCAAGGCGGCTCGAAAACGCCGCGCAACGCCATCATCAGCCCCCCTTCATGCGACATGCGCTGCAGGCGTTCCTCGAACGTGGCGAGCCAGTCGGCAGGCACACAGAGATCCGCTAGTTGCAGGCGTAGCGCGTCCGCGCCCGACAGCGTCGCGGCGCTCAAGCCCACGTACAACGCCGCTTCCGCGGGCATCACGTTCAGAAAGCGGGTTGCGCCGACGTCGGGCAGAAAGCCGATGCGCGTCTCCGGCATCGCAATCTTGCTGCGCTCGGTGACGATGCGCAGGCGGGCCCCCTGCCCGAGCCCCATGCCGCCGCCCATTGCGATGCCGTCGAGCAGCGCGACCACGGGTTTCGGGAACCGGTGCAACGCATAGTCGAGCCGGTATTCGTCCACGAAGAATGCAAGCCAGCGCGGATCGCGGTTTTTCGCGAGACGATGCACTTCGCGCACATCGCCGCCGGCGCAGAAGCCTTTGCTGCCCGCGCCCTTCAGCACGAGCGCCACGATCGCGTCGTCCGTGCGGCAATGCTCGACCAGCACGGCGAGTTCGCGCACCATCGCATGCGACAGCGCGTTGAGCGCCGCCGGCCGGTTCAGCGTGATGATTCCGACGCGGTTGACCACGCGAAACAGGATCTCCCGCTCGGCCTCCGCGGCGACGTCGGGCGCGGCGCTTTGCAAAGCGCTCATCAATGCGCCTCCGGTGGTCGCACGGATTCGGCGCGTGAAGCAGCGTCAGCGGGATCGGCGGGCTCGTGCCGTGCGACCTGCCATTGCGGCGCGCGCTTTTCGAGAAACGCGTTCACGCCTTCGCGCTGATCCGCACCATCGAACAGATCAACGAAGCGTTCGCGCTCCAGCGCGAGCGCCGCCGAACGCGGCACGCCATTGCGCGCCTGATGAATCAGCGTCTTGCTGGAGTCGACCGCCTGCGGACTGAGCGTGGCGACGCGCGCGGCCATGGTCAGTGCGGCTTCACGCGCCGCGCCCTTGTCCACCACCTCCTCGACCAGACCGATGCGCAGTGCGGTGGCTGCGTCCACACGCTCGCCGGTCAGGATCATCCGCTTGGCCCAGCCTTCGCCGACGAGCCACGGCAGCGTCTGCGTTCCGCATCCGCAAGGCAGCAGCCCAACTGCGGTTTCCGGAAGCGCGAGCAGCGCGTGCTGTTCGGCGATCCGGATATCGCACGCAAGCGCGCATTCGAGACCGCCGCCCATTGCATAACCGTTGATTGCCGCGATGACCACGGGCCGCGCGTTCTGCAGCGCCTCGAACGCAGAGCCGAAGCGCGCTGCCGCCGTGCGCGCGACTTCGCGGTTTCCGTCGGCGAACGTGTTCAGGTCGGCGCCCGCGCTGAAGAACTTCGGGCCGTCGCCGGTCACGACAATGGCACGCACCCGCGCCTCGCCGTTCAGCCGCTCGACGGTGTGCTGCAACTGCAACAATCCCTCTGGCGTGAACGCGTTGGCGGGCGGCCGTTTGAGCGTCAGCAGCGCGACGCTGCCGTCGTGGGCGTAGTCGAGATCGATCATCACACGGCTCCGTCCTTACCTTCATTCCTGTCCTGACGATACAGCCGGATCACCGCGGAAAAATCGAGGCGTCCCGCGCCTTTCGTGCTCATCGTCTGATAAAGCTGCTGGGCCAGCGCGCCGAGATAAACCGGTTGACGCGCGGATTTCGCGGCGTCCGTCGCAAGGCCCAGATCCTTGAGCATCAGATCCGTGCCGAACCCGCCCGTGTAGCCGCGCGTGGAAGGCGCGGTGTCGATCACGCCCGGCATCGGGTTATACGTGTCCGAACTCCAGCAGCGCCCGGTCGACGTATTGATGATGCCGCCCAGCACTTTGACGTCGATGCCGAGCGATTCGCCGAGCGCCATCGCCTCCGCCACGCCTGCCATCGTGATGCCGAGCACGAGGTTGTTGCAGATTTTCGCGACCTGGCCGGTGCCGGTGTCGCCGCAATGGACAATGTTCTTGCCCATGGCGGAGAGTACCGGCTTGACCTGCTCGTACGCGCTTGCGCTGCCGCCCACCATGAAGGTCAGTGTGCCGGCCGCCGCGCCGCCGGTGCCGCCGGACACCGGCGCGTCGACGAACGTATTGCCATGCTGCGCGGCCAGCCCGGCGAACGCCTTCACGCTCGCCGGGTCGATCGTGCTCGAATCGATGATCGTCACACCTTTGCCGATGCCGGCGAGCACGCCATCGGCGTCGCTCAGCACGCTGCGCACATGCGCGGCGGCGGGCAGCATGGTGATGACGCACTCCACGTCCTGCGCCGCTGCTTTCGGCGAACCTGCGGCCACCGCGCCCGCGTCGACGAGCGCCTGCACAGCTTGCGCATTGAGATCGAACACGTTGACCGCGTGGCCCGCCTTGAGCAGGTTCTGCGCCATCGGCGCGCCCATGTTGCCGAGTCCGATGAAACCGATTTTCATGATGCCGTCTCCGTTAAGGCACTCACTGGATGCGCAACGCTCAGCGCAGGCTGATCGTGGTGTTGACGCCGTCGTTCACGGTGTCGTCGTCGAACCAGCGTGCGGTGACGGTCTTGGTTTGCGTATAGAACTGCACGACCTGCTTGCCATACGGGCCCAGGTCACCGAGCTTCGAGCCGCGCGAACCGGTGAAGCTGAAAAACGGCACGGGCACCGGAATCGGAATGTTGATCCCCACCTGGCCAATGTCGATCTCGCTCTGAAACTTGCGCGCCGCCGCGCCGCTTTGCGTGAACAGGCCGACGCCGTTGCCAAACGGATTGCGATTGACGAGCGCGATCGCTTCGTCGAGCGTGGCGACGTTGAGCACCACCAGCACCGGGCCGAAAATTTCCTGGCGATAGATCTGCATGTCCGTCGTGACGTCGGTAAAGATCGTCGGGCCGATGAAATTGCCCTGCTCGTAGCCGGGCACGTTCACGCCGCGTCCGTCGAGCGCGAGCGTCGCCCCCTCTTTGACGCCCGTTTCGATCAGCCCGAGAATGCGCTCTTTGGCCGCGCGCGAGACCACCGGGCCGATGTCCGTGTTCGGCTCGCTACCGGCGTTGACCTTGAGCGCTTTCGCTTTCGCCACCAGATCGGGCAGCCATTGTTGCGACGCGCCGACCAGAACCACGACCGAGGTCGCCATGCAGCGCTGCCCGGCCGCGCCGAAGCCGGCGCCCGCGAGCGCGTTCAATGTCTGTTCGCGGTTCGCGTCCGGCAACACCACGGCGTGATTTTTCGCGCCCATCATCGACTGCACGCGTTTGCCGTGTTCACTGCCGAGGCGGTACACGTGCGTGCCGACCGCCGTGGAACCGACGAACGAAATCGCCTTGACGAGTTCGTGTGTGCAAAGCGCATCGACCACTTCCTTGCCGCCGTGCACGACGTTCAGCACGCCCTTCGGCACGCCGGCTTCCAGCGCAAGCTCGACGAGTTGCATGGTGGACATCGGGTCCTGCTCGGACGGCTTCAGCACGAACGTATTCCCGCAAACGATCGCCATCGGAAACATCCACAGCGGAATCATGGCCGGGAAGTTGAACGGCGTGATGCCGGCGCACACGCCGATCGGCTGACGCAGCGTGTATGTGTCGACGCCGCCCGCCACGTTCTCCACGAATTCGCCCTGCTGCAGCGTGCCGATCGAACACGCATGCTCGACCACTTCGAGGCCGCGGAAAATATCGCCTTCGGCGTCGGGAATCGTCTTGCCCTGCTCGGCGCTTAGCGTTTTAGCGATACGTGGCATGTGCTCGCGCACGAGCGCCTGGTACTTCAGCATGATGCGCATGCGCGCACCGACCGGCGTGTCTTTCCAGGTCCTGAACGCGGCGTGCGCGCAACGGACCGCCTCGTTCACTTCCTCGACGGTCGCGAACGGCACGCGAGCCAGCACGTCCTGCGTGGCCGGATTGACGATATCGCGCCACTCGCTGGTTTTCGAATCGACGAATTCGCCGTTGATCAACAATTTGACTTTGGCGACATCCTGCGCGCCGGGATTGGAATCAGTTGCGCTCATGCTCAAACTCCTCTGCAGTGGCCGCGGCGGCGGCCGGACAGTGACTGAAACGAATCGGCCTGCATCGACCTTTAAAGCCGGCCGAAAAGCCGAAAGACGAAACGGCTTTAGCGCAGATCCGGAAAATCTTCCTCCCAGAATTCGCCGGGCAGCCGCGCCGGTTCAGCTGCACGCTCCATTTCGCGGCGCCTGAGTTCGACGCGGCGAATTTTCCCCGAGATGGTTTTGGGCAACTCGCTAAATTGCAGGCGTCGAATCCGCTTGTACGGCGCGAGTTTTTCGCGCGAGAACGCGAACACGGCGCGCGCAAGTTCAGGACCGGCCTCGTAACCCTGGCGCACGGTGACGAACGCCTTCGGCACAGACAGACGCAGCGCGTCGGCGCTCGGCACCACGGCGGCTTCGCCGATCGCCTCGTGCTCGATCAGCACGCTTTCGAGCTCGAACGGACTGAGCCGGTAATCGGACGATTTAAAAACATCGTCCGCGCGGCCCACATACACGTAGTACCCGTCTTCGCGCCGCAGCGCGACATCCGACGTGTGATAGAAGCCGTTGCGCATGGCTTGCGCGGTGGCGTTCGGATTGTTCGCATAGCCGGTCATCAGTCCGAGCGGGCGCTGCGCAAGCGGCAGCGAGATTTCGCCTTCGGTGACGGGTTGATCGTCGGCGTCGAGCAGTTCGATGCGGTAGCCCGGCAGCGGCCGTCCCATCGACCCTGCCACGACAGGTTGACCCGGCGGATTGCCGATCTGGCAGGTGGTTTCGGTCTGGCCGAAACCGTCGCGAATCGTGATGCCCCACGCATGCCTGACCCGCTCGATGATCTCCGGATTGAGCGGCTCGCCCGCGCCGACGATCTCGCGCAGCTTGACCGGATACTCCGCGAGATGCTCCTGCACGAGCATGCGCCAGACGGTAGGCGGCGCGCACAGCGTGGTGACGTTAAAGCGCACCAGCACGTCGAGTGTATCTTTCGGCACGAAGCGCGCGAAGTTGAACACGAACACGCAGGCCTGCGCGTTCCAGGGCGCATAAAAGCAGCTCCATGCGTGCTTGGCCCAGCCAGGCGAGCTGATGTTCCAGTGAATGTCGTTTTTCTGCAGGCCGATCCAGTACATCGTGGACAGATGGCCGACCGGATAGCTCTGGTGCGTATGCTCGACAAGCTTCGGCTTCGACGTGGTGCCGGACGTGAAGTACAGCAGCAGCGGATCGGTGGCGTACGTGATGCCTTCTGGCGTGAAATGCGGCGAGGCCTCGTAAGCGGCGGCGATGTCGATCCAGCCCTCGCGCGCCGCGCCGACCGAAAGGCGCGTAAGCGGCACGTCCAGCGTGTCGAACTTGGCGAGTTCCGCGCTATCCACCACGACGAACGTCGCGCCGCCAATCTGTACGCGGTCGCGTACGTCGTCGGCGGAAAGCTGGGTGGTGGCGGGCAGCACGATCGCGCCGAGCTTCATCGCGGCGAGCATCACGTCCCACAGTTCGACGCGGTTCGGCAGCATCAGCAGCAGGCGGTCGCCGCGTCCCACGCCCACGCCGCGCAAAAAATTCGCCATGCGTGCCGAGCGCTCCGACATCTGTGCGTACGAGAGGCGCAAACCTTCGGTGGCCGGGTCGTCGACGATCCACAACGCGGGGTTGTCGTTGCCGTGCGCGATGACGTCGAAATAATCCAGCGCCCAGTTGAACTCGCCCAGCACCGGCCACGCGAACTCGCGATACGCACGGTCGTAGTCGGTTCGATGGCGCTGTAACAGGTCACGCGCGTCGAAAAAGGCTTTCGCTGCAGTCATCGTCGTCTCCGGATGGCGCGCTGTGCGCTCTATGTATGCCGCTTTGATTCGCTGCTACCTTGCCTGCCCGCCGGTGCGCTCACCGGCTGTTCTGCGCTGGAACCCTCACGCATTTGCGCCTACACGTTGCGCGCGATCACCATGCGCTGCACTTCGCTCGTCCCTTCATAGATCTGCGTGATGCGGGCGTCACGATAATGACGCTCCACCGCGTAGTCGTCCAGATAGCCGTAGCCGCCGTGAATCTGAATGGCGTCCGAACAGATCTGCTCGGCCACTTCGGACGCGAACAGCTTGGCCTGCGACGCTTCCGACAGGCACGGCAGACCTGCCGAACGCAGCCGCGCCGCATGGTGCACCAGAAGCCGCGCGGCATTCAGACGCGTGGTCATGTCCGCCAGCATGTTGGCGACCGTCTGATGCTCCCTGATCGGCTTGCCGAACTGCACGCGCTCACTGGCATAAGCGCGCGCGGCGTCGAAAGCCGCCCGCGCAATGCCGACTGCCTGCGCCGCGATGCCGATGCGCCCGCCCTCCAGATTCGACAGCGCGATGCGCAGCCCGTCGCCGGGCTCGCCGAGCAGATTGGCCTGCGGCACCGCGCAGTCGTCGAACGAAATCGGGCAGGTATCCGATGCGCGTATGCCGAGCTTGTGCTCCGGTTTGCCGACGTTAAAGCCCGGCGTGCTGGTCGGCACGATGAACGCCGACAGGCCACGCTTGCCGCGCTCGGGGTCGGTCACGGCGAACACGATGGCGATATCGGCACGCGCGCCATTGGTCACGAACTGCTTGTTGCCGTTGAGCACCCATTTGCCGTCATGCAGCACGGCGCGCGTGCGCAGGTTGTTCGCTTCCGAGCCGGCCTGCGGTTCGGTCAGGCAGAAGGCGCCGATCCGGCGGCCGGTGGCAAGGTCTTTCAGATACTGGTCCTTCTGCGCATCCGTGCCGTAGTTCAGGATCGGTCCGCAGCCCACGGAGTTGTGCACGCTCATCAGCGTGGCGCAGGACGCGCAGCCCGCGGCGATTTCTTCGATGGCAAGCGCGTAGGCGACATAGTCGGAGTACGAGCCGCCCCATTCGGGCGGCACGATCATCCCGAGAAAGCCGAGTTCGCCCATCTGCGTGACGACTTCGGCGGGCAGTTGCGCGTCGCGGTCCCATTGCGCCGCGTGCGGCGCGAGCCGTTCGGTGGCGAAGTCGCGCGCGGCGTCGCGAATCATCCGTTGTTCGTCGGTATAAAGGCTGTCCATGGCGTGGTCCTGTGATGTGCGTGGGATCGCGCGCGGGGTACGCGGTGCGCCATCCTCAAGCAAGTGTAGGCATGGCGCTGGACAGGTTCGATGCTCAGCCCGATCATTCTCACTGAGCGCGATTGCCATACCCGCGCACTGAAATAGCGAGTCGGCCCGCATTTTCAAGGGCTTAGCCATTCACTCCAAGCAGATTGTTGAGCGCGTTTGCCAGCTCTTACCCATGAAAACCCTGAGAAGCGCGGGTCACGACCGCGGCACGATTTCCGTCAGCCTCGTTGAAGAAACCCTGGCGCTCGCGCGCGCGAGTGGGCTCGACGCGTTGCCGCTCGCGGAGGCCGCAGGCATCGCCGCGCCGCTGCTGGCGTCCCCGCGAAGCCGGGTGTCGGCGGCGCAATACGGCGCGCTGTGGGCCAGCATCGCCCGCGCGCTCGACGACGAATTCTTCGGCCAGGATTCGCACCGGATGAAAAGCGGCAGTTTCGTCGCCATGACCCGTGCCGCGCTCACCGCGCGCACGGGCGGCCAGGCGCTCGCCCGCGCGGTGAGTTTCATGCGGCTCGTGCTGGACGATCTTGCCGCGCAGATCGAAACCGGTACGGATTACGTGCGCTTGCGCTTTGTCGAACGCGAAGGCCGCATGCCACCCGCCATGTTCGCTTACGCGACCTATTTCATCCTCGTATATGGGCTGCTGTGCTGGCTGGTCGGCCGGCGCATTCCATTGCTCGAAGCGGGGTTCCGCTGCGCCGAGCCGCCCGCCGCGCACGAATACCGGCTGATGTTCTGCGACCAGATGAGCTTCGATCAGGCCGGCTCGTATGTCGATCTTGCGCCGTCGTTCCTCGACCTGCCGGTGATCCAGACGACGCAAACCGTCAAGGCGTTCCTGCGCGACGCGCCCGGCAGCTTCATCGTCAAATATCGCAATCCGGGCTCGCTCGCGGCACGCGTGCGCAAGATGCTGCGCGCGCTGCCCATGGCGAACTGGCCTCCCGCGGACCGCATGGCCGAGCGCCTGAACGTCGCCGAGGCGACCATGCGCCGGCGTCTGAAGCAGGAAGGCTATACGTACCAATCGATCAAGGATGACCTGCGGCGCGACATTGCGATCGGCGAATTGCAGGACGGCAAACGCACGATTGCCGAGATCGCCACGTCCGTAGGATTCGCGGAGCCCAGCGCGTTTCATCGCGCGTTCCGCAAGTGGACGGGCATGCGTCCGACCGACTACCGCCCGGCACAGGCGGATCACACGCCGCATGCGGAATCGGACTAAGCTGTAAGCAGCAGGCCTTCCTGGGGTTCGGCCCGCGCCGGTCGAAACCCGTCGACCGGCGCGGCAGCCGTCGACGATGAGCACGTATCCGCGTCTCCCGTTCCGGCAGTCTGGCTCGTGCGCGCTGCTTGACCAGGGCACCGCGATGAGCCGGTTGGTGCGCGGCATGACCGTGCTCGGCATGCTGTTGTCGTTCGGATTCGCATCGTGCGAAGGTCTTCTGTTGAACGGGGCGCATGCGGCAGTCACCGTTGCGTCGAGCGCGCCCGCTCAGGTGGTGGTGATTCCACTTAACGGCGCGATTGGGCCTGCAAGCGCCGATTTCTTCGTGCGCAGCTTGCAACGTGCTCAATCCGGCGGCGCGCAACTCGCGGTGCTGCAACTGGATACGCCTGGCGGGCTGGACACGGCGATGCGCCAGATCATCAAGGCCATTCTCGCGTCGCCGGTGCCGGTTGCCACGTTCATTGCGCCAGGCGGTGCGCGGGCGGCGAGCGCCGGGACCTATATCGTCTATGCAAGCCATGTTGCGGCGATGGCGCCCGGCACCAACCTCGGCGCGGCAACGCCGATCCAGATCGGCCTGGGCGGCGGCGCGCCGCCGTCGACCGGCGCCGGCGGACAGGCGCCGGCGGGTTCGGCGGGTTCGGCCAGCGCCGCGCGGTCCGCGAGCGCGCCCGATTCCAGCACGCTGCCGCTCGACACTTCATCGACCGAATTGCGCAAGCAGGTTCACGACGCCGCTGCCTACATTCGCGGACTTGCCCAGCTGCGCGGCCGCAACGCCGGCTGGGCCGAGCGCGCGGTGCGCGAGGCGGTGAGCCTCTCCGCGCAGGAGGCGCTCGCTCAGCACGTGGTCGATCTCACCGCGCGCGACGTGCCCGATCTGCTGCGTCAGCTGGATGGCCGCACCGTGAGCACCGCGAGCGGGACGGTCACGCTGCACACCGCGCACGCGCGGGTCGTCACACTCGAACCCGACTGGCGCAGCCAGTTTCTCGCCGTGATCACCGACCCGAATGTCGCGTTGATTCTTCTGATGGCCGGCATGTATGGCCTCTTCTTCGAATTCGCCAATCCGGGCTTCGTGCTGCCGGGCGTGGTCGGCGCGATCAGTCTGCTGCTGGGCCTGTTCGCGATGCAGATGTTGCCGGTCAACTATGTCGGCCTGGGCCTGATCTTTCTCGGCATGGCTTTCCTGATCGGCGAAGCATTTCTGCCGACCTTCGGCTCGCTCGGCTTCGGCGGCGTGGTCGCGTTCGTGATCGGCGCGCTGATGCTGATCGACACCGACGTGCCCGGCTACGGCATCCCGTTGCCGATGATCGCGGCCATCGTCGTGTTCAGCGTGGGCTTCGTGCTGGGCATGTCGCGCCTCGCGCTGCGCGCGCGGCGGCGGCCCGTGGTCACGGGTCCGGAAGCGCTGATTGGAAGCGTCGGCGTGGTGCTGGACGACGGCTTGCTAGCTGATGAGACGACAGGCGCCCCGGACGCACACGGTGCGGCGGCCGGATGGGCGCGCGTGCAGGGCGAACGCTGGCGGGTGTCCAGCACGGCTCCGCTCGCGGCGGGTCATGCCGTGCGCGTCATCGCACGGCGCGGACTCACGCTCACGGTCGTGCCCACCGACGCGCGACAGGACCATCGAGGAGAACACACATGATCGGTTTCACATTCGGCTTCACCAGCATTCTGATTCTGCTGGTGGCCGCGCTGGTGGCGTCGTCGATACGGATTTTTCGCGAGTACGAGCGCGGCGTGGTGTTCATGCTGGGGCGTTTCTGGAAGGTAAAGGGACCCGGCCTCGTGCTGATCATTCCGATCGTGCAGCAGGCCGTGCGCATGGATCTGCGCACGATCGTGTTCGACGTGCCGCCGCAGGACGTGATCACCCGCGACAACGTTTCGGTGAAGGTCAACGCAGTGGTGTATTTCCGCGTCGTCGATCCGGAAAAAGCCGTCATCCAGGTGGCGCGCTATTTCGAGGCGACCAGTCAGCTTTCGCAGACCACGCTGCGCGCGGTGCTCGGCAAGCACGAGCTCGACGAGCTGCTCGCCGAGCGCGAGCAACTGAACGCGGACATCCAGAAGGTGCTGGACGCCCAGACCGACGCGTGGGGCATCAAGGTGTCGATTGTCGAAATCAAACATGTGGATATCAATGAAACGATGATCCGCGCGATTGCGCGGCAGGCGGAAGCCGAGCGCGAACGGCGCGCCAAGGTCATTCACGCGGAAGGCGAGCTGCAGGCGTCGCAGCATCTGCTGGAAGCGGCGCAGACGCTGGCGCGGCAGCCGCAGGCCATGCAGTTGCGTTACCTGCAAACACTGACCACCATCGCCGCCGACAAGAACTCGACGATCGTCTTCCCGTTGCCGATCGACCTGCTGAGCGCGGTACTCGACCGCTTCGGCAAGCCGACGGTCCCGTGAACGCCATTCGGCGCCGGCGCGCTTCGCAGCCGGTACGGTCGGCGTTGGTTCGCTGGATGAAACGGATCATTGCCTTCAACGGCATTACTCGAAACGCATTGGGAAACTAGAATTCAGCCCTCGCTTTTAACCGCTTCACGGGAGCTCATCATGAAACCTGCTTCATTTATCGCGTTCGGCGCGTTGCTCGCCGCCGTCAGCATCAGTGCCGCGTTCGCGCAGACGCCCGCGCGTCAGAACGATCCTTCCGCGCCGAAAACCCGTGCCGAGGTGCGCGCCGATCTGGTCGAATGGCGCGCCGCCGGCTACGATCCGCTCGACTGGATCGACTATCCGCAGAATGCGCAGCGTGCCGGCCGGATCGTGGCGGCGCGGCGTGCGCAAGCAAACGGCGGCACGCTCGTCCAGTAAAGCCTTAGCTTTCCTCGCCTTCTCGACGCATCTGCTGGACTCGCCCGCGATTGCAACGGTCGCCGGCGAGCGCGTGTGACGCTGCGGTTTTTTCGCGTTTTTGCGTTTTCGCGCTTTCGCTTTGTGCGGCAACGGCGTCGTTATCACCGGCGTTGCTGCGTTCAGTCGGTGCAATAGCAAGACTGTCGCTCGCCGAGCCCGGCCGCCGGCCGGCTGCTCGCGCAGCAGTGGCCGCCGCAGGCTGATGCGCGTACGCCACAGTCACCGGCCGATCCGGAACGGGATGCACGTCGAAGCGACCTATTCATCGTGCCAATTCCCCGTCTGGGCATCAATCACAATTACAATCCGCCCGTGGCGCGCTCGCGCAGCGCACGGGTACGGCGTTCAACGGCGCCTCGCCCGCTCATTCGCTACGTCAACACCTCATCACAACACACGTATCTGATCGACGAGAGACCCGCCTCATGGACTCCATTAAACGCTACTTCGGTTTTGAAGCCGCCGGTACCAACTTCCGCACCGAAGTCCTCGCCGGCGTCACCACTTTTCTGACGATGGCTTACATCATCTTCGTCAACCCGGCGATCCTCGGCGACGCCGGCATGCCGAAGGAAGCGGTATTCGTCGCGACCTGCCTCGTGGCCGCGCTGGCTTCGCTGATCATGGGTCTGTATGCGAACTACCCGATCGCGCTCGCGCCCGGCATGGGGCTGAACGCATACTTCGCGTACACCGTGGTGAAGGGCATGGGCTTTACGTGGCAGGCCGCGCTCGGCGCGGTGTTCATCTCCGGCTGCCTGTTCCTGATCGTCACGCTGTTCCGTGTGCGCGAGGTGATCGTCAACGGCATTCCGCATTCGATCCGCATTGCGATCACCGGCGGTATCGGCCTTTTTCTCGCGATCATCTCGCTCAAGACGGCGGGTGTCGTGGTCGGCAATCCGGCAACGCTCGTCACGCTGGGCGATTTGCACAGCCCGCACGTGATCCTTGCGGTGATCGGCTTTTTCGCGATCGTCACGCTGGATCATCTGCGAGTGCGCGGCGCGATCCTGATCGGGATCGTCGGCGTCACCGTGCTGAGCTTTTTCTTTGGCGGCAACCAGTTTCACGGCGTCGTGTCCGCGCCGCCATCCATTGCGCCGACGCTCTTTCAACTCGACATTCGCGGCGCGCTGTCGAGCGGCGTGCTGAACGTGATCCTCGTGTTTTTCCTCGTCGAACTGTTCGACGCGACCGGCACGCTGATGGGCGTCGCCAATCGCGCGGGACTGCTGGTCGAAGGCAAGATGCACCGCCTGAACCGCGCACTGCTCGCGGATAGCACCGCCATTCTGGCAGGCTCGATGCTCGGCACCTCGTCGACCACCGCCTATATTGAAAGCGCATCGGGCGTGCAGGCCGGCGGCCGCACCGGCGTCACCGCGTTGACGGTGGCCGTGCTGTTCCTCGCGGCGCTGTTCTTCGCGCCGCTCGCGGGCGTGGTGCCGGGCTATGCGACGGCGCCCGCGCTGCTGTACGTGTCGTGCCTGATGCTGCGCGAGATGCTCGACCTGCCGTGGGACGACGCAACAGAAGTCGTGCCCGCGGCACTTACCGCCTTGCTGATGCCGTTCACCTACTCGATCGCCAATGGTGTCGCGTTCGGCTTCATCTCGTACGCCGGTTTGAAGCTGCTGACGGGCCAGGCGCGCAAAGTGAAACTCGTCGTGTGGATCATTGCCGCGATTTTTCTGTTCCGTTATTTCTATCTCGGCAGCGAATGACGTCACGCGGGGAGCGGGCATGGCAGGCCAACGGCGCAGGGTTGCAACGCGCCGTTAAAGCCATCCGAAGTGGATGGTCCGAGCCGTCAGTTGCGCCAGTTCGCCTCGTAGAAGCGCACATAGCCGCTTCTCAATACGAGGCACTGCGCGCGCGTTTCCGAAATCAGGCGTCGCGTGGCCGCCTCAATGCGCGCGCGGTGCGTATCGAACGCACCGACCATGTCTTCGAGTCTTGGCGATGCCGCGCCGTAGTGGTCCTCCAGCGCTTCCGCCGTGATCATGCATTCCACCCTTTGCCCATCGACCAGCGCCGGAAACGCCAGGGTGAGTTCGCGACCTGAATATTCAGGGGTTTCGTTCGGGAAAAGGATCTGCATGGGAGTCCACCTGGAAGTTGGAGGCCGCGCATGTTCATGACGGTTGATGCGCACGCCGGTTGCACCTGGTCGCGTTAGCAGCTTGAGCCTCCTCCTTGTATGCCGATGACGCGGGCTGATCACTCCGCGTGCATGCTCGATGAGTTCGCGCGCCGCGGAGGTGATTTGATCACTTTAGACGAGTTCGGCGACGGCGCAAGTTTTCTTCCTGTTTGCTGCGTTTCCGTCTGTGAGGGCCGACGATGCGCCTGCTTCTGGTGCTGCGCGTGCCACGTCGCGGTGCGCAAATGACCGGCTGACTCCGTTTTTTCCCTGTCGTGCAGCACCCGTTCGCTCCTGTAAGATCGGGATTGAGCCACACGCTTGCATGTTGCGCTGCGGCATCCCAGGCGGGCAACGCACCCGCTGCGTCCGACCATCGGAGACATGCCTTGACCCAACGTTCCGCCACGCCGCCCGTGATCGGCCGGCCTGAAGTCATCGCGCAAGCTCATGCCCGCTCGCTTCGGACTGGATTGCGAGCGTGCGAGGCGCCGGATTTTCAGCCGCTGGGCCAGCCCGCACTGCGCGAACTGGTCGATCGCAATCAGTCGCTCTACCTGCATGCGCTGCCCGTGATGGAAACGCTGCATGCGCAGATCGTCGATACGCAAAGCATGGTGCTGCTCACCGACTACCGCGGCGTGATTCTGCACAGCCTCGGCGACAGTGACTTCGTCGAAAAGGCAAAACGGGTGGCATTGTGTCCGGGCGTGTCGTGGGCAGAAGCCGATCGCGGCACGAACGCCATCGGCACCGCACTGGTGGACGGCCAGCCAACCGTTGTGCATGCCGGCGAACACTTCCTGCATGCCAATCGCATTCTTACCTGTTCGTGCGCGCCGATTGCGGACGCGTTCGGGCGCACGATCGGCGCGCTCGATGTGAGCGGCGACACGCGCGGCTTTCATAAGCACACGCTCGCGCTCGTCAGAATGTCGGCGCAGATGATCGAAAACCATCTGTTTTCAAACCAGTTCGCCGATGCCGTGCGCGTTCATTTTCATGCGCGCGCGGAATTCATTGGCACGCTGTTCGAAGGCCTGGCCGCGTTCGCACCGGACGGCGGCCTGCTGTCCGCGAATCGCAGCGCGTTGTTCCAGTTCGGCCGGCCGCTCGACGAATTGCAGAAGCAACCGTTCGACGGGCTGTTCGGCAGCGCGTTCGCCCGACTGCTGCGGCAAATCGCGCGCGCGCCCGGCGAAAACATTCTGTTGACGTTGCCAAGCGGCGTGCGTGTCGTCGCGCGAGCCGACTACTCGACGCCGCGGTTCGTCGCGCCCGCGGAAAGTGTCACGAGCGCGGCACGCGCGAATGAGGTCGACTACGCGCGCGGCGCGCATCGGTCGGTCTATCAGCGGGCACCTTGTTCGCCCTACGCGTCATCACCCGAAGCAGCGCGACACGCTGATCCGGCGACACACGCGCCGGCTGCGCCCGTTGCGACGCTCGACACGCTCGACACCGGCGACGCGCAGGTGGCCGCACTTCTGCACCGCGTCGCAAAGCTGCGTGGCCGCGACATTCCGATTCTCGTGCTGGGCAAGACGGGCACCGGCAAGGAGTGGCTCGCGCGCGCGATCCACCATGATTCACCGCGACGCGGGGCACCGTTCGTTGCGCTGAATTGCGCGTCGCTGCCGGACACGCTGATCGAAGCCGAGCTGTTTGGCTACGAGGACGGCGCGTTCACCGGCGCGAAGAAACGCGGCAGCGTCGGCAAGATCGTGCAGGCGGACGGCGGCACGTTGTTCCTCGACGAAATTGGCGATATGCCGCTCGCGCAGCAGGTGCGGCTGATGCGCGTGCTGCAGGAGCGCACCGTGGTACCGCTCGGCGGCACACGAGCGATTCCGGTCGATCTGCGGATCATCTGCGCAACGCACCGCAATCTGCGCGCGATGATCGAAGCGGGCAGCTTCCGCGAAGATCTGTATTACCGAATCAACGGGCTGGTTCTGACGTTGCCGCCGCTGCGCGAAAGGAGCGACCTGGCCACACTCGTCACGCGCATGCTGGCGTTGCAACCGGAAAGCGAAAGCTTGCCGCGTCGCGTGTCCGAGGAAGTGCTCGCGCGCTTCGCGCAATGCCGCTGGCCGGGCAATCTGCGTCAACTGGCGAACGTGCTGCGCACCGCGAGCATCATGGCGGAAGGCACCGAGCAGATCGAGCTCGAAGATCTGCCGGACGACTTTTTGCAGGATTGCGTGCCGGAGGCGGCCGCGCGAGACGCGCCGCAGGCTGGCGCCGCGCTACGGCACGTCGACGCCGCTTTCGATCGCGCTCACGCTGATTGCGACGCCCGAGTCTCCCGGCCTGCATCGACAGGACGAATGGAAGACTGGCAGGCCACGCTGATCGCACAAACGCTCGCACGACTGGGCGGCAACGTGTCCGCGGCGGCGCGTGAACTGGGGCTCGCGCGCAATACGGTGTACAAATATCTGCGGCGCGGCACGACGCATTGAAGTGCATCGGCGCTGCCCGGCCTGGATGCCAGCATCAGCGTGTAAAGTGTGGCGCAATCCGCTACGGTGCACTTCATCGCCTCCACATGATGTCTGATCCCACCCGCCCGCCACACGTGCGCGTCGAGCCGCTTGGCAAGAGCTTCGAAGCGCCGGACTCGCTCACTATTCTCGAAGCCGCCGGCTTTGCGGACGTGCGCTTGCCGCGCTCCTGCCGCAACGGCACGTGCCGCACCTGTCTGTGCAGAATGACCAAAGGGCGCGTGCGCTACACGATCGAATGGCCGGGCCTGAGCCGGGAAGAAAAAGCGGAAGGTTTCATCCTGCCGTGCGTGGCGGTCGCGGAAACCGACGTGGTGATCGAAGCGCCGGATGCAGTGGCAGTGCCGCCGCGCTGACGGCTGCGATCGAGGCTAAGCGGAAATCCGCGCTTACCGCCCGCTTCCCATCGCGCGGGAAATCTTTTTGTCCGTGTTGTACTGGCTTAGCGCGTACACCGACCAGATCGCAGCGGGAATCCAGCCGATCAGCGTGATCTGCAAGATCAGGCAGATGATTCCGGCAAACGGTCGCCCGATTGTGAAGAACTGGAACCACGGCAAGATAATGGCAAGCAATAAACGCATTCAGATTTTCCTGTTTTCATAATAGTGAGTACGACTACGCGGTGACGGCACCTACCGCGCTGGAGGTGCTCAATCGATCCGCGCAAAGCGCTGGATCCTCGCACCGTTATGCTCGATCCACTCGAAAAAGACCGACGCCGGACGTGTCCAGATCGTACCATTGCTCGCCTTGTAGACGATCATCGTGATCGTCGGATCGGACTCGAGCGTAGCCTCGCACACCAGTTCGTACAGGCCGCCCTTGTAGTGCCGATAGCGCACTGGCTGCGCTGCCTGCGATGCTTGTGTCATCTGAAACTCCTATCTATTGAGCAGCACCGCGTGTTCACGTCAAGCGCCCTCTTTCATCTGCTTGAGGATTTTGTAGACCGTGGCGCGGCCCATGGTCAGCACGGCGGCAACGTAGTTCGCGGAACTGCGTCCGCGAAATGCGCCTTGTGCGTGAAGCGCTTCGACGATCTCGCGCTTGTGCTCGCGCGTCAGCGCATTGATGCCGATCTGCCGTTCACGCAACCACGTGTGCAGATAGGTGTTAATGCGGTCCTGCCAGTCGTCGCGAAAGAGTTCCTCCGCAGGCGCGTCGGTCAGCGTGCCACCCTTGATGAACAGATCGAGTGTCGAGCGCACGTCTTCGAACACTGCGATGTTGAAGTTGATGCACAGCATGCCGGCGGGTTTGCCGTCGTCGTCGAACAGAATGTTGCTCACGCAGCGCATGCGCCGGCCGTCCCAGTTGAGCTTCTCGTAAGGGCCGATCGTCTGGCCGCGTGCCGCATAGTGCACCTCGTCGAGCACGGACGGGCCGCCCACTTCGAGCTTCGACAGATTGTTGACCAGGTATGCGATGGTCTGGTCGCGCAAATCGTGGATCACCACCTCCGCGCACGGATAGAAGAGCGCGGCGATGCCGTCGGCGATGGGCGCGTAGCGGGCCAGCAACAGGTCTTTAACAGAAGTCACGTTCGGGTTGCGCATTGACAGTCGCGATAGTCCAGGGAGGCAGCGTGCGGCATCAAGCCCGCCGGCCGCCCGCGGCAACTCGCCATTGTAGCCACCTCGTCCGGCCACGGCGACCGTCGCGCGGATGGGGAACGAAAATCCGCTGCCCGCCCATGCGCACGTACGAGTGCCCCCGATTTTTGTCTCGTGGCGAGCGGTTTTTTTTCGTGCGATAACAGAGCAATCAATTTGACGGAGCAGCAGATGGCCACGCTCGAAGCGTTTCGCGCCGTGCTCGACGACGACGGCACGCCGGAAATCATCAAGAACCACATCATCGATTCGTTGCAGTACGCGCTGCGCAATCACGGACAGATTTTTACGTCGAAGGAAGTCGAATGGCTGTCCGGCTGGGACGACGCGCGCATTCCGCTCGCTGCGTCGCGCGAATTGCAGAAACGCGTCGCCGAAACGTCCCGCTGACCCGCCGCCGGCTCTTCGCTCGCCTCAATGCCGATGCCGATGCCAACGCCGCACTGACGGGTCATCACGATCAGCCGCTTCCGAACGCAAGCGCGCGGCGCGCGGCGCGCTCGCCAGCCGGCCGGTCCGCTCAGGCGGAACGTTCATCACCGAGAAAACGCGCCCAGACGCTGAATGTCCCGCCAGGCGGGCAGTTTGGCTGTGCGCGGAACTTTTCGCTATCCAATTAGCCCCATTTAGTGCATCATATTGGAATAGCTGTATTCCGCTTTCGCAGTTTCTGCCGTGTTCGCGAGCGTTCTGCGCAGATTCAGGCAACGGCAGGCAGTTTCAAACGGCTTCTCCGCACTACCCCCGACTGTTCGATCGCCGCCCGTCGGCGCTCCCGTCACTCCGGCAATGCGCCGCATGCATTCGCCGTCGCGAGTTGTGCAGCTGAGTTGTTCAGCTCCCAGTCAGGTTTATGCGCCCGGTGTCCGCGCGACATCGGCGTGTTTCTTCTCCATCGAACCCGCGACTTAGCGCGGCCGCGCTCAAGCCCTTGCCATCGGGCCTGTGCCAACCTCTTTCCATGGCGGCGCGCCCCAAGGTGCTGCGCAGCCCGGCCTGTCTTGCCGCGCGTAACACGCGTGACACGGCGGCCACGTAATACAGGACATGAGCTTCATGAATTCAGTTGTCAAGACGTACAAAGGTTATGAGATTCACCCGCTCGTCTATCCGCGCCGTCCTACGGACGCGCAGGCGCGCCGCAATCCTGACGCCGGTTATGACGCGTCGGTGCGCATCTGCCGTGTAGGCGCCAATCCGGCGTCGGAAGGCCGGGTGTTCCGGCTGCAGTATCTGTTTCCGTTCGACGGCACGGGCAAGGCGCGCATTGCGTGCATGGCTCACGCCGAGCAACTGATCGACGGTCAGGTAGACGGCCAGTCGGTCGCCGATCTTTGACATTGAGCGGCATGACGGCGAATCCATCCGCCGGCGCCGCAGGACCGCGGGCTCGAAAAAGCCGCGTTTGACCCCATCTAGATGTTGTGCTGCCCGGCATGGGCGACCAACACCCCTTATCCCCATCGACCAGGAGTTATGCATGGCGAAAGAAGAACTGCTTGAACTTGACGGTATCGTCGACGAAGTACTTCCGGATAGCCGTTACCGCGTGACGCTCGACAACGGCGTCGTGGTTGGCGCTTACGCGTCCGGACGCATGCGCAAGAATCACATCCGTATCCTCGCGGGCGACCGCGTGACGCTGGAACTGTCGGTCTACGATCTGACCAAGGGCCGCATCAATTTCCGTCACAAAGACGAGCGCGCCAGCGGTGGCGGCGGTGCTCGCAACACGCAATTCCGTCGCCGCTAAGGCGCGCAGCGCGTCTGCCTCGCACGGTCTGCTCCCCTGAGGCTGCGTGCGCATTCACAGTTGAGTTTCACCTGAGCTGTTAGCGAAGCCTTTCGCGCGCCCTCTCCGGTTCGACGATTTATCTTTCGACCTGAGCGGCGCGCAGCGGCGTCGCATCAACCGTACTGGTGGTTCGTCGTTCCAGCTTCGTAGCACACCTCTCTTGCGGGCTCGTTCGTTGCCCGTACCGCCTTTTCCCAACACGCCAGAGACTGCGCCGGGTCGTCGCCCGAGGCGCGTTTGCGCACCTGCTCCACCCCCTGTAACTCCAGCCCTGATAGACATGCGCACGCCGATCGTGCGCCCGTTCGGTGCATTCGCGCCGTATGCCCCGCGCAAGTGCACCGTGCGGAGTGCCCGGCGTTCCCGCGCCGCTCCCGAGCGGGTGTCCAGTCGACCTGATGCCTGTCACGCCGCTGGCATAGCCGTTGCTTTAATCGACCGCTGCCGCCGATCACACTCTGTCACTTCATGCTGCGCGTCCTTCTGGTCACCGACACCGATAAGCCAATTGGCGATCTGCGCGACGCGCTGGCCCAGCTCGGCTACGAGATGCTGGCCGGCACAGCGACACCGCAGGCGCTGCATCGCGTCGTGCAAAGCGAGCGGCCCGACGTGATCATCATCGACACGGAGTCGCCGTCGCGCGACACGCTTGAACAGCTCGCGGTGATGAACGCCACCGCGCCGCGTCCAGTGCTCATGTTCAGTCACGACGCCAACCAGCAACTGATTCGCGACGCGGTCAGCGCGGGCGTCACCGCCTATCTCGTCGAAGGTCTTGCAACCGAACGGCTCGCACCGATTCTCGAAGTCGCGCTCGCGCGTTTCGCGCAGGAGTCGCAATTGCGCGAACGGCTCGCCCAGGTGGAAAAGGAACTTGCCGAGCGCAAGCTGATCGACCGCGCGAAACGCCTGCTGATGGATCAGCAGAAGATCACCGAACATGCCGCCTACGCGAGCCTGCGCAAGCGCGCAATGAATCAGGGCGTCAAACTCGCCGAAGTCGCCCGCGCCGTCGTCGCGTCGGCTGACTCGCTCAAATGAAGCGCTGCCCATGACCGTTTCCACTTCCTCCCGTTCACCGTTGACCGCCGGGCCGCTCGAGAAGACTCACTTGCGGCTCGGTTTTGTCGCCCTCTCCGACGCCGCACCGCTCGTCGCCGCGAAGCTGCTCGAGTTCGGTCACGCCCATGGGCTGACGCTCGAGTTGTGCCGGCAACCGTCATGGGCCGCCGTGCGCGACAAACTGCTGGCGGGCGACCTCGACGCCGCGCATGCGCTCTACGGTCTCGTCTACGGCGTGCAGTTGGGTCTTGGCGGTCCGCAAACGGATATGGCCGTGCTGATGGTGCTTAATCGCAACGGCCAGGCGATCACGTTGTCGAACCGTCTCGCCGACGCGCTCGACAGGCACCGCACGTTGCCCGAAGCGCTTGCCACGCTCGGCCGCAAACCGGTGTTCGCACAAACCTTCCCGACCGGCACCCACGCAATGTGGCTGTATTACTGGCTCGCGTCGCAAGGCGTGCATCCGTTGCGCGACATCGACAGCGTGGTGATTCCGCCGCCGCAAATGGTCGCCGCGCTTGCCGACGACAAACTCGACGGCCTGTGCGTGGGCGAGCCGTGGAACGCGCTGGCGGAAGCGCAAAAGGTCGGCCGAACGGCGGCTTATACGAGCGATGTGTGGCCCGACCATCCGGAAAAAGTGCTCGCATGCCGGCGCGATTTCGTCAGCGCCAACCCTCATGCGGCGCGTGCGCTCGTGCAAACGATGATCGAAGCGTGCCGCTGGCTCGACGGCGCGGGGCATCGCGACGAGATCGCTCACTGGCTGGCGCGCCCGGAGTACATCGGCATCGACGAAACGCTGATCGCCGCGCGCCTCGCGCAAAGCGGCGCACCCACTATGCCGCGCGGACTGCCGGTGCGTTTTTTCGATAACGGTGCGGTCAACTTTCCGAGTCCGTTCGAGGGCGCATGGTTTCTCACGCAATTCGAACGCTGGGGCATGATCGACGCGCGCACCGACTATGCGGACATTGCGGCGAGCATCAATCAGACGGCGTTGTATCGCGAAGCAGCGGCCAGTGTGAACGTGCCCGCGCGAGAGGCGCGCGCGGGGCAGGTGTTGATCGACGGGAAAGTGTGGGACGGCAATACATCGCCAGCGGGCTACGCGCAAAGTTTTGCGATGCGCGGATGATGGACAGCACGGCGCGCCGCGAGATGTGCCGCCCGTGGCGAGCCTCGCAGCGCGGCGCGTCCTGATCCGTCAGAAATTGAAGTTGTCGATATTGCTCGCATCGAACGTGGTCGGCGGTCCGAGAATAATTTCGCCTTGCGGGCCGATGGTGCGCTTGCCGAGCTTGCCGGCGTCGAACGATTCGCCTTCCTTACCCGTGATGGTGCCCGACGACAGAGCCGCCGCCGCATAAGCCGCCAGATAGCCGAGCTGGCTCGGGTCCCACAACTGGAACGCCTTGACCGTGCCGTTCTTCACGAACGCGCGCATCTGGTTCGGCGTGCCCAACCCGGTGACCGCCACTTTGCCCTTGCTCGACGACGACGAGATATAGCGCGCCGCCGCCGCAATGCCCACCGTGGTCGGCGACACAATCGCCTTCAGATTCGGATAAGCCTGCAGCAAGCCCTGCGTTTCGACGAACGACTTCTGGTCGTCGTCGTTACCGTAGGCAATCTTCACGAGCTTCATTTTCGAGTACTCGGGCTTCTTCAGCTCTTCCTGCATCCATTTGATCCACGTGTTCTGATTGGTCGCGTTCGGCGTGGCCGACAGCACCGCGAACTCGCCCTCGCCGCCCATCAGTTTCGCGACGAGTTGAATCTGGCTGCGGCCAATGCCTTCCGCATTCGCCTGGTTGACGAACAACTGGCGGCCGTCAGGCGCGGTGTCCGAGTCGAACGTCACCACCTTGATGCCTTGCGCCATCGCTTTCTTCAGATAGGGGACCACTGCGTTCGCATCGTTCGCGGCGATCACGATCGCATCCTGACGCTGCGTGATCAGCGTATTGATGTACTGCACCTGCGACGACGCGCCCGCGTCCGACGGTCCCACCACTTTGCCCACGCCACCGAACTCCTTGATCGCCGCAAGACCGCCGTTGTCGGCGGTGACTTCATAAGGATTGTTGATCTGTTTCGGTACGAACGCGATTTTGAGCCCGCTTTTCAGGCCTGCCGCGGACGCGGCGCAGCTGAGCGCGATCAGCGCCACGCAGAGCGCAGCCTTGCCGGTATGACGAAGAGGTTTGAACATGAAGTGTCTCCTGCCTTGTTGTTGGACGTGACGAGGTCCAGGTTATCAGTCGTTGGTATTTCGCTTCGCAGACACATACAGCCAGACAATCAAACGGAAGAAGCCGACTTCGCGATGAAACGCCGGTCGCGCGCCGCGCGCCACCGGGCAACCAGATTGGGAATCAGAACCGACGCAAGCAGCAGCAAGCCGGTGACGATGGTCAGCGTTTCGCTCGATACGTCGTCGAGCGTCAGCGCGTTTTTCAGCACGCCGATGATGAGCAACGAAAGCAGTACGCCAACCATCGATCCGCGTCCGCCAAAAATGCTCACGCCGCCGAACAGCACCGCCGCGATGACCGACAGCTCGAAGCCTTCGCCGTTGTCGCCGCGCGCGCTGGTGAAGCGCAGCGTATAGACGACGCCCGCCAGTGCGCTCATCAGGCCGGACAGCACGAACAGGCGCAAGCGCATCTTCGCGACCTCGATGCCGGAGAACGCCGCCGCCGTCGGATTCGCGCCGATTGCATAGAGGCTGCGTCCAAATGCGGTCGACTGCAGCAACACCGTGAACAGAACCGCGCTCACGATGACGATGGCGAACGGCAGCGGAATGAACGTCGCGCCGACCGTGTCCATGCCGAAAGCCGTGTACGCAGCTGGAAAGTCCGCGACCGCCTGGTCTCCGAGCAGCACGTACGCCAGACCGCGAAAGAGCGCGAGCGTGCCGATCGTCACCGCCAATGAAGGCAGATTCAGCTTCACGATCACAAGGCCGTTGAGCAGGCCCGCCAATGCGCCGGCAATCAGCACGAGTGCGATCACGACCGGCATCGGCAGACCCATATGCCAGAGCACGCCCATCAACGCACTGGACGCACCCAGCACCGACGCGACCGAAAGATCGATTTCGGCGGCGACGATGATGAGCGTCATCGGCAACGCCATCAACGCGATCTCCGTCAGGTCGGCCAATATGTTGCTCACATTCGCGCCGGTGAGAAACACGGGCGATAGCACCCGGCCCAGCACGAGCGACAGAATCAGCACGATCAACAGCAGGACTTCCCACTGGAGCGGTGTTTCGCGTTTGCGCGTAATCAGCGCGGAATCGGGTTTAGCCATGATCGCGTTTCCTCATCATGCGTTTGGCGACGGAACGGGCGAGCAACGTGTCGGCGGTAATCGCGGCGACGATCAGCGCGCCTTCGATCGCCTGCTCCCAGAATGGCGACACGTGCAGCACGACGAGCGCGATGCTGATGACGCCGAGCACGAGCGCGCCGAGCGTCGCGCCGAGGATCGTGCCCACCCCGCCGGTGATCGCGACACTGCCCACCACCGCCGCGGCCACCACCTGCAATTCGATGCCCTTCGCCGTGCTCGCGTCCACCGTACCGAAGCGCGCGAGCCACAACGCGCCCGCGAAACCGGCAATCGCGCCCGACAGCAGGAAGCCCGACATCACGCGCCGTTCCACGTTCACGCCGGCAAGGCGTGCCGCTTCCGGGTTCGAGCCGATCGCGTAGTGCTCACGCCCAGCACGAAACTGCTTCAGATACACGGCCAGTCCGATCAGCACGACGATCGCAATCAATGCAAGCGTCGGAACGCCGAGCAGCGTGCCGGTCGCAAGCCGCGAAAAGGCGTCGGGCAAACTCGTCGCGTTGATCTGGCCACCGTGCACCCATGCGTAGTCGGCTCCGCGAAAGATGTACAGCGTGGAGAGCGTGGCCACCAGCGACGGCACGCGTCCCACCGCGACGAGCAGCGCGTTGATGCCGCCGGCGACCAGCCCGAACACGAGGCCCGCGCCGAGCGCGACGATCACCGGCATGTGCGGAAACGCCACGTATAGACTGCCGACCGCATACGCGCTGATGCCGACGGTCGAGCCCACCGAAAGATCGATATGCCGCATCAGGATGACCACGGTCATGCCGGCTGTCAGCAAGCTGATGATCGATACATTCAGAAGCACGTCACGCAGATTCTGCAGGTTCAGGAACTGCGGCTTGGCGAGCCCCGTGCCCACGATCAGCAGGATCAGCACGACGAACAGCGTGATTTCGCGGCTCTTCGCCACGCTGCCGATCAGGCCGCCGGGCGAAGCGGCGGCGCGTCTGGGCACCGGCGCCTGGACCGGTGCGGGATGAGTGGAAGATTGGCGCATCATGCGGCGTGTCCCCACGGTGGAGTCGGATGACCGACGGGTTGGCCGACAGGTTGGCCTGCGGGCTGGCCGAGCGCGGCGCCCATGATGCGCTCCTCGTTCGCATCGGCGCGCGCTATATCCGCGCTAATACGACCCTCGTGCATCACCAGCACACGGTCCGCCATACCGAGTACCTCGGGCAGTTCGCTCGAAATCATCAGCACGGCCATGCCGTCCCGCACGAGTTCGGCGAGCGCGCTGTAGACCTCGGCTTTCGCGCCGACGTCGATGCCGCGTGTCGGTTCGTCGATGATCAGCACTTTCGGGCCGGTCGCGAGCCATTTGCCGAGCACCACTTTCTGCTGGTTACCGCCTGACAGCGTGCCGACCGGCGCGGCCGGATCCGCCGCTTTCAGACGCAGACGCGTGCCCCACTGATTCGCGAGTTGAGTCTCGCTGCGCGTGGAAATGAGGCCATGTTTGACGAGACGGCCGAGCACCGTCATCGACGCATTGCGGGCAATGCTCAACTCCAGCGCGAGTCCCTGCTGACGACGGTCCTCCGGCACCAGCGCGAGACCGGCACGCACGGCCGCAGCGGCACTGCCTGCCGGGAGGCGCTTGCCCGCAATCTGAATTTCACCCGAGTCGAGCGGATCGATGCCGAAAATTGCGCGCGCCACTTCGCTGCGCCCCGCGCCCACGAGACCCGCGAGCGCAACGATTTCGCCGGCGCGCACGTCGAAGGAAATGTCCTTGAATACGCCCGTGCGCGTCAGGCCGCGCACGGAAAGACGCACTTCACCCGGCACGCACTCCGCCTTGGGATAAAACGTTTCCAGGTCGCGGCCGACCATCTTTGCCACGATCGCATCGGTGGTCAGGTCGGCAGTCAGGCCGTCGAATACTTTTGCGCCGTCGCGCATGATCGTGACGCGTTGCGTGAGCGTGAACACCTCATCGAGCCGGTGCGTGATGAAAAGTATCGCCACGTCGCGCTCGCGCAGCTTGCGCACGATCGCAAAGAGCCGCTCCACTTCCGGCAGCGAGAGCGCTGCTGTCGGCTCGTCCATGATCAGCACGTTGGCATTGAGCGACAACGCTTTCGCAATTTCGATCACCTGCTGGTCCGCGATCGACAGGCCGCGCACCAGTTGATCGGCACGCAGATCCACGCCCAGCGACGCCAGCAGGCCGTCCACTTCACGGCGCATCGCATCGTATTGAATGCGCCCGATCCGGTCGACCGGCTGGCGGCCCATGAAGATATTTTCCGCGATCGACAGATCGAAAAATAGTGTGGGCTCCTGATAGATCACGGCGAGGCCCGCGTCGCGTGCTTCAGCGGGCGTCGCAAAGCGGCGCGGCGCGCCGTCCACCAGAAGCTCGCCGCTATCGGGCTGATGCACGCCGGCGAGTATTTTCACAAGCGTCGATTTGCCCGCGCCGTTTTCGCCGAGCAGCGCATGCACTTCGCCCGGCCAGAGCGCAAGGTCGCCATCGGACAAAGCGCGCACGCGGCCGAATGATTTGCTTGCATGCCGCAGTTCGAGCCTCGGCACAGCGGATGGGGTTGACTGCACTACCTGCCTCCTTCTTTTCGCGTTCGAACCCGCATCGTCAGATGCGGTAAAAACGTTCTGCATTGCGGCGAAACAGTGCGTCCTTGTCGGTGTCGCTCGCGCCGTCCACGATCGACGCGTACGCGCGCCACAAATCCGTGTACGAACTGAACTGCCGGTCGACCGGAAAGTTCGACGCGAACATCGCCCGCTCCACACCAAATGTGTCGATCGTTTCGAGCACGTACGGCCGCAGGCTTTCCACCGTCCACTTGTGATCGAACATCGCAAAGCCACTGATTTTCACTGCGACGTTCGGGCAGCCCGCGAGCACCCGCATGCCGTCGCGCCACGCACGATAACCGGCCACGCTGCTGCGATCCACGAACATGCCGGCGTGATTGACGATCAACTGCGTGTCGCCATGCGCTCGCGCCAACGCCGCGGCCTCATCCATCTGCGACGGATAGATTTGCAGATCGAACGACAGGTCGTGCGCTCGCAGCAAGCCGAAATGTTCACGCCATTGCGGCTCGCGCATGAAATGACGGCCGACGTAGTCGTAAAGCTTGTCGTCGTGCACATTCAGGATCTGCCGGACGCCGCGCGTGTTTGCAAACGACGCATGCGCTTCGAGCAGTTCGGCAGCGTTGTGCGCCGACAGATCTACAGCGGCGACAAACGCATTGGGCATGCCGCGCGAGCGCGCGCTATCGGCCACCGACTGCAGCCAGCGCGTTTCAGCAACGGGATTCGCGGGATCGGGATTCGCCTCGACGTGCACCACTTTCAGCACTTCGATCTCGCCGGCCTCGCCCAGCAGATCCTCGAGCAGATAATCGTGCTTGAGCGCACGGGCGTCGCCCACGAACGAGACGCCCGGATTCTCCAGCCACGGGTAACGCAATGCGTTCAGATCCCACAGATGAATATGCGAATCGACAACCTGCATGCGTCATTCTCCATTCGATGAACGTTCGCTCCGTACTCAGTTCGTGTGAACCGGCCGGTTGACGGTATTCAGATGAAACACGGGCTCCAGCGCCTGTTGAAGCGGCGTATGATCGGGCGCCGTGTGCATGATGTCGGCCATGTAATCCCACCATTTGCGCATCACGTCGAGATGCGGCAGCGCGTCCATGGAATGATGGGTCGTGCGCGTGAGGATGGCGAAAAGATGATGCGAGTCCGCGTCGAAGAATATGCGGTAATCGCGCACGCCGGCGTTGTGCAACGCGTCGACCAGCTCTGGCCAGATCTGCGCGTGACGTCGCTCGTATTCCTCCCGCATGCCGGGGTTGAGCACCATCCGGAAAGCGATTGTCTCCATAGCGGCCTGTCTCCCGTCGTGTCGGGGCGCTTTCCCTGTGAAACGTAGAAGCGTCTGATACGACTATAATTCCTGCGTCGATAGCATCTCAATCCGTTGTTGGGATTGGGCGATCCACAAACCGAATCGCACCGGAACCATGAGCCAACCCTCAGCAACCGTCGCACTCGTCAATCGGCTCAAGTTCAAGCACCTCGCGCTGCTCGTCGCGCTCGACGACGCGCGCAATCTGCATCAGGCCGCCGAGGCCGTCAACGTCGCGCAACCAAGCGCGAGCCGCATGCTCGGCGACATCGAGGAAGCGTTCGGCTTTCTGCTGTTCGAGCGCAACGCGCGCGGGATGACGCCTACGCCGCTTGGCGTCGTCACACTGGCTTACGCGCGCCGCGCGCTCGCCGAACTCACGCGCTTTTCCGAAGACCTCGACGTCAAGCGCCGTGGCGGACACGGACAGCTGACCGTCGGCGCGATCATGGGCGCCGCGCCCGATCTGCTTGCGATGTCGGTTGCCGCGCTCAAGACGGAAAGTCCGCTGCTGAACGTGCGCATTCTCGGCGAGACGAGCGACCAGGTCGTGCAATTGCTGCATCGCCGCGAAGTCGATCTCGCGCTCGGGCGACTGACGAGTCCACTCGAACACAACGACTTCAGTTTCGAACCGCTTGCCCGCGAGACGCTGCTGCTGGTGGTGCGCGCCGTGCATCCGCTTGCCCAGCGCACACGCATCACGCTGCGCGAACTGATGGACTGGCCGTGGGTTGCGCAACCCGTCACCAGTCCGGCGCGCGTGCTGTTCGAAGAAGAACTCGCGCGCGCGGGACTGGCCACGCCGGTGAATCTCACCGAATGCGCGTCGATTTTCGCCACGCTGCAACTGCTTGAAAATTACGACGCGGTGGCCATGCTGCCGGAGTCGGTGGTACGTGATCACCTGCGCGGCAAACTGCTGGTCGCATTGCCACTCGAAATCGGCAAGAGCCTTGCGGGTTTCGGGATTCTTACGCGCAAAGGCGAAGCGCTCGCCGAACCCGCGCTGCGTTTCATCGACCTGCTGCGCGGTTTCTCGCGCACACTGACCCGCGACGAAACCAGCGCCGCCGCTGTCACGAGCACGCCGGCGGTTGTGGCGTCCGCTCCCGTGGATTGAAGTCGGCATCGCTTGCTTACTGCAGGTTCACGAACAGGCCGCCGTCCACCAGCAACGCTGCGCCGGTCACGTAGCGCGCGCGGTCCGACGCGAGAAACACCACGCATTCAGCGACATCGTCCGGACGTCCCAGTCTGCCGAGCGGAATGCGCTTCTCGAAGTACGCTTTTTTGGCTTCGTCAGCGAGATCGTCGGCGTTCAGGTCGGTCGCGATCGTCCCCGGCATCACCGAATTGCAGCGAATGCCGTAGGGCCCCAGTGCGACCGCGCAGGACTGCATCAGCGAATGGACACCTGCTTTGGTCGGCGTGTAATGCGTTTGCATGCCGCCGCCCACCAGCGCGCTGATCGAACTCGTCGCGACAATCGCGCCGCCGGTACCCTGCGCCTTCATCTGCTGCGCGGCGGCTTGCACGACATAAAACGCGCCGTTCAGATTGACCGCTACCGTCGACTCCAGCACCTCGGGCGGCATGTCGAGAAACGCATGAAACGGACAGATGCCGGCATTGCTTGCGAGCACGTCGACCTTGCCGAATGCTTCGACTGTCTGACGCACGAGTTGCTGCCCCGTTTCGCGCGCAGCGACGTTTCCCTCGATCGCGATGACACGCCGGCCGAGCGCCTCGATCTCGGCGACCACTTCCGCGACCGCTGAGCGGCGCCCATACGATGCGTCGTTATCGCCCCAGTAGTTGATCGCCACGTCCGCGCCTTCCGTTGCACACGCAACGGCAATCGCACGGCCAATTCCGCGCGAGCCGCCGGTGACGATCACGGCCTTGTCCTTGAGCAACACGTCTATCCTCCTGTCGTTCCTGATTCAATACCACGCCATGTTCAACGCGGGTAAGGCCGCACCAGCGCACATTCCGGATTCAGCCGCACGCCGAAGCCCGGCGTGTCCGGTACTTTCATGCGCCCGTTCACGGGCACCGGTTCGTCGAGCAGAAGCGGCGTGAACATCGGCACCACTTCGTCGGCCTTCGGCGCCATCATCAGAAACTCGGCGAACGGCGAGTTGTGCCGTGTCACGACGAAGTGGTAGCTATACACCGACGACCCATGTGGCACGACCAGCACATTGTGCGCGTCGGCCAGCGCGGAAATCTTGATCAGTTCAGTGATGCCGCCGCACCAGCCGACGTCCGGCTGGATCAGATCGCAGCATTGCATCTCCAGCAGCATGCGAAATCCCCAACGCGTGGCTTCGTGCTCGCCGGTGGACACCATCATGCCGCGCGGCACGTTGCGGCGCAGTTCGGCGTAACCCCAGTAGTCGTCGGGCGGCAGACACTCCTCGATCCACTTGAGACCATACTCGTGCGCGGCCTGCGCGAGCCGCGTCGCGTAGGGTACGTCGAGGCTCATCCAGCAGTCGTACATCAGCCAGAAGTCGTCGCCTACGCGGCTGCGCATATCGGCGAGTTTTTCGAGGTTCTTCTTCAGCCCCTCTTCGCCTTCGGCCGGACCATGCTGCAAGGGCAGCTTGCCGCCGATGAACCCCATCTCCTTCGCGAGATCCGGCCGCGCGCCGGTTGCGTAGAACGTGAGTTCATTGCGAACGGGTCCGCCCAACAGCTGGTACACAGGTTCTTTTCTGACTTTCGCCAACAGATCCCACAACGCGAGATCGACGCCCGAAATCGTATTCAGCACCACGCCCTTGCGACCGTAATAGAGCGTGGAAAAATACATCTGATCCCACATCTTTTCGATGTCGGTCACGAGCTGACCTTCGAGAAAGCGCGCCAGATGCTTTTCAACAATGAATGCGCCGATCTCACCGCCTGTCGTGACAGCGAAGCCGACTGTGCCGTCGCTGGCCTCGATTTCCACGACGAGCGTGCCGAGCACGTTGATGCCGAACGACTGGCGGCTCTGGCGATACTCGGGATAGCGTGCCATCGGCGTGGCAATGTGGTCGTCGATCCAGTGTCCGCCGGGTTGATCGTGATAATCCGCGCCGCCGCCGCGAACGATGAAGGCACGCACGTGCCGGATAGTGGGCATGGCCATGAATGGGCTCCGTGATGAGTGCGTCGGAATGTATTCCGCCTGTCTGTGTTGCGTGTCTGCTGCGTCTGCTGCGTTCTGCCCGCTACGAGTCGCGCCATTTCGTTCGACACAAGCTGTCTGCGCCTAGCGGGCGCGATGCATGACGTGACCGAAGGCATCGCTCGACTGAGCCGGATCGCGGCGCAGCAGCGTGCCGATCATCAGCGCGGCGACGAGGCTCGACACGCCAAGCACGACCAGTCCCGCGGAGGTCGACGCAAAGGTATGTTCCGCCGCCGTCCGCAAGCTCGGCGCGATGAAACCGCCAAGCCCGCCGAGCGAATTGATCAGTGCGATACCGCCGGCAGCAGCGGCGCCTGTCAGATGCCGTGTCGGGAATGTCCAGAACAGTGGCTGCGCGGCGATGAAACCACTTGCGGCGCAGCACAGCGCGATCAGGCCGATCGCAGGGCTATGCGCAAGCCCGGATACGCCGATGCCGAGGCCCGCTATCACCAGCAACGCGACCGCCCACCGCCGATGCTGACCCGTACGATCCGCTCGACGCGGTACATACCAGGTCACGGCCAGCGCGCACAGCCAGGGCAGCGCGGCGACCATTCCAACGCGCAAGCCAACGGACGTGCCGAGAAACGCGGCCACCTGTTGCGGCAGATAAAAGATCACGCCATAGACACTCATCTGGATCAGCAGATAGATCGCCGACAACAGCAGCACGCGACGATCCACCAGCGCGGCGAGAATGCGGTGCGGGCCGTGCGCCGACGCCGTGCGCGCGTCTTCGTCGAGTGCGCTGCGCAGGGTCGCCTTCTCCTGTGCATCGAGCCAGCCGGCGTTTTCCGGACGATTGTCGAGATACCAGAACGCCAACACGCCGACTGCCGAGGCCAGCATGCCTTCAACGAGAAAGAGCCACTGCCAGCCTGTCAAACCCCACGCGCCGTGCAACTGCAGCAGCGAGCCGGATAACGGACTGCCGAAAATGAAGGCAAGCGGCGCGCCGAAGTAGAACACGCCAACCGCTCGCGCCCGCGACGTTTGCGGAAACCAGTGTGTGAGGTAATAGATCACGCCGGGGAAAAACCCGGCTTCGGCAACACCCAGCAGGAAGCGCAGCGTGTAGAACGCAGTGGCCGTGTGCACCATACACATTGCCGCTGACACGAGCCCCCACGTCACCATGATCCGGCACATCCACACCCGTGCGCCGACCCGATGCAGAAGAATATTGCTCGGTACCTCGAACAGCGCATAGCCCACGAAAAACACACCCGCGCCGAATGCGAACGCGGCGTTGGACAGACCTGTATCGTGCTGCAACGCCTTTTGTGCGAAACCGATATTCGCGCGATCGAGAAACGCCAGCACGTACATCAGCAGCAGAAACGGCAACAGCCGCCGCATCACCTTGCTGTTGACCGCTTCGAGTGAAACGGGCGCCTGCGGGTCCATGTCGTCTCCTTCACCGGACACGTGCATGCGTGTCCTGGCGTTTTTATGCGTTGCCGGCCGCTATTGCCTGATGCGCGGCGTGTCGCGGGGCAGAGCGTGGTCAGTACGTCGCGCGGCCGCCCGACAGATCGAACACCGCACCTGTGCTGAACGCGCAGTCTTCGGAAGAAAGCCACAAAATGAGCGAAGCTGCTTCCTCCGGCAACAGGAAGCGGTTCATCGGAATCTTGGAGAGCATGTAGTCGATGTGCTGCTGCGACATCGAATCGAATATCTCGGTTTTGGCTGCCGCGGGTGTGACCGCGTTCACGAGGATGTTCTTCGTTGCAAGCTCTTTGCCAAGAGATTTGGTAAGGCCGATAAGCCCGGCTTTCGACGCGCTATAGTGCGACGCGTTCGGATTGCCTTCCTTGCCCGCCACCGACGAGATATTGACGATGCGGCCATACCCCTGCTTGAGCATGTGCGGCACCACGGCGCGGCAAGTCAGGTACGGGCCGATCAGATTGACGTCGATCACGCGGCGCCATACGTCGGGTTCCAGCTCCCAGGTCGTGCCATTGCCGCCGGTGATGCCCGCGGAGTTGATCAGCACGTGGATCGCGCCATGATCGGCAACCGTTTGTTCGACCGCTTGCGCGACGTTGGCTTCCTGCGTGAGTTCCACAGTAACCGCCGTGACCTTGCCTCTGCCGAGTTCGCTTAGCTCCCTCTGGCTGCGCGCGAGCCGTTCCGCGTCGGCATCCCAGAGCGCGACGGAGGCGCCCGAGTTGAGCGCCCGCTGTGCGACCGCATAGCCAATGCCGCGCGCGCCGCCCGTAATGGCGACGACGCGCCCCTCCAGATCGATCTGATTCATCGCTGTGCTCCTGTGACACGCCCGACCAGCGTGCTGATGTTGTCGTTTTGCTGTCTGCTGATGATGCAGTCAATATACGAGCCGGGCGATGCGCGAACAATTCGACTATTGAAGAGGGCGATAACAAAAATGGATCGGCTGGCTAAAGACTTCAGGTCGACGCGGCGAGCTTGTCCTGTGTACTGGTGTCGAAATCACTTGCCGCGTGACGTTCATGCAATTGATCCGAAAGCTCGCCAAAGAGCCGGTTCACCTTGCGCCCGCGAAGCACCGCCGGACGCTGGTGAATCAGGTCCGCCCAGCGCTGCACATGCCGATAGTCCTGCACGGCGAGAAACTCCGCGGCGCCGTACTGCCAACCTTTCACGAGGCCGCCATACCACGGCCAGATCGCCATGTCGGCAATCGTGTACTCGCTGCCGGCAATGTACTCGTTGACGGCAAGCTGTTTGTCCAGCACGTCGAGCTGACGCTTGACCTCCATCGCGAACCGGTCAATTGCGTACTGGATTTTAGTTGGCGCGTAAGCATAGAAGTGGCCGAAGCCGCCGCCCAGATAGGGTGCGCTGCCCATCTGCCAGAATAGCCACGACAGGCATTCAGCGCGCGCACCGGGCTCGGTGGGCAGGAAAGCGCCGAACTTCTCGGCGAGATACAGCAGGATTGCGCCCGACTCGAACACTCTGATCGGTGTCGGACCGCTGCGGTCGAGCAGCGCCGGAATCTTGGAGTTCGGATTGACCTCGACAAAACCACTGCCGAACTGCTCGCCTTCGCCGATTTTGATCGGCCACGCGTCGTATTCCGCACCGTGGTGGCCCAGCGCCAGCAACTCTTCGAGCATCACGGTGACTTTGACGCCGTTGGGCGTGGCAAGCGAATACAACTGCAGCGGATGCTGGCCGACCGGCAGATCCTTGTCGTGGGTCGATCCCGAGATCGGGCGGTTGATGTTCGCGAACCGGCCGCCGTTGTCCTTGTTCCAGGTCCAGACTTTCGGCGGTTCGCAATCAGCGGAATCACTCATGCTTGATGCTCCTTGCGTCCATACATTGCGGGGTAGACAGGTCAGCGAGATTATCAAATTGCCGCACAACGCGCTGGCTCGCCCCTCGCCTGTCGCTCGCATTCGCAATCCGGGCCGCCTTTTATTTATCTGGCATCCTAACTAATCTGCTTATACCTGGCCAAAGCGTGATGCTGCAAAGCCAGCCGAAGCAGTTGACCGTAGGCCGGTTCAAGTGTTAATCCAAAGGTTGCCGATTTCCTGCGACCGCGATGCGCAGCAAGGTAATTTCGCCCTCCCCCTTGACAACCCGCCACGCCGATTGAACTTTTTAATGCTTAAGTCTGCCGAATGGACATATTGGCAGTGTTCGAGGCACAGGGAATGGCGAGCGTTTTGCTTGTGGATGATGAAGAAGAGACGCTGGCGGCGTTGAGCGCCGTTTGCGCTGCCGATGGCTTCACGGTGCGCACTGCCACGAACGGCGAAGCCGCACTGGCCATGTTTATCGAATCACCCGTGGATGTCGTCGTCGCGGACTGGCGCATGCCGGTCATGTCGGGCAGCGAACTGTGCCACCGGCTACGGACAGTGCCCGGCATTCCTGATGTCGCATTCATTCTGGTGTCCGGGGAGCCCAGTCCGCCGGCGTTCGTCAGCTTTGACGGATTTCTTCGCAAGCCCGTCGCGCCTGCAGTGCTATTGACCACCATGCGGCGATTAATGGCCGATCACGTCGGCCACCGTCAAAGCTAATACCGGGGCTTTCGTTCACCGGCCATGCCGCCGGTTGTCTCAGTACCTGCGGTGCTGCCTTCTTTCAGCTGCAATGCGCGCGACGACGGGTACAAGCCGCGGATTGAGCGCTGGAAAAGAACTGGCGCGCCCTTCTGCCCGCCCTTCCGCCCGCGCTACGATTGCATCGATCGTTACTCGCGCCACCGCGCGCTGCGCCCGTTTCGCAAACTGCTTGAGGCGCCGGTCGCTGACAGGATGCCGTGCCCACACCAGCGCCGCAAACCAGCCGATCACCGTCCACCCGAGCAGGATGTTCACCATCGTTACCGCGAACGCATCTTTGCGCTCCCTCGCGTCGGCGATGATCGAAGGCGCGAGGTAAAGCAGCAGCGCGCCAACGAACAGCCCACCTTCCGTTATTTTCAACATGTCATCACCTCACATCGCCCTTTAGCGGCGAACCGCTCTAGCCTCAATGGCGAGAAAACAGATGGCTATTCGCATCAGCCACCTGACGGCTACCCGATTGAGAAGTCGAGCCGATCACACCGCCGTAAGAATCGCTGACTGAACCCGCTGAATTGCCATTCTCGGCGGCCACGGTTTGCGCGCTCTGGCCGCGTTGCGAAGCAGGCGCTCCAACCGAAGGACGATACGAAGGTGCCGGCCCGTAACCACTGGCAAATGCCGGTGCGGCAATAGAAGCGGTGACAGCAACCAGCAATGCTGCAAGGAGTTTGCTCTTCATGATGATTCCCCAATCTGATTAGAAGCGCCGAAGCCAGAAGACGTACGGCGTTGACAAGATTGAGTGTAGACGCGACCTGTCTTTTTTCTATGCCAATGGCGCGAAATCACAATTGCTGTGAGTCGAACAATGGCACGCTGCCCGCCGTGGCCTCGCCTGTTTTCGAATGGGGCACGACAATATAGCCGTCGAGTGCGTCGCCATACGCATGCGCCTGCCCCGCGAGCAGCCAGTTGGCCATCTGCGCGCAAAGCGCGGCGTCGATGTCGTCGATGGACTTGAGCGTGGTGGTGTCGATGCCCGTCAGTTCGAGCACCGCCTGGCGCTGTGTGCGTTTGAGTTTCGCAGAAGCGACTTCCCTGCCGAGTTTCGCGCACGTGATGGCATGCGGGAATGTCTCGAAACAGAAACGCGCGCGGGCGTTGAGGCAACCGTCGAAGAGAGGATAGTGGGCAGAAAACGTTTGGTACATTCGCTCGCCGTTGAACATCCATGCATAGAAGCCGCTGGTATTCGACTCGGCCTGTTGCCGGGTTGGCGTGGCAAATGACGCAATACGCTGCTGCGCGAGCTGACGTTCCGCCTGCCGGCCGCTTTCTCCGGTTCGCCATCGGCATGGCGCATCGATGCCCACTGCAATCACGTCATGGTCGAGACACGCCTCGAGCATAACTGCGGGCGACGTGCTGTTCAGATTGACCACAATCCGGCTGCCGTGGAGGATCACCAGGTGGCACCCCTTGCGGTCGCCACCCACATCGATTCCCGCTACCGTGCTTTGCAAACTCATGAGCGACCGTTAATCAATGCACTTTCCCGCGAAATCTTCGATGAACATGCGAAGATCCTCCTCGCTTGGATTCGTGCCCCACATGCGTGACCCGGCCACCGTTGCAAGTGCAAACCAGGAGTGAGGCGGAAACCATTCCGTCTTGACCTCGTCATTATCGAAAATGCGCAGTCGGCCTGAGGACCGGTCGTACTCAGCAGTTACGCGGTTCTCATTGAAAGTCACGCTCGCCACAACGCGAAAACTTTTATTCATGGTCTGCCCCGCAACTCGCCGGATCCTCATTTATGCAAGCTACGTGCCAAATTGAACAATAGCTATAGAGCCGGGTTTTTGCTCAATATAGCGGCTAGGGCTGTTTCGCAATTGGGCATCAATCACGAGCAACATTCTTTCGCACGGAAAAGGTGCAGCTGGGACCCGACAACGCGCTGCCTTCCCCCATACTGCACATGCATAGACGACAATGCATTGCGTAGCGCATCCGAGACCCCACCAAACACGACTTGAGCGGACCAACAGCAATGGACGACAGATTTGACAGGCGAGAACTGCTGCTTCACCTGGGCGACATGCTCGACATCGCCAGCCGTTTGACGAAAGCGAATGCGCCAGACGCGCCAGTGAGGGCAATCGCAAATAAGGACGAGACATTGCGCTCGCATGCGTTTCTGCAAACGCTGGCGCCTACGATGACGGTGGCCGGATTTGCCCGTGCAGTCCTCGCAACGTTTGCCGTGTGGCCCGAAGCGCTGCTTGCGGCTGAGTTGGACAGCAACGCGCTGGCGTTACCCGTTCTACGCAATCTTTTCGACCATAACGCCGAGGGGTGGGACGCCTATCTTGCTCACGTCCAGCAGAAAGTCGAAGGTTTCGGAGCCGGTGTTGCGCGCGCGCAAATCGGCGCGACGGCCGCCACGACACAGGCGGCGGAACAGGCACCGGCTTTAAATACCGCGCAGGAGCAGGCTGGCGAAAAAAGAGGCTGGCCGTGGCCGGCGCGCAATTAAAGCGCTTCGTGACAGAGCGCCAGCATGCGCTGAACCATCGTGCTGGCCTCGTTGAGTTCCATCTCGTCGGTAAAGAGCGCATTCACGCTCGATAGCCGGACCGCGACGCCCGCCTCCAGCAGATCCTTGCTCGCAATTTTCAACGCAAGCTGGCCGATGCGGACCCGGTCGAGCCAGTCCATCGTCATCTGGTTCTTTGTCAGCCACCGGCGGCAGCATTCCACGACGTGATCGACGCGCCACTCCTCGCTCAATGCATACGAGGCTGCGGCGATCGCAACCAGGAAGCACAGCAGGTCAGGGCGCGCGCTAGCGGGTTCGTTGAATTCGGGTTTTCGCATCTCTGTCAGCTTACACGCGGCGTTGAACAAACCCCACACATGGGGACGTGGTCACACGGATCAATGGCGGCGAACAGCACCTCGCTATGCCGGCACGCTGCCTTTTCCCGGTTCCCCTCTGCAGGTCGGTCGCCTCGTTCGCGTGATCAGTCGGTGCAGGCCGGACACGGCACGGCTTCGGTCGCAGCCGCTTTCTCACGCGCGCCAAAACTCGCGAGCGTAGCGAGGCCGAACAAGGCAAGCCCACTGCCAAACATGAAGTCGGCAGTGATACCCACGTGGTCGACCACCATACCACCCACGAGCGAACCGACGGCGATCGCCACCTGAATGATACTGACAAAAAGTGCGGAACCCGCTTCCGGCGAATCCGGCGTGGCACGCTGAATCCAGACACTAAAACAGAGCGGTAACGCGCCGAACGACACGCCCCACGCGAGCACCAGCGCCACCACGCCCAGCGACGAATGCTGCAGCAGCGGCAACGAGACGAGCGCGACCATCAACAACGACACCATTGCGCCTACCGACATTTTCAGATGACGCGTCACCGTCGACGAAATGGCGAAGTTCGAGAAGAAACCGATGATGCCGAAGCCGAGCAGCAGCCAGGTAATCGTCGCCATGCCGAGATTGGCGTTGCGCAGCAGGAAAGGCGTGATGTAGGTGTACGAGGAGAAATGCGCGCCGAACACGAGCGCAACCATCATCATGCTTCGACGCGGATGGGGACGGCGCAGCAGCTCGACCAGATCGCGCAGACGCAGCGCAGCGCTGGATGGCAGCGACGGCACGAAAATAAATTGCGCGACGAGTGCAACCGCGACCAGCACGCCTGTTGCCATAAAAGACGCGCGCCACGAAGCGAAACTGGCGATGAACGTGCCAAGCGGCACGCCGATCACGGTGGCGCACGTCACGCCAGTCAGGATCGTCGCCATTGCCCGTGCCGAATCTTTTGGCTTGACGAGGCGACCCGATGCCGCCGTCGCTAGCGTCCAGAATCCGCCGAGCGCGGCTCCGAGCAGCGCGCGGCCAACCAGCATGATCAGGAAAGTCGGCGCGAACGCGGAAATCAGATTCGACGCGAGCAACAAAGCGGTGAGTAGAAGGAATACGCGCCGCCTGTCCATACGTCCCGCAACCAGCATCGACCCCGGTGCGGAAATGGCGGCAATCACGCCGGGCACGGTCACCATCAGGCCCGCCGTGCCGGGCAGCACGCCCAGGTCCACGGCAACGCGCGGCAACACGCCCACTGGCAGAAATTCCGTGGTGACGAACGCAAAAGCGCCAATGGCAACTGCGACGACGGCGAGCCACGAACGCAGGGACGAGGACGTGTCGTCGTCCGCCAGAACACCGTTCGTCGGCGGATTATCTTCGATCAACATAATATTTTGTTCGCGAGTGACTAAACAAAGGGTGATATTGGAGCGATTTCACCGAACTAATCGCTGATGCGGCGCGCTGAAAAAGCGGCACGAGCCGACGCCCAAAGCGAGCCGTGCCGGGTCGCCTCTAGCGGGAATCACGTTGGAAATTAAGTGGGTGAAACCAGAACCGGACACACCTTAACATTACATTTAGCGGCTTGCTCGACAATCAGAAATGAGTGCGTTCGCTGTGAGGTTATATGGCGAAGCGGTGAATATGCTCGCGACGAGGGTTGGGCACGCTGTTTGCTCAACGCAACGTCAGCGTTCAGCGCACTCTCTAACAGCTCATAAAAAAGGATTTTGACTATGCTCAGCACACGCCCCTGCACCTCGACTTGCGTTATCGACGGTATGCCGGTCACGGTGACCTTCTACCCGGACAACGGCGTGCTTCGTATTGCCGACTCGTCGGGCAGGTGCATTAAGGAAACGCGTTGGGACGCATCGTGGCGAGCGCTGCTGGACGAATTCCGCGGCTTTGCGCAACGTTCGGCAACGGAAGAAGTCAGCTTCGATGCGATGGTGGGCCGCATCGGCAAGCATATGGACCGGGTCGCGCAGCCCGTCGCGCTGGCCTGAAACAGGGCGCTGCGGTGCCGGTTCGAGCCGTTGTCTATCGCTCTCGGCAACCGGCACCGCGCGACGCGGGCAGTTAGGGGACCAGAATCAAGCGGCCAAGATTAAGCGGCTAAATCTAACGGCAAGATTCAGTGGCCAAAATAAATTTTGCACTGCGGCCCGCCGGTGCACAACTCGTCCCGTCTCGATCCCATTTCCGATTGCCCGGCAACCACACCTCCTATCCCACCAAAAGAGCCGTTTCGTGCGGCCTGTGACGCCGCTGGTGCGTCCATCCCCGGGTCACTGAACGACATATCGGTCGTGGCTTGCACCGACTCGTTGGCGTTCTGCATTAGCGCTTGCCCGGAAGCTACGGCGCTGTATTGACCCTGCGTGTCCAGCGCGTTCGCCGTTTTCGGCGCGAGAAGTAAAACGGCGGTCGTAACCGCAGTCAATAAACGTAGTTTCATGTCCAGACTCCTCGAATCCGGCGCCGCGACGGTCGTCCCCTTTGACGTGTTTCGCGAAAGACGACAGGTCGTCCAGACCATCATTGAGCAGACGCATCGGCGATGCTTTACCGCCCGTATGACACTGCGGCGAGTCACCGAATTCATCGACTGAAGAGTTGCCCGACTTGCGATCCGGTGTCGATTGGACTGTGCGGCCAACGGAAGCGGACACCACAAGCTGGAAGCGCGGAGCGTTGACTCCGTAATCTGGTTATAGCTCGGCCAATCAGGAATGCAATCTCCGGGAAACCCCGCAGACGGCTGTACGCAAAGTGCGTAAGACCACTTCGGCGCAAGAAAATCCTCAATGGGAATGCATATTTCCGTCGTACAGTGCGCTATTATGTTGGCATAACCCAGAAAATCGATCCGCAGACGGCGCCATCGAAAGGCGGAGGCCAAAGCGGAACCGGCCGTTCGCAATCAGTGCACAAACAAATCCGGTATTTCCAATGCGTCTTCAAGGCTCACCGGCCTCTATCGGCGCACGGCTTGACTAGTCACTGAGTGGTGCGTTCACCCTGCTAACGGCCAGCAGATGCTGTATAGCAATTATTGGCAATAATGGAGCGACGTTTTCTAACGCTGCCCGTCGCATTTCCCTTCAATCGATCACCCCGCCGCGTGCCGGCCCTGTTTAAGGGCTCAAGGCTTCCGCGGCTTTTCTTGCAATCTGTAATTGACAGAACGCTGGACGCTTTAGAAGGACGAATATCTTATGGACGAAAGAAAGCGAGATAGCATGATTGCGTATCTCCGCCATCGCATGGAAGAGTTTGGTATCGAACCAGAAGACCTGGCCGCTGTGCTTGCAGCGGAGCCGGCCGCACAAAAGGCTGAACGCTACCGTAGCGCAACCGGAGATAGCTGGGACGGCCAGGGTGAAATGCCGCAGTGGCTCAAACAGGCAATTAGCGCCGGTCAATCAATCGACCATTTTGAATTGTCGAGCAAAACCGCTCCGGTCTCACAGCCTAAAAAACATGTGGACTGGACTAACGATCCGTTTGCGGGCAGTCCGCTCGCGCGTTCGTCGAACAGCCGATAATCCGCTAAGTTGTCGTTTGCCCGGTGTCTTGCCGAGGCGTACGTTGCGTGCCCTTTGCGTGCAGCGGTACTGCTCGTTGCATACCCGCGTTGCACCCCCGCGTTGCATCCCCACATTGCATCCAGACAGCAGAGTGCGCCGTATATCCGGTCAGAGCAGCGCGATCACGTGTTGCCTACGGGAACCGGTCATGATGATCATGGGCGGCGTCTATCCAGCTCGCGGCCATATCAGCCTGACGAGCACGTCGGGAGAACTGTCATGCGTCAATCAATGTTCAGAATCATGCTGGGTTGTACGGCTTCGCTCGTATTGGCAAGCGGAGCGGCCCATGCACAAGGCGGCGGTAATGGCCAGGGCGGTTCGGGCGGTGGTAACGCACATAGTGCGGCCACTGCTGGCATGACATACCGCGGCGACCCGGCGCCGAGTCCACTCGACGTGATGCCGGGAAGCGCAATGAAGCCTATGAGTTCGGGCGACACTTCCATGCCGGCCATGTCGCCGGACACTGCAGCGACGCCGTCCACTACCGGCCAATAAATGGCGTCGTGAGTCAGTCCGGCCGCCGCGGCGTTTTATATCAGAGGCTTTTCGAATTCCATAAGCCGCCGGCCGGTTTTACGCATCGCAGGCGCTGATGCGCTGCGCGCGCGCAGGGAGCACAGCGCTGCTCCCGCCGGCATCGAGCGGCGCTTCAATCAAGCCGCTCACCTGCCGCACAATCTGCCAGAACACTTTCGCGAACAGGCGGCCGCGTTCTTCGTCGGACACCTCTTCCTGCAGCGGATCGGCAAGGCGCCAGGCGCTGCACATCGGCTCGCCTGGAAAGACGGGCACCGATGCGCCAACGAGGGTTTCGTCCATTGTGATTACGCAATCCATGCGCGGCGCCCACTCACCGGTAAACTCCAGCCAGCTTTTTGGACTGAGCACACCGAGATCGGAAATCCCCGGGCGCAATTGCGCAACAGCCAGCGGATGAACCCGCGCAGCGGGTTCCGGTCCCGCGCTGAACGCTTCGAACCGGTGTCCCGCCAGTTCGCGCAGCAACGCCTCCGCCATGATGCTGCGCGCTGAATTCTCGCGGCAAAGAAACAGCACCTTATATTTTTTCGTCACACTTACCCCGTCACCATTTTCTGTTCGCCATTTTGCCGACCGAGTCTTGCGCACCCGTGACACTACGATGTCTTAAATCTGCGCGCCACGAGAATTTGCACCAGGATGACAAATCCACTCAGGCCTGAATATTACATGGAGCTTTCGACGGATCAACCGTTGGACGACTGCAGTGGCGGCTCGAGTGGCGGCGTGATCAGACGGAAGTGTCCCGTTCGCGTGGCGCGCTAACAAGGCGGTTGATGGCATCGTCGCCGGCTGTGGCCGGGGCGGTTGGCGTCGACATTGGTTCATCGATCATGGCCTGGTGAGGCTGCGCGATCGCCTTGACTCCGTTAGCAATCCCAGGCGTTGCCACATAGGGAATAAACGCCGCAACCGCGACGACGAAAATGAAAGTGAACATGGCTGGCGCCTCGCGGATTGGATGGCGTGATTGACGGGGCACACGGACATCCCCGGTGCCCAACGCTTCGAAGACACGCTTTCGATTCTAGAAGCGCTCTGACATCCGCCGAAGGTCGCGGTCTCTATCAATTCGGTCGAGGTCTATGACCCGGCGGACAACGCGTCATTCCCGGCACGCAGCGCGTTGCGCGTCGCGCGCGGTTTATTCGCGCACGTTGCCGATTGTCGCGTTTATGGAAAGCTCTGTTATCTGCATACGGATTTTTTCCGTCTGATCGTCCGGTGATAATAAGGAAGAAGTTGCGCACGCGCGACCGGGCAGCGCGTGGCGATCAGATGGGAAACTTTGGATGCTGAACAGAAACGCCATTCGCTCTGGCGCCTATCTCGACAGTTTTGAATCGCTGCCGAAAGAGCTGTTGTGGACGCAGGCGCGCATCGACGCTTCGCTTGCGCAGACGCTGGCCGCGCGTCCGGCCGGCGACGCGGGCGACGTGTGGATTTTCGCCTACGGCTCGCTGCTATGGAATCCCATTTCGGACTTCGATTGCCGCCGGATTGCGACTTTGCATGGCTGGCATCGCAGCTTCTGCATCCGGCTGATTGCCGGACGTGGCACACCGGAGCAGCCCGGCCGCATGCTCGCGCTCGAACGGGGCGGCAGTACCCAAGGTGTCGCGCTACGCCTTTGCGGCGCTGCGCTCGGAGAGGAGTTGCGGATCTTGTGGATCCGCGAAATGGTGACGGGCGCCTATCGCCCGACATGGGCGCCCGTTACGCTCGACGACGGCACGCAACTGAATGCGATCGCTTTCGTCGCCGAGCCTGACCATATGCATTACGAAAACGACTCAAGCGCCCGCGCAATCGCGCCGTTAATCGCCGCGGCTTCCGGGCTGTTTGGCAGCAACGCCGAATACGTATTCAAACTACGTGACGCGCTTGCGAATTGCCAGCTCGGCGACCCCTACATTGACGAACTCGTGTCCGAACTGACGCGCGTTGCCGGGCAGCCGGCATGACGCATCAAAACCGCAGGCTGTTCAAGAACTGAAACCATAGCCCGCCGAGCGATCCGGCCGGTTGCGCCCCGCCGTGGACCTCGTGGCAATTGTCCGTGGCGCACCGCCCTCGCCCGCTATCGCGCGCTGCGTCGTCTTTCGACGAGGCGGCGTGGCTTCGCGTGGCGGCGCCTTCGTCACCGGCGGTTGCATCGGCGGTTGCAGCGTGTTCGTCAGCGTCAACGGGTGCTTGACGTGCCGCGTTCGCGGCCGCTTCACGACGCGCCGCCTGCAACGCCGCGATGCTATCCGCGATTTGCGAAGCGCGCCGAGCGTCGTATTGGCGGCCAAGTAGCACACCGAACAACACGTCGCGATTGTGGCCTTCGTCGGCGAAACGCATGGCGAGCGCGACCATTTCCGCGTACGCCGCTTCATCGGCGGCTCTCGCAGACGCCTCACGCTCTGCCCGCGCCGCCTCCCGGCGCGCCTGCTGGTCTTCCCAGCTGCGCATCTGTTCCGCGTACACGGCGTCGTACACCGCGCGCTGCGCGGCGTCGGAAAGAATGGCGTACGCGTCCCTGATTTCCTGAAAGTTTGCGCGAGCCATCTCCTCCGCGCCGTGATTGCGATCGGGATGCCACTTCATCGCGGCCTTCCGGTAGGCGCGCTTGATTTCGTCCTCGGTGGCGTGCGCGTGCACGCCGAGCGTGTCATAAAGAGTTGCCATTGCCTGCTCGACCTCGCGTTGGATTCTGCTCTGACACCGCCAGAGGGCTACGCGGCGGGCGTTTCGCGAACCATCGTAGCATGCAGGCATGAATGGCATTACCCGCACTGCTGATGAGCGTCAGTCCATCCTCCGTGGACGCTATCCAGCGCGCCCCGTTACTCACGCCGTCGGATTTTCGCAGCTCTACTTAAGCTGCCATGATGTGCCACCGCAGGGTGTTTAAAGCACAATCCATCCATCAGAAGCGCTGCACGCGCCTGCAAGGTGCAGGCCCATATCCCAGCCTGGATGCCACGCTGCTGCCCGGCAGCTCACCCCGCCTCCACACGGTTGCGCCCGGCTTTCTTCGCCCGGTAGAGCGCCCGGTCCGCGCGCTTCATCAGCGCGTCGACGTCGACGTCGCCGGCCTCGCGCGTGACGACGCCGATGCTCACCGTGAATGAAATGGCAGCATGACTCCACTGATGATCGAAGTCGCCATGCTCGAAGCGCTGGCGCAACTGGTCGGCAATCGTCAGCGCGAGTTCCGACGTCGCGCCTGGCATCGCCGCGACGAACTCCTCGCCTCCCCAGCGAGCAAACAGGTTCGAGCCACGCGTTATCGATGCACCGACGCGGGCCAGTACGCGCAGCACTTCATCGCCGGCATCGTGACCGTGGGTGTCGTTGATCTGTTTGAAGAAGTCGATGTCGAGGATAAACACCGACAGTTGTTCGCTGGCGCACAGGATGTTCTCGACAAACTCCAGGAAACCTCGCCGATTGGGCAGGCCTGTCAAAGCGTCGGTCGACGCCTGCTTTTTGAGCAGCTCCATGAGCCGCGCGCGGTCCGTAATGTCGCGCACGACCGCCATGAACTCGGTCCCGCCGCTCAGTTCAATTTTGGAGACTGCAATTTCGACCGGTATCACCGATCCGTCGCGATGCTGGCCGTACACGCTGTTGCTTTCGTCCATGCGTGGCGGCGTGGAGCCCCGTACGCCGGGCTCATACGACTCGGCGAACTGGCGCACCTTGCGCGCGTGGCCCGCGCGAAATCTTTCGGGTAACAAGGTGACGATGGGGCGGCCCAGCACTTCAGCCGCGGTATAGCCGAACATATTTTCCGCAGCACGGTTAAACAGTGTGATGTTGTGCTGCTCATCCATCGTCACGATCGCGTCGTACGCGAGGTCGACAAGCGCGCGATAGCGTGAAGCATTCACCTCGGGTTGCTGCGCCGGATCGCTCTGTTCGGCCTTCTGTCCTGCCATGTGAACGCCAGTGACGAGAACTTTGTGTACGTCCGCGCCGCCGGCGCGACGCACTGGCTGTAACGAAAGGCGCCACCCCCTCCCGTCGCTGTGAAAATCGTCAAATGGCTCCCATTGGCTGGGTGCGGCCGAGTCGAAGCACGCGAGCAGTTTTTTCAGCAATCGGCGCGTGCCAACGTTGGCGGCCAGCGTGTCGAACGGAATGGGGAAATGCCGAGTGCCTGCGCACGCCGCGTCCGTCATCTGGAAGAACAGATCATTACAGACGGTAATGATGAGTCTTTCGTGCTCATCGCGTGCGATCACAGCAACGCATGTCGTCGTGCTGCCCGCGGGCTGAACTGGCTCGTTGGGCCAATCGGACATACTCTCACCTTGCGAAAATCTTCAATCCATCTTGATATCGGCAAATAAGTATAAATTGTTGAGTGTGTTCAAACAGCCGATATTCTGTGATTTGACCTTTCTGATTACTATTACCTTAATGTTTTACTGGCGGCCGCGGCTTGATGCAAAAGAACATGGCTTATCCGGCGACTCGTGCAACCTCAGCCGGTGTTCCGGCTAAAGCAGCATTCCATATAGTTGCGCGTTGAAGGAAAATAGCGCACTTGCCGCGTGCGCTTTACATTTCGCGAAGAAATCGATAATCGCTCAAGCGCGCCGCGCGATGTCCACTCGTGCTACCGCCCCGCGCCAAGCGGTGAAGTCTCGAAGCATGCAAGCAGCGCCCCCGGTCCCGGATATACCGCCACACAGCCGCCCGCGCGGAGGTCAGCTTCCGTGAAGCCGCCGGACAGCACGCCGATCGCCTGCAATCCGGCCTTGCGCGCGGCCTGGGCGTCGTAGGGCGTGTCGCCAATGGCAATTGCCTGCGCTGCCGCGATATCCAGCTTTTTCAGCGCGACTTCAAAAATGTCTGGCGCAGGCTTCGATCGGTCGGCGTCTTCAGACGACGTACTTTCGTCGATCAATGGCTTGATGCCCGCTATCTCGAGGTAAATATCAAGCTCTTCTTTTTTTGCCGATGACGCGACCGCAACTCTCAGCCCGGCGTCGCGAACACGTTTAATTAACTCAGGCACCGCCGAAAATGGGCGGATCATGGGCAAATAAGTTGAGCGAAAGTGCTCGCCGCGCCATTGCTCCAATGCCTCGCCATATTCCCGCTGCTGGTCGGCAGAAAGGAAAACGGGAATAAGCTGATCGCCGCCTTTACCGATCTGGCTGCGGGCTTGCTCGAAGGTGACGTCGTGTCCGAACTGGGCGAACGCCTCCTGCCAGGCGCGGGCGTGCAGGTCGACAGAATCAACCAACGTTCCGTCGATATCGAAAATCGCTGCTTGGATCATTACAGATAGCTCCTGAAGTTGCGCGACGCGATCGCACCGATAGCGCCGATAGCGCACAGCGTCGCGCAAAGCGCATGCCACGCGCGCTGCCTCGACATGCGATACTTTTCATTCCGCTCATCCGTCCTTGCGGCACTGCTGCCGCTCGGCTTCCGTCAAAAGGAACGTCATGTCATCTGCCCACACTTCCCCCGTTCCCGTCTGGTTCATCACCGGCTGTTCCACCGGGTTCGGCCGGGAGATCGCAGTGGCCGCCCTTGAAAAGGGCTGGCGCGTCGTCGTGACCGCTCGTCAGCCCGACGCGCTGAAAGACTTTGCTGACCGTTATGGCGATCGTGCGCTGGTGCTCGAACTCGACGTGACCCAGACGAGCCAGATCGCCCGTGCGGTCGAAGCCACGCTACAACATTTTGGCCGCATCGACGTGCTGGTCAACAACGCCGGCTACGGCTACCTGGGCGCCATCGAGGAAGGCGATGATCAGGACGTACGCGACATGTTCGAGGTCAACTTCTTCGGCGTTGCCAACACGATCAAGGCTGTCCTGCCCGTCATGCGCGAGCAGCGGGCCGGGCACATTGTCAACATCACGTCCGTGGGCGGGCTGGTCGGCAACCCCGGAAGCGGCTACTACGCCGCCACCAAATTCGCCGTGGAGGGCCTGAGCGAAGCGCTCGCCGCCGAGACAGCCGAACTGGGGATCAAGGTGACAGCGGTCGAGCCGGGACCTTTCCGCACCGACTGGGCGGGGCGTTCGCTGAAACAGACCCGCACGCCGATCGACGCCTATGCGGCAAGCGCCGGCAAGCGCCGCGCCGGCATCGCCGCCGCGAGCGGCAAGCAGCCCGGCGACCCGGCGCGCGCAGCGCTCGCGATCATCGCCGCGGTTCAATCGCCTACGCCGCCGGGCCACCTGATCCTCGGTGGCGACGGACTCGCTCGCGTCAAAGGCAAGCTGGAGAACTTGCGTGCCGAAATTGCCGCCTGGGAAGCCACCACGCTGAGCGCCGATTTCCCGGACTAGCACGTCGATCGAATGGTAGGCGGCGGTGCCTGCCGGTGCCCGGCCGTCAGTCAGCCCCTACCAGAAGCAGACGAAAAAAAGGCCTCGCCACTGACGCAGCGAGGCCGAATCCCATGTCAAGGAGATGTCATGGAGGAGACGACACGATCATAGCCGCGCCGCATCGCGCCCCTAACCAATCGTTCGCCATAAGCTTATCTGCCGGGCCGTCCGGTGCCTCATCGGGTCACGAGCCAAAACCGTGCAACGCGCATGAGCGCTAGCCAACAGTGCGCACAGGCCACGCGGTTATAACGTTAGAACAAAAAGTCGCTTCGTCATCACAGCGGCCGTCATTAAGATAACGCTTCAAAGACCGGTTCGCCCCGGCCCCTGCGCGCAGCCCCGCGCCATGGAGCCGTGAGCCGCTACCGAAGGAGTATTGCGTTGACCAGTTTCGATCATCATCGCCGGCCGCTTGTCATCGGCATCGGCGGCACGACCCGGGCGGCCTCGTCGACCGAACGCGCGCTTGGTTTCGCGCTGCGCGGCGCGGAAGCGGCCGGCGCGAACACGCGGCTGTTCGGCGGCACGTTCCTGCACAGCCTGCCTCACTACGCGCCGGAACAGACGGAGCGTACCGACGGGCAACTGGAACTGATCGAAGCCGTGCGTCACGCGGACGCGCTGATCATCGCCACGCCGGGCTACCACGGTGGCGTGTCCGGCCTCGTCAAGAACGCACTCGACACGCTGGAAGAACTGCGTGCGGACGAGCGTCCGTATCTCGACGGCCGCGCCGTCGGCTGCATCGTCACGGCCTACGGCTGGCAGGCAGCCGGCTCGGTGCTCACGTCGCTGCGCTCGATCGTGCACGCGTTGCGCGGCTGGCCGACACCGTTCGGCGCGGGCATCAACACGCTGGAAACGCGCTTCGAGACAGTGGACACCTGCTCGGACCCGAAGGTGGTCGACCAGCTCGCCACGGTTGGCCAGCAGGCCGCGCAATTCGCGCTGGCGTTCGCCGCGCATCGCCTGCCGAATGCAACAGCCGGCGCGGCCGCGGGCGGCGTGCTCAAGGAAACACCGCCTGCCCGGCTGCTGAAAGCGGTCTGAACGGTTACACCTGTTCCCTGCGATGCGGGTCAATAACGCGCGCCACGCGTTACCGACCCGCATTTTTCATTGCGACATGCGACAGGCCACGCCCCGTACTTCACTTCACTTCACTTCACTTCACTCCGCGTCCCTTCACCTCACGTTCTCCCCAACCATCCCGCTCATGTGCGCTTCATAACAGACCCGTCGCGCGCGGCGCTGGATAGTATGTTCGTAAACGGCGAACCTGTTCCGATCCGGTCTTGTGATGACCGTTCCCGACGCGCGCTGATTAGCTTTCGAAGAATGATTGGTTCACTCGCCGTGCAGGGCACCCTACGCTCATCCCTGCCCGCCCGACTCACCGGCCACCAGACGCTACGGGAAGACATGACACTGGCCGGATCTCTCGCAAACACGCGGGCATACTGACTGCCAGGAACATGAATTCACATCACCGCTACAAGGGCTACGAGGTCGCGCCTGCCGCGCAAAAGCTGCCCAACGGCCTGTTCGCCGCCAACCTCACGATCGAGAAAACCACGAACCACGCCCAGGCGTATTCGTTCGACGCGCTCGACTATTTTTTCGACGAAGAACATGCGCTCGCCTATGCGTTCCGCTGGGGACGCATGTGGATCGACCATCATCAGTGAGGACAGGGCGCCGGATTCGGCGTGACGGATCAATGCGGGAACGACGCGCCGCGCGGTGCATCTGGTCGATGCGGTTCACGCGGTACGCGTCAGGCAGCCTCGCGTCGAAAAATAAATGGATGTGACAGAATGGGCGACACATCGAACGTTCGCTCTGTACGCCTGCCATGTCCGACACACTGACAGATGTAGCCGAAGACCGCACCCTTCGCCACTGGACATTCCGCGGCCCCGCCCGCGTGAAGATCGGTTCAGAGGCCCACAAGCAGATGTTTTGCCGGATGCTGCTTGAAACCCACAACCCCTACAAACCTGCCGTGCTCGAATGGCCGCCGTTGCCGCCGGATGCACTTGCGCGGCTCTGCGCGCTGCCGATCTGGGATATTGCGGTACAGACCGAGGGGCGCGCGTCGATCGCCGTTCACACCTACGCCGCGCAACTGAGCGACCCGCTGCTGCGCGAAGCCATCACGATGGATGGCAACGAGGAAGCCCGTCACAAGCATGTGCTCTCGAAACTGGTCGCCGCGTACGGCATCGCACTCGCACCCGAGCCCGAGTATCTGCCGCCGCGCGATCCGGAATGGGAGTGGATGCGCACCGGTTACAGCGAGTGCATCGACAGCTTCTTTGCATTTGGCCTGTTTCGCTCAGCGCACCAGTCCGGCTACTTTCCCGAAGCGCTCGTCGAGACATTCGAGCCGGTGATACAGGAAGAGGCGCGCCATATCCTCTTCTTCATCAACTGGGTGGCGTGGTATCGGCGCAATATGCCGCTCTGGCGCCGGCCGTGGCATTCGCTGCGCGTCGCGGCAATCTGGGTCGTGCTCGTGTGGCAGCGCCTCGCGATCGCCAAGGGAATCGATGCCGACGGCGTCGCCCACGACTCGAACTTCCTGCCTGCCAGCAGCGGCGTGATCGGCGAGGCGCTGCACGCGCGCGATCTGTTCGAACTGTGTCTCGCGGAAAACGACCGGCGCATGAGCGGCTATGATGCACGGTTGCTGCGCCCGCGCCTCGTGCCCACGCTTGCGCGATTCGCGCTGCGTTTCATGAAACCGACACGCCGCAACGCGTAAATCACGTCAATCACGCCAGGAGACAAGCGGCTATGACATGGACGGTCGATGAACACCTCGCGCTCACGGCAAGCGAAGCCGTCGCCGCGATCCAGTCAGGCCGTCTGCATGCCGCCGACTACGTAGCGACGTTGCTCGCGCGCGCCGCCGCGCTGTCGAGCCTGAACGCCCTCACCACGATCGACCTGGACGGCGCGCTCGCCGCCGCGCGGCGCATCGACGCATTGCCCGCCGGCGAAAAAGCGCGCCTGCCGCTCGCCGGCCTGCCGCTCGTCGTGAAGGACAACATCAATACGGCGGGGCTGCCGACCTCGGCGGGCACACCCGCGCTGGAAGGCTTTGTCCCACCCACCACCGCGCCTTCGGTGCAGCGTCTGCTCGACGCCGGCGCGGTCATTCTCGGCAAGGCCAACATGCACGAGCTGGCGTTCGGCATTACCAGCACGAACCTGGCCACGCATGCCGGTGCCGTGCGCAATCCGTACGACCCGTCGCTGATTCCGGGCGGATCGTCGGGCGGCACGTCAGTCGCCATCGCGGCGCGCATCGTGCCCGCGGGACTCGGCACCGACACCGGCGGCTCAATACGCATCCCGGCGGCGTTGACCGGCACTGCGGGCTTCCGTCCCTCTGTCGGCAACGGCGGCGCCGAGCGCCGCTACCATGATCCGCACGCGGTCGTGCCGATCAGTCATACGCGGGACACCGTGGGGCCCATGGCCCGCACCGTCGCCGACCTAGCTTTGCTCGACGGCGTGATCACCGGCGCAAGCGAACTCCCCGTCGTGGCGCTGAACGGCCTGCGCATCGGGCTGCCCGCGCCGCTGTGGGCTGGTCTCGAACAGCAGATAGAAAAGGTCGCGCGCGCCGCGCTGTCGCAGTTGCGCGCAGCAGGGGTCGTGTTCGTGCCGGTCGACATGAGCGAGCTGGACCTTCTGAACAGCATGGTAGGCGGCCCGATTGCCGTGCATGAGGCGCATGACGACATGCGCGACTGGCTCATAGCGAACGGCGCGCCCGTCCAGACCGTCGCGGGCGTCGCGGCCCGCATTGCGAGCCCGGACGTGCGCGCGATTTACGACGAAGTGCTCGCCGACACGCTCGGCACGCGCTACGCCGAAGCGCTGAATGTGTGGCGGCCGCGTCTGCAACAGTACGTCGCCGCCACGTTCGCGGACGAGCGTCTCGACGCGCTGCTGTTTCCGACCACGCGCCTCGCGGCCGTGCCGATCGACGACATCAACGGCTCGTCGGTGGTGTCGATCGACGGCGCGCCGAGCATCGACACGATGGACGCCTTCCTGCGCAACACCGATCCGGCCAGCACGGCAGGCATTCCGGGACTGTCGCTCGCGGCGGGCATGACGGCGAGCGGCCTGCCCGTGGGTCTCGAACTGGACGGCCCGCTCGGCAGCGACCGGCGCCTGCTCGCCATCGGCATCGCGGTCGAGCAGGTGCTCGGCCTGCCGCCGGCGCCGGTAATCTAGCGCGCGTGGTTTTGTGGACACCCAGGTCTGAACGAAACAACCCTCCCTTCATCCATTGCTTATCTCGATGACAACACCATCGCCCGCCCGAACCACGCGGGTTCTTCTGTGCCGCGGCGCACGCTGGAGCGCGGCGTTCTTCCTTGCATTGACCGTCGGCGCGTGTGCGCGTCTGGCGGCGGCCGATCCCAACGCGTTATGGAAAATCGTCGACCTGCGCTGCGTGCCGTCGCAACAGGCCACCGGTACGCCGGGCCAATGCACGCTCGTGAATCTCGACCAACACTACGTTATCCTGAAAGATATTGTCGGACGCTCGCAGCATCTGCTGATTCCGACCGATCGCATCACTGGTATTGAAAGCCCGCTACTGCTTGCGCCGCATGCGCGCGATTATTGGGTCGATGCGTGGGATTCGCGTGCTTACGTCGAGAAATCGGTGAAGCGCACGCTGCCGGACACCTTGCTCGGCATCGAGATCAATTCCGAATACCGTCGTTCGCAGAACCAGTTGCACATTCACATCGACTGTATGCGCCGCGATATCAGCGAGGCGCTCGCCCGTCATGCGAACGACGCGCCCGGCCGGTGGCAATGGGACACCCTCGATGGGAACCGCTATCGCATCATGCACGTGATGTCGCTTGCACAGCGCGACGATCCGTTCCGGCTCGTCGCGCGCGGCATTCCCGGCCTGGGCGCTGGCAGCGACCCTGACCATGACGCAGGAAAGGATGCGGATAGCGACGCCGCCGCGCAAGTCAGCGGCAACCCCAGCGGCAACGCCGAAGGCAACAACGCGGCGATGGCGACGCAAACCATCCTCGTGACGGGCGCGGGACCGTCGGCGGCGAAGGACGGCTGGCTGGTGGTGAACAGTGACCTCGAAGCGGATAACGGCAGCGGCAGCGCCGAGGGACTGCTCGACCATAAGTGCCGCGTCGCGGACGGGGACTGATTTCATCAGGCATCGCGCAACTGCCTCCCGGCGGCCATGACGCGATGCGGCCTGGCTAAGCACGAAAGCGCAGATGCATTGCTGAACAAAATCGTTCTCGTACTGGACCCAGGTCCGTAGGATCGGTCTGAACCCGTATGACGACCGATTCTGCCCATGGCGATATATCTCGACGACGCACAACGCCAGTCCCTCGCACGGCTGGCAAGCAGCTGGACCTGGCGCACGCAATGGCCGACCTGGGCGCTCATCATCACGATCTACGGCGGATGGTTCTGCGTCGCCACGCATGCACGCGAGCTAGGCCTGCCCGTCACGACGCTGCTCCTCGCGTTGCTCGGTGCGTGGTACATGTCGCTCCAGCACGAGTTGCTGCATGGCCACCCCACGCGCTTTCCGTTCGTGAACGCGCTCGTCGGTTTCGCACCGCTTGCCGTGTGGTTTCCGTACGGCATCTATCGGGAGTCGCATCTGCAGCATCATGACGATGCGCATCTCACACACCCGGAGCGCGACCCCGAAAGCTACTTCGTGAGCCACATCGCGTGGCAAAACGCTGGGCGCGGCATCCGGGCATTGCTGGTGGTGCGCAACGCGTTCATTGGCCGCCTGCTGCTCGGACCGGCTTTCGCGATTGCAGCGACTGGCGCGCAGGCGCTGCGCAGGCTCGCTCGCGGCGACCGGCACGACGTGCCGGTGTGGCTCGCGCATTGTGCCGCGCTGACCGCGCTCACGGCATGGCTGCAGCGTTGCTGCGGCATCCCGGCGTGGGCGTTTATCGTCGGCGCGGGATATGGAGCGCTCGCCGTGGGATCGATCCGCTCGTTTCACGAGCATCGCGTGGCGGACGCGCCTCAGCATCGCACGGTCATCAATGAAGCGGCGTGGTTCTGGCGTTTGCTGTTTCTGAACAACAACTACCACGCGGTTCATCACGATCTTCCGCATGTGCCGTGGTTCGCGCTTCGTAAGGTGTATGAAATGTCGCGCCAGCGCTATATCGAGCGCTCGGGCAATTTTCTGGTCAAAGGCTACAGCGAGTGGCTCGGCCGCCATGCGCTCGTGCCCGTCGCGCATCCGCTTCACGGCAAGCTGGCCGACGCGGTCCCGGGCCATTCGCCTGCTGCCGCGAAGCCACAATGGGCCCGCGCGAGCTGATCGAAAACGCCCGGGCCATAGCGCCCCGTTCGTCATTCCCGTCTTTCGCGCTTACATCCCGACCTGGGCGATGAATCGCAGAGCGTGTCCACCACATCGCAGTGGTCCTTCCAGCGCGGTGCCTTTTTCGTTTGGCGCGAGCATTACCGTGCAGGCTACGTTCGTCAACTGACCTTTGTCGTTCGGCAGAGGGAGCGCGCTATAAGTGATCGTCAGTCCATTCCCTTAAGTTCGCGCACCGGCCGCCGTTACCAAAGGGATGATGAAATTTTTCGACAAGGCACTGGCCGACGAGATTGGCTACGGCGCCGCAACGCTGGTTGCGGCGGCAGCGCAGGAGCTATACACGCTGCACGTAGAAGCGAATGCCATGCGAAGAGCCGCAGGCTTACCCAGCTTCGAAGAAGAGGAGGAAGCGGAGCAGGCACGTCTTGCATCCGCATCGGCTGCGTCGCATCAGGAAGACGAGAACAGCAGCACGGACGACGAAGATCAGTAACTCACTGCCCGCCTTTTCGCGTGCCGGCCACGCGTCGCGATGGCCGACACCATGCTAACCGGCCGACGCAGACGGCGCGGGCGCTTAAGTCCTCACCTTGTCCGCCTCACGGCGACGCTCCGCTAACGTATTGCCCGGCGACGGCTCGCAGACTTCAGCGGGTGTCGTGGACAGGCGCAGGTAGGCCGCGGCAAGCCGTCGCAATTCCTCCTCCGTCGCATCCTCGATCCCGATCAGACGGTTGCTCGCCGCGCGATGCGACGACAACAATTCGTTGAGCTTCAGATGCAGCGCCACGCTGTCCTTATTCTGGCTTTGCTGGATCAGAAACACCATCAGAAAAGTGACGATGGTCGTGCCCGTGTTGATCACGAGTTGCCAGCCGTCCGAATAGTGAAAGATCGGTCCTGTCACGACCCATGCGATCACAGTGAGCACGGCGAGGCAGAACGCCGCTGGCGAGCCCGCCCAACGGGTCACGAGGCTCGCGAATTTGTCGAAAAGACGGGTGAGCGGATGGGTGCCCGCATACGCGGGACTGGCGGTATCTGGAACGGCGTCGAGTTCGTCGGTCGAAGAGCGCGGCGTATCGGAATGGTTCATGGTCGGCTCCGGAGCTATCGACCATACCAAGCAAATCGCATGCCAATCTTGCTCACCGGCGCGGACGTCGCTCTGCACGGGCTTTCAGCCTCGCGTAGTACACGGTGACTCGGAATTTAGCGTGTTTCGCCTGTTGCGGCGATGAGGCAGGCGGCGGTCAGGTCGCTTGCCATTTGTTACCTGACCCAGGTAATTTTGTTATCGCTTCCAACCGCGCGGTTTCCCGCTTCAACTGTGAACGTCGACTGACTGGACCGACCGCGCGAACCTTGCAAACTTATTTCGCCGGACGCCGGCCCCCGTACGTGATGCGCCACCGGCCCTGTCTAACGCGGCGTAGTGGAAGCGCGGCTCATTCTGGCGGCAAACGGCGCGCGTCCTTCAGTGATCCGCAGCGACAATAACCGCAGGGTCTGCGAGATCAACGCGAGCGGATAGATCGCTTTCAACAGATCGGTAATCATCCGCCACTCCGCGCGAACGCCTTGCCAATAGCCCAACTTTTCGGTTTTACGCGCTTGCGTGACATGAGGCCAATGGATGACCGCGATCCGCAGACGGCGTTCGATAATCCGCCGGTTCATGAACACTTCGATTCCAAAACGCGGCAGCCTTTGAATGTCAGCAAGGACAGTTTCGAGAAGCGTCTTGCGGACCACCCGTTCACCGGATACGAAGTCGATTCCGAGCGCACGAAAAATCAGCAGACTGTTTTGCCGCAAACTCATGCTGACTTCCGCCCGGCCGCTGAGTACGGGCGCGGCTAGCGCACTGAGATTGTCAGGGCTCAGGCCCTTGAGGTCGGCGTCGAGTAGCATCAGAAACTCGCATTGCGCAGCGGCGATGCCGTCGGCAATCGCCAGACTCTTGCCGCCATTCGTCGCCCGTTCGATGAGCCGCACCGAAGGGAACTGTCTCACGACCTCTGCGGTGTTATCGGTAGAGCCGTCGTCGACAACGATGAGCTCCGCAAGCATGGGATGTGCCGCCGCCACCTTCAATACCGCAGCGATTCTGGGCGCTTCGTCGTACGCGCACACAATGCATGAAATGCGGGGAGCGTGTTCATTGCGAGAGCTTGCGTTAGCCACCGTCATGCGCCGCCTTATTCCCAACCGCTTCGAGCAACGCGTTACGCAATGCGGCGTAGTCCACGGGTTTGACGAAGTGCATGTCGAATCCGGCTTCGAGTGCCTCGTGACGATCGGACTCCTGGCCCCACCCCGTCACCGCGATAATCACGATCTGGCCGCCCCAAGGCTGCCTGCGTATCGTGCGTGCGACTTCGTAGCCATTCATTCCCGGCATGCCGATGTCGAGCAGCAGCGCATCCGGCCGTGTCCGTTCGGCAAGATCGATGCCGTGCTGTCCGTCATATGCGACATTGGTTGTGAATCCTGACGAATTGAGGACCGCGGCCAGCGCATCGGCGGCGTCTTCATTGTCATCCACGACGAGTACACTCACCGTCTCCGCCACCACGTGCGGCTGCGCAGCCGGCGGCGGCACACCTTCCGCCGTCGCGGCCTGAGCCAGCATGAGCGAGACGCTAAATTCGCTGCCAGCGCCGAGGCCGTCGCTCGTGCAGCGAATCTCACCGCCGTGCATGTCGACAATCTGCCGCGCCAGCGTCAGCCCGATCCCGAGCCCTTCCTTTTGCCGCCCTGCGACCGGCTCGACCTGAGCGAACATGTCGAAAATACGGCCGATGCTCTCCGGCGCAAGACCAATGCCCCAATCCTTGACCCGTACTTCGACGGTTGCGGCGTGTCGTTGGATCGTCACCTGAATGGGCGCGCGCAGCGGCGAATATTTCGACGCGTTATTGAGCAGGTTGGAGAACACCTGTACGAGCCGCTGGAAGTCACCCATGACGAACGTCGGCGTGCGAGCCGAATTCACGGTGACGCGATTTCCGCGCCGATCCAACGTGGCGCGCACCGCTTCGATCGCACTTTGAATGATCTTGTTGATGTCGCTGGTGGACATCTGCAACTGCAGCACGCCACGCTCGAGGCGACCCACATCCAGCAGATCGTCGACCATTCTGACCACGTGCTTCATCTGACGCTCGGCCATGGCAAGCAGTTCGTCCTGCCCGACCGGCGACGACGGTGAACCGATTGCGTGCAATGCGCTGCGTACTGCGGCAAGCGGGTTGCGTAATTCATGCGAGAGCACCGAAATGAATTCCGTCTTGCGCCGGTCGCTCGCCTTGATTTCCTCTTCCCACAAGGTACGCGCGGTGACATTGTGCAGCGCCAGCACCGCGCCCGTCGTCGTTCCCGTGGTGTCGCGAATCAGCGACGCGTCCTGTTCGACATAAAGCGTCGCGCCGCCCGGTTTGCGCATCTGGACCGGATCGTGACTGTCGATCCGGTGGCCGCCGGTGATGGCCTGCACGGCCGCGCACAGGAGCCGTTCGCCCGCAGGCGAGCGCAGGTCCAGCACCGAATCCACGTGCGCACCGATTCCATGCGCGCTGGAGACGTCGGTCATGTGTTCCGCTGCAGGGTTCATCAGCTTGATCATGCCGTTTTCGTCGGTCACGATCAATGCGTCGCCGATGCTCGACACCACCGTTTCGAGCAGCGAGAGTGTCGCGCCGATCCTCGCTGCCGCATCGTTCTGCGTGATGAGCACGCGGCGTGTCGCCTTGACGAGCGTCACGAGCATGGCCGCCGCGATCACCGACGCAATGAGCCCGGCGGCCACGGAAAGATCCCTGACGGCGACCGCACTCTGCGCCCGCTGTGTCAGACCATCGCGCGCGCTGGACTCCATGGAAAAGACAACATTGCGCGCTTCCTCCATCAGCGCCTGATTGTTGACCACGCTCTTCACCGCGACGGCCGGCGATATGCCGCCCTGCGTGCGCGCCTGAAGGCTCGCGTCCATCCCGGCTTCCTTCGTCGCGATGAGGTCGCGAAGCACGCTATAACGCTGCCGTTGCACGTCGTTGTCGTCAAAGCGATGGCTGAGTTCGCTGACCTGTTGATTCAGCTCGCGCGTCGCTTCCCTGTAAGGTTCGAGGTAGCGCGTCTCGCCGGTCAGCACGTAGCTCTGCTGATCCGTCTCCTGCTCCAGACAGAGTGACAGAAGCCGCTCCAACCGGGTTTGAAGGTCATAGATACGATCGATTGCAGCCTCGCTGCGATACAGCCAGATCGTGCCGCCAGCGCCAATCGCCGCCGACGCGACCAGCAGCGCGCAACCGAGATACGCGCCATAGCGCCACACAACACGCAGGAGAACGTGCGCACGCAGCAGTGAGGCTACAGGCGTATAAGGACTCATGGTGGGCATGCGCAAAAAGACCTCCTGGTGATTCGCAGCCACGAGACACCACGATCCCGTGAGCAAAGGTAAAACGTGATGCGCGACACGGACCGGTCATGGACGCCCGGAAACCTGGCGCAAACGTTTTCCTACTTGCAGCGCCTTTGCATATTAGCGGGCGCGCCTGTCGGGGAGAACAGGGAAAGTGCCTACCGTGTGCACTAGCGTTGCAAGGCGGCCGCGTGACACGCACGGTCACGAAACCTTCATCAGCGCGCGTGTCGGTCAAATGAAAGCACCGCATGCGGACATCACAGTAACGGCAGCGTGGACCGGATGTGCTCCGCGAATGCCTTGATCAGATGAGAAGGACGCCCGCGCTCGAACTTGAGCGTAATGCCAATGGCAGGCAGCGGCGGCAGCAACGGATCGCCATTCAGGATCGCCAGGTCCGCCGGCGCGGCAGTCTGCGTAATGACGGCAAACGCTTGCCCCGAGCGCACCAGCGCAGTGAGCCCTGCCAGGCTGCTGCTTGCATACGCGATCCGATAGGGCCGGCCTGCGCGTTGCAGCGCTTCGCAGGCCGCCACGTGATCGAGCGTGTCCGCGTCGGAGACCGCCAGTGGCAGCGGATCGAAGTGCGCGGATTCCAGGCCGGGATAGCCGACCCACACGAGCGGCTCCGTCCGGATGATGTCGTCGCTTGCGTTGTTTTCCGGCAGTGAAATCATCGCGAGATCCAGCGCGCGCATGTCCAGTTGTTCGAGCAGCCGCGGTGTTGGCGCGCAGCTGACTTCCACGAGCGCCTGCGGATGTTGACTCGAAAACTGCCGCAGCAGATGCGGCAGGAACACGGCGGCATAGTCGTCCGGGCAACCGAAACGGATGGTGCCCGACAGCCCTTTGCCGGACAGATCGGCCATTGCTTCGTCATGCAGACGCAGAATGCGTTGCGCGTGCACGAGCAGCCGTTCGCCGGGATTGGTCAGCACCACGCCGCGCCCCGTGCGCTGGAACAGCGTCTGGTCGACGATCTCTTCGAGCCGCTTCATCTGCTGGCTGAGCGCCGATTGCGTGCGGCCGATCCGGGCAGCCGCGCGGCTGAGCGCCTTCACTTCGGCGACGACGGCAAACGAGCGCAGCAAATCGATTTCCAGAGAAAGACTCAAGGTATAAGCCCCGCTACTATCTTCGATAAGGACTATTCGATTCCATGAAACCACGGCGCTGTCTAGACTGCAAGCTAATCCGACTTTTCATCCATGGAGGAACGCCGTGTCCCGCAACGACGATGCAACCTTCTGGCGCCACGCCCGCCAGCACCTGATCCGATATGGCGGCACCTTCGAGCCGATGATCGTCGAGCGCGCGCAAGGCAGCTTTGTCCATGATGCCGACGGCCGGGCGATTCTCGATTTCACCTCCGGGCAGATGAGCGCTGTGCTCGGGCATAGCCATCCGGACATCGTTTCGGTCATCAATGAATACGCGGGCAAGCTCGACCACCTTTTCAGCGGGATGCTGTCACGGCCCGTGGTCGATCTCGCCACCCGTCTCGCCGGCATCACGCCGGCCGGACTGGATCGGGCGCTGCTGCTCAGCACCGGCGCGGAGTCGAACGAAGCCGCCATACGCATGGCGAAGCTGGTGACGGGCAAATACGAGATCGTCGGCTTCGCGCAATCGTGGCATGGCATGACGGGCAACGCGGCATCCGCCACTTACAGCGCGGGTCGCAAAGGCGTGGGTCCGGCTGCGGTCGGCTCGTTCGCGATTCCCGCACCGTTCGCATACCGGCCGCGCTTCGAGCGCCATGGCGCTTACGACTATCTTGCGGAACTGGACTATGCGTTCGATCTGATCGACCGCCAGTCGAGCGGCAATCTCGCTGCTTTCATTGCGGAGCCGATCCTAAGCTCCGGCGGCATCATCGAGCTGCCTGAGGGCTACATGGCCGCGTTGAAGCGCAAATGCGAAGAGCGCGGCATGCTGCTGATTCTCGACGAAGCGCAAACCGGCGTCGGGCGCACCGGCACGATGTTCGCCTGCCAGCGAGACGGCGTCACGCCCGACATTCTCACGCTCTCGAAGACGCTGGGTGCAGGTCTGCCGCTGGCGGCGGTCGTCACCTCCGCGCAGATCGAGGAACGGGCGCACGAAATGGGCTATCTGTTCTATACGACGCACGTGTCCGATCCGCTTCCCGCAGCCGTCGGCCTGCGAGTTCTCGACGTGGTCGAGCGCGACGGTCTGGTCGAGCGTGCGAACGTAATGGGCGAGCGGCTGCGGCGCGGTTTGACGACGCTGATGGAACGGCACGCGTGCATCGGCGACATTCGCGGACGCGGACTGCTTCTGGGTATGGAGATCGTCAAGGACCGCAGCACGAAAGAGCCGGCGGACGGTCTGGGTGCAAAGATCACGCGCGAATGCATGAACCTCGGACTGAGCATGAATATCGTGCAGTTGCCGGGCATGGGCGGCGTGTTCCGGATTGCGCCGCCGTTGACCGTCAGCGAGGAGGAAATTGACCTGGGGCTGGACCTGCTCGGCAAAGCGATCGAACGCTCGGTCTGAAACCTGCGGACGTGCGCGTCCACGTGGACCGTCGAGGCAAGCCGGTCACCGGCCAGTCGGTCACGCTAACCGGATAGCCCGCCCGGAAAATGCGCCAACTCGTTGCGAATGCCGGTTCCCACACATACCCGAAACTTACGTCTTGTCATCCTGACGACTTGGACGAGTGGCGGGAGAGGACGATGACAGTCTATGTGGATGAGGGTTTCAGGCCCTGCGTAACGGAGTGCGCAACAGTCGCGTTCCGCGTGTACTGCGACGAACGCGCGCAGATTTTCGAGGTCAGCGCGGACGCGCTCGTCGCCTATTGCGGCGCCGCGAGCAAGCGCAAACAGGACCTGCTGGTTGCGTTCGAGGGCGCGCAACTGGACATTCTCTCGGTGGCCGCAAGCAGGTGGACCGTCCGGCCCACCGAACCCGTACGGCTTGACCTCGACGCGTTCCGGACCGTGTTGCATTAGGTATGACAGAATCCAGTCATGACCTGGATCGCTGCCCTGCCGATGTACGAAGTGACGCCCGCGCTAGCGTACGAATGGCGCGCGTGGCTCGCCGATGTCCTGGCCCGCGTCGAACCGGCGTGCCGCATCGTCGAGGTGAGTGAGGAACTGCACGGCTTCTGGCGTCGCCCCGATCTGCTGTTGTCACAAACTTGCGGCTACCCATTGATGCACGGCCTGCGCGAGCAGGTTCAGCTGGTCGCGACCCCGCGTTTTCACGCGCACGGCTGCGAGGGCGCGGACTATTCGAGCGTACTCGTGACACGCGCCGATGCGCCGTTCGACACGCTGGCCTCGTGCCGCGGCGCGCGCGCGGCCTGCAATCAGGACGACTCGAATAGCGGCATGAACGTCTTTCGCCACGCAGTCGCGCCGCTCGCGCACGGCGAACCCTTTTTTGCGAGTGTGCTGCAAACCGGTTCCCACGTCGGCTCGTTGCGAGCGGTCGCGGACAATCAAGCGGACGTGGCCGCGATCGACTGTGTGACGTTCGCCTTCGTTTGCGACGCGTTGCCGGACCTGGCGCGCAGGGTTCGCCGCATCGGCATGACGGCGGCTTCGCCCGGTCTCCCGCTGATTGCCGCTTCAACCGTGCCGCAAGCCACGATCGACGCGCTGCGCGTCGCGCTCGACGAAGCCGTCGATGCCCAACCGGAACGCGCCCGGCGTTTGCGCCTGCTCGGCTTTTCCAGGCTTGCGCTCAGCGACTATGCGCGGATCGTGGAACTCGAAAACGACGCGCGCGCGATGGGCTACGCACGCCTCGTCTAACGTGAAGCCTTGCCTGACCACTGGCGTAACTACCGCTGGATCAGCAACCGCTTTGTCGTTGCCTGACTGCGATTTCGCGGCGGGTCACGGCTGCTTCACTTCGAGCACGAGCAGCTGCGCACCGTCTGCGACCTGATCGCCGACTGCATACAGTACCTCTGACACCGTGCCGGCGGAAGGCGCGCCAATCGTATGCTCCATCTTCATCGCTTCCATCACGATGAGCGGCGTACCCTTCTCGACAACCGCGCCCGGCTCGACCAGTACCGCGATCACTTTGCCGGGCATCGGCGCAGTCAGACGGCCCTCGCCGCCCTCGGCGTCGGCGGCATGCGCGAGCAGATTCTGCCATTCGAATGCCAGCGCTTCACCCAGCACGAACACATGAAACGTATCGCCGTCGATGAATACGGTGCCGGTCACCCGCGCATCGTCGATCGTCGCACGGTATTCGTGCGGGCGCTCGCCCTTCGACCACGCGAAACCTTCGCGCGCGCCGTCATGCTCCAGCGTTTGCGTGGCGCCGTCGCGTGCAAACGTGACGGTAAAGGGCGTGTCGTTTGCGACATCGCTCCAGCCGAGCGTTTGCGTATAGCCGCCATTCAGACGCCAGTGCGACAACGCATCCCACGGCGACGCGCCGTGCGCGGTGCCGCCTTCACGCGCGAGCAACGCAGCGCAGGCGAGAGCGAGCGCCTCCTTGAACGGCTTTCGCACCGGTGCGAATAACGCGTCGTGATGACGCTCGATCAGGCCCGTGTCGAGATCGCCGGTGGCAAACGGCTCGCTTGTCACGATGCGCTGCAGGAACTCGACGTTGGTGTGCGGACCGACCACTTCGCACGCACGCAACGCCCTGTTCAGACGCGCGAGCGCCTCTTCACGCGTGGCACCATGCACGATCAGCTTCGCAATCATCGGATCGTAAAACGGCGTAATAGTGTCGCCTTCACGCACGCCGCTGTCGATGCGCACGGATGCTTTACGCCCCGGCTCGCCGATCGAGAACTCGACGCCCTGCGGCATACGCAAGTGCCTCAGCGTACCCGTTGACGGCAGAAACCCGCGCGCTGGATGTTCGGCATAAATGCGCGCCTCGATCGCGTGCCCGTCGATTCTCAGTTGTTCCTGTGTGAGCGGCAAAGGTTCGTTCGACGCCACGCGCAGCTGCCACTCCACCAGGTCCTGCCCCGTCACCATTTCAGTGACCGGATGCTCGACCTGAAGGCGCGTGTTCATTTCCATGAAATAGAACTCGCCTGCGGGCGTCATGATGAATTCGACCGTGCCCGCGCCGACGTAATTCACCGCCCGGGCGGCCGCAACGGCCGCCTCGCCCATCTCGCGCTTGATTCCGGCCGACAAACCGGGCGCAGGCGCCTCTTCGAGCACTTTCTGGTGGCGCCGCTGCACGGAGCAGTCGCGATCGAACAGGTACACCGCGCCGCCATGACGGTCCGCGAATACCTGCACTTCGACGTGACGCGGACGCGTCAGATACTTTTCGATCAGCACGCGATCGTTGCCGAAACTGCTGGCCGCTTCACGTTTGCACGACGCAAGCGCCGCAGCGAAATCTTCGCTGCGTTCGACGACGCGCATGCCCTTGCCGCCGCCGCCCGCGCTCGCCTTGAGCAGCACCGGATAACCGATCGCGTCCGCTTCGCGATGCAGCAACTGGGGGTCCTGATCGTCACCGTGATAGCCCGGCACGAGCGGCACGGCGGCCGCATGCATCAGCGCCTTGGCGGCCGCTTTCGAACCCATCGCGGCGATCGCTTCGACCGGCGGCCCGATGAAAACGATGCCGGCGGCCTCGCAAGCCTCTGCGAACGCTTCGTTCTCCGACAGAAAACCATAGCCCGGATGCACGGCCTGCGCACCGGTTGCGAGTGCGGCGGCGACGATGCGCTCCGCGCGCAGGTAGCTTTCCGCCGCCGTCGCGCCGCCAATGTGTACCGCTTCGTCGCACGCGGCAACGTGTTTTGCGTTGGCGTCCGCATCGGAATAGACGGCCACGCTCGCGATGCCAAGCCGCTTGCAGGTCGCGGCGACCCGACACGCAATCTCACCGCGGTTGGCAATCAGGATCTTGTTGAACATGAAGTGTCTCGATGGTTTGCCCGCGATGTGACCATATCGGGGACGTTGTTCTATTGGAGGCCTACCGGCGCCTCGATGGATTGCCCGCTAGCTGACCGGCATCAGACACGCCATGTGGGCGAGCGCTTGTCGAGGAACGACGCCACGCCTTCGCGGCCTTCCGCGCTGGCACGGGTGCGTGCGATGCGCGCCGCCGTCTCTTCGATGAGCGCCGCGTTTAGCTCGCGGCCCGCGACGTCCTGCACGAGCTGCTTGCACGCGCGCACCGCCTGCGGACCATTCGCGCACAACGCGTCGGCGATCTGCCGCACAGTCGCATCGAGCTGTTCCGCGCTCACCATTTCGCTGACAAGGCCGAGACGGAACGCCGTCGCGCAGTCGAACTGTTCTGCAGTAGTGAAATAGCGGCGCGACGCCTGTTCGCCCAATGCGCGAATCACATACGGCGCGATGGTCGCCGGAATCAGTCCGAGGCGCGCTTCCGACAGGCAGAAGCGTGCGCCCTCGACGGCCACGACGATATCGCACACCGAAATCAGCCCCATGCCGCCCGCGTAGGCGTCGCCGCTCACACGTGCGATCACCGGCTTGTTGCAGCGATAAATCGCCGACAGCATGTCCGCAAGACGCATGGCATCGGCGCGGTTCTCGTCATCCGAGTAACCGGCCATCTTCTTCATCCAGTTCAGGTCGGCGCCCGCGCAGAACGCCTTGCCGTTAGCGGCGAGCACCACCGCGCGCGTGTCGTCGCGATCGTTGAGCGCAGTGAAGGCCGACGTCAGCTCCGCGATCATCGTTTCATTGAACGCGTTGCGCACGTCCGGCCGATTCAGCGTGACCGTGGCGATCTGCCCGGCGAACTGCACATCCAGCGTGTCGTATTGCATGCCTGCCGCTCCCGCGAATTAAGATTGACGCTGCGTCACATTCTGAACACACCGAAACGCGTGTCTTCGATCGGCGCATTCATCGCCGCCGACAAACCCAGACCGAGCACGTCGCGCGTTTGCGCCGGATCGATCACACCGTCGTCCCACAAACGCGCGCTTGCGTAGTAAGGGTGGCCCTGATGTTCGTACTGGTCGCGAATCGGCTGTTTGAACGCTTCCTCTTCTTCCGCGCTCCACGCGCCGCCTTTGCTTTCGATACCGTCGCGCTTCACCGTGGCCAGCACCGAAGCCGCCTGTTCACCGCCCATGACCGAAATGCGCGCGTTCGGCCACATCCACAGAAAGCGCGGCGAATACGCGCGGCCGCACATCCCGTAGTTGCCCGCACCGAACGAGCCGCCGATGATTACCGTGAACTTCGGCACTTTCGCCGTGGCCACGGCTGTCACCATCTTTGCGCCATTTCGCGCAATCCCTTCGTTTTCATACTTGCGGCCCACCATGAAGCCGGTAATGTTCTGCAGGAACACGAGCGGGATCTTCCGCTGGCAGCACAGTTCGATGAAGTGCGCACCCTTGAGCGCGGACTCCGAAAAAAGAATGCCGTTGTTCGCGATGATGCCGACCGGGTGTCCCCAGATATGCGCAAAGCCACAGACGAGCGTTGTGCCATAACGGACCTTGAATTCGTCGAACGCGGAGTCGTCGACAATACGCGCGATCACTTCGCGAATATCGAACGGCTTGCGCGTGTCGACAGGAATCACGCCGTATATGCTGCCGACGTCGTAGCGTGGCGGCTTCGGTTCCTGCAATGCAACCGGCACCTGTTTCGTGCGATTCAGATTACCGACGATGCTGCGCGCAATCGCCAGCGCATGCGGATCGTTCTGCGCAAGATGATCGACCACGCCTGACAGCCGCGTATGCACGTCGCCGCCGCCCAGGTCTTCCGCGCTGACCACTTCGCCGGTAGCCGCTTTGACGAGCGGCGGGCCGCCCAGAAAAATGGTCCCCTGATTCCTGACGATGATCGACTCGTCGCTCATCGCAGGCACATACGCGCCGCCGGCCGTACACGAACCCATGACGACGGCGATCTGCGGAATGCCGGCTGCGGACAGGTTCGCCTGATTGTAGAAAATGCGCCCGAAGTGATCGCGGTCGGGAAAAACGTCGTCCTGGTTCGGCAGATTCGCACCGCCCGAATCGACCAGGTACACACACGGCAGATGATTTTCCGCGGCGATTTCCTGCGCGCGTACGTGCTTCTTGACGGTGACCGGATAGTACGTGCCGCCCTTCACGGTCGCGTCATTGCAGACGATCACGCACTCCTGTCCCGCGATCCTTCCGATTCCGGTGATCACGCCCGCGCCCGGTGCGTCGTCGTTATACATGCCGTATGCGGCGAGTTGCGAGAACTCGAGAAACGGCGTGCCCGGGTCGAGCAGTTGCGCGATGCGCTCGCGCGGCAACAACTTGCCCCGCCCGGTGTGTTTGTCGCGCGCCGCCTGCCCACCGCCCAGCGAGAGTTTCTCCACTTTGGCGCGCAGGTCGGCGACGAGCGCTTCGAGCGCCGCCGCGTTGGCGCGGAAGTCGTCGGAGCGCGGATTCAGCTTTGATTCGATGATCGGCATTGCGTGGCTTCTCCAGTTCGCCGCTCTTGTAGGTGCTGTGCTAAACCGCGTTCAGGCCGTCTCTGCAAACAGTTCGCGCCCAATCAGCATGCGGCGAATTTCACTTGTGCCCGCGCCGATTTCATAGAGCTTCGCATCGCGCCACAAACGCCCCACCGGATATTCGTTGATATAGCCGTTGCCGCCGAGAATCTGGATGGCCTCACCGGCCATCCACGTGGCTTTCTCGGCGGTGTAGAGAATCACGCCCGCGCAGTCTTTGCGCACCTGGCGCACGTGTTCCTTGCCGAGCGTGTCGAGCTGACGCCCCACTGCATAGAGATACGCGCGGCACGCCTGCAACGTGGTGTACAGATCGGCCACCTTGCCCTGAATCAGCTGGAATTCGCCGATCGGCTGACCGAACTGCTTGCGGTCATGGATGTACGGCACGACCGCGTCCATCACCGCGACCATGATCCCGGTCGGGCCGCCCGCGAGCACGGCGCGCTCGTAGTCGAGGCCGCTCATCAGCACCTTTGCGCCGCCGTTCAACTGGCCGAGGATGTTTTCTTCCGGCACTTCGACGTCCTGAAACACGAGTTCGCCGGTATGCGAGCCGCGCATGCCGAGCTTGTCGAGTTTCTGCGCGACGGAGAAACCCTTCATGCCCTTTTCGACGATAAACGCGGTAATGCCGCGCGAACTGGCTTCGGGATCGGTCTTCGCATAGACGACCAGCGTGTCGCAATCCGGGCCATTGGTGATCCACATCTTTGTGCCGTTGAGCACGTAATGGTCGCCTCGCTTCTCCGCGCGCAGTTTCATGCTGACCACGTCGGAGCCCGCGTTGGGCTCGCTCATCGCGAGTGCGCCGACGTGCTCGCCGGACACGAGTTTGGGCAGGTACTTGCGCTTCTGCGCCTCGGTGCCGTTGCGGTGAATCTGGTTCACACATAGATTCGAGTGCGCGCCATACGAAAGCCCGACCGAAGCCGACGCGCGCGAGATCTCTTCCATCGCGATCATGTGCGCTGTGTAGCCCATGTTTGCGCCGCCGTATTCTTCCGACACCGTCATGCCGAGCACACCCAGGTCGCCGAATTTGCGCCACAGGTCCATTGGAAACTGGTCCGTGCGATCGATTTCCGCGGCGCGCGGAGCGATTTCTTTGGCAGCGAATCCCGCGATGCTGTCGCGCAGCATTTCAATTTCTTCGCCAAGCGGGAATTGCAGACCGGGCAGGTTGCTCATTGCGGTGTCTCCTGGAGTAAGCGCAAAACGTTCAAGCCGCATTTCACGCGAGATTTCCGTAAGCGTCAATAGGTAATTTTGAGTATCACTCAGAAACGTTTGACGCAGCAAAACGGGCTCTGGCGCGTGATACGATTGCTAGACTGAACGATTTCAAGCATTGAAACTGAACTGGACTCATATGACGGTTGCTACCAACGCCGAGCTGCCCGCTTCGCGCCGCCAGCCCGCCGGACGCAAGTCGCAACAGCGCGTGAAGGAGATCCTTCAGGCGGGGCGCGACGTATTCTCCGAAAAGGGTTACGAGCGCGCGACCACGGCCGAAATCGCGCAACGTCTGGGCATCTCCGAGGCGACGGTGTTCAGCTATTTTCGCGGCAAACGCGAGTTGTGCGCGCGGGTAATCGGCGACTGGTACGACGAGATCATCGAGGCAATCGAGTCGGGCTTGCCGCGCGAGGGCACCGTGCGTCAGCAGTTCGCGTTTATCGTGCGTACCCATTTACGGCTCATGCTCGTGAACGGCACGGATCTATGCGCACTGGTGTTGTCCGAAGGACGCGCACGCCATCATGAACTGAGTGAGGCGCTCGTCGAATTGCAGCGCCGCTACACCGCACCGTTGATGCGCGTCCTCGCACAGGGACAGGAAACCGGCCAGGTTCGTACCGATATGCCGCTGCGTCTGTTGCGCTCGATGGTGTTCGGCCCGATGGAACACGTGCTATGGGACGCCACGCTCGCGAACCGGCATATCGATATCGACGCGACCGCGGGTCAGCTGATCGACGTGCTGTGGGCCGCGCTTGCGCCGCCCAATGCCGCACTCGGCGCGTTGCAGCAATTCCGCGCGGAAGTGGCCGAAGCCAATCGCCGGTTCGAGGAAGCGGCGCGCAACGGCGCAGAGGGCACGGCCGACCACGCGTAGCCGCCGCGTTCGTCGAACTGCTGTTCAACGCCTGAAAACCGGCTACTCTACGGCTTCCCTTTGCATGACTTTCAAGGAGAAGCCTGGTGCCGAAAAAAAAGCCCGCGACAATCCGGATCGGTATAGGCGGCTGGACTTACGCGCCGTGGCGCGGCACCTTTTACCCGTCCGATCTCACACAAAGCCGCGAACTTGAATACGCGAGTCAACACCTGTCGTCGATTGAAATCAACGGCACGTTCTACGGTTTGCAGAAGCCCGCGAGTTACGAGAAGTGGTATCAGGAAACGCCCGACGATTTCGTTTTTTCACTGAAGGCGCCGCGCTACGCGACCAATCGCAAAGTACTCGCCGATGCCGGTGAAACGATCGAGCGTTTTCTCGCGAGCGGCCTGTTGCTGCTCAAACAAAAGCTCGGGCCGATCAACTGGCAATTCGCGCCGACCAAGAAGTTCGATCCCGACGATTTCGAAGCGTTTCTGAAACTGCTGCCTTCGAGTGTCGAAGGACAGAAACTGCGACACGCCCTTGAAGTCCGTCACGACACGTTCAAGACGCCGGAATTCGTCGCGCTGGCCCGCAAATACAAAGTGGCGGTCGTGCTCGCCGGCGACAGCGACTATCCGCAGATCGCCGATCTCACCGCGCCGTTCGTGTACGCGCGCATCATGGGGACGACCGACAAGCAGGCCAACGGGTACTCGACCAAAGCGCTCGACACCTGGGCCGAACGCGCGCGCCAACTTTCATCCGGCGCCACGCCGGACGATCTGGAAACGACTGCCTCCGCGCCAGCAAAAGCCGTGGCGCGCGACGTCTATCTGTACGTGATCAGCGGCTTCAAGGAACGCAATCCGGCCGCTGCCATGGCGCTCATCAAGCGCATCTGAGCGTGTTGCTCCGGCCGGCACGCGCGAGTGTCATAATCCCGGCGAGTCACTCACGCAGCACGTCCACAGTCATTTCATGCGGGCCGCGAGGCCCGCTCTTCATTCAGGTCCGGGAGAATATTTTGAGCGCCATCGACAATCCTTTGCACGATCGGGAAGTCGGCTCGGCCGACGCCACCCGGGACACCACGCGCATCGACGATGTGCGGATCGGCGCAGTCCGTCCGCTGATATCGCCGGCACTGCTGCAGGACGAATTGCCCGTGCCGGAGCCGGTGCAAACGCTCGTCGAGAAAACGCGCGCGGAAATCGCCGACATCCTGCATGGCCGGGACGATCGCCTCGTGATGATCGTCGGCCCCTGTTCGATTCACGATCACGACCAGGCAATCGACTACGCGCGCAAGCTGAAAGTTGCCGCCGACACCTATCGCGACGATCTGCTGATCGTGATGCGCGTGTACTTCGAAAAGCCGCGCACGACCGTCGGCTGGAAGGGCTATATCAACGACCCGCGTCTTGACGGCAGCTTCCGTATCAACGAGGGTCTGCGTCTCGCGCGGCAATTGCTGCTGGATATCAACGGTCTTGGCCTGTCCACCGCCACCGAGTTTCTCGATCTGCTGAGCCCGCAATATATTGCCGATCTGATCGCGTGGGGCGCCATTGGCGCACGCACGACCGAGAGCCAGAGCCACCGTCAACTGGCGTCGGGGCTGAGCTGCCCAATCGGCTTCAAGAACGGCACCGACGGCGGCGTGCAGATCGCCGCGGATGCCATTGTCGCCGCGCGAGCGAGCCATGCATTCATGGGCATGACCAAGATGGGCATGGCGGCCATCTTCGAAACGCGCGGCAACGGCGATGCGCACGTGATCCTGCGCGGCGGCAAGCAAGGGCCGAACTACGACCGCGCATCAGTGGAGGCGACCTGCGCCGCGCTGCGATCAGCGGGCTTGCGTGAGCAGGTGATGATCGACTGCTCGCACGCGAATTCGGGCAAATCGCATTTGCGTCAGATCGAGGTCGTGCAGGATATAGCGCAACAACTGTCGCAGCGCGAGCGCCGGATTGTCGGCGTCATGCTCGAAAGTCATCTGGAGGAAGGCCGTCAGGATCTGAAAGCCGGAGTGCCGCTACGCTACGGCGTATCGATCACGGATGCCTGCGTGAGCTGGGCACAGACCGAACCGGTGCTCGACACGCTGGCCGATGCCACCCGCAAACGTCGCGCGGGCTCAGCAACGGAAAACCTATAAACGCGATGCACACGCGCCGCACCCGCCGCCGGACGGTTCACCATCCGAGGTGGTGCAGCACGTGATTCCTTACGCCCGAGGCATCGCACTGCGCGCGCCGAGGTGGCATGCAAGCATGCTCCGACGCAAGGCGCGTGGCATTACGAAGCGTTGACCGCTTCCTTGAACGCCTTGCCCGCCGTGAACTTCACGGTCTTGGCCGCCGCGATCTGGATCTCGGCACCCGTCGACGGATTGCGGCCCACGCGTGCTGCGCGCGCGCCGGTCGAGAAAGAACCGAAACCGACCAGTTGCACCGTATCGCCACCCACAACGGCTTTTGTTACCGCTTCGACGATAGCGTCGATGGTCTGGCCGGTGGCCGCTTTGCTCTCGCCCGTTGCTGCGGCGACTGCGTCAATCAGTTCCTGTTTGTTCATAGCACTTCCCGTATGGTAATCATGGAACCGGCGCTACATCTGTTGCGCCGGGACCGACACACTAACGCATAGGCGCGCATTCGCGCAAACCTTGGGTGTAAGCCGTGTATCACCCGCCCACAGCCAATTTGACGTTTTTTACGTGCAAAGTGCCATAAGAAACGCGTGCTTACGCGACTCAAGCGGTCCAATACGGCAATCGGCCTATCACAATCCGTTGCAATTTCAGTGCTTTAGCACGGCCAACCGCAACCCGTTCGGGCATTTTTACTATCGTATGCGGGTTCAGGAAGCCGTTTCAATGACCCGCCAACACCGTTCATTAAAAGAATTCGGGAGGATAAAAAAGATGAATTTTCGCCTTATTGCAACATACATCTCGCTTATTGCCGTGCCGCTCACCGCGTTCGCCGCCGACGATATGGGCTGCGCGCCGCTCTCCGGCGCAGTCAATTCCCAAGGGTTGCACAGCTTCAAAGTGCGGGACGGTGAACCCGTGGACCTCGTCGCCGGGACAAAAACCGTGCACGGCACCCTGCACGTTTTCGGTGATGGCGGCGTCTTTCGCGCGTATTGGCAACCGGCTGACAGCCAGGAAAAATACGTGCTGGCCACCGCGGGAGTCGACTCGGTCCGCCTCGTCTCGACCCCGCCGCAAGGCACCCCCGTCACGAATGGCGACCCCGGAACCACGCTCGCGCCACAACACGTGCTGTCGTGCCCGACACTTTGAACGACACTTTGAACGACACTTTGGACGCCGCTTCGAGCAGGCGGTGACGCCTGTTCACCGCGGGCTGGCGTCCATCGGCCAGTTTGACCGCAACCTTCCCGCATGACCGGATCGCGGGCCCGCACGGGCGGCGCCCACTGACCATCAACGGCGAATACCCATTATTTCAACTTCCAACGCCCTTCAGGTCGCGTCGCGTCAGCCGATATACAAAGCTGCGTGTGCTGCGCAAACGTTAAGGAAGGAACATGGTCGGGCTTGGGAAATTGAGGAAAACGCTGTCTGTCGCGGAAGGCGACCCCGAACTCGTGCGTTCGCAACTCGAAGCGTCCGTCAGCCAGGTGCCGTTGCTCTACTTCATTTTGCTGGTCAACACGGCAACGGTTGCCATCACGCATCTCCATTGCGCGCCGGCCTGGCTTTCCATCTATATTCCAGCCGCGCTGAGCCTCGCGTGCATGGTTCGCTGCATGCGGTGGTGGCGCGCCCGCAAGCATGTACTGACACAGACGCAGGCCATGCCCGAACTGCGCAAGCTGAACTGGCTCGCCGCGCTTTTCGGCGTCGCATTCAGCGCGTGGTCGCTCATGCTGTTTCCGTACGGCAATGCTTACGACCAGGCGCAGGTCGCGTTCTACATGGCAACGACCGTGGTGGGATGCGTGTTCTGCCTGATGCATCTGCGCACTGCGGCGCTGCTGCTGCTATCGATCGTCATCCTGAGCTTTTCGACGTTTCTGGTTTTTACCGGGTACCCCGTTTTCATCGCGATGGCAATCGACATGACGCTGGTGGGCTTCGCGCTTTCCTTCATCATTCAGATGTACTACCAGACCTTCGCCGACGTGGTCCATGCGCAGCGTGAACTGCAGGCAAGCCAGCAAAAAACGCAGCGGCTGAGCGACGACAACTTCCGTCTCGCCAGCATCGACAGTCTCACTGATCTGCCCAACCGGCGCAGCTTCTTCGCGTCGCTACGCGCCCTCTCAGAGGAGGTGCTCGGCAGCGGCGGCGGCTTTAACGTCGGCCTGATCGATCTGGACGGCTTCAAGCAGGTCAATGACATCTACGGTCACGCGTGCGGCGATCTCGTGCTGCAGGAAGTCGGCCAGCGGCTCACCGCGCTCGCCGAACCGGGCATCTTCTTCTCCCGGCTCGGCGGCGACGAGTTCGGGGTGCTCGCGCAACATCGCCTCGCGAAAGACACACTGATGGCGCTCGGCAAACGTATCTGCGACGCGTTGAGCCAACCGTACCGCGTGGGCGGCAATGTTGCGGAACTGTCGGGAACGATTGGCTGGGCTGCGTTTCCGGAAGCCGGCGCCACGGTGGCGCAGGTATTCGAACGCGCCGACGCCGCGCTGTACGCCGGCAAGGAAGGCCAACGCGGAATGCCCGTGATTTTTTCGAGCGAACACGAAACGCGCATTCGCCGTTCGAGTCTCGTCACCCAGGAACTGCGGCACGCCGATCTGGAAGCGGAACTCTTTCTCGAATTCCAGCCGATCTACGACGTGCTCGCACAACGCACGATCGGGCTGGAAGCATTGGGCCGCTGGCACAACGCGCGGCTCGGCGACGTGAGTCCCGACGAATTCATTCGGATTGCAGAGCGTACCGAACTGATTTTGCGCATGACGGAAATCTTGCTGCGCAAAGCGCTTGGCGAAATGTCGCGCTGGCCTTCCACGCTTTATCTGTCATTCAACCTGTCCTCGATCGACATTTCAACTTCGGCACGCGCGCGCCGTCTGATCGACATCGTGGCCGCGAGCGGTGTGTCGCCGCACCGCGTGTCGTTCGAGATCACGGAGACCGCGCTGACGCGCGACTTCGAGCAGGCGCGCCGCTCACTCACGACGATCAAGAAAGCAGGCTGCCGGGTGTCGCTCGACGATTTCGGTACAGGCTATTCGAGTCTGAGCTACGTGCACCGGCTGCCGTTCGACACGATCAAGATCGACCGCAGCTTCATGACCGACGTGCACACCAGCAGCGCGTCGAAAAAGATCGTCAAATCGGTGCTCGACCTGTGCCGCAATCTCGGACTCGAGTGCGTGGTGGAAGGACTCGAAACACCGTCGCAGGCCGACGTCGTGAAAGCGCTCGGCGCACGCGCACTCCAGGGCTATCTGTTCGGCCGCCCGATGCGCGCCGACGCCGTGGCTGGGTATCTCGAAGCGGCCCATGCGGCCCATGCGGCCCATGTCGAGGGCGATCAGGCGGCCGCGGTGTCGTAATTCAGTTTGGGGTACCAGTCGCGGCCTCGCCCCCCGGGCGTCTTGTCGAGCAGCAGCCACAGCGGCATCAGATCAGGCGCGCCGCGCGGGTCCTGTCCAGGGTCAGCGGTGCTCGGCCCCATTTCCTCGGCCCAGAAATGCCGGATGGTGCCGCCCGAACGCGTGAACACGTTTAACGCCGGGTTGTCGTCGCCATCGGGGTCCTCCGCCGCGTAGTCGCGATTGAATGTGTTGCCGCCTGACGAGTAGAGCGGCAGATAACGCCAGCCCCGCTCCTGCTTGAACGCCACGAGTCTGTCGATCGGCGCGCGGCCAATCACCGCGAATCCGACCCGTTGCAGGATATCGGGCACTTCACCGTCGTAGGCGGCCAGCAGCGAACTGCACATTGGACACGGCCGGGTGCGCCGCGGCCCGAACATCCAGTTATAGGTAATCAGCGTGTCGTGCGGCCCAAACATATCCGACAGTTTGACGGGCCCGGCTTCACTTTCGAACGGATAATCCTCCGGCACCTCGCCGCCGGGCGGCAACGCGCGGCGCTGCGCGGCCACCCGTTCGATGTGGCGGCGCAATTCGATTTCCTCGGCCAGCAATTCGTTGCGGGCGCGGCGATAAGCGGCGCTTTCACCCGGGAACCGGCTCGGCGATCCGGCGAGGTCACGGGCCGGTTTGAGCGCCGGTGCGGATATTTGCGGATCAGTCATCAGCAATCTCCTTGTTGGTTGGGGAAAGGGCACGGCACCCCTTCACTACGTCGACGCGTGGCGGGCTCCGAAATCGACATGAATAACCCGATTTTTTGCTGGCCGCCGTGCAGCCCTCGCCCCGCAAAAAATCCGCACGTGAACGCGTTCGCCCGGCAAGGTATCCTTTACCCGAACCGCGCGCAGCCGACCGGCGCGCGGGTACCGACACAGCACCTGCACGGCGCGCGTCGCGCCGACCTTGGGGATGCATCATGCCGCTGCGCTTACCGCCGTTGCCCGCGTTGCGCTTTTTCGAAGCCGCCGGCCGCCATCAGAGCTTCAAACTCGCCGCCGCCGAACTGAACGTCACGCCGAGTGCGATCAGTCACGGCATCGTGGGTCTCGAACAGGCGCTCGGGGTCGAACTGTTCGTGCGCGAACCGCGCGGCATTTCGCTCACGGCGACGGGCGCCGACTATCTGTCGTACGTGTCCGAGGCGTTTTCGCTGATCGCCATCGGCACGCAGCGCTTGCCCAATCATCGCGCAAACCGGCCGGTGGCAGTCAGTTGCGCACCGACGTTTGCGTCGCGCTGGCTGTTGCCGCGCCTGGCGGAGTTTCGTGAACGCTGGCCGAACGTGAACGTGACCGTGGACACGTCGCACCGCCAGGTCGGCTTTCCCGTCGACGGTTTCGACTTTGCGATTCGCCTGAGCCGCGCGCCGGTCGCAGGCACCGGCTGGGTGCGCCTGTTCAGTGAGCGTTTCGTGCCCGTGTGCAGCCCCGCTTATCGGGCAAAACTACATGCGTTGCACGGCGCCGACGATGAAATCGACCTGCGCCACGCGACGCTGATTCACGTGAACGCCGCAAGCGAGGACTGGCAGGTGTGGCTGGAGGCAACCGGCGCGCAAGACGTCGACACGACCGACGGCCTGCGCGTCGATACGATCCAGCTAGCGTTCGAAGCGGCCAGCATGGGTCTCGGTGTCGCGCTCGGCAGGAAACCGCTGGTCGATCGCGATCTCGCAAGCGGCGCGCTGGTGGAGGCCTCACGCGCGTCGATCGACTCGACCACCGCCTACTGGCTGGTGAGCGCGGAAAATGAGGAGCGCAGACCGGAGCTGTTCGACTTCCGGCGCTGGCTGATCAGCGAGGCGCAACATGTCGAAGCCCAAACCCAAGGCTACGTCCACACGGCACCGCGCAGCGCGGCGGGTTAGCCTTGCACTGGACAGGTGAGCCGCGCTCACCTGTCGTCGAACACGTTTCCTTTGCCGCATCGGACGCCCGCTGCGACCATGTGTCAAAGGAGATCAGAACCATGTCGACAGCTCACACGAGGCGCTTCGCGCCCGCCTTCAACCAGACCACACTCGTCATCCTTGCCGGCGCGCTCATTCTGAGCGCCGCAATGGGCATCCGTCAGACTTTCGGGCTCTTTATCGGCCCGTTCTCGTTCGACCGTGGCTTGCCGGTCACGTTGATTGCATTTGCGATCGCGCTGCACAACCTCGTGTGGGGCTTCGCGCAGCCGTTCGCCGGCGCGGCCGCGGATCGGTACGGCTCGACGCCCGTCGTCGCATTCGGCGCGACAACCTTTGCAGCAGGGCTCGGCTTGTCGGCGGTCGCGCCAGGCGGCGCAACGCTGATCGTCGGCATGGGACTGCTGGTCGGAATTGGCGTAAGTTGCACGACCTTTGGCGTAGTGCTGCCGGCGGTCGGGCGGATCGCATCGGCGCAGAAGCGCAGTGTGGCGATGGGTCTCGTCAGCGCCGGCGGCTCGGCCGGCCAGGTGCTGCTGGTGCCGTTCGCGCAAGGCGTCAGGCTCCACGCGGGCATTGCTGCTTCGTTGCTCGCGCTTGCGTTTCTCATGCTGCTCGTCGCGCCGCTCGGCATGGTGCTCGACCGTCGCCCGCAAGTCGGCACGCCGGTTCAGCCACCACCCGCCGCGCCGCTTGGTCAGGTGCTTGCACAGGCGGCACGGCATCGCGGTTACCGGCTGCTGACGCTGGGCTTTTTCACGTGCGGCTTCCAGCTTGCGTTCATCGCCACGCACCTGCCTGAGTATCTGACGCTCTGTCATATGCCGCTCGGCCTCGGTGCCACTGCGCTCGCGCTGATCGGACTCTTCAACATGGCAGGCAGTTGGGGATGCGGCTGGCTCGGCGGACGCTTCCGCCAGCATCATGTGCTCGGCTGGCTATATCTGATTCGCAGCGCGACGATCGGCACGTTCTTCGTGCTGCCGAAGACCTCCGCATCCGTCGTCATCTTCGCCGCGGTGATGGGCCTGACGTGGCTCGGCACCGTGCCGCTGACGAGCGGGCTCGTCGCGAAAGTATTCGGCACGCGCCATCTCGGCACGCTGTTCGGGATGTGCTTTCTGAGTCATCAGCTCGGCTCGTTCCTCGGCGCGTGGCTCGGCGGCCTCGTGTTCGATCTGACTGGCTCGTATTCGCTGCTGTGGGAAGCGACGGTCCTCGCCGGACTCTTCGCCGCGATGCTGCATTTCCCGATCGACGACCGCGCGCTCAGCGCGCCCGGTGCCGGTTCAAAGTCGGTGAGCGCCTGAACGGCGATGCACGCGGCGTCACTCAGAGGACGATTGACGCCGCGCTTCATGCGCCGGCACCCTGCCGCGCTCACCGCTGCACTCATTGACGCGGCGGCGCCGACGCGTCTTTCGGCACGCGTCCCATCAGAAAGAACTCGTCGTTCGGACGCATTGAAATCACATTCGCCATCCGGTTCGACAAACCAAAAAACGCCGTGATTGCCGCGATGTCCCAGATGTCTTCGTCGGAAAAGCCGTGCTCGCGTAGTATCTGGAAGTCGGCGTCATCCACGGTGCCCGACGCGCGGCATACCTTCAGCGCAAAATCGAGCATGACCTTCTGACGCGCGGTGATCTCCGCCTTGCGATGATTGACGGCCACCTGATCCGCGAGCAAGGGCGCCTTTTCGTAGATCCGCAGAATCGCGCCATGCGCGACCACGCAATACAGACAGTCGTTCACCGCGCTCGTAGCCACCACGATCATCTCGCGCTCGCCTTTACTGAGGCCGCCTTCCTTGAGCATCAGCGCGTCGTGATAAGCGAAGAAAGCGCGGAACTCGTCCGGCCGGTGAGCGAGCGTGAGAAACACGTTTGGGACGAACCCGGCTTTTTCCTGCACCTCGAGAATACGGGCGCGAATGTCCTGCGGCCACTCGTCCGGGTTGGGCACGGGGTAGCGGCTGATGGGCTGTAGCGTGGCCATGCGATGTCTCCCTTATCATGTCTGTCTGTCTGTCTGTCTGTCTGTCTGTCTGTCTGTCTGTCTGTCTGTGACGATTGTAGCAACCGGGTCGCGTTTCCTCATGACGTACACAACGCGCTTTGTCTACCTGTGCTTAAATCTTCACTGCGACTCGGGCCTTGCGAACAAGCCGCTTGCATGTTCAGGCGCTCGCAGAAGCCGATAGTTCGTTCGGGAACGGAATATGCATTACGTGGGCTGTTCCCATGCCGTGCGCGCCGCGCTGCCGATCATCCATCAACGTTCATTGCATTCCCAGGAGCCCGGTTGTGTGGCACTTCCCCATTGCTATTCCGCCATCGCTCGGCGTGTGGGCCGTCTTCATGAGCGTGCTCATTACGCAGCTCGGCTTGCCGATTCCCGCTGCGCCGATGCTGATTCTCGGCGGAACGATGGCCGCCATGGGGCAAACCTCTTATGCAAGCGTGGTCTGCGCGGCAGTGGCCGCCACGCTGCTCGCCGACTCGCTGTGGTTCTTTACGGGCCGCGCGTATGGCCGCCGTCTGCTGACCTACCTGGTGCGTTTCTCTCTTTCGCTCGACACGACTGTGCGCGTTGCTCGCAATACATACGAGCGATACGGCGCGCCCATTCTGACCGTCGCGAAGTTCTTGCCGGGCCTTGGACTGGTGTCCGCGCCGTTGCTTGGCACCACCGCGATCAATGTCGGCGTATTTCTGTTATGGGATTTTGTCGGCGCGACGCTATGGGCGTGCGTCTGGGTGATTGGCGGCGCCGCGCTGCACGACCAGATCGTGCAGTTGATGCTGCTCGTGCGCCACAATGGCGGCACGATTTTCGACGCGTTTGCGGTGATCTTCGTCGTCGTGCTGGTGTATCGCTGGATCCGGCGCTGGCAATTCCGCCGCTGGCTTGCGGACGTGCGCATTTCGCCGGATCAGCTCGATGGGCTCATGAAGTCCGACGAACCCCCGCTGATTTTTGACGCGCGTCCCGCCAGCGTACGCGCGCGCGAGTCGCACCGGATCGCGGGCGCGCTGCCGCTCGACCTCGACTCACCCGAGCCCATCGATCCTGAACTGCTCAAGCGTCCGATCGTCGTGTACTGCGTGTGTCCGAACGAGGCTACGGCCAAGCGGATCATCAGCCAGTTGCATCAAAAGAACATTCATCAGGTGAAAGCGCTCAAGGGCGGACTCGACGCGTGGGAGAAGCGCGGCTACCCGGTCGAGCCGATACCGCCCGACTTCAGTACGTCGAAAGCCCACCTGATCGAGGACGAAGGCGAACCAGGCGAATACACGGTGCGCGCACGGCTTGCGAAGTAATTCGCACCGTGGACTTTCCGCGATCGGAACCCACGGCGCGAACGTGCTGGCCTAACGTCTCGCACAGCCCCCGCGCAGCCCTCGCACAAGCATCGCGAAGGTCACGCGAAAGTCAGGTGCAGGTTTAGCGCAGCCGCACCAGCGTCGATTTCAGCTCCGTATACTTTTCCAGCGCATGCAGCGACTTGTCGCGGCCGTTTCCCGACTGCTTATAACCACCGAACGGGAAGTTCATGTCGCCGCCCTCGTCGTAGCAATTGACCCACACGGTGCCCGCACGCAACTGGCGCGATACCTCGTGCGCGGTGGTCAGATTCGAAGTCCAGACGGCGGCGGCCAGCCCATACTCGCTGTCGTTCGCAATCCTGATCGCCTCCTCAACCGTATCGAAAGTGATCACGGACAGCACGGGTCCGAAGATTTCCTCGCGCGCCACTTTTGCACCTGCAGGCGCGATCTCGAAGATGGTTGGCTCGATATAGAAGCCACCCGTTTCCTGCTTGACGCGCGAGCCGCCTAACAGCAATTTTGCTTCGGCGCGGCCCGCCTCGATGTAGCCCAGCACGCGTTCCAGCTGCACGTGATCGACAATTGCGCCCATCGATGTCTGCGGGTCCAGAGGATTGCCCGGCGTATAGCTGCGTGCAGCCGCGATCAGCTTGTCGATAAACACGTCCTTGATATCGCGGTGCACGAGTAGCCGTGAACCCGCCGTGCACATCTCGCCCATGTTGTAAAAGATCGCGCTGGCGGCCGCGTTCGCCGCGCGGTCGAGGTCGGCGCAATCGGGCAACACGATATTCGGCGATTTGCCGCCGAGTTCGAGCCACACACGCTTCAGATTCGATTGGCCCGCGTACTGCATGATCAGCTTGCCGACCTGCGTCGAACCTGTGAACGCGAGACAGTCGACGTCTTCATGCAACGCCAGCAGTTTGCCTGGCTCCCCCGCGCCGGGCACCACGTTGAATACGCCCGCCGGAATCCCGGCATCCAGCGCAAGTTGCGCGAGACGAATCGCTGTAAGCGGCGACTTTTCGGACGGCTTGAGCACCACACTGTTACCCGCCGCCAACGCCGGGCCAAATTTCCACGACGCCATCAGAATCGGAAAATTCCACGGCACGACGGCCGCCACGACACCCATCGCCTCACGCGTGACGAGCCCCACCAGATGATGATCCGCGGGCGCTACCTCGCCACCGATCTTGTCGATCGCTTCCGCGAACCATTCGACGCAGTATGCCGCGCCTGGCACATCCACCGTCGTGGTGTCGGCGATCGGCTTGCCGGCGTCGAGTGTTTCGAGCAGTGCGAGTTCGTCGGCATGCTCGCGAATCGACGCGGCCCAGCGCAGCAGCACCGCTTTGCGTGCGCGAGGGTTGAGCCCGGACCACACGCCCGAATCGAAGGCCCGGCGCGCGGCAGCGACTGCGGCGTTTACGTCGGCCGCGCCGCAGTCCGCGACCCTGGCAAGGAGCTTGCCGTCGATCGGGCTCAGGCAATCGAACGTACGGCCATTCGCGGCATGGCGGTATTCGCCGTCGATAAACGCGCGGCCTTCGATGGAAAGCGTAGCGGCCTTGTCCTGCCAGAAAGCGAAAGTCTTATTCATCAGGATGCCTCATTGTTATGCGCACGGCGCACGCCGGCATTCACTGCTTGCGGGTGGCGCGTCGCGTGGCGTCGTGGCGCGTTGACGCGGAGAGACTAGAAGGTCGGCGGCGAATTGGCCGACACGATCTCGCAGAGATGCTCCCCGCTGGGATTACGAAAACGATGCGGCAAGCGGCTTTCGAAGTAATAGCTGTCGCCGGGGTCGAGCAGCCACGTCACGCCATCCACCGTCAGTTCGATCTGGCCGCTGACCACCACGCCGCCCTCGTGCCCCTCGTGCGCGAGCATTTCAGGCCCGGTGTCCGACAAAGGCTGATACACCTCGCGCAGAATGCCCATATTTCGATCTTTCACGCTCGATCCCGCCAGATAGAACTCAATCTGCTCGTTACCGAGATTCGGCATGTCGGCGCGGCGCGACACGATCGAGCGCTCCACCTCCACTTCAAATGTGAAGAACTCTGCGAGACTCATTGGTATGCATTCGAGCAGTTTCTTCAGCGAGCCGACCGACGGACTCACACGGTTCTGCTCGATCAGCGAGATCGTGCCGTTCGTGACGCCCGCCCGTTTGGCCAGTTCACGCTGGGACAGGCCGTGCTTTTTGCGGATGTACTGCAGGCGCGTGGCTACTTCTATGGACATCGCTAGGTTCTCTGAATTTGAAACGATAGTGGCGCGTGTTTGCGCGCATCAGTGCGGCACCTGCGTGCGTGCACGTGTTGAATATTCTAATCACTTTGGCTGTCGCGCCGCTGGGGGAAACCCTGAAAAATCCTGATTCGCATGAACAACGCAACGAATATTCCCACCGCACCCCCGTCCGGCCATACCCTCGGGAAAGCCCTGATCCGTCTTTTCAAAAAATGATTTGACGGCTTTATTGGCTCGTATATGCTGGTTCACAGGCGATCGTCATGCCGGCGTCACGCGGCACGAAATACGTGTTATCCGACGCAACGAACCCAGTTCGACCCGGTTCATGCGATCATCCCAGCGTCCTGTTTCTTTAAACGCCCCGCGCGATTTTCGAACAGGCCGTTCAATACTTTCAACGTCGCCAGTCGAGTGTAATCGTGAGAGTCCGAGGCCCTTTGGTGAGATGGAATCGAAGTCAGGCGAGTTGTCTTCGCACTGACGGCGCCATCGCCGACGGCAGCAACGGCAGCCTTGCGTTCCGCCGCTTTCTGTCTGTCTTCACGATCCTGTCCCGCCGTTCCGTTCGACGTCACAACTCTATCTCTGCGCGCGCCTTTATCGCCGTGCGTACGGATGAAGTCGCGTCGTTACTGCCGTAGCGCCTCCCTTCTTTTCACCGTTCGATCCGTCCGTCTGCGTGAGCGCGCCCTTTCGAGCCGCGCGATCTTGCATGCGCGCTGTCGTCTGCCGCCTGCGGTCTGCTGCATGCCGCTCGTCGGTTGTCGTTTGTCGCTTGTCGCTTGCCGCTTGCCGCTTGTCGCTTGTCGCTTGCCGCTTGACGGAATGATCGAACGGCCCGCCCTTTAACCACGCGCACTACCCTGCTGGCTTGACGCTGTGCGTCCGGCCGCAACATTGTGCCGCGCTGTGTTTAACGTTGTTCATGCCACGTACCGTGGGGAACACACACGTCTATTCGTTATGCGAAACAAACCCCTGGTCGGTATTAGCGCCGACAGAACCATGATGGGAGTCCATCCGTCGCACGTGGTCGGTGAGAAATACATCACCGCGATCGTCGACGGTTCGCAGGCGCTGGCCATGCTCCTGCCCGCGCTCGGCGAGCGTCAGTCCGCGGAGGATGTGCTGGCGAGCGTCGACGGCCTGCTGTTTACCGGCAGCTATTCCAACGTCGAGCCGCGCCATTACGGCGGCCATCCCAGCGCGACGGGCACGCTGCACGACGCCGCTCGCGATGCGACGACGCTGCCGCTGATGCGCGCCGCGATCGCCGCCGGCGTGCCCGTGCTGGCGGTATGCCGGGGCTTTCAGGAAATGAACGTGGTGTTCGGCGGCACGTTGCATCAAAGCGTTCACGCGGTGGCCGGCCTGAACGACCATCGCGAGAACAAGGAAGACGACCTCGACGTGCAGTACGCACCGTCTCATTCGATCACGCTGACACAGGGCGGCTCGTTGCAGCGGCTTGCGGGCGGCGCGAAGGAAGCGCGTGTGAACTCATTGCACGGCCAGGGCGTCGAGCGGTTAGGCGCGGGCCTTATGGCCGAGGCCATTGCGCCGGACGGCCTGATCGAAGCGGTGAGCGTGACAGACGCGCGCGCGTTCGCGCTGGGTGTGCAGTGGCACCCCGAGTGGAAGCACGCGAACGACGCGCTCTCCGCCGCGATCTTCCGCGCGTTCGGCGACGCCTGCCGCGAACGAATGCGCACCAGGGCCGGCTATGGCACGGCATCCGCCGCCGCCACGCATGCCTGAGCCGCTCGCGTACCAAAACAGAGAGAACAACCATGCATGACATCGACGATTTTCTGAAAAAGAACCGCGTCACCGAAATCGAGGCGATCATTCCCGACATGGCCGGGATCGCACGCGGCAAGATCATTCCGCGCAGCAAGTTTGAATCCGGCGAGTCCATGCGTTTGCCGCAAGCGGTAATGATCCAGACTGTCACGGGGGACTATCCGGAAGACGGCACGCTCACCGGCGTGACCGATCCGGACATGGTGTGCGTTCCGGACGCCAGCACGATCCGTATGATTCCGTGGGCCGTCGACCCCACCGCACAGGTGATTCACGACTGCGTGCATTTCGACGGCACACCCGTCGCGATTTCGCCGCGCCGTGTTCTGCGCCGCGTGCTCGAGCTTTATAAAGCCAAGGGCTGGAAGCCAGTCATCGCGCCCGAACTCGAGTTCTATCTGGTCGATATGAACAAAGACCCGGATCTGCCGCTGCAGCCGCCTATTGGCCGGACAGGGCGTCCGGAAACGGGCCGCCAGGCCTATTCGATCGAAGCGGTCAACGAGTTCGATCCACTCTTCGAAGACATCTACGAATACTGCGAGGTGCAGGAACTGGAAGTCGACACGCTGATTCATGAAGTGGGCGCCGCGCAGATGGAAATCAACTTCATGCACGGTGATCCGCTGAAACTCGCGGACAGCGTATTCCTCTTCAAGCGCACGGTGCGTGAGGCCGCGCTGCGTCACAAGATGTACGCCACCTTCATGGCAAAGCCGATGGAAGGCGAACCCGGATCGGCCATGCATATGCACCAAAGCCTGGTCGACGAGGAAAGCGGACACAACCTGTTCACGGGCACCGACGGCAAACCTACGTCGCTGTTTACCGGCTATATCGCCGGACTGCAGAAGTACACGCCGGCCCTCATGCCGATCTTCGCACCGTATATCAATTCGTATCGCAGACTCTCCCGTTTCATGGCCGCGCCGATCAACGTCGCGTGGGGTTACGACAATCGCACCGTGGGCTTTCGTATTCCACACTCGGGGCCGGCCGCGCGCCGTATCGAGAACCGCATTCCCGGTGTGGATTGCAACCCGTATCTGGCAATTGCCGCGACACTCGCCGCCGGCTATCTCGGCATGACGCAAAACCTCGAAGCCACCGAGCCGCTGCTCAGCGACGGTTATGAACTGCCTTACCAGCTGCCGCGCAACCTGGAAGACGGCCTGACGCTCATGGGCGCATGCGAGCCGATCGCGGAAGTACTCGGCGAGAAATTCGTGAAGGCTTATCTCGCGCTCAAGGAAACCGAATACGAAGCATTTTTCCGCGTGATCAGTTCATGGGAACGCCGGCATTTGCTGCTGCACGTGTAACGCGAACGCACAGAACATTGGAGGCAATATGAGTTATAGAACAGAAGAAGTTGCTTATGTGCAGCCGGCCGCTCAGGTGCGCGCCGCATCGGCACACCAGCAGCGCAGTACTGCCGAATACCGCGCGCTCGACGCCGCGCATCATATCCACCCTTTTTCGGATATGGGCTCGCTCAATCGCGCCGGCAGCCGCGTGATCGTGAAAGCGCAGGGCGTGTACCTGTGGGACTCCGAAGGCAACAAGGTTATCGACGGCATGGCAGGGCTGTGGTGCGTCAACGTCGGCTATGGACGGAAGGAACTGGCCGACGCCGCCTACCAGCAGATGCAGGAACTGCCCTACTACAATACCTTCTTCAAGACCACTCACCCGCCGGTCATTGAATTGTCCGCGCTGCTGGCCGAACTGGCGCCGGAACCGTTCAACCATTTCTTTTACTGCAACAGCGGATCGGAAGGCAACGACACCGTACTGCGCATCGTCCACCAATATTGGGCGACGCAGCGAAAACACGCGAAAAAGTACGTCATTTCGCGCAAGAACGGTTATCACGGTTCGACGATCGCGGGCGGCACACTCGGTGGCATGGGTTACATGCATGAGCAGATGCCTTCCAAGGTCGAGCACATCGTACATATCGACCAGCCGTATTTCTTCGGCGAAGCCGAGGGCAACCTGACGCCGGAAGAATTCGCACTGGCGCGTGCGCAGCAACTCGAAGCGAAGATACTGGAGATCGGCGCGGACTACGTGGCCGCCTTTATTGGTGAGCCTTTCCAGGGAGCCGGCGGTGTCATTTTCCCCGCCTCCACTTATTGGCCCGAAATCCAGCGCATCTGCCGCAAATACGACATTCTGCTCGTCGCGGATGAAGTGATCGGCGGTTTCGGGCGAACCGGCGAATGGTTCGCGCATCAACACTTCGGCTTCGAGCCCGACCTGATCACACTCGCGAAAGGGCTGACGAGCGGATATGTGCCGATGGGCGCGGTCGGTCTGCACGACCGCGTGGCTAAAGCGATCATCGAAAACGGCGACTTCAATCACGGCCTCACGTACTCCGGGCATCCGGTAGCGGCCGCGGTGGCCGTGGCGAACCTGACGCTGCTGCGCGACGAAAAAATCGTCGAGCGCGTCAAGACCGATACGGGTCCGTACTTCCAGACGAAGCTGCGCGACACCTTCGCGAATCACCCGATCATCGGTGAGATTTCCGGCGCAGGTCTCGTGGCCGGTTTGCAACTTGCCGAGAGCCCGAAGGCGCGCAAGCGTTTCGCCAATGGCGGCGAGGTCGGCACGATCTGCCGCGACTTCTGCTTCAACGGCAATCTGATCATGCGCGCCACCGGTGACCGGATGCTCCTGTCGCCGCCGCTCGTGATCAACAGGCAAGAGATCGACGAGATCGTTTCAAAGGCCAAAAAGGCCATCGACGCCACGGCACAGCAACTCGGTATTTCGTAACGGCAGTCCGTTCCGGTATGAGCGCACTCCTGAACAACGCTCATGCCGGTTCTTCTTATCAAGGGAAAAACCATGAGCGTTAGTCATTTTCGTCATGCGGTCGCGGGTGCCGCGTTTCTCGCCTTCACCGGTTTTACGGCGCTGTCGGTCACGCCGGCCCTTGCGGCCGACACGGAACTGAACGTGTACAACTGGTCGGACTACATTGCGAAGGACACGATTCCAAACTTCGAAAAGCAGGATGGCATTCACGTCAAATACGACAACTACGATAGCGACGACACGCTGCAAGCCAAACTGCTCGCCGGCAGCTCCGGCTACGACATCGTGGTGCCGACATCGAACTATATGGCCAAGCAGATTCAGGCCGGCGTGTATCAGAAGCTGGACAAATCGAAGCTGCCGAATCTCGCGAATCTCGACCCCGTGCTGATGAAGATGATTGCCGACGCCGATCCGGGCAACCAGTACGGCGTGCCCTGGGCATACGGCACCGACGGTATCGGCTACAACGTGCAGGCCGTGCAGAAAGCGCTCGGCGCCAACGCCCCGGTGGACAGCTGGGCGCTGGTGTTCGATCCCGCCAACCTTTCGAAGCTGAAAAGCTGTGGCGTGTCGATCCTGGATCAGGCGGTCGATGTCTTCGCCGCCACATTGCAGTACATGCACAGAGATCCGAACAGCACGAATCCCGCCGACTACCAGGCCGCATTCGAAGTGCTGAAAAAAATTCGCCCCTATATCACCCAATTCAATTCCTCGGGCTATATCAACGACCTCGCCAACAACGACGTGTGCATCGCGCTTGGCTGGTCCGGCGACGTCGGCATTGCGAGCCGCCGCACCGAAGAAGCCAAACGCTCGTACCAGATCAAGTTCTCCAACGTGAAGGAAGGCGGCCTGCTGTGGTTCGACGTGATGGTGATTCCGAAAGACGCACCGCACCCGGAAGCCGCGCTGAAATGGATCAATTACATTTCGGACCCGAAGGTCAATGCTGCGATCACCAATGAGGTGTTCTACCCGACGGCCAATAAAGCCGCACGCCAGTTCGTCACGCCCGCGGTTGCGAACGACAAAACGGTTTATCCCGGCGACGATGTGCTGAGCAAAATGACGTTAATGAAACCTGTCCCCACGGATATTCTCCGCCTTGAAAACCGTTTGTGGGCCCAGCTCAAAACCGGCCATTAATTATTCGACGCCATGTCGTATTGATCCCGCGTTGAGGGATCGCTCGATCCCTCAACGCACGAACAGTTTTTAACCGCAGTCAGCCTGCGCGCTTGTTCGTGTCCCAACCGGCGCGCAGTCCCATGTTTTTTTCGATCGCAGCGCACGTTGCGAGTCGCCTCATGCGCCTCGCAGGGAGACACTCGCGCCCGCGATTCGCAAGGAATGGCCAGAACATGAACTCGACGACCTCAACAAGCGCAGCCGGCGCCGCCCAGACGGGCCGCCCCGCAGTAGCGACAAAATCGAAACCGGAGGAATTCGTCCGCATCGAAAATGTCGTGAAGAAATTCGGCGACAGCACCGCCGTGGATAACGTCAATCTGAACATTGCAAAGAACGAGCTATTCGCTTTGCTGGGCAGCTCGGGCTGCGGCAAATCCACGCTCCTGCGTATGCTGGCCGGACTCGAAACGGTGACGTCCGGCCGCATTCTGGTGGACGGCGAAGACCTCGCCGCAATGCCGCCGTATAAACGGCCGGTCAACATGATGTTTCAGTCATATGCGCTGTTCCCGCATATGAGCGTGGAAGCGAATATTGCCTTCGGTCTCAAGCAGGAAGGCACGCCGAAGAACGAGATCAAGGAACGCGTCGCCGACGCGCTCGCGCTCGTGCAGATGAGCAGGTACGCACAGCGCAAGCCGCATCAACTGTCGGGCGGCCAGCAGCAGCGTGTGGCGCTCGCCCGTTCGCTTGTCAAGCGCCCCAAGCTGTTGCTGCTCGACGAACCCATGTCGGCGCTCGACAAGAAGATTCGCCAGAAGACCCAGCTCGAACTCGTGAACATCATCGAAAAGGTCGACGTGACCTGCGTGATGGTCACGCACGATCAGGAAGAAGCCATGACGATGGCGGGACGCCTCGCGGTGATGAGCGAAGGCCGTATCGTCCAGATTGGTTCGCCGACCCAGGTCTACGAATTTCCGAATAGCCGCTTTTCCGCCGAATTCATCGGCTCGACCAACCTGTTCGAGGGCACCGTGGTGGCGGACGAGCCGGACCATATCTTCGTCGAAAGCGAGGACCTGGAATCGCGCATCTACGTGAGCCACGGCGTGACCGGTCCGCTCGGCATGCCGGTGGGTATCTCGGTGCGGCCCGAGCGCGTGAAGGTGTCCCTGGTCAAACCGACAACCCCGCATAACTGGGCGCGTGGCGTCGTCTCGGATGTCGCGTACATGGGCAGCTATTCGCTGTATCACGTGCGTCTGCCGAGCGGCAAAACCGTCGTGTCGAATCTGTCCAGTTCGCACCTGATGAGCGAAGGTGCGCCCTCGTATAACGACGACGTGTTCGTCTACTGGTCGCCGGCTAGCGGCGTGGTGCTGACGCAATGAGACATCCCATCCCCTCCTCCGCGGCGCTCGGCGCGCCATCCAGCAACGGCATGGCTGCGTCACTCAAAAGGCGCTTACTGATGCTGCTGCCTTCGGGCCGCACGACTGTGATTGGCGTGCCGTTTCTGTGGCTGACACTGTTCTTCGCGCTGCCGTTCGTGCTCGTGCTGAAAATCAGTTTCGCCGATCTGCGCCTGGGCATTCCGCCCTACACGGATCTCGTGACGATCAAGGACGGCATGGTGCATTTCGCGATGCAGCTAAGCCACTATGCGTTCCTGTTGCAGGACGACCTGTACATCGCGACTTATATCAGCTCGCTAAAAATGGCGGCCGTTTCGACTTTCTTCTGCCTGCTGATCGGCTATCCGATTGCGTACTACATCGCCCGTTCCGAGCCTGCCAGACGCAATTTGCTGATGATGGGCGTGATGCTGCCGTTCTGGACGTCATTCCTGATTCGCGTTTATGCGTGGATCGGCATTCTGAAAGACGACGGCCTGCTCAATCACACGCTCATGTCGATCGGCGTGATTCATTCGCCGCTGCGGCTTTATCACACCGACATCGGCGTGTATATCGGCATGGTCTATTCCTACCTGCCCTTCATGGTGATGCCACTCTATGCGCATCTCGTGAAGATGGACCTGACGCTGCTCGAAGCGGCTTATGACCTCGGCTGCAAACCGTGGACCGCGTTCACACGTATCACGCTGCCGCTATCGAAGAACGGAATCATTGCCGGCAGCCTGCTGGTGTTCATTCCGGCCGTGGGCGAATACGTGATTCCCGAACTGCTCGGCGGCGCCGACACACTGATGATCGGGCGCGTGATGTGGGATGAGTTCTTCAACGACATGGATTGGCCGATGGCATCGGCGGTGACCGTCGCCATGGTTCTGCTGCTGCTCGTGCCAATGGCCGTGTTTCAGTACTACCAGGTCAAGGAACTGGGGGACGCAAAATGATCAAGCCCAATAAAGCGCTTTCCAATAGCGTGCTGACATTCGGGTTTCTGTTCCTGTATATCCCGATCATCAGTCTGATCGTGTACTCCTTTAACGAATCGAAGCTCGTCACGGTCTGGTCCGGCTTCTCGCTCAAGTGGTACGGCGCGCTGCTGCACGACGATGAACTGCTCAGTGCGGCCTGGCTCTCGCTGAAGATTGGCCTGCTCACCGCGTGCGCTTCCGTCGTGATCGGCACATGGGCGGGTTTCGTGCTCGCCCGTTTTGGGCGCTTTCGCGGCTTTACGCTCTTTGCCGGCATGATCAACGCGCCGCTCGTGATTCCTGAGGTCATTCAGGGTATATCGCTCCTCCTGCTGTTCGTCGCACTCGAACAGATGCTCGGCTGGCCGAAGGGCCGCGGCCTCTTCACGATCTGGATCGGCCACGTGATGCTATGCGTGTCCTACGTCGCGATCATCGTGCAGTCACGCGTGAAAGAGTTGAACAAATCGCTGGAAGAAGCCGCACTCGATCTCGGCGCGACGCCCTTCAAGGTGTTCTTTCTGATCACATTGCCGCTGATCTCCCAGGCATTGATGTCGGGCTGGCTGCTCTCCTTCACGCTCTCGTTCGACGATCTGGTGCTCTCCGCGTTCCTCTCCGGTCCGGGCTCGACCACGTTGCCGCTCGTCGTGTTTTCACGCGTGCGTCTCGGACTGAATCCGGAGATGAATGCGCTTGCAACGATCTTCATCACCACGGTGACGATCGGGGTAATCGCCGTGAACCGCTGGATGCAATTGCGCGAGCGCAAGCGCAACCGCGACATGCAGATCGCCTTCGCGCTGGCCGACGCCGCCGACCCTTCGCCTTCCTCACCACAACCAGCCGCCCTTCGGAAACCGCTCGATACGGCGCGCGCATAAGACATCTTTGCAACACGACTAATAAGGAGAATATGAATGAAGAAGAAGCTCATCTGTCTGTTGGTGGCGGGGAGTTTGCCTGGCCTTGCGCTGGCAGATGCCACCAGTGACCAGATCAGGGCGCTCCAGGCCCAGTTGAACGCGCTGCAAAAGGAGGTGAAGCAGTTACGGGCCGAAGTGGCGACGAAGCCCAAGGCGGCAGCCACTGCCGCCACCGCGACAGCGGCACCTGCTCCGGCCGTGGCCGCCGCGCCGGTGGACATTCCCTCGCCGGATTACGGCAAGGCGCAAGCCACGCTGACCAATGACGACGTCACCGCGATGAAGCAGCAGATCGCCAATCAGCAGCTCAAGGTCGATTCACTCGAAGACGCCGCGCAGACGGGACCGATTGCCGGGCTTTCCGTGACCGGCTATATCGATCCGACCTACATCTACAACCGTGCGCAAAGCAGCTCGTCGTTCCTGTTCGCGAACCACGAAAGTGCGTACAACTACTTCAATAGCACGTTCGGCGATCTGTATCTCGACATCAAGAAGACGTTCGGTGTCGGCCCGATGGCGCCTTCCGCCGAAATCACGCTGATGCCGAATCGCGGCAACGGCATTACGCTGCTGCAGAACTCGCATGGCGAGATCGGCAACAACATTCTGAACACCGCCGTGGTCAACGTGCCGATTTCGGCGACTACCACGCTCGTGACCGGCTTGATTCCGAGCTTCGGCGGCTACGAAGTGCAGCAATCTAACCAGATGCTGACACTCACGCATAACCTGCTGTACGACTTCTCGGATCCGGGCAGCTACGTCGGGATCGGCGCCAATTACACGGCCGGCAACTGGGCGTGGAAGTTCTTCCTTGGCAATGAACAGTACCGCACGTATGGCGCGACGACGCAGATTGGCACCAATGCGCTGGGCGATCCGATCACGACAAGCAACAAGATTCCGACCTTCACGGCACGGACCGATTACACATGGTCGAGCGCGCTGGATATCGGCGGGTCGTTCAATATCGGCCGCCAGACGCTTGCGAGCGCGGTCGACGCAAACACAGGCGCCGTTTCTTACGGCGTGGGCGGCCAGTCGCCGAGCGCGGGCGGCACGTTCTTCTTCGGCGAAGCCGATTTGACCTACATGCTCGCCGACGTGCAGTACAACGCGGAAGTCGACTACGGCCAGCAGCAGAACGCGGCGTACAACGGCGGCCAGGCGCAGTGGTACGGCCTCTCGCTGCTGGCGCACCGCAAGTTCAACATGCCGGTGGTGGGCCGCATGGGCGCGACGCTGCGCTATGACCTGCTCGTCGACAGCAAGAACGGCGGCGGCGGTGGCGGCATTGCGCTGAATGGAAACGGCATGGACACCTCCAACGGTTTCGGCATTGGCGCGGACTGTCTCGCCAATTCGAAGGCCAACGGCGGTCTTGGCTTCGAATGCAAGGGCGCAACCCGTCAGGATGTTTCGCTCGACCTGCTGTTCTATCCGACCCAGCAGATCACGGTCAAGGTGGAATACCGCCACGACTGGGCCAACAAACAGGTGTTCCTGAAAAACGACGGTTCGTATGGCAAGTCCAACGACCTGCTCGCAACGCAGTTCATTTACTCGTTCTAATCCGCACCGCCGCACGCGTGGCCTCATGCTGAAGAAAGAGGCCACGCCAAAGGCACTTTGCGCCCACCTGCCTATGCTCCGATTCTCGAACCAGCCTCACGTCGCGTCGTATTACGCGGCCACCGCGAATGACACTACCCGGCATGCGCCGCTCGACACTACGCTCGATGTCGACGTCTGCGTGATCGGCGCCGGCCTCACCGGCATCTCCGCCGCGCTCAACCTCGCGGAACGCGGCTACTCAGTGGCCGTACTGGAGGCGTCGAAAGTGGGATGGGCGGCAAGCGGTCGCAACGGCGGCCAGTTGATCGGCGGTTTCGCATGCGACATCGACACGTTTTCAAAGTACATGTCGGCCGACGACGTGAAGCGCATCTGGGACATGGGCATCGAAACACTGGACATTGTCAGGGAGCGCGTTGCGAAGCACCGTATCGAATGCGATCTGACGATCGGCTATCTGACCGCCGCCAATAAACCGCGCGATGTGAGCGCGCTGCAAAAATGGCGTGACGAAGCGCAGCATCGCTTTGGCTATGACCGTTTCAGCTTTATCGACGCGGACGGCGTCGGCAACTACGTTCAGTCCCAGCGCTACCTGGGCGGCCTGTTCGACGCGGACAGCGGCCACCTGCATCCGCTGAATTACACGCTTGGCCTTGCCCGCGCCGCACGAGAAGCGGGCGTGCGGATTTTCGAAGATAGTTGCGTGACCGCACTGCGAGAAGAAAGCGGCCGGCATGTCGCGCAAACTGCGCGCGGCCAGGTAAAAGCAGGCTTCGTCGTGCTCGCGTGCAACACGTATCTCGGTCGCCTCGCACCGGATATCGCGAGCAAGATCATGCCCGTGGGCACCTACGTCATCGCGACTGAACCGCTCGACGCGGATCGCGCCGAAGCACTGATGCCGGCGAAAGCTGCCGTGTGCGATAGTCGTTTCGTGCTCGATTATTTCCGGCCCTCGCCCGACAATCGTTTGCTGTGGGGCGGCAAGGTCAGCTATTCGACCTTCGCGCCGCGCAATCTGGGTGAAGCGATGCGCCGCGATATGCTCAAAACATTCCCGCAACTCCACGATGTCAAAATCGACTATGCGTGGGGCGGCTTCGTGGACATCACGATGAATCGCGCGCCGCATTTCGGCCGGCTGTCCCCTACGGTATATTTTGCGCAAGGCTTCTCTGGACACGGCGTGAACACTACGGGACTTGCCGGCAAGCTGATCGCCGAGGCAATTCATGGTCAGGCATCGCGCTTCGATCTGTTCGGCAAGATCCGTCACCGTGATTTTCCTGGCGGCGCAGCGTTGCGCACGCCCGCCCTCGTACTCGCCATGGCCTGGTATCGGATGAAGGACCTGCTTTGATGAATGCCCCGACTTTCGCTTTCAACACACTCGACCAGCGCGCCAACGCGCTGATCGCCAACTCCTACTACGAAGCGAGTGTCACGCGTCCGCTTGCGGACGACCCGGCGCTCGATACCGCGATCGACGCAGATGTTTGCGTGATCGGCGCGGGATTCGCCGGCTTGTCGGTGGCGCTGGAATGCCGTGCTCGCGGGCTCTCGGTGGTCGTGCTCGACGCTCACCGTCCAGGCTGGGGCGCATCCGGACGCAATGGCGGGCAGACGCTCGTCGGTTTCGCAAAAGACGAGATCATCGAACGGCAACTCGGGCTGGAGGGAGCGCGCGCCGCGTGGGCGATGTCGATAGAAGGCGTGGCGCTCGTGCGGGAACGCATCGAACGCTATCGAATTCAATGCGATTTCACGCCAGGCTATCTGACCGTCGCCACCCGTCCCAAACGTGTGCCGGATCTGCGGGCGTGGATGGAATCGGCATCGCAACGCTGGGGGTATGACAGGCTTTCATGGCTCGACACCGATGCAATTCGCTCCCGCGTGGCGTCCGGGCGTTATCTCGCCGGCGTCTACGATCCTTTTTCCGGGCACCTGCACCCGCTCAAATACTGTCTCGGTCTCGCCGACGCGGCGCGCCGCGAGGGTGTGCAACTCTTCGCGAATTCGCCGGTAATCGAGGTCGTGCGCGGCGGCCGCCCCGTCGTTCAAACGCCGGACGGTGAGGTGCGCTGCCGTTTTGTCGTTGTGTGCGGCAACGCCACTATCGGCAACGTACTGCCCGCGCCGGTCGCTGCACGCATTGCGCCGATCGCGTCGTACATCGTCGCCACGCAACCGCTTGGCGCCGCGCGCGCCAATGCATTGATTACACGTCGCGAGGCAATCTGCGATAACAATTTCTTTCTCGACTACTTCCGTCTGTCGGCCGATCACCGGTTGCTGTTCGGCGGGCGCGCGAGTTCTACCGGCGCGTCGCCCGCACAACTCGCACAGGCCATTCGCGAGCGAATGGTGGGTGTTTTTCCTCAACTCGCGGATGTGAAAATCGATTATGCATGGGGCGGTTTTGTCGACGTAACGCGCAATCGCGCGCCCGATTTCGGGTTGATCGACCCGAACTACTTCTACGTGCAAGGCTTTTCAGGGCACGGCGTGGCGCTGACGGGTATCGCGGGGCGCGTGGTCGCCAAAGCGATCGCGGGACAAACGGCGGCCTTCGACCTGTTCGCCCAACTTCGTCATGCGCGTTTTCCGGGCGGACCGGCATTGCGCCGGCCAGCGCTCGAATTAGGCATGATGTATCACCGGCTTCTAGAACTGTTCTAATACCTGTGGCGGCGGCTACTCCTGCTGCAACCCGGCAGACGGCTGTACTATTGCGTACCATCGACATCATACTGTCACACCTGACTGTCGCCTGGCATGAAGAGGAGCCGCCTATGAATACGCAACTCACCCCCGAATTCGCGTCCAGATTCGCGAACCTGGCGCTGGCCCACCTCACGCGCGAGTATCCGAACAAGCTGACCCACTCGCTTGCCGGCCCGCAGGACGTGCAAGGTCCGCGCGCGCTGCATCCGATTTTTTACGGCAGCTATGACTGGCATTCCTGCGTGCACGGTTACTGGTTGATTCTGCATCTACTCGAGCGCTTTCCGGATTTGCCCGAGGCGCCGCGCATTGTCGCCGTCGTGGACGAGCATTTCACCGAGGCCAACGTGGCCGGTGAAGTCGCCTATCTGGATCTGCCGCATAACCGCGGCTTCGAGCGGCCTTACGGATGGGCATGGCTGCTCGCGCTCAGTGCGCAGCTCGATGCGCTGAAGCTGTCCGATGCGGCGCGCTGGTCCAAGACTTTCGCGCCGCTTACCGATGTGTTTGTTGAACGCTTCGAGGATTTTTTGCCGAAGGCGACGTATCCGCTGCGGGTCGGCACGCACTTCAATATGGCATTTGCGCTGGCGTTGACACTGGATTTCGCGCGCCAGAAGTCGCGTGAATCGCTCGAAGCATTGGTGGTCAACACCGCCGAACGCTGGTTTCTGAACGACGTAGGATGCCAGGCATGGGAGCCGGCCGGCGACGAGTTCCTGTCACCTTCGCTGATGGAGGCGGAACTGATGCGCCGCGTGTTGCCGCCCGCGCAATTCGTCGACTGGTTCGGCCGCTTTCTGCCTGAACTCGGCGCGAAGAAACCTGCCACGCTCTTTGAACCCGTTACCGTGACGGATCGCACGGACGGCAAGATTGCTCATCTCGACGGATTGAATCTGAGCCGCGCATGGTGCCAGCGGTCGCTGGCGCGCGCGCTGCCGGCAGGCGACTGCCGCCGTGCGGCGCTATTCGATGCGGCGGAGCGTCACTTGCATAGCGCTCTCCCTCACGTGGCCGGCGATTACATGGGCGAGCACTGGCTCGGCACGTTTGCCACACTCGCGCTCGAAGCTTGATGTGCGCCAGCGTTGCCACCGCGTTGCACCGCATCGAGCCGCGGCACACGACCTGAAATAAAGCCGGCGTCTTTCAATCCGCCGGCTTCAATGCACCTTACTGCGCAGTCAGCTTTTTAGGCTTCGGCGGCGATTGAACCTTGTTGTACTGAAACTCCGGCGTGGCCTTCAGCGCATCTTTCGTTGCGCCCGCCAGATAGAAATTGCCCGAGCGTACATCCAGTGCAGCGATCGGCACGGCTACGTCGTGTGACGCAACACCGAGAAATCCGCCGGCCGAAACGATGGCCGCCGAAAGCGAACCGTCCGGCGCTACCACGAGGTCGCGAATGGCACCGATTTTTTCGTTCTTGTCGTTATAGACGGCTTTGCCGAGGATGCTCTTCTTGACGCTCCAGCCGCTCAGCAGCGCATTGGACTGCTCGACCGTAACGCTTAGCGGCTGCGTCCCCGCGACTTGCGCATGCGCGCCCACACTCGCTGCCGCCACCGCGACTGCCACAAGAAGTTTGCCCAAAGTCATATCTTTCACTCCGCTATTAGAAGAATTGGAAGACCGCTATTAGAAAACTGCACGGCGCGTTGGCTTGCGCCGGATAATTGCTGCAGCACGATCATACAGATTGCGCGGCGCAGTTGCATCCGCATGCCGGGTCGTCGGCGTTAAAATCGCGGTTAGCGATCACGCTGCGTTTAGAGGTGGAAGTTTGGCTGAGCTCGAACAGGGTTTTATCTTGACCCGACATTGGCGCGATACGCCCGCGGGTACGGAAGTGGATTTCTGGCTGGCGACCCGTCATGGGCCGCGTCACGTTCGTCTGCGGCCGCAGCCTTCGGTGGCGTTCATTCCCGTTGAACACCGCGAACGCGCGGAAACAATTCTGCGCCGCGAAGCACCGCTCGATTTGCGCCCGCTTGAACTGTGCGACTTCCGGCATCGTCCGGTGATGGGTCTTTACTGCAAGCAGTATCGCCAGCTTACTGGCTTTGAAAAGCGTCTGAAGCAAGGCGGCGTCGACATTTACGAAGCCGATGTTCTGCCGCCGGAACGCTACATGATGGAGCGTTTCATTACCGCGCCCGTGCTCTTCACTGGCGACGAGCAAACACACGGCCCCCTTCTTGACGCCGAATTGAAACCCGCGGCGGATTACCGGCCAGCATTAAAGCTCGTGTCGCTCGATATCGAAACGAGCGCGCATGCCGAACTCTATTCGATCGCGCTCGAAGGGTGCGGACAGCGGCAGGTGTATATGCTCGGGCCGCCGAATGGCGACGCCCGAGGTCTCGACTTCGACCTCGAATACTGCGAAACCCGCGCCCAATTGCTCGAAAAGCTGATTGCGTGGATCGAGCGGTACGATCCTGATGCGATTATCGGCTGGAATGTGGTGCAGTTCGATTTGCGCGTGTTGCATCAGCACGCTGAACAATATCGCGTTCCGTTGCGGCTCGGGCGCGGTGGCGCACTGATGGAATGGCGCGAACACGGTCTGAAGCAGAATCATTATTTCGCGGGCATCGCAGGACGTCTGATCATCGACGGCATCGAGGCGCTTCGTTCGGCCACGTGGAGTTTTCCGTCATTCAGTCTCGAATACGTCTCGCGTTCCGTACTGGGCGAAGGCAAGGCGATCGACAACCCCTATCAGCGCATGGATGAAATCCAGCGCCGTTTCGACGAAGACAAGCCGGCGCTCGCCACCTATAACCTCAAGGATTGCGAACTGGTCACGCGCATTTTCGCCAGAACCGAATTGCTGCCGTTCTTGCTCGAACGCGCCACGGTGACAGGGCTGTCCGTGGATCGAAGCGGCGGATCAGTGGCGGCTTTTACGCATCTGTATATGCCGCGTATGCATCGGCAGGGCTACATTGCACCCAATCTCGGCGACGTCGCCGGCGCGGCCAGTCCGGGCGGCTTCGTCATGGATTCACGCCCCGGTCTGTACGACTCCGTGCTGGTGCTCGACTACAAGAGCCTGTACCCGTCGATCATCCGCACGTTTCTGATCGACCCGGTCGGCCTCGTGGAAGGCATGCTGCATCCCGGCGACGACGAGTCCGTGCCCGGCTTTCTCGGCGCGCGCTTCTCGCGCAGCCGACATTGCCTGCCCTCGATCGTGGGGCAGGTCTGGCAAGGGCGCGAAACGGCCAAGCGTGAGCACAACAAGCCGCTCTCGCAGGCGCTGAAAATCATCATGAACGCGTTCTACGGCGTGCTCGGTTCCACCGGCTGCCGCTTTTTCGATCCGCGCCTTGCGTCGTCGATCACCCTGCGCGGCCACGAAATCATGCACACCACGCGTGAACTGATCGAGGCGCAAGGGTATGAAGTAATTTACGGAGATACGGATTCTACTTTCGTGTGGCTGAAACACGCGCATGACGAAGATGGCGCCGCCCGCATCGGCCGCGCGCTGGTAGACCATATCAACGCATGGTGGAAAGAGAGTCTGCGCGCGCGCTTTAACCTTGATAGCGCACTCGAACTGCAATTCGAGCGACACTACCGGCGCTTTTTCATGCCCACCATTCGCGGCGCGGAGGAAGGCAGCAAGAAACGCTACGCGGGTCTGACAATGTTGCCGGACGGCAGCGAAGACATCGTCTACAAGGGGCTCGAAACGGTACGCACCGACTGGACACCCCTTGCACAGCAATTCCAGCAGGAACTGTATGGCCGCATTTTCCGGGGGCAACCGTATCAGGACTATGTGCGCGACTATGTGCGAGACACGATCGACGGCAAGCGCGACGAGCAACTCGTGTACCGCAAGCGGCTGCGCAGACCACTCACCGATTACGAGCGCAACGTGCCGCCGCATGTGCGCGCCGCGCGCGTCGCCGACGAATTCAACCGCCAGCAGGGTCGGCCGCTGCAGTATCAGAATGGCGGCTGGATCAGCTATGTCATGACGATCGCGGGCCCTGAGCCACTCGAAACACTGCGTTCCGCGATCGACTACGATCACTATCTGACGCGTCAATTGCAGCCTATCGCGGATGCGATCCTGCCATTGCTGCGCGACGACTTCACGACGCTGGTGTCAGGGCAAAAGCAGTTGTTCTGACACGGTGCTAGCATTGAGCCGGCGTGTACAAACGTCCAGACGGAACCATGGAGTCGCGAGTTGGAAACAGTACGTCAGCACGGTGAAACGGCGCATGCCAGCACTGCAGACCGCATTTTCACGGACGGTGCGCTCAGTATCGGTCTGACATTGCCGCTGCTGCGCGCCGACACGGCCGTCGCCGATTTCACCGAACAGGTCCTGCTCGCTGAACGCGCCGACCGTCACGCATTCCGCGCGTTATGGGTACGCGACGTGCCGCTGAACAGCCCCGATTATCCCGACCCGGTAGGACATCTCGACCCGTGGGTGCTGCTTGGCGCACTCGCCGACCGGACCCGCCGCATCGCGTTGATCAGCGGCGCAATCGTGCTCACGCTGCGGCATCCGCTGCATATTGCCAAGGCTGCGCGCTCCGTCGATACGCTAAGCGGCGGCCGGTTCATTCTTGGTCTCGGGTCCGGCGATCGTCCGCCGGAGTATGCCGCTTTCGGCCGCAACGCCGATGAACGGCGCGAACTCTATCGCAATCACTGGGAGACGGTGGCCGCCGCGTTGGGCAGTCCGTCGCGCGTCATTCCCGATCAATCGCCCGAGGGTGCGCCCGAATTCCGTCTGCTGCCTGCAAGCGAGCGCGCCGTGCCGATGCTTGCGGTAGGTTCAGGCGGCCAGAGTGTCGACTGGATCGCGCGCCATTCGCTCGGCTGGATGACCTACCATCGCGAGCCCGACGCTCAGCGGGCCCGCTACAGCATGTGGCGCGCGGCCGTGGCGCGTGCCGCGCCCGGTGCGTTTCGCGCTTTCGGCGTGGCAATGCGCGTCGAGCTCAGCAGCGATCCGCACGAGCCGGCCCAGCCCGTGACGTTGGGCTATCGCACCGGCCGGCACGCGTTGATCGACATTCTCGGCGCGATGCGCGCGGACGGGACACACCACGTGACGTTCAATCTGGCGTCGCAACGGCCTGTCAGCGAGGTGATCGACGAGCTGGCGAGCGAAGTATTGCCTCATTTTCATGACGGCCAGCCGGACTAAAACGCGAGGCGGTGACGTTATGTGCGCACACAACCTTCTGGTTGCCCTTACGTATTACCGCGCAGCTGCCGGCTCGGTCGCATCTGCGTGTACCGGTCGTGAAGCCGCGGTGTCCCGATAATTCGCAAACTTCGACGTCTTGCCAATGCCGGGATTGAAACAGTTGCACGGATCGAGTTCCCGATAGAACGCAGCGTGCTGCGGCGTCGCTTCGTATAGATGGCCCACGTTGTGTTCGGCGGGATACGCGGCGCCGCGCACGTCGAGCAGTTCGAGCATCGCGTGTTCGAGCGCAACGCAGTCATTACCCTTTGCGACGATGTAGTCCTGGTGAAACACGTGACACAGGAAGTGTCCGTAGTACAGCTTTCGCATGATCGGCCGCTCGATTTCTTCCGGCAACCGTTCGAACCAGTCGCGGTCATTGCGCCGCAGCGCAATGTCAAGCGCGACGATGTCTTCCACCTCGCGGTGATGGACCGCCCGGTAACGCACGGCGGCACTCGCCGCGGCGAAGCGATGCAAAAAAGCCTTGCGGCCCTCTTCGTCCGTGCATTCGAAATATGCGCCGCCCGACTGCGCAAATCGCCCGGCCAGAAATGCACGCACTTCTTCAATGCCGGCCGCCGGGACTTTCAGCATCAGGTGATGTTCGTACTGGTCACGCCAGATGTTCAGTCGCTGAGGCAGATGTTCCGGAAGACGCTCGCTGACCCATTGCAGCGCGCGATCCGTCAGATGTCTGGGCAAGAAACGCAGGCGCTCGAACCACGCGTCGGCTCGTGTTTTCAGGTTGAAGAACGCCGGCAGGCGAGTCGTGCCGAACCTGTCGATGATGACGAACAGGTCCTTGCCGTATTGCTTCGCAATGTCGAATGCGTCGCGGTGCATGTATTCGCCGGCAATGGGCAGGTGCGTGAAATGCGCCAGCGCGTGGCGGCGAATATCGGTCAGCACACTCGTGTCATTGGTGCCGATATAGAACACCTTCGCGCCCTGCTCAGCCGCGAATGTATCGAGACGCACGGCAAATACCATTACCTTGCCGGCACAACCCGACGCTTCGAAGAGCCGCCGGGGATCGGCATTGAAGCGCGCGGGCGTGGCGGCATCGATATCACGTACATGCGTGGCGTATTCACGATCCGACGCCGCCGCGCCGTCGCGCACGTCCGCCGCACTGAACGTACCGGCCTCCACGCGCGACAGGATTGCTTCCGGTGTGGCGCCGAGTTCGATACCCAGATGATTGACGAGGCGCAGCGTGCCCGACGCGTCGACGGCGGCGAACAGTGCCATTTCCGTGTAAGCCGGTCCGCGATGCACGAGCGAGCCGCCCGAGTTGTTGCTGATTCCGCCCAGCACCGATGCGCCAATGCATGACGAACCAATAACCGAATGTGGCTCGCGTCCAAGCGGCTTGAGCGTGCGTTCGAGTTGATCGAGCGTCGTCCCGCCGATGCAGACCACCTGGCGGCCGCCGTCGATCAGATGCACGCGCCGGATGCGTGTGGTGCTGATAATGACGACGTCGCGGTCGTAGTCGTTGCCATCCGGCGTCGAACCGCCGGTCAAACCGGTGTTCGACGCCTGCGTGATGACGATCGTGCGCGCGGCAACACAGGCGGCGAGGATGTGCCACTGTTCGACCAGCGTGCCGGGCCGCACCACCGCAAGCACGCGGCCTGTGCCGAAGCGATAACCCGTGCGGTAGCGCCGCGTCTGCGCATCGCTCGTCAATACGTTGCGCGGGCCGACGATATTGCTGAGAGACGCGAGCAACGTCTCGCGCGCGCCTTTGAGTGGGGTGGCGGAATGGGCAATATCGGACATGGTGGTCTCCGGTCGCAGTCAGACCTGCGCAGACATGGCGGAAAATAAGCACCTTTGTAGCGCTGCTCGTTTCCGATCACGCAGCGCCCACGCCGCGTGATCGTCCCGCCGGATTTCATGCTCGCATTGTTGCTCGCCATCTGGAGGCTGTCGAGGCACGATCGCAGTGGTCCTACCAGTTATTGCGATCGCGCTGACATCGGCGCTAGCGCCGTTGAACAGCGACGCAGCCGCCGACGCACAACGATCACGCATGTCAGCGGGTTGGCGTGCGTCAGTCCCAGCCGTTCAGCCGCAGCGTCGCACGGACCAGACGCTGCTCCTCCGCCTCGATTTCCCGCAGACAGGCCGTAGCCGACGCGATGTGCACGCTCGCCGCCTTCTTCGCCTGCTCCGGTTGCCTGCCGGTCACGGCCTTGTAAAGCCGGGCGTGCTGCCTGTCGATCACACGCTTTTCCGTTTCGCGGTGGTACAGATTGTTGACGGATGCGAACACCGAACTCAGCAGCAGATCGGTCAGCGAACTGAGTGTGTGCACGAGCACAGGGTTATGCGACGCTTCACAGATGGCGAGATGGAAAGCGTGGTCGAGCCGCGCGCGTTCCGAGGTGTCCATGTCGCTCTGGTCGGCTGCGACCATCTGCTCGTAGCGGCGAGTAATCAGTGCGTAATCCGCCTGCGTGCCGCGCAGCGCGGCGAGACGCGCCGATTCGGCTTCGAGCAGTTCACGCACTTCGAAAATGTCGTACAGGGTTCTTGGCTGAGAGCCGAGGAGATGCATCATCGGCGTGAGCGCCGGTTGCGTGGTCAGCGCGGCGACGAACGATCCACGCCCATGTTCGGTGTCGATGATCCCCCGTGCGCGCAGCACCTTCAGCCCTTCCCGCAACGCCGATCGCGACACGCCCAGCTTGACCATCAGACGACGCTCGGACGGCAGTGCCTGGCCCGGCTTCAGCACGCCGTCGACAATCAGGCTCTCGACGCGCTCAGCCACTACGTCGGCGACTTTTAACGCCTTGTCCGGATTGTCTTTCTGCATGCATTGCCTCGCTGGTCCGACCACTTTCACCATATCGCCGCTGACGATGCTAGCGTAATGTGGTGCACAGTGCAGCGTGGCCCGCAGGCTTTGAAAATCAAAAAGGCCGCTGCCCGTCAGAGCAGCGGCCCATCACGCGACAAGTGAACGAGACTTACTGACCCGTCGCTGCCGGCGACACGACACTCGGCCTTGCCAGCGTGTTGTTACTCTTGGGTGCACTGTTGGTGGTCGACGTACCGGTCGTGTTGCTAGGCAAGCCTGAATTCGGCGCCATGTTGCTCATGCCGCTGTCGGAGTTGGTGTTGGTTGGATTACCGTAGCCAGCCGTGCCACTGTTCCCCTGGTTTGCCTGATTAGCCGGGCCAGCCGTGCTGCCCTGCGAGCCACTTCCGCTCGAACCTCCGGCCGATTGCGCGTAGGCGCCGCCAGAGAGTGCGAGTGCGGCGAGGGCCGCGATTAATGTGCTGGTTGCCTTGCTCATGACCTGTCCCTCCTTATCGAACTGAAAGATAGACACAGACGGTCTTCGCCTGCTTGACAAGGATTTGAGCAACCGGCGTGCCGCCGCGCGTCGCTGACCAAGGTGGCTTTGTGCGCTGCAGCGAACCGTTTCCGTCCCCCTTAATGTCATTTAGCGAAACACTTACACACGCTGGACATGACGGCCAATTCAGTGCTTGCTGTGGCGCACAGCGGCAAGACAATCCGAGATTTGTTACTTTGAAATCTTTTCCAGCTCAAGTCCGTTTGTACGCGGCCCCATCAATCCAATCGCCGCCATGACAATGAGCATTGCGCCGGCAATAAAAATAAATACGCCCACCGTGCCGAATTGCTTCAAGACTTCCGCGATCAAGAAAGCCGTGAAAATGGCCGAGAAACGGCTCCATGAATAGACAAAGCCCACCGCACGCGCACGGATACTGGTCGGAAAAAGCTCTGCCTGGTATGCATGAAAGCTGTACGAAATGATGTTGCCTGCGAGCGTCAGACACACGCCCAATGTCACCAGCAACACTGCGCCCGATGCTTTGCTGAACCAGAGGCCGCACACGATATTCACACCTGCCATCACGACGATGACTGTCTTGCGCTCGAAGCGGTCGCCGATAAAAAGGCCGATCACCGGTCCAAGCGGCGCGGCGAGCGCGATCACACTCGAGTACATCAGACTCGTGGTGATCGTGATGCCCTGCTTGATCAACAGCGTGGGCACCCAGTTGGCAAAGCCATAGAAGCCGACCGTCTGAAACACGTTGAAGATACTCATCATCAGCGTGCGGCTGCGATAGGGCGGCACCCACATATCGCGGAAGCTGCCCCGCGGCGCAACCGGCACTGGCGGTGCGGGCGGCGGCAACTCGCGGCCGTATTCGCTGCGCACCTTCGCCTCCAGCGCGCTCATCACCTGGTCGGCTTCATCGAGACGCCCTTGCTGCGCAAGCCAGCGCGGACTTTCCGGCAATGCGCGCCGGATCCACCAGACAAACACGGCCCCGTGCGCACCGATCACGACGACCCAGCGCCAGCCGTCGATTCCGAACGGCGTGCGCGGCACCAGCAGATAGGACAGAAACGCGACCACGGGTACGGCGGTAAAGCCCACCGCCTGTTCGCATGCAAAGGCGCGCCCGCGAATCTGCTTGGGCACCAGTTCGGAAATGTAAGTGCCGATCGTGACCAGTTCGACACCGATGCCGACTCCCGCAACGAAGCGCCAGAAATTCAAGGCCGTTGCCGACTGCTGAAAGGCCATGATCAGGTTGGCGGCCACGTACCACAGCAACGAATAGGTGAAGACCGCGCGGCGCCCGAACTTATCGGCGAGAAATCCGCATGCGAGCGTGCCGATAAACAAGCCGGCGAACAGTGCGGCGATAAAACTGGCGATGCCGGTCGTGCCGAAGAGGCCATGCGTCGTTGCGGTGAGCAGTCCGCTCTTCACGAGCCCGGGCGCGACATAACCCGAATACAGCAGATCGTAAAGTTCGAAAAAGAAACCCAGGCTTAACAGCGCGACCAGTTTCCACACCGCGCGTGTCGCGGGCAGCCGGTCCAGACGCGCGGAAATGCTGCCGGCGTCGAGCGATATTGTGTTGGCCCTGGTTGCAGACGGTGCACCAATGCCTGTCTCTGCCGCCGCTGAATGCACCGCGCCGCCGCGTTGCGCAACGCGGCCGCCTTGATCGGGAAATGCCATGTGTCGTGTCTCCATGCAGCTTGATCGCTCGAGCCAGTCTCGTGCCGGCCTCTTCGCTCCCGCCGCGCGCCGCAAGTCGCACGTCGAAGGTCACACGCGTCGGGATGCCGGGCCATACGCTCCGGCCAGCATTCTAGCCGTGCGCGCGCTTTAATTGCTCGAAGGTCGTTATTTTTCCAGCTAGCGCGCTCGCCGCTACCGTATAGGGACTTGCCAGCCACACATCGCCCGGACCCGAACGCCCCGGGAAATTGCGGTTGATTGCGCTGATCGTCACGTCGCTCGCATCAGCCGACTGCCCTGGCCCGCAATTCGCGCACGACCCGCATCCGGGCATGACGAGCGTCACGCCCGCGCGTTCGAACACGGGTAAATAGCCTTGTTGCTCGCAATAGGCGCGCACGGCCATCGTGCCGAATTGCAGGAAGAGCCGTGTGCGGTCCGGCACGCGCAGACCATGCTCGACGCCCCAATGCAGCACCTCATGATAGAAATCGAAGTCTTCGCGCTTGCCGGCCGTGCACGATCCGCCGTACGCAATGTCGATCGCCACGTCCTGTTCCAGCCGCGGCGCGGGCATGCCATTGCCGGGGTCGCCGGGTCGCGCGAGCATTGGCTCGATGGCGCTTGCGTCGATTCGGATCGTGTCGCGATACGTCGCGCCGACATCGCTTTTCATCCAGCTTTGCAGCGTGAAATCGACGCCGCGCCGCTCCTTCAGAAACGCCACAGTGCGTTCGTCCGGTTCGACGATGCCGGTGAAGCCACCCAGTTCCGCCACCATGTTGGTCAACGTGGCGCGCTCGTCGATCGACATTGCCCGCACCGCTTCGCCGCCGTATTCGAATACGAGTCCGATCGCGCCGCCCGAGCGGATCGCGTCGAGATGCAGCAGGTGCAACACGACGTCTTTGGCGGTGACGCCGTCGCGCAACGTGCCGTCGATTTCGATCCGCAGTGTTTCCGGCACTTTGCAGCGTACGTAACCCGTAACCCAGCTATTGGCGATTTCCGTTGCGCCCGCACCGAACGCCAGGCAGCCGAGCGCGCCGGAATGCGGCGTGTGCGAATCGGTACCGCACGCCACCTGTCCCGGCAACGCGTATTGCTCGGCCATCAACGCATGACAGATGCCTTCCGAACCCGGCAGGTTGTCGAGCGCTCCGTGCGAGCGCACGGGATAGTCGCGCGCGAACGACGTGTGCCCTTCCATCAGGTTGGCGACACCCGGCAGCAAACCATCGCGCACGTGCGGGATGCTCTGCGCGGCGAGCACCAGATGATCCTGAAACGCAATGATGTGATCCGGCGCATGCAGCGGCGCCGGCTTGCCGAACGCCCGGTGCATCAGATGAGCGCACATGCCCGTGAAGTAGTCGTGACTGAAGCGCCAGTCGGCCGCAATGAACACGCCGTCGCCGCGTTGCGCGCTATCCATGCCCGGATGCAGATGCCGTTCGATGATCTTTTCGACGAGCGTCTTTGGCGGCGCAGCGCCTTGAGCGCTGCTCGTGGTTCGCGTGCGCGGCGCGGGCCAGTCGGCGAATTTGCTGTACGCGAGCAGGCCGCCGCTGCGAATGATCTGCTGCGTGAGCGCGTCGCGGCCTTCGAGAAACTCGTCGATGGGCACGGACTCGCCGGCGATCAGCCGATCGAGCACGGAAAAATTGGTGGTGGTGAGAATGCCAATGTTGTCGCAGTTCTGCTGATAGATGCGCTCGAAACTCTCCGCGACGATCAGCCGGATACCCGCCGACAGTTCAGCAAGCGGACTCGATTCGCGCGACGACCCCTTGCCGTACCGCCTGCCTGCCACCGTGACCTGAAAGCCGCCGTCTTTCACCGCATGACGGCCGACCGGCAAGCGCTCGCCCGCCTTGAAGCCGACATACGGAAACTGGCCGAGGCGCTCGTCGTAAGTCAGCATGACGGTGACTGGCGTGATCTCGTCCGTCGACACGTCATCGCGCAGCGGACCCGCCGTGGCCAGCGTGAAGTTGTCGCCCGCAAGTTGCGCGTCCATCACCGCGGGATTCTGGGACAGATACAGCACGCGACCGTGCAGTCGAATCGTATCGCTCATTGTGCGTTCTCCTTGCGCCTACTATAAAGCGCGCGGGAACAATGCCGAAGTGCCGGTCCGGCAACGCAGACGTCTCGTTTCGCGAGTGCTCCCTGGCGGCGCTGCATCCTGCATGCAACCTGCGCTTTCGCGCGACCACCGCTCGCCTGCCGATCCCACGGATGCGTCGCGCGGCAGACGCCACGCTGCCCGCTACGGCTTGCCGCCGAGAAAGGCGACCAGCGCGGCCGCGCTGGCGCTCAATTGCTCGCGTGACTGAAAGATCATGATGAGGCGTCGCACCGCCCACGCGTCGCTTAGCGAAAGCAGACGCACGTCGAGCGTATTGATGTAGAGCAGGCCGACCTGCTCCGGCACGACTGCGATACCGAGACCCGCATGGACCATCCGGCATAGCGCGTCGAGACTGCTCACGCGAATCTTCACGTCGAGTTGACGGCCGGCACTGCCCGCCTGCTGCACGAGCAACTGCGTGAGCGCGCTTTCGCTGCGCAAGCCGACGAAGCTGTCGCCGAGCAGATCGCTGAACGCCGCGCGTGCGGCATTTGCAAGCCGATGGCTGCCCGGCACCAGCACCGCGAGCCGGTCTTGCCGATAAGGCACCTGTTCAAAAGACTCGCTGCCCGCCACCGCGTTGCAGATGCCGAAATCCGCACCGTGCTCGCCGATGATCCGCAACACTTCGGCACTGTTTTCCTCTTCGAGCTCGATCGACACCTCGGGACACGCGCGCCCGAACGCCGCCACGTCTTCCGGCAAGAACTGCACGATCGACGACAGGTTCGCCACCACCCGCACGCGCCCCTTCGCGCCCGACGAGAGCCGCGACAACGCTGCGCTCATCTGCTCGATGTTGCCGATGATCGCGAGCGCGTAGTGCAGCACGGTCTCGCCGACCGACGTCACCGCAATGCCGCGCGACTGGCGCTGGATCACCGGCAGACCGATCACCGCCTCGATCTCCGCGATCCTTCGGCTGACCGCCGACGACGCAATGAACTCACGCTCCGCCGCACGCGCGATGTTCCGCTCCTGGCAAACGGCCACGAACAGGCGCAGCGACGTCAGGTCGAGTTTTCTGAGGAGGTTTTCCATGGCGGCGTTTCTTGATGGAGTCTCGATTGTGACGTGTGTTCGAAGAATCGCCAAAGGCATGGCGGACCTACTTCAGTGCGTCGGGTAACAAGCGGGTCTGCCTGCACGTCAGCGCTGGAAGAAGAACGGCAAGCCGCTACTGCGCCAAGTACGCCGCCTTTTTATGTCGTCCGCGGGTGCGCCGCCTTACTTTGCTAGCCGCCCCGTGGCTCACCGCAAAACTTCTCATCCACCCAACTTTTTGAACCCGGAAAAGTAGATTTCTTCGGGCTAAGAAATAGCCTATTGTAAAATCACAGAAAGACGCTGGAACCGGTTCCATCTACAATGTCGCCGGATCTCCGACGACTGACCAAGGCCCGAAGCGCCTTCCTCTGGTGAAAGAATCAACATGCCCTCCTCTCCACTGAACTCCCGTCGCGGATTTCTGCGCACGGCGATCGCGCTGGTCCCGGCCGGCACGCTTGCAGGCTGTGAAGCCCGGCAGCCGAACGCAGACGTGACCGGCTCGCAGCCGAACGCGGCGGTAGCGCCACGCGCATCGGCAGCCGATTACAAGCCGCGTTTTTTCGATGCGAAGGAATGGGCGTTCGTCCACGCTGCCGTCGACCGGCTGATTCCCGCCGACGCCGAAGGTCCGGGCGCCGTCGAAGCAGGCGTGCCCGAATTCATCGATCGCCAAATGGATACACCGTATGCGCACGGCGCGCTCTGGTACATGCAGGGACCCTTTGTGCAAGGCGCACCTGAACTCGGCTATCAATTAAAGCTCGTGCCGCGCGACCTGTACCGGCTCGGCATTGCCGCAGTCAACGCGTATTGCACGAAGACGTACGGGCATGCGTTCGACGCGCTCGACGCCCCCACCCGCGACACCGTGCTCGGCGCATTGGAGGCAGGCAAGATCGACCTCGCCGACGTGCCCGCCGCGACCTTCTTCGGCCAGTTGCTGCAAAACACGCGTGAGGGCTATTTCTGCGATCCGATCCACGGCGGCAATCGCGATCTGGGCGGCTGGAAGATGATCGGCTTTCCCGGCGCGCGCGCCGATTTCATGGATTTCGTCAATCAGAACGGCGCGGCTTACCCGTATGGCCCCGTGTCGATCGAAGGAACGCGCAGTTAATGTCTACCCAAACCAAACCGCACGTCGACGCGGTGATCGTCGGCTTCGGCTGGACCGGCGCGATTCTCGCGAAGGAACTCACCGAAGCGGGCCTGAACGTGGTTGCGCTCGAACGCGGCGAATATCGCGACACGTATCCGGACGGCGCCTATCCGAACACGATCGACGAACTCACCTACAGCGTGCGCAAGAAGCTGTTTCTCGATCTTTCGAAGACCACTGTGTCGATTCGTCATAACGTCGGCGAGACCGCGCTGCCCTACCGGCAACTTGCGGCGTTCCTGCCGGGCGAAGGGGTGGGTGGCGCGGGCCTGCACTGGTCGGGCGTGCACTTCCGGATCACACCGGAAGAGTTGCGCCTGAAGAGCCACTACGAAGAGCGCTACGGCAAGAACTTCATTCCGCAAGGCATGACGATTCAGGACTACGGCGTCAGCTACGAAGAACTCGAACCGCACTTCGACTTCGCCGAGAAGGTGTTCGGCACCTCGGGGCAGGCATACAAGGTCAACGGTAAGGTGGTGGGCGACGGCAACGTTTTCGAAGCGCCGCGCAGCAATAACTTCCCGCTTGCCGCGCAGATGAACACGTATTCAGCCGAGCGGTTCGGCAAGGCCGCGCGCGAACTCGGCTTGCACCCCTACCGTTTGCCTTCGGCAAATACATCGGGCCCGTACACGAATCCGTACGGCGTGCAGATGGGCCCGTGCAATTTCTGCGGATTCTGCAGCGGCTACGCGTGCTACATGTATTCGAAGGCGTCGCCGAATCTCAACATTCTGCCTGCGCTAAAGCCACTGCCGAACTTCGAACTCCGCTCTCGCTGCCACGTGCTGCGCGTCGAACTCGACGACACCAAAAAACGCGCCAAAGGGGTCACGTATGTCGATCCGGCCGGCAATGAAGTGTTCCAGCCCGCCGATCTCGTGATCGTCGCGGCGTTCCAGTATCACAACGTGCATCTGCTTCTGCTGTCGGGCATCGGCAAACCATACGACCCGGTGTCGGGCGAAGGGGTGGTCGGCCGCAATTTCGCTTATCAGAATCTCTCGACCATCACCGCGTTCTTCGACAAGGACACGTTCACGAATCCATTCATCGGCGCGGGCGGCAATGGCGTCGCAGTGGACGACTTCAATGCCGACAATTTCGATCACGGACCAGCAGGTTTTGTCGGCGGCTCGCCGTTGTGGGTGAACCAGGCCGGCACCAAACCGATCAGCGGCATTGCGACGCCGGCCGGCACGCCGAACTGGGGCGCACAGTGGAAGAAGTCGGTGAAGGACCATTACGCCCACACCATCTCAATGGACGCGCACGGCTCGAACATGTCGTACCGCGACGTGTTCCTCGACCTCGATCCGACTTATCGCGATTCATACGGCCAGCCGCTGCTGCGCATGACGTTCGACTGGAAGGACAACGACATCAGGATGGCGCGCTATGTGACCGGTCAGATGCACAAGATCGCGCAACAGATGGGTCCAAAGGCAATCAATGTGTACACGCGGGAATTCGGCGCGCACTTCGATTCGCGCCGCTATCAGACCACGCATCTGGTGGGCGGCGCGATCATGGGCACCGACCCGAAGACCAGCGTGCTGAACCGCTATCTGCAAAGCTGGGATGTGCACAACGTATTCGTGATGGGCGCGTCGGCGTTTCCACAGGGCATCGGCTATAACCCGACCGGCCTCGTGGCGGCGCTTGCCTACTGGTCGGCGCGGGCAATCCGCACGCAATATCTGAAGAACCCCGGGCCGCTGGTGAGCGTATGAAGAAGAACAACATTAAACAGCCGCTGCGTGCCGTCAAACGCGTAGGCACCGCGTTGTCGTGCGCGGCGGCGCCTGCGCTGGCCGCATTGGCCGCTCTGGCTGCGCTGACCATGCCGCTCTGCGCGCGTGCGGGCACAGCGGCGGACACCCCAGCGGCCACCGCATCGGCAGTCATCGCTGCACCCGCCCAGGCAGGCGCATCCGGCACGGCGCTGATCGCGCATGGCGAATACCTCGCGCGGGCCGGCGATTGCATTGCATGTCATACGGCGAAGTCCGGCAAACCTTTTGCGGGTGGCCTGAAATTCGACACGCCGATCGGCGCGATCTACTCGACCAACATCACACCGGACCACGACACCGGCATCGGATCGTGGACCTTCGAGCAGTTCGACCGTGCAGTGCGAGCGGGCGTCAGGCCGAATGGCGACACGTTGTATCCGGCAATGCCTTATCCGTCGTATGCGCGCTTGAGTGAAGACGACATGCACGCGCTGTATGCATACTTCACGCAGGGCGTCGCGCCGGTAAAGCAGCCGAACAAGGCGGTCGACATCGTCTGGCCGCTTTCGATGCGCTGGCCGCTCGGCATCTGGCGTCACGCGTTCGCCCCCACGCCTGCTGCGTTCGACGCGCGGCATTACGCCGACCCGGTCGTCGCACGTGGCGCGTACCTCGTGCAAGGTCTCGGGCATTGCGGCGCATGCCACACGCCGCGTGCGGCAACCATGCAGGAACGCGCGTTGAGCGATCTCGACGGCACCGCGTTTCTGGCGGGCGGCGCAACGATCGACGGCTGGATTCCAACGAGCCTGCGCGGCAATCCGCGCACCGGCCTCGGCAGCTGGAGCGAGACCGACATCGTGCAGTTCCTGAAGACCGGCCGTACACAGCATAGTGCGGCATTCGGCGGCATGACGGATGTCGTGCAGCACAGCATGCAGCACATGAGCGACGCCGACCTCACGGCCATCGCCCGTTATCTGAAGACATTGCCTTCCACCGACGCGCAGGAAAAGGCGTACGTGTACGACGATACGACGGCGCACGCATTGCGCACCGGCGACGCCTCAGCGCCGGGCGCGGGCGTCTATCGCGACAACTGCATGGCCTGCCACCGCAGCGACGGGCGCGGGTACAACCGTGCGTTTCCGGCATTGGGTGGCAATCCGGTCGTGCAAGGCCACGACGCGACTTCGCTGATCCATGTGGTGCTCACCGGCAGCGCACTCGAAAGCACCAGGACCGCGCCTTCTTCGTTTACGATGCCGGCCTTCGGCTGGCGTCTGAACGATCAGCAAGTCGCCGACGTGACCAACTTCCTGCGCAATAGCTGGGGCAATCAGGCCCCTTCCATCAGCGCGGACGAGGTCGCCAAAGTGCGCAAGACGGTCGTCGTGCGGGCGCCGGAAATGCCGCCTGGCGCTTCGCTGAACCACTAGTCCCTCGTTTCGCGCAGGCTGCTCCGTCGTTTGGGAGCAGCCTGCGTGCGCGCGGAAAAAAGAGAGATCGCCATTAAGGCGACCTGAGCAAGACGTATCAACCACACTACTACTAAAGATGAAAAAGCATTGGTTAGCTGCACCCCTCTTGTTGTCGGTCACGGGCATCGCGTCCGCGCAGAGTTCTGTCACGCTGTACGGCATCGTGGACGCGGGCGTCACGTACCGCAGCAATGAGCGCACCGGCGCCGCCGGTCATGACAACGGACAAAGCGGACACTCCAACATCGCGCTGAGCAGCGGCAATCTGTCGGGCAGCCGCTGGGGCATCAAGGGGCGGGAAGATCTGGGCGGCGGCTGGAATGCACTGTTCCAGCTGGAAGACGGCTTCGACATCACGAACGGCAAGCCCGGCCAGAACGGTGGCCTGTTCGGCCGGCAGGCTTATATGGGGATCGGCAGCACCCAATACGGGACGTTGACGATGGGCCGCCAGTACACGTCGCTCAACGACTTCGTCGCGCCGGTCGCGCCGGTGGCGCTGGTGGGCGGCTTCGGCGCGCATCCGGGCGACATCGACGACCTCGACCAGACCGCGCGCGTGAACAATTCAATCAAGTACACGAGCGCGACCTACTCGGGTTTCACCTTCGGCGCGCTGTATGGGTTCGGCGGCCAGCCCGGAAGCCTGAAGCAGCGGAATACGTGGAGCGTGGGCGCCGGCTATGGCCGCGGTCCATTACACGTCGGCGTGGGCTATGAACGCTCCGACAATAGCAAGAGCGGCCCGAAAGACAGCAGCGTCGGCAAATGGAGCGGCACGGACGACGGCTTTTTCAACTCGTCGATCAACCAAGGCTACGCAAGCGCCCAATCGCAACAGATCATCGCGGCAGGCGCCACGTATGATCTCGGGCCGGCAATCGTCGGCGTGAACTATAGCAATGTGCAATACCGTTCGGGCGCGGACTCGCTGTTCACGGGCCATGCCGCATTCAATATTGCCGGCGTGTTCGGCCAGTGGACGCTGCGCCCGGCCCTTCAACTGTTCGCAGGCTACAGCTACACGCGCGGCGGCGAAGTAACCGGCGTGGACGACCGCGCGCAGTATCACAACGTCACGCTGGGCGCGCAGTACAGCCTGTCGAAACGTTCATCCGTTTATCTGATGGGCGGCTATCAACACGCGTCGGGCGGTACGCTGGATGCGCTCGGTAATCCCGTCGCCGCCACCGCGTCGGTGAGCGACAAAGGCAACGGCCATTCGTCGGCGGCGCAGTCGCAGGCGATCGTCAGCATTGGCGTACGCCACCGCTTCTGACGGCTCAATGCGGCGCCGAAGCCGATCCGGCGCCGCTGTCATGCAAGCCCTGCTCGCGAATGACCCGCGAATCGTTCAGGATACCGCATGGATCGAGCAGCCCTTTCAGCTTGCGCATCAGTTCGGTTTCCGCGGACGAGCGGCTCAGATGCAGGAATTCCTGCTTCACGACGCCGATGCCGTGTTCGGCCGAGATGCAACCGCCGGCCGCCTGCACGCCTTCATAGACGATCCGCTCGACCTCGTGCATTGCCGCCGCATCGGCATACGGTCCCGATAGCAGATGCAGATTGCCGTCGCCGAGATGGCCGAAGAACAGATGCGTCTGCTGAGGAAAGCGGGCGGACAAAATCTCTTTCATGGCGGTGACGAAACGATCCGTTTCGATCATCGGCAAACCCACGTCGAACGCGGCGTGCGGTTTGAGGTGGCTCAGCAGTTCACCAACCGTTTCGCGGTACGCCCAAAGCTGCCGCGCATGTTCTATCGACTGGGCGACGATCACGTCGTCGACAATGTCGTTTTCCAGCGCGAATGCCAGTACTTCTTCGAGTGCGCGCCGCTCGCTTTCCTCGGACGCGCCGAGCGTTTCGACCAGCACGTACACAGGCGAGCGCGTCGCAAACGGCGCCTTGAGGCCGCCTGTCCGCATTGCCGCGCTCATGAAGTCGTCCCACATCAATTCGAAAGAGGAGAGCGCCGGCAAACGGCGTCGCAATTCTTTCAACAGGCGCGTGGCCGCTTCGAACGAACCCAGCGCGCACAGCGCCGTATTGGACACGGTGGGCTTCGGCTCGAGTTTCAGCACGAGCCGGGTGATCACGCCGAGAATCCCCTCGGAGCCGATGAACAACTGCTTCAGATCGATACCGGTGGTGTTCTTGGTGACCTTGTTCATCATGGTGAGCACGGTGCCGTCGGCGAGGGCCACTTCCATGCCGAGAATCAGATCGCGCATCACGCCGAAGCGCACCACGCGATTGCCGCCCGCGTTGGTCGCCGCGTTGCCACCGATCTGGCACGAACCGCGCGCGCCGAGGTCGAGCGGAAAAAACCAGCCTTCGGCCTCGACATGCTGCTGCAATTGTTCGAGTGCGAGACCGGCCTGAACCGTGATCGTGCCGCCGATGCGATCGAAATCCTCGATCGCATTGAGCTTCGCGAGCGACATCGCCACTTCGCCGGGCTGCGGCGTCGCGCCGCCCGCCAGCCCCGTAAGGCCGCCCTGCACCACCACCTTCTGCCGCAATTTGGTCAGCACCCCCAGTGCATGCGCGACATCGGCCGGCGTGCGCGGGGTCAGCAGAATAGACGGCCGGTGACGCGGCGCGTCGCTCCAGTCGCCTGCGTGCGCTTCCAGATTACCCGCGTCGATCGACACGCATGAGTCGCCCAACTGGGCGATAAGTGAGTGCTGCAAGTCCGTCATCTCAAGTATCCGCCATGTTTTTGTGTGACGCTGCCCATTTTTTCCTGACGCCGCTCTTTGCGAATCGGCTGACCACCCCGCTAAGCGCTGAGGGCGGCTGTCTCCTGGGTAGCATCATTACGCATCACTGGATGGCAGGCAATTAACGTTTTATCGGATGCACATAACCATAAGTTATTCGCTAGCCGGACAGCGCCGCGAGCATGTCGAGATGGCGCGCCTCGGTTTCATCGTCGGCCGGGAACATGCACTCGATGCGCAATTCCTGAGCAGCAATGGTCTGCGGCGTGCCGACGCTCGTGACCATCGAGAAGTAGCGCAGCACCTGGGCATCCTTGATGAAGCCAACCGGTATCACGGGCATGGCGGCCGAAGCGGCATCTGGCGCGGGTACGCCGCCCGGCTGAAACTCCGTTCGTACGTCAGGGTAAGCACGTAGCGCGGCAAGCAGTTCGCGTGTCGCGTCGTTGATCACGCGACCCACCGACTCCCGGTACACGCGCTGGATCAGACTGTCCGCGACCGTTTGCCAGTCGGCGACGAAGGGACGCATGCCGGCGGGGTCGAACATCAGATGCAGCATGTTGCGAGGCCCCTTGCGCGCCGCCATGTCGATAAAGCAGTTGAAAAAGCGCGGCGCCGCATCATTGGTCATCAGCACGTTCCAGTAGCGATCCATGACGAGCGCCGGAAATGGCTCGTGCTGGCGGAGCATGCGGCCAAGTGCCTGGGTCACGCTTTTCATCTCGTCGGCATTCCATGCAACGTCGGAGTAAATGGGCGCGTAGCCGGCAGCCAGCAACAGCGTGTTGCGTTCACGCAGCGGAATGTCGAGTGTCTGCGCCAGGTCGATCAGCATCTGGCGGCTTGGCACGCTGCGTCCACTTTCTATGAAGCTGATGTGCCGCTGCGAAACGCCTGCGTTGAAAGACAGGTCCAACTGGCTGATGCCACGCAAGTCGCGCCAGTGGCGCAGCAGCGGACCGAGTTCGTTCGGCTGTGTCTTCCTGGCTATCTTGACGGGATTGATGGCGTTCATCGCGAGGGGTCCGTGCCTGAGAATGGACAGATTGTACGGCCGGCCCGCTTCGCGTTTTTGTGTCATGGCGCGAGCCGGGCCGGCTACGGGTCAACATTTGCTTGCCGGCGTTGACCTGCCCTCAACCACTGCTCAAGCCTTCCACGCGTACACCTCGAACTGGGTTTCGAGCGCAGGCTGTGCAATGCTGCCCACGTAGTTCGTGATAGTCGACGCTGCCGCGACAGCGAGGAGTTCGAGCACCTGATCACGGCGAAAGCCTGCTTCGATAAATGCCGTGATCTCGGACTCGTCGAGATGACCGCGCTTTTTTATTGCGCTTCTGGTGAGTGTTGAGAGCGCTGCGTGCTGCGGGTCGGTGGGCACCCGGCCTGAACGGATGGCTTCGACGTCGGCGGCGGTGAGACCCTGGTTCAGCGCGAGCGCCGTGTGGAATGCAACCGCCCACGTGCAGGCGTTAGTGACCGCATTGGTGAGCAGCAGAGTCTGGATCTGCGCTTCCGAGAACGTGCCTGAATGGACCTTCTGAAACAGGTTGAAAAAGGCGTCGATCAATACCGGCGACGACGCCATCGCGCCGGCAATATTCGGAACGAAGCCGAAGGTCTGTTCAATGTGCCGCAGGACCGGCTTCGACTGCGCGGGCGCGGATTCGATCGTGTGAATGGGAAACGTCGACATGATGGGTCCTCGATGGTGAGCGCGGATCGGGATGAGCCGCGCGACCACCGAAGATTAGGGACGCGGGTGCTGCGTGCCAATTACCTCGCATGTAATAAAGAGCCGGGCTCAAGGCCCGGCTCCACGGCACAACGCGCCGTGGACTCAGAACCGGTGAATGATCCCCACTCCCACCGCCATCTGACTCCCCGATGACGACGGCGAGCCGTTATAGCCGTCGCCAAGGGTGGCCGTCGCGTTGATGATCTGTCCGGCACCGCTGGTCCCAAGCGTCTTGCCCTTCGCCTTCTGGTACGCCTCCAGTGCATACAGACCCGTTCGCTTGGACAGCGAGTAGTACTGCGAGAGGTTGAACTGGTGATACTGCGCGTTGTCGGCGATACCGTTGGCGCGCGTCGCGCGCGTATAGCTGTAGCCCGCGGCGACATCCAACGCCACGGCCGGCTTCCAGTGCAGCACGAGGCCGCCCGTGTTGAAGATCGCCTCGTCGTGGAATTTCGATCCGACGCCCGGGATGTACTGCACGTTTGAGTACGTCGCGGTAACGTCCCACGCATTGCTGAACGTGTAGCCGCCGCCCACCGCGAAGCGCTGCTGCGCTTGCGCGGTCTGATAACCGTTCGTCAACGCGGACACGCCGATCTGCGCGCCGTTGTTCGATGTGGTCGAATCCGCGCCGAATGTGCCGCCGCCGAGCGTCGAATTGTTGATGCGCGAAAAGCCGACTGCCAGACCGACCGGTCCCATTGCATACTGCGCCGCCGTGGACCAGGTCGAGCCGCGGTTCACGCTGCCCGCCACGCCTCCAGGCGAATACGAACCGCTCACCGTCAGCCCGTACAGTTTCGGCGACGTATATTCCAGCGTGTTATTTGCGCGGTAAATCGTGTCGAGCCCGTCGATATCGCCGGGATGCGCGCCGTAATAGCCGGTGATCCATGTAGTCGGGCTATAGGGCGAAAGTAGTTGGTAATACGAAGCATATTGCCGACCTGCCGTGAACGTGCCGTAGAGCGGATGGGTCAAGCCCACCCAGGCCTGACGGCCGAACATCGCATTCGCGTATTGCTGTGCGCCCGAGGTAGAGTTAAAGCCGGACTCGAGCGTGAAGATCGCCTTGGTGTTTCCGCCGAGGTCTTCCGCGCCCTTCAGACCAAAGCGGCTGCCGGCCCACACACCCGGCGTCATTTTCCACGCCGACTTGCCGCCGCTGTTCGAACCGAGCGTGCTTTGCCCGTTCGTCCACGAGAGCCCGTTATCGACAATGCCGTACAACGTGACGCTGCTTTGCGCAAAAGCCGGTAGGGACGCCGCCATCGCCGCGCCGAACAACACAGCGTCGACTCGCCTGATACTCGTTTTCATTGCCAGATCTCCCGTTTGCACTTGTTTTCCGAAACGCTGTACAGGCGCACGCCCTTTCGTTGATTGCCGCGAACCTCGTGTCGCGGACCGCGTCGCCCCTCATGGGGTGGGACGATAAAAATTTCGCAGGCCTTGCGTAAAGTTCGGGAAAACCCGTTGTCAGGTGTGTTCAGGCGTTTGAAGATTTGCATGCACTGAAACGCCGTCCATTGGGGCTCATCGCCGGGAGTCCCGGCGTGCGTGCGTTCGTGCGCAGTGCGCGACCCGCATCACGACGCTGTTCTTTGCCTGCGTCGAGTCCTCGCCGATAAACAGAACAGATGCCCTGTAAACGAAGTCGCAAGCGGTGCGCGGGCTTTGGTGCAACACGCTATGCATGGCTATACTTGACTGCGTCGAACAGGCTGATCGCGATGAATCGGATCAGCCACGCAATGAACCCACACTTGCGGCGCAGCGGTTGCACCATTTTGTTTATCACCGGAACGTCGTCTCATTGGAGCGCAGCGCGCATGGTCACTAACAAGCTCGGTCCACCCGGCAACGCGACAGTCGGCAGGACAACGGCGGCGTCGAATGCCGGCAGGGACCTGCTTAATCTTGCGCAGTTGCGCGCTTTCCGGCTGGTCGCGGACCTGGGCAGCGCAACGCGTGCCGCTGCCGCACTGTTTCGCGCGCAGTCAGCCGTCACGCGCTCGGTGCAGGAACTGGAAGCAGCGCTGGGCGTGCCGCTCTTCGATCGAGGACCGTCCGGCATGTTGCCTACACCCGTCGGTCGCGCCGTGCTGCAACGTTGCGAGCGGATTTTTGCGGAACTGGAAGAACTCGCACAATGGTGTTCGGCGCGGCAGTCGCGCCGCCGCCCGGCAGCCGAAGGCACATTGCCGGCCTATCTCCTCAACACGCGTCGGCTGCAGCTTCTGGTGGCGCTCGCGCGGCATCGGCATATGCCGAGTGCGGCGAAAGCCTTCGGTATCAGTCAGCCCGCTGTGAGCACCGCGATTCGAGTGCTTGAAAACGGTTCCGGTTTAAGTCTCTTTCACCGCAGCGCGCGCGGCATCCTGCTCACCGCCGAAGGCGAGACGTTTTTGCTCCTCGTGCGCCGCGCGCTGAACGAACTGCGTCACATCCCCGACGATATTGCCGCGCTGCACGGCAAAATTCAGGGCGCGGTGACGGTCGGCGCGTTGCCGCTCGGACGCACACTGATCCTGCCGAGAGCGATCGCACGCATGAGCGCGGAGCATCCGCGCGTGCGCGTCGTGACCGACGAAAGCGCGTATGAAGCGCTCGTCGCGGGACTGCGCGCCGGCGATATCGACTTCATTCTCGGCGCGCTGCGCAACAACGATGCAGCGAGCGGCCTGAAAAACGAGCGCCTGATGTCGGAAGACATGGTTGTTCTGGTCCGCAGCGATCATCCGCTGGTGCAGGCAAGCAATCTGAGCATCATGGATCTGCGCGAAGCGCAATGGATCGTGCCGCGCAGCAACGCGCCAGCCCGAGCGCTATTCGAGGCGCAATTCAGAAGGATGAAAGTGAAGCCGCCCATGCCGACGGTCGAGACCGCCGACCTTGCTGTCATTCGTGGCTTGCTCGTCAGCACGGACATGGTGGCGGCCCTGTCAGCGCAACAACTGCACTATGAGGTTCAATCAGGGCAACTGGCGGTGCTGGGCGTACAACTGCACAACACGCGCCGTGAGATCGGTCTGACCATGCGCGCGAGCGGCACACCTTCGCCCGCTGCCCGCGCGTTGATCGATGCGATCCGCCTGTCCGTGGTGGAGGCCACGCGCACCGTCAGCATTGCGGCGGGTTGACGGCCGTTGCCTGCCACGCGATCGGCCGGTTCAGAAAAGATGGTGAATGCCGCTGAGAAACACGGTCTGCCGTCCGCTCGAAGACGCGCCGATTCCGAGCGTATTCGCCACCGCGCCGCCGCCGGCCGTTTCGAACATCAGGTCGGCGTAGAGCTGGGTCGCTTTTGACAGCGAGTACACGTTCGCCACCGTCAACTGCGTCCAGCGACGCCCCGCCAGCGTCGCAGTCCATGCGCCCGCCGACACTTCTTCCGCAGGCGTCAGGCGAACGTTCGCGCCGCCGTCGATCGTGCGGAAGTATTCGGTGCCGCCGTTCGACTGGATCCGCACGTCCGTTGCGAGCGCATGCAGCGTCACACGCTCGAAACGGTACGATCCGCCGATGCCCATATCGCGCACCTGCTTCGCGTTGAATGTCGCACCGGGCGCGAGCGTCTGTCCTTCGAATGCTGTCAGGCCGAGTCCGTTCGAAAGCGGCAACAGGCGGTCACGGTATTCCGAATAGACCGCGACCAGCTTGAACGGTCCATTCGTGTAGTTTGCGCCGAAGCTCACGGTCCGCCCGTTCGTATTGCTCGCCGTTGCACCCGGAAAACCGTATAACGCGCCGACGCTCAGGCCGTGATAGGTCGTGCTCTTCCACTTCACGGTATTCGACAACTGGACCGGCAACGTGCTGCCGAGGCCGTCGAGATTGCCGGGGTGAAATGCCGAGAAGTCGCCGAGCAATTGCGCGGTCGACAGCGAACCGAGCCAGTCGAAGTTCCAGTCTGTCTGCCGCCCGAGCGTCACGGTGCCGAATACGGGATCGGCGAGACCCACGTAAGCCTGCCGATTAAAGAACGTGTTGGTGCTCGCCAGAGCGCCGGTCGTTGTCAGAAAACCGTTCTCCAGTCTGAACACGACCGAGCGCCCCGCGCCGATATCCTCCGCACCGAGCAAGCCAAAGCGATCGGCTTGCATTGTGCCTTGCTCGGCGATATACGCATTGCCGCCATGCAGATTGCTCACATAGCCGAGGCCCGCATCGAGGCTGCCATACAGCGTGACACTGCTTTGCGCCCGAGCCGTCTGTGCGCCCAGCGAAAAGACGAGCGCAACCGAACACGCGACATGCGTCGCGTGAAAAGCGATTCTGTTATTCATAACGTGTGGATAAAGCGTGGAAGGAAAATGCCCTGGCAGGCAGGCCTGCTTCAGGTTGTCTGGACTTTCTCGGGCGGTGCAAGGCGCCATGCGCCGAAAACCAGGTTGACGAGAATCGCCGTGAGCGTGCCGGCGGCCATGCCGTTGCCCAGAACGATCTGCACGTAAGCGGGAAACGACGCGTACACGTTCGGCACGAGAACCGGCAACAGGCCCGTGACCAGGGCCGCCGCCAGCGTGTACTGATTGCCGCGTGCATGCAGATCGACCTTGCCGAGCAGATTGATGCCCATCACCCCGATCATCGCGAACACGATCAACGCCGTGCCGCCCACCACCGGCGCGGGAATCGCAGAAGCGAAGCGGCCGAGCGGCGCGAACAGCGCGACGATCATCAGCATGGCGCCCGCCGTTGCGGTGACGTAGCGTGAGCGCACCCCTGTGGTCTGCACCACGCCGATATTCTCGGCGCTCGTAATGATGAGCGAGGTGCCCAGCAGTGAGCCGAACAGTGAAGCCACCGCGTCGCCGCGAATGGTGCGCGGCACGTCGCGCCGCATGTCGATCTTGCGCCCCGTGATTTCGCCGACGGCGACGGTTTGCGCCGTGGCCTCCGCCATCGAGATCACGCTGAAAATGAGCATGGGCAACGCGGCGACCACGTCGAAGTGCGGCATGCCGAACGGCAGCAGCACAGGCAGCGCGAAGAGCGGCCCGGAGCCGAGGCCCGTGGTCGGCATCAGACCGAGCGACCACGCCGCGAACGTGCCAGTCGCGAGACCGATCAGAACCGCCAGCCTGCCCGCCGTGCCCTGAAACACACGTGCCACGCCGAGCGTCGCGACGATCGTCAGCAACGCCAGCGCGAGCGACTGCGGTTGCGCGAAGCCGGGCTTACCAGGCTGCCCGACGACGATGCCCGCATAGATCCGGATAAGGCTCACCGACACGAGCAACAGCATCGTGCCCACCACGACGCGCGGAAAAAAGCGCAGGCAGCGTGCGAACACCGGCAGCACGAGCCAGTAGAACAGGCTCGTGAGCAGCGCCGCGCCGGCCGCCGTGGGCAGATCGGTTTGCGTGGCGATCACGGCGAACAGCATGGCAGGCGCGCCGCCCGGCACCATCACGAAAGGCAGGCGCGCGCCGAGCGGCCCTGCGCCAAGCGATTGCAACAGCGTGCCCGCCCCGCAGACGAAAAACGTCGCGCCCATCAGATGCACGGTCATTTCCGCCGGCAACGACACCATCTTCGACACGAGAAATACCGCGGTGACGGGCGACGCCGCCATCGACAGCACATGCTGCAAGCCGAACAGCGCGAGTTGCCATGCAGGCAGGCGTGCGTCGACGCTATGTGTGGCGCTATCTGTGCTCACGTTACCTCCTGGAATCGACCGCGCAGTGTTTAAGCACGCAGCCACGGCAACTGCTCGCGGCTGTAGCGGAAAGTCTGGAACACACTGTTCAACTGGCCTGGCCCGGTCTTGCGCGCGGCCTCGTCGGGATACTGATCGAACCAGGGGATCACGTATTCCCACACCACTTCGCGTGCGGGCGTCACTTCGAAAAGCCGGCCGGTCGCGGATTCGGTAATGTGCGTGTTGCCGTTCCACAACCGTTGCGCGTTGCCCATGAACGCGCTGTAGAACGCGTTGACCATGTCGTCCGCATAGGACCACACCACGTCGTGCGTAGCGGGATCGATTTCGAGTACCCGGGAAAACGCGACGTGCGCGCCGGCGCGAAAGTTGCCGTTGTCGAACGTGAGAATGTTGCCGTTGGCGAGCGGTACAGGTGCATGCTGATGCGACACGACGGCCGACGGAATGTGCAGCGTGACGTCCTGTGTTTCGCGGCTCACCGCGATGATGCCGGACGTAGTGCGCAAGCTCATCAGCACTTCACCTTTTGCGTTCACGCCAAGTCCGTTGACGAGCGGCCAGTGATAACGCCCGAAGCCCGCTGCGATCGGAAAGTCTTTTGGGTTCAGATGCTCCCACGCTTTCCACTCCCACACGAGTTCGCCCGCCCGATTCACCTCGCGGATCACGTCGCCATACATGACTTCGTCGGGCGCGTGCGCCGTGCCGCCCTGCACGCGCTCCGCAAAACCCGCCGGGACCGGCGCACAGGCCGCGTAAAGCAGATTGCCGTTGGGCAACCATTGCGCGTCGTGGTGATGCGCCGGGTCCTGGTAGCGCCACACCACTTCGCCTTGCGGCGTGACTTCGTAAAAGTCTCCGCCGTGCCACATCGACCACGGCGCATAGCGATCTTCCGAATCCGCATGATTGCCGTTGTAGCCGAGATTGCCATTCGGCAGAATCACCGCATGGCGGCCGGCGCGCACCGGCAGAGTCCATTCGTGCACCACTTCGCCGTGAATATCGACGAGATAGACATGGCCGCGCGCGGTTTGCGGCGCAATCAGCGTGTAGCCGCCTGCAGACAGCGCCGGGTCGTGAGCAATGAGGCCGACGCCGCGGCGCCGCTGGGTAATCTGATCGACGGTGGTGATCACGGTTTGCTCCGTTGAGATGACATGGAGCAAAATCTAGGCTATTCACTCTGTCAGGAAAACATGATTGTTTTTGACGGCCTGTATGGAAAAACTATACGGTGAGCTGATGCGTCCAATATCACAGACATTCCGCTGTTTCGACGAGGTCGTCCGGCGCGGCTCGATCCGCAAAGCCGCCGATTCGCTGCACCTGACTGCTGCCGCCGTGCACCAGCAAATCCTCAATCTGGAGGAGCAGGTCGGCACACCGCTCTTCGACCGCCTGCCGCGCGGCATGCAGTTGACCACCGCGGGTGAAATCATCATTGCGGCTGTGCGCCGCGGGCAACGCGACTTCGACAATGCAATGACACAAGTGGAGGATTTGCGCTCGCTTCGCCGCGGGCACATAAATCTCGCCGTGTCGCCGTCATCTGCGGAACAGCTCGTGCCCGACGCCATCCAGGCTGCCATGCAGAGCTACCCTGGCGTGACCTACAGCGTGCGCTCGGGCAACGGAGAAAGTATTCTGAAGTGGGTGGAGACGGGCGAGGCGGACATCGGCTACGGCCTGCGCCGCAAGCCGCCGCCAGGCGTGGTCGAGGTGCGGGCGTTCTCGCAGCATCTGGGGCTCGTCACGCCGCCGGGCCATCCTCTGACGAAGCTCGGCAAGCGGCCGCGTTTGCGCGACTGTCTCGACTATCCGCTGATCCTGATGACGCCCGATACCGAACTGCGCGCGATGGTCGACCAGATCGACCACCGTGAACAGCGCAAGGCGCGTCCGCTCGTGGAGAGCAGTTCCGTTTCGATGGTGCGGCGGCTCGTGGCGGACGGCGTGGGCATCGGCTTTCTGATTGCCGAGAACGTGGTGGAAGACGTGGCGCAGCGCAAGCTCGCGTGGACACCGCTCGCCGACGCGGGTGCCCGATCGTTTAGTTGTCTATATCAACGCTCGGATCTCACCACGACGGTCGCGATGAGCATGTTCCTGCAGTTTCTCGGCCACTCGATCGAAGCGACCGAGAATCGCTTCCATACGCCGGCTCGAACCTCGCGCACTCCGCGCACTCCGCGAAAGCGTACGCCACGTATTACCTGAGCATATCTGCGCCCACGTGGACGGACGCCTCGCCAGCAAATCGTTGGGCGCATGCCTGTCTGACCTGCTCGATCACGATCGGCCAATCTTCACCGAGCGCGCGACGAAACACGCGCAGTGTATGCGGATACCACGGCGAGTCGCTGCGCTCGCGCAGCCAGCGCCAGTCGATGTCCCGGTCCGGCAGCATCACCCAGCACGGCTTGCCGAGCGAAGCCGCGAGATGCGCAATCGACGTATCCACACAAATCACGAGATCGAGTTGCGCGACGATCGCGGCCGTATCAGCAAAATCGGCGACCGACGCGCCAAGGTCGAGCAGCGGCTGACCGGCGGGCGGCCGTTGTGCCTCCCCATCACCTTGCCCCTTCTGCAGACTGACGAAGTTCAGGCCCGGCACGCTCCACAACGGCGCGAGCAGATCGAGCGACGGAATCGAACGATTGGCGTCGTTATGGTGCTTCGGATTGCCTTTCCACACGAGACCCACCTTGCGGCCAGGCGGCAGCGCATCTAGCACCGGCTTCCATTTCTCGACGAGTACGTTTTCCGCGCTCAGGCGGACCGGGCGCGGAATCGTGTCCACCGTCGTGCGCAAATGCAGCGGTGCGCTCAGCAAGCTCGTCCAGCAGTCGTACGTAGACGCGTGCGCGATCGCGGTATCGTGATCGCATACGCTGTCTACCCCGTCCACGGAACGCATCAATCGATGCAGCGCCGGCACGCATGCAAACGTGATCCGCGCTGCGCCTTGTGCTTTTAGCAGCGCAAAATAGCGGCTGAACTGCAACATGTCGCCCAGGCCGTCTTCCTGCCAGACGAGCAGCGAGCGACCCGATAGCGCGTCGCCGGTCCAATGCGCGCACGCAAGCATCGAGCGCGTGTGCCAATGGACGAAACCAGGCTGATCGTAGCGGCACTCGTACAGCGGCCAGCCTTCCTCGAACCGGCCCATGCCGAGCAGCAGCACGGCGAGGCCGAATGTCGCGTCGCCATAATCCGGACGTAGTGCAAGCGCGCGACGATACGCGCGCTCGGATTCGTTCAGTCGGCCTAATTGCACCAGCGCAGCGCCGAGGTTGTAGTGCGCCTCCGCCATATCGGGGCACAAGGCTGCCGCCTGTGCGAACACCTCGACGGCCTCGGCCATGCGGTCCGCGACGCGCAGCACGCAACCGAGATTGTTATACGCATGCACGATGTCGGGCCGCAGGCGCATCGTCTCGCGATACGCCGCCTCGGCTTCCGCCAGGCGGTCGAGCTTGAAAAGCGCGATGCCCAGGTTGTAATACGCCTCGGCGTAATCGGGCCGGCGCGCAATCGCCTCGCGATAGGCGGCTTCTGCTTCGGCCGGCCGCTGCAGCAGATCGAGCACCGTGCCGAGGTTCAGATGCGCGTCGGCGTAGTCGGGGCGAATCGCCAGCGCGAGCCGGCAGGCCAGTTCGGCTTCCGCGGGCCGGCCCATTATCTTCAGCACGCCCGCGAGATTATTGAGCGCCTCCGGATATTGCGGGCGAACCGTCAACGCCTCGCGATACGCGGCGTCGGCCTCGACAGGACGGCCGAGTTGCAGCAGCACGTTGCCCAGATTGTTGTGCGCTTCAGCATGCGCGGGCAACCCGCGCAACGCAGCGCGGTACGCGACTTCAGCCTCTTCATAGCGATGCAGATTGTGCAGCGTATTGGCGCGGTTGTAATGCGCTTCGGCGAAATCGGGACGAAGCGTCAGCGCCGCCCGGTACGACGCCTCGGCGTCCTCCAGATAGCCAAGCTCGTAGAGCACGGAACCCAGCCGGTTGTGCGCTTCGGCATGATGCGGCATGAGCGCGACCAGTTGCCGGTACGCCGCTTTCGCCGCCGACAGGCGTCCAAGCGATCGGAGCAGCATGCCCAGGCTGTCGACCACTTCCGGATACGCAGGTTTGATCCGCAGGCATTCGCGCCAGTAGCGCTCGGCGTCGGCAGGCGCGCGTAGGCCGAACGAGCACGTGCCTGCAACGTTCAGCGCGTCAGCCCAGACATCGACGCCCACTTCGTCCACGTCGGCTTCTTCCAGCACCGGTTTTACCAGCGCGAATGCCTCGGCGAATTGTCCAGCCGTGCAAAGCGACGCGGCCTGCCGGTTCAGGTCAGCCAATGAGGTAACGAGTGGAGTGGCGAGCGTCTGCGTCACAGTCATCAGTACGGATGGCGCGGCGGCGGGAGGTCCGCCGTCGCAACGGTCAATGGGGCGCCAGCAGGCAGGTCAGCAGCAGTACATTACTCACAGCTTAAGCGAAGCGGCAGTCGCTTCATGCCGGGAAATGAGCCGGTTTCGGTCGTCTGTTCCTTCGCTATAGCCGGCATCACCGTGAAAAATATCGCTCGACGATGCTAGAATCGCCGCGTCTTTACATTTGGCTATCATGACCCGACGTTCCCGCAACCACCTCACCGCATGGCTTGGCCTGATCGCCATGTGGCTCGTCGTGGCCGCGCCGCTCGTCAGTCAGCTGCTTGCGGCGAGCCGCGCGCAGGAGCCCGTTGCCGCATTGTGTTCGGCGCTTCAGCCGGCTGGGCAGAGTGTGGTGAGCCACACCGTTCAGCGCGACCTGGCGCCGGTCCATCTGAGCCATGACGACGCTTTCGGCGCGTGCGGTTACTGTCATCTGCTCGAACATCACGTTGCCATGCCGGCCGTTGCCGCAGTCGCGGCGCCCGCCGCGCTCGCGCTTTCCGGCATCGCGCCACCGGTTCTTTCAACCCGCTTCACTCCCCTTGGTGCGTTCCCGTCCGGACGCCCCAGAGACCCGCCCGCCTTTTCCTGAACGCCGTTGCCCCCGATCACGCATGTCGCCACACGCGGCGACGGTGCGCGCGATCGCCCGTTCAATGCATCCAGGAAATGCATCATGTCCCACTTCGCCCTGCGAAGGCTGCCCATTCGCGCTCGCCGTGGCGCGCGCCGTTTCACGCTCGTGCGCATCACGCGCCTGTTTTTCAACGACGCTCACGCGCCGGTCGCAAGCTGTCGCACCGCCCGCTGGCCCGCATTCATTCCGGCGCTCGTTTCCGCGTTCGTGGCTTCGCCGGCCCACGCCGACAACGCGATCGCCGAGACCACGCTGCCTTCGATCAACGTTACGGCGGCCGCCACTGACGCTAACACCGCCAACGGGGCCGCCATGTCGCGCGCAGTCGATCCCAACCTCCCCGCGACCGTCGAAACCGTGACGCGCGACCAGTTCGACAAATGGAACGTCGTGAATACGGAAGACGTGCTGAAGTACATGCCGAATCTTGCCGTGCGCAAACGCTTCATTGGCGATCTGAATTCGATCATCGCCGTGCGCGGCACGAGCAACACGCAAAGCGCGCGAGGTCTCGTCTATGCGGACGGTCTGCTGCTCAGCAATCTTCTCGGCAGCAGCTATTCGTTTCCGCCGCGCTGGTCGATGGTGTTTCCCGAAGAGATCCAGCAGGTCGACGTGATCTACGGTCCGTTTTCCGCGCTTTATCCGGGCAATTCGCTCGGTGCAACGGTGCTGATCAGCACGCGCATGCCAAAGAAGTTCGAGGCCGACGCCGACGTCAAGGCGTTCACGCAGCACTTCAGCCTGTTCGGCGTGAACCAGAATTTCAGCGGCAGCGAAACGAGCGCCTCGATCGGCGACCGGATCGGCCAGTTCTCTTACCGGCTCGGTGTGAATCATCTGGAAAACACGAGCCAGCCACTGCAATTCGCAACGCTCGCACGATCGTCCACGCCCGCCAAAGCCGGCGATACGCCCGTGACCGGCGCCTACTTCTACAACAACCAGACCAACGCGCCGACCGCGGTACTGGGCGTGAATGGCGAGGGCATTGAACATACCGTACAGGACCAGTTCAAGCTGAAGATGCAGTACGACTTCACGCCGACGCTGCAAGGCGCGTTCACACTGGGCTACTGGCACCAGACCTACAACAGTCAGACGTCGAGTTTTCTTCGCGACGCGAACGGCAATCCGGTTTACAGCGGCAAGGTTTCGATCGGCGGCTACGAATACACGATTCCCGCTGCGGCGCTGGCGCCGAGCCTTGGTCACAGCGAGAACTGGCTCTACGGCCTGACGCTCAAAACGCGCAATGCAAGCGGCTGGAACGGCGAAGCGGTCGCATCGTTTTACGATGTCGGCAATAGCGTAGCGCGCACCGCGGCTTCCGGCGCGCCGGGCAATGGTCCGGGTACGGTCATTTTCGGCGCCGGCACCGGCTGGAAAACACTCGATCTGCGCAGCACTTACACTCCCATTTCAAACCAGGCAGGACTAACGAATCACGCGCTGAGCGCAGGCTATCACTACGACAACTACTTCGTCGACAACGAGAGCTACAACACGCTGAACTGGCGCGACGGCAGCGCGACGTCGTTCGCGAATGCTTTCAGCGGAAAAACGCAAACCCAGGCGTTATATGCGCAGGATGCATGGCGCTTTCTGCCGCGCTGGCGACTCGTGTACGGTCTGCGCTACGAGGACTGGCAGGCATACGACGGCTCGCAGGCGCTGCCCGGCAAAACGGTCGGTTATGCCGATGCGAGCCAGCACCACTTCTCACCGAAAGCGGCGCTTACATTCGACGTCACCGACGATCTCACGCTGCGCGCTTCGATTGGCCGCGCGTACCGGTTCGCCACGGTCAGCGAATTGTTCCAGGGGCAAATCAATGGGTCGTCGATCGTCAACAACAACCCGAACCTGAAACCCGAAGACGATCTCTCCAAAGAACTCACTGCGGAGTGGGCGCACTGGAACGGTATCTTCCGCCTTTCGCTGTTCCAGGACGACGTGAAGAACACGATCTTCAGTCAGACCGACACGACGGTGATTCCGAACGTGACGAACTTTCAGAACATCGGCAAGGTGCGCTCACGCGGCGTGGAAACGAGTTATTCCGGCGAAGACGTATTCGTGCGCGGTCTCGACCTGCTGGCGAGCGTCGCCTACACGCAATCGAAGATCGTTGCCAATGCACAGAACCCGGCCACGGTCGGCAAGTACTTTTATCGCATTCCGCTGCGGCGCGCGAATCTTGCCGCGACGTACCGCTTCGACGAACGCTCGTCCCTCACCCTGGCCGCACGTTATTCGGGCCGTCAGTACAACACGCTGACTAACACCGACACGAATCCCAACGTGTTCGGCGGCACCAGCACGTACACCGTCGCCGACGCCAGATTCACGTTCAGGCCGACGAAGCTCACTGAAATCGGCGTGGGCGTCGACAACATGTTCGATGCCCGCTACTACGTCTATCACCCGTATCCGGGCCGCACGTTCTACGCCGAAGCGAAGTTCCGCATGTGAACCCGAGGCCGCGCGCTTCGGCATGAAGCTCGCGCTGCCGGCATCACTCAAACTACTCATGGCAACAGGAGGATTGCATGTCCACCACGACCGCTCAACGCACGGGCAGCGTCACCGGCGCGGCGAACGCCGGTTATCGCACGCTGTGGCGTTGGCACTTCTATGCCGGCCTCTTCGTGATGCCGTTTCTGATCGTGCTGGCGATCACCGGCACGCTGTACTGCTTCCAGCCGCAACTCGAACCGCTGCTGTATCCGCACCGGCTGGTCGTCGAACCGCGAGCCACGCCACGGCTGCCCGAAGACGTGCTGCTCGCGCGGGCGCGCGCGGCGCTGCCGCCCACAGCGAAAGCGCTGACCGCCGAGATCGGCACCGCGCCGAAGCGCAGTGCCGAGTTCATATTCCGTCTCGCCGACGGCGACAAGGAGAGTGTGTACGTCAATCCATTTAGCGGCGAGGTACTAGGCACGTTAAGCGTCGAGCACCGGCTCATGCAGGTCGTCCGTATGCTGCATCGCAAGCTGCTGCTTGGCAAAGCGGGCGAATTGCTGATGGAGCTGGCCGCATGCTGGACACTCGTGATGCTCGGTACGGGCGTCGCGCTCTGGTGGCCGCGCGGCGGCGCCACGCTGCGCTCGGCGCTGAAACCGCGCTTCACGCTGAAGGGGCGTGCGTTGTGGAAGAACCTGCACACGGTAATGGGCATCTGGCTCGCGCTCGGCGCGCTCGCCTTCGTGTTGACAGGACTGCCGTGGTCCGGGTCGTGGGGCAAGCAGTTCAAGGCGCTTGCCACCGCGTCGAATCTCGGTGCGCCGCCGGGCGCCTGGGGCGGCCTGCCGTTGCGCTCCGCGTTGCCGGGCGCGCCGGTCGCGCCGGTCGCGCCGGTCGCGGAATTGCTTACGACGAGCGGCGCAGTGAAATCCGCCACCGGACACGACCTGCATCGCGAGCATCGCGCTCAGGCGGATGACGCCGATACGGACACCAACACGATGCCCGGCATGGTGATGGACGATCTGCCGCTGCGACAGACACCGTGGGCCGTCGGCGACGCGCCCGTCCCTGCTTCCCGTTCCAGTGCGCGAACAGCGAACCCATTGCCGCCTGGTCGCGTTGTTCAGATCGTGGCATCGCTCGGCATAACGGATCGCTACAGCCTCGTGCTCCCCGATTCCGCGACGGGCGTGTATAGCGTCTCCTATTTTCCCGCCGACCCGCGCGCCGAGCGCACGCTTTATATCGACCAGTACAGCGGCGCGGTGCTCAGGGATATCCGCTATCGCGACTATGGCGCGGTGTCGAAAGCGGTGTCGTTTGGAACATCGTTGCACATGGGCCGTCTTTTTGGACTCGCGAACCAACTGATCTGCGCGGCCATTTCGCTAGGCCTCGCGGCCATGGCCGTCACCGGTTGCGTCATGTGGTGGAAACGCCGCCCGTCAGGTTCGCTCGGCGCGCCCGCCCGCGAACGCGGCAAGCCGCCGCTGCGCGGCTGGCGCAGCGCGCTGGTACTGCTCGGCGTCATCTTCCCGCTGATGGGCGCGACGCTGCTGGCGGTGTGGCTGGCGGACTGGGCCTGCTTTGGACGCGCGAAAAAAACCGCATGAGGCGGGATGGACCAGGCGCGTCTGCCCTCCTCACCGATTTTCGCACTTTGGTCCAGGCCTATTTGCACCACGCTCTCGTTTACGATACATTTTGCTCGTTTATGATCGTTTTAACGAACCGAGCAAGGTGACGACATGCAGCGAACGCGGCAGGAAGCGCAAGACGGTCTCCTCCCCGAACAGCGGGAGCAGTTGATCCTGGACAGACTCCGTGCGCAAGGCCGAGTGCTGGCCGCTACGCTCGCCGAAGAGTTGAAGACTTCGGAGCACACGGTGCGCCGTCATTTGCGCGACCTTGCCGATCAGGGACTCTGCAAACGGGTCTACGGCGGCGCACTGCTGGTCTCGCCGGCCGGCTCGTCGCCGGCTCTGCGCATGCATGAAGCGGTGGACCGCAAGGCACGGCTTGCCGCGGCCGCGGCTGCGATCGTACGCGCCGGGCAGGTCATCCTGCTCGACGCCGGCTCGACCAACAGCGCGATCGCCGAGGCGCTGCCCGAGCACGCCAATCTGACCGTCGTGACGAATTCACCCGATGCCTGCTCGCGTCTGCTCGACCGGCCGGGCATCGAGGTGATCCTGATCGGCGGCCGCATCGCGCCCGGCTCGGGCGGCTCGCTCGGGGCTACCGCGCTGCTGCAGATCCAGCAGATTAAAGCCGACCTGTGCTTTCTGGGCGCGTGCGCTTTCGATCCGATCGAAGGCGTCGCCGCCTTCGGCGCCGAAGACGCCGAACTCAAACGCGCCATGGTGCAGGCGAGCGGACAGGTCGCGATCGCCGTGACGTCGGAGAAACTGATGACGGCCGCGCCGTTCATGGTGGCGGACGCTACAAGCGTGGACCAACTGTTCGTCGAGGCGGATGTGCCAGCCGAACGGCTGGCACAGCTCGAGGCCGTGTGCGACAACGTGACGGTAGTCCGCTCATGAGCCAGGTCAGCACACCCTTCACGGCGAGTGCCGGGCGTCCGGTGAAAGAGCGCGTCGCAACGCTCGGCGTCTTTCTCGCCAATGGCTTCGGGATCGGCGCATGGGCCGTCGAAGTGCCGCGAATCAAGGAAAATCTGGCGCTCGGTGATACTTCGCTCGGCCTTGCGCTGTTCGCGTTCGCGCTGGGCGCGATCGTCGCAATGCCGCTTGCCGGGCAACTCGCGCCCCGTTTCGGCTCCGGCCGCAGCACGGCGCTGCTTGGCGTCATCTTCGTGATCATGTTGCCCATGCCGGCGTACGCGCCGAACCTCGCCACGCTGTGCGCCGCGCTGCTCGTGCTCGGCGCGGCGAACGGCGCGCTCGATGTCTCCATGAACGGCCATGCCAGTACGATCGAGACGCAATGGCAAGCGCCGATCATGTCGTCGTTCCACGCGGCATGGAGCGTCGGTGGGTTGCTTGGCGCCGCAGCCGGCGCAATGCTGCAGCGAAACGGCGTCGGCGTGGCCGGCGGCCTGTTCCTGCCGGACGCGTTCATCGCACTCCTGATTGTTGCCGTCGCGCTGCTCGCGTTGCGCGGCGTCGCGTCGAAAACCACCCTTTCCAGTAGCGGCTTCGTGCTGCCGAGCGGCAACGTCATGAAGCTGGCGATGCTTGCTTTTCTCTGCATGCTCGTCGAAGGCGCGGTTGCCGACTGGAGCGCCGTTTATCTGCGTTCGGTGCTTCACCGCGAAGCGAGCGTCGCGGCAGTCGGCTACTCGGCATTCGCGTTCTCGATGGCCGCGTGCCGGATCGTCGGCGACGTATCGGTGCGGCGATTCGGTTCCGCTCAGGTCGTCGTGCTCGGCGGCGTAATCGCCGCTGCCGGACTGGCGCTCGTGCTCGGCTGGCCGACCGTGTCGACGGCTTGCGTGGGCTTTGCGATGGTCGGCGTCGGACTTGCGAATATCGTGCCGGTGATTTTCAGCGCAGCGGGCCGCACGACCGGCACGCCGGCCGTCGGCGTGTCCATGGCGGCGACCGCCGGGTATGCGGGCTTCCTGATCGGGCCGCCGCTTATCGGATTCGGCGCCGGCCTGTTCGGCTTGCGCATTGCGCTATACGTGCTCGTGACGGCAACGCTGGTGGTCTGCGTGGTCGGCGGGCGGGCCGTGCGCAGCGGGCAAGCCGCGTAGGCGGTTCTATTTCGCCTCTTTGTCCAGCATCCCGATCGGCTTACGCTCGACAATACCGTCGCGCACGACGTGTGCGCCGATCGGCCAGCTCAGCGCGCCGAACAGCGAGCGCGGCTGCTCTCCGTTGTCGAGCCCGGTGACCGGCCACTCGTGTTTTGCCGGCACCCACAACGTGTCGAACAGGTGATCCCATATCGGCAGCAATTGCGCGAAATTGTGATCGAAATGTTCTGGGCGGACGGAGTGATGCAAGCGGTGATATTGCGGGTTGTTCACCCACGTGATGTAGCGGCCGAGGTCTGCGCGCAAGTTAAGGTGCGCGAAATAATTCCCGAGCATGAAGACGACCGTGGTGGCGCCGACGATCCACGGTTCGACCTTGAACAGTACGCCCACTAGCGGATACAGCAAGCAACCCTTGATGACGAAATCGAGCCAATGATGCCGAAGCGTGACCGTGACGTTGAATTCCACCGCGCTATGATGGAGCGAGTGCAGTTTCCACAGTACCGGCCACGTATGCTGCAAACGGTGGAACGCGTATTCGAGAAGATCGATGGCAAGCACGACGATCACGAATGACGCCACCGCGCCCCACCCGCGCGAATTAAGTGTCACCATGCCGCCGCCAAGTGCGTTCACCACGGCTACGCCCGCGGCCGCCGTCAGCGGCTTGAGCAGTTCGGACAATGCCAGGTAGAAGCCGGCGTAAGCCATGTTGAAGCGCTGCCCGGTGCGCGACTGCAATAAAACTGCGGGCCAACGCCGTTCGAGCGCCGCGCCTCCGGCCATCATCGAAAGCACAAGCACATAGGCGCGCAGCCAGATACCACCGTGATGCAGCAACTCAGGAAACGGACTCGACGCGAACATGTGATTCCCCGTAGAGGACGGTGCGCCCATGGCACGCTGTGCGTTCCGACTCACCGCCACGCGGTTCGTGGCGGTAATCAACCGTGCACGACCTTGAAAGGCTGGCCGGTTGACCGCACTGCCGAAGCTAAGGAACATCGCAAAATGGACCGCCCGACCATGATATCGCAGCGCCCTTTTCAACACGCAAACGGCCTTTAATACCGGGTTTTCATCGAGCTTGCAGCTTTACAACATGAAGAGATTACCGACCTGCGCGCCGGATGTTGCGCCGGCGCGCCTGTCGACGTGATTTCCTTAACGCGCGTTTTTGTCCGTGGCGACGACATGGATACTTAACGCCTGTCCGTTAGCGGCAATGTCGAGCAGACGGTCCACGTTCGGATGCGCGCCAGGGCGGTTGCGGGCGTCCGCAGTATGTTCTGCGAACACCGCGAGGCCATGCTTCGCAGCGCTGGCATCCAGCTTACCGAACGTTTGCTGCAGATAGTGGTACACCGCCACAGAACCCTGCTTGCCCGGCTTGTTTTCAATAGTGGCCACCACCGCGCCCTGCCCGTCGATCAGATCGACGCGTTCGATACCGTCGATTGCGGGCAGTTGCGCGAGATTGTCCTTGAATACGTTGGTCGGTTGAATCATTGAAAGCGCTCCTGAAGTCTCGGATCTGGACGGGGCCGTATCTTATCCGATCAGGCTAGTGACGGTGCGCCTGCTACCCCCGATCGCCCACTTGCGTGGCACCCAAGCGTTGTCACCGATTTTCAGCGGAGCGCCGACGACGCAGCGCAGGTTTTGCGCCGTGTCGCCGGCGGCAGCGTAAGCTCAGCTCTCAAGCTTCGACAGTGTCGAGGTCGCGGGATCGTATCGGTAACCTCTTTGCGCGAGCCGCTCACTCATTGTCGAATAGATCATTTTTTGCTGTATGTCGCGCGACACCAGTTCATGATCCGGTTTCAAACGTTCGAGTTCGGACGATAGCCGCCGAAGCAGAGCGACCTCCGCATTGCTACGCGCGTCGACAAACAGCACTTTCTCGCTCGCGACGCCCAGCCGCTGTTTAAGTTCTCTGGAATGCGCGACCCACTGCTCGGCATTCGCACGCAAGTCATGCAGCGCTTTTTCATAGGCTTTCGCCTGAGCTGCCAACTGACGTTGCAGCGCGGCCACTTCCTCCGACGCGGCGGTGTTAGCCGACCCGCTGTTCGCCTGCGGGTGGTGCTGCGCCTCTTCAGCGCGCAGCCGCCCCTGATTCGCGCGGCTTTGATCCGCGAGGCGTTGCTCCAGTATCGCCGCGTACTGGTCGCCTTTCTCCACACGCGCTTGCGCCGCCGAGGCCTCCTGTACGGCGCGCGCCAGTTCCTCCGCAGTCGCGGCTTTCGCTTCGTTTAGCGTGACGATCTGCTGACGTGCTTCTTCGAGTTCGCGGCTCAGACGCTGCAATTCGTTCGTGTGCGTCGACGCGTTCTGCTGATGTGTCGCATTCGCTTCCCGTTCGCTCGCAAGCAGTGCGCGGGCATCGGCCAGTTCGGCTTCCAGCGCAGCAATGCGCGCGACGCTTTCCTCTGCTTGCGCTGCGGCTGCATTGGCGCGGGCCATCGCGCTCTCCGCGCGTTCGGTCGCGGCGTTCGCTTCCTGCGTCCAGCGCTGCACATCGTCGGACTTGGCGGCAAATTCGCTTTCGAGCGTGGACGCGCGGGCGCGCGCCTCGTCGCGCTCGTTGGTGAGTCGCGCGATGTCTTCGCTCTGGCGCGCGACATTCGCCGTCAAGGCCTCGTGCGCGTGCCGCAGCTCGTCGTGGGCCGCCTTGCTGTTAGCGAGTTCCTCGCTCAGGCCCGCGCCGGTCGCAAGCGAGGCCTCGTGCGCTTGCCGCTGCTCGTCGAGCGCGGCTCTGGTATGCAAAAGTTCTTCGTTCAGGCTCGCTATGGTCGCGGCTGATGCTTCATGCACGCGGCGCTCGTCTTCATGTGCTGCTTTGACGCGCTCGAGCTCTTCATTCAGCCCCGCTACATTTGCAAGCGATGCCTCATGCGCGCGGCGCTCCTCTTCATGTGCAGCTTTGCTGCGTGCAAGTTCTTCATTCAGGCTTGCGGCATTCGCAAGCGACGCTTCCTGCGCTCGCCGTTCTTCTTCGTGCGCGGCGCGACTCTGCGATAGCGCATGCTCCGCCTCAGACGCGCGCTGGGCAAGCTGCGCCTCGCGTGCTTCAGCGGCGTGCTCGCGCGCAGTGGCCTGAGCGAGTTCATCGCGCAGACTCGCTGCGGCGCTTTCCGCTGCGCTCGATGCGTTCGTCAGCGCCTCAATCTGCTCGCGCGCAGCGTCGAGTTCGTTGATCATGCGCTGATAGGCGCCCAGCGCCTCGTCACGTTCTTCCGCAACCGCCTCGAATTGCGTGTTGAGCACGGCTAGCCGCTCGTTCATCGCGCGCTCAGCGTCGTTCTGCGCGGTTGACCACAGCCGGCTGGCCACACCGGTAAAGCTTTCTGAAAGCTCGTGCGGGATGGCTGAGCGGATTGGCACGGGCGGCGCGCTGGGCTGACGCGCTTCGCGCCACCGCTGTAACGCGGCCGCAATTGCGACGATAGACCCGCTGCGAATCTCGGACCAGACGGTCAGCGGCGAAACTCTCTGGCCGTCCGTCACCTGACGGTCGGCGATTTCTGCGATCTGTTCATCTGTAATCGTATTTGCGTCCATCGACATAAAGCGCCTCAAAGAATCAAAATGACCTGGCCAAAGCTTTACTCATCGATACGTTACCTCGTTCGCGCGACATCCCCGCTATCAGCAAGGACAAGGTCCAGTCGCACCCCTATTCTAAAGGCGAACCGTGGCGTCTGGCCGGTTTGCTTGCGGTCAAGGGTGATCGCCCAAGGATTTTATCCGCGCCACGCGTGCGCTCACGAAAACCCATAGCGGCTATTTCACCGCTCGCCGATTGGCGACGCTATCGAAACTGGCTGGACCGGTCCGGCCAACCAGTTCGGCACGTGCGTCGCGTTCGTTCTGCGAAGAGCGCCTGACATCGTGATATTCGCTAAACGGAACCGACGAGTAAAGCGCGCATGAATGCCGCTTACAGACTTATCGCTTTCGCTCTCGGAGAGAGAATAGAAACGGCGCAGCAGCATTCACTTGAATGAGCTGCCACGCGCGTGGTGAGACCGGTCAATTGACTCGCGGATGCAGTCAGCTTTTGCCTTTGAGCGTAAAAGGCGCGAGCAGCGATTGCACGTCGACCCGCTGCCCTTGCAACAGTAGCAGCCGCGCGTGCAGTACGGTGTTCTCCAGCACCAGCTTGGCGGTGCTCAGCAGATAGAGTGCGTGAATGTCGGAGACGGACAGGGTGCCGTTCTCGATCAGATGGTGCCGCTCGACGAGGGAACTCATTACCAGACGTCGTAATTCGTGCTCGCTGAACGGCAGGTCGGCGTAATCAATCGGGTCTTCGGTTTCCACTTCTCGCAGCAGGTCCACCAGCGCTTCTGTGCTCACGTCCATGAGTCGGCTCCACGATGTTCGAAGAAACCCGCCGGGTTGTCACCCAGCCACCCACCTCTTTGCGCTTATAGCCTACCGTTTCTATTCTTGAGCGTCCAGTCCGAAGTAGACGCGCGACCCGCACACGAGGCTCAGGCTGCCGCGTGCAGATGCGCGCGTTGAACCTCGACGAGGTCGAGAAGCGCCTGAACCACCCGCTCCCGCTCCGGCCAGTTCTTCGCATGCTCGCCCGGAATATATTGCACTGGCGCCACGCTGCGATAGGGCGGCGGATAACCCCAGATCGCATCGTGCACTTCAGGACGTGTGACGCTACCGCCGATCACAGCGACAGTGGGACGATGGAATGCGGCGGCCACATGCATCAGCATCGACGAATTGGACAAAACGACGCTTGCGCCTTCGGCGAGCGCGAACACTGTGCGCATGCTCACGTCGCCCGCCACTGAGCGGATAGGAACGCCTGCACCCGCCGCGGCGATGGCTTCCGCAGCGCGCGTTCTATCGGCCTCGCTGCCGACGATCAGGATATCGCAGGCGTCGCCACTCTGCTCGAGCGTTCGTGCGACGCGCGCGAGCGCCATGCCAGCTTCGCGCGCGTCCCAGGCCTTGGTCGGCACACCCGCGCCGACGCCCACGAGCACGCGCACCGTCCGGCGACCGGAAGCGGCATCGGCGCTCCAGATTTTGGCGGCAAGCGCGCGTTCGTCGTCGGTGAGAAATAGTTGTGGCCGCGCTTCCGGCAGTGCGGTTGCGCCCAGCAATTCGCCTTGAGCGAGCGCAGCGCGACCGCACTGACGCCTTGCGAATTCGATGTACTCCTGACAACCGCTGTAGCCGCCGCGATATCCGCGCACGCCGATGCGATAACGCACACCCGCGCGCATCATCAGGATGGCGCCCATGTAGCTGCCCAGCACGTCGATCCCGACATCGAAGCCGCCACGCTTGCGCAATGCGGCGACCTGCGGTGAGTTCCACAGGAAGCGCAACACGTTGCGATGCGAGCGGTCTTCGACCAGCTTGTTATTCCAGGGCGCGTCGATCTCGACGATCTCGTCGACGAAAGGGTTGTTCTCCAGGATGGGACGTCCCCAGCTGCCCACGCCGGCAACGAGGCGCGTGTTCGGAAAGCGCTTGCGCAACGATTCGAAGAGCGGCGTGGTGGTAAGCAGTTCGCCGAAGTCGTTCGGCCGCAGCACGAGAATGCTGCGTGGCGTGGCGCGATGCGGATCAAAACGCGGCGGGTAGAACCGGCTCATCATCCAGGCCGGGGTCTCGATCAGCAGGTTTTTCCAACCCATGGCTTCTCCGCAGTGGCGTTGAGTTTATTGCCTTCGCCGCGCGCTCGTGTGGCGCCTGCGCATGGCTGCCCGTGCGCGTGGCGCGACGCGTCGCACGGATAACGTCCCGATTGTGCACGCTTGCCGCGTCGCAATATGTGGCCAGGCGTACAGAAACGCGAACGTCGAGCCGTGAAAACGCGCGGGTCCGCTATGGAGCAACAAGCGAAAAAAAGGCCGCTCGAATGGCGGCCTGAATCGACTGGATCTGACAGGTTGTGGGCGCGCCGCTCGTCCTGCGTGCGGCGCGCCTTTGTGGAGCGGCTCTTATTGACCCGTGTATCCCACAGGAACGGTCGAATTGTTCTTCGCCACCGTTGCGTTGGCCGACACGATGTACTGCGGCACTTCGGTGAGCGTCAACGAAACGGCACCGTTGGTGTAAGGCACCGTCGTAACGTTGCCATAACCATCGATCTTCGTCACATTGCCCGACGTGCCCGCGTTGTCGACCTGGAGCGTGTAGCTGGTCGAATAAGTCTGGCTATACACGCCGCCACTCGTCGGCCATTGCGCATTGTTGTGCGCCCATGCGGCGGTCACAACCTTGCCATTGCCGAGTTGCTGGAACGCATACGCAAACACGCCGGACGGCGCACCGTTCACGCGGCCGAGCGTATTCGTGCCGTCGAGAACACGCGTCATGGTGGCGAACGCCATGGCTTCAGGCTTCGGCGAGAGGTTCGTCGCGCCGAATGCGCCTTGCGCGTCGTTCAGATCGAAGAACGAACCGTAACCCACTTCGCCTGGATAGTCAGGACCGTAGAACAGCGTCGTGACCTGCGCACCGCCGCCCAGCACGATGATGTGCGCCCGCACGCCAACCGCCGCCTGCGCGAACATCTGGTTTTGCGACGGCACGTTCGGTCCGTAGTTCAGACCCGGATCGTAGCTCACGCCCGCCTCCGTGAAGAACAGCTTCATGTTCGGCTTGCCGGCCTGCATCACCGAACGCAATTGCGCCATCTGGTTATCGAGTGCATTCGCCTGGTTTGCGGTGCTCGGATCGGAATCCTGCAACTCCGGCGGATGAGCCGGATACGTGCCTGCGTTCCAGTAGCCGTGCGTGGCGACCGCGTCGATGTAATTCCACAGACCGAGCGCACCGAACTTCTGCAGATAGCCCGTGGTGCATGTATCGCAGTTCGCTGCGAACGGATTGCCCGTGCCCATCACGACCGCATTCGGGTCGGTCGAATGAATGCCCTGATAGGCCGCCTTGTACATGGCGACGAAGTTAGCGTCGCTATCGGCCCAGCCGAGGCTCGGCTCCCACGTGACCTGATAGTAGTTCTTCTGCTGGTTCGGGTAGTTCGCCGCGCGGATCAGGCTCGTGTCAGTACCGACCTTGCTCATGAACGTCTGGAACTCAGGCATGTTCAGCGGCGCGTAATAGCTGTCGTTGAACTGACCGGTCTTCGAATCCCATGCCGGCAGTCCGTCGAGACGCACGATACGCATCTGGTCCGGGTTCGCCTTGTAGAACGGATCGAGATCGTTCACGCTCGGCGTGTACGTGTTCGGACCGTTCGGCTCCATCGCCGACACCTGACGGTCGTCGATCGTCCACGAGATGCCCAGTGCGTGCAGCGCGGCAATGTTGCCGTTGAAGCCCTGCATGCCGAAACGATGCTGATCCTGATGCGCGTAGGTCACCGTGCCCAATACCGAACTCAGGTTCGGCAGGACACCGAAGGTCGCAATGCCTTGCGGACGCGTGCCGCTTTGCGGCAGCGTGCCCCCGTTGGAGCGAAGTGTCGCGGTGAGTGCGCCATACCCCGACCACGTCGACGTACAGGGAATGGTGTTCGTCTGCACACCTGAGCTAACCGGGAAACTGCCCTGCGCCTTGATCGAACCATTGGAGTCGGCCACGGACCACACGACGGTATCCGAACTTGACGTGTTGGTGGTAATCGAGAGCTTGAACGGAGCGTTGTTCTGGAATACCCGCAGACCGTCAGTCGTCGGCGTGTCGGCGCTGATTACACCGTTCGGTGTGCCGCCGGCGGTTTGCGTCGGCGCGCTGCAGGACAGCGTCGCCGTGGTCGGCGTGGGTGTGGGCGTAGGTGCCGGGGCCGCCGTTGCGGACGGCGTGGGAGACGGGGCTGGCGTTGGCGTTGGGGTTGGCGTTGGGGTGGGCGTAGGCGCCGGTGTTGGCGTGGGCGTGGGCGTGGGCGTCGGCGCCGGTGTTGGCGTCGGCGCTGGTGTTGGCGTCGGGGTCGGCGTTGCTGCTACCGCCCTCACCCAGCAGGACTTGCCATAGCCGAATGCGGGATCGGTCTGTGAAACAGCGCCTACGTAGCAACCGACGCCGTTACTGAACGTACGCGGGGCGGTCAGCATGACTGATGGTGCGTTGGGCGGCACTGCGCCAAACACGACTGAACCCGTTCCAAGGAACGAACATCTGGCGTTCTCCTGACCGCACAATTTGTATTGCTGGCCAGAGACAGTGATTGTGCTGGTCTGGGCTTGCGCGTTTTCCGCGCACAGCCAGGTCAGCATGGTTGCCGCCGCAACCCCTAGTAATTTCAAATTTCTCGTCATTGTCCAAACGTTCGCTAAGGAAGAGGTTATCCCCGAGAATTGCGCAAGATCGATCCAGGCCGTCCTGCTTCTGCGTTATTGATCTTTTGAAGCTCATGCGGCACGCCATGAGCTTTGATTTACCAAGGCCGTGTTGCGGAGACCTTATTTATTACGCATCCCTTACTATATTGACGGCTATTGGCCGACAGAGTTGGGAAATGCGCTCGCGCAGACAAACGCGCGTACTGCCAGACACGCGCCGTTCGACGCATGTGCTGCTTCATTGAGGACAACTGATGACGGTGTTTAGTCCTCTGCCGCTTTCCGTTCATGGCCTCGCATGTGCCACTGCAGCGCGAAAATCCATGAATTGACCAAGCGGAGGCAATCGCGCGCGAATTGCTCGACAGCAGCAGTTGCGAGCCTTAAAACTTGCCGCCCTTCGCACCGCAGTCGAAGAAAAGACAACGCTGCTGTCGGCAAATCCGTTGGCTAGGGCTATTCCGAACCGCAACAAACTTACCAAGCGTAATTTTTACGGAATATCAATGTAGGTAGGCGCAAAGTCGGCATTACTTACGTGATCTTACGGCAGCGGAATTATAAACGTTTCAAAGCTGAAACGTTAAAGGGTAACGCGGATAAGCAATGATCCGAGAAGAAGACGCGTAAATTACTGTCGGATATTTCCGAGATCGCGCGTGAAAGAGGCAAGTCTGCCCCCGTGTGGTCCAGAAGTGCGATTCATATTCCCCGAGATGCTGGCGGACAACGAAAATATTCTATTTATATTAATAATATAAAAACAGAATGTCTCGCTGGAAATTCGCTTTACGCGAATACCGACGAATGACTTGCCTGCAGGTGAAATGGTCGCCGCGCGAGATTATGTACTTCGTCATCCTTATCAAATGACTTTGTCAGCCATAGCAGGCGAGAAACATATCGGCCGCTGATTCGGCCACGCGGCGTTGCTCTGCTTTGCCAAGGCGCGGCTGACCCATTGCCACCTGTGGCCAGAAGGCAAACGCCTTTACAAGCCCCTGCAACTGCTGCGAGGCAAATATCGGATCGGGCGCCTTGATCCGTCCGTCCACAGCGGCAGCCTTAACCCACACAGTCAGATCCTCTTCGCGTTCGCCCATGCGCGCTACCATGTCGCGCGCACGCTCAGGCGAGTGAATGCCGGCAGCAATTGCCACGCGCGCAAGCGCGAGAAATGCGTCGTCATTCATCACGCTCAATTTTTTTTGCAGGAGCCTCACCAGTTGCTCCCGCAATGGTTGCTCGGCCGAATAGGCCTGTGCCTCGCCCACTTCACTCGAATCCCACAGTTCATGCAGGATCGCCGCAAACAACGCTTCCTTGCCCGAAAAGTGGTTGTAGACGGTGCGCTTGGACACGTGTGCGCGCGCTGCAATCCGGTCCATGCTCGTGGCGTCGAAACCCGCGGCGAGAAACTCCTCGGTCGCTGCATGGATCACCGCAGCCCGCTTGCGATCGGTGAGACGAAGAGAAGTGTCAGTAGTAATCATGGCCAAAATATTACACCATGCAGTTTACTTTTCCCAAAACTAAACTACACTAGACAGTCTACTTTCCGGATTGGGGCAGCCTTTCATGAGTTCGTTTTCCAGTACCCTCCTTCGCGTGTTGGGTTTGACTGCCGCACGACGCGGGCGCGAGTCGTTCGAGTCGTCTGCTCAGCACGATGGCCAGCGATTTCGCAACGTCAAGCCGCGCCCTGAAGAGGGTTTCGGCAAAACTCTGCGCATTGCGTGGAACGTGCTGCTCAATAAGCCGGCCGGCACAATGCCTGCCGGTCCCATTCCGGTGGAAACGCTCACGCGTGAGCAGCTCGACGCGGCGCCAGATCGCAGCCTGTATCGTCTCGGCCATTCCACCATCCTGCTGAAATTGCGCGGTCAATATTGGTTAACCGATCCGGTTTTTGCGGAACGTGCTTCACCGTTCCAGCGAGTTGGTCCAAAGCGTTTTCATGCACCGCCCATTGCGCTCGCCGACCTGCCTGCGCTGCGCGGCGTGATTCTTTCGCACGACCATTACGATCATCTGGACCATGAGACCGTACTCGCGCTCGCTGAAAGAACGGACGTTTTCCTGACCCCGCTCGGTGTTGGCGACCGGTTGATCGAGTGGGGTATCGACGCTCGAAAAGTCCGGCAATTCGATTGGTGGCAAGAGGCCAACATTGACGGCCTGACGCTGACGGCAGCGCCAGGTCAACACTTTTCGGGCCGCAGTCTCTTCGACGGCAACAGTACGCTGTGGGCGTCCTGGGTCATTGCCGACAACGAACTCAAAATCTTTTTCAGCGGCGACACCGGCTATTTCGAAGGGTTCCGGCACATCGGCGAAAAGCTCGGGCCGTTCGACATTACGTTGATTGAAACAGGCGCGTACGATGCGCAATGGCCCTACGTTCACATGCAGCCCGAAGAGACGATACAGGCTCACCTGGATCTTGGCGGTCGCTGGCTCGTACCGATTCACAACGGCACATTCGATCTCGCGATGCATCGCTGGCAGGAGCCGTTCGAGCGCATCGCCGGGCTTGCGTCCGCGCACGGCATTGCGCTCTCCACGCCACGTGTGGGCGAACGGCTCGATCTCAACGCACCGCATCGGGGCAAAAAATGGTGGCGCGAAGTAGCGGATGTAGCCGAACCAGGCGCGCGGCGCCGCTGGTTCGGCTGCAAGAGCGAAGACCCGATGAGTTCGTAGCGCAAGCGATTGCGGTTTAAAGGCAGGTCTATGGAGCACGTCGCGATCACCGGTTGCACAGCACCCGGCGCCGCGCCGTTCGGCAGCAGGCACACGCATCGATCTCCAGTTCGCAAAGGCGGCCGCTCCCCGTTTAAATCGCCGTTCTGTCACGAGAAGAAGCGACAATGGCCAACTCGAAACCGTTTGTTTTCTGGAGCGGCGATTTGCGGTTGGGTATCATGGGCGATTGAAACGCGTGAAAGACCGGCTGGTTGATATGAGGAATAGTGTAAAAACCTTGATTGTGGGCGTAGTGCTGGCCGAGGTAGCGTTAGGCGCATATTTTCTGTCCCCGAAAAGCGACCCAGCCACCGATACGCCGGACGGTACGATGAGCCGTGCGTCCGGCACAGACACGGACGATATTGACTCGACCGACTCGCACGTCATTGCGGGCAACATCGTGCGCGCAACGCCCTCGCGCGCTTCCGAAAATGGCGCGCTTCCGGCGCCGCTGCAAACCGCTCCAAGCGTCGCCGTGAACGGAGAGTCGCTGTATCAGCACATTGCGCCGCAGTCGCAACAAACTGCACCGGCTCCGCAGGCCGCCATGGCAACGGAGCCGCGCAGAACTGCCGTAGAGGTCGATCCGAACGTTGCCGCTTACGGGTCCAATATCACGGCGGCCGACCCCAAAGCCGCCCCGGCGCCGCGGGTGCCGACCACGCGCGACAGCTTGCACCGTCATTCGGTGAATCCTGTCGCCGCCGCCATGACCGACCAGCTCGTGAAGGAATCCGCGCAACTCGACCCGAACCTGCCGCCGCCGGACCCGTCGCTGCGCGTCGTCCCAACGCGGCGTAGTTCCAATCCAGTCGCGGACGCCATGACCGACCAACTGGTCAGGCAATCGTCGAGGCTGGACCCCGCTCTGCCGCCGCCGAACCCGTCAGGCGCCCATTGAGTGCCTGTTTCGTCTAACGGCGCGGCACCGCACGCCGCGTCGATCGCGCTTTTCTTTGCTTTCCCATCCCTTGCAGACCGGCGACGTGATAAATTCCCGCGTCTTTCGGTCTGCCCTCACGTCATACCTATTCTTTTTTGACGTGCTATTTACTTTTCTACCCGACTGAATCGGACGGCCTATGTGCGCCGCCCGCACGCGTTGCTGCGCATCGCACCGTAGCAACCGTGTGCAATGCAATGGAAGCTTTCACGTTCTCGCAGCAAAGGCTTGCAACACGCTTGCAGGCCGACCGATGGCGCTTGCAACTGGGCATGCAGCGCCTGATTCATCGTTTAACACGGAGCTAACAGGTATGAAACGGTCAATATTCGCGGTCGCGCTCTTTGGAACCTTCGCGGTTTCAGCACACGCGCAAAGCAGCGTGACGCTTTACGGTCTTATCGATACCGGTCTGGTCTATACGAACAGCCAGCTGGGCCACAGCAACTTCCAGTTGTTGAGCAGTGAAACACAGAACACGGTCTTTGGCCTGAAAGGCTCGGAGGACCTGGGTGGCGGCCTGCACGCTGTCTTCAAACTGGAACAGGGTTTCCTGCTCAATAACGGCGCTCAGGCCTTCTCCGGTGACGGCTTCGGCTCGCAGGCATGGGTCGGCCTGCAAAGCGATGCGTACGGCACGCTGACCTTCGGACGCCAGTTCGATGTGATGAATGACCTGGTTGGTCCGCTCACTGCGGAATTCAACACGTGGGGCGGCAGCATGGCCGCGCACCCTTTCGAAAACGACAACCTGGCGGCGGATTCGGTCGTCATCAACAACTCGGTCAAGTACACGAGCCCTACGCTGTACGGCATCACGGCTGAGACCATGTACTCGTTCAGCAACAAGGCCGGCGACTTCGCCAATAACCGCTCGTACGGGTTCGGCATTTCCTATGCACAGGGGCCCATCAATCTTGCAGCGGGCTATTTGCAGTTGAGCAACGCGGGCAATGGTTCAGGTGCGGTTACTTCAGGTGATACCAGTGCGGACTTCATCGCGCAACGTCAGCGTATCTGGTCGGTCGGCGGCAACTATACGTTCGGGCCCGCCACGGTCGGCCTCGTCTGGAGTCACTCGCAGATCGACAATGCGGCCGGCGTCTTCTCGTTCGGAACGGGCACCTATCTCGGTGCAACCGATCCATCCGCCGGGACGCTCGCAGGGTCGCTGCGCCTGGACAACTATGAAGTCAATGCCAAATACGCGCTGACACCGGCCGTCACACTCTCGGGCGCTTACACGTACACCCACGGTGCGTATAACGGCTCGTCTCCAGGATGGAATACGGGGATGCTGCAGGCGGATTATTCACTGAGCAAGCGCACCGACTTCTATCTGGAAGGCGTCTATCAGAACGTACACGGCGCGCCTGCGGACTCTGTTCTGTCCCACGCAATGATCAACACGCTCTCGCCGTCGTCAACGAACGCGCAGGTCGCCGTCACGGTCGGCTTGCGGCACGCGTTCTAGATTCGTCTCCTCACCAGGGTAAGCGCCCGGCTCGACACGCGGCGCTGCCCTCGCCGCCCAGGCACGGTGACGCGGCCAATGCGCGACGCGAACCGCCGCGTCGTCACCGACTCCAATCACGCAGGGTCGCGCCCCTTGCTCGCATGCTCTGACGAGCGCGTGAACAACCACTCGCGTTCATCCATCTGCCAGATCCAACAAAAAATTCACCGCGCGCGCAAAAAGCGGGAATAAGTCGACGCGACGTCGTGTTTATCCCTACATGAACGCAAACTAGACAACGCGCTTCACGCAGCAGCACAGTTCATGGCCGGTTGCACTTCGTGCATAAGGTCACGCTTTGAGCCGGCACTTGTTCGCAACCCGATCGTCAACCCTGGCACGTTAAACAACTCATTAATCAGGTATCCAAAATGAAACGCATCTTATCCATCGCACTTTCAACGCTCTTTCTTGCTTCCGTCGGAATGGTCACGCAGGCGTCGGCACATGAGAAGACCCACGTGCAGACGCAAAAACACACGCAGCAATGCGTCGGGCCCGCTGGTTTCTGCACGCCGTACTTCGGCAGTTGAGCCAGCGCTGTTCTGTCAGGCAACTGCCGTCACCCACTCACGTTCAACCAAGGATCTCATCATGAAAAACGCTCTCGTTTGTTTTGTTCTCGCTGCAGGCGCTTTCGCCGCCCCCGCGCTGAGCTTCGCTCAATCCAATGCGCCGTTGACACGCGCTGAAGTGCGCGCTGACCTGATTCGAGTCGAGCAGGCTGGCTACAGCCCCTCGGTCGGCGACGACGCAAATTACCCGGCCGACATCCAGGCGGCCGAGGCCAAGGTTGCCACTCAGAACACGACGCAGGCGTACGGCGGCATGCCGCAGAACGGGACATCGTCGGCCGGCAGTGCTACCCGCATGTCGCGGAACACGAACTGCGTTGGGCCTAACAGTTACTGCGATATCTTCTTCGGGAGCTGAACATCAGACCGAGGAATCCTGTGCACGCATCCGATATGCACAGGATTCCTATCTTTAGTTTATCGTCCTTTTACATCGTTTCAACACGGCAACCGCTATCCGGCGTGCCATTTGGCCGACAGGCTGACTGAGCACATATCTACTAAGGCGCTGACACCCATTTGCTTCATCGGAAGCGTCAGCGTCCCTCCCTGTGCCACCTCTTCGTCGCTAGCCCGCCTTACATCCACATTGCAAAACGCGCTCTTCCTAAATGCACACGTTATGTTATAACATTATGCGTAGGACAAGTGCGATGGATCGCCTGATTGACCACCCGAGTCCGATCGCGCTGGATCACCACCTCTTTGCTAGCAGCCGCACCAATAACGATGAAAAACCACACACGCGTCTCCCGCGCCGCCTTTCTGCTGTTCGCAATCGCCGCCCATGCCCAGGCCGCGCTGGACGACGCTTCGGTCGCCGGTGTCGTCACGGATGTCTCCGGCACGCCGGTCCGCAACGCCAACGTCAGCATCCAGAACGCCAGCGGCACCTCCGTTAGCGAACAGAAGACCGACGCCGCAGGTCGCTTTACGATCGGCCACATCGCGCCGGGTACATACGCCGTGGTCGTGTCAGCGCCGGGATTCGCAAGCGCAAACAGCATCGCCACCACTGGCCCGGATGCTACAGGCGCGGTCAACGTCCAGCTTGCTCGAAGCGATGTGCTCGACGTTCAGGTGAATGCGAAACGACTCGACCAAGCGCGAAACGGCCTCTCGCCCGAAACCGGCAGCAGCGTCTACCGCTTCAGTCAGGCCGACATCGATGCGTTGCCTGCGGGCGCCGACACGCCGCTGAATCAGGTGCTGCTGCAGGCGCCCGGCGTGGCAAGCGACTCTTATGGCCAGTTGCACGTACGCGGCGATCATGCGGATCTGCAATACCGTATCAATGGAATCATCATTCCTGAGCCGATCAGTGGATTCGGGCAGACACTGGACACGCGTATCATCGATCAGGTCAATCTTCTCACCGGTGCGCTGCCCGCGCAGTATGGCTACCGCACAGCGGGTATCGTGGACATTCGCACCAGAACGGGCGACACGGGCAACGGGGGCACCGTCGACGTATTTGGCGGCAGCCACCAGACCTTGAAGACCAGTGCCGACGTATTCGGCAGTCAGGGGCCGTTCAGCTATTACTTCAGCGGCTCCCTGGGCGTCGATAATCTCGGCATCGAGAATCCGACCTCGGGTGCAAGCGCCATTCACGATCACACACGCCAGGGTGACGCTTTCGGCTACATGTCGTACATCATCAATCCGCTCACACGCGTGAGTCTGATGTTCGGCACGACGAGCAACCAGTTTGAAATCCCCAACACGCCCGGTCTGCCGACCAGTTTCACGCTCAATGGCAACACGACGTTCGATTCGAGCCAGTTGAACGAAACGCAATCAGAGTTGAACAACTTCGCGGCGGTCGCGCTGCAGGGCACTAACGGAGGCGCGCTGGATTATCAGGTCGCACTCTTCACGCGCTACACGCGAACCCAATTCAACCCGGACCCGGTCGGCGATCTGCTTTTCAATGGTGTTGCGTCGCAGGACTTCCACAGCAACTCGGCGAATGGTGTGCAGGCGGATACGACCTGGCGTCTGAATGACAAACACACGGTTCGCGCAGGGCTGTTTTTCCAGCAGGAACACGCGGTATTCGACGACAGCGTGAATGTATTCGCGACTGACGACGCCCGTAACCCACTTTCCGATCAACCTTTCAACATCCACGACTCGAGCAGCAAAACCGGCTATCTGTATAGCGCTTATGTTCAGGACGAGTGGAAACTCACCAATAAACTCACACTCAATTACGGCCTGCGCTACGACAGAATGGACGAATACGTGAGCGCGAGCCAGCTGAGCCCGCGCATCGGGCTTGTGTATGCCCTCACACCTGCCACCACGTTTCATGCAGGATACGCACGCTATTTCACGCCGCCCGCATTCGAGTTGCTGTCGGGCTCGACCATCAGCCGCTTTAACGGCACGACCAATCAGAGCCCTTCCAGCCAGAACGACCCGGTTCAGCCGGAGCGCAGTCATTATTTCGACCTCGGCGTGACGCAGCGTCTTGGGTCGAGCGTCACGCTCGGACTCGACGCGTACTACAAGAAAGCCACCAATCTGCTGGATGAAGGCCAGTTCGGCTCCGCACTGATCTTCACGCCGTTCAACTATGCATATGGCCGCGTGTACGGACTGGAGTTCAGCGCGAACTACAGACAGAACAACGTGTCCGCCTATCTGAACCTCGCATATAGCCGCGCCCAGGGCAAGCAGATCGATTCCGCGCAATTCAATTTCGACCCGCAGGAACTCGCCTACATTAGCGACCACTGGGTCTATCTCGACCATGACCAGCGCATTACCGCGTCATTTGGCGGAACCTATGACCTGGGCAAGACTACCTTCACGTTCGATGGTCTCGTCGGCACCGGTCTGCGCAGCGGCTTTGCGAACACCGACCGGCTGCCGGTCTATGCGCAGATCAATCTCGGCGTCATCCAGCATTTCAATCAGCCGCTCATTGGCAAATTCGACGCGCGCCTGCTCGTGATCAATGCGCTCAACCGCGTCTACGAACTGCGCGATGGCTCCGGTATCGGCGTCGGCGCGCCGCAGTATGGTCCGCATTTCGCGATTTATGCCGGCCTGACCAAACATTTCTGATTTCGACGCCTGATGGAGGTCAACCATGCAGGACTGGAACAACATGATGACGGTGGTGCGCGCAGGAGGCTGGGTCGTCTATCCGCTCGCGTTTCTGGCCGTGCTTTCCATCACGATCGCAGTCGATCGAGCCTATGTGTTCATTCGCCTCGCGCACATGCCGGCGGCAATGCGCCCAGCCAGCGCACCTGCCAGAGCGGTACCGGCAAGTGGTCCAGTCAGGCCGCCGGAGCAGGCTGCGCCGCAGAACGCGTTTGTCCGTATGACCGCGCCCTGGTCGGCTGATTCGAGCGCGCCACTGTGGTTGCGCGAGGCCGACGCGCAGGCAATCGCATCGCAGATCGAACGGGATATGAGCAAGGGATTCTGGCTTCTCGAAACAATCGTCACAGCCGCGCCATTGTTGGGACTGCTGGGGACGATCGTCGGCATGATGCACTCGTTCCAGTTATTCGGCGGTTCGGGACTCGTCGATCCAGCGGGCGTGACAGGTGGCGTCGCACAATCGCTGGTGGCGACCGCTATCGGCCTTCTAGTCGCGCTTTTCGCGCTCTTTGCATTCAACTACTTCTCGCGAAGGCTCGAGCGGTTGATGGATGAACTCGAATCGTTCGCTAACGCGAGACAGGCCGAACTGCGACTGGCAAATGCCGAAATGGGAGAGCCCGCGTGAAGTTGCGCCGGTCACGCGCGGCAAAGCGAGGCCGCGTCGAAATCATTCCGATGATCGATGTGATGTTCTTTTTGCTCGCCACCTTCATGCTGGCGTCGCTCGCGATGCAACGACTCGACGCCGTCAGGATCGATCTGCCTGCGGGCGCTGCGCAACCCATGGCCGCCTCGGAGCCGCTGACGCTTTCCGTCGACAGCCACAATCAGCTGTTCGTGAACCGTCAGCCGGTTCGGCCAGACCAGGTCGAGGCGGCGGTAAGAGGCAAGCTGAAAACCGGCAAGGATGTCGTCATTGCCGCCGACGAGGCCGCCGCCCACGGCGTAGTCGTTCAGGCCATGCTTGCCGCGCGGAAGGCGGGCGCGCAACGTTTCCTTGTCGCGGTACACCGTGAGTAGTGTGCGCAATTTCTTCGCCGTACTGGACCGTTCGTCAAAGCTGCGGCTCGCGCTCGCAGGAACTGGCGCAGTGCTGATTCTGACGGCCTGCCTGCTGGCCGCCGGGCCGTGGGTTCGAATGGACGCGGCTACGCCGCCGGTCGACATGCCGCTCGAAATGCGCGTGCTCGAACTGCCGCAGCCGGCGCCGACGGTTCGACAGTTGGCACCGCCGTCCACTCAAGCAAAGCCGCAAGCCCACGCGCGTCCCATCTCGCAGTCCCCGCAGATGCATACCGAGTCAGCAAGCCACGCGCAACCCGCCGCTCCTCGAACAAGCCGACCGTTTGTACCAACTCAGCCCGCAGCGCAACCGCAAATGCGGCAACCACAATCGCCACAATCGCCGCAGCCGCAACAAGCGCAACAACCGCAACAACCGCAACCGGCCGCAGCAACAGAGCCGGATAGCATGTCCAGTCCCCGAGAGCCGCAACATAACGCGTCACAGCGCGAAGAAAAATCAGCGGCCGTGTCCGCGGGCGATTCAGCTGCGCGCGTTATTGCGCAACCGCTGCCGCCCTTACCCGACGACTTGCGCGAAGCAGCGTATCGAGTCACTGCCACCGCCCGCTTCATCATTCACACGGACGGCTCGGTGGACGTCGCTCTGATCACGCCGACCTCTTATCCGCGACTCAACCAGCTTCTGCTCGAAGCGCTGCACCACTGGCGTTTTTTTCCCGCGATTCAGGACGGAAAGCCGATAGAAAGTCATCAGGACGTCCGGGTGCACTTCAACATAGACTGATCGACACCACGAAAAAAAAGCCCGCTTTCGCGGGCAAACCTTCTCTACACGCAATCGAGCCGCCTTGATCATTCGATCATCAATCATTCACCCTTTCGTGGCCCCGAACGTCAAGCCGGCCACGAAATGCTTCTGCATCGCAAAGAACATGGCGACCGACGGCAACGCAGCCAGAATGGAGCCGGCGGAGACGAGATTCCACGCGGTCGTCCACTGCCCTTTCAATGCCGCGACGCCGACCGTGATCGGTGCGGCATCATCGCCCTGAGTCAGACACAGCGCCCAGAAATAGTCATTCCACACGAACGTGAACACCAGAATGGCGAGCGCGGCAAGTGCCGGGCGAATCAAAGGCAATACGATTCGAAAGAACACAGTCCACTCGTTCGCGCCTTCTATCCGCGCCGCCTCGACCAGTTCGAATGGCAACTGCTTGATGAAGTTGCGCAGGAACAATGCGCAAAATCCCGTCTGGAACGACACGTGAAACAGAATCAGTGCACTCACCGTATTGAACAGACCGAGTTGCAATGACAGATCCCGCACCGGAATCATCAGCACCTGTACCGGAACGAAATTGCCGGCTACGAACGTCGCGAATAACGTTGAATTGCCGCGAAACCGGTAAATGGCGAGCGCAAATCCCGCCATTGAAGCTAACGCAATAGAGCCGACTACCGCTGGCACCGTAATCAATACGCTATTCCAGAAGTAGTGCAGCATGGGCGAAGTCGTCAGCGCTTCGCGGTAGTTGTCGAACATCGCGAAGTGCTTCGGCCAGCCCCAATAATTGCCTTCGCTCAACTCCTCGGTCGAGCGAACCGAGGTCACGAGCACTGCGATCATCGGCAGAAGCCAGATCAGCAAGGCAAGCGGCAGCGTCAGCTTGTAGGCGCGGCGCGTGGCCGGTTTCCACTTGTCGATTGGAATCGGGAACATGGGCAGCTCCTTATTGCTCGGTGCGCAGCATGCGCCGCAAGTGATAGACGATGTACACCAGCATGATCGCGAACAGTACGACCGCCACTGCCGCCGAATAGCCAATGCGGTAGTACTTGATCGCCTGGTCGTACATGTAATACGCGAGGACAGTCGAGCTTTCAAACGGACCGCCGCCCGTCATCACCGAAATCAGATCGAAACTGCGCAGCGCGCCAATCACGGTGACCACGATCGCCATGAACGTGGTAGGCCGCAATTGCGGCAGAATCACGTGCCACAACATCGACCAGCCACGTGCGCCTTCCATGCGCGCGGCCTCGATCTGCTCGGCATTCAGCGACGTCAGGCCAGTCAGATAGAGGATCATGCAATACGCGGTTTGCGGCCATAGCGCGGCGAATACGATACCGAGCGTGGCGTACCGAGGATCGCCCAGCACCGGCACGCCGTGGCCGAGAATCAGCGCGAGCAGGCCGAAGGTCGGGTCGTAAAACCACGAGAAGATCAGTCCAACCACGACGCCCGACAGGACGAATGGCGCAAAGAACAGCGATTTGACCACCCGTATGCCCGCGACGGCCTGATTGAGGTACAGCGCGACAGCCAGGCCCATGGGCGGCGCGAGAAGAAACAGTAGCAGCCAGATGACATTGTTCTTCAGCGCGGTATAGAACGTGGCCGTATGAAACAGCTCGACATAGTTCGCGAGGCCCGCAAAAGACGGATCGCTCATTCCGTCCCAGTTAAAGAAGCTCAGGCGAATGGTCGAGAGGATCGGCCACACCACATATATCGCCACCATGATGCAGGCCGGCGCCAGAAACAGAAAGGCGGCGCGGCGCTGCCGGCGCGCAGTGGGCGACGGACCGCGCCGGCGCGCTGCGCCATGCGCATTGCCACGCTGCGCGCGGCCGGACGCGGGCAGGCCAGCACCACCTGGTTCAGCAGGACCGTCCACGGTATGGCGGGTGACGGAATGCGACACGATCGTTCTCCTGTCGAAGGCGGCCTCGCGGCCGCCGCCGTTCACTTCTTGTAGATCCGCTTGCGCGTCTGTTCGAGTTGCGCGAGTACGTCATCGAGTTTCGAAGGATCGGAGATGAACTGCTGCATGCCCTTCATCCCTTCGTCGGCCATTTCCTTCGTCATATCGCGATCGTAGAACTGCGCGATGCCGCCCTTCGTATTCGCGAGGATCTGGAAACCGATCCTTGAAATGGGATCATCCGGTTCCGGCGATTTGCTGTTTGCCGACAGCGACCCCAAACCCGTCGCGAGTTGCGCGCCGATTTCAGGCGTCTCGACAAACTTCAGGAAAGCATGCGCGTCGGCCTTGTTCTTTGCTTTCGACGGAATATGCAGCGATTCGACCGGTCCATCTTCGGCGGTCGGCACCTTCGCGTCGATGATCGGGAACTGGAAATAGCCCATTTGCGGCTTCACGGCGGGCGGGAAACCGGCGGTGATGAACGTGCCCATCAGCATCATCGCGGCCTTGCCCTGGAACAGGAACGGCTGCACCGCATCCAGATCGTACGAGAGCGAGTTGTCGATGAAGTAGCCCGCGTCGATCAACTGTTTCCACGTGGTGTAGACCTTCTTCACACGCGGATCGGTGTAAGCGATGTCACCTGCCATCAGTTTCTGATGGAATGCATTGCCGTTCAAACGTAGGTCCAGGTAGTCGAACCAGCCCGCGAGCGTCCACGCATCGCGCCCCGCCACGGCAATGGGCGCCATGCCGGCTGCCTTCAATTTCTTGCAATCTTCGAGAAACTCGTCCCACGTTTTCGGCTCGCCGCTAATGCCGACCTTCTGGAACAAGTCTTTGCGGTAGAACATGCCCCACGAGTAGTACACGGTCGGCGCGGCATACTGCTTGCCTTTATACGACGACGCCTCTTTCGTCGACGCATACATGTCGTTCCAGCCATTTTTTGCCCAGTCGCCGCTCAGGTCTTCAAAGAGGCCGCGCTGCGCGTAATAGGCCATGCGCTCGCCGTCGTGCCAGTTCACGATGTCCGGTGCGACCGTGGTGAGCCAGCCGGGCAACTGCACCTTGTACGCTTCTTCGTCGACGAAAGACACCTTGACGTCCGTGCCCGGGTGGGCCTTCTTGAACTCGTCGATCACGGACTGCCACACCGCGCGCTGGCTCGCGCCCTTAAACGCGATATTCGCGGTAAGCGTGCCGGCCTGCGCCGTGCTGACGACGGTCATTCCCGCCGCCGCGAACGCGAGTGCCAGCAGAATCTTGCGTGGTTTCAGTTTCATGCTGCCTGTCTCCTTGTTTGCCTGATAATGCGTCGTTGTTTTTACTGCGCTAAATCCCTGCGATAAGCGGCGACTCCCTGCGGCTCGATCGCGCGCGAACCGATCACCAGGGCGTCGTCGGCAATATGCTCCAGCGTGTGCGCCTCGTTGCCGTAATTGAACACGTAAGTCAATTCGCCGCGGCGGCTCATGCGCACACTGTCGCCAAGCCGCGTGGTTTCGATACCGGCTTCGTGTGCGATCGTGTCGAACAGGGCGACGGTCAGCGCGTCATCGAACAGGCTGGCGAAGTAGTGGAACGCGCCGCTTCTCACGTAGGCCGGATGGCCGTCGCCAAAACGCGCGCGGACGTCGAGCGAATCTGTTGCATCGCCGTCGATGAGATCGCGCCAGTGGCGCGCGAAGCCGTCTTTTGTGCCGGCGTCCGCGTTATTCACCAGACTCACCGCTTCGGTCACATTGGGCCGCATCGATTCGACACGCCACACGCGCAGCGGCAACACCGACGCCAGCGGTCCAGGCGGCAAGCCCGCAGGAATTTGCAGGTCACGCGTCTTGGAAGCCGTGCGCGGGCCCAGCACGACGTGTGCGCCGGAGCGCGCGAGACGCGCGGCAAAATCGTCCGGCACGACGGGCAGCGGCGGCACCACGATCAGACTGTACCCATCGAACGACGCGTCCACGGGCACGATATCCACGTCGAGCCCGAGCGAGCGCAATGCCGAGTAGTACTCGAACGCAAAGCGCGGGTAGTGAAAATCCGCGCCCTGCGGATGAATCTCGAACAGCCATTTGGCTTCATAGTCGTAGACGAGCGCGACTTTCGAGCGGATGGCCGCATTCGCGTCGGCATTCGCCGAAAGCACGGTGCGAATTTCGTCGGCTACTTTCGCGGCTTCCGTGCCGCCCACGTCGAGCCGGTTATCCGGCGTGTTCAAGCCCGCATGCATCTGTTCCTGCGCAAACGGCGCCTGCCGCCAGCGGAAATACGACACACAGCCTGCGCCGTGAGCGAAGGCTTCCCAGCTCCACAAGCGCACCATGCCGGGCAGCGGAGCAGGATTCCACTGCGCCCAGTTCACGGGACCGGGCTGCTGCTCCATCACCCAGAACGGCAGTTTCGACATGCCGCGATAAACGTCGTGATTGAACGACGCAAAGTCGGGATGACCGCTGCGTAGCCAGCGCGCCTTGATCTCCGGCGCGAACCACTGTTCTTCGAGCGCGCCAAGCGGATAGCTGTCCCAGGTCGCGATGTCGAGGTCGGCGGCAACCTTGTAGTGATCGAACTCGGTAAAAAGCTGCATGAAGTTATGCGCGACCGGACGCCCCGGCGAATGCGCACGAATGATCTCGACCTGCATGCGGTTGTAACGCGCCACTTCGTCCGAAGCGAAGCGCCGGTAATCGAGCCGGTGCGACGGATGCGCTTCGGTCACTGTCGCCACGGGCGCGTCGATCTCGTCGAAGCTGCGGTATTCCATGCTCCAGAACACGGTGCCCCACGCGCGGTTCAATGCGTCGATCGTCTGATAGCGCGCTTTCAGCCATTCGCGAAAGCGCTGCACAGCCGCGTTCGAATAACTGACCACGGTGTGATGACAGCCGAACTCGTTATCGGTCTGCCAGTATCGGACAGCGGGATGCTGGCCGTAACGCTCGGCCACCGCGGTGCAGATGCGTTGCGAAGCGGCGAAATACGAGGGCGACGAAAAATCATAATGACGCCGCGAGCCGAAGGCGCGCGGCCGTCCGTCCGCGCCCACCGGCAAAATGTCAGGATGCCTATCAATCAGCCACTTGGGCGGCGTCGCGGTCGGCGTGCACATCACCACCTGCAAACCGGCCGCGCCGAGCACGTCGATTGCATGATCCAGCCACGCCCAATCGTATTCGCCGGGCGTCGGCTCGATCCGGCTCCATGCGAACTCGGCAATTCGCACCTGCTCGATGCCGAGCGCTTTCATCCGGCGAGCGTCGTCTTCCCACATCGACTCCGGCCAGTGTTCCGGGTAATAACAGACTCCAAGGCGCATCAGCATGTCCCCTACGCGTAGTGTTCGACAGATTCGAGCGAAGCGGCGGCAAAGCCGTCTTCGGTAAAGAGGTGACCGGCATGAAGCGGCACGCGCAGGCAAGCGCGCTCGCCGGGCGCGAGGCGTGTTTCGCCCGGCGCTTTTGCAATCAGCGCCGCGCCACCGGGCTGATCGAGGTGAACATAACTGTGCTCGCCGAGTTGCTCGACGAGCGACACGGTGCGCGTTAGCACCGACTCGTCTGGCACGGCGGCGCCAGCGTCCACAAATTCAAGGTGTTCCGGCCGTACGCCGAGCGAGACCGCCTGCGACGTTTGCAGCCCGTCTCCGTTCACCGGCACACGCACGTTCTCCTGCGTGTGATCGAGCGTGACGACTACACCCTTCGCGTCGACGAGCGCCACGCGTCCCGGCAGAAAGTTCATGCGCGGCGAGCCGATGAACCCGGCGACGAACCGGCTGCGCGGGCGGTGATATAGCTCCAGCGGCGCGCCGATCTGCGCAATGCTGCCGTAGCGCTCGGTGTCCTTGCCCGCATGCAGCAGCACGATCTTGTCGGCAAGCGTCATGGCTTCGATCTGATCGTGCGTCACGTAGACCACGCTCGCTTTCGCAAACTGCCTGTGCAGCCGCGCGATCTCGATGCGCGTCTGGCCGCGCAGCGTCGCATCGAGATTAGACAGCGGTTCGTCGAACAGGAACACGCCCGGCTCGCGCACGATCGCACGGCCGATTGCCACGCGCTGCCGCTGACCGCCGGACAGCGCTTTCGGCCGACGCTCCAACAACGCTTCGAGTTGCAGAATGCGCGCGGCTTCCCGCACCTTGCGGTCGATTTCGTCTTTCGGGGTTTTCGCGAGCTTGAGGCCAAATGCCATGTTCTCGAACACGGTCATGTGCGGAAACAGCGCGTAGCTCTGGAACACCATCGCCACGCCGCGCTGCGCCGCCGGCACGTCGTTCATGAGCTTGCCGCCAATGGCAAGGTCGCCGTCGGTGAGGTCTTCGAGACCGGCAATCATGCGCAGCAGCGTGGACTTGCCGCAGCCGGACGGCCCGAGGAATACGCAGAATTCGTTTTCGCCGATTTCCAGATCGACGTCGCGGATTACCGGTGCGCCGTCGCCGTACGCTTTTTGCACGCCTTTTAACGAAATGCTCGCCATTGCATCGACTCCGTGATTTAATCGGCTCGAAGTCGGAGATTAAGCGCTTAATCAACAAGGCCGAAAAAATCGATCGCATGCGATCGCTGGCCTGGTCTGTCTCCGATATCGTGTGTTTATGCGATAGATGGTGCCGCGCCTTTCCGCTCGATGCAAATGTCGGGCAGCAATCCCAAATATTGATCCCATGCCCACACTTAGCGAAGTTGCCCGTCATGCAGGCGTCACGCCCGCCACGGTGTCCAATGTGCTGCGCAACCGCGGCCGCGTCGGTGCGCAGACGCGGCAGCGCGTGCTCGACGCCGTCGATGCGCTCGGCTACCGCCCGCACCTCGCCGCCCGCGCGCTGGCCGAAGGCCGCGCGCCGACGCTCGCGCTGATGGTGTCGAGCATCGCCAATCCGTTCTATCCGGAGTTCGCGCTCGCCGTCGAACGTGCGGCTCGGGAAAGCGGTCACTTCGTGATCATCTGCAATACGAACGAAGACCCGCAGACCGGGCGTGCCTATCTCGAACAGATCGCCGGGACGCTATCCGAAGGCGTGCTGGTGACCAACGCGAATCTGGATTTCGCGGACTTGCACACCACCGAGTCGCGCGGCACGCCGGTGGTCCTGTGCATGTGGGAAAGGCCCGGCGAGCCGCCGGGTTTGCCGTGTGTCGCGGTGGACTTCCGGTTGGCCGGCGCGCTGGCCGGCGAGCATCTGCTGGGACTCGGCCATCGGCGTATCGGCGCAATTGTCGGCAGCAAGGCGTCGGGCATTCACGCCGCGCGCTATCAGGGTTTCGTCGACGCACTCCGCGCCGCCGGCGCACCCAAAGCGCGCGTGAAGCACACGCCCGACACGATCCAGGGCGGCTACGACGCGGCGCGCGCGCTGCTCGTCGCCGACCCAACGCTCACCGCCCTTTTCACCACCAACGACCTGCCCGCGCTCGGCGCGATGCATGCCGCAGCCGACCTCGGCCTGAGCGTGCCCGGCGACCTGTCGGTGATTGGCATTACGGACATTCAGCTTGCGCGTGAATCGCGGCCCGCGCTGACCACGGTCGCAGTACCGACTGTGGAAGTCGCGGAACTTGCCGTGTCGTTGCTGCGTGAGTTGATCGAATCGTCGTACGGACAGGCGGCAGAAGTGACGCCCTCGGCGCAAGGCGCGCGCGCTGCGCAAGCGGGCCACTCGACGCAAGCCAGGGCCGATGTTCCGATGCGTGTCTCGTCGGCGCCGCAACTGGTTGTGCGCGCATCCACCGGCGCGCCGCGTCCGCGCTGATGCAGCCGCCATGCGCCCGCCCGTGTTACGTAGTGAACGCTCCAATCGCCCGGAAACGGCGCGCGAAATGAACCGTCCGGCTTTCATGCCGCGCCGCTGAATCACGTCGCGCGGCTACCCAACACGCTCAATCGAGCCAGGACTTTCCCCAAGCCGCCGTGGTCGATGGCGCAGCGCAACACCCTGCCTAAGCCTTGCTGCGCCTAGGTCCACGCCTTATTGCGCGGCGTCTCGCGTCACGCTGCGTTCGAAACGCGCCCTTGACGAGTCGAGGCGCGCCTGCTGTACTAAATCAACCAAAGTGATTTAGCCGGGCGTGAAGCTCGCAACCGAGGTTCCCGGCGCGCAGCGTTCGCGTCCGTGGCCGCCGGCCTGACCCAACATCGTTGTCAATAACTGGAGGAGCGTCCCATGAATCAGCCATTCCGCAGGTTGCCTGCAGCCGGAACAATCGTGTCGATGTGCGTCGCGGCGTCGGCGCTCTGGTGCGCGAGCGCGAGCCAGGCGGCCGACCAGCCGGTGGTCGGCCTCATCACCAAGACCGACACCAATCCGTTCTTCGTGAAGATGAAACAGGGCGCCGAGGCCGCCGCCACGAAAGACGGCGCCAAGCTCCTCACGGCCGCGGGCAAGTTCGACGGTGACAACGCGAGCCAGGTCACGGCGATCGAAAACATGATGACCGCCGGCGCTAAAGCCATCCTGATCACCCCGAGCGACACGAAGGCTATCGTGCCGAGCATCAGGAAAGCGCGCGCGGCGGGCATCATGGTGGTCGCGCTCGACACGCCGACCGATCCGCAGGACGCCACCGACGCCCTCTTCGCCACCGACAACTTCAAGGCCGGCGTGCTGATCGGCAAATACGCAAAGGCCGCGATGAACGGCAAGCCGGCCAAAATCGCCACGCTCGATCTCGCGCCCGGCGTATCGGTTGGCGTGCTGCGTCATAACGGCTTTCTGTCGGGCTTCGGCGTGAAGGAAGGCGATCCGTCGATCGTGTGCAGCCAGGACACGCGCGGCGATCAGTCGAAGGGGCAGACAGCAATGGAAAACTGTCTGCAGAAGTCGCCCGACATCAACGTGGTCTACACGATCAACGAACCAGCGGCGGCGGGCGCGTATCGCGCGTTGAAAGCGGCGGGCAAGGACAAGAGCGTGATGATCGTCTCGATCGACGGCGGCTGCGAAGGCGTGCGCAACGTGAAGGCCGGTGCTATCGCGGCGACCTCGCAGCAATACCCGCTGAAGATGGCCTCGCTCGGTGTGGAAGCGGGCGTGAACTTCGCGAAGACCGGCAAGAAGGTGTCCGGCTATCAGGACACGGGCGTGACCCTGATCACCGACAAACCGATGCCGGGCATCGACAGCAAGGACACTCAGTTCGGCCTCGACAACTGCTGGGGCAACAAGTAACGCCTGGTGCAAGGCGGCCCGCTGCGGCTGCCGCCGACGCTTTTGCCGCGTAGCCCAACGCTGCGCACCCGTATCGAGGACATCCATCATGTCGACACCTTCCGCGCCGGTCGGCCACTCGCGCAGCTTCACGGACCGTCTGCCGTCGCTCGCCGAAGTCGGCCCGCTCATCGCCCTGGTACTCGCCTGCGCGTTTTTCATCTCGCAGAGCAACCGCTTCCTGTCGTTCCAGAACCTCTCGCTGATCCTGCAGCAGACCATGGTGGTCGCGGTCATCGCCATTGGTCAGACGCTGATCGTGCTGACCGGCGGCATCGACCTGTCATGCGGGATGGTCATGGCGTTCGGCTCGATCATCATGACCAAGTTCGCGGTCACGCTCGGCGTGCCGCCCGTGCTCGCCATCCTGTGCGGGATCGCCGCGAGCACGCTGTTCGGCGCGCTCAACGGCGTGCTGATCACGCGCATCAAACTGCCGGCGTTCATCGTCACACTGGGTACGCTGAACATTGCGTTCGCGCTCACGCAGATCTATTCGAACGCGGAGAGCGTATCGAACCTGCCCGACGCGATCATGTTCTTCGGCAACACATTCAGGCTCGGACCGGCCGAGGTCACCTACGGCACCGTACTCACGCTGCTGATGTATCTGGCCACCTGGTTCGTGCTGCGCGATACCGTGCCTGGCCGGCACCTGTACGCCCTCGGCAACAATCCCGAGGCCGCGCGGCTGATGGGCCTGTCCTCGCAGAAGATCCTGCTGACGGTGTACTCGCTCGCCGGCGCGATCTATGGCATTGCCGCGCTGCTCTCGGTGTCGCGCACCGGCGTCGGCGATCCGCAGGCGGGGCAAACCGAGAATCTCGACAGCATTACCGCGGTGGTGCTCGGCGGCACGAGCCTGTTCGGCGGACGGGGCTCGATTGTCGGCACGCTGCTCGGTGCGCTGATTGTCGGCGTGTTTCGCAACGGCTTGACGTTGATCGGCGTTTCTTCGGTCTACCAGGTACTGATCACCGGCATGCTGGTGATTCTGGCGGTGGCCGCGGACAAACTTTCTCATCGTCGCGGTTAAGCTCCCAGAGGCCCGTCATGTCGACCACTACTTCCGCTTCCCCCGTGATGCCCGTGCTGCAGGCACGCGGACTCGTCAAACGTTATGGCAGCGTCACCGCGATCGACGGCTGCGACTTCGAAGTGCTGCCCGGTGAAATTCTCGCCGTGATCGGCGACAACGGCGCGGGCAAATCGTCGCTGATCAAGGCGCTATCCGGCGCGACCGTACCCGATGAAGGCGAGATTCTGCTCGACGGCAAACCCGTCAAATTTCGCAGTCCGCTCGATGCGCGGGCGCAGGGCATCGAAACCGTGTATCAGGAACTCGCCGTCGCGCCCGCCATGAGCATCGCCGAGAACCTGTTCCTCGCCCGCGAACTGCTCAAGCCGGGCTGGCGCGGCAAGATCTTCAAGATGATCGACAAGCGCCGCATGCTGGAGGAAGCGACCTCGCACATGAAAGACTTGCAGATCGGCATCCGTTCCATGCGTCAGGCCGTGGAAACGCTGTCGGGCGGCCAGCGTCAGGGCGTCGCGGTGGCGCGCAGCGCGGCGTTCGCGCGGCACGTCGTGATTCTGGACGAGCCCACCGCCGCGCTCGGCGTGAAAGAAGGCAACATGGTGCTCGAACTGATTCGCCGCGTGCGCGATCGGGGTCTGCCGGTGATCCTGATCAGCCACAACATGCCGCACGTGTTCGAGATCGCCGACCGCATCCACATTCAACGGCTCGGGCGGCGCGCGGCGCTCGTGAACACCCGGGACATTCACATGTCGGAAGCGGTGGCGATCATGACGGGCGCGAAAGAAGCGGACGTCAAGGCAATTGCATGACCCACGCACGCTGCTGAGCGGACTCCAGACGATGGACACTACCGGCGCCCGCTCGCCCCTCAAACGCACGGTCGGCTCGAACCAGGTCGGCATGCGGCAGTTCAACGAGCGGATCGTGCTGCAGGCGATCCGCCTGCATGGACCCCTGCCCAAAGCCGACGTCGGCCGCCTGACGCGTCTGTCGATGCAGACGGTGTCGATGATCGTCGACCGTCTGATCGACGACGGCCTGCTCGAAAAGCAGGCGCGTGTGCGCGGCCGGATCGGCCAGCCGTCGGTGCCGATCGCGTTGCGCGCGGACGGCGCGTACACCATCGGCATCAAGGTGGGACGCCGCAGCCTCGACGTGCTGGCAATGGATTTCGCGGGCCAGGTGATGTGCCGCGACGTTTTCGACTACGCGTATCCCGATCCGCGCACGCTGTTTCCGGCGCTCGACAGCAAGCTCGCACGCGTGAATCAGACGCTCGGTTCCAAAGCCGCCAAAGTGGTCGGCGTGGGCGTCGCGGCGCCGTTATGGCTCGGCGGCTGGCGCGACCTTCTCGGCGCGCCGGACGGCGCGCTGGAGGCCTGGAACGAGATCGATCTGCGCTCGCGCATCGCGGCGATGACCGGCCTGCCGGTGGAATTCGCGAAGGACACCACCGCCGCCTGCGCGGCCGAACTCGTCATGGGCCAGGGGCGCGGCATTCACAACTTCCTTTACCTGTTCGTGGGCACGTTCATTGGCGGCGGTCTCGTGATCGACGGCCGTTTGCATGGCGGACCGCACGATAACGCCGGCGCGGTCGGCTCGATTCCGCTGCGCGACGGCAGCGCGCGCAAGCCGGCGCGGCAACTGCTGCACGCGGCGTCGGGCTTCGTGCTCGAAAAGCTGTTGAGCGACGCCGGTGTGCCGCATGCTGCCGCGCACGATCATCGCGCACTGTCGCCCGAAATCTGGCGGCACACGGAGCAATGGCTCGACAGCGCCTGTCCCGCGATCGCCAACGCATTGACCAATGCGGCTGCGCTGCTCGACCTGGATGCGGTCGTGATCGACGGTGAATTCGACCGGCAACTGGTGCGCGAAATCATCCGGCGCACGGAGCGCGTGCTCGATCGTTACGAATGGGAAGGCATGGTGCGCCCGCAATTACTGGAAGGCGCGATCGGCGCCGACGCACGCGCGATGGGCGGCGCCATTCTGCCGCTGTATGCGCACTTCGCGCCAGTTCACGAGTTGTTCCTCAAACCGGCGGCAGAGCCCGCGTTCTAGACGCCCCGCGCTGCCGCCCGGCTCGCACGCGCATCGCGTCAGCGCGCCGCCACGTCCTCCACCTTCGGCGCGGACACGGTCTTCACGGACGGTTCGGCCGGTTCATCGAGCAGCGGTTGCAGGGCTGGCGCAAGCGACTTGAGCAATTGCACCGACAGCGCGCTCGTGAACTCGTAATGCGCGGCATACGGCTCGTGCGCCCACGCCGTCAACGTGCCGTAGAAGCGGTCGCCTATGGCGAACACGAAGGTCGCGCTGCGGTTCACCTTGCGCGATTCGATCAGCCGCGCGCCTTTGGCGAACACGTTGAAGCGCTGGTCGCCGGTGCCGGTCTTGCCGTACACGTCGAGCGTCTGGCCGTTGGGAAACGTCATGCCTTGTGCGAGGCGTTTGGCCGTCCCGCCCGTGACGACATCGCGCAACAGGCTTTTGACGACGACTGCGATTTCCGGCGACAGTTGCCGCTGCGGCGCGACCGCCGCGCGTCTGAAATGCGTCTCGTACGGCGTGTCTTTCGCAAAGTCCAGTTGCGTCAGGCTTTCCGTCGGCATCTTGTTCCCGTCGTTCCCGATCACGCCGATCAGCTGCGCCAGCGCCGCGGGCCGGTCACCCGACGCACCGATCGCCGCCGCATACGAGGGCGTCAACGTCTCGAACGGATAGCCGAGCGCCCGCCACGACTTGCCGATCGCGTCGTACGCACGCAGCTCGACCATGCGCCGGATCCGGCGATCCTGCGTGAGGTGATAGCGCGTCTTGTAGAGCCACGAATAGCTGGACAGGCGCACATCCTGGCTGGCCTTTTGCACCTGATCGAGCGATGCGCCCGGATGCGCGCGCAGATAGTCGAGCAACCACAGTTCGAGCGGATGCACGCTCGCGATATAGCCGCGATCGTTCAGATTGAAGCGGTCCGAGCCGTACTTCGTATAGAGCGTCGCGAGTTCGGCATCGTCGAGCGAGGCGGCCGCGGGCGTGTTCTTCAACGCCTCGCGCATCCTCGCGTTGAACCAGGCGTTCGACTCGCGAGGCGCGACGCTGCGCAGCACGGTCGCCACTTTCGGCGGCGCCTTGCGCACGCCGAGCAGCAACAGCGCAAGCGCCTGATCGGGCGTCTTGCCCTGATACTTCGTGTAGAACCGGCCCATGTACACGCGGCTTTCCTGATCGGCGAAACGCGTGAGATACATCTTGCGCAGCGCGGGATCGTTCAGCCATTGCGCGGACTGTCCGGTCGTTTGCACCATTTCGTAATGGACGATGTCGCGCATCAACCGCACGAACACCAGATTCACCGAGTGCTGGAACGCGCGGCGCACGGTGAGAACGCGGCTGTTGTCGTCGGACTCGAAGTTGTTGAAGCTTTGCGCGCCGCCGCCGGTATAAAACGTTTCGCCCGGATTCGCCGAGTAAGTGCGTTCCACGGCAGCGTCGAGCATCGGTTGAAGCGAGCGGTCCGGCGTGTGTATCAGATAGTCGAGCGCCCAGCGCGTGAGCTGATCGCCCGGATCGGCCTGAACCGTTTTCAGCTCGGCGGCGCTGAGCGGCGCATACCGCGCGTGCAGGTCGGAAACGATTTGCAGATAAGTGACGACGGTGCGCAGTTTTGCGGTCGAACCGAGATTCAGACGCCCGCCGGAATTGATGTCGAACGGCTGGTTCACACTGTCCGTTTGCACACGGACCAGGTTCGCACCGTCGCGCCGTTCGAACAATGTAAAGCTGTAGGCGATATGCGAAGGATCGTCCGACGCGCGCAGCATTTCAAAGCCGACCAGCCCGGCGGCTTTCGCCCCGTCACGCGTCGCCGCGGCGGCGAGCCGGTCGCTGACGGCCTGCTGCACCGCATTGTTCAACGTGCCCCTCGCCTGCAGATCGAGGCGGTCGAGTTCATAGAAGCTACGCACGCCGAGCGCCGCGAGCAGATGCGAACGCATCGACGTTACCGCCTTGCGCGACACGAACGACTCGGCGCCCGTCATCCGGCCCGGTGCGCGATGCAGATCGACCTGCGCGGACAGCGCGGCATCGCGCAGCGACGCGGAGATCACGCCGTTGTTCGCCAGCAGGCGCAGATAACTATCCGTGCGACGCTCGAGCTCGGGGTAGCCGTGATGCAGGAAATACGACGGCGCGCGCTGAGCGATCATCAGCGACAGCACCTGACGGAACGCCACGCCCTGATCCGGCAGATTCTGCACCGTGGAGGGCGCGTTCAGCAGCCGGTTGATATCGTTGAAGTCGCGCCCGTACCACGCGGCAAGGCCATCGCCTATTCCATTGATTTCGCCGATCCCGGGCTGCGCAGCCAGCGGCACTGAGTTCAGATAGTGCACGACGATCTGCTGACGCGCCGGCAGCGTTTGCGGTCCGTTCAGGTAAGCACGCAGCGAAGCCGACGCGATCTGCCGCAACTTTTCCGGCGGCGTGGCCGTGCGGCCGTCCGCGGAATGCCGGAACTTCTCGATCTGCGTGGCGAGCGTGCTGCCGCCCGGCGCCGACTGATGGTGATTGAACACGCGCGCGCCCTGGTCCACCAGCGCGCGGCTGAAGCGTCCCCAGTCGATCGCCGGATTGCGGTTCGGCTGACCCGGATCGAGCAGGTAACGGTCCTCGATGAAGAGAAGCGAATTGACGACGAGCGGCGGGATGGCGTCGAAACTCGCGTAGGCGCGGCCGGGGAAGCGCGCGTCGAACAGCGTCGCGCCGGTTCCGTCCAGCAGTTGCAGGCCGGCCTGATCTTTTTCCGCATACGGCAGGAAGAGACCATCGTCCGCTAACGAGAGCATGCGTTCGGAATCCCGCGCCTGCGCCGTGACTTCAAAACCGCGCTGCGCGAGGCGCTGCTGGATGGACGGCAACAGCGCGTAGCCGAGCCGGGTGTCGTACGGGCCTTTGTCGGCTTGAGGAAAACGGATCGCGTGACTCGGGCCTTCGGCAACGGAGAAACCCACGTCGCGAGTCAGCTCGGAAAGATAGTGCGCCTGAAGCCGCGAAGTTTCGATCTCGACGCGGCAGAACTGAACCGCCAATGCCAGCACCAGCACGAATGCTGCCGCCAGCGCCCACCTAAGCCACTTCCTGACAGGTACCGTACCCGTCATGCGAAGCGGAATCCGAATCACTGGCCGATTCATTGCAGCACTCCCCCGAATGGGCGCCATACTTTTTGATCTGGCGCGCCTGCGAATGAGTGTATCCCGGAATCTGCGGCCGTTATTGGCCCGGATTTACCCCACAGTGTCGCGGCTACAACACCGTGCGGGAAGGCTTGTGGAAGCGTGAAAGGTCATGAGATATTGGACGTCCTTCGCAGAACAGGAAGCCGCCGTTTCAGGCGGCTTTTTTTGTCTGCGCGTCCCGCAGTGGCTCATTCCGGTCCGGACCGTCGACGACAAAAGTCGGCAACGGTCCGGACCTGCGTCAGGAATGAGCCCAGCTCCCCGTGTTGCACCGACACATGCCCGCGACGCGTTATCCACGCTGCATCGCTGGGCTCCGTTGCCGTCCGTTCGATCCGGCTCGTACAACGGCCCTGCCCCTCCCTTCACACGCGCCCCGTGTCCTGCTGTCCGGCCGGCATCGGCCGACGGGCGCACGCGGCGTCGATGACGACGCCGCGCTTCTGAAACACCGGCCCTCATGCGCCGGCCATCCGGTCCTCCGCGAAACCCGCGCGCGTAAGCGCGACGTGCAGCCTTATACGCGAACCTCGTTTCGGTGGATGCAAGCGTGAGGGAAAAAACCACATATAAGCCGATGGAGAAATTGAGTAACATAGGCCCGCAAGTCCACCCTGATTCTCTCCATGAACGCCAATCCTCGAGAATTAACGCCGGAAACGCTCGCCGAGTTGCTCGAACGTGTCGCCAGAGAAGACGGTGCGGCGCTGCGCGAGCTTTATGATCTCGCCGCCCCGAAACTGTTTGGTCTCGCGCTCCGTATATTGAGCAGGCACGAGTGGGCAGAAGAAGTGTTGCAGGATAGCTTCGTCAATATCTGGCGGTTTGCGGGCGACTATCGCCGCGCATTGTCCGCTCCAATGACGTGGATGTCGGCTATTGTCCGTAACCGTGCTCTCGATCATCTGCGGCGGGTCAATTCGCAGGAAACAGAGTGGAGCGATGCGTTGGACGATCTCGTGGCAACAGGGGACCCAGATCCCGAAGCACTGACTGCGGTCAGTCTGCAGGCACGTTTGCTGGCCGGCTGCATGCAGCAGCTGGAGCCGGCCCAACGCCAGGCGGTCGCGCTCGCTTACTTGCGCGACCAGAGCCATAGCGAAATTGCCGAAGTGCTGACGGTGCCGCTCGGCACCATCAAATCCTGGATCCGGCGCGGCCTCGCCAAGCTGAAGACCTGTCTTGGGGGCGAGTGATGAATCTGCATCGCTATCCTCAGGTCATCGATCTGCTTGCCGCCGAGTACGTGCTTGGCACCCTGCGCGGCGCGGCGCGGCGACGCTTCCAGCTGTACGCGGATCGAGACTCCGTGGTCCGCAAAGCCGTCGACGACTGGCAACGGCGCATCTCGCCCATGGCCGAACTCGCTGAGCCGCGCATGCCGCCGGCCGCCGTGTGGGAGGCCATCGAGCGTCGTCTGAATCTGAGCAGCGCGCGCGAAGCCGCGCGGCCGCGGTCGATGCTGGAAAGGCCGGTGCGTCCGTCGCGCAGTCTGTTCGAAAACCTTGCGTTCTGGCGCGGCTGGGCGCTTGGGGTTACGGGGATCGCAGCCGTTGCCGTGGTGGTTGCCGTGCGTTCGCTGCTGCCGTCGGCCACGACGCAAACGCCCGCGCCCACCGTCGCCCAGATTCCGGAGGTTGCGATCTCGCACGTCGCCGTGCTGAACAATAAGGAATCGCAACCGGTCATGCTGGTCGCGTGGGACGAAACGCATTCCACGATGAGCTTGCACCCGTTGGGCAAGGTCGATCTGCCGGCCGGCCGCGCGATGGAATTGTGGGGCATCCCGGCAAGCGGCCATCCGGTTGCACTCGGCATGCTGCCGGACAGCGCAACCGGCAAGCTGCCCGCGGGTCAGCAGAAGCCGCAAAGCTACGCGGCGTTGGCGGTGTCGATCGAAGCACCGGGCGGCTCGCCGAATCCGAATGCGCCGTCCGGGCCGGTGGTATTCACCGGCAAGCTGCTGCCGGTGACCTGAGCCGCAGCGAATCCATGACTTCGAAAGCCGGCGTTTGCCGATGTGGACCCGGCGCGCGAGCTGACTCGACCGCTGGACGCGCTGGCCGCACGCGCCGGCTAGACGCGAACGCGCGCTTGCCACTAACCTAGCCGCATGCAAAGTTATTACGAAGCGACTGTCAGTCGTCCTGCGGGTTCATCGGCGGGGCAGGCCGAACCTGTCCATGCGCCGCTGGCGGGGCGGCATGCGGTCGACGTCTGCATCATCGGCGGCGGCCTCGCAGGTTTGTCGGCCGCGCTGGGACTCGCTGAACGGGGCGTCGCCGATGTCGTCGTGCTCGAAGCCGAACAGGTGGGCTATGGCGCGTCCGGGCGCAATGGCGGTTTCGTGTTCGGCGGCTACAGTCTCGACTGCGCCGATCTGCTGCGAATCCTCGGTTCCGTGCGCGCCCGCGAGCTTTACACGCTGACCACCGACGCCGTCGATCTGATGCGCAAGCGCATCGCGCGCTATCGCATTGCTTGCGACGCGACCGACGCCGGCGTGATTCTCGCGAACTGGTTTGACGAGCCGTCACGGCTCGAATTGCAACGGCGTCTGATGCGCGACACGTTTGGCGTGGAATGGGAACCGTTGAGCGCCGCGCAACTCGCGTCGCAACTCAAAACCAGCCGCTATCACGGCGGCCTGTTCGAGCGCAATGCCTTCCATTTTCATCCGCTTAAATACGTACTCGGCGTCGCCGCCGCGATTCGCGCCACGGGCGTACGAATCCACGAGCATTCGCCCGTCACTGGCTTGCGTCAACAGGGTGCCGGCTTTGTCGTGCGTACGCCCAACGGCGTGATCGAAGCGCGGCATGTCGTGATGGCAGGCGGCGGCTATGCGCGCCACGTCTATCCAAGAGTCGAGCGTGCCGTGCTGCCCATCGCCACCTATGTGATGGCGACTGAACCGCTCGGCGCACGACTGAAAGACGCGATCGACACGCGCGCCGCCGTCTACGACACCCGCTTCGCGTTCGACTATTACCGGCCGTTGCCCGACACGCGCGTTCTCTGGGGCGGCCGGATTTCCGTGCGCGAGCGCGCGCCCGAGGCGATTGCCCGCCTGTTGCGGCGCGATCTGCTGAAGGTCTATCCGCAACTTCATGATGTGCGTGTCGAGCACGCATGGGGCGGTTTGATGAGCTACGCGCGCCACAAGATGCCGCAGATCGGGCGAAGCGCCGACGGCGTCTGGTACGCGGTCGGCTTCGGCGGCCACGGCATGGCGCCGACCACCGTCTCCGGTGAATTGCTGGCAGCGGCCATTGCCGGCGAGCGGCCGGTGCCCGACGCTTTCGCCAGTTTCGGCCTGACGCCCGCGTTCGGCGCACTGGGCCTCGCCGCTGCGCAACTCACCTACACCGCCATGCAAACGCGCGACGTGTTGACCGCGCGCCGCAAGCGGGCGCCGACCCCACTTTGAATCGCGCCGATACGCATGCCGCTCATGCCGCGAAGCCGCGCGAAACGCGTATTTCGCCATGCTAGAATGCGCGGTCACTGCCGCTCGAATACACAATGAAAAAGGGAAGCAAGGCTGCCGGGCCGGATGTCAACGGCACTCCGTCCGACACGCCGCAAACCGACGCCCCACGTGGCGACGCCCGACGTACCGACGCCCGACGTAGCGACGCGCGACGCAAATACGACCCCGAGCAGACAAAGCGCAACATCCTCGACGTCGCGACGCAGGAATTCTCTGCGATGGGACTGACAGGCGCGCGGGTCGACGCGATTGCGGAGCGCACGAACACCACCAAGCGCATGCTGTACTACTACTTCGGCAGCAAGGAAGGGTTGTATCAGGCCGTGCTCGAAAAGGTGTATGGCGACATTCGGGCGCTCGAACAGGATCTGCATGTCAGCGAACTCGATCCGGTCGAAGGTATGCGCGCGCTGGTCGAATTCACGTTCGACTATCACGACCGCCAGCGCGATTTCGTCCGCCTCGTGACCATCGAAAACATTCATGGCGCGAAGTACGTCGAGCAGGTCAAGACATTCAAAGGCCGCAACGTCACCGTCATTCATACGATTGAAGATCTGCTCGCGCGCGGCGTGGCGTCCGGCCAGTTTCGCGACGACCTCGACCCGATCGACCTGCATCTGATGATCAGTTCGCTGTGCTTTCACCGGGTCGGCAATCGCCATACGTTCGGCACGGCGTTTGGACGCGATCCGTCGCACCCGAGGCTGCGGGCAAGACACCGCGCGATGATCGTGGACGCGGTGCTGCGATTCGTGCGAAAGGAAAATTGACGGAGCGTGGTTCCTCGCCTGGCCGTGCTTCGAGCGAGCCGGCCCACGAATGAGACCAGGCGGACTTTCGCGATCCGGAGCGTGCTGCGCATACCACGATCGCCGTGCACATAAAAAAGCGGGACGCGCCTGACAGGCCGCATCCCGCTTCTTTCATCTCAGCGCAAATCAATCGTCCAGCACGATCCGCTTGATATCGCCGACGATAAAAATGTACGACAGCGCGCCGACCATCGCGATTGCGCCGATAAACACCAGCGCGCCGACAAACGAGCCGGTTGCCGCGACGATAAAGCCCACTGCCAGCGGCGTGATAATGCCGGCCAGGTTCGCCGCGAAGTTGAAAATGCCGCCGGTCACGCCGAGCAGGCCGTCGGGCGCGATGTCCGATACCAGCGTCCAGCCGAGTGCCGCCATGCCCTGGGCGAAGAATGCCACCGACAGGATCACGATCACCACCACGTTGCTTTCCACGTAGTTCGCAAGAACGATCGTCGACGCGAGCAGCAGCCCGGCGATGATCGGCAGCTTGCGCGCCACGTTCGCCGACACGCCGCGGCGCAGCAGCCAGTCGGAGAAAATGCCGCCGAACATCACGCCGACCGACGCCGCAATGAACGGCATGATCGCGAAGAAGCCGATTTTCAGCCACGCCATGTGACGCTCGGTGGCGAGATAGGTGGGGAACCACGTGAGAAAGAACACCAGCGTCGAGTTGCCCGCGAACTGGCCGAGGCATATGCCCGTCAGCTGACGATGCTTGAGCAGGCGGCCAATGGTGCGCCACTCGAATCCGCTTTTCGCCTTGACCGCGCCGGCAGCCGCTGCGTCTTTCTTCACGTTCGTGAGTCCGCCGCCTGCTGCGATGTAATCCAGCTCCGCCTGATTGACCGACGGATGATCGCCCGGCTCGCGGTAGAACGCCCACCAGATCAGACCGAACACGATGCCCACGCCCCCCACTACGTAGAACAGCGACCGCCAGCCGAACGCGCCCATCAGCATGAACAGAAACGGGCTGAAAAACGCGAGGCCGATATATTCGCCGACGGTGTACGTGCCGGTCGCCATCGCGCGTTCGCTTTGTGGAAACCACGTGGCCACGACGCGGCTGTTGGTCGGAAAGCAGGGCGCCTCGGACACGCCCAGCCCAAGACGGAATACGAACAGCGCGCCGATGCCGTGCACCAGTCCTTGCGCGAGCGTGAAGAGGGACCAGAAAGTCATCGACAGGAAATACGTGAGCTTGCTGCCGAACCGGTCGAGAAACAGACCGCCTGGAATCTGCGAGGCGACATAGCTCCACGAGAACACGGAGAACAGCAAGCCCATGACCGCGGCGTTGATGCCCAGTTCTTTGGTCAACTGCGGCGCCGCGATGCCGAGCACCGTGCGGTCGAGATAGTTGATCATGGTGCCGGCGGCGAGCAGCGCCAGGATCTTGTAGCGGGCTTTTGAACGGCGCGCGGCGCCGACGGCGGCGCCGGACTGCAGCGCGGCTTCGGTGTGATTGCTCTGGATCGGTTGCGACATGTTGTATTCGTCTCCTCTCGGTATGGACCGTATGTCTGGCGCCAGGCGGCCACCGGATGCGAGCATGGGCCGCTCTGCCCTGCTGAGCGATCAGCCCTGCAGCAGCGATTGAAAATGCGTATAAACGCGTTCAGCATCCGGTTCCTGGCCCGTGAAGATACGCATTGCATCGACTGCCTGATACACCGCCATGCCGCCGCCGCTCAGCGTGCGGCAGCCGATGGCCTCGGCGGCCTGCAACAGGGCGGTGCGAATCGGGAAATAGACGATGTCGGCGACCCACAGATCACGGTGCAGCAATTCGGCAGGCAGCGGCAGGCCCGGCAGTTTCGCCATGCCGGTCGGCGTCGCGTGAATCAGGCCGGTGGCGGCCGCCAGCGACTCGGCCAGAGCCATGCCGGCGCTGACCGTGCTGGCCGGAAAGCGCTTTTGCAGCTCCTCGGCCAGCGACGCCGCGCGCCCGGCGTCCACGTCGAATAACACGAGCGACTTCGCACCCATGGTCAGCGCGGCGTGCGCGACTGCTGCGCCCGCGCCGCCCGCGCCGAGCTGCACGACACGCTTAAGCGACGCATCCGGCAACCCGCGCTGGAATGCCCGGGCGAAACCGGACCAGTCGGTGTTATGGCCGATGCGCTTGCCGTCCTTCAGCAGCACCGTGTTGACCGCGCCGAGCGCGCGAGCGTCGTCGGACAGTTCGTCGAGCAGCGGAATGATCGCCTGCTTGCACGGATAGGTGACGTTCAGACCGTTGTACCCCATGCGTTCGGCGGCAGTGAGCAGATCGGAAAGCGCCGACATATCCAGCTTCAACGCTTCCAGATCGATGCGCCGGTACACATAGTGCAGGCCGAGCCTGCTGCCCTCTTCTTCGTGCATGGCGGGCGTGAGCGAGCCGCCGATTCCCGAGCCGATCAGTCCGACCAGGTACGAGCGCGGCGTGGCCTGCGCATTCGATGCAGATGTGCTCATCGCGCCACCCTGTTTTTAAGGATGACGGCCATCCGTTCCAACGCCAGCACATAGCCTTGCGTGCCGCACCCGATGATGATCCCGTCCGCCACCGCCGACACATACGAGTGATGCCGGAACGCCTCGCGCCGATGCACGTTCGAGATGTGCACTTCGACGACCGGCTTTTCGATCGCGGTGAGCGCGTCGGCAAGCGCAACCGACGTATGCGTGTACGCGGCGGGATTGATCACGATGCCGTCGACCTTGGTGCGCGCCGCATGCAGCCAGTCGATCAACTGGTGCTCGGCGTTCGACTGACAGAAGTCGACCGACAGGTCGAGACGGTCTGCCGCGTCGCGGCAAAGTCTCGCGACGTCGTCGAGCGTTTCCGAGCCGTAGATGGCCGGCTCGCGCGTGCCGAGCAGATTGAGATTGGGCCCGTTCAGGACCAGGACCGATGCGAAACTCATGACCACACACTCCTGCAAAGTAACGTCGGCAGCCGCCGCCGACGCAGCGCTTTCACGACGTAGACGAAGTGTGCGCGCATCGGCGCAATCCGTCATTCGGGGTTTTTACGAATTTGTACCATCTAGTTAGTTTGTATATGCTGTCGGCAAACCAGGTTAGGATGGGCAACGCGTTTTCGCCTCGTGCCAGCCACCGCATGTTTCAGGTAACTGGCTGGAACATTTTGCGCATCGCAACATGCACATGCGTCGCGCCCTATCCGAAGCCGTTTGACAGCTTATGCAGGAGCCTCATCCATGCAGCGTTCGATTGCCACCGTGTCGATCAGTGGAACCCTTGTCGAGAAGCTGACGGCGATTCAGGCCGCGGGCTTCGAAGGCGTCGAGATATTCGAAAACGATCTGCTGTATTTCGACGGCTCGCCCGCCGACGTGCGGCGCATCGCCGACGATCTCGGTCTGAAGATCATGCTGTTCCAGCCGTTCCGCGATTTCGACGGCGTGAGCCCGGAGCGTCTCGAACGCAATCTGGACCGGGCGAAACGCAAGTTCGACGTGATGCACGAACTGGGCACCGACCGGATTCTGGTGTGCAGCAACGTGTCGCCGGACACCATCGGCGACGACGCGCTGATGACCGATCAGCTCGGCGCACTGGCCCGCGCCGCCGAAGCGGCCGGCGTGATCGCCGGTTACGAGGCGCTCGCGTGGGGCAAGCACGTCAAAACATACCGGCATGCATGGAAGCTGGTGAATGCGGTCAATCATCCGAACCTCGGCCTCGTGCTCGACAGCTTCCACACGCTGTCACTGAACGACACAGTCGACGGTATCGCCGATATTCCGGGTGACCGCATTACGTTCGTGCAGATCGCCGACGCACCGAAGCTTGCAATGGACGTGCTCGAATGGAGCCGACACTACCGCTGCTTTCCCGGCCAGGGCGACTTCGATCTGGCCAATTTCACCGCACAGGTCGTCAAAACCGGCTACCAGGGGCCGCTCTCGCTCGAAATATTCAACGACGGTTTTCGCGCCGCGCCCACCACGATCACCGCCGCTGACGGGCACCGCTCGTTGCTGTTTCTGGAGGAGCACACCCGCGCACTGCTGCAGAGCAGCGGTCAGCCGGTCGGCGATCTGTACCGGCCGCCTGCCGCGCCGGCACACGTGGGCTACCAGTTCCTCGAATTCGCCGTGGACCACACCACGCGCGCACAGCTGGTCGACTGGCTCGGCAAACTGCGCTTTCGCGAGGCCGGCCGGCATCGTTCGAAAGACGTCACGCTGTTTCAGCACGGCGCGGCGTCGATCGTGCTGAACGCCGAACCGGATTCGTTCGCCAACGCATTCTTCCAGCAGCACGGGCTGTCGCTGTGCGCATCGGCCTTTCGCGTGGATGACGCCAGCCAGGCATTCGAGCGCGCCGCCGGTTTCGGCTATGCGCCGTTTTCCGGCCAGATCGGCCCGAACGAGCGCGTGTTGCCCGCCGTGCAGGCGCCCGACAGCAGCCTGAACTATTTCGTCGACGAAGCGCCGGAGCAGCCCACGCTGTTCGAGGCCGATTTCGTACTGACCGACATCAACGGTCCATCCGAAGTCGGACCGCTCAGCCGCATCGATCACGTGTGCCTGTCGGTGCCGGCCAATTCGCTCGACACGTGGGTGCTGTTCCTGCGCACCGCGCTTGGCTTCCAGGCGGAGCCCGGCGTGCTGGTGCCGGACCCGTATGGACTGGTGCGCAGCCGGGCGTTGCGCAGCCGTGACGGCTCGGTGCGTATCGTGCTGAATGCGTCGGTGGATCGCCATACCGCGGTGGCCGAAGCGTTGAGCACCTACCACGGCTCCGGGCTGAACCATGTCGCGCTGAGTACCGCCGACATCTTCAGCGCGATTCCCGAATTCGTCGCCGACGGGCTGCCGGTGCTGCGCATCCCGCGCAACTATTACGACGACCTCGCTGCGCGCTACGCGCTACCGGACGACACGCTCGAAGCGCTGCGCGCGCACAATATCCTGTACGACCGCGACGAGCGCGGCGGCGAATTTTTCCACGCGTACACAGAGCTGCTGGACAAACGCTTCTTCATGGAGATCGTCGAGCGACGTGGGGGCTACGACGGTTACGGCGCCGCGAATGCTGCCGTGCGGCTCGCGGCGCAGGCGCAACGGCGCAAATGAGCACCGCAGCGGCACCGCCGGGGAGGCGCACCCACGTTGCGCTCGGGCATGGCACGTGCGGCAACGGGGTGGACGCTTGCGCCGCCCCGATATAATGGCGGTCCATCCGCGGCCCAGCGCCGCGCGGCGGCGTCCGGTCGGGGCGCCGCACGTTTTGTCGGCCGAACAAACGCCAGGAGAGTTATGAAGAAGTTTGCCGTAGTCCTTTCAGTTCCCCTGCTTCTTAGCGCGTGTGCTTACTTCCAGAAGAATCCGGATACCGGCGAGCCCGTAACGGATACGACCACGCAGCGCCCCGTCAACGACGTGATTGCCTGCCTGACTCAGGTGGCCACGAACCACAACGCCGCATTCAAGTCCACCGCCATTCCGCAAGGCCAGATGCTCGACTTTGGCGATTCGAACATCATCAAGGTGCGCAGCGACAATGGAGCAACCACTTACCGTTTCTATGCGGGCAAGCGTCACGTCAGCAATCTGTGGATCGAAGCAGCGGGCAAGACCTGCGCGCCGTGATCGTGGCGGCGAAGCGGAGGCGCCGGGGGTGCGACTGTAAGGCAGCGTGGTGGGGCGAGTCAGGCGGACTCGCGCGGTCAAGCTGATATTGGTCAGGCCGGGTAAGCATGAAGGAAAATACCCGGCCGGCAATCAGCCGGCATTTGTCCGCGTGCAATGATGATGTCACGGTGTTACAGCACAATGAGTCTTAAGAATCGTTTAAGACTTCGTCAGCATCATCCACCGGACACGAACCCGCACAAGGTGCGAACCATGAACCAGCCCGACCACAACACGAACGACACACCGGCGCCGGCCAAAAAGCCCACCATCCTGCGCCGCCTGCTGAGCCACCACGAACTGGCGACGCTGCTGCTTCTGCTGCACGCACCGATCGACGCATCGGCGAAACCCGAAATTCCGCAACTGTACGAAGCCGGTCTGGTGGAGACGGTCGCCGGCGATGCAGGCGTGTCGCGCATCCGTTTGACGCCGGAAGGCAATGCCGTACTGCGCGGCCTTGGCATCCGATAATCCGCCGGACCTCCGCGTCCGGCACTTCTGCCGGTCCGCCCACGCGGCTTCACGCCTGCCACACGCCGTAGCCCGCTTCACGTAATCCAATCCCCAATTCCACTTCCATGTCCTGCGCGCCGCGATAAGGCATGGGGTTGAACACTTCATAAAGCTCTGGAACCAGACGCAGGCCGTAATCGCGAACATAGCGATTCGCCTGAATGCCGGCTTTATGCCGGTCGAATCGCAGATCCGGGTCCAGACCGGTCATTCCCACGTACACGCACGGCTTGTCGAACCGGTAGTCCGGATTCGCGCGACGAAAACGCGCGTCGTTCCACACGGCGTCGTCGAGCAGGACAACATAAACGTAGTAATGATGCTTGCGTCGGGCCATAGGCAGCCGCTCAGGCTCGCGCTGTGCCGTGCAGCAGCATGCGGTACTCGGTGGGCGTGACGCCCACCGTCGCCTTGAACTGGCGTGTGAATGCACTGTGGTCGGTGTAGCCGCACAGCGCCGCGACGTCGGTGACCTTGTCGTGCGATACGAGCAGCGCCGTGGCCGCATCCAGCCGCGTTTTGAGCAAAACCTGGCGCGGCGTCAGATGAAACACCTTGTGGAAATAGCGCTCGAGTTGCGCGACCGACATATCCGCCATCGCCGCAAGCTGTTTCAGATTCAGCGGCTGGACATAGTTTTCCTGAATTGACTGGACGACCGCCGCGAGCCGGCTGTAGGCAGGATGACTGCTTTCGTCCGCTTTCAGATCGCGCGAAATGCCGGCCAGCCCGACGACGCGGCCCCCAGCGTCGCGCAGCGGCTGCTTGCATGTGAGACACCAGCCAGGCTGACGGCCGGGATACAGGTGCAACTCCAACTGGTCGATCATCTGATTGCCGACGTTGATGACCGCCTTGTCCTGCGCCGTGTAAATGCGGCCGAAGCGGCTCGGAAACACGTCTTCGGCGGTTTTGCCGAGCAAGCCGGACTTCTCCTTGAAGCCACAACGGGAAGCCAGCGTGCGGTTCACGAGCGCGTATCGCGCGTGGGCGTCCTTGACGAAGAACACGACGTCGGGCATTGCGTCGAACACCGGCTCCAGCAACGTGAAATGCGACAGCATGCCGGTGAGCGTTGCGTCGTCGGGTTCAGGCGGATGGGCCAGCGTGTTCATCGTGCGAGTTCCGTGGGTCGGCGGGTTCGGGCCTGGCGTGGCGGGCCGCGCGGGGTGCGCCGGCGCTGCAATGTGCGCTCGATTATAGGACCGCGTACCCTACGCACAATATTGCCGGCGGCCGAGGCAAGTATTAGTCCGACGACGCTTCGTCATCGACCAGCATCAGCGTGCGGATCGCGGCGGGACTGAACGGCGGACGCGGTGTCGCGGCCGGCCAGCCGAAATACACACTCGCCGCCGCGCCGCAGATGCGTCCCTGGCACGCGCCCATCGCGCAGCGCGTGTGCAGTTTGGCTTCGCGCCCGTCGCGGCAGGCGCGCACTTCACCCAAGCTGACGTCCTCACAACGGCAGAGCAGCGTGGCGTCGTCGGGCGGCGTGCGGGCGGCTTCCTGCAACGCGAACGCCGTCGCCACGCGATGGGCGAAGCGGCGCCAGCGGGCGCGTCGGGCCACGAGCACGCCGGGCGCGCTACCTGTTGCGCCATCCGCCGCGTCATCCGTTCGCGTGCCGCTCGCCACGAGACCGGCGATCTCCCCTTCGACCGCTGCCCGCTCCGCGCCGCCCACGCCCGTGCATTCGCCCGCCGCCAGCACGCTGTGCACCGACGTGCGCTGCGCGTCGTCCACCATGATCTCGCCCGCGTCGCCGATCGCACAACCGAGCGCCTGCGCAAGCGTGCTGTTCGGCACCAGCCCATAGCCGCATGCCACACGCTCGCAGTCGAGCGTCACGTCACGCTCGCCGCGCCGGATCGTCACCTGTTCGACGCGGCCATTGCCATACGCCGCTTTGACGACACTGCCCGTCCAGTAGCGCCAACTCGCGAGGCCGCTCGACAAACCCATGCCGATTGCCTGCCGCAACTTCGCCGGCTCGACCAGCAGCGAAGCGGTAAAGCGCGCGACGTCGAGCGCCGATGCCTGCTCGACGACCGCGACGACGCGCGCGCCCGCTGCATGCGCACTGGCAAGCGCGGCGATCAGCAACGGGCCGCTGCCTGCAATCACCACCCGCTCGCCGCGCACCGGCATGCCACCCTTGATGAGCGCCTGCAAAGCGCCCGCGCCCGTCACGCCGGGCAGCGTCCAGCCCGTGAATGGCAGCAGCAGTTCGCGCGCGCCCGTCGCCAGAATCAGGCGATCGTAGGTGATGCTCACGCCGCCGCGCTCCGCCGACTCGAGCAGCAGCCCGCGCGAGGCCAGCGGCGCGTCGAGCGGGCGGTCGAGCGGCGCGACGACGCGTGTCGATGGCCAGTACGTGAGCCTGTGCTGTTCGCCCAACGTCGCGAGCAGCGCTTGCAACGGCGCCTGCGGCGGATGACCGGGTCCTTGTCGCCAGATCTGTCCGCCGGCGCGTGGGTTATCGTCGAGCAATGCAACCGACGCCCCTTCGCGCGCCGCCGCGCGCGCCGCATGCAGGCCGGCCGGTCCGGCGCCGACCACGACGATGTCGAAGTGTGAGTTCATCGCGCGTGCTCGCCGGTGGCGCGTCTCGTGGATGGCGCGTGCCGCTCGCCGACTGATTGTCGGCCCGCCCCCACGGACGAGGCCGCACCCGTCTGCACATTCTGACCTTCGCGACAGAGCGTCTGGCAGGCGAGAACGTGCGCGCGGCCATCCACGCTCACGCGGCATTCCTGGCAGACGCCCATGCCGCACAACGCGGCGCGCGGCTGTCCGCTTACCGAAATCCGGGTGCCGTCAATGCGATGAGCGTCACGCGCGTCGCCCATGACGCTCGTCGCCAGCACGATTGCCGCCGCGACTGTCGTGCCGGCTTCGACGTCGACGCTGTTGCCATCGACCGTCAAACGAATGCGTGCGCCGCCGGCATCATTCATGAACCACCTCGTATCCAAAGCGAGCGGCCAAATAAGGCTCGAACGGAATGGCCGCCGTGTCGCCGACCATCTGCGCCGCCAGCAATTTCGCCGTGGCCAGCGACGTCGTCACGCCGAGTCCTTCGTGCCCGACCGCCAGCCAGACGCCAGGCGCCCACTCGCCGGCCGGGCCGATCACCGGCAAGCCGTCCGGCGTTGCCGCCCGGAACCCGGTCCATGCGCGAATGCCGTTCATCTCGGGCAACATCGGCAGATAACGCGCTGCGCGCTGCAACATGCGAGCAAGTACGGGCATCTCGACGACGGGATCGGTCGTGTCGAACTGACGGGACGAGCCGATCAGCAATTGGCCCGTAGGCCGCGGCTGCGCATTGAATGCCACCGACGTGCCGCACGCATGATGCGCGCTCTTGATGTAGCCGAGTTCGAGCAGTTGGTGGCGGATTACGCCGGGATACCGGTCGGTGATCAGCAGGTGCCCTTTCTTCGGCTGGAGCGGCAGCGCGACCAGCAGTTCCCGTGCGCGCAGTCCATTGGCCACGACCACATGCGCGGCGCTCAGGCGCTCGCCATCCGCGAGTGTCACGCACGCTGCATCGACCGACCTGACAGCAACGCCAGGCCGCACGCAGATATGCGATGCGCCCGGCGACCGGGTCAGCAGCCACTCGGCGACGGTCGGCGCATAGACGATGCTGTCGTGTTCGACCCGCAAGCCGCCCGCCATCGACGGCGCGAGCGCCGGCTCGCACTCGTGCAATTCGCGCGCGTCGAGCAGGTGCGCGGCGATGCCCTGCGCGTCGAAGGCCGCATGCATGGCGCGGGCGGCTTGCCATTCGTCCTCGTCTTCGGCGACCCAGAGCGTGCCGCAGCGCGCGAACGCGTCGCGTGTGCGCAGGCACGGCGCAAGCTCCAGCCACAGGTCGCGCGAATAGCGGCTGAGCGCCAGCTCCGCCGGCGAGTCGTTCATCACGACGATATGGCCCATGCCCGCCGCCGTCGCGCCGCCGCCTATACCGTGCGCATCGAGCACGTCGACGCGCAGGCCGCGCGCGGCCAGTTCCGCCGCGCACGCCGCGCCGACAATGCCCGCGCCGATCACCAGCACGTCTGCTGTCATACCGTGCGGATGCCTCGCGCGAACGGATCACGCCCGTCGAAACACAGGCGTCCTTCGGCCATGATGTACGCGTGCCCGGTGATCGTCGGGATGATCGACGCGTTGTCGGCCGCACGCTCGTAGCGCGCCTCGAACACGCTGCCGATGATGCTTTCCTGCCGCCATACTTCGCCCGCCGCGAGCTTGCCGTCGGCGGCGAGACAGGCGAGCTTCGCGCTCGTGCCCGTGCCGCATGGCGAGCGATCATACGCATTGCCGGGACATAGCACGAAGCTGCGGCTGTCGAGACCATCGCGCGAAGCGGGGCCGAACAGCTCGATATGGTCGATCAGCGCGCCCTCCGCGCCGCTGATGCGCTGCGCGATCAGCGCGTCGCGGATCGCGGCGCTGAACTCGGTCAGTTCGCCGATGCGCGACGCTTCGAGCGTTTGCCCATGTTCGGCGACGAGAAAAAACCAGTTGCCGCCCCAGCCGATATCGCCGCTCAATCTTCCATAACCCGGCACCTCGACCTGCACGCGGGCACGGTGGCGATACGCCGGCACGTTGCGCACGGACACACTGCCGTCCTCGTTGAGCGTCGCCTCCACGACGCCGACCGGCGTCTCGATCCGGTGCCGTCCCGGCTTGATCCGCCGGCCATGCGCGAGCGACACGACGAGACCGATCGTGCCGTGCCCGCACATGCCGAGATAGCCGACGTTGTTGAAAAAGATCACGCCCGCCGTGCAGGTGGGATCGTCGGGCTCACACAGCAAAGCGCCGACCATGACGTCCGACCCGCGCGGCTCCGTGACGACGGCCGCGCGCCAGTCGTCGAAATGGGTGCGGAAGATGTCGAGCCGCTGCGCCAGCGTGCCCTCACCGAGCTCCGGCCCGTTCGACACCACGAGGCGGGTCGGCTCACCGCCTGTGTGCGAATCGATGATGTCCAAGGTTTTCATGTTGCTCATGGTAGGAATGACGAAGCCATGAGTCTTGGTGCGCGTGCGCGTCGCAGGTGACGATTTCGGCATAGTTCCGGTGATCGGTCGCACCGTGATGGCCGCACGCCATCCGCTCGATGTGACTATGCCGGGCCGCCCACCTGGGATTGAAAGTCAGCGCCGTTGCCTGCGTGCAGGCGCACCGTCCGCGTGTTATTACGCCTGTTCTCCGGCCGGGTGTGCTGCGCGGTGAATTCGCGGCTATCCGGCGTCGCCGCCTATGCTGAAATCGTCACCCACCGCGAGCGAATCCCGCAAGACGCGAGGATTTTCCCTACTTACACTGCGTGCAGTTTCATCAGAATCAGGAGAGCAGTCGTGGCGCATATCTGGGAAGGCGTATGGCCGGCGGTCACCACCAAATTTCACGCGGATTTCAGCATAGACCGGGCATGGACCGCGAGGAATATCGACGCGCAGATCGAAGCGGGCGTGGACGGCATCATCGTGTGCGGATCGCTCGGCGAAGCGTCGACGCTCTCGCTCGACGAGAAACTCCAGGTACTGGATATCGCGGTGGAGGCCTCGAGCGGCCGCGTGCCGGTGCTGCTCACCATCGCGGAAAACAGCACGCTCGACGCCTGCCGCCAGGCCGAAGCCGGCGGCAGGCATGGCGCGGCTGGCTATATGGTGCTGCCGGGGCTGCGCTACCTGTCCGACCGACGCGAGACGCTGAACCATTTCCGCAGCGTCGCGAAAGCGAGTGCATTGCCGCTGATGATCTACAACAATCCGCTCGCCTACGGCGTGGATATGACGCCCGAGATGTTTGCAGAGATAGCCGACGAGAAAAAGATTGTCGCGATCAAGGAGTCCTGCGGCGACGTGCGGCGCGTGACCGATCTGATCAACGAAGTGGGCGATCGCTTTGCGATCCTGTGCGGCGTGGACAATCTCGCCATGGAGGCCATGCTGATGGGCGCGCACGGCTGGGTCGCCGGTCTGGTGTGCGCGTTTCCGCATGAGACGGTCGCCATCTACACGCTGTTGAAAGCGGGACGGCTTGAAGAAGCGCGGGCGATTTATCGCTGGTTCGCGCCGCTGCTCGCGCTGGATGTGTCGCCGAAACTCGTTCAGAACATCAAGCTGGCCGAAGCGATGCTGGAGCTTGGGACGGAGCCGGTGCGCCCGCCGCGTCTGCCGTTAGCCGGCGACGAGCGCAACGCGGTAGAGGCGCTGATTCGCAAGGCGATCGACACACGGCCCGCGCTGCCGCCAATCTAAATTTGCCTGAACTTCCGGCGGGCGCAAGTTGCGCGAGTCGCGGTGGCAGCGCCGCCGAGCCGGCCAAGCGAAAGATCAGGCCGCCTGCTTCTCCGCTTCGACCCCCTCTTCCTGCCGCAAATGCAGCAGCCGGTAGCCGCTCTTGTAGACCGGCTGCAGCCGGAATTCGTTTTGCGGCTCGATCTCAAGCAGCAGGCGCAGTCTCGACACATGGCTGTCGATCGTGCGTGTGAATTCGCGGAACTCACGGCCCCACACCATCGCAAAAATATGATCGCGCGACATCACGCGGCCAATGTTCGAAAAGAACAGCGAAGCGAGCCGGTATTGCGTGCCCGACAGCTGGACCGGCTGACCGCGCAGCGTGACGAGTTGCCGATGCGTATCGAAATGGTAGGGACCCACGCTGAAACTCGCGCCGCTAAAGCGGTCCGGATAAGCGCGCCGCAGCAACGCGGCCACGCGCTCGCGGAACTCCGCGGGGCGCAACGGCAGAGCGACATAGTCGTCCGCCCCGCTCACGAAAGCACGTACGGTGCTCTCCTCCGATGTGTCGCGCGAGGCGAACAGCGCCGGCAGACGGTCGCCGCCCACTGCGCGGGCCGATCGCAGCACGTCCGAGCCCGACAGGCGCGTGCCCTGCCAGTCCAGCACCAGCAGGTCGACGGTGGAACGCGCGAGCGCTTTCGACATGGCGAGGCCGTCGTCAAAGCTCGCGCAGGTATGGCCGGCGGTGGTCAGGATCTTTTCGATTGTCTGACGCATGACCGGATCACGCTGAAGAATGGCAATGCGCATTTGGTTGGACTCGTGAGAGATAGCTCTGACGCGATTCTCAGAGTCGCGCCCCGGCCATCCCATAGGAGCATTCCTAATCTACGAGTGCCGAGGCTTTCTATCGACTGAGCGGCGCGCCATCAACGGCCGATGCGTGTTTGCCAACAAGCTTGCGCAAAGCGCGCGCATGAAAAACCGACGAACGGGAACTTTTACCAATCTAATTAAGCACTTCGGGAAAGAAAAGGCTTGCATCCTGTAAAATACCGAACAGGCCTGTCGTCATCGCGCCGCCCTATCCGGAGCGGCGCGCCGGTGTCCCGTGCTCTACCCAGCGCTTGCCACACTTCTCGCCCGACGACCGCCGTATTTCCACGCGCCACGTGTGGCTTCCAATTCAAGACAAAATACAAGCAATGCAAGCGACAAATCTGGGTGGAGCACAGGCTGTCACCCCACGCCCTCTTGGGCGCAGCGATTACAAGACGCTCGGCCTCGCCGCGCTCGGCGGGGCGCTCGAGTTCTACGACTTCATCATTTTCGTGTTCTTCGCGCCGGCCATCGGCCAGTTGTTCTTTCCGGCGGCCATGCCCGACTGGCTGCGTCAGGTGCAAACGTTCGGCATCTTCGCGGCGGGCTATCTCGCACGGCCGCTCGGCGGCATCATCATGGCGCATTTCGGAGATCTGTTCGGCCGCAAGCGCATGTTCACGCTGAGCGTGCTGCTGATGTCGGTGCCTACGCTGATGATGGGTCTGCTGCCCACTTACGCGAGTATCGGCGTGCTCGCGCCGGTCCTGCTCCTTCTGTTTCGCGTGATGCAGGGCGCGGCGGTCGGCGGCGAGGTACCGGGCGCGTGGGTGTTCGTCTCCGAGCACGTACCGCAGCGGCACGTCGGCTATGCGTGCGGCACGCTCACCGCCGGGCTGACGGCCGGTATTCTGCTGGGTTCGTTGATCGCGTCGGCGGTGAACCACCAGTTCGCGCCGGCGGAGATTTCCGCTTACGCGTGGCGCATTCCGTTCCTCGTCGGCGGCGTGTTCGGGATGTTCTCCGTCTATCTGCGCCGCTGGCTGCACGAAACGCCGGTGTTCGCCGAACTCAAGCAGCGCAAGGCGATTGCCGCCGAAGTGCCGCTCAAGGCCGTGCTGCGCGACCATGGCCGCGCGGTGATCGTCTCGATGCTGCTCACGTGGATGCTGTCAGCCGCGATCGTCGTCGTGATTCTGATGACGCCCACGTTGCTGCAGAAGCAGTTTCATATCGCACCGGCCACCGCATTGCTGGCGAATTGCGTCGCCACGCTGTGCCTGACGATCGGCTGCGTGATGGCGGGCTCGATCGCCGGACGCATTGGTGCGGGCCGCACGATCCTCATCGGCGGCCTCGCGCTGGCCGTCACCTACTACGTGATGTTCCAGCGGCTCGCGGTGGACACGTCCGCGCTCGTGCCGCTGTATGCGGCGGCGGGGCTTCTGGTCGGCGTAATCGGCGCGATTCCATTTGTCATGGTCAACGCGTTCCCGCCCGTGGTGCGTTTCTCGGGTATCTCGTTCTCGTACAACGTCGCTTATGCCGTATTCGGCGGACTCACGCCGATCGCCGTATCGTTGATGATGAAGTCCAACGCCATGGCCGCGCCGCTGTATGTCGGCGCAATCTGCATTCTCGGCGCGCTGACCACGCTGTTTATCAAGGACGCGCCGCACGAAGGCTGAGCCGGTTAGCGTCTTTTTGAGTATCCATGCAAAAACCCCTGCGGCGCGAGCGCGCAGCGGGGGTTTTTTTACAGCCGTTCAATGTTGCACTACAGCGACGCCTCCTGAATCGTGCCGGTGTCGATCGCCCGTTCGATCAGCCCTTCGTTCTGGGCCTTGGCGATCGCGTCGGCGATCAGTTTTTCCGGCTCCTCAATCTCGGCCTTGATCGTGCTGATCAGCCCGGACGCGTCCAGCACCACGAGTGTCTTGGCGGAATCGGCGAGACTGATGATCACGCGATGCGGCGTGGGTCCTTCGCCGAGACTCGCACACAACTGGGTGATTTTGCCGCCGACGTTTTGCTCGAAACTCTGAATCATTTTCGCTCCCTTGGTTACAGCCAGAATCAATTCCTACGCCCAGACTACCTTCACAGACTACCTCAACTGCCGTGTCACAACCCGAGCCCGCTGCGAGGCGCGCGCGCGCCATCGATACTGATCCGGCCCGCGCCGGTGACGAACAGCAGCAGGAAGCCGCCGGCAATGCCGATGTTCTTCCAGAAATGAATGACCATGTCGCGTTGCAGGGCCGGGTCGGTGACGTTCCAGAAGTCGTGGCCCAGCACCGCCGTCGCGACCGTGTACACCGCCATGATGAGCGCGAGCGGTCGAACCTTGAAGCCGACGATCAGCAGCAGGCCGCCGAGCGCTTCGACCGCCGTGGCGATCGGCGCGGCGATCTGCACGAACGGCACGCCCTTTGAGTGAAGATAGCCGACGAAACCCGCGTAGCCCAGCAGCTTCATTACACCGCCCCACAGGAACAGCACTGCAAGGGCGATACGTGCAATGAGAATTACGCCGGAATCGACGGGACGCGTCATGAGGGGCTCCTGTAAATGAATAAGCAGCAGACCGGTGCAGACGGCCGCAGTTCCCCACTTTGCACCGGCCACCACGCGCAATGGCCGCCTTTTCCAAGTCCGATTCGGATCAATCGCATGATGCACGGCAGCATGGGCAATAGCGAATGACACCTCCGCACGTTCAAACGCGGCCATCTCTCGCGGCGACGTAAGCCCGCGTTTTAAGTTAGATCGTAGGGTATGTGGCGACCTCGATCAGATTGCCGTCCGGATCCCGGCAGTAGACGGAAGTCATCTTGCCGCGCGCACCGTCGCGCTCGACCGGCCCCGCCTCGATTTCGACACCCTGCGCGAGCCAGTGTGCCTTCACCTCGGCGGGACTCGATGTGGTGATGAAGCATAGATCGGCGCTGCCGGGCACCACTTCGCGTCCGGTGAACCACGCAACGGTGTCAGCCTTCGCCGGGCGCAGATTGATTTTCTGACTGCCGTAGGTCATGGCCACACGCTTGCCCGTACGGGATTCGAATTCCGTACGCCGCATGCCGAGCATACGAGCGTACCAGGCGGCGCTGACTTCGACGTCGGCGACATTCAGGACGAGATGATCGAGACTATCTATCGAGAAGCTCATGGAATCCGTTACCGTGATCAGTTGCGTGGTGACGCGCGGTAGTTAAACCGTACACGTGGGCCACCGCGCCGCTCGTTTGAAAGTCAGTCGCCGAAAACCTAGCATAAACATGCCGCTTGCGCCTGGTGCGCCCGTGGGTCTGCTTGGGTTTGCCTGGGTTTGCTTGGACACAGCGGCAGTGGCCCGGACTGGATCGCAGCACGTCTGCGCATGCGGCGTGGCGCGGCGGCACCAGCCGTCATGCGGATCGGCTGGCCGCCGCATTACGAGCGCGGCGTGTCGGGCGCCAGCAGCACGCCCTTCGTGAACACGAAGCAACCGTAGCCGCGCTCTTCGCCGGTTGCGATCACACAGTAGGCTTTGCGCGCGCGCTCGTAAAAAGCAAACCGTTCGATCGACGCAAAAGGCACGTCGCGCCCTTCTCCCGCGTTGACTTCGGCCTGAGCTTCGCGCTGCACCGACGGCATGGTGTGCGGTTCGCCCACCACTTCCATGCGCGACGCGGGATGCTCGATGAAGGTATCGAGCGGCATCACCGACAGCACCGCGCGAATGGCGCGCGGTGCGCTCACGCCGTCGAGGCGCAGCACTTCGCCCAGCACGGTTTCGCGTGCGACGGAGTCGGCGGGGAAGTTGGCGTCGCAGATCACGAGTTCGTCGCCATGGCCCATCGAGCGGAGTGCATAAAGGATGTCGGCGTTGAGCAGCGGGTCCAGATTCTTCAGCACGATGTCTCCTTGATTGTGCGTGTGTGTCGTGTGTGGCGTGCGTGCGGTTGCGTCGACGCAGGCGGATTGACGCGGATAGCGCTGTTCGAGCGATTGTAGCAAGCAACCGGGCAATCGCCAGATGAACGCGCGCAGCGCCAGCGCAACCAGCCGGCCAGTGCGAGGAGCACGAGTCCTGCGCCGCCTGGCACGGGCTCGCGCGAGGCGAGCAACGCCATGAACGTGAACGCGCGATCGCCGGCTAGCAGCGCGAAGCCGGCGATCGCGCTACTGAGCGTGTCGGCGGCTGCGCACAGCCGCCCCAAAACGCTGATGACTCGATGAGCCGTGACGGCGGCAGGCCCGTGCATGATCGTCTCCGTGAAAAGTCCTGAAAGAGAAACGGCGAAAACGGCGGAGCAACGGCGGAGAAAGCGCGAAAGACGAGTTCAGGTCGCGGCAGGCACGTAATCGAGAAAGCCGGTCACGGCTCGCAAACGCCCGTGTGCATCCACCACGCCGAAATCCGAACCCTTGACGATCACTTCGCCGGCGGGCGTCGTCAGCTCCCACGAGAAGCGCAGGCGATCCGCAAAGCCGTCGACGTCCGTCGTGCGGCGAAACATGTGGTGCGCAAAGCGCTCCTGCACGGCGCGGATCATCGCGTCGATCCCGTCATGGCCGGCGCCCGCCAGCAACGGGTCGCGATAGTCGGCGTCGGGCGTCCACGTTGCGGCAATCAACTCGCGGCGGCGCGCGCCGTCGGTCTCGTTCCAAGCGTCGAAATAACGGTCGATCAGGTCGGTATGCGTATTCATTTCCAATTCCTCGATTCGCGTAACTTGAGCACGACGCCTGGCAGACACGTTGTCGTCGGCGGGCTCGGAACGAACATTGACGGTTTGCGCGAAGAGCGTCGATTACGCGCGAGGTAAGGATTCGTGCACATGCCATGGCCATTCGGACGAATCGTCATCGCCAAAGCGAGTCGCTAAGCTCGACTGAGTTTTGGGGGCCGTGCAGTCGCAGCGCGCGGCGTTTGACGCACTTCACGAGCGCGGCCACGAACCGCCATTTTTTATATGATTTTTGAGCTTGCCAAATCGTATCCTAATGGATACACTCAACAACAGATCGCATCACCGGCTACGTACACGCTCAACCGCACCGAAACATTTCACACATGGCTGGCAGAACTCGCGGACCTGCGGGCAAGGGCCAGGATTCTTGTGCGAATACGGCGCGCTGAACGTGGCCATTTTGGCGACGTGAAGTATCTCGAAGACGGCGTATCCGAAATGCGCATCGATTTCGGGCCCGGCTATCGGGTGTATTTCGCGCGGGAAGGGCGCGTGGTGTATCTGCTGCTCTGCGGTGGCGATAAGTCCACGCAGATGGCCGATATCAAGCATGCCAAAACAATGTGGGCAGCACTCAGAAAGGAACTGTCATGAGCAAGATCAAAACGGCGCGGTTCGACGCGTCTCAATACCTCGATAGCGAGGAAATGATTGCCGAGTATCTCAACGCAGCACTCGAAGAAGACGACGCCGATCTTTTACTCGCAGCAATCGCAGATATCGCCAAGGCGCGCGGCATCACCCAAGTCGCGGCCGACGCAGGGCTCGGGCGTGAAAGCCTCTACAAAACGCTCGCGCCCGGCTCCAAACCGCGCATGGATACGGTTTTCAAGCTGCTGCGCGCGCTCGGCGTGAAGATCAACATCGTGCCGGGAGGCGTGGCGCACGCTTGATGGTCGCAATTACACGCCCTCTGCGCACATCACTGCCTTGCATTACCTGCCGGGTAATGGCTAGCTAACTGGGCCTCGCTATCATCAGCAACATGAACACATTTTCTCTTGCGAACGCGACCCCGCCCGGAACAGCACCGGCTAACCGCTCAGTCGGCGACCTTTTGCGCGAGTGGCGGCAACGTCGCAGAATGAGCCAGCTGCTGCTCGCCACCGAAGCCGATATCTCCACACGGCATCTGAGCTTTGTCGAGTCGGGCCGAGCGGCGCCCAGCCGGGAAATGGTCATGCATCTGGCGGAACGTCTCGACGTGCCGCTACGCGCGCGCAATGCGCTGCTGGTGGCCGCAGGCTACGCGCCACTGTTTCGCGAGCGCCCGCTCACCGACCCGCAACTCGCGGCCGCCCGCGAGGCCGTCGACCTGGTGTTGAAAGGCCACGAGCCTTATCCCGCATTGGCGATAGACCGTCATTGGACCATCATCGCGGCCAATGGCGCACTCGCGCCTCTCGTTGCCGGCGCAAGTGCAGAGCTACTGGAGCCGCCGGTCAATGCGTTGCGCCTGAGCCTGCATCCGGAGGGCATCGCGCGGTCGATCGTCAATTGGCATGCGTGGCGCGATCACACGCTCGGGCGTCTGCAGCGTCAAATCGAGATAAGCGGCGACCACACGTTGAGCGCGTTACGCGAGGAACTGGCCGCCTATCCAGCGCCGCCCGGCGCGCAGCCTGCCGGGCAAGAAGACAACGCGTTCAATCAGGTTGCCGTTCCATTGCACATGCGTACGGCAATCGGCGAGCTATCGTTTTTCAGCACGACCACGGTCTTCGGCACGCCGGTGGACGTCACACTCTCGGAACTCGCGATCGAGGCGTTCTTTCCTGCGGACCCGCAAACCGCAGCGGCGCTGCGCCAGTACACGGAGAACCAAAGCAGCAACGCTGCTGCCTAGAATGTGGGACGCGCCGGTCATCGGTCAAGGCGGTGGGAAACGCCGGAGCGTACGAGCCGTTGCGCTGGTCATCACGGGATGAGTAAGCGCCGCCCGGCCCCACCGTCGCGTGATCGGCAGTCGGGTACAAACCATCAGTCTGCAGGAGCGTCACATTTGAATCACAACACCATAATCGTCCGCCAACTCGGCCTCGCGGACCGCGACGCCTACTTCCAGCTCCGGTTGCGCGGATTGAAGACGCATCCCGACTCGTTCGGCCAGAGTTACGAAGAAGCGCTCGCGCAGGGCGCGTCCCAACATGACGCAACGTTGCAGGGCTCGCGTGCCGCGCAAGGAGATTTTCTGCTCGGTGCCTCCCTTGCCAGCGACGCACCGCTGGTCGGCGTGGTCGGCTTGCTGCGCAACGGGCGGGACAAGGAGCGGCATAAGGCGGCCGTGGTTGGCATGTACGTGGCCCCCGAAGCCGGCGGGCGCGGGGTCGGGCGCGCGTTGCTGACGGACTTAGTGGCGCGCGCCGGCCGGGTAAGCGGTCTGCTGCAAATCCAGTTGCTGGTCGGCACCCACAATCACGCAGCGCGAAATCTTTATGAATCGTTTGGGTTTCGCAAATACGGTTGCGAGATTGGTGCGTTGAAGGTTGGCGATGCGTTTTACGACGCCGATCTAATGGCGCGGTTTCTCTGACAGACGTCGCGGCGTCCGTCCGCGATTTCCGAGGGTCCGCTGCACTGCAGGCGGGTCGCAAATGGCGTCGTGGGACCAGCCTGCTTCGCCAGTCGATCCATGCTATTTTTATTTCCCCTGTTCCGCGCCGGCCGCGAGCGGCTTGCCGCCGTCTTGCTTGGCCGGCGCCGCTCAACTGTCCCCCCAACACTCACCATGTCAGACATCTCATCATCCTTTCCGCGCGTGCCGCGTCGCTTCGGCATCAATCCGAGGGCGCTCGGCACTGCGCTTGTGCTCATTGCGCTCGGCGCGATCTATCTGGCGCAGACGGTCAGCGGCCGGCAAGCCGCGCTTTTTATCGTCGGTGCGCTGCTTGGCGTGTCGCTGTATCACGCGGCGTTCGGCTTCACATCGGCATGGCGGGTTTTTATCGCCGACGGCCGCGGCGCCGGCCTGCGCGCGCAGATGCTGATGCTCGCGCTCGGCGTCCTGCTGTTTTTCCCGGTGCTCGCTGCCGGAACGTTATTTGGTCGGCCGGTCGTCGGCCTGGTCGCACCGGCGGGAACGTCGGTGCTGGTCGGGGCATTCATGTTCGGAATCGGCATGCAACTAGGCGGCGGATGTGCGTCCGGCACGCTGTACACCGTCGGCGGCGGAAGTACCCGCATGATCGTGACACTGGCGGCATTCGTCGCCGGTTCCGTTGTCGCAACGGCGCACATGCCCTTCTGGACGGCGCTGCCGTCGCTCAAACCCGTTTCCTTGGTGACCGCGCTCGGCGCCGGTTGGGCGATTACGCTCAATCTGGCGCTTTTTGCGGGCATAGCCGCTCTGACCATGCTGATCGAGCGACGCCGCCACGGCAAGCTGGTCAGTGAGCCAGCGCGCCCTGCCCATGCGTCGCCATGGCTGTACGGCCCGTGGCCGTTACTCGCGGGGGCCATTGCGCTGGCGCTGCTAAATTTTGCGACACTCGCCTTGTCGGGCCGCCCGTGGGGGATCACGTCGGCGTTCGCGCTATGGGGCGCAAAGCTGCTCGCGGCGCTCGGCGTCGACGTAGCCAGCTGGCCGTATTGGGCCGCCCACGCCAATGCCGGCGCTTTGGCCGCCCCCGTTACACATGACGTCACCACGGTCATGGATATCGGCATTGTCCTCGGCGCGATGACCGCAGCGGCGCTCGCGGGCCGTTACGCGCCGGCTTGGCGGGTGCCGACGCGGTCTCTGATCGCCGCCGTCGTGGGCGGGCTGCTGCTGGGCTATGGGGCGCGGCTCGCCTACGGCTGTAACATCGGCGCCTACTTCAGCGGCATTGTGTCTGGCAGCCTCCATGGCTGGCTGTGGCTCGCTGCTGCTTTCGCGGGCAACGTACTCGGCACCCGCCTGCGGCCGACCTTTGGCCTTGCCGTGGAACGGGTCCGCGCGACCAGGTGCTAGTTGTCACAAAGAACTTACAAACTAGCGCGCGTTTGTAACCGGGGACGAACCACACTGTTACAGGTTTGTTGCGTCCCTTAAACAAAGCATTATAACGGCAATTATTACTCCTCTTTTTACCTCCTTTCTATTTCCTTTCTAATGTCGGTGTCGTTTTTCTGGCACAGCATGCAGATTATCGCTTCTTCATATCATTCGGCAGAATTGCCGCCCCACGGGGGTTTTCATGGATATGACACCGCTTTTTGTACCCTAAAATTGCGTCCTGCATCGACCATTCTTCTAACCAGAAATAGTTACCGAATATCAGTGTATCTTTTTGGGATATTTTTTTGAGAATGTATTGATTTCTTGTTTTACCCTTCATACAATTCGTCCCAAGCTGTTACGAAATGTAACGCGGTGTATCAAAGCTCGCTGTCTGTATCAGGCAGCAGCAGTAGCCGGGGGTCAGCGTTTCCGGCGAGGCATAAAAGACATAACGGCAAAAAGCCGACATAGCAATTCGGGGCTTCGGAAACACAAAAAATGGACCGTAGCAGCGAGACGTTAGATTCAATCCGCGAAATCAACTTGTCTTACATCATGCTCGCGCAGCGCATGTTGCGTGAGGACAAAGCAGTCGGCATGTTCCGGCTGGGCTTGTCATCGGAACTGGCTGATCTGCTGGCGGGTTTGTCGCTCGCGCAGATCGTAAAGCTGGCCGGCTCTGATCAGCTGTTGTGCTTTTTCCGCTTCAACGACCACGCCATGCTGTCGGCGTTGACGCAAACGACCAAGCATGCAGCAGTTGCACCGACTCACGCGGCTATCCTGCTTGCAGGTCAGCCTGCTGAGCAATTTGCTTAACCGGGGTGACTGCGATGCTCAAGCGTAGCCTGACGGAAGATGCACAGGAAGTATTCCGCGCCATCGCGCTGATCGAACTCGGCGCGCGCATGCAGGTGCTGGAGAGCGAACTGACGCTCTCACGCGACCGCATGATCCGCCTGTATCGTGAAGTAAAGGGTGTTTCGCCGCCCAAAGGCATGCTGCCGTTTTCGGCGGACTGGTACATGACGTGGCTCGCGAACATTCACGCTTCGCTGTTCTACAACACGTACCTGTTCCTGAAAAAGGAAGCGCGCTGCTCGCATCTGGATGCGCTGACCAAAGGGTATCGGCTGTATCTGGAACATTGCAAGCACAGCGAAACCGAACCGGTACTGGACCTGACGCGTGCATGGACGCTGGTGCGTTTCTTCGACGCCGATATCCTGCAGTTGACCAAGTGCTGCCGTTGCACGGGCAAGTTCGTCGCTCATAAGCACGATTTGCAGCACAACGTGGTGTGCGGTGCCTGTCAGCCGCCGTCGCGCGCTGGCAAGACGAAGAAGGCCGCCGCCGCCCGTCAGGAAGCAGTTGCCGAAGAAGCAGCACAGGTTGCGCAAGCAGCCTGAACAGTCAGATCGAACTTAAAAAAACGATGAAGGCATGTCCAGCCTGATTCGAGCCGAAGCTTCAAATTGAAAGGTCCGCCAGCGAGCGGACCTTTTTTTTACGCCTGCCGCTTTCGCACGAGCGCGCGCGGCGGCTCGCGTAGCCCGTCAAACAGCGCGTGGCTCAGCCAACCAGTCCCACTGTCTGCACCACGAGCCACAGGTTCGCCGCGCTGATCACCACGAAGAGCGTCCACGACACGAGCCGCGTGAGCGCCTTATTGACGAAAGCGCCCATCAGCGAGCGGTCGCTCGTCATTCGGATCAACGGATAAAGCGCAAACGGCAGTTGCAGGCTCAATACGACCTGGCTTGCCACCAGCAATTTGCCCACCGCACCGCTGCCCATCACCTGCACGCCGATCAGCGCGGGAATCAGTGCGAGCGCCCGCGTGATCAAACGCCGCTGCCAGCACGGAATTTTCAGCTTCAGAAAGCCTTCCATGATCACCTGACCTGCCACCGTGCCCGTGAATGTCGAGCTTTGCCCTGACGCGAGCAGCGTAATCGCGAACAGCACCGCCGCAAATCCGGTACCGACGACCGGCGCCAGCAGCTTGTACGCGTCTTCGATCTCGGTCACCTGGTTGTGCCCGGTCGCATGAAACGCGGCCCCGGCGAGAACCAGAATCGCCATGTTGATGAGTAGCGCAATAGCGAGCGACACGATCGTATCGAGCCGCGACATGTTGATCGCCGAGCGCAGGCTCGCCGTGTCGCGCTTGACCGCCCGCGTCTGCACGATCGACGAATGCAGATAAAGGTTATGCGGCATGACGGTCGCGCCAAGAATGCCGATTGCCAGATACAGCGGCTCGGTGGAGTGGATGGCTTGCCAGGACGGAATCAGCCCGTTCGCGACCGACGGCCAATGCGGGCTCACGAGCGCCAGCTCGATGATGTAACCCACGCCGATAGTCGCGATCAGCCCGGCCATGATCGCCTCGAGGTCGCGGAAATTCTTGCCTTTCAGCCCGAGCACGATGAGCGTGTCGAAAGCGGTCAGCAGAACGCCGGTGGTCAGCGAACATTTGAACAGCAGATGAAAAGCGAGCGCGCCGCCGAGCACTTCGGCCAGATCGCAGGCCACGATCGACAACTCCGCGAGCATCCACTGAAAGCGCGCGATGCCGGGCGAGTAGCGGTCCCGCGACAATTCCGCCAGGTCTTTGCCGGTCGCGATGCCAAGGCGCATGCTCAGGCATTGCAGCGCCATGGCCGCGAGGCTCGACAGCATGACGACGAACAGCAGGCTGTAACCGTAGCGCGAGCCGGCTTCGATATCCGTGGCCCAGTTGCCGGGGTCCATGTAGCCGATCGAGATCAGCAGGCCGGGGCCGGCGAACTGCGCGATTTTTTTCCAGAACGGCGCGCGAGGCGAGACGGCGACCGAACCTTGCACTTCGGACGGGCAGAACGGCGCGGTCGCCGTAGTCGGTAGTTTGAACTGCAAACCGTGGGTCTCTCGAGGGGAATAAAACGCGTTGCCCCAAGCCAGACGGCGGGGCGCCGCGAACCGCCTCAAGTGTACAAAGAAACGTCCGGCAATGTCCCACTGAGCGCAAAACGGCCGACGTCGCGAACGCGGTAGTCGACCGGATCGTGCAGCGTATGCACGCGAGCGTTGCGCCAGAAACGGTCAAGCGCAAGCGGCGCGTGCGTCGCGCGGGCTCCGCACGCGTCGAACAGTTTCTCGCTGACGTCGAGCGCGGCGCGGTGCGCAACGATTTTTGCCTCGGAGGTGGCGAGCGCCACGTGCGCACGGTCTTCGGCGGAAAGCGCCGGACCTTGCCGCCACGCATCGTCGAGCATGCTGGCCGCGCGTACCGCGAGCGCCTCCGCGCTCACTGCCTGCAGACGCATTTCGCCGAAGCGCTGGATCAGGTACGGATCGTCGGTGGCCTTGTCGACGCCGGAACTGATCCACGGACGACCGTGCTGCGTGACGTAACCCCGGGCTTCTTCCAGCGCACCTTGCGCGATGCCCACGAAAAGGTTGGTCAGAACCTGCTGCGAAATCAGCGTGCGCAGACTCGCGTACGGCGTGTCGGCCCGCTCGAGCACTTCATCCGGCCTGACCTCGACCCCCGTGAAAGCGACGCTTCCGCTATCGGTCTGGCGTTGCCCGATCGGGTTCCAGTCTTCCCTCACTGTGATGCCTTCGCGCGTAGTGGGCACGACCGCGAATACCGGCTTGCCGGTGGACGGGTCGTGTGCCGAAACGGTCATCATCCGGGAGCCGCGCGTGCCCGAGCAAAAACCTTTCTGGCCGTCGAGCCGGTAGCCGCCATAACCCGTCGCGCTCGCCACGAGTCGCGTGTCGAGCGGATTGACGGCGTTGCCCCACCACCAGCGGCCTTCTGCCGTGCCGCCCAGATAACGCGCGCGTTGCGCCGGATTGCCCCACACATCGATGCTGACCACTTGCAGGCAAGTGAAGCCGAGCAGATGCGCGAGCGCACTGTCGACTTGCGCGATCCGGCGAATCGTGTCGTAAATCACCGGCCACGATGCGCCGATGCCGCCGAACTCGCGCGGCACCGCCAGCGTCAGCAAGCCGGCGTCGGCGATCCATTGTTTTTCCTGCGCGGCGTGGCCGCCGTCGCGATCGCGCTGGGCCGCGGTGGCGCGCAACGCGTCGAGCAGACCAGCCAGGTCGCGCACCGCGGGCGCGGCTGACGGTTCGCTCGTCTGCGCCGTCTCAAGGTGACGCGGTTCGTTCATGCAAGATCCAGTGTTCAAGTCGGCCAGGTTCGCACCCATGCGCCTGGCAGCGGGCGCTTCGTCACATCATAGGCGTGCGCGCATGTTAAGCAAACCCGCACGGCGAGGCCAATTCATCATTCAAATAGCGCGATGCAGATAGGCGTGATTTTAGACACGACGCGCGAGCCGTCGCACGAAGCGGTCCCCGACGAACTGCACCGCCGTCACGAGCACGATCAGCAATACGATCACGGTGACCATGACCGTGGTGTCGAAACGCTGGTATCCGTAGCGGATCGCGAGGTCCCCGAGGCCGCCTGCTCCCACCGCGCCCGCCATTGCGGAAGAGCCGATCATGGCTACTACGGTGATCGTGAAGCCACCGAGAATACCCGGCAACGCTTCGGGCAACAACACATGCCAGATAATGTGCCGGCGTTGTGCTCCCATTGCCTGAGCCGCTTCGATCAAACCACGGTCCACTTCACGCAGACTGACTTCCGCGACGCGTGCAAAAAAAGGAATCGCCGCGATACTCAGCGGCACGACCGCCGCCCACACGCCAATGGTTGTGCCGATCAGCACGCGCGTGAGCGGCAACAGCGCAACCAGCAGAATGATGAACGGCGTAGAGCGGAATGCGTTGACGAGTGCGCCGAGCACGCCATTCACAGCGCGCTTTTCGAAGATGCCGCCGCGTGTCGTGGTAACGAGGACCAGCGCGAGAGGAATGCCCACCAGCGCGGCGACGAACGCCGAAACACCCACCATCACGATAGTGTCGCGAATGGCGTCGGTTAATTCGGATAGCCAAATATCAGACATAGCCTAGCACCTCGACATGGTTCGCATAACGGCGTGCACGCTCGGCCAGCGTCGCCGCTTGCGCCTGCACGGAGGTCTGCTCGTTTCCACGCACGTGCGCAGAGACGACCAGCCTGCCCTGCGCATGCCCCTGAATCCGGTCGATGCCGCCATGCACGAAACTCACGCGGCCGCCGTCCACGCTCAGCGCCGCCGTCAGGCGGCCCAGATCCGGCTCGTGCGCGTCGGCGCCGGTGAAGCGTACGTCAAGCAGAACCTGTGCGTCGTGTTGCGCGATGTCGTGCAGCGGCCTCACGCGTTCGGCGAGGTCCAACGGCAGGTCGTGCACGAGCGTGCGGAGTAGTGCGCGCGTGGCGTCCTGCTGCGGATCGCCGAATACACGCCACACGGGTCCACTTTCCACTACCTCGCCACGCTCGATTACGGCGACCGTGTCGCACACTTCGCGGATCACCTGCATTTCGTGCGTAATGAGCACGATCGTCAGACCGAGCCGCCGGTTGATGTCGCGCAGTAAAGCGAGAATGGCCTGCGTGGTCTCCGGGTCGAGCGCGGACGTCGCTTCGTCGCAAAGCAGAAGGTCCGGATCGGTCACGAGTGCACGCGCGATGCCCACCCGCTGCTTTTGGCCGCCGGAGAGGCTCGCCGGATAAGCGTCGCGCTTCGCGGATAAGCCCACGAGTTCGAGCAGAGCGTCGACCTTTTTCCAGATCGACGCTTTCGGCACACCCGCTATCTTGAGTGGCAACGCAATGTTCTCGCGGACGGTCTTCGCCGAGAGCAGGTTGAAGTGCTGAAAGACCATGCCAATGCGCCGCCGCAGCGTGACGAGCCCGCGCTCATCGAGTTCGCCGACACTGACGCCGTTCACACGCACCTCGCCCAAGCCTGGCGTTTCCAGCCCATTGATGAGGCGAAGCAACGTCGACTTACCGGCGCCGCTGCGGCCGATGATGCCGAATACTTCGCCGCGCGCCACCGTCAGCGCGACATGGGCAAGCGCGGTGTTCTGCACGCCACGCGCGTCGGTGAACACCTTGCTCACGTCATCGAACAGCACGACCGTTTGCGCCGGCTCGTCCGGCGTTTTCCGGCGCGCCACGGCCGGTGCGTCTTCAATGAACTGGGGCACATCGAAAAGATGAGTCATTGCGGCTCCTTTCGTATCAGGCTGATTCGGTCGGCGAATGCGCGCGCAGCTTACCAGGCGACGGCGTAAAGCGAGCCGAACGCTTTATCGAGCGCGGCGCGCACGGCGGGCGAATGCTGGTAGATCGCAATGTACTTGCGGATTCGCGGATCGTTCACGCTCTCGGGTCGCACGACCCACTGGATCGCGTAGTTCTTGTTTTCCAGCCCGTCGAACAGCAGCGCGCTGTTCGGATCGGTCGTACCGGCCAGTTTGATGAAGCTGGGATAGCCCTGCGCGAGATCCACGTCATCGAGCGAGCGCGCGAGTTGCGACGCTTCGAGTTGCACGATCTTCAGATGCTTTGGATTGTCGATGATATCGAGCGTCGTGGCGCGATAGTCGACACCGGGCTTGAGCTTGATGAGACCCGCGCGTTGCAGCAGCAGCAAGCCGCGGCCTCCGTTTACCGGATCATTTGCGATGGCGACCGTCGCGCCATTCTTTAGCTCGTCGAAGTTTTTGATCTTCTTCGAATACAGACCGATCTTCATGATCGTACCCGGCGCAATCGCGACAAAGTTGTAGCCGCCCTGCTTTTTCGCATTCTCGAGAAACGGAATGTGCTGGAAGTAATTGACGTCGATATCCTTGTTGGCGAGCGCGGCGTTGGGTGTATTCCAGTCCGTGAACTCGATGATCTTTACGTCGAGTCCCTGCTCTTTCGCCTCGCGTGCGGCCACCTTCAGCGCTTCGATCTGCGGACTCGTCGCCGTGCCGATTTTGAGCGTAGCGGTGTCGGCTGCGGCCGCGGGCAAAGTCGATATCGTGAATGCAAGACTGACTGTGCCAACGACTGCAAATGTTGTGCTGTGGAAAAAGCGCCGAGCGGTGGTGAAAGAAATGCGCATGGTGAACCTTCGGGGTTGGATCGTGACGTTCTGTGAGGCGAGCCGGTCCGGCGGCATGCGGGAGCGCGTGCCGAAAGAAGCGAACAACGAAAAGGTGCGTCGCAGCGGTCGAGCGCGAGCTGAATTGCGGACATTGGCCGCAAGCCGTCCGATCAGCACCGGCCGTGCTACATGAGCGTCCTATGGACAGTCGGACAGGTCATCGCCTCTCTCCAGATGAGGTGCGAACGATCATAGACGGCACGAAAGCGCGAGTCTACGAACGGATTTTCGGAAGGAAAGTGGGAAAAAAGATTTGGCTGACGACGCGGACGTTCGGGCGACGTTGGCGCAAGTCTAACTTTGAGAATATGAATAAAACTTGGTTTAAACCGGGAAAATATCAATATATTACGATTACACCAGCGCTTTCCACGGTTTCGGTCTTAAAAAAGGAACCCGCATTGCCACGCCGCATGCACTCGTGGTCGACGCTCGTGCGTTCTCTTACGAGCCCGAAGAAGCCTGGGAGGCCTTGCGCGCGATGGCCACCACGATTCATCACACGTGGCGGCCTCTTTTTGCCCTTTCGTGCCATCTCGCGGACGAAGACATCGAATGCAGCGCCCCGCCTTCAAACTTGCGGAGGACATTGCAACTGGAAAAATCACCCTCGACCCCACGCCGATGTCCTCACGGCGGCGATAAAAAAGCCGGCCCGCGTTTGCGCGAGGGCCGGCTTTGCATCGCTTCCTGACCAACGTAAAACCTAACGCTTCGCCACCTGCTGCGTCGCGTCCGAAGCCGGCGCCGCGCCGACCGTCGCTGGATCCGGCGCGCCCGCCTCACCCCAGCCGCCACCCAGTGCGCGAATCAGATTCACTGTCGCCACCGCCTGCGTGCCCGACAGATGGCTTGCCTGCAATTGCGTCGTCAGCACCTGGCGCTCGCCATCGATCACGTCGAGATAACTGACCGCGCCCTCGGTGTACTGCGTGCGCGACAGATGCGCGGCACGCTGCGACGCTTCGACCGCGGTGTTCTGCTGGCGCATCTGATCGTCGAGCAGGCGCAGATCCGCCAGGTTGTCCTCGACCTCACGGAACGCAACCAGTACCTGCTGACGATACTGCGCGACGTCTTCGTCATATTTCGAGCGCGCCTGAGCAAGGTTGGCCTTGCGGCGGCCGCCGTCGAACAATGGCAGCGTCAACGCGGAACCCGCGAAGGGTCCGAGGATGAACGCACGGCTCGACCACATGAACAGATCGCCGAGCGTCGCCGACTCAAATCCAGCGGCCCCCGTGATATCCAGCTTCGGGAAGAACGCGGACTTGGCGAGGCCAACGCGTGCATTCGCCGCCTGCATCGCCCGCTCCGCAGCCGAAATATCCGGGCGACGTTCGAGCAGCGCCGAGGGCAAACCAGCCGGCACGCGCACGCTTATCGGCGCGAGCGGTGCTTCCGCAAACGAGAATTCAGCCGGCGGCTTGCCGAGCAGAATCGCGAGGCTATGCTCGGAGGCCGCGCGCTGACGCGCGACGCCCACGGCATCCGCACGCGCGCTCGCCAGTTCATTGCGCGCGCGGGCCAGGTCGAGTTCGCTAATATCGCCTTCCTTGAAGCGGCGCTCGATCAGCTTCAGCGTGTCTTCGCGCAACGTGACTGTACGACGGTACAGGTCCTGATCCGTGTCGAGCTCGCGCAGCTGAAAATAATTCTGCGCGACATCCGCCTGCAAGGACAGCTGTACCGAGCGGAACAGCGCTTCACTTTGCTGCTCGTCAGCGCGCGACGCGTTCACATTCGAACTCACGCGTCCAAACAGATCCGCCTCATACGACGCGCCCACCTGCGCGCGCCAGATGGTGCCGGTCGTCCCACCCGCGCTGTCCGGCAGAAACTGCGAAGCCGCTGAAGCACGCTCACGCGTCGGACCAAAGCCTGCATCCAGTTTCGGGAACCAGTCCGACTTCGCCGCCTGCGTCACCGCGCGCGCCTGCTGTACGCGCGCCGCAGCCGCTTTCAGGTCCTGGTTGGCGGCAGCGGCCTGCTCTTCAAGCGCGTTCAGTTGCGGATCGCCAAACACCGTCCACCATTCGCCGCGATGCGCGTCATCGGAAGGTTGCGCCTGTTTCCACGTACCGTCGTCGGGCAAGGAGGCGGATGACGCCGCAGCACCAGACGCAGCCGACGCTGCAACGGGCGCTTCCTTGAACGCCGTCGGCGTGTCCACATCAGGACGCTTATAGGTCGGCTCGACGGAGCAGGCCGCGAGCAACGCCACCAGCAAACCGCTGGCGGCTGCCCGGCCCCATCCGCGCAAAGATTCAAAGCGATTCATTATTGTTTTCTCCTCAGGCGTCCGTCACCGGCTGCTGCACGTAGTGCGGCGAATCTTTCTGCGCAACGTGAATGGTCCCGCCTGCCAGCGTACGCAGTACCACATAGAACACCGGCGTCAGCATCAAACCGAATAGCGTCACGCCCAGCATGCCAAAGAACACTGCGATACCCATCGCGTGACGCATTTCCGAGCCTGCGCCACTCGACAGCACCAGCGGCACCACGCCCATGATGAACGCGATCGATGTCATCAGGATAGGACGCAGACGCAGACGGCTCGCCTCGATCGCAGCCGAGAGCGGCGTATGTCCGTCATGCTCCAGTTCACGCGCGAACTCCACGATCAGAATCGCGTTCTTCGCCGACAAGCCCACCAGCACCATCAACCCGATCTGCGTAAAGATGTTGTTGTCGCCCTGCGTGAGCCACACGCCGGTCAGCGCGGATAGCACGCTCATCGGCACGATCAGGATCACCGCGAGCGGCAGCGTCAGGCTTTCATACAGCGCGGCCAGCACGAGGAACACGAGCAGCACGCTGATCGGAAACACCCACATACCCGCATTGCCAGCGAGAATCTGCTGATATGTCAGGTCGGTCCACTCCAGTTTGACGCCGCGCGGCAACACCTCTGCCGCCACGCGCTCGGCCGCGGCCTGCGCCTGTCCCGACGAAAAGCCCGGCGCGGGTCCACCGTTGATATCCGCGGCCGTATAGCCGTTGTAACGCACCACCATTTCCGGACCATACGTCGGCGCAACCGTGACCAGCGACGACAACGGCACCATGTCGCCCGCCGCATTGCGCGTCTTCAGTTGCAGTATGTCGTCGGCGCGTTGACGGAACGGCGCATCCGCCTGCACCCGCACCTGATACACGCGGCCAAACCGGTTGAAGTCGTTTACGTACAGCGATCCCAGATAGATCTGCATCGTGTTGAACACGTCGGTCACGGGCACACCGAGTTGCTTCGCCTTCACACGATCGAGGTCGACGTTCAGTTGCGGCACGTTAATCTGGTAACTCGAGAACGTCGGCCCGAGTTCAGGCGTTTGCGCAGCCTTCTTGACGAACGCCTCGGCCGCCTTGTTCAATTCCGCGTAACCGAGCGCACCATGGTCCTCCAGCTGCATCTTGAAGCCGCCGAGCGTACCGAGGCCAAGCACCGGCGGCGGCGGGAACACTGCAACGAAGGAGTCCTTGATTGCGGCATATTGCTGATTCAGCGCGCCGGCAATCGCACCTGCGGCGAGTGTCTTGCTGCCACGCTCCTTGAACGGCTTGAGCGTAACGAACACAATCCCTGCACTCGAGCTGTTCGTGAAGCCGTTCACCGACAAACCAGGGAACGCCACCGCACTTTCAACGCCCGGCTGCTTCAGTGCAATCGCGCTCATGTCGCGAATCACTTTTTCGGTACGATCGAGCGATGCGCCATTGGGCAACTGTGCGAATGCGATCAGGTATTCCTTGTCCTGCGCCGGCACGAAGCCGCCGGGCACGACGCGCGAAATGAGAACAGTCGCGCCGAGCAGAATCGCGTACACGGCGAGCATCGCACCTTTACGCCGCAATACGCCGGTCACGCCCTTGCCATACGCCGACGATCCGCGGTGAAACACCTTGTTGAAGCGCCTGAAAAAGCCGCCCAGCAGACGATTCATCACACGCGTCAGAAAGTCTTCTTTCGCACCGTGGCTGCGCAACAGCATTGCCGACAACGCCGGCGACAGCGTGAGCGAGTTGAATGCGGAGATGACCGTCGAGATCGCAATGGTCATTGCGAACTGTTTGTAGAACTGACCCGTCAAGCCGGTCATGAAAGCAAGCGGCACGAACACGGCAACCAGCGTGAGTGCAATGGCGATAATCGGTCCGCTCACTTCCTGCATGGCCTTGTACGTCGCGTCGCGCGCACTCAGTCCATTTTCGATATTACGTTCGACGTTCTCCACCACCACGATCGCGTCGTCGACCACGATCCCGATGGCCAGCACCATACCGAACAAAGACAGCGCGTTGATCGAAAAACCGAATGCCAGCAGAAGCGAAAACGTCCCGACAATCGACACCGGCACCGCAATCAGCGGAATGATCGACGCCCGCCACGTTTGCAGGAATACGATCACGACGATCACCACCAGCGCAATCGCTTCGAGCAGCGTGTGCACGACTGCCTCGATACTCGAACGCACGAACTGCGTCGGGTCATAAACGATCTTGTACTCGACGCCGGCCGGCATGTCTTCCGCGAGTTCCTTCATTGCGGAGCGCACCTGATCGGAAATCGCCAGCGAGTTCGCGCCCGGCGCCTGGTTGATTGCGAGCGCAACGGCCGGCTTGTTATCCAGCAGCGAACGCAGCCCATATTCCGACGCCGCCAGCTCGATCCGGGCAATGTCGCGCAGATAGGTCACGCCGCCGTCAGGCGCGGTCTTCACGATGATGTCGCCGAATTCGCCCTCGGTCTTCAGCCGGCCGCGTGCATTCACCGACAATTGCAACTGCGTGCCCGGCACCGAAGGCGATGCGCCGATTACACCGGCCGCCACCTGAACGTTCTGCTCGCGAATCGCGTTGACCACCTCGGTCGCGGTCAGCCCGCGCTGCGCCACTTTCTGCGGATCGAGCCACACGCGCATCGCGTAATCGCCCGAACCCCACAACTGCACTTCGCCCACACCCTGAATCCGCGCGAGCCGGTCCTTGACGTTCAACACCGCGTAATTGCGCAGATACGTCATGTCGTAACGATTGTTCGGCGAAATCAGGTGGACCACCATCGTCAGCGTCGGCGAACTTTTGATCGTCGTAATGCCGAGGCGCTGCACGTCTTCCGGCAAGCGCGGCAGGGCCTGATTCACACGGTTCTGCACGAGTTGCGTCGCGAGGTCAGGATTGGTGCCGAGCTTGAACGTGACGGTGAGCGTGAGATTGCCGTCGCTATTCGCTTGCGACTGCATATACAGCATGTTCTCGACGCCGTTGATCTGCTCTTCCAGCGGCGACGCGACGGCTTCGGCGATGACCTTCGGGTTGGCGCCCGGATACTGCGCGTGCACCACGACCGACGGCGGCACGACTTCGGGATACTCGGAGATCGGCAGCTTGAAAAGCGAGATCACGCCCGCCAGCAGGATCAGCACCGACAGCACGCCCGCGAAGATCGGCCGGTCGATAAAGAATTTGGATATGTTCATGAGAAGCTCTTAACGTTGGAGCACGCGCGCACCAGCAGAACGCGGCGCATGGGGCTCACGAGTTCTTGTCCGCGGCTTTCGCGCGCGTTTGCGCAAGCGGCGCGCTGTTCGGGTCCTGATCGGCCGTCATCGGCACCATGTGCGCGCGCACCGCGTCGCCAGGACGTACACGCTGCACGCCGTTCACGACGATGCGCTCGCTCGCCTTCAGGCCACCCTTGACGACTCGCAGATTGCCCTGCATGCCGCCCACCGAGATCTCGCGGTACACCACGTGGTTGCTCTGATCGACCACCAGTACGAACTTTTTGTCCTGGTCCGTGCCCACTGCGGCGTCGTCGATCAACAGCGCCGGATGCGGCTCGCTGCCGCCCACCTTCACGCGCGCATAAAGTCCGGGAATCAGTGCGCCGTCTTCGTTATCGAAACGCGCGCGCACGCGGATCGTGCCCGACGACGTGTCGAGCCGGTTATCCACCGACTCGATCACGCCGCTGCGCGAATAGCCGCTTTCGTCGGCGAGACCGAGTTCGACCGGCACCTTGCTGCCATCCTTCGCGCGGCTCAGGTACTGCAGATACGTCTGCTCGTCCGCGTCGAACGACGCATAGATCGGCGACACCGACACGAGCGTGGTCAGCGGCGCAGCGCCCGCGCCGGCGGAAATGACATTACCCACCGTGATTTCGGCACGCGACACGCGGCCCGACACCGGCGCCACGATCTTCGTGTAGCCGAGATTGATGCGCGCGGTTTCGAGCGCGGCCTGCGCCGCTTTCAGATTCGCGCTCGCCTCGCGCGCGGCGTTCTGCTTCTCGTCGTAGTCGCGCTTCGCAATCGCGTTGTCCGCAATCAGACGTTGCGCGCGTTCCCAGTCGCTTTGCGTGTAACCGGTGCGGGCCTGCGCGGCGGCGAGCTGCGCCTCGGCGCGATCCACTTCGGCTGCATACGGGCGCGGATCGATCACGAACAGCGTGTCGCCCTTCTTCACGAGCGCGCCGTCCTTGAAGTTCACCGACACGATCGTGCCGGGCACCTGCGAACGCACGTCCACTTTTTCGACGGCTTCGAGGCGGCCGGAGTAGCTCTGCCAGTCGGTGATCGTCTTTTGCACCACCGTGGCGACGTCCACCTCCGGCACGATGGTCGGCGCAGCGGGCGAGCTTGCGTCGACACGGATGGCGCCGAACGTGCCCAGCCCGGCCACGACGACGACGGCTAGCACTGCGATCGCCACACGGCGACGGGAAAGAGGAAGAATAGACATGTGAAACTCCCGGTATCGTTGATTGGATTTCTGCTTGTTTCGTTTTCATCGATGGGCGCGCGCATCGAAGCGCCACTGAAAAAATCGCACCGCTTCCTGCAACGCCGGCGGATGATCGGCTAGCGCGGCATGCGAAACGCTTGGATAGCGGACCACCTGGGTCAGCACACCGGCATCGATCAGACTGCTCGCATATTTCTCCGCTTCCACATGCAGCACGTCGTTTTGCGCCGTTGCAATCAGCGTCGCCGGCAGGCCCGCCAGCCGCGCCGACTCGAGCGGCGCGGCGTAGGGGTGCATGCGCTGCGACGCTTGCGGCAGATAGGCGCGGTAACAGGCCGCGCATTCCCTGGCGGTGATATCCGAACCCAGGCGCTTTTCGTCGCCAAGCCGCGTCAGGCTGGGATCGAGCATGGGTCCGAACAGCGCCTGCGCGGAGATCTTCACGTCGCCGCGGTCCCGTGCGATGAACGCCAGACAGTTGGCCAACTGCCCGCCTGCATCGTGACCTGCCACGCCAATCTTCCTGCTATTGCCGCCAAACGCGCGCGCCCGTGTCTGTACCCAGAGCGCGGCACGATGCGCGTCTTCCGGTGCCGCGGGAAACGGAAACTTCGGCGCCAGTGAATAACCCACCGACACCACCAGTGCCGGGAAGTGTTCTGCGAAATAACGCGCAGCGAAGTCGGCCTGATTGATCGAGCCCTTCGTAAAACCGCCGCCGTGAAAATAAAGCAGCACAGGCAGTGCGGTTTTGTTTGCATGGCGGTACAACCGCAACGTGATGTCCTGTGCGTGTCCTTCAATCTGCACGTCAGTGACGTCGAGCGCCGTTCCATCTGGCTCTGCCGGCGTGCTGCCGGCGGGCATGAAGGAAAACGGCGATTTGAATGCATCCATATCGAGCCGCGCAATGCGCATAGAACTTCAATGGTGCGAATTGTGGGTTCAGCAGACTCGTAAATAAATGCCTATAATCCGGCAACACAATTCGGTGCCCCTGAACAATCGAGTGCGATTGCTCTGCGGATCTGACTCCGCGCGGCACCTGCCTTTTTCTGGAGGTCTGCAATGGACCGGCTTCAGGCCATGCAAGTGTTCACGCGTGTTGTCGACACCAACAGCTTTACCCGCGCAGCGGAAACGCTGGACCTGCCGCGCGCATCGGTTACCACCATCATTCAGAACCTCGAAGCGTTTCTTGGCACGCGTCTGATGCACCGGACCACGCGGCGTCTGTCGCTCACGCCGGACGGCGCGGCTTACTACGAACGTTGCGTGCGCATCCTCGCGGATGTGGAAGAGACCGAAGCGAGTTTTCAGAGCGGCAATAAAAAGCCGCACGGCAAGCTGCGAATCGACATGCCGGGGTCGATCGGCCGGCTACTGGTGATTCCGTCGCTCTGTGAATTCCACACGCGCTATCCGGACATCGATCTGCAACTCGGCTTGTCGGACCGCCCGGTCGACCTGCTGCAGGAAGGCGTGGATTGCGTCGTACGAGTAGGCGCGCTGCAGGACTCTTCGCTCGTCGCGCGCCGTATCGGTCTATTCGAAGGCGTGACTTGCGCCGCGCCCGGCTATATCGAGCGCGCCGGCATGCCGGCTTCGCTGGAAGACCTCGACAACCACAAAGCAGTGAATTACTTTTCGAGCCGTACCGGGCGCACGCTCGACTGGGCCTTCATGGTGGACGGCAAAGAGATCGAAGTGAAGATGAAGGGCATCGTGTCAGTCAACGACGCAGACGCGTACGTGACCTGCGGACTCGAAGGCTTCGGTCTGATTCAGCCGGCGCGCTTCATGGTGCTGCCGCATCTGCGTTCGGGTCAGCTGATCGAAGTACTGCCCGAGCTGAAGCCTTTGCCGATGCCGATTTCCGCGGTCTATCCGCACAGTCGTCATCTGTCGCCCAAAGTCCGTGTCTTCGTAGACTGGATCGCCGAGGTCTTCGACCGTTGCCCGTTGCTAAGCGGAAAAGGCAGTCTCGACGCCACCTGTACGAAGCGCACTTTCGAAGAGCGCGAATCTGCTCCAATGCTCGATACGCCTGTGATCACGGAGTGGGTCGCATGATCGCGGTGTCGAATTGATGTACAGATGGTGAAACAGTGAATTCCAGCCGCGGCTCCAATGCCGCGGCGCCCTTTGTTTAACGCGTTATCAGACTGATTGTCGCGATTGTTCTGGAATCGCGACAATTCATTTCGCAGAACCGCGATTTATCCGCACCGCTCCAAAGTCTACATTTCACCCTGTCGCGGCGCCTCTCGTGCTGCAAACGGATCGATAGGAGTGAAATCATGAAGCGCAATCTATTAGCTGGTCTGGCTTTCTCGTTACTGGCCAGCGCGCCCGCATTCGCACAGGGCGGCGGCGGAATCGGCCGCGCCGGCAGCTACGACACGCAACCTTCGGCTAACACCAGCAAAACGCGCGCTGAAGTCAAAGCAGAACTGGTCGCGTCTTATCGCGACGGCTCGCTGCCCGAATTAAACCGCACGACGTACCCGAATAAAGGTTTGATCGGCCAGACGCAAGCTGCGCGCATTGCAAGGCAGGAAGGCAACGGCGACGACGTGACACGCGTCGCGACCGGCCAGTAAGTCCGAAACGAATCCTGAACGCCGCAATGGTTCGGTTACCGGAACAAACGAATCGTCGTGCGGCCGTTCATGCACTCTTTATAAGGAGCTCATCATGACGCCCTCTGAACTCGACCATTGGGACACCGACGCCGCCGTGTGGACGCCGTATCGTGCGCCGCAGCGCTAACGGCGGCTTTCCGTCCGGCTTCACAGCGCTTCTCGTCAATGTGCCTGCGCGATCAGTCTGCGCAGGCACATGCATTTGAAGCCCGGCCCCATTCACTCGGCAGCCGCGTTTATCGCCTCGGCACGCCGTCACGCCATTCGTTCCAATGCGTCGAGATGTCCTGCACCAGCGGATTTCCCGACAGGAACAGATTGGCAATGGCAATCGCGAAACCGCCTTGCGCGGCGTAATTGAGCAGATTGTCGGCGCTCGTCTGGCCGTCATAGGGCCGGTCGAAGTCCGAACCCGCGCGCAAGACGGCCACACGCTTCAGATCGACTTTATTCACGAGCGCCGCGCGCGTGAGCGCCTCGTACGTGGCGTTGTCTTCCTGCTGCGTGGTGCAATAGACGCCTTTGCCGTCGGTCAGAATTTTGGTCCAGTCGCGTGCGCGTTGCCCGAGCAAGGTTCCTGACCACCACGTATCGCCCGCCAGCGTATCGCACTGAATGACGGTAGGCGGCCGGTTCGCGGGCGCATACGAGTATTTGGCGCGCGCGGCCTGCGCCTGCGCGTTATCGGTCAAAGCAACGTTACGCGACAGCGCATACGCCGTGTCGGCAAGCCGCGTATTCAGCTTGAACACTTCAGTGCGGTAATCGAGCGGCGGTTTGTCGGCGGGACTCGTGGTGTTGATGCCGAGATAGCCGGTGTTCCAGTTCGGCGGAATCTCACGTCCGTCGATTTCCCACTGAATGCCGAAATCGACCAGATATTTGGCCCATGCGGCCGATCCCACCGTGCCCTGCTGCGGGTCGATCCCGGCAATACCCGCCACCATGAAGTACGTATGCCGCAAATCGAAACGCGGCGAGAACGTCAACGCCATGATCGACGCAGCGGCGTTCGCGTGCCCCATGCCGGTCGTCATCACGCAAACGTCCTGCTTGTTGCAGTGGACGGTTGGATAGTCCGGCGACAAACCATCAACCGGGATGTCGCGCCACGGGCCAAGATTATCCAGCCACACCTGCCCTTCCGGTCCGAACATGGAAATGATCATGACCTTGACCGGACGCCCGTGGGATCCGCCGTCGTCATGAGAGAAACCGTCGTTGTCATCCGCACTGGCCGGTGCGGACGAAAACGCCGCGCAGGCTGTGAGTGCGATAGTGCAGAGGGCGCCGAGTGAGCGAGTCAGCATCGTGATCTTCCTTATGCTTGTGATGCAGGTTGGGAGAGAGCTGCTTTCAAGCCGAAAGAAGTATAGGTGCGAAGAAATTATTTGCCACTACGCAAATGCGCCATTCCTTCCACGTCCACGACACCCATGCAGGCGGCAACGCGCTTCGTGCCGTTTCCCTATAATCGAAACGTTTGCGGCACGCACCGCCTTTGTGCACTTCCTACTGGAGCACTACGATGGACTATGTGAAACTCGGCCGCACCGGCCTCGATGTATCGCGTCTTTGTCTCGGCTGCATGAGCTACGGCGTGCCCGCTCGCGGCACTCACCCGTGGTCGCTCGACGACGAAGCCGCGCGCCCGTTCATCAAGCAGGCGCTGGATCACGGCATCAACTTCTTCGACACTGCGAATGTGTACTCCGACGGCACCAGCGAAGAGATCGTCGGACGCGCGCTTAAAGACTTTGCGAAGCGTGACGAAATCGTGCTGGCCACGAAGGTGAACAGCCGCATGCATCCGGGCCCGAATGGCGCCGGCCTGTCGCGCAAGGCGATCATGTCCGAAATCGACCATAGCCTGCGGCGCCTCGGCACCGACTATGTCGATCTTTATCAGATCCACCGTTGGGATTACGGCACGCCGATCGAAGAAACCATGGAGGCGCTGCACGACGTCGTGAAAGCGGGCAAGGCACGGTATATCGGTGCGTCGTCCATGTATGCGTGGCAGTTCTCGAAGGCGCTGCACGTGGCGCAGAGCAACGGCTGGACGCGTTTCGTCACCATGCAGAACTACGTGAATCTGCTGTACCGCGAAGAAGAACGAGAAATGCTGCCGCTCTGCGAAAGCGAGGGCATTGGCGTCATTCCGTGGAGTCCGTTGGCCCGCGGCCGGCTCACGCGCGACTGGAACACGGAAAGCGCCCGCTCGGAGACCGACGAGTTCGGCCGTACGCTATATGCGCAAACGGAGGACGCGGATCGGCGCATCGTCGAGCGGGTTAGCGAGATCGCCAAAGAGCGTGGCGTGCCGCGCGCGCAAGTCGCACTGGCGTGGGTGCTGCAGAAAAAGCCCATCACGGCACCGATTGTGGGCGCAACCAAATTGCATCATCTGGACGATGCAGTGGCCGCGCTTTCGCTGAATCTGAGCGACGACGAAATACGCCGACTCGAAGAGCTTTACGTGCCGCATGCGGTAACGGGCTTCCAATAAACGGCGCGGTCTGAAACCCCTTAGGTTGCGTCAACCACGCGGCACGTCGGGTTCGAAGAACACCCAGCGCACCTGTGGGAAGGCGGCTTGCAGGTCGGCTTCGATCACGTTGATCGCGTCGACCATCGCACGGCCGCTCGCATAGTCGATCATCTCGGCCTGGACCGCCACCACCACGTGGCGGCCCCACTGCAGCGTGATCATATTGATGATGCCGCGAATCTCGCTGCGCGATCGCAGGTGTGCCTCGATCTCGCGGCGCACCTCGGGACTCGCCGATTCGCCGACGATCATCGACTTCACTTCGCGCGCCACCAGCCATGCGATCACCATGAGCAGCAGGCCAACGCCGATGGAACCGAGCGCGTCGAATACGGGATTTCCGGTGATCAGTGTGAGCAGCACGGCCGCGAAGGCCATGGCAAGGCCCGCCAACGCGGCGATATCTTCGCCTGCCACCACCAGCAGGTCTGACTCGCGCGTTTCGCGAAACCAGCGCCACATGCTCTTGTCCGGGTGCGTCTTGCGGATTTCCTTCACCGCCCCCCACAACGACAACGCCTCCAGCACCACCGACACGCCGAGCACCACCAGCGCCACGTACGCATATTTCAATTGCTCGTGCGCGATCAGACGATGTATGCCCTCATACACCGAGAATGCGCCGCCGACAAAAAACAGCAGCAACGCGACCAGCAGCGAATAGAAATTGATTTCGCGCCCACTGCCCATTGGATGCAATGGACTCGCCGGCTTGCGCGCTTCGCGCAGGCCAAAGAGCAGCAGGAGTTGGTTGCCGCAATCGGCAGTGGAGTGAATAGCTTCGGCGAACATCGAGCCGGAACCGGTAAAGGCCGCAGCGGCGAACTTGCAGATAGCGATGCCCAGATTGGCAGCGAGCGCGTAGATAATGGCTTTCGGCGATTCTTCTTTCATCGTCGTGGTGTGCGTCCGTGAGTAGGCTGAGAGCGACTGGATTGGCGAGAGTTCGTATTATGGACATGCGCGGTCGCATGCGTCCAACTTCGGCGCCCATTCGCTCGGTGCCTGACATCATCCCCGCTGCGCAGACTCAGGCCTGACGGACTCTCAAGCCGCTAGGCGCGCTCCAACGCCGCCATCTCACGTACGATCACGAGCAACATGGACAGGCTCGCCCCGCCGCTAGCCCGTAAATCTGCGAGCAGGCGCGCATAACGGTCGAGCTGTGCGGTGCGCCGCTCGCGCCACGCTTCGACCAGCGCATCCGGCGTCGATGCGTCGTCGGCATCGGCAAGCGCACTCGTCGCAAGCGCACGTTTGAGGCGCGCCAGTTCGGCCAAAGCGGTTGCGCGCGCAAGCATGTCCCAATGGGTCGGCGTAGGCAAAGCGGCTGCGCGCTCGCTGATCCAGCCGTAGTTCAACAGCGTACCGAGTTCGAAATAGACGGCCGCCACCTGTTCCAGACTACGGCCGCACGTCGATGCCACTTCGGCAATATCGAGCAGCGCGGCCGAGATGTCCCCGCTTGCGATCCGCACCGCCAGATCGCTGTCCACGCCCGCGTCCACGAATACGCGCTGGCGCTCCGACAGCGCTTCGAGGTCGGCTTCGGGCAACAACGCCGGCCATTGCGAGGCGAGCCGTTGCGCGGCATCGCGGCAACGCGCAATCAATGCCGCGACGTCGCCATGCGTCGCCGCGCCCGACTGGAAGTGCCGCAGAAACCATAGGGCAGAACGTTCGACAAGCCGCGCGACCTCGACGAACATGCGTGCCTGCACGTCGTCGGCGACGCGATTGTCCAGCGCGTCGATGCTGCTCCACACGTGATCGAGATCGAACACGTCGCGCGCCATGATGCACGCGCGCACGATATCGCCGGGTTGCGCGTCGGTCTCTTCCATCAGGCGGTGCACGAATTCGCAACCAACCCGGTTCACGAGCGCATTCGTCAAGTGCGTGGCGAGGATTTCGCGGCGCAGCGGATGTCGCTGCATCGGATCGCTGAACTTCTGCCGCAGCGGCTTCGGAAAGTACTCCACCAGCATGTCGCTCACGAGCGGGTCTTCCGGCATCGACGAGTCGAGCAGCGCGTCGTATAGCCACATCTTGCTGTAGGCGAGCAGGACCGCGCGCTCGGGCGTGGTGAGCCCTTGTTTCGCAGCCTGACGCTCGGCGATCTCCTCGTCGCCCGGCAGGAACTCGATCGAGCGATTGAGGCGCCCCATTCGTTCGAGAAAACGCATCAGACGCGCCTCGGCATCCAGCAACCCGACGCCGTACCGGCCCGCAATCGACAATGCCTGGGTTTGATAGTAGTTGTCCTTTAACACCAGCAGTCCGACTTCGTCGGTCATTTCGGCAAGCAGCGCATTGCGCTGCTTCTCGGTCATTTCGCCGTCGGTGACCACGAGTCCCAGCAAAATCTTGATGTTGACCTCGTGATCCGAACAGTCCACGCCTGCGGAATTGTCGATTGCATCTGTATTGATGCGGCCGCCGCGCTGTGCGAATTCAATTCGGCCCAACTGTGTGAGGCCTAGATTGCCACCTTCCGCTACGACCTTGCAGCGCAGATCCGCGCCATTCACGCGAATCGCGTCGTTCGCGCGATCGCCGACCTGCAGGTTGGTTTCCCGGCTCGCTTTCACGTAAGTGCCGATGCCGCCGTTGTAAAGCAGATCGACGGGCGCCTGCAGAATGGCGCGCATCAGTTCGGCTGGCGCAAGCGCGGGTGCACTGATACCGAGCACCGTCTGCACGGCGGGCGACAGCGGAATGGTCTTTGCGCTGCGCGGAAACACGCCGCCGCCGGTTGAAATGAGTGCGGGGTCGTAGTCAGCCCAGCTTGACCGGTCGAGCCCGAACAAACGGCCCCGCTCCGCAAGGCTTACTGCGGGATCGGGATTCGGATCGAGGAAGATATGCCGATGATCGAAAGCGGCAACGAGTTTGATGTGCGGCGAGAGCAGCATCCCATTGCCGAACACGTCGCCGGACATATCGCCCACGCCGACCACCGTGAAGTCCATGGTTTGCGTATCGACGCCCATCTCGCGGAAATGCCGCTTGACCGACTCCCACGCACCGCGCGCGGTGATCGCCATCTTCTTGTGGTCGTAGCCCACCGAACCGCCCGACGCGAACGCATCGTCGAGCCAGAAGCCGTATTCCTGCGAGATCGCGTTTGCGTAGTCGGAGAACGTGGCGGTTCCTTTGTCGGCGGCGACCACCAGATACGGATCGTCGGGATCGTGGCGCACCACGTCGGGCGGCGGCACGACCGTTGTTCCCGCAAGGTTATCGGTCAGGTCGAGCAGGCCACGCAAGAATGTCTGATAACAGGCAATGCCCTCGCGCATCCATGCATCACGCTCCGCGAGCGGCGGCGGATTTTTCACGACAAAGCCGCCTTTCGAGCCGACTGGCACGATCACCACGTTCTTCACCATCTGCGCCTTCATCAGGCCGAGTACTTCCGTGCGGAAATCCTCACGACGGTCGGACCAGCGCAGACCGCCGCGCGCCACACGCCCGCCGCGCAAATGCACGCCTTCCACGCGCGGCGAATAGACCCATATCTCGAACATCGGCTTCGGCTCGGGGAGACCGGGCACTTGCGCAGGATCGAATTTGAAAGACAGATAAGGCTTGGGCTGTCCGTCCGCGCCGAAGCGATAGTAGTTGGTGCGCTGCGTGGCCTTGATGACGCCGAGAAACTGGCGCAGTATGCGGTCCTCGTCGAGGTTGGGCACCTGATCGAGCGCGCTGTCGATCGTTTTGAGCCAACCGTCTATGCGCGCTTCGCGCGTGTCGCCCAGCACGGGATTAAAGCGCGCGACGAACAGTTCCACCAGCATGCGCGCGATCCGCGGATTGCCCGTCACGGCGCGCTCGATATAAGCGTCGCTAAAAGTTGAGCCGACCTGGCGCAAGTACTTTGCATAGGCGCGCAGGATCGTCACTTCGCGCGCATTCAGTTCCGCGCGCAACACGAGTCGATTGAAGTCGTCGCTCTCTATTGCGCCGGTCCAGACCTGCTCGAACGCTTCTTCGAACAGCGCTTTCACTCGCTCGATGTCGAACTCGGCATCGTCCGCGAGTTCGAGACCGAAATCGTGAATCCACGCCGGCGTCGCGCCAGACGCTTCGATCCGGTAAGGCCGTTCCTCATCGACGCGTACGCCGAGATGTTCGAGCATCGGCAGGCTGCGCGATAACGCAATCGGCAAGCCCACGCGATAGACCTTGAACCGGAACGCACGCGGCCCGGCTTCGATCGGACGGTATAGATTCATCGCCAGCCGCTCGGTGCCCTGCACGCGCTCGATCAGTTCGATGTCGCGCACCGCCGTGCGAGCGGGATAGTCGTCGCGATAGCCAGCAGGAAACGAATCGCCGTAATGCTGCAGCAGCCGGTTGCCGTGCTCTTCGCCGAATGCATCGAGCAATGCGTCGGCCAGGTCGTCCTGCCAGCGCCGCGCCACCTGCACGAGCCGGGCTTCCAGTTCGCGTGTGTCGACGTTGGGCATGCCGCCTGGCTTTGCGTGTACGACGAAATGAATCCGCGCGAGTGTCGCCTCGGAGAGCAGCGGCGTAAACTCGACGCTATCGCCGTTAAATGCCTCCACCAGCAGACTTGCAATGCGTTGCCGCAAGTCGGTGTTGTATTTCTCGCGCGGCACGAACATCAGGCACGATACGAACCGGTCGAATCGATCGCGCCGCACGAAGAGCCGCGTACGCTGATGTTCCTGCAAACGCAGTACACCGAGCGCGATGTCGTAGAGCTGATTCTCGTCGGCCTGAAAGAGTTCGTCGCGTGGATAGGTTTCGAGCACGGTAACGAGCGATTTGGCGAGGTGACCTTTTGGCAAAAATCCCGCACGCCGCACGATGTTCGCGCATTTGCGCCGCACGATCGGAATCTCCGAGGCCGAAACGAAATACGCGGTCGACGTATAGAGCCCGACAAAACGCCGCTCACCCGTTACCTTGCCGCTCGCATCGGTCAGCTTGACGCCCACGTAATCCAGATAGCCGGGTCGATGTACGGTGGCGCGCGAGTTGGCCTTGGTCAGAAAAACGGGCGACGGACTGGAGATGATGTCAGCGGCGCCCGGCGGCAGTGGCGTGACTTCGTCCGCGCCGGCGGGCCGCAGTTCGTCGCGCAGAATCCCGAGTCCGGAAGCCGGCACGACCCGCAGACCGTAGCCAATATCGTGCCGCACCAATTCATAATCGCGCTGGCCAAGAAACGTGAAATGGTCCGCCACCATCCACTCGAGAAATGCGCGCGCCTCTACACCGTCCGGGCCGGCCTCTCCCGCCTTCATTCCTTTGATCGTCACACGCGCGAGTTCCACCAGCTTCGGCCAGTCCTCGACCGCGACGCGCACATCACGCAGCACGCGGGCGATTTCATCGCGCAACGCATCGAGCTTTGCGGCGTCGCCACAACGATCCACCTCGAAATGAATGAACGATGTGAGATGCGAACGCGCGTCGTTGGCCTGTTCCGAGCCTTGGCTCACGCGAGCGATGCTGCCGTCCGGCGCGCGCCAGATGCGAAAAACCGGATGCACGACCGAATGGAGCGCAAGCCCGTGACGATTGACCGCCATCGACACCGAATCGACCAGAAACGGCATATCGTCGTTGACGATTTCAATCACCGTATGATCGGAATGCCAGCCATGCTGTTCGAGAATCGGGTTGTAGACCCGAAGCCGCTCCTTGCCTGGTGAAAACCGCTGCGCGGTTTGCCAATGCGCGAGCGCCGCGCCGTACAGGTCGGCAATCGAGCGGCTTTGCAGATCGTCCGCATCGACGAAATCGTAGTAGCGGCGCAGGAAAGGCTCGACGACTTGAAACGTGGGTTCAGGCAAACGTCCCCGCGCAAATTCGACGACATCGTTCAGCAAGTGCGTAACGGCTTCTTCATTCTTTGCTTGCATGATGAACTCTCCCCGGCTGGCGGCAATGGCGAGTATCGCGCGAATCGCATGCATCGTCTGAACTGGAATTATGCGCCTGCTGTCCAGGTATCGACCCGTGCGCATACTAAGGTTATACCCGCTGCCGAATATTGCGCCACTCAACGCGCCTGTGCGGCGGGAAGGTATTTAAAGCGCAACCGTTGATTGCGCCTGTTCGGACATGAGCCATGCCCTGATCTGTTCGCTGGTCCAGGCGGGGTCGTCGTGCGGAAGATCATGACCGGCCCACGGATGCACGCGATGTTCCGCGCGCCAGGCCGCCGCAAGTTTGACGGAGCAGATGGCGTTCACCAGCCGGTCCGCGCGCGAGGACAGGATCAGTAACGGGCATTGCGGCCTCCTCGCGGCCGCAGTAAAGCGCGCCGCCGCCCACAGTTGCCGCAGCGCGTTGGCGCGACTCACCGGCGCACTGCGGCGAATCTCGCTCCATGCGGCAAGGTCGGCATTCAATGCGTCCGCGTTGTTGCACGTCAACTGATGAATGACGCGCTCCACACGTGGCGCATCGCTCCAGTGCGACGCGACGTCCAGTAATGGCGGCCACGCCGACGGCCTCAGCCGCTCGTCGAGGCGGCTGAAAGGCCGCATGCTCGTGTTGATCAACACGAGCCGCCCGATTTCCCGAGGATGCCGTTGCGCCCAGTCCGTTGCAACCATCCCGCCAAGCGACATGGCCACGACGTTATACGGCCCACCGTCATCCTGCTGCAAAGCAGCGGCCGTTCGTACGAAGTCGACCATCTCCGGCACGGTCAAAGGCGCACGCAGATCGGCGAATTCACCGTTGCCGGGCAAATCGATCAGTCGAAGACGATCCGTGCTTACCGCCTCTTTCAGCAGGCCGGGGAAGCGTCCCCAGTGGCGTGCCTCGCGCGTGAGACCGCGCAACAGGATCCAGGTGCTCACACGGCCACCTCGCCATACCAGTGGTCGATCGCGCTTTGCAGCAACTGCTCGCGGCGATTGCCCTGTGGGAGCCAGCGTTGCGACGAGAATGCTGCGCGTGCGAGGAAGTCGAGCAGGTTGGCGTGACGCCGCAAAACGCGCGCGGTGCGATGCGCTTTCACCGGATTGAACATGCCCTGACGCGAAAACAACTGACGCGGATTCTTCTTGATCCACAGCCAGGAACCGAGTTCGAGCGTCATCGGCAGAAAGACGTTGGAGGCAGGCGCGCGGTCGTACGCGAAGTCCCACAAGTCGCCGTGCAGCAGATACTGATGGCTCTGCGGTTCGAACAGATAGCCATGATGCGGATGCGCGCGCTCGAACATCGTCTTCAGCACATACATTTCCGGCAGATGCGGCATCAGCTTGCGCGTGCGTGCGTACGGAAACCAGATACTGTCGCTCCAGCCGTAACCCGAGTGGCAGTCGAGCGCAATGCTGAGCGGGCGCGCGGCGAGTTGGGCCTCTACGACGTTCAGTAGCGCGGCCGCCTCGGCTTCCATAGGGCCGCCTTCACGGCCGCGATACCACGGCAGCCATGCACCCACGCGTTGTCCGCCCGCCAGCAGCGGCACGCGCTCGTCGGCGTTTTGCGGCGCATTGCGCATCAGGTCCACGCCATTCGGATTGGAGCGCGTGGCCGCCCACATGCCGCCGGGATTGACGATCGGCATAAAGATAAGACGAATGGATTGCAACTGCCGCACGAGCAGTTCATCCCATTCGAGCCGCGCAAGCAGTGCCCGCATGTAGTCGAGCACGAGTTGCGAGCCAATCCGCTCGAGTCCATGAATGCCGCCGAAAAAGCCGATGGCGGGCGCGGCCGGATCGGTCGAACCAATGCTTGCGGTGAAGACATCGAATCGCCGCCCGCGCACCGTCGTCTCGCAGACCGAATGAATCTCGAAGCTCGCGCTACCCTGATCGAGAATGGTCTTGAGATCTTCGTACTCCGCAAAACTGTCGGGAAGGAAGCTCAACGGCTGCATGAGACGGCGCAAAGAAACTGCAAGGTTATTGGGGACGGTTTGATCCGAAGACGCAATATAGCCTGGCTGCGCACAGTCATGCACGAAGCGCATGGCCAATGCGACAGGTGTCATACCGGTGTCATCGTTTTTTCGAACGAATGACTTCGAACTGCCATTCCCATGCCTTGAAAAGGACACGAGAAGATATAGTCGTCTAGACGTTGCGACGCGTTCACTCAACCGTCACAGAGCATTCCTAGAATGAGCCCAACACGTGCCGGCATGGCCGCACACACCAAGGGGTTCTCATGGAAGCAATTCGGGAAGCGATCCGTATCGAGCGCTTGAGCAAGACGTTCGGCAACGGCCGCAAGGCGCTCGATGAAATCGATCTGCGCGTGCAACCGGGCGAGATGGTCGCATTAATCGGCGCATCAGGTTCGGGCAAATCGACGCTGTTGCGGCATATCGCCGGCTTCACGGCCTCCGACGCGCAACCGTCGCAGATTTCGATTCTCGGCAGGCCGATCCAGCAGAACGGCAAAATCGTTCGCGAAGTGCGCAGCATTCGCCGCGACATCGGCTTTGTCTTCCAGCAGTTCAATCTGGTGAACCGGCTTTCTGTCGAAAGCAATGTACTGATCGGCGCGCTGGCGCGGCTGCCGCTCTGGCGCCGCCTCACCGGCCGCTTTCCTCGTGCGGAACGTGAATCGTCGATGGCCGCGCTCAACGAAGTGGGCATCGGCGAGCATGCACGCGAGCGCGCGTCCAACCTGTCGGGCGGCCAGCAACAACGCGCGGCGCTGGCGCGTGCGCTGGTGCAACGCGCACGTATCGTACTCGCCGACGAGCCGATCGCGTCGCTCGACCCCGAGTCGTCGCGCCGTGTGATGGACATGCTGCGCGCGCTGAACGAAGGACATCAACTCACGGTGCTGGTGTCGCTGCATCAGGTCGACATCGCGATGCGATATTGTCCGCGCACGATTGCATTGCGTCACGGCAAGGTGGTGTACGACGGGCCGTCCGCCGCACTCAGTCCCGCGCTGCTAAAAAAACTTTATGGCGACGACGTTCACGAACTTCTCGACCACAAAGCCACGAGCGCCGGACATGACGACGCTGGCAGCGGCGCTGCAGCCGGTCCCGCTCAAACGGACAGCGCCGCCGCACAGGGCCCCCAGCCCGATTCAACACGTTACGCGTTTGCTCTGAACCCGGCGCACTCGAACTGAGCACGTCCGACATTCTCATCACTCAACGGATCTCTACCGATGAAATTCCTGCGTTCATTGATCACGCTGGCTGTTAGCACAGCAGCCTTCGCGGGTGTCGCTACCGCACATGCGGAAGATATCAGCCTCGGCATTATCTCGACCGATTCGTCGGCCGTGCTCAAACAGCGCTGGGAACCGCTGGTCGAGGATATGAACAAACAGACCGGCCTTAACGTGAAGGCGTTCTTCGCGACTGACTACGCCGGCATTATCGAAGGCATGCGTTTTAACAAGGTTCAGGTCGGCTATTTCGGCAATGCGTCCGCCATCGAAGCGGTGGATCGTTCGCAAGGCGAAGTATTTGCGAAGACCGTTTATGCGAACGGCGACTCCGGCTACTACTCGGTGCTGATCACGAACGTGAACAGCCGTTTCAAGACGCTTGACGATGTGTTCAGGAACACGAAGGACGTGACGCTCGGTTTCGGTGATCCGAACTCGACTTCCGGCACGCTGATTCCCGGCTACTACCTGTTCGCGAAACATAACGCTCCGGTGAACACGTCGTTCAAGACGGTGTTGCCGTCGAGCCATGAAGCGAATCTGCTCGCGGTGGTGAACAACAAGATCGACATCGCGACGAACAACACCGAAATGCTCGACACACTGAAAAAGCAGCATCCGGACAAGTTCGCGCAGGTGCGCGTGTTGTGGACGTCGCCGCTGATTCCGTCCGACCCGCTCGTGTGGCGCAAGGACCTGCCGCAGGCGACGAAGGACAAGATCCGCAACTTTTTCCTGAACTACGCGAAGACGGATCCGCACGAGAAGGCCGTCCTCGCAGCGATTTTCGGCTACGGTGGGTTTGCCGCTTCGTCGGACGCGCAGTTGCTGCCGATCCGTCAGGTCGCATTGTTCCAGCAAAAACAGAAGATCGAAGGCGACGCGCATCTGTCCGATAGCGACCGCAAGAGCCAGCTTGCCGCCGTCGACGCCAGACTGAGCGAACTGAACGTGGCGCAGAGCAAGCCATGAACACGGCCGATCTGATTGCGTCGCCGGCGCGCACGAAAGAAGCACTGGCGCAACAGTCGGCCCGGCCGACGGCGCCGGCTGCGGGCAAACGTAGCTGGCTCTCGCTGATCGGCTGGATTGCGCTCCTTGCCTTGCTGGGTGGCACGTGGCACAGCGCCGATATGCGGCCGCTGGATCTGTTCGCCGATTCCGGCAACATGGGCCAGTTCGCGAAGGACTTCTTTCCTCCGGATTTCACCGAATGGCGCACGTACGTCCAGGAGATGGTGGTGACGCTGTCGGTCGCCGTGTGGGGCACGGCCCTCTCGCTCGTGTGCGCGGTGCCGTGTGGGCTGATGTCCGCGCACAACATGGCGCCGGCATGGGTCGTGCAGCCGATGCGCCGCCTGATGGATGCGTGCCGGGCGATCAACGAGATGGTCTTTGCCATGTTGTTCATCGTCGCGGTGGGGCTCGGCCCGTTCGCGGGCGTGCTGGCACTGTGGGTGCACACCACCGGTGTGCTCGCGAAACTCTTCGCGGAGGCCGTGGAGGCAGTCGACCCGCGTCCGGCCGAAGGCGTGCGCGCGACCGGTGCGACGAGCCTCGACGAAATCATCTACGCCGTGTTGCCGCAGGTGCTGCCGCTATGGATTTCGTATGCGTTGTATCGCTTCGAATCGAACGTGCGCTCGGCGATGGTCGTCGGCATGGTCGGCGCGGGCGGGATCGGCGTGGTGCTGTATGAGGCGATCCGCTCGTTCAACTATGCGCAGACGGCCGCGGTGATGATCATGGTGATCGTGGTGGTGTCGGCGATCGATATGGCGTCGGCGTGGTTGCGGGAGCGGGTGATTTGATGGGTAGACGTCGCTCCACGCGTCAGCGAATGTGACGTTTCGTTTATTGCGATTTCGATTATTTCGATTTAGAATGGCGCACTTGAAGGAGTCGCCATGAACACCACGATCCACCCTACGCCACTTCCTTCTGAGCAGGAGGCGGAGCTCGCCCGCACCTCCGGCCGGAATCTGTCGGTTGTGCTGTCCAGTCGCTCGCAGACGCAGCAATTCGATTTCAAGGACGACCAAGGTCTGACCCGCACGGTGGAATTGCCGACGTCGGTGGTACGTCTGATGGTGGACGTTCTGGCGGAAATCGGTCAGGGGAACGCCGTATCGATCATTCCAATTCATGCCGAGCTCACCACGCAAGAAGCCGCCGACCTGCTGAACGTTTCGCGCCCCTACTTCGTGCAGTTACTGGAAAAGAAGGAAATTCCTTTCCGCAAGGTGAACACACACAGGCGCGTACGTTATGAAGACGTCATGGCCTACCGTCATCGTATCGACGCGCAGCGCCGTCAGGCGCTGGACGAACTCGCGGCGCTGTCACAGGACATGGGGCTGGAATAGCCAATGTCGTCTCATTTCACCGCTGTGTACGACGCCTGTGTTCTGTACTCCCAACCATTGCGCAATCTCCTCATGCGGCTGGCCCTCACGGATCTGTATCGGGCTCGCTGGACTCAAGCCATTCATGACGAGTGGACGCGCAATCTCGCGGCGAACCGTCCCGATCTCGACCCGGCGAGCATCGCGCGCGTGCGCGATCTGATGGACGCGCACGTCCGCGACGCTCTCGTCGAAAATTACGAGCACCTGATACCGGGCATGGACCTGCCGGACCCGGATGATGCGCATGTGGTCGCCGCGGCGGCCCACTGCGGTGCTGAGTTAATCGTCACGTTCAACCTGAAAAACTTTCCGGCGCGCGCGTTGAGCAGGTACAACGTAACTGCACAGCACCCTGACGACTTCATCGCGGACCTGTTCGACCTGAATCGGGCGAAGGTGCTGGAGGCCATGTCGGAACACCGGAAATCGCTAAAAAATCCGCCCAAATCCGTCGACGATTACCTCGACACGCTGACCAGGCTCGGGCTGACCCAGACCGTTTCCATGGTGCGCCAGTACAGCATCGCAATCTGACAGGACCGCTCACCCCCACCCCGCCTGCGTCAAATCGATCGCCTCGCCGAGCGTATTGAAAGCCGGCGCGATCTCCTCATCCGGCACACACGCATACCCGATCAGCAATCCAGACGATGCGAGCGCCGGCCGCGCGTAATACCCCGACAGCGGCCGCACGACGATGTTGCGCTCCAGCGCAGCGCTGGCCACCTGCCGGTCGTCACTGCCTTCGGGCAACTGCATCACCAGATGCAAACCGGCGTCGCCGCCCACGGCCGGCAGCGCATCACCGTACCGCTGCGTCGCGGCATCGAGCAGGGCCTGACGGCGTTGCCCGTACAACGTACGCATCTTGCGGATATGCGACGTGAAATGCCCGTCGCCGATGAACTCCGCGAGCACCGCCTGTTGCAGCAATTGCCCCTCGCGGTACAACTCGGCGCTCGCCGTCGCGAAACTCTCCGCAAGCGCTTCGGGCACGACCAGATAGCCGATCCGCAGGCCCGGAAACAGCGTCTTGCCAAAGCTGCCCACGTAAATCACCTGTCCCGACGTATCCAGACCCTGCAACGAAGCCAGCGGCCGGCTGCCATAGCGGAACTCGCTGTCGTAGTCGTCCTCGATGATCCAGCATTGGTTCTGACGCGCGTATTCGAGCAACATGCGGCGTCGCGCGAGACTCATCACCATACCGAGCGGATACTGGTGTGACGGCGTGACGAGCATCAGCCTGGGCGGCTGCGCGAGGTCGTCGGGCGAAGGGTTGATGCCCTCATCGTCGACGGCGATCGGACGCGACTGCAATCCGGACACATGCAGCACACTGCGCACACCCCAATAGCACGGGTCCTCGGTCCAGATCACGTCGCCCGGATCGGACAGCAGGCGCACGGCAAGATCGACAGACTGGTGAATCCCCGTCGTAATGATGATCTGCTCGGGCGTGCAGCGCACCGAACGCGACGTGCGCAGATAGTCGGCAAGCGCATGCCGCAGCGACGCAAGACCGCCGCCAGGTGCGTAGGTCAGCAGGTCGGGGCGCAACCTTCGCCAGTATTTGTTATGCAGGCGGCTCCAGACACGTGCGGGAAACCGGGTGACATCCGGCACGCCGGGCATGAACGCGCCCCACTGACGCTTCGATACACCCGCACCCGCGATCAGCCGCGCGCCGCGCGCGGACAGCGCCCGCCTCCCCGACTCCGGCGACGTCTCCGCCCCCGGGTCGAACTGCGTCTCAGCCTGCGTCCCAGCCGCGTTATCGGCCGCGCCGACGATCTCATCCGGCGCACTGTCGGCCACGAACGTGCCGCGGCCGGTCGCGGAACTCACATAGCCTTCCAGTGCGAGCTGCTCATACACCTGCGTCACGGTATTGCGCCCGACTCCCAGCTCCTGCGCGAGCAACCGCGAAGACGGCACCTTGCTGCCCGCCGGCAATTCCCGCGACAGGATCGCCTGTTGCAACAGCCGGTGAAGCTGGCGGTAAATGGGCTGCCCGTTGCCGCGGTCGAGCCGCTGCGCCAGCCAGTCCGACAAAAGACTCGCGCTCATCGAATGGCTCCTACATATTTATCGAATTGGCTCTAAAGCCTGGAGCCAAATCTCATTATAGTCGCTGCATGTGCCGCGCCGTGGCCCGTGTCACGGGCGGCGCACGCATATCCAGAAAAAATCAGGAGCACGTGCAATGAGCTTGAAGAACGCAGAATTGAAGACCCGCAAAGATGCCGCCACACCGCGTGGTGTCGGCGTAATGTGCGACTTTTATGCCGAACGCGCGGAAAACGCGGAACTGTGGGACGTGGAAGGTCGCCGTTTCATCGACTTCGCGGCCGGTATCGCGGTGTGCAACACCGGGCACCGCCACCCCAAAATCCTGGCCGCGATCCGCAACCAGCTCGATCATTTCACGCATACGGCGTATCAGATCGTTCCGTATGCGTCGTATGTCGAACTGGCCGAAAAGATCAATCAACGCGCACCAGGCGACTACCCGAAGAAAACCGCGTTCTTCACGACCGGCGCCGAAGCCGTGGAAAACGCAATCAAGATTGCGCGCGCCGCCACCGGCCGCCCTGGCGTGATCGCCTTCACGGGTGGCTTTCACGGCCGCACGTTGATGGGCATGGCGCTGACCGGCAAGGTCGCGCCGTACAAGATCGGCTTCGGACCGTTCCCGTCGGATGTCTTTCACGCGCCGTTTCCGAATCCGCTGCACGGCGTGAGCACGGCAGATTCGCTGAAACACATCGACTATCTGTTCAAGGCCGACATCGATCCGAAGCGCGTGGCCGCGATCATCTTCGAGCCGGTTCAGGGCGAAGGCGGCTTCTATCCGGCGCCGGCCGAATTCGTGCGCGCGCTGCGCAAGCTGTGCAACGAGCACGGCATCCTGCTGATCGCCGACGAAGTGCAAACGGGTTTCGCGCGCACCGGCAAGCTGTTCGCAATGCACCACTACGACGTGGTGCCCGACCTGATGACGATTGCCAAGAGCCTCGCGGGCGGCATGCCGCTGTCGGGCGTGGTGGGCCGCGCCGACGTGATGGATGCGGCCGCGCCCGGCGGTCTCGGCGGCACCTATGCGGGCAACCCGCTCGCGATAGCATCGGCGCATGCGGTGCTCGACATCATCGACGAAGAAAAGCTGTGCGAGCGTGCCACGACACTCGGCGACCGCGTGAAGGCGAAGCTCGTCGCGCTGCAAAGCGAAGTGCCCCAGATAGCCGACGTGCGCGGTCCCGGCGGCATGGTGGCGGTGGAGTTCTGCAAGGCAGGCGGCACGGGACCCGATCCGGACTTCACGAAGCGGGTGCAGACCCGCGCGCTCGAACGCGGCCTGCTGTTGCTGGTATGCGGTGTCTACTCGAACGTGGTGCGCTTCCTGTTCCCGCTGACGATCCAGGACACAGTATTCGACGAAGCGCTGACGATTCTCGAAGACGTGATCAAGGAAAGCGTCGCGGTCGCGGCATAAAAGCGTTCGGAGCAGAATAACCATGATCAAGTTGACCCTGAAAGACCCGACCCTGCTGAAATCCCGCGCGTATATCGCGGGCGAATGGCAAGACGCCGACGACGGCGCGACCTTCGAAGTACGCAATCCGGCGACCGGCGAAACGATCGCCACGGTGCCGCGCATGGGCGCGGCGGAAACCCGACGCGCGATCGACACGGCCAATGCGGCTTTTCCCGCCTGGCGCGCGACCACCGCCAAGCAACGCGCGACGATCCTGCGCAAGTGGCACGACCTCATGCTGGACAACGTCGACGATCTGGCGAAGATCCTGACCACTGAGCAAGGCAAGCCGCTCGCCGAGGCGAAGGGCGAGATCCAGTACGCGGCGTCGTTCCTCGAATGGTTCGCGGAAGAAGGCAAGCGCGTGTATGGCGACACGATTCCCACGCCCGCGAGCGACAAGCGCATTGTGGTGACGAAGGAGCCAATCGGCGTGTGCGCCGCCATCACGCCGTGGAATTTCCCGGCCGCGATGATCACGCGCAAGGTCGGTCCGGCGCTGGCCGCGGGCTGTCCGATCATCGTTAAACCGGCGGAAGCCACGCCGCTATCCGCACTTGCGCTCGCCGTACTCGCCGAACGTGCCGGCGTGCCGCGCGATGTGTTCAACGTCGTGACCGGCGAGCCCAAATCGATCGGCGCGGAGCTGACCGGCAATCCGGTCGTACGCAAGCTGTCGTTCACCGGTTCGACGCCGGTTGGACGTCTGCTGATGGCGCAGTGCGCGCCGACGGTGAAGAAAGTGTCGCTCGAACTCGGCGGCAATGCGCCGTTCATCGTGTTCGACGATGCGGACCTCGACGCGGCCGTGGCTGGCGCGATTGCGTCGAAGTATCGCAATAGCGGCCAGACCTGCGTTTGCACGAACCGCTTCTACGTGCACGATAAGGTCTACGACGCGTTTGCCGAGAAACTGCGCGTCGCGGTCGAGCAGCTGAAAGTGGGCCGCGGTACCGACGATGGTGTCACGCAAGGTCCGCTCATCAACGAGGCGGCGGTGCTGAAGGTGGAGTCGCACATCGAAGACGCGCTCGCGAAAGGCGCGCGCATCGTCACCGGCGGCAAGCGGCACGCGCTCGGTCACGGCTTTTTCGAGCCGACCGTGCTGGCCGATGTCACGCCGGCCATGAAGGTCGCGCGCGACGAAACCTTCGGGCCGCTCGCGCCGCTATTCCGTTTCTCGTCCGACGAAGAAGTCGTCAGCATGGCGAACGACACGGAATACGGGCTGGCGTCGTATTTTTATAGCCGCGATATTGGCCGCGTATTGCGCGTTGCCGAAGCGTTGGAATACGGCATGGTCGGCATCAACACCGGCCTGATCTCGAACGAGGTCGCACCGTTTGGCGGCGTCAAGCAATCGGGCCTGGGCCGCGAAGGCTCGCATTACGGGATCGACGACTATGTGGTGATCAAATATCTGTGTATTGGAGGGATCTGAGCGGCGGCGTTTTGTCTACGGCCTGACCCAATGCGGGCACGCCGTCACATGGCGGAAACCCGGAAATTTTTTTGTTCCATTCGAAATACGAGCCGGACGAATAAAAACAGCCACGACAACTGCGTCGTGGCTGTTTTCTACCCGTCCCTGAGTAAGCGAATCGTGCTTCTCTACCCGATCCACCCGCTCCGGACTCTTAATGACCGACGTACACCACCGGTGCCGAGTACGAGCTCGAAGTGGTTTCCGTACGGCTTCCCGACTGCGACGAGCCGGTTGAAGACGAACCATAGCCACTCGTTTGAGCCGCGCTGTTCTGGGCGGCCACGCGTGCTTCAGCGGCCTGGATATCTTGCGGATATTGCGGGTCGCTCGCGACCGCCGGGTTGTAACCCGCCTTTTCCAGCTGGACCAGTTCCGCGCGCACCTGAGCGCGGGTAACCGGTTGGTTCGATTGCGCAAATGCAGCGAGCGGCGCGGTAATGAGGGCAGCGATAACAGCAGCTTCGATCAGCGATTTCATGATTCCTACCTCCAGAGATTGTTTTTGCCGCGCTGGAGACCTGTCGGTCAGCAGCGGATGTAGGTAGTCTAGGAGTCAGGTTACCTAGGGTAAACCCCTAATCCGCAAATTCTCTATTGCGAATTTCGGGACAATCGTGCACCCGCGATCGACCAATCGCAGGCTCAGGTATGGGCCAGCACCGCTTCGCGCAGCAATCTGGGCCGGCCGCGCGACGTGCGTTGGACTACACTGATAGCGCCGCAGCGGACGGACGAACGGATCGGCCGCGCAGTGGACAGCACCACGGAACCGGAACCTTCTCATGCCGCAACATGTCAGCCTGCCCAGCTATCGCGATACGGTGGTCGCCAACTGGGTCGATTACAACGGTCATCTGCGCGACGCGTTTTACCTGCTGATCTTCAGCCTCGCCACCGACACGCTGATCGACCGGATCGGACTGCCGGAAACGGTGCGCAACGCGCGCCGGCGGTCCGTCTTCACGGTCGAGGCGCACGTCAATTATCTGCATGAGATCAAGGAAGGCGCACAGGTTCGCGTCGACATGCGGGTGCTCGGATATGACGCGAAGCGCTTGCACCTTTACCTCGAAATGTTCGCTGATAGCCGCGACGAACCCGTGGCGGCCGGCGAACTGATGCTGTTGCACGTCGACATGGAGGGTCCGCGCTCCGTTGCGTTCGACCCGGACGTAGCGGCGCAGATACGTCAACTCGCAAACGCCCACGCCGAACTGCCGCCGCCGGCGTTTGCCGGGCAGGTGATCGGCCTGCCGAAACATACGCAACAGACCCAGCACACGGTGGCCTGACATGCTCGAACCCGAGATTGCCGCTTTTGTCGAGAAAGCCAGCGCGATTTATCCGTCGCACAGCACGCCGCTGACGCCGCCGGAACAACGCGCGCTCTATGACCGCTACGCGCTCTCGTTGACGCCGCCATTGCCCGCCGGCATCGAAGTGGAAGACGGCGAACTGCAAAGCCGTGCAGGACATGCGATCCGACTGCGGCTTTACCGGAGCCGCGCGGTGCGTCGCGATGCGGCCGTGCGCGGCACCGTGCTGTTCTTTCACGGCGGTGGTTTCGTGCTCGGCTCGCTCGACAGCCATCAGCACATCACCGCACGTATTGCCGCCGACACCGGCCTCGATGTGATTGCCGTCGACTACCGTCTTGCACCCGAACATCGTGCACCGGCCGCCCACGACGATTGTCTCGACGTCACGCGCGCCGCGCTCGAAAGGCGCTTGCCGTTCGCCTCACTGGAGCTGGACAGCCTGCAACTCGTGGGCGACAGCGCCGGCGCGACCCTCGCGGCCAGCGTCGCGCTTCGCTTGCGTGACGAACGCGCTGAACAGCGCGTGCATGGGCTCGTGCTCGTCTACCCGATGCTCGGCACCGAGCCTCAGCCGCCCGCGCGCGACACCGAAGCGCACGCACCCATGCTCACGGCCGCGGACGTCCGGCGCTTTCGCGATCTCTACTGGGGTGATGGAAGTGACGGGACGCCCTACCCCGCATGGACGATACCGCTCAACGCGACGCGTTTCGACGCGCTTGCGCCCACACTGGCTTTAGCCGCTGAACACGATCCACTGCGCGACGACGCCCGCGTCTACGTCGAACGCATGCGCGCGGCGGCTGGCGACGCCAGGCTCTGGATCGGCACCGGCCTCGTGCATGGATGCTGGCGCGCGCTGGATTCGAGTCCGGGTGTGCAGCGCATGCACGACACGGCCTGCGCATTTCTGCGGGAACGGGCCGAAGCCCGCACGGGTTGATGAGCGTCGTCGCTAGCGACGACTTATTCGCGTCGCCACTTTGCATCACTCATCTGCGTCAATCATCTGCGTCACTCATCTGCGTCACTCAATTGCGCCACTCACTCGCACGCGTGACCACGGTTGCCGCTGGCGCTATCCAGCGCCGCCCTTCAATCGCGACATCCTGCGGCTCGCAGGCTGATACCCGATCTTCCTCGCGTCGATCTGTGCCCTGCATCACATCGCACGCCATTCACGCCACGCTCTGATCTTCGACGCATGCGATCACATGCGATCACATGCGATCACATGCAATCGCATGCATGTCGGATCGCCGTCCAGCGAGTTTTGTGGGCTGACCCACTGAATAAAAAAGCTGAAGGATCAACACTGTGCTCGACCTGAAGGTCGTCAGGTCAGCAGTGTTCTCATGGTCAGCGCGCGGCGCCTCTGGGGCTGATCGAAGCCGGGCCATAGCCACGTTGCCCCAATCCCCAACAGAATGGGATGTGCCTGCCGCCTTCGGAAGGCATGTGTGGCTGCCACACGCAGCCGTCCTGAAAAAGGAAAATCGTATGTTGATGCGAGACGCAATCCCTAACGCTCTGAACCGTAACTTCGCACTGCCTTCAGAGAATCCTTTGACGCCGGTTTCTCCGAAAACCTTCCATCACTCGTTCGACATCTATCTAAAAGACTCGAATGCGTTCATGAATACGTATTTCTCGCGCTATTTCGAATGGCAAGGCGTTTGCCGTGAGAGATGGTTTCACGAGTGTATTGATCAGAATCTGTTGGGATCGGATGGCATGTTCGTCACGAAACGCGCGCACCAGGAATACGTGCATGAAACCTTTCCGTTTCAGAAGGTGGATTGCTATCTGAATACGGTGCAGGTCAAAAACTGCTCGGCCTATCTGCTGTTCCGTTTCTGCGTGGATGGACGCCAGGTGTCACAGGGCTATCAGCAGATTCTGTTCTCGGGGCGAGATCGTAAGATCCGTCGTTTTCCCGACGGCATTCTCGAACGCGTAAAGGAATATGAACTGCCCATTTCAGCGCTCAAAGACTAATCAAAGCGCCTAGCTTTCTTCAACCTTTGCATTAACCTGTCGCCGGCGCCAGGACCGCGCCGGCGGTTCCTGCGTCGCGCGGTCGGCCGGCGAGCCGGGCGCGGGTAAGCGCACCGTGAACGTGGTATGCGAGCCCCGCACCGAGTTGCATTCGATACTGCCGCCCAGCAATTCCGTCGCGCGGCGGCAGAACGCTAGCCCCATTCCCGCGCCGCTGCCGTGACGTTTCGTGGAGAAAAACGCGTCGAAGATATGCGGCAAGACGTCGGGCGCGATGCCCGGTCCGGTATCGCGAAACTGCAGCACGCAAAAGTCCTGATCCTGCACGGCGCTGATCGTGATCTGGCCGTCGCCCCACACATGAATCGCGTGCAGCGCGTTCTTCAACAGATTGAACAGCACGAAGATCACGACCGTGTCCGAGCCTGAGAAACGGGTGGCGGGTTCAATGGGCAGCACGGTGACGCGCGCACGTTCATCGCCGCGAAATGGATAGCGCTCGAGCGCCGACGTCACGCAATGCTGCACATGGTGCGCACTGAAACGGCTGCGGTCGAGCCGGTCGAGCGTGAAGGACGCCAGCGCCATTTCGACCATCGCACTGGTGCCCGACACTTCGCGCCGGATCGCGGTGGCGAGCTGGCTGATGCGCTCGGACTGACCCGAGTGACCGTGATCGTCGTAGATGCCGTGGTTCACTGCCGCGCGGTAGCCTTTGAACACATGGGTCCAGACGCTCGCAATTTCATCGGCGTGCATGCCGATGGTCGCGAGCGGTGTGGCTATCTCGTGCGCGATGGTTGCCGCCAGCGCATACGGGTGGATCAGGTGATAGCGGACAATCGTGACGGCGAGCAGGCCGAGGCTCAACGCGATGAACAGCACGCCGGGCGGATACATGCCGTACCCGTAATTGACCGCATAGTCGACCGCGGCGAAAGAATACAGACACAAACTTGCGAGACACAGATCGAGACGCTTACGCGCCTCGCCGCCAGCCGTCTTGCGAGCGTCGAGCAGAAGCTGACCGCTGCGCGCGGCGAGCAGCACCGTTTGCACGACGTGCAGCGGGTGGAGCGGCCCGGCGATCGGATAGTAACCAAAGAAGTACTTCTGATAACCGGCAATCACCTCGTGCCCGGGCAGCAGCACCGCGAGAAGGACGCACAGCCCGTACGATGCGAGCAGGATCGGCTGCTCCTTGCGGCGCGCTGCCACCTCGATCATGAAGTGATAAAGCGTGGTGGGCAGAAACAGAATGAACAGGTAGCCAATCCGCACCAGCAATGCGGCAGTGTGCGGGTCTTCAGTCTGAAAGAGCAGCGTCCAGGTGCCCTGCCATGCGAAGGTCGTCGCGCACATCATCACGAAAGGCACGGACAAGCGCGTCACGCCCTGCGTGATCACCACATATAGGCCAAACACCACGAACAACGCGGACACGAAGGCGGTCGGAATGGCGTACATGGGGCTCAACCTGTCGGCGGAGGTTAGTGGTTGCGCTCATTCCGCCATTGCGCGAAAGTCAGAAGATCGATTCCCACTTCGGCCGGATCGATTCTGGACCAGCAATAGAAAGCGTCGTCCCAGCCCGGAATCGCGCGGGGTGTCAGCGTTCTGAATGTCGCCCCGGACCGGTATGCGAGGTCCGGCCAGAACAGCGGCATTACCTCGCGCACGGCAAGTTGCCGGAGCAGCTCGGCGGGGCCGCTTTCGTCCGCGACGATCTCGCCCTGCGAGATCCAGTCGTTCTCTGCCCAGGCGACGAATACGCTCGGATTGCCCGCCCGGTCGAACATCAGAATCGCGTTCTGGTCGGGCCGCCAGTAATACTCGACGATCTGTTCGGCTGCGACGATCTCGTCCATGACCTGCCGCGTTCGCGGATCGCAATAGACCATGCCGTTTTCGCCGAGCGCCAGCCAGCCCGCCTCCGAGCAGTGCCGGATGCGCGCATCTTTCAGATAATGGGCGAGGCGGTTTCCCGAATTGGCGTCGGTTTTGCGCAGATACAGATCGACAATGCCGGCGTTGAAGGCTTTGACCGCGACGGTTTCGTCGGCGACGCCTGTCAGCAGCACTTTCGCGCAGCGCAGATTCGATATGGACGACAGGAATTCGACGCCGCTCATCCCGGGCATGTCGTAGTCGACCACGACCGCGGCGACTTCGGAGAAGCGCAAGTGGCGCGAAAGAAGGTCGCGCTCGCTGGACGTTTCCACAAACCGCTCGAAGCCGGTCTCGCTCAGACACGCGGACGCCGGCGTGAACTCCAGCGAATTCGCCCGTGCGTGCTGGCGGATGAATGCGAGCGCGGTTTGCGGGCGCGTGAAAAACAGGTTGGTGGCGGTATCCGGAAAGAAACGGCGCAATGCGTCGAGGTAGCTATCGTTGTCGTCGACAAAAACAACCGTTGCCGGATAAAACACTGGTGGTCGAATAAAGTTGTTCATGTTTTTCACGTGGTCCATCACGCCGCCGCCGGAGAACTCACGGCAAGCCGGCAACCATACAGAATGCCCTTCCATGCGCAGCGTGTGCGACGCGCTGGTTCCCCGATCAGCGCGGCGGCCGCTTCTGAGCCGTTTCTGAGCCACTTTTTAATCCATCGCCACGCTGGCATTGCTTCGATTCGGCAGTCCGGTCTCGCCATGTTCTTGACTGAACAGGGCGTGCGCCTCGTCGCCGCCAGACCGGAATGTAAAGAACGCTTATTGCCTGCCGATTCCCGCTCGTTCATATAGTACAGGGTCTGCGGATTAATCGTACGAACTTGCCGGAGCTTTATTCGTTGGGGTATGCGAGGTGGGTAAAGCTGCTTGAATGGCCAGCCAGGTAAGCGTATCGATCACGCCACAAGCGGCGGAGCACGTAACACGCTGGCATTGCGGCATCCTGGCTTTCGGCCTGCGGCCCGGCGCCTGGCAAGACCGGTTCGACGTGCTGGATTCCGGTTCAAGCTGCCGGGCGTGGCCCGCACGTGCGTTACCGCGCCTTGCCGCGTCCGCCTTTGCTGGCGGTCCGCACCGCTTCCTTACGGGAAGTTTCCTTGCGCAGGCTCTCCTTGCGTGGCGTCTCTTTAGCCGGCGCCGCGCCGCCGCTCATCTGATCCATCCAGGACAGCGAGTCGACATAGGAAAGGAACTGCTTCAGATAGCCGGGCGACAACTCGCGCATCAGCGAAAGCGACCGATGCACGAGGCTGCTGGAATTCAGCGGACCGGCGTTGCCCGGCACCTGCTCCAGCGATTGCCGCAACTGCTTCTCGGTGCGGACTTTCGCCCAGACGTCGCGGAAATAGTCGAGCGCGTCGAGTTCGGGATAGGACGCTCGCGCGGGCTGCCCGGCAGCGGCCGGCGGGATGCCGGTTGCAAGGCGATCGACGAGACTGGCCAGCGTGTCGTGTGCAGATGCAAATGCAGGCGCGGGCCCGTCGACGCATGCGGCAGCCTCGTTCTGAGCCGAAGTAAGCGCCAGCGGCGACGCCGACCCAGCGTCACGCAGCGCGTCCGCATACTCCGCGATCAGTTTGCTCAGGCGTTCGTCCAGCAACCGGCGCGTTTCGCCCCGCTGCGCGCACGCGCGACGCTCCAGCGCGTCCATGAAGTAAAAGCGCACTGCGTCGAACCGGTCAGCGCCGGACTCGCGCCATGCGTCGAGCGTCGCGCGCGCCGTGTTTTTAGTCTCACCGGGTGCGGCGTCTGCAAGCTGACCTGAATCCGCATGCGGCGCTGCTCGCTCCCTATCACGTGCGCCGCTAGTCACCGGATTTCACCGCCGCGCTGGCGGGCCTTGGCACCGGCGCGATTTCGACGCGGCGGTTTTTGGCGCGTCCGGCGTCGTCCGAATTCGGGCTGACGGGCTGCTGCGCACCGAACGCAGCCGCAAATACCGACGACGCCGGCACACCCGCATCGATCAACGACCGCGTAACCGTGAGCGCGCGCTGCGCCGACAGCTCCCAGTTATCGGCGAAGCGGCGATTGCCTTCGCGTAATTGCTGGTCATCGGTGAAGCCGCTCACCATCAGGATCTGATCGTTGGAACGAAGGTAGGCGGCGAGCGGCCCGGCGAGGCTCTTCAGTACATCGCGGCCTTCGGGCTGCAACCGGTCGGAATTCAGCGCAAACAGCACGTTGCCGCTAATGCCGATCCGCCCATTCACGAGCGTCACGCGGCCAGCCGCGAGCGGTCCCGCCAGTGCCTGCTCCAGTGTCTTGCGACGTTGCGTCTCGGCCTGCCGCTCTTTGACCTCATGCTGCAAACGGTTGGACAACTCAAGTTGGACGCCGATCACGCTGACCAGAATCAGCACGAATGCGCCGAGCAGCACCGACATCAGATCGCCGAAAACGGCCCACACGGGCGCGGCCGTATCCACGCCGCCGTCGATTTCGTCGCTCATGCCGCCTGCGCTCCCGCAGACGAGCGGCGGCCGGCGAGTTGCTGCAGGTCCTCGACGATCTGCTTCTGCGACATCACGCTCAGGTCCACCACCTCTCTCGCCTGAGCGACGTAATACGCGAGCTGCTCGTCGCTGCGCGCAAGCGACTTGTCGAGCGCTGCTTCGATTCGCTGCAGATGGTTCACCAGCTTGTCGTTCGACTCGCCGAACAGTTGCACCGCCGCGCCGAACGCTTCGCCGAGGCTTGCCACTTCGACCGCGCTGCCGCTCACGTGCGCGGCGATGGCGCCGAGCTTGCCGGTCTCCTGCTCGACCTTCTCGGTGAACTGCGCGCCCACCCGTTCCAGCAGACCGGCTGATGTCGAAACCAGCGCATCGACGGCCGTGCGCTGTTCCGTGGACGCGTGGTTCACGGCGTCGAGCAAGGTTTCGAGCGTTTCCAGCAGACGGCTGCGCTCCTGCAGCATGGCCGTGTCGCGGACCATGCTGTCGGAGAGTTTCTGGCGCAACTCCGCGACCACCTCGGCCGCGGCTTTGGGCGCTTCCGACGCCGCCTGCACGAGCCGCGAAATCTCGGCGATCGTCTCGCTGGCGTGCGCCTGCGTTTGCCCGGTGATGTCCCGCGCGGTCCGCTCCAGCGTGTCGCAGATTTCCTGCTGGCGGCTCGCGGCGTGCGTGCTTGTCTGCTTCCACTCGTCGCTCAGCGTGGCGGCCAGCGTGCGCAGCGATTCGGTCCACGCGGCAAGTCGTTCCTGATCGCGGGCGGCGAGTTCGGCTTGCAGATCCGCGGCCGCCTTCGGCGCATGCGCGGCCACCTGCACCAGACGATCGATCTCGGCGATCGTCTTCTGTGCGTGCGTTTGCGAATCGGCCGACATGTCGCGCGCGGTTTGCGCGAGCGCGTCGACGATTTCCTGCTGACGTGCCGCCGTTAGCGCGCCCGCCTGCCTTGATTCCTCGCTCAGCGTCGCGGCCAGCGTGCGCAGCGATTCGGTCCACGCGGCAAGTCGTTCCTGATCGCGGGCGGCGAGTTCGATCTGCCAGTCCGCGTGCGAGCGGCCGACCGCCTGCACGAGCGACGCCGCGTGCTGCTCGAACGTAGCCGCCGCCGCGGCGAGCGCCTGCTGGTTGTCGCTTGCGAGCTTCGCTCCGGCGAGTTGCTGGCGTGACAGCGCGTCGTTCCATGCAGCGGCGACGTTGCCCGCCGTCGCTTCGAGCCGCGTGGACGCATCCTCGAGCCATGCAGACGAGCGTTGCCCCAACGTCGCCGTCATCTGTTCGAGCGACGCGCGCAAATGCTGCGCGAGTTCGTCGCTCGAACGCTGATGCCCGGCGAGGGCCTTCTCCCAGATTTGCGACACGCTCGTCGCCGTGGCTTCGAAACCGCTCGCCAAACCATTCAGTTGACGCTGCACTGCATGCGTGATCGTGTCGTGCAGCACGGAAGTCTCGCGCGCGAGGCCGGCCATCGTCGCCTGCACGACCGGCTGGAGCGCGGCGCCCGCGGCGCGCGTGCTGTCGGCAATGCTGTCCTTCAGCGATCGTTCGACGGACGCCGCGAGCCGCGTGTACGCCGCTTCGGCCTTGCCGTGAAAGACTTCCTGACTGGCGACCTGCCGCTCATGCAGCGCAACGCTTTGCCGCTCGACGGTCGCCATCATGGCCTGCAAGCGGTCGACCAGTGCCGGCATCACGTCCGCCTGACGCTGCAGCAGCCTGAGGCTTTCTTCGCGCTGATGCGACTGCGAAAACTGCCGCAACGGACCGGCGATCCGGGCGTCCAGCCGTTGTGCGGCGTCGAGCCGTTCGCGCCGGGCGAGTGCGGACAGCAGACCCAGCATCGCCGACGTCGCGACACCGGCGATCGACGTGCCGAACGCGAACCCCAGACCCTTGACGGGCGCCGCGAGCGAATCGCGAATCGCCTGCAGGTCGGTGGCGCTTTCGAGCGCCATACCGGTGCCGCGCAACGTCATCACCATGCCGAGCAGCGTGCCCAGCATGCCGAGCAGCACGAGCAGGCCGACGAGATACGGCGTCAGCGCCGGCCCGGGCAGCCCGGCCCGCTCGCCCTCGACGCGCAATCGCACGGGATTGCGCAAGCTGTCGTGCAGCGATTCGAGCCATACGCCCAGGCTGCGAGGCGGCTCGGCGAGACCGGCGAGCGAGCGCGTCAGTGTCGACGTGGCCTGGCTGTAGCGCCGCAATTCGAGTGCGCCCGCGACATAGCAGACACCGATCAGCAGCGTGACGCCCAGCGCGAGCGGATTCGAAACAGCGTAGCCGGCGCCGATCCAGCAGACGGCGGCCAGACCGGCCAGGAAAACAATGAGTTCAATACGATATCTGGACATAGCGTCCCAGTTAGCAGGCGCGAAGGGCATCGAGCAGCCCTTCGACCGGTTGAAAACGAACATCCAGCTCCGCGAGCAACACGCTCTGCATGTCCTTGCGGAAAACCTCCAGCCATGCGCCGGGCCTGACGACGCGGGGCTCGGCGGAGACAACGCTGGCATTGGCGCTGGCGCTGGCGTTGGCGTTGGCGTTGACATTGGAGTTGGCGTTGACGTCAACACCGACGTGAGCGCTGGCGCCTTCGTCGACGCTTGCCCGCGCAGCGACCGTGACATTCGCGTCAGCCTTGGCGAACGTGTCGATCTCACCCAGCCGCGCCTCTTCTGCCGCGCGCAGCCGTTCGAAATGGCCCGCAAGCAGCCCGGGCACGGCGGCCAGCAAGGTACGCTCGCGCTCGCTCAGTGCGCGCTCCATCACGGCGTCCAACACAGCAAGCTGCGCCATCGCGGGCGTGGTCGCCGCGAGCATGGAGCGCAGACGGCCACGCAGCGTGCCGACGGCGGTTTCCATTGCCTGCTGGATGGACGTGTAACGCTGGCGGAACAGCGCGAAATCGGCGGCCGGATCCGGCGCGACACCTTGCAGCAGGGCCTCGCCGGGGCGTCGACGGTTCGACGGCGCGAGCACGCTGTCGCCCGCAATGGCTTTGATCAGCGACGTGCGAACCCGCGCGGCTTCGCTATCATGCGCGGCGCTTGGCGAGCCGTGCGGCGAACCGCGCGCCGCCGTAACGCCCGCACGGGCCGCACTGGCCGCGCGTCCGCCCGCCGGTACGACGGGAGGTCCGCTCGCGAGCGCAGTGGACAACGCAATCGCGTCGGTCCAGCCGAGCCACTGGCTGAGCCGGTCCGACAGCGATTGCCGGGATTCGGGAACGTCGACGTCCGAGAGCCGCGCCAGTAAGCGAATGAGCGCGGGGCCGCTGAGCGCTGTACGCTGGGAGGCTTGCAACATACCACCGGGTTCAAAAAAGTCAGCAGTTTACACGCTGTCGCGCCAGGGACGGCTGGAGTTCCATTTCCCGGGCATAGCGTGCGTTCCTGCAATTCCCTTCCACCGCAGCGCACGCACTTCAGATAGCCCCGGCCGGCCGATGCTCGTCGCTATCCACGCAGCACACCAGCACTTCGGCCTCCTCGTCGCCCACACTCAGATAGATGTGCCCGACCGAGCTGTCGAAATACAGGCTGTCGCCCGGCGTCAGTCTGAACGACTTGCCATTCTCAAAGCGCAATTCGAGCTTGCCGCCCAGCAGAAACACGAACTCTTCGCCAGCGTGACGGATGTACTCGGGGAAGTCCGATACCGACCGCGCATGGATGTGCGCGCGCATCGGCACCATGCGCTTGCCCGTCAGATTGTTGGCGAGCATCCCATACTCGTAGTTCGGCGTGTGATAGACCTGCTGCTTGCCGGACGCCGTGAACGAAGGCTTCATCGCGCCCGCGCCCGGTTTGCGGCGGCGGCCGAAAATCGCGTCGAATTCGAGTTCGAGCGCGTGCGCGAGCGCCGCGAACTTGTCGTAAGTGAGCGCAATGTCGCCGCGCTCGGCTTTTGAGATCGTCGACACCGCAATGCCCGAGCGCTCGGACAACGCCGTGAGCGTCAAGCCGCGCGATTTGCGCGCCTGTCTCAAATGGCCGCCCACGAGCTTGTGGTCGAGCGCGGGTGGCCCCTCATGCAAAGGCTTCGCAGCCTGCGTGGATGTAACCTGATTTTCCACCACCGCTTTCGCCATTCCAGTCACTTCCACAAAAAAATTCTCATATACGAGAATTCGGCGTTTTCTCGTATATGATAACTCACGTCTATTCCACCTTTTCTGGGGGAAACCTATCGTGTGTACTCCTGCTTCTGGTCAGTTTGGTTTGACGATGACCCACTTGGTCACCGCCAGGACGATTAGTACGGCGCTCGAATCCCACGACTTCACGATCAACAGATTCTTCGCGGTCCAGATTGGGCAGTGTTTTTTCCGGGTGCGCCGCCCGTCAATCAGTTCGCGCTGTCGATGCGCTACGCTGCGCAAACAGACCGTACTCAAATGGGGTTAGTGCACGGCAGGCGAGCCGGCACCGCGCGGCGCACTCAAGCGACGTTCACCACGCATCTGACACCGCGTCAAACGAAGGCAAACGAAGGCAAACGAGGCTTAAGGAATAGCAGACAACGGATCAACTCATGACAACCATGAAATTCGACACCATTGTGCTCGGCGCGGGCATCGTCGGCGTGAGCGTGGCCGTGCATCTGCAAAAGCGCGGGCGCAGCGTGGCGCTCGTCGACAGAAAGCCGCCGGGCAACGAAACGTCGTTCGGCAATGCCGGGCTGATCCAGCGCGAAGGCGTGTATCCGTACGCGTTCCCTCGTGACTTGCGCTCGCTGCTTCGCTACGCGCGCAACCAGTCGCCCGACGTCCGCTATCACGCCGACGCCATCTTCAAGGTCGCGCCCTTCCTTTACCAGTACTGGCGCAACTCCCATGCGGTCCGGCACGCCGAAATCGCGAAGTCGTACGCGACGCTGATCGAGCATTGCGTCACCGAACACCGCGCTATGGCTGCCGACGCGGGCGCAAGCGCGCTGCTTCGGCCCATCGGCTGGATGAAAGTGTTTCGTAGCGAGGCCGTGCGCGACGCCGAAACGCGCGTGGCGGAAAAGTGGCACCGCGAATTCGGCGTCGAGTACGAATCGCTCGACGCAACGCGTCTGCAACAGGTCGAACCCGATCTCGACACGACGCTGCGCGGCGCGCTGCGTTATCCGGCATCCGATTCGGTGAGCGATCCCAATGCGCTCGTCACCGCGTATGCCAGGTATTTCGACGCGCTCGGCGGGCGGTTCTTTATCGGCGACGCCGAGTCGCTACGCGAAGGCTGGCAGGTGCATACCGAGGCGGGGACGATCGCGGCGTCATCGGTTGTGGTCGCGCTCGGGCCGTGGTCGGATCGCTTGAGCACGCAGCTCGGCTACGCACTGCCGCTCGCCGTGAAGCGTGGTTATCACATGCATTACGCGCCGCAAGCGCAGGCGCGGCTGAATCATCCGGTGCTGGATATCGAGAACGGCTATCTGCTCGCTCCGATGGCCAAGGGCATTCGCCTCACCACGGGTGTCGAAATCGCGCTGCGCGACGCGCCGAGGACGCCGACGCAACTCGCGGCGGTCGAACCGGTCGCGCGTACGCTGTTTCCGCTGGGCAAGCGTCTCGACGACGAAGCGTGGATGGGACGACGCCCGTGCACGCCGGACATGATGCCGATCATTGGCCCGGCGCGAAAACACAGGAACGTGTGGTTCGCGTTCGGGCATGCGCATCATGGCTTGACGCTCGGACCGGTCACCGGGCGGCTGATCGCCGAAATGATGACCGGCGAACAAACTTTTGTAGACGCGCGGCCCTTCAGCGTGGAGCGTTTCTAGACTGCGCGCCGGGACCGGTCCGCAACGCCGCATAGGCGAAACTCACAAAAAAACCGGGGCGTGGTCTGGAACCACGCCCCGGCTTCCGTTGCAGGCGAAAACGCTCAGGCCGCAGCCAACGCGCGTCGCGGCGACACCAGCGACACCACCACGCTCACCACGATGTTCGCGACCAGCGCGATCAGGCCGATGTAGATCGGGTAGACCGCGTCGCCCAGATGCAGCGCGAACACCGGTTTCAGCCCTTGCGACACCGCGAGACTCGTGCCGAGCACGATGCCGACGAGCCAGCCGAGGAACAGGCCCGGCGTGTTCAGGCGACGCGTGTACAGCGAGAAAACGATGGCCGGGAAAATCTGCAGAATCCACACGCCGCCCAGCAGTTGCAGATCGATCGCATACTGCGTGGGCAGGAACACGATGAACAGCAGCGCACCGAACTTGACGACCAGCGACACGATTTTCGCGGTGGACGCCTCGCCTGCCGGCGAGATAGTCGGCGTCACCAGCGGACGCCACAGATTACGCGTGAACAGATTGGCCGCGCCGATCGACATGATCGCCGCCGGCACGAGTGCGCTGATGGCAATGGCCGCCGCCGCAAAACCGACGAACCACGACGGAAACAGCGTGTTGAAAAGCGCCGGCACCATGTCCGATGCCGACTTCACGTGCACGCCGGCCGCGATCGCCATGTACCCGAGCAGCGCGATCAGACCCAGCAGCAATGTGTACGCCGGCAGGAAGATCGCGTTCTTGCGCACCGTACTGGCCGATGACGACGACAGCACCGCCGTCATCGTATGCGGATACATGAAGGCGGCAAGGGCCGAACCCAGCGCGAGCGACGCATACGCAGTGAACTGCGTCGGTTTCAGGATGATGCCGGTCGCGCCGCCCTTCGCCTTGAAATAGGTGTCGGCTGCGTCGAACACATGCGCGTAGCCGCCGAGTTTCGCCGGAATCAGCCACACGGCTGCGATCACCACGATATAGATCATGATGTCCTTCACGAACGCGATCATTGCCGGCGCGCGCAGGCCGCTCGCATATGTGTAAAGCGCGAGAATCACGAACGCGACGATCAGCGGCATTTCGCCGGTCACGCCGAGACCCTTGATCACCACCTGCATGCCGACGAGTTGCAACGCAATATACGGCATGGTCGCGACGATACCGGTCAATGCGATCGCCGCCGGAAACCATTTGCCGCCGTATTCGCCTTGCACGTAATCCGCTGCGGTAACGTGGTTTTTCGCGTGCGCGATTTTCCACAGTTTCGGCATCACCGCAAAAACAAACGGGTACACGATGATCGTGTACGGCAATGCGAAGAAGCCATACGCTCCAACGGAATAAACGAGTGCGGGCACGGCGATCACGGTATAAGCCGTGTAGAAGTCGCCGCCGACCAGGAACCACGAAATGACGGTGCCGAACTGACGTCCGCCCAGACCCCATTCATGCAGTTGCGTGAGATCGCCCCGCTTCCAGCGCGCGGCGAAAAAGCCGATCACCGTCACGAGAATGAAGAACGCAATAAAAACGGTCATCGCGACCGGGTTCACCGGATTCAGATCGTTCATTTGACACCTCGATACACGACGTAAATCAGCAGCGAGGTCAACGGCACCCACAGGAACTGATACCAGTAGAAAAACGGAAAGCCCGCGAACGAAGGACGCGTGTCGTTATAGAACGGCAGCCACAACAGCGCGATATAAGGGATGAGCAGAATGAGCCAGAGCCATGAACGGCCGGCCGGTTGGGAGGTCTCCAAGAACTTCTCCTAAGTCTATTATTGACACACAGCGCGCCGGGCTGAGTGCCGGCTGCGAGCGCATTGGAATACCACGCCGGCGGCGCGGCATCCCGTGGGGATGTAGTATTCGCCTTCGTAAGCGTCCTTACAAGCGCGCAATTACGTATGCCGGCTACGTAATACTACGTAGCCGGCAAGCCGTGTTTTTCCGACGATGAAACTCAAAGCCAAGATTGTCCTGCTGGCGATCGTGCCGTTCCTCGCGGCTATTACCAGCATTGAAACCGGCGTGCGCACGGAAGCCACCGCGCTCGCCGAAACGCAGCACGCCACCACGCAAGCCGCCTACCTGGCGAGCAAGCGACTTGAGCTCAAGCACTATGTGGAGCTCGCCACCACGGCCATCGCACCGCTCTACAATGCGGGCGAGGACAATGCGCGCGATGACGCCATGCTGCGCATCCGCGCGCTCGACATGCTGCAGAAAATGGATTTCGGCAAGGACGGCTATTTTTTCGTGTTCGACATGCATGGCCGCGCGCTGATGCATCCACGTGAGCCGGGTCTCGTGGGCCGTGATCTGTGGGCACTGCGCGATTCGCAGGGCACGCCGACCATTCAGCAACTGCTCGCCGCCGCCGCGCACGGCGGCGGGTATGTGCGCTATCTGTGGCACCGCCCGTCGACCGGCAAGGTAGCGTCGAAACTCGGCTACGTGGTGCCGCTCGAACGTTGGGGCTGGATGATCGGCACCGGCATCTATCTCGACGACGTCGACTCGACGCTCGCCGATATCGATGCGAGCGCGGCCGCCAACATCGATCGCACAATGAAGTGGATCGACGCCATTGCAGTCGCCGGAATTGCGGTGATCGCCTTATGCGCGCTCGTATTGAACGTCAGCGAGTATCGCAGCGCGGACGCCAGACTCAAGAGACTCGCGCAGCAGGTCGTCGACTCGCAGGAAAACGAACGGGCGCGGCTTTCGCGCGAACTGCATGATGGCATCAGCCAGATGATGGTGTCGGTCAAGCTGCTGCTCGAGTCCGCACTCGCACGCTTCGAGCGCAGCGAGCCGCGTGTGCCGCCCGCCGAAGCCGCGCTCGCCACGAGTATCACGCGGCTTGGCGACACCTTGCGCGAAGTGCGCCGCATTTCGCATGCGCTGCGTCCGTCGATGCTCGACGATCTCGGCGTCGCCGCCGCGCTCGAACAACTCTCGCGTGAATTGAGCGAACAGTCCGGCATTGACATCGGCTTCACGCAGATCGCGCATACGCATGCCGCCGCGTTGCCGGAAGCGGTCAACACCGTGTTGTTTCGCATCGCGCAGGAGGCGCTGACCAATATCCTGCGCCACGCGGGCGCGTCGAAAGCGGCGTTGACGTTGGAAATATCGCACGACGCCGTCGCGCTGACGGTCTCCGACAATGGCCGCGGCTTCGACGTCGCCGATGCATTCGTGAGCCTGCGCGCCGGCGTCGGTCTGCGCAACATGCAGGAACGGGTAGAGGCGCTCGGCGGCAAGCTGTTGCTGAGTTCGCAAGCGGGCCATACGTCGGTCGCGGTCCGCGTGCCGCTTGGAGCACACGAGAACACACTGCCTGCATTGCAGGAGACCTGAACCATGAACGACATTTCCTCCGCCACTGCCCGTCTGATTCTCGTCGACGATCATCCGCTGGTTCGCGATGGCCTACGTGCGCGGCTCGAAGCGGTGCGCCATATCGAAGTGGTCGGCGAAGCAGGCAATGCGCATGAGGCCCTTGCGCTCGCAGCTAGCCATGAACCGCATCTCGTGCTGATGGACGTCGGCATGAACGGGATGAACGGCATTGCGCTCGCCGGCATGTTTCATGAGCGATTCCCCGCGATCCGCGTGCTGATGCTGTCGATGCACGACAATCTGGAGTACGTGACGCAAGCAGTGCGCGCCGGTGCAAGCGGTTACGTGCTCAAGGACTCGCCGGCCACTGAAATCATTCAGGCTATCGGCGCCGTGCTGGAAGGCAACACGTTTTTCAGTGCGGGACTGGGTGCGCGATTGATTCAGGCGTCGGCCATGCAATCGCCGATTGAACGGCTTACGCCACGTGAACGTGACATTCTCGACGCACTCGCGGAAGGCCTGTCGAGCAAGCAGATCGCGCAACGCAACGACCTGTCCGTGCGGACGGTGGAGACGCACCGGCTGAATCTGAAACGCAAGCTCGATATCGAGGGCCAGGCGGAACTGATCAAGTTTGCAGTAGAGAACCGGCGCCCGGCTCGCTGAATATTCAGGCATGCCTGGCTATGTGGGTGAGCGCACGCCGCAACGCGCGCTCGCTTCGCTCTCTACAGTCCGATCACTCAGGCAGCTTTTCAAACGATCGCGGCTCGTGCATCGGACAGCCATTGTGCTGACCACGAAAGACCGACGACATTTCATACGCCGGTTTGCGCGAACGCATTACGCCGCCTAACGGCCGGTGCGCGCTCAACCCATGCCACGGGCTGAAAGCCAGTTGGTCGTCCACGACCGCAGCGCGCGCTTCAGTCCACGCCGGCTGCGACGGTACGCTGATGCGCGCGACGCTCACGTACGGACTTTCATCTTCGGGCCATTTCACCGACGCGTCCTCGATCGGCATTCTGTCGATGTCGGTGGCAAGCTGAATACGCACGTCCCATTGTGCGGAGCCGGTTGCGAAGAACTCGTTGACCGCTTCGCGCAGCCCGTTCGGCTTGCCGTTCACGTCGAGCGATGTATCGGTCAGCGAAGTCAGGTTCGGAGAAAGAGGCACAACACTGAGTTTCGCGTAGTAGGGTCCGTAAAGAAACGGCACGCCCGTGTAAAACGTTTCGCCAAGAATATGCGTTTCCGGATGGCCACCCAGGTTTCTGAGCGTCGCGCTTTCGCCGCCCAGTGCTTCGACGGTCGCCTCGGTGCCGCGCAATACTGCCGACAGTGCCTTCTTCAGCCCGGGCGCTTTGTCGGTTGTTTTTGCGAGCAGCTTCAACATGCCGAGGAATTTCTTCGGCGTCGGCGCGCCGAACGCGGGCGCGTTCTGCATCACGAAGTCTTGCGTCACCTCGCCTTCGCTACCCGGCAAGCGCTCGCCTTCCACGCCGATAATCTTCACCGCGAGACCACGCGGTGTAGACACACTGTCGTCGAGAATGTCACCTGGGTTGGTCGAGAAACGCATGACCACCGGTAATTTCCCGGCTCGCGCGAACGCGCCCTGAGCGTAAGCAGGCGGCAGGTTGTCCAGTACTTCCAGTTCCCCCTGCAAAAGCCCGTGACTTTTGGCGTGAACGCTGCGCACTGCGTGGCCGTAGTCCTTATATGTCGTTTCGATGATGCTGCGCAGCGTGTCCACCAGTTCCTGCGTAGTTTCGGCTTCGTCCTCGGGGATCTGTTCGAACGTGGGATCGAAGCGCAGCGGTTGAATTGTCTGTCGGTCGGCCATGGTGAGCTCCTGAAATCGGAAAAATGAACGCGCGGCTGACGCATCATCATGCGGAAGCGGCGCGATAATGAGGCCACAGCAAGGGGTATTCCACGACCGCGCCAGCCGATGCGCGCGCTTCTCCAAGGAGCCGATGACAATGAATCGTTCGATCACTTCGCGGATGGCCGCGCTGCTGCTTGGCGCTGCAGCGGCTCATGCCCATGCGCAGGACGCACGGGTCAATCGCGGCCACGATCCGTTCTTTCAGATTTCTCACGCAATCGCCGATTGTCCGGTTCCGCTTGGACCGCTGGAAACCGGGCAGGAATGGCTGGACGACAGCCATTACCGCATTGAACGCGGCAACAGTTGCTGGGTGGAAGGCCGCTGCCGTCTATCCAACGCCTATCTGTACGACGCGGAAATTGCCGACACGGTACAGCGCCGCCTGTCCACGATCAACTACGCTACGCATTGGCGCGAACAGTCGACGCTCTGGCTCATCCTGCAACGCCGCTTCATCTACGTGCAAGGCTGTGTTGCACCGGGCTTCGACAAACAGGACTTTCTCACCGAACTCGGCAAAACGGCGGACGTCGATCGCGTGATAGACGACACGACGCAAAATCCGCACGCTCCGCAACTGCCGTACAGAACGCTCGCCGATCCGGATAAGCCGGTACTCGACCCCGGCAACTGAGCAGGCGCGCGGCGCTATATCCGCCATCACTCTTTGTCGCCTATATCCGCAAACCGACATAGCAACGCAGAAAACAAGCTTTGGCTGCGCTGGCGTCATTGCTAACATCGGCGACCCAACCTAATCGGTCACCACAACAATGACAACATCACGATCGCCTCGCCCTCGCGTTCGCATTGGCATCTTCGCCGCGGCAGTCGCCAGTCTCGTTGCACTCGCGTCTTGCGGCGACGACAACGTGCGCGGCGCGAGCACGTCAAGCACACCTGTGGCCGCGCAGAAACGCCCGAACATTCTGTACATCATGGCCGACGATCTCGGCTATTCGGATATTCACGCGTTCGGCGGAGAGATCAATACGCCAAACCTCGACGCGCTCGTGCAATCCGGCCGCATCTTCACGAATCATCACACGGGGACGGTCTGCGCGATCACGCGTTCCATGCTGATTTCCGGCACCGACCACCATCTGGTCGGCGAAGGCACGATGGGCGTGCCCACCGACGAACGCAAAGGCCTGCCGGGCTATGAAGGCTATCTGAACGACCGCGCATTGTCGGTCGCGCAATTGCTGAAGGACGGCGGTTACCACACCTATATGGCCGGGAAATGGCACATTGGTTCGGGCATCGTGGGCAGCACGACGGGCGGCGGACAGACACCGGATCAGTGGGGCTTCGAGCACAGTTACGCGCTTCTTGGCGGCGCCGCGACCAACCACTTCGCGCACGAACCCGCGAACTCGCAGAACTACACGGAAGACGGCCGCTACGTGCAGCCGGGCCAGCCCGGACAACCGGGCGGTGCGGGCGGCAGTCCCGCTGTATTCTATTCGACCGACTTTTATACGCAGCGTCTGATCTCGTACATCGACTCGAACAAAGGCGACGGCAAGCCGTTCTTCGCCTACGCGGCCTATACGTCGCCGCACTGGCCGCTTCAGGTTCCCGATCCTTATCTGCACAACTACGTGGGCAAGTACGACGCCGGGTACGATGCGATCCGCAACGCACGCATTGCGCGTCAGAAGGCGCTGGGCATCATCCCGAACGACTTCGTGCCTTATGGCGGTGCATCGGAAACGCTGGTAGCGACCGCGGCCACCGCGAATAACGGCACCGTCAACGCGAAATACGTGAGCGCGGTGCACAGCGCTGCGCAGGGTTATACCGACTACGGGCCGGGCTACGTCAACAAGACATGGGCCAGCCTCTCGCCCGCCGAAAAGAAAGCACAGGCGCGCTACATGGAAATCTACGCGGGCATGGTCGAAAATCTCGACCACAACATTGGCCTGCTGATTCAACACCTGAAGGATATCGGCGAATACGACAACACCTTCATCATGTTCCAGTCGGATAACGGCGCGGAAGGCTGGCCGATCGACTCCGGCGCGGACCCGACCGCCACCGACACGGCGAATGCCGCAGACCCTATCTATTCGACGCTTGGCACCGACAACGGCAAACAGAACGCGCAGCGCCTGCAATATGGTTTGCGCTGGGCAGAAGTGAGCGCCACGCCGTTTCGTCTCACGAAGGGCTATTCGGGCGAAGGCGGCGTGTCCACGCCGTTGATCGTGCATCTGCCGGGCCAGACCACGCAGAAGCCAACGCTGCGCGAATTCACGCACGTCACGGACAACACGGCCACGTTCCTCGCCGTCGCGCAGATCGCGCCGCCCACGCAGGCCGCCCCGCCGCTGATCAATACGCTGACTGGCGTCGATCAGAACAAGGGCAAGGTGGTCTACAACAATCGCTATGTGTATCCGGTGACCGGGCAATCGCTGCTGCCGCTGCTCAACGATCAGACCTCCAGCGCTCCACATACGGCCTCGTTCGGCGACGAGGCATATGGCCGCGGTTATCTGCGCAGCGCGGACGGCCGCTGGAAAGCCCTGTGGACCGAGCCGCCGCTCGGCCCCGTGGACGGCCACTGGCAACTGTTCGACATGAGCGCCGATCGCGGTGAAACACAGGATGTGTCAGCGCAGAACCCGTCGGTCATCGACGGCCTCGTGCAGCAGTGGAACAACTACATGAGCAACGTGGGCGGTGTCGAGCCGCTGCGTCCGCGCGGCTACTACTAAGTGCTGGGTTCGTCATGACGTTCCGTCTCAAACCGAAATCAAATATCGCGCTCTACGGTATGTATGCCGTGATCGCGGCCGCGGCCTTTGTCACCGCCTATACCGTTGCGTCGGCTACGTCTGCTGCATCGGCGGTGTTCAGCGGCAGCAACGCGAGCGCGTTCGATGAACTGAACCGCTCGCGCCCGCTCGTGCCGCTCGGCAACGAAGCACAGTGCGAGCGCTACGGTGGGCTGCCGGTGCGTTGGCGCGACGATCCGAAGGCCGGCATGGTGCATCTGCGTGGCGGCACCTTCGTATTCGGCAGCCGGCTCGGCTACGAGGACGAACGCCCCGCCGGCGACGGCATGACGCGTGTCGCCGGCTTCTGGATCGATCAGACGGACGTGACGAACGCGCAATTCGCCGCGTTCGTGAGGGCGACCGGCTACGTCAGCGATTCCGAGCGCCAGGGCGGCGCAGTGGTCTTTCACAGCCCGACGCGCGAGGAAATGAATGCCCGCGATCTCGCATGGTGGACGTGGGTCAAAGGCGCCGCGTGGAATCATCCAGCCGGGCCGGGCAGCACGCTGGCCGGCCGCATGAACCAGCCTGTCACGATGGTGACGCAGGCCGACGCGCTCGCTTACGCGCACTGGCTCGGCCGCGATCTGCCGACCGAGGCGGAGTGGGAATTCGCGGGCAAGGCGGGCCACGAAGGCGCGCAACTCGACACCGCGCCGCGCGACGAGCACGGTAAGCCCGCAGCGAACTATTGGCAGGGCGTCTTCCCCATACTCAACACGAATGAAGATGGTCACGTTGGACTCGCGCCCGTCGGCTGCTATGCGGCCAACGATTTCCGGCTCTACGACATGATCGGCAACGCGTGGGAGTGGACGAAAGACGTGTACAGCGGCCCGCATCAGTCGCATACCAACGGCGACACCGCAGCCGTCGCGCCGCCTGGCCGCAGGCACGATACGCCGATGGTCATCAAGGGCGGCTCGTTCCTCTGTTCACGCGACTACTGCGTGCGCTATCGCGCGGCATCGCGTGAACAGCAGGAAGCGGATCTGCCGGCCTCGCACATTGGTTTTCGCACGGTACTGAGGGATGCGTCATGACGCGTCTTTTCGCGAAGTATCTGGCTGTGCTGGCTGCCTCCCTCCTCCAGGTCGCGCACGCCGCTACGCCGTCTGTCGTCAAGATTGGCGTAAGCGCCGGTGCGCACGCGCAGATCATGAACGAAGTACGCCGCGTGGCTGCAACGCATGGCCTTGCACTGGACGTCGTCGTCTTCGATGATCCTGCGCGTATCGACGCAGCGCTCGCGTCGAACGAGATCGACGCCGCGAGCTTTGAAGATGCGCCTTCTTTCGACACGCAGCGCCGACGGCATGGCTATGCACTGGCTAGCGTTGCCACCACGGTCACGTTTCCGATCGCACTGTACTCGCGCAAACTGACCAGCCTCAGCCAGTTACAGCGCGGTGCGACGATCGCGGTTCCCGCCGATCGCGAGGGTACGGCGCGCGCACTGATTCTTCTGCAGAATTTCACGTTGCTTACTTTCAGGGACAGCGCGGGTCTGCATGCGACGCTCGCCGATATCACGAGCAACCGGCTGAATCTGAGGATTCGTCAGGTGCCGCGCGCGAAGCTGTTCGATACGCTGCCCGGCGTAGCCTTCGCTGTAATCGACAGTGACGACGCCGCACGCGCCGGCCTCTTTCCCGCGCGCGACAGCCTCGGCCTCGAAGATGCGCGTTCGCCCTATGCCAACGTTCTGACAGTTCGGGAAAGCGATTGCACCCAGCCTTGGGTCGCCCAGTTGATCGCGTCGTATCACTCGACCGACGTTGCGCATTTCATCCTGACGCGCTATCAGGATTCGGTGCGCCGCCCGTGGTGACACCGCCAACGCTGAACGCGTTTTCATTCGGCTGTTCAGCGTGTGGCAAATGCTGCAACACGCCGCCCGCCCTGTCGCTGCCCGAGTTGTTCCGGCATCGCGATCTGTTCATCGGCTGTCTGGCCATTGGGCGTGTGCCGCGCCGACGCACGGGTGAACGCCTGCGCACGGGCAATCACACAAGCGTACTCGACGAGTCCGACGTGGCCGCATTCGATTCGATTGCGCGCACGCTGCTTCATCACGCGAACGGCGAGACGTTCAGTATCGTGGCGCAAGGCTATGACTACCCGTCTCTCGCGCGCTGTCCCGCTCTGCTGGATGACGGCCTCTGCGCGGTTCATCTGCAGGGCAAACCGGTGACATGTGAAGTCGTGCCGCTCGATCCGCTCGTGCCCGACCGTTTCCAGCATCTCGTACTCGCAGGACGCAGCCAGAGCGCCGCTTATCTCGGCGCGGACTGCATTCAGGAGGGCGCGCACGCGGATGAACCGCTGCTCGTCGCAAACGGCCGGATAGAAGACGACGGCGCGACCAACGCGCTGTCACGTCGCCGTGCAGCACTCGAACTCGACCATGCATTCTGGGGGCGCGCCGTGTTCGCGTCGTTGCGCAGGGGACTGTTCGATTCGGCCGCCGCGCTGGCGCGCATTCCGCCAGGCGGCTTCTTAACGATTTCAATCGTACCGGCGTTGCTCGCCGTTGCGGGCGCGTCCGCGCCATGCCGCGATTGGTGTATCGACTTTATCGACAGTCAGTTGGCGCTGATCGACCGCAGCATTGCACAAGCCATGACGCGACGCCGTCTGGACGACCGGCATGTCACGCAGGAATTACGTGGATTCGCCAACGCCTACCAGCGGGCAAAAGCCGTACTGAGCATCCCTCTTACTCGCAACAAGGAAAGTGGCGATTCGGCGTTCGCAACGACGGTCGAAGCGTATCTTCGCGGCGCAAGCCTATCTTCATAGTTGCGTGTCGAGTAGCGGTACAAATTTTTCAATCAGCTTTTCGCGCAATGGTCGGTGCATCCAGATGTCCAGCGTAATCTGCTGCGACTTGCTGATGTCGTCGGCAAAAACAGCGGTTTGCTGTCGTGCGAAGTCGCGGTCGTATATGTTCAGATTGGCTTCGTCGTTGAGCTTGAACGAGCGGCTGTCGAAATTGGTCGAGCCCACTGAAACGAGATACTCGTCCACCACCAGCAATTTGCAGTGGAACATGGTGGGCTGATATTCGTACATTTCGACGCCCGCTTTCAGCAGATCGCCCCAGCATGCGCGCGACGCTTCACGTACCGTGTGGGTGTCGATGCGCTTGCCCGGCGTGATGATCTGCACTTTCACGCCACGCTTCGCTGCTTCGACGATCGCGTTGATAGTCAATTTGTCGGGTACGAAATACGCGCTTGCCAGATGAATGCTGTGCGTGGCTGCGGTGATCGCCATCAGATACATGAGCTGCATGTCGTCGCTGCCGCCCGAGGGCGAACTGCTGAACATATGCGCGAGACCGTCGCCTTGCGATTCAATGTCGGGAAAGTAATCCCCGCCGTGCAAGACGTTGCCTGTCGCCTTGACCCAGTTATCCATGAACACGGCCTGCATATGACCGACGACCGGGCCAGCCACACGGAAATGCGTATCGCGCCAGTGCTTTTCGTTCTGCGCATCGCCTGTCCACTCCGGTGCGATGCCTACTCCGCCGGTAAAGCCAATACGCCCGTCGACTACGAGCAGTTTGCGGTGCGTGCGATCGTTCATGCGGCCAAGACCAGTCCAGTGCGGCTTGTGGTACTGGATAACTTCAGCGCCTGCGTCGCGCAGCATGCTCAGATAACGCTTGTCCATTTTCGACGAGCCAACCCAGTCGAGCAGCACATGCACGGCAACGCCCTCGCGCGCTTTATCGGCGAGTGCCTGCGCGATCTGCTCGCCGATCGCCCCTGACCAGTAGATAAATGTTTCAAACGTGATCGTCTTGCGCGCGGCACGAATGCCTTCCAGCATGGACGGAAAAATCTGATCGCCGTTACGCAGCATTTCAAAGCAATTGCCTGAAATCACGGGCGGCCCGAGCAGCAAACCCATCGATCGAAGAAATTGCGGATCGTCGCTTGAATAAAGCCGGTCGATCTTGTGCTCGATTTTCTTTTCGCCGCTCGACAAATTTGCAATGAGCAGAATAATGACGACAGTTACAACGACGGTAATCGGAATCGTCAGCATGCGTGGCCTCGATGCTAATCGGCAGAGCGCATGAATAAGCGGCACTCTGCGTGTTTTAATGGAGACGACAGGGCCCTAAGCCGGGTATTACCACGGCCGCAGCACGCATTGCGCGTGCCAGGGTAGGATCGCGCTTTGCTGCCCGACTGAACTACCGTACCAGCGCGAACGCTTCGCGGCTCGCTATTTCCCCTGCGCCATAAACACCGATTACCGTATAGTCCGAGGCGACACACTCGAACGTGGACTCGTTGAATGTAATCACGAAATGCCGTTGCGCTGGCCCGTTTGCACCGACGGACGATAGCTCCGCAGCGAGCGACGAATGGATCACCTCGTGCGCGGAAAAGCCGTTGAGCCCCTGTGACGCGAGTGGATGAATGTCCAGTTCGGCATCACCGGGCGGACCAAGGCGATGAAAGGCCGTATCCGGAAACAGTACGGTGCAGAACGGGTCGTCGTCCGGATCGAATGGACCGTACCGTTCGAAGGCGGATTCCGCTATCGGATAGGCAAGAATGACCCGCCTGTCGCTCGCGACGATAAACGGTCCAGCAGCATCCGCTGCAGGTTGAGGAACATCGTCCAGCAGGACGACCTGGTCTTCCTGTTCGGGTGACGCGGGCGCGCGGGTCATTTACTTCATTACTCCAGTGCGCGTTATGCGCCGGCTTGCGTCGAGGAGGCTTCCGGTGCGGGCGTGGCCGGCGTCGCGGCTTTTGCGGCTGCCTTGCGACCCGGCGACTTACGGGGCGTTTTTACGGCCGTGGATTTTGCGGAAGCTTTCTTTGCGGCCGGACTCGCCGCGCTTTTCGTGGCGGTTACTTGACGTGCTGCCGTAGAGGCCTTACTGGCGGTAACTGTCCTGGCGGCTTTCTTTGCTACTGCCTTCCTGGCTACCACCTTCTTTGCAGAGGCCTTCTTGCTTACCGCGCCGCTGGTTGCTGCCGCCTTCGTGTTGCCGGCCTTCGCTGCAGCCCTCGTCGCCACCTTCTGACCCGTATCGCCGGTTGCTGCCATCGCGCTGTCGATCAGAAATCGGCTGCGGTCTCTCACCGATGCGAGCCATGCCGGCGCCGGACCGCGCCCACTCCAGGTCGCACCGGTTTTCGGATTCAGATACTTGGCCGGCTGCGCGCCTTTTGGCTGACCTTTGCCACGTTTCGTTGCCGTGACACCGGCTTTTGCCGCAGACGTCGATGCACTCGCGCCTTCGATCAGAAATTGAGTGCGGTCTTTCACGCTGGCAATCCATGCCGGCGCGCGGCCATGGCCTGTCCAGGTTGCGCCGGTTTTGTGATCGCGATATTTCGGCGACGCCTTGCCCGCTTTCGCAACTTTTGCGCTGGCATGGCCATTCAGTCCTCGCAAAGTGCGCCTGGCTTTCGCGCTGGCTTCGATGTCCGCTGTGGTCAGGCCATGCTTGAGCATCAGATCACGAATCTGATCGACCGCGACTTGCGCCTTTCTGGCAATAAGGACGTCGGCTTGTGCCTGGAGCTTTTTCAGCTTTGCTTGGATTTGCTCTAACGTGGGCATTGATTGCTCCTTATGTGGGAATCGATCGAACTATGCCATGAATGACTGAAGAAAGGCAGGTTTGCGCGGCCCAAAATACACGGGTGTCGCGTTTTACGCCTATCTGGTGGAGTACGAACCTTTCGACTCCTCGACCGGCCAGGCGATGCTCTTTACTTTCTCTTTCTTTCTCTTTCCTTCCTGAACTTCTTTTGTCTTTCCAATTCACTGCCGGCACTCAAATCGGCGTAAATACAACCGCCTGACGATCGGCGATGTATCGAACGCTGCGCATGAAACGGTACTGTTGCTCTCCGGCGGTTATCCGGTTCAGGCCGAGGCGGGTCAATGCAAGCATTTCGTCCGCCTGCGATGCGACCACCACGCCGAGATCAGCCAATGCGTCGAGTGCACCTGACGGATCGCCGACATACACGCTGCGCACATGCGTCCCCACACGCATCAGCACGACACTTTCCCCTTCGTCGAGCGCCAGTTCGAGATAGCTGGCCAGAGTTTGTAGCGAAATCGGCGTACAGGACTGGGACTGATAGTTCACGGCATTCGATGGCGTCATTTTCGATTCCCCGTCATTGGCATCAAGAGAAGACCGGCGCTGTGCGTCGCGGCGATAGTCGCTTCTACTATAGGCAAGCATTCGAAGATTCAAAGGACCCAGCATCAATTTTTTAATACTCGAGCGTCTTTAAACGCGTTGTCGGCTATAGAAAGCTGGATGGAGCGGCGAAAACTTCCCCTGCTGCTAGCCAAAACACGCGGCGGGAAATAGCCTGCACCGGCCGCCAATCCTTACAGCAAAGGATGAGCAGGCTGCGCCCGCTGTTCACGCGCTCTAAAGAACTGACTGTCTGCGCGCTGGCTTAGCTGGCTTCCAGAGCAAGGCACGACGCGACTGAATGGCCGGCTTTTGTCGGACCTGCGATGCGAAAGCCGCGCAAAGGCAGAAATTTCAGTTTTTAAAGTTATATATTTGCACTTCACCAGCGTTCATTTATTCTTCGTTCGGCAACGCTCATCGTTGCGAAGCGTGATATCGCGCAGTATGCCTGGTTGCTGTCTTTAACCCACCGCGCGCCCGACTGAAAGGATGTCTGAATGAAGCTCGACAAATGGAAAGAAGACGCATCCCCGGAGCGCCGTAAGCTGATCCGCAGCAAGATTCACGTGTTGCTGGCCACGATCGGTACGCTTACGTCGGTCGCGGGAATCGGCGTTGTGATAAACGGCGGCCTCGAATTCAATCGCACCAAGGTACTCGTGGGCGTAGGCATAATCGTGGTCTCCACGATTCTTTATGTGTCAATGCTGTTCGCACCTGCCGAGTAGCCGTATCGCATCAAGTCAGGTGAGAAATCTGAAGCTTGCCGTTCCAGTGCGCATTCAGGTATTCAAGTGCACTCCGGCGATGACAATGATGGGGTAAATGTTCACTGCAAAGCAGGCATGCCGAGCGGAACATGTCGGCGTCCAGGCTGCTTTCTACGCGGCGCCTGGCAATCAGGTCGAGGTAGGCCGCTTCGTAATCTTTCCACGTTAGCTCCTTGGCCCGGTAACGCTTCAGGAGCGACGGCTCGGGCGCAAGCTCAGGCAGCTCGACATAGGCGGCGTTGCACAGATTCTCGAGAAAGAACGGCAGGTCCTGTTTCTTTGCGAAGCCCGCCAGCTGTGACGTATTGTTCAGGCGCACATCCAGAACCGTGCGTACATGTGCGCGTTTGAGAAGATCGAAAAAACTTTCCGCCGTTTTATTGGTGAAGCCGATGGTCGCCACCTGCACGGGCGGACTGGCTGTTTTTGTCACCATAACGCGTCGCTCGATGCGTACATGATTGCGGAGTTACGCAAAGAATAAACAAAAAACCCCGCTGCCGTAGCGCAAGCGGGGTTCTTGCTCATACATCGCATCCGCTTATTTGCCGATGCCGACGAGTTCGACCTCGAACGTCAACTCGCTATTCGGCGGAATCGGGCCGACACCACGTTCACCGTAAGCCGTAGCCGCCGGGCAGGTGAGCTTGGCTTTGCCGCCCACCTTCATTGTTTGCACGCCTTGCGTCCAGCAGGGGATGACGCGGTTCAGCGGGAAAGTGGCCGGTCCACCGTGTTTGGCAGAGCTGTCGAACTCGGTGCCGTTGGACAATGTGCCTCGGTAGTTGACCTTCACGACGTCGTCCGCCGCCGGTTGCGCACCCGTGCCCTGAACCAGGTGTTCGACGATCACGCCAGAAGGCAGCTTCTCAGTGGTGGGCGCGGCAGCCATTGCTGTCGAGGAAAGAACCGCGGCAGCGACCAAAGCAACGATGGATTTCAAATGACGTCTCCAGTGGGGTGATGGGTGTCATTGTAACGGATCGCTTCCCGCGCTCATTGCAATGGACGTGCAGTCTGATCCTCGTGGACGTCGACGATCGGGCGAGACTCCTACTTCTTGTGAATGCTCGGGAAAAACCGCTACTTCTTGCATGGCAGCCTGCGGCATTCCCGGTCAATTCGACCGTTTCACTGAAAAGCAGCGGCTGCTATCCGGCGACGGATGTTGCAGATACAGACTGCAGCGTCGGCGTAAATGAGAAGATGTGATGGTGAACCAGAAGCGCAATTGATCGGTCCACTCGTAGAGTGAGCGCGCTAGCACGCGCTCGTAGGTACCTCCTGAAGAGCAATTCAATAACGGTTTCCAAGACACGGTGAAATGAATAACCCGCCCGATCCCGACGAGGACCCGACAGGCGCGTCTCCGGTTGCACGCGAGAGGCGCCGCGCGCCGCGCCCGCGCCGGATCCCGCGCAGTCGCGCACAGCAGGCGCGGCTCGATGCGCGCGAGCCGGCGTTCGAGCCCATTGCGTTCAAGCTCGACGAAGCCGCTGCTGGCCGGCCATTCAAAGAAAGGCTTGCCGAGTGGTTCGAGGGGCGCCACTGGCAGCCCTTTAAATTTCAACGCGATGTGTGGCGCGAAATCGGTCGCGGCGCGAGCGGTCTGCTTCACGCGACGACCGGTGCCGGCAAAACCTGGGCTGTCTGGTTCGGCGCACTGGCCGCCTTCTCGGAACAGCCGAACTCTGCGCCGAAGCAACGGCGCACGCCGCGCACGCAGCCAGAACCGCTTACGGTCCTGTGGATTACGCCAATGCGCGCGCTCGCCGCCGACACCGCCCGCGCCTTGCAAAGCTCGGCAACCGAACTTGCCGTGCCGTGGAGCGTCGGACTGCGAACTGGCGACACGTCGTCGGCCGAACGCGCACGGCAGAACCGGCGCATGCCGTCGGCGCTCGTCACGACACCCGAAAGCCTGTCGCTGATCCTGACGAGGCCCGACGCGCGTGAGGTGCTGTCGCATGTGCGACTCGTCATCGTCGATGAATGGCATGAACTGCTCGGCAACAAGCGAGGCACGCAAACACAGCTCGCGCTCGCGCGCCTCGCGCACTGGCGGCCAGGGCTGCAGGTATGGGGCCTGTCGGCAACGCTCGGCAACCTGCCTTTTGCAGCCGAGGTTCTGCTTGCGCCGGTGCAGACACCGCGTGTCAGTGTTCACGGCGCGTTGCCGAAAGCGCTGATCGTCGACACGGTGATACCGGATACGATCGAGCGCTTTCCATGGGGCGGCCATATGGGGATGCGCCAGGTCGAAGCCGTTGCCGACGCTATTGGAGATGCGCAGACATCGCTCGTGTTCACCAATACACGCTCGCAATGCGAAGTCTGGTATCAGGCGCTGCTGGAAGCGCGGCCCGAATGGGCAGGTCTGATTGCGCTGCATCACGGTTCGCTCGATCAGGAAGTCCGTGAATGGGTAGAGCGTGGTCTCAAGAGTGGGCTGCTGAAAGTGGTTGTGTGTACATCGAGTCTCGATCTCGGTGTGGATTTTCTGCCGGTGGAGCGCGTATTTCAGATCGGCTCCCCCAAAGGTGTCGCGCGTCTGATGCAACGCGCTGGGCGTTCGGGCCACGCACCTGGGCGGCCGTCGCGTGTCACGATCGTCCCCACGCATGCGCTCGAACTCGTCGAGGCGGCTGCCGCGCGCGAGGCGGTGGAGAAGCGGCAGATCGAAGGCCGCGATATGCCGGACAAGCCGTTCGACGTACTGGTCCAGCATCTCGTCACGGTGGCGATCGGAGGCGGCTTCGATCCAGATGAACTTTATAAGGAGATTCGCGGGACGTATGCCTATCGATATCTGACGCAAGCGGAGTTCGACTGGGCACTCGCTTTCGTGGAGGGCGGCGGCACATCGCTGCGCGCGTACCCCGACTACCATCGCGTGGTGCGTGAAAGCGATGGGCAGTACCGCGTGCCGCGCGACGACCTGGTGCGCCGGCATCGCAACAACATTGGCACGATCGTCGCGAATGGCACGCTGAACGTGGCGTATCTGTCAGGCGGCCGCATCGGCGCAATCGAGGAATCGTTTATTTCGCGGCTCAAGCCGGGTGACATTTTCACATTCGGCGGACGCGCACTCGAACTGATCCGCGTGCAGGATATGACGGCATGGGTGCGGCGCGCGACGACATCACGCGGAGCAATGCCGCAATGGGCGGGAAGCCGGATGCCACTTTCGTCCGAACTGGCCGACGCGACGCTCGACATGCTGGCCCGCGCAGCACACGGCAATTATGACGAACCGGAAATGCGCGCGGTGCGCCCGCTGCTCGAATTACAGCAGAAGTGGTCCGTGCTGCCCGAACCGGGTGTGCTCGTCGTGGAATTGGTGAAATCCCGCGAGGGTCACCACTTCTTTTGCTATCCGTTTGCCGGACGCACAGCGCACATTGGTCTCGGTGCATTACTCGCATGGCGAGTGGCGCGCGAGAAGCCCGGCACGTTCTCCATTTCGATGAACGACTACGGTTTCGAGTTGTTGTCCGCGCAACCATTCGACTGGGAAGGGGAAATTGGCCGAGGCCTTTTCTCTCCCAACGAACTGGATCACGACATTCTGGCGAGCCTCAATTCATCGGAGCTATCGTTGCGGCGTTTCCGCGAAATTGCGCGAGTGTCCGGCCTCGTGTTTCAAGGGCATCCAGGGCAGCAGAAAAGCGCGCGCCAACTGCAGGCTTCCAGCGGTCTTTTCTATGAAATCTTCCGCAATCACGACAGCGATAATCTATTGCTCAATCAGGCCGATACAGAAGTACTGCTGCAGGAACTCGACGCGCAGCGAATCCGCATTGCGCTGGAACGCATGAATACCAGCCAGGTGGTCGTCACGCGGCCAAAGAAGCCAACACCGTTTGCGTTTCCGCTCATTGTCGGGCGTCTGCGCGAGAAAGTGAGTACGGAGAAGCTCGCGGACCGCGTCGAGCGGATGCTGGCCGAACTCGAAAAGGCTGCGCGCGTATGAGGGCCGCTTCGCTCGAGATTGTTCTTGCAGGGCACCGGCTCGTGCTGTCGAGTTTGCGTGCCGCTTTCGATCCAGTACTGCGCACGTTATTCGTCGCCGATGCGCATTTCGGCAAGGACGCGGTCTTTCGCGCTCGCGGCATTCCTGTGCCGGTGGGTTCGAACGCGGATAATTTACAGCGGCTCGACATGCTGATCTCCGAATTCGAGCCGGCCATGCTCGTATTCCTCGGAGATCTGCTGCACGCGCGAGAGGCAAATGCGAAGGAGACGCTCAACGCGCTGCAAACGTGGCGCGCGAGACATCCCTCGCTGCGTGTCGTGCTGGTCGAAGGCAATCACGATCGGCATGCGGGTGCGTTGCCGGACTGCCTCAATATCGAAACGGTGCAGGAGCCGTGGCGTATCGGGCCGTGGGCCTTATGTCATTACCCGCAGCGGATTGCGAATGCGTATGCGCTCGCAGGACACGAACATCCCGTTTATCGGATCAGGACAAGAAATGATTCGGTACGTGTGCCATGCTTCCGGTTTGGCGTCGCGAGTGGCGTATTGCCGGCTTTTGGGAGCTTCACCGGTGGCGCGCGAGAAGATGGACGAGTGACAAACGAACGCGTCTATCTTGTGGTGCCGGAGAGGGTGATCGAGGTAGTGCAGTGAGGATAGACGCTGATGCGAGTTGCCGGATGTCCGGGGTTCTCGTTCTGCGTTGAGGACGAGCGGCGCTGGGCGTCCGCTCGTTTTTTTTGGATGCCGCCGACTTGGCACGCGCCGGCCGTTCTGCTGGCCGGCGCGTGCCGAGGTCAATCAGTGGCCGTGACCGCCGCCGTATCCGCCGCCATGGCCGCCACCGAAGCCGCCGCGACCGTAGCCACCGCCGAAGCCGCCGAAGCCCCCGCCAAAGCCGCCGAAGCCGCCGTGGCCGGAACCGCTTGAGGAGCCTTTGCCGCCGTCGCCGTGGCCGAAGCCACCGCCGAAGCCGCCCTTGCCGCCGTCACCGTGACCGCCGTCGCCATGGCCACCATCGCCGTGGCCACCATCGCCGTGGCCGCCATCACCGTGGCCGCCATCACCGTGACCGAAGCCACCGCCGAAGCCGCCCTTGCCGCCGTCACCGTGACCGCCGTCACCGTGACCGCCGTCGCCGTGGCCACCGTCGCCGTGGCCACCGTCGCCGTGGCCGCCATCACCGTGGCCGAAGCCACCGCCAAAGCCGCCCTTGCCGCTGTCACCGTGACCGCCGTCGCCATGGCCACCGTCGCCATGGCCACCGTCGCCATGGCCACCATCACCATGGCCACCATCGCCGTGGCCACCATCGCCGTGGCCGCCATCACCGTGGCCGAAGCCGCCGCCAAAGCCGCCCTTGCCGCCGTCACCGTGACCGCTGTCACCATGGCCGCCGTCGCCGTGGCCACCATCGCCGTGGCCGCCATCACCGTGGCCGCCATCACCGTGGCCGAAGCCGCCGCCAAAGCCGCCCTTGCCGCCGTCGCCATGGCCGCCGTCGCCATGGCCACCATCACCGTGGCCACCATCACCGTGGCCGAAGCCGCCGCCAAAGCCGCCGCCAAAGCCGCCCTTGCCGCCGTCACCGTAACCGCCGTCACCATGGCCGCCGTCGCCATGACCTCCGTCGCCGTGACCGAAGCCACCGCCGTACCCACCCTTGCCACCGTCGCCGTGACCGCCATCACCGTGACCGCTATTACCGTGGCCGCCATCACCGTGACCGCCGTCACCGTGGCCGCCATCGCCGTGACCGCTGTCACCATGGCCGCCGTCGCCGTGACCGCCATCACCGTGACCGCCGTCGCCATGGCCGCCATCACCGTGTCCGCCATCACCGTGACCACCTTCACCGTGGCCGCCATCGCCGTGGCCGCCGTCACCGTGGCCGCCGTCGCCGTGGCCGCCGTCACCGTGGCCGCCATCGCCGTGGCCGCCGTCACCATGGCCGCCATCGCCGTGGCCGCCATCGCCGTGGCCGCCGTCACCATGACCACCATCACCGTGACCGCCGTCACCGTGACCGCCATCACCGTGACCGCCGTCGCCGTGGCCGCCGTCACCGTGGCCGCCGTCACCGTGGCCGCCATCGCCGTGGCCGCCGTCACCATGACCACCATCACCGTGGCCGCCGTTGCCATGGCCGCCGTTGCCGCCGCCGTTGTCACCGCCACCACCGGTTCCGCCACCACCGGTTCCGCCGCCACCGGTTCCGCCGCCACCGGTTCCGCCGCCACCCGCTCCGGCACCACCCGCTCCGGCACCACCCGCTCCAGCACCGCCTGTCCCACTACCCGACCCACCGCCAGTACCACTGCTTCCGGCCCCATTGTTGCCGCTGCCGTTACCGCTGCCGTTGCCGTTGCCGTTGCCGTTGCCGTTGCCGTTGCCGTTGCCGTTGCCGTTGCCGTTGCCGTTGCCGTTGCCGTTGCCGTTGCCGTTGCCGCTGCCGTTACCGCTGCCGTTGCCGTTGCCGTTGCCGTTGCCGTTGCCGTTGCCGTTGCCGTTGCCGTTGCCGTTGCCGTTGCCGTTGCCGTTACCGCTGCCGTTGCCGTTGCCGTTGCCGTTACCGCTGCCGTTGCCGTTACCGTTGCCGTTGCCGTTCGCGTTGCCGTTACCGCCACTACCACCACCATTACCGCTTCCAGTGCTACCCGAGCCCACACCCGTCGAACCCGAACCGCTGCCGCTATTTGCGCCGGCATTGTTGCCGCCGCTTCGGCCACTACTACCCGTCGCCCCAGTTCCACCAGCGACCGCTGCGCCGACCGAAACCGCGCCTTCGCCGCCGCCCTGCAATCCCGCCGAATCCGCGCCTAATCCCGCAGCAGCAATTCCGGTCCCAATAGGCGTGCCCAGCGCGCTGGTGTCGTTCTTGCAGCCGAGCGTATCGAACATGGGACAGTCAGTCGGCAGCGTCTGCGCGAGAATGATCTTCGATGAATTCATCAGTGGCGCAGCGCTCACAGCCGAATTGGTCTGTGCGCCCGCCATCGCGGCATACAAACTGACCGCTATTGCCAATACCGCTTTGCGTGTTCCGAGTGCCAGCATATCCCCGTGTTGCTTTTTCATTTCATTCTCCTAACTACATCCTCGAAAGACCGGTCCAATTACTCAGTGCTTCTTTGTTCACTGATAAAAACAGATCTTCAAAGCCCAATCGGCGCCACCCGCGTCAGGAAATCGACGTGATGTGTGGCATTCCCCACACGCCAAATCCCGGTCCGATCTGACGTGCCTCAGGAGAAACGACTGGATGTGCCCAAATTTTTTTGGATGACACATCAAGGCCTGATGGACGTCGAAGTTATGCGCAGCACGACTCGGATACCGTGCGCTAGCCCACGCAAAGCGCGACTGCCAGCGCTTTTCCCTTATTAACAACGCGAGCCATCCACCGGATATTCCTAATTACCGGTTATCTTCACCCACGCGGAAACGACCGTCGTTCAATTAGTTTCCCGAACTAAATTAACAAAAACCAGACCAGTCCCGTCATGCCGCTTCAAACCCGAAAGACAGATAATCGAAAGATGCGCGCGCAACAATGCCTGCAAAGATGCACGAAGACATCGCGCCATAACTCATCCTGTTTGCGCGAAGCCGCACATAGCAGCGCATCCGTATCCGCACAAATGATGGCGATCCCACAGACATCACCGGACCGATCTGTGGATTCCGGTGACAATAGGGTCATCGTCGCTTCATCGAACAAGGGAAATCAGATGCTTTTATCCGAACAGTGGGTGTTGGTTACAGGCGGCGCACGGGGTCTCGGCGCCGCAATCACAAAGGCGCTGGTGCGCGAAGGCGCAGGCGTGGTGGTGAACTATCACAAGAGCCAGAAGCTCGCGTTCGGGCTGAAGGAGGAACTCGGTGATCGTGTTCTGCCGTTGCAGGCGGACGTCACGGACGCCGCAGCGGTCGCGCGTATGTTCGACACTGCACAGACGAAGACAGGGCAGCCGATAGTCTCGGTGGTGAACAACGCGCTGGCTGACTTTCAGTTCGACGGCGACGCGCGCCCGCAAATCGATTCGATCGACTGGTCGCGTTTCCAGCAACAACTGGACGGCTCACTCAAGGGCGCGCTCAACACGATTCAGGCGGCAGCGGCAGGCATGCGGGCGCGTGGCTTTGGCCGCATCGTCAATGTCGGCACGAATCTGTTCCAGAATCCCGTGGTGCCGTATCACGATTACACGGCGGCCAAAGCCGCGTTGCTATCGCTGACACGCACGGCTGCGCACGATCTCGGCCCGAGCGGCGTTACCGTCAACATGGTGTCGGGAGGGCTGTTGCGCACTACCGACGCCAGCGCGGCCACCCCGGAGTTCGTGTTCGACCTCATCGCCAGTTCCACGCCGGTGCGGCGCGTGACGACCCCCGAAGAGTTCGCGGACGCCGTGCTGTTCTTCCTGTCGCCGTGGGCGCGCGCCGTCACTGGGCAGAATCTGATCGTCGATGGCGGACTGGTGAAAGGCTGATAGCCAAAGAGCCCACGGCGAAGAGAGCAAATACATGCCCACAGAAGATCAGTTCACGTCCACCACGATCTTGCCGCGCGCACTGCCATCGGAAAGTGCGGTGTAGGCCTGCTCCGCCGTGCTCAAGTCGAAGCGTCGTGGGTCGATACGCGGCTTAAGCTTGCCTTGTCCAGCAAGGGCTGCGGCCACGCGCAACATTTCGCCATGGTGCGCCCGGCGCTCGCCAGAAAGCAGCGCGTCCAATGTGAACACGCCGGAATAAGTCGCTTCGCGAAACGAAAGCGGCGCAAGCGTGTGCGTGCCCCAACCGAGTGCACTCACCACATGGCCGAAGTGTCTGACCGCGGCGAACGACGCATCCAGCGTCGCGCCGCCCACGTTATCGACCACCAGATCGAAGCCTACACCCTGGGTGGCCGACGCCACGTATTGTTCGACGGTCTGCGCGCGGTAGTCGATCGGCGTGGCGCCAAGCGCCAGGACGAAGTCGAAATCGCGTTTGCTAACCGTCGAGAAAACGTGCGCGCCGAGCGCTCTGGCCAATTGCACGGCGACATTCCCGACGCCGCCCGCGCCGCCGTGTACGAGCACCGTCTGGCCGGCTCGCACATGCGCGCGATCGACAATGCCCGAATACGCAGTAATGAACGCAAGCGGCAACCCCGCCGCCTCGCGCATCGAAAGGCCGGACGGCTTCAATGCGAGCAGATCCGCATCGGCGCTCACGTACTGGGCGAGCGACCCCTGCATGCCACCCACGCCGCCGGTCATCCCATACACTTCGTCGCCTGCCTTGAAAGCGGTCACACCCTCGCCGACCGCGGCCACCACGCCTGCCATGTCGATCCCCAGCACGAGCGGCAGCGGATGGCGCGCGTGCCCTGCCGCGCCCGCGCGAATTTTTGCGTCCAGCGGGTTCAGGCCGCTTGCGGCGACGCGCACTAGCACTTCGCCTTTGGCGGCCTCGGGCCGGGCCAGTTCAGTGAGTTTGAGCGGACCATTGTGTTCGTGAAGAACGAGCGCTTGCATGGACATGATCGTTTCCTTCGAATGCGGTTGTGACGAGTCGATGCATGCATAATCGTCCATGCGAAAAGGCACGTAAATCGACACTTACGCACGGCACGCAAACAGAAATGAATGACTCGCATGAATGACTTCACGCCCGACTGGGACGACGTGCGCATCTTCCTCGCGATCGCCCGCAGCGGCACGCTGGGCGCGGCTGCGCGGCTCACTGGCCAGACCCAGCCGACCATGGGCCGGCGCCTGCGCGCGCTCGAGAAGTCGATCGGCCATACGCTGTTTCAGCGGACGCGCGACGGTTTCGTGCTCACCGACGAAGGGAACGCCGTGCTGCTTTACGCCGAGCGCATGGAGGAAGAGGCGCTCGGCTTCGGTCGCGCGCTCAGCGGCAAGGAGGAGGCGCTGACGGGAAAGCTGCGGGTGTCGTCGTCCGACTGGTTTGGCGTCCATGTGCTGACGCCCGTTTTTGCACGCTTTCTCGCGCGGCACCGCGAGGTGTCGATCGAACTCGTCACGGATTCGCGCCTCTTCAATCTCGCGCGCCGGGAGGCCGACCTCGTGTTCAGGATCACGCCTTTTGACGAAGCCGACATCGTGCAGCGAAAACTGATGCACATGGACTATGCGGTCTATGCCCGCGCTGACGTAGCAGCAAAGTACGCACGCCCTGCCGCCAGCACGGAGACACACGATGATGCGGCTTACACACTCATCGGCATGGACAGCCATTTCGCTGCGCTACCCGATGTCTTGTGGGCGAAACGTGTATTTCCGCGTGCGCGCCTCGCGTTCGGCAGCAACAATCGCGGCGCGCAGGCACGTATGTGCGCCGAAGGCATCGGACTCGCGGTGCTGCCGTGTCCGCTCGGCGACAGCACGCCTGGCATCGTACGGGTTGACGTCGGCGAGGCGCCGCCGGGCCGCGACGTCTGGTTTGGCTACCACCGCGACCTGCGGCGCGTCGCCCGGCTGCGCGCTTTGCTCGATATGACGATCGACGCGCTCGCCAACGTGGAGTCCTGACCCGCTCCGGCATGGCGCGCTCACACACACCAATGTCAGGCACGCGCCATGCTAATTAGCAAGCGACGGTCGGCCTGGCCGACGTCGCCGCAAGTAGACCGGTTTGCACTCGTACCCAAACAGATTGCAGCGCCAGACACAACTTAGATAACGCAAAAGGAAAACAAATCATGCGCAGAAGACAATTCATCATGACGACCAGCGCTGTTCTCGCCTCGGCAGGTCTTGGCCTCGCCGGTTGCACGACGACATCGCCGTCCTCGAGCGCATCGCCTTCGGCCAATGCAGGCAAGCGCGACACGATCAACGCGGGGATCGACTCGACGCTGTCGCGACTCTACGCAAACGTCGCCGGCTCGCGTGAGCTGGTAGCCAAGGCACGCGGGGTTCTCGTGTTTCCGAATGTCATCTCCGCGGGCTTCTGGGTCGGCGGCCAATACGGTGAAGGCGGTTTGCGCGTCGGCGGCCGTACTGCCGGCTACTACAGCACCGTCGCCGGTTCATTCGGTCTGCAGATCGGCGCGCAATCCAAGGCGCTCGTGTTCCTGTTCATGACGCAGGATGCGCTCGACAAATTCACGAGCAGCCAGGGCTGGGCCGCCGGTGCGGATGCGACCGTCGCGGTGTTGAAGGTCGGCGCGAACGGCGCAGTCGACACATCGACGGCCACGAGCCCGGTCGAAGCGTTCGTGCTGACCAACGGAGGCCTGATGGCCGGCGTGTCGCTCGAAGGTACGAAGGTCTCGCGTCTGATGATCTAAGCGGATCGAACGGCGGTCCGAAGCGCCACGCAGTCGCATAAGCGGCTGCGTGGCGCTTTCTATTTCGGCCGGCGGGCGCGCATTCCCGATGGCCTGCCGCGCAACTGCTTATCTGCGCGCCCGCTCGCGCAGCCTGCGGCGTGCACCATGCGCATTGATGATCGAGACAGCCGCCTCGTCGGTCGGAATGTCGCGACTGCTGTAAAATTCGCGCGTTTTGCACTTTCGCAATCTCGCCCAGGTAACGGTCGCGCCGACTGGCCTGGACGCATCATCTGCTGGAAAGCGCGTCGCTACACGCGTTCGGCCGGCACTCCTCTCTGTCCGACATGAATACCGCTCGACCCGCTCACGGCTGGTTTGCCAGCCTTTCCGGCATCCGGAGCAATGTGCTCGCCGGCCTGACATCGTCATTCGCACTGGTGCCGGAATGCATTGCGTTCGCGCTCGTCGCGCACCTCAATCCGTTGATGGGCCTGTACGGCGCGTTCTTCATCTGCACGATCACGGCGATTTTCGGCGGACGGCCCGGCATGATCTCCGGCGCAGCAGGTTCGATGGCGGTGGTGATCGTCGCGCTCGTCGTTGAGCACGGCGCGCAGTATCTGCTTGCCACCGTCGTATTGAGCGGGCTGCTGATGGTGCTGTTCGGCGCGCTGCGGCTAGGCAAGCTGATTCGCATGGTCCCGCACCCGGTGATGCTGGGCTTCGTTAATGGACTGGCTATCGTCATCGCGACGGCGCAGCTCGCGCATTTCCGCGAGCGCACGCTGAAGGGCGACGCGTGGCTGCACGGCGCGCCGCTCGCAATGATGAGCGGCCTCGTCGTGCTGACCATGGTGATCGTTTATCTGCTGCCGCGGCTCACGCGCGCCGCGCCGCCTGCGCTCGTGGCAATTGTCGGCGTGGGGCTGCTCACACAGTTGCTGCATCTGCCCACCCGCACGCTCGGCGATATGGCGCATATCGCGGGCGGTCTGCCGAGCCTGCACATGCCGGACGTGCCGTTCAATCTGGACACCCTGCGCATCGTGCTGCCCTATGCGGTGCTGATCGCGATCGTCGGTCTGCTGGAAACGCTGCTCACGTTCAATCTGACCGACGAAATCACCGAAACGCGCGGCCAGCCGAATCGCGAATGTCTGGCGCTGGGCGCCGCCAACATCGTATCGGGCCTGTGCGGCGGCATGGGTGGCTGCGCGATGATCGGTCAGACCATGATCAACCTCAATTCCGGCGGACGATCGCGGCTGTCCGGCATCGTCAGCGGCGTGATGATTCTGATGTACATCCTGTTTCTGTCGCCGTTGATCGAACGCATTCCGCTCGCCGCACTGGTCGGCGTGATGTTCGTCGTCGCGCAGCAAACTTTTGCATGGGGCTCGTTGCGAGTGCTCGGCAAGGTGCCGCGCAACGACGCGCTGGTGATCGTCGCCGTCACCGCCATCACGGTGGTCTCCGATCTGGCGATCGCCGTGTTGTGCGGCATCGTGATCGCCGCGCTGAACTTCGCCTGGCAGCATGCGCGGGAAATCCATGCGCACGTCGAGGAACAGGGCGGCGACAAGATCTACGTGCCGCGTGGCACGCTGTTTTTCGCGTCCACCATGCGTTTTCATGAACTTTTCGATCCGGCCAAGGATCCCGGCCGCATTACGATCGACTGCAGCCATCTGCTGCTTGCCGACCATTCCGCGCTTGCTGCGCTACAGGGACTCGTCGAGCGCTACCGGAAAGCCGGCAAGGAATTACGCATGAAAAATCTGTCCGAGCGCAACCAGCGCTTGTTAAGTCGCGCGGGAATTGCGTTGACGTAGCCGTAAAATTTCCCGCACTGGTTATTTTCGGGTAAATTGGACGCCTACACCGCGCTCTTCCGGAGACCAAGGTGACGAAACGCGGAAGCCTTGACGTTGAAACCGAATTCGCAATCTGGCGACGTCATGGTGTGGTTCTTCCAACTGCATCGCGGCGCGTGCTGATCGGTCATCGCGACACTGCGATCGGCGAGTCACTGGTTTTGCTGCTCACGCTCAAAGGTTACGAGGCGATTCACGCTGGCGATCTGACGAAAGTGCAATGCTTTCTGAAGTGGTGGCGCCCGCATGCGATCCTGCTCGACACGCGACTCGACGCCGTTCTCGACTATCGATTCACCCGCACGCTGCGCTCCGATCTCGCCAACGCCGATGTTCTGCTGCTCGCGATGAGCAATATCTGGCCGCGCGACCCGATCGGTCAGCTCAAGGACGCGGGTTTCGATGGCCATTGCCGGCGCCCGCTGTCACTATGGCGCGTGGTGGACATCCTCGAAGCCTATTTCGCCAACGCGTAGACGGCGCGGCAGGCGGGCTCGCGCGTCCATCATGGCGCGTCGTCGCCGGGCGGCAACGTCAGTGAGGCGACTTCGCAGCGTTCCCATTGGCGCAACACGCCGGGCGCCAGCAGGAGTTTGGCGGCGCGCACCCCGGCGCCCATCACCACCTGCTCGCGTTCCATGACAGCCGCGTCGACCAGAATGCGCCAGTCGTCCGGCAATCCGAACGCGGTAATGCCGCCGAACTCCATGCCACTGTGCTCGACCGCCGCCTCACGCTTCGCGAAAGATAGCCGCTGCGCGCCTAGCGCGGCCTTCACCGCGCCATTGATGTCGAGTCGCAGCGAGCCGAGCGAAACCAGCGCCGCATAATGCTCGCCGCCCTCCTTCCTGTAACGGATCACGATCGTGTTGGCGCAGTCTTCGAGACCAAAGCCATAGCGCGCACTGAACTGGGCGGTGTCGGAGGCGTCGTCGGCGACCGCGAAAACGGTTACACCCTGGGCGGGCAGCTGTTCGACCACGTGCGTGGGCAGGTGCGAGCAAAGTTGGTCTGCTGGAATGATGTCCAATTGCTTGACGGGTTCGTGCGAGTGCATTGGCGGCTCATGAGGAAAAGGTGCGTCATGCATTCTAGCGGCATGCACGCACGGCATGCGGGCGCACGACATGCGGCCGCAGGCCATGTGACGGGCCGTGCGTCCCAGGATAGAGCCCCACCCTTCGGCGCGCTTCCGGCGAGTGGCACAATGACAGGCATAAGGTTTGCGTAAGGCAACGCAGACGGCGTGACATGCACGCCTTATCAGCCCGCCTCGCCGGCATCTGTTGAAGCCGGCGCAGGACTGCATCGAGAAAGACGACCATGGATATCGACACGCTTTCCGCTGAAAACCTCCAGCACGTGGCGCGCAAGCAGGCCAACTGGGCGATTGGCGCCTTCAAACAGTTCGCCGACGACCGTTGCGCGGCGATGGCCGCCAGCATCGCCTTCTACGCCGCCTTTTCTCTGGCGCCGACGCTCGTCATGGTGATCGCGGTTGCGGGCTGGTTCTTCGGCGCGGAGGCCGCGCGCGGCGAACTGTTCAACCATATTCATGGGCTGCTCGGCGATCAGGCTGCGGCCGGCGTTCAGACCATCGTCGAAAACGCGCACCACAGCGGCAGTGCGGGTGGCATCGCCGCCATCGTGTCGCTTGCGACGCTGGTGATTGGCGCGTCGGCGACTTTTTCGTCGCTCAATAGCGCACTCAATATAGTATGGCCCGTCACCGGCCCACGGACATCGAGCGTGATCGCGCTGGTGCGTGTGCGGCTGATCTCGTTTGGCCTCGTGCTCGGCGTGGCTTTTCTGCTGATCGTGTCGCTGGTGCTGGATACCGTCATCACGTTTATCGGCAAATGGCTGTGGGGCGACTCGCCGTACGTCGTGATTGGCGACCTGCTGCAGCTCGGGGTCGGCTTGCTGGTGCTGGCATTCGCCTTTGCCGGTCTGCTGAAATTCCTGCCCGATGCGAAAGTGCGTTGGCGCGATGCGCTCGTCGGCGGGGCGGTTGCGGCCGTGCTGTTCTCGGCGGGCAAAAAACTCTTTGCGCTCTATCTCGCGCATGCCGGCATGGCTACGTCGTTTGGCGCGGCAGGCTCGCTTGCCGTGCTGCTGATGTGGCTGTACTTCTCGGCGGCTGTGTTACTGCTCGGCGCGGAATTCTCGGCGGCGCGCGGGCGTCTGTACGATCCGCGCGGCGAGTGGGGCATGCAGGAGGACGCGCCGCCGGGAAGCCGCGCGAAGCTCGCCTCCGTGCTGGCAGCGTCGACCGTACCCGCAGAGGCAAGGCCGACTGCCAGCGACAGCCCCACCGGCGGCGTTGCAGTGCCGCCGGCCGCTGCGGCACGCGGCGCGCTCGCCGGGACCCGCATGCCGGCATCGCCCGCTGCGGCGGCCGTGAAAGCCACGACTTCGATATTCCGCGTGCAGCCGCGCAAGGCGGCTTCCGCGCGGGCAACTGCGCTCAAGGTCGGCCGCTCGGTGCTGCAAGCCGAAGCGCAAGCCACCCGCATCGCCGCCGTCACGCTGGTCCGCGCGAGCCGCAAGGCGGTGGTGGCCGACCGCTACGTCAGGCGCCACCCGTGGACGTCCGTGCTGGTGGTGGCGGCGGCGGGTCTCGCTGCCGCTACGGTCGCGCGTCGCAACAGTGACGAAACGCACCGCAATCCATGACCGCTCGAACGTAACAATCAGGCAGGGGCGTTCGCCAGACACGCGGCCGGGTGTCGCTAACCTCTTCGATGAACACCGCTGCCGGGTCTTCCGGCCACTGGCGTGTTCACACAGACCTCCTTTTGTCCAGCATCCGCGTCAAGCGAGAGAACGCTCCATTTTTACGCAAACGGCGCCGCTCGCCGGTCGCGGTTAGACGACTTGATTACGAGATCCCTTCACTTTGCCATCCAAAAGACTGGCTTCCACACCGACACTGTCAACGAAACAACAATAATGTCAGGTCAACGAATAACTATTGCGGAAATGGAAACAATCGTTAACGCGCTTTAAATACAAGACCTTGCGCGGTTTGTCGGTTTTTGGAGACAGTCTTTTTTTTCCAGTTCTTCTGCACTGAGTCGGTGAGCTATTCTCCTTCCCGCAACAACGAAACTAATCATCTGCGTGGAGAAATGGATGAAACGAATCGCACTGTCTACCCTCTCGCTGGCGCTTCTCGGCGTCACTGGCGTGGCACATGCTCAAAGCAGCGTTACCCTGTACGGTTTGATCGACGAATCGGTCCAGTACGCGCACAACACGGTTGATGCGGCCGGCAAGAACAGCAACCAGGTTGGCCTGGTCGGCGGCAACCTGCAAGGCGACCGCTGGGGCTTGAAGGGTACAGAAGACCTGGGCGGCGGCCTGAAGGCGATTTTCCAGTTGGAAAACGGCTTTGACATCAACAGCGGCAAGCTGGGTCAAGGCGGCAAGATGTTCGGTCGTCAAGCCTACGTCGGCCTGACGGGCGATCAGTGGGGTACGGTCACGCTGGGTCGTCAGTACGATCCGCTGGTCGACCTGGTGCAGCCGCTGACGGCTGACAACTATTTCGGTTCCACCTTCGCAACGCCGGGCGACGTCGACAACAACGACAACTCCTCGCGTACGAACAGCGCCGTCAAGTACACCTCGCCGGTGTGGAGCGGCTTCCAGTTCGAAGGCATGTACGCATTCGGCGGCGTGGCCGGCTCGGTGGGTTCGGGTCAAACGTGGTCGGGCGCAGCAACATATGCAACGGGTCCGTTCAGCGTGGCTGCCGGCTACTTCCGCGCAGACAACGGCAACACGCTGGCTAGCCGCACGGCTGGCACGCCGCCGGCAGCTGGCTGGAACGGCAGCACGTCCGACGGCACGTTCGACAACCAGATCAACGGCGCATACGTCGCTGCCAAGTCGATCGGCATCGCTTCGGTCGCTGTGCAATACGTAGCAGGTCCGTTCACGGCTAACCTGCGCTACAGCAACGCACAGTACAAGCCGGACGCGAACTCGGGCTTCGGTTCGACCGAGAAGTACAACATCGGTGGCGCATACCTGGGTTACCAGGCAACGCCGGCTCTGCTGGTTGGTGTGGGCTACATCTACACGAAGTCGAGCGGCGATTCGGGCGCAACGTACCACCAGGCTTCCATCGGCGGCGACTACAACCTGTCGAAGCGTACCGATATCTACCTGGTTGGCGCATACCAGCACGCAAGCGGCGACCAACGTGTCGGCGGCGCGCTCGTGAACGCAGGCGCAGCAATCGGTTCGTACAGCTACAACTCGGCATCCAGCTCGCAAGAACTGGTCAGCCTGGGCATCCGCCACAAGTTCTAATCGAATTTGACGGACTGCTGAAGCAACACGCAGTTGAAGTTGAAGACCAGCCACGGGCGAAAGCCTGTGGCTGGTTTTTTTTCGTCACGTGAGTCGGCGCGGCGTCCGCTTGCATCGATTGGCTGGTGAAGGTGTGCTAGCTGCAAAGCGGTCGCGGAATGAAAAAGGCCGCCAGGTGCCCGTATTCGCGGGTGTGGCGGCCGTTCTTACGCAGTGTGAGGGTCGGTCGACGGTGGGTTAGCGCCTTTATATTAGCGCCTTTGTATTAGCGCCTTTGTATTAGCGCCTTTGTATTAGCGCCTTTCCATCAACGCCGTTGCAACCTGCCTTTTTCCGCCTGCGCCAGGGTCTGCGCGGGCGTGGCGTCGTGATCGTGTTCGACGCCGTCGGAGCCAACCGGTCCGCGATGCAGCACCAGTGCGCGCTCCCGCCGCAACACCGGCACATTGGCCGAATCCTGCCAGTCCGGATCGGGGATTTCGCCGAACACCTGACGCAGCCGCTCACCCCACGTGCGATGGATCATGCCAAAATATTCGTTGTCCTGGTCGATCGAAACGAAGCGCGTGACGCGCAACGAATCCTTCTGATAGACGAGCAGGTCGAGCGGCAGACCGACGGACAGATTCGAGCGCAGCGTGGAGTCCATCGAGATCAGCGCGCATTTGGCGGCTTCGTCGAGCGGCGTGGACGGCGTGAGCACGCGGTCGATAATCGGCTTGCCATACTTGGCCTCGCCGATCTGGAAATACGGATTCACCGCCGACGCCTCGATGAAATTGCCCGCCGCGTAGATCATGAAAAGCCGCGGCCGGTTGCCCGCAATCTGTCCGCCGAGAATAAAGCTGCAATTGAAGTCGACGCCGAATTCCTCCAGCGCCTTCGCCTCGCGCTTGTGCACGCAGCGCACGGCGCGGCCAATTACGCGAGCGGCGTCCGCCATGGTGGGCGCGTTCCACATCGTGGGCTGCGCGCCGTCCGCCGGCTCGGTGAGTTCGTGCAGCACAGCCTGCGTAAGCGACAGATTGCCGGCGCCCATCAGCACGAGCATGCGTTCGCCCGGCTGCTCGAACACCGACATCTTGCGCGCGGTGCTGATGCGATCGACACCTGCGTTGGTCCGCGTGTCCGACAGGAACACGAGACCCTCGTCGACGGACATCGCAACACAGTAAGTCATAGTGAAAAGTACCCGCAAAAAGCCGACTGAACGGCGCTATTGTAAATCGGCGCGCATGCGCCTCTCTTCACTATTACGGCTGTTGCGGGCCCGAACTGAATGGCGGCGAGCGACGACACACCCGTCATCCACTTACTGCGGCGGCTGCGCGCTCACCGTGACCGAGACTTTCAGTTGCTCGTCCAGCCCGCCGATACGCCGTCCACGCACCGGCGCAGCGGCCTCGTAATCGCGTCCCACCGCGAGCCGGCAGTAAATTTCGCTGGCAAACGCGGCGTGCGTGACGTCGACGGAAATCCAGCCCCGGCCGTCCAGCCACACATCGACCCACGCATGGCTCGCCCCGTGCGGGCCGCCAGCCGCGCTGTCGCGAGGATTAGCGTTGCCGGGTTCGATATAGCCGCTTACGTAGCGCGCCGGAATATTGCGGGCGCGGCAGCACGCGAGCATCAGGTGCGCATGGTCCTGACAAACCCCGTTGCCGAGTTCCAGCGCTTGGGCAGCGGTGCTGGTGACTTCGGTAATACCCGTGGTGTACTTCACGCGCTGCAGGATCTGCTCGGACAACGCGATGAGACCCGCCGGGCTCGACAGGCTTTCCACCGACTCCGCAAGGTCGCGCACCGCCGGATTCGCTTCGGTCAGTCGCGTCGAGCACGTAAAGTGTTCGAGCGGAATCGGTCCGACCGCGTCGGGCAAATGACCGTCCATCAGCGGAATGGTGTCGACTTCGCCCGACACCTGCAGGCGGATTTCGCTGTGCGGCTTGTTGATCACCAGCGTATGCAGCACGTTGCCGTATGCGTCGAAGGTCGCGTCGAGCTTGCCGGGCGCGTCGATGTTCCAGCGCCGCACCACCTGCGAGGCGCCGCTTGCCGGCGTCAGGCGCAACTGCTGGATCGAATAATGGACGGTCGCTTCGTAGCGATAGGACGTGTCGTGGCGGATCGTCAGGTACATGGGTGAACTCCGTCAGGCGACTGGCAGCATCAGATAAGTACGCGCGACCATGTTGCCCAGCTCGAACACGCGAGCGAGGAACTGGGTCAGATAGGCGTGCAGGCCGGCTTCGAAAATCTGCCGGATGTCCGAATAAACAAGCTCGGCGCGCAACTTGCCCGCGAAACGTTCGCACTGGTTCGAGCCGGACGTTCGCAGCATGGCCAGATTCGCGCACACGCCTTCGAGCGAAGCCAGCAGCGAGCGCGGCATCTGCGGATTCAGAATCATCAGCTCGACCACGCGAGCCGGCGTGACCACGTCGCGATAGACCTTGCGATAGATTTCGAGCGCCGACACCGAACTCAGAATCGAGGTCCAGTAATAGAAGTCTTCGAGCTGACGCGCGGCGTCGCGTGAATTCGGTTCGACGTTGGCAAAGCGCACGTCGAGAATCCGCGCGGTGTTGTCGGCACGCTCCAGGTAGGTGCCGAGTTGCGTGAAGAAGAACGCGTCGTCCTGCAGCGCGGTGCCGATCGTCACGCCGCGCGACAGATGCGAGCGAAACTTAACCCATTCGAACAATGCACCCGGATTGCTCGACGCCTGCCCCGACGAACTGCGCTCATTGAATTCGAGCCAGGTGTCGTTGATGGTCTCCCACCACTCGGTGGTCAGCGTGCCGCGCACCGCCCGGGCATTTTCACGCGCAGCCTGCAGACACGAATGAATGCTCGACGGATTGGTCGCATCCGCCACCATGAAATCGAGCACATGTTCGCGCGTGGGTTCGTCGTAACGCTTGGCGAACGCGGCTTCGAGTTCGGAGATGCGCAGCACCGAACGTTGCGCACGCGCCTCCTGCTCCGGCGTTTGCGGCAGCAACAACGCCTTGAGGTTGATGTCGAGCATGCGGGCGGTATTCTCCGCGCGCTCCATGTAGCGGGCCATCCAGAAGAGGTGATCGGCGGTGCGGCTTAGCATGACGGCATTCCGTATCTGATGACGCGAGCCTTCGTTCAGAACCGAAGGAGAAAGTCGCGCTGGTTATCCGTAAGCGCCGGCGGCGTGCGGCCCCGGCGCGTTGGGTGGCTATCGGGATCGCGCGATGCGACGGACTCGGCCGCATCCGCATTCGGGACGGCAACCGCGTCAGTCGACCATCCAGGTATCCTTGGTCCCGCCTCCCTGCGACGAATTGACGACGAGCGAGCCTTCCTGCAGAGCGACACGCGTCAGACCCCCTGCGCACATCGTCACGCCTTTGCCCGACAGCACGAACGGGCGCAGGTCGATATGACGTGGCGCAATGCCCGATTCGACGAACGTCGGACAGGCGGACAGTGCGAGCGTCGGCTGCGCGATGTAACCCGCGGGGCGTGCGATCAGCCGCTCGCGGAACGACTCGATTTCTGCTTTCGTCGAAGCCGGCCCGACCAGCATCCCGTAGCCGCCCGCGCCATGCACTTCCTTGACGACGAGTTCCGGCAGATGCGCGAGCGTATAGGCGAGGTCGTCCGGCTTGCGGCACTGGAAGGTGGGAACGTTATTGAGGATCGGCTTCTCACCGAGATAAAACTCGATCATTTCCGGCACGTACGGGTAGATCGACTTGTCGTCGGCGATACCCGTGCCCATTGCGTTGGCGAGCGCGACGCGGCCTGCGCGATACGCGGTCAGCAAGCCCGGCACGCCGAGCGCCGAGTCGTTGCGGAACGCGAGCGGGTCGAGAAAATCGTCGTCCACGCGACGGTAGATCACGTCCACGCGCTTTGGCCCTTGCGTGGTGCGCATGAACACGTAATTGTCGTCGACGAACAGGTCTTTGCCTTCCACCAGTTCCACACCCATTTGCTGCGCGAGGAACGTGTGCTCGAAGTAGGCGGAGTTGTACATGCCCGGCGTCAGCACCACCACCACCGGATCGTCGACGCCTTCGGGCGCAACCGAGCGCAGTGTGTCGAGCAGCAGATCAGGATAATGCGCGACCGGCGCAATGCGGTTCTGCACGAACAGCTCGGGGAAAAGCCGCATCATCATCTTGCGGTTCTCGAGCATGTACGACACACCCGACGGCACCCGCAGATTGTCTTCGAGCACGTAGAAGTCGCCCTCGTCACCGGCGCGAACCACGTCGACACCCGCGATATGCGCGTAAACACCAAGCGGCACGTTCACGCCCTGCATCTCGGGGCGGTACTGCGCGTTCGTGTAGACCTGCTCGGCCGGCACGATGCCCGCTCGCACGATATTGCGATCGTGATAGACGTCGTGGATGAACAGATTGAGTGCCCGCACCCGCTGCCGCAACCCGGCTTCGAGCGTTTGCCATTCGCTGCGCGGAATGATGCGCGGAATCAGATCGAAGGGAATCAGCCGCTCGGTGCCAGACAGATCGCCGTTCACCGCAAACGTGATGCCGACCCGGCGAAACAGCAGATCGGCTTCGGCGCGTTTGCGCGCGATCGCCTCATTGCCCTGCTTGACCAACCACCGCTCAAAACGCGCGTAATGTGGCCGCACGGCATCATCATGATGACGCATCTCGTCATAGCATCGCATGTCACGCCCCGCTCTTGTTGTCGGATAGAAGGCGAATGCGCTGCGCATTCGGTGTTCGACAATCGATCAAGCAAGCGCTATGCCATTCTGCTTTTCGCGCGCGCCACGCAACGCGTGCACGCAAACAGCGCATCCCGGCTGGCAAGGCTTCGCTGCCATCGTACTGCGACGGCCCATGATGCGCTAGTGCGGTGCAAATGCGGCACCACGGTGCGCGGCGGCGCTGCGCGCACACGAGCCGGAGCATGCGTGCTAACCATATAAAAAAATCCCCGTGGATTCGCATCCACGAGGATCAATACAACGAGCGCGACGGCCCGGCGCGAGCGTCAACCACGTTTGAACCGTGGCTGCGCTCAGCGCGATCAGCCCGCAGCAGCGTCTTTCAGCTTCTTCAGCGGACGTGCCTTGATACGCACGCTAGCCGGCTTGGCCGGGAACCAGCGTTCTTCGCCCGAGAACGGGTCTTTGCCAAAGCGGCGCTTCTTCGCCGGCACGGCTTGCACGACGATCTTCAGAAGACCCGACAGCGTGAACTCACCTGCGCCCTTCTTGTGAACTGCGCCGAGAATCGTGTCTTCCAGCGCGGCCAGAACGGCCTTGGCGGTTTTCGGTTCGACAGCGGCGCGTTCAGCGACGTGTGCAGCCAGCGAGGCCTTCGTGAAGGTGTCCTTGATCGGCGACGGTGCGCTGGACGCCTTCACGGCGACCTTCTTAGCTGCGACGGCCTTCTTCGCAGGGACTTTCTTTGCAGCAACCTTCTTGGTCGGTACCGGGGCAGCAGCCTTCTTGGCCACCTTTTTTGCGGAAGTCGGCATGTTTCTCCTACCTGTTGTGGTCAGTGAATTGCAAGAAGCGCACACGGTATGTGCACGCCCAAGGGCGGATTCTACAAGTGCCAAGGCGATTTGCGCGAATCTTTTGTGTATAACAGCGACGGTGTGTTGCGCGGCGCAGACTGCGCAACTCATTTTGAGCCTTGTTTTAGCGGCTAAAACTGCATTTGACCCGCCTGCGTGTATTCCACAACACGAACAGGTAACTCAGGTTACAAGTCATTTCGATGCCTACGTGCAGGCACTTTCTGAATCGGGCGAACGCACGCGGATAACAATGCGCAGGCAAAAGTCAGCTTCGTGAATCGCGCGCACCGCGGTTCGCGCCTTGACTTGCGAGAGTCAGAAGCACACCGCCGCTGCAGCGAGCGACGACAGCGCCCGTGACGCTCAGCTCATTGCAGCGCTCATACGGCGTCGCTTGCCATAGCGCCGGCTTGCGAGGCAAGGCGCGGCAAAACGGTAGCGAGCCGCGTGAGCGCAGCGTCGATGTGCTCGACGGCAATGTTGCCGTAGCCGAAGATCAGTCCGGCCGGTGGCTTCGTGCGCTGATAGAAAGGCGCGAGCCCATAGAGTCCGATCGACATGTCATGCGCGGCTTTGACAACCGCCGTTTCCGTCAACGGCGCTTTCAGGTGCGCGGCCATATGAATACCGGCGATAGGCGTGATCGGATCGAACCACGGCGCAAGATCGCCGTACAGGTGGTCGAGCAGCATCGCGCGGCGCGCGGCGTAAGTCTTATGCATGCGCCGCAGATGCTTGGCAAAGTCGCCGTTCAGCATGAACGACGCGAGCGCGGTTTGCGTGAGCGTGCAGCCGTGCCAGTCGCCGATCTGCCGCGCCTTGAAAAGCGCACCGTAAAGCGATGCCGGCGGCACCACGTATCCCACGCGCAACTCCGGGAAGATGGTCTTGGAAAACGTGCCTACGTAGGCGACAAGACCGGCGCGATCGAGACTCTTGAGCGGCTCCATCGGCCGTCCTTCGAAACGGTATTCGCAGTCGTAGTCGTCCTCGATGATCACCGCGCCGCGCTTCTGCGCCCACTCGAGCAATTCGACGCGGCGCTCCAGGCTCATCGGCATACCGAGCGGAAATTGATGCGACGGCGTCACGTAAACGAGCCGCGCCTTGTCCGGCAGCTTGCTCACGATGAGTCCTTCGCTATCCACCGGCACCGGCGCGACGCGCGCGCCGGTCGTGGTGAAGCATGCGCGCGCCGGCGGATAACCCGGCTCTTCAATAGCCGCGATGTCGCCTGGACGCAGCGTGACGCGCGCCATCAGATCGAGCGCGTGCTGGGCGCCCTGCGTGACGATCACCTCGTCCCAGTTGCTCGTCACGGCGCGATGAAAGGCGAGGTAGCGCGAGATCGCAAGGCGCAATTCCTGTTCGCCGGCGGCATCGCGATAAATGCCCGGCCCGCGAGACTGCACGCGCAATGCATGGTTGATGCAGCGGCGCCAGACGTCGAACGGGAACAACGATTTGTCCGTCGCGCCACCGACGAAATCCTGCGGCGACGGCACGGAGGGTCGAGGCAGCGGCAGACTGGCGGGCAGACTGTCCCACATGGGCTGTGCGCGCGCCGCGGCCGCCCTGGCCCGCTCACGCGTAGCGTCCGCGCCGCCCGCGTTGGTCGAACGCTCCAGGGGCAAGCGCTCGAGGCCGTCGGCGACAAACGTGCCGGACCCGGCGCGCGCGCTCAGATAGCCTTCGGAAAGCAGGCGCTCGAATACATCGAGCGTTGTCTTGCGCGACACGCCGAGTTGCGTGGCGAGATCGCGCGTGGACGGCAAGCGTGTGCCGCCGGCGAGGCGCCCTTCGAGAATACCGGCGCGCAATTGTCGATAGATCTGTCCGGACAGATCGTGGCGCCCTTCAATCGAGATGTGGATTTCCATGCGGATGGTTACCTCGAACGAACGCCTGGCGGTCGTTTGCAAAGGCCAATAGGAAATCGCCAGCTTAGCGCGTCGAGTAGCGAATAGGGTTGATACCAACCGGCCTCGGACGGCCTTTGACAACTCGGGACGCGCTTAACCGGCCGGAGCAGCGCGCAAGGTTCAGAAAATGAGAAGCGCGCCGTGCAATGCAGGGCGCGCTTTCTGATTACACAACAGCAATGTTCCACCAAAACAGGCGCGACGCGCGATCCCGGCCCCGCCGCCTCAAAAACCTGAACCCTACTCCGCCACCACGCTATTCGTCGCCGCCGGTTGCCGTGACGTGTTGGCCGCTTCGTCGCTGCAACGCTGGTGCTCACGCGAGAGCTTGCGCATCAGCGGCAACAGCAGCACCGCGACCAGCGCGCCGCCGGCGGCCAGCCAGCCAAGCCCGGTGAACAGCTTCGTGTACAGCGGCAACGATTCGAGCGGGTCCAGATTGCCCGCCGGCATTTGCGCAAAGTTGGCGACCACGCTGCCGAGATACTGCGACACGCCGGTCGCGACGAAGTAAGCGCCCATCATGAAACCGCTCATGCGCGCCGGCACGTAACGCGCGATCATCGCCAGACCCAGGCCGCTCACCAGCAATTCGCCAAGCGAATACAACCCGTAGCCGCCGACCATGAACCATGACGACACGCGCCCGTTCACCGCATAGTTGCCGCTCGCCGCGTAGACGAAAAAGCCCGCCGCCACGACCGCAAACCCAAACGCGTATTTGACGGCGACCGGCACGTCCTTGCCGTTGCTCGCGAGCTTCGTATAAAGCAGCGCGAGAACCGGGCTCATCAGCATGATCCAGATCGGGTTGAGCGCCTGGAACTGCGCGGCGCTCCACGTGAACAATGTCTGACCGAACAGCACGAAACGCGGGTCGACGTTGCGCAGCGCGAACAGCGTGAGCGACGTGGACATCTGCACATAAAACACGAAGAACAGGATCACCTGCGCGGTGAGGATCAGCGCCGCGAAAAGACCCGAGCGCTCCGAGCGCTCGCATTTCACCAGCATGTACGCGAAGATCGCGAGAATCGCGACGCCTGCGGTGTACACGCACGCAACCGCGATCGCCTTGTGCTGCAGCACGAACATGGTCGCCGAGCCGAGCACGATGCCGCCGAGCGCGACCGCGCCGACACGCTTCCAGCGCACCGGTTCGGCGTCCGGCGCGGAGCCGATATGCGCGAGCGTGCGAAACATCACGAAGTAGTTCAGCACCGACAGCAGCATGCCCGCGCAGCAGACTGCAAACGCCGTGTGCCAGCCCCAATGGTCCTTGATCCACGGCGTGGCGAGCATCGACACGGTCGAGCCGATGTTGACCGCCATGTAATAGATGGTGAACGCGCTGTCGATGCGCGCATCGTCGCCTTCATAGATGCGGCGCACGAGATTCGCGGCGTTCGCCTTGAAAAGGCCGTTGCCCACCACGATCACGCCGAGCGACGCGTACATGTAAGCGAGTTGATCGTTGGGCAGCGCCAGCATCAGATAGCCGGCGGCCAGCACCATCGCGCCGAAGATCATCGTGCGACGCGCGCCGAGAATCTTGTCGCCGATCCAGCCGCCGATCGACGGCGACGCATACACCAGCGCAGTGAACGCGCCCCATGTGAGCGTGGCGTGGCTGTCGGCGAAACCGAGCTTGTCGATCATGAACAGAACGAGCAGCGCGGCCATCCCGTAATAGCCGAAACGTTCCCACATCTCGATCAGGAAAACCGTCGAAAACGAACGGGTCTGCGACACGTGAACGCCTCGTGCGTTGGATGAATTCATCATGTACCTCTAGTCAAACAGTTGCAGCGCCGCGCGAAAGAGCGTGCAGCGCGAAGACGGCGTCTGGAAAAAGACGATCAGCGGGCCCAGCGCGATTCGAAGCGCGTCTCGGCTTCGACTCGAGCCGAAGCGCCTGGCGCGACGCAATATGGCGCCGCGACCGGCGTTCCAACGCAAACCTGCGTTGAACGGCCGGAACGGCCTGGGATGGGGGACGAGGTCCGCGGCGACCTGTAGGGCTCGCGCTCCGGCAAGCGGAACGGCCACCATGATAAGGCATCGGGGGAATCGGCCTTGTCCGGCCGGGCGCTGCGAGCGGACCGCAGCCGGAACGACGGGCGGCAGCGGCACGGACCGCTGCAGGTGATAGGGGTAGCGATAATCATGTCCTCATGCCGGCTGACGTTCGGATCAAACGCGCCGGACAAAGCTCCGTCGCACAGGATCGCTGGGCGCGGAATGAAAAGCAGCGGAAGGCGGCGCATGCCGTTAAACACGCACGCCGTTGCACTGGGCGGGGTGGATTCTCCGAATAGACGCATGCCGCGTCACTCAGGGAATTCACCGACCCAGGTGCACCTTACGCGCGCTTACGCAGCGTTGCACCGTCTCGTGCAGACATCGTCAGAATAAAAATCACCTTTGACGTCATACGCTTGCTCCTCGTCTTATGCAAATTTCATCAATACCGAGATAGAGCCGGCACAGCCGCTGACATTGCCATTGCCTGGTCCGTTTCTCCGAGGAACGGCGCCCGTTTCTGAAGTTCCCTCTTTCGGGTCTGGCAATATAGAGTGCTTTCTCGAAAATAGAGCGTTTGTCCTTGCCCGGGGACATATAGGCCCGTTACCCGGCCCGGACCGCAATCAAAACATATTTGTTTTTATCAAACAAATTTTGACGGGCTTATTTCCTCCTGTTATGGTCACGACAATTCAAAAAAGCAATCCGGCGCTTGAACTGGGCAGCAAAATCCGCGCGCTGCGTCAACGGCTCAAGCGCACACTGGATGACACAGCAACGGCCGCGGGGCTTTCCAAGCCGTTTCTGTCGCAGGTAGAGCGCGGTCTCGCCTCGCCGTCCATCACGTCGCTGGCCGGCATCGCTCAGGCACTCGGCGTAACGGTGCAGTATTTCGTCGACACACCCAGCGAAGAACGCTGCGTGAGTCGTGGCGATCAGTTGAGATTTTTCGGCTTTGCGGACTCGGCCAATCTGTTTGCGCGATTGACCAATGTGACGGGCGGCCGCCAGCTCGAGGCGATCCTCGTCAGGATGCCGCCCGGGCAGAAGCGCTCCGAGGTCACCACGCATGCCGGAGAAGAGTTCGTGTATGTGATCGACGGCGAAGTGTCGTTGACGCTGGAAGGCAAGACGTTCGTGCTGCACGCAGGAGACAGCGCGCATTACGAATCGACGGTGCCGCACAGCTGGGTCAACACCGCGCGTATCGAGTCGGTGGTCGTCTGGGTGGGGACACCAAGACTGTTTTGAAAGGCAGGCATCTCGACCGGCTGAACCGGCCAACGGAGTGCCTGCATTACGCAATGTAAGGATTCCTGCATGTCGGACAAGCAACAAGGGCCGCCCTGGCCTGAGCACGGCAGATAACCGGGCGCATTCGCGCCAGCGCGTTTCTCCCCTCGACCTTTCCTGCGATCTCAACCGATGAAAACCCCGTTCGTCTATGCGGCGGCGCTGAGCGCGCTCGTCCTTGCATTTGCTCCTTCCGCGTTCGCCGTCAATGTGCCGGCGGGCGTCGCCCTCGCCGCCAGTCAGGAGATCACGCGCCAGGTGCCCTCCGAAACCGAATCGCTCGATCCGGCGCACATCGAATCGTGGACTGGCAACACGATCGCGCTCGACCTGTTCGAAGGTTTGACGCGTATCGACGCAGCGGGCGCGGTCGTGCCGGGCGTCGCGCAATCGTGGACGCGCACGGGGCCGGACACATGGGTCTTCAAGCTGCGCCACGACGCGCGCTGGAGCAACGGCCAGCCGGTCACGGCGCAGGATTTCATCTATGCATGGCAGCGCGTGCTCGATCCGAAAACCGGCTCGAAATACACGGTGCTGGTCGAATTCGTGAAGAACGCCAAGGCGATTCTCGCGGGCAAACAGCCGCTGACGAGCCTTGCCGTGCGCGCACCCGACCCGTACACGCTCGAAGTGACGACCGAAGTGCCTGCTGCCTTCTTCCCGCAACTGGCCGCCATGCCGACCATGGCGCCGGTCAATCGCGACGTGGTGACGAAATTCGGCGGCGACTGGACCCGCCCGGCCAACTTCGTCGGCAATGGACCCTATACGCTCGCCGACTGGCAGCCGGGTAACCGTCTGGTAGGCACGAAGAGCAAGACGTACTGGAACGCCGGCAAGGTGGTCATTACGAAAGTGACCTACCTGCCGATCGAAAACGACGAAACGGCGATGCGCATGTATCAGGCCGGTCAGTTCGACTACACGTATTCGATCCCGTCGGGCATCTACACGCAGATGAGCAAGCAGTTCGGCTCCGAGCTGAAAACCGGCCTGCAGATCGCCACGTATTACTACAGCCTGAATAACGAAGACCCGCTGTTCAAGGACAAGCGCGTGCGCCAGGCGCTCTCGATGGTGCTCGACCGCGACCTGCTCACGCAGCGTCTGACCGCCGACGGCGAGTTGCCGATGTACGGCCTGATCGCGAAGGGCACGCAAGGCGCGGCGGTATTCAAGCCGGACTGGGCCACGTGGCCGATGGCGAAGCGCGTCGACTACGCGCGCAACCTGCTGAAGCAGGCCGGTTACTCGGACACGAAGCCGCTCACCTTCACGCTGACTTACAACACCAACGACCTGCACAAGAAGGTCGCGCTCTTCGCCACGTCCGAATGGCGCACCAAGCTCGGCGTAAATGCCAAACTCGAAAACGTCGAATACAAGGTGCTGCTCAAGCAGCGTCACGACGGCAAGGTGCAGGCTTCGCGCGACGGCTGGTTCGTCGACTACAACGACGCCATGTCGTATTTCGACCTGATACGCTGCAACAGCGTGCAGAACGATCAGCGCTACTGCAACCCGCAAGTCGACAAGCTGGTGGACGAAGCCAATCAGCAACTCGACGACGGCAAACGCACCGCGCTGCTCACGCAGGCGCACGATCTGGCAATGAACGATTACCCGCTCGTGCCGCTTTTCCAGTATTCGGCCGACCGTCTCGTCAAGCCGTACGTGGGCGGCTATACGTCGACCAACTACGTCGACCAGCGCGCGACGCAGGACATGTACCTGATCAAGCACTAAGCGCGGGAGCACCGTCATGCTGGCTTACACGCTGCGCCGCACGCTCTGGGCGATTCCGACGATCCTCGCCGTGATCACCGCGTGCTATCTGCTGCTGCACCTCACACCGGGCGGCCCGTTCGACACCGAGAAGCAACTGTCGGCGGCCGTCATGGCGAACCTGAACGCCAAATATCATCTGGACGAGCCGCTGTGGCTGCAATATGTGCACTACCTCGGTTCGCTGCTGCATGGCGATCTGGGACCGTCGTTCCGTTACGCCGACTGGACCGTCAATGATCTGGTGTTAAAGGCGCTGCCGGTCAGCCTCGGCGTCGGCGGCGTGTCGGTGCCGATCGCGCTCGTGATCGGAGTCGCGCTCGGCACGCTGGCGGCCGTGCGGCGCGACCGCTTCATCGACCACTTCGTGATGGTGCTCGGCAATATCGGCAACGTGGTGCCGCCGTTCGTGCTGGGTCCGGTGCTCGTGTGGGTCTTCGCCATCCTGCTGAAAACATCCGAGGGGCGCGGCTGGCTGCCCGCCGGCGGATGGGGCGAAGGCGAGTGGCGCTACCGCGTGCTGCCGATCGTGCTGCTCGTCATCATCAACGTGGCCGGGATTGCGCGTGTGATGCGCGGCAGCATGATCGAAGTGCTGTCGGGCAACTTCATTCGAACCGCGCGTGCAAAGGGCCTGCCGGGCCGCACGATCGTTCTGCGTCATGCGATGAAACCGGCACTGATGCCGGTCGTCTCGCTGCTCGGCTCCATCTGCATTTCGTCGATCACCGCGGCGGTCGTCACCGAATCCGTGTTCGCGCTGCCGGGTCTCGGTCAGCTGGTCGTCAACGGCGCGATCAATCGCGACTACACGCTCGTGCTCGGCCTCGTCGTGTTGACCACTGCCGTGGCCGTGCTGTTCAATCTGCTGGTCGACCTCGCGTATGCGTGGCTCGATCCGCGTATCCGGTACTGATCCATGCCCCGCTCCATTCAATCGACCACCGCGGCGCTTGATCCGCTCGCGGCCATTGCGCGGGCGCCGCGCTCGCGCGGCCCGCTTGCCACCGCCGCGTGGCGCTTCGTGCGCAATCGCGCGGCGTTCGCCGGCTTCGTGCTGCTGATGCTGATCGTGATCGCGTGCGTGGCGGGCCCGTGGTTCCTGCCGAACAATCCGGTCGACAGCGACTGGGGCGCCATCAGCCTCGCGCCCACCTGGCAGAACATGCACTGGTTCGGCACCGACGAACTGGGCCGCGACCTGCTCGCGCGTTCGCTGCAAGGCGGGCGCGTGTCGCTCGAAGTCGGCTTGCTCGGCACGCTGGTCTCGGGGCTGATCGGCGTCGCGTATGGTGCGACCGCCGGTTACCTCGGCGGCCGCGTGGATGCGGTGATGATGCGGATCGTCGACATGATGTACGCCATCCCCTACATGCTGATCGCCATTCTGATGATGACGATGTTCGGCCGCGCGTTCTATCTGGTCGTGCTCACCATTAGCGCATTTTCATGGCTCGACATGGCGCGGGTGGTGCGCGGCCAGACGCTGTCGCTGCGGTCGCGCGAATTCATCGACGCCGCGCGCGCGATCGGCGTGAGTTCGCGTTCGATCATCGCGCGTCACATCGTGCCGAATCTGTTCGGCGTGGTCGTGGTGTACGCGAGCGTCACGGTGCCCAATATCGTATTGACGGAATCCGTGCTGTCGTTCCTCGGGCTCGGCGTGCAGGAACCGATGACGAGCTGGGGCGTGCTGATCCAGGACGGCGCGCAGAAGCTCGAATCCATGCCGTGGCTGCTGCTTTGCCCCGCCGTGATGTTGTGCGTGACGCTCTATTGCGTGAACTTCGTCGGCGACGGCTTGCGCGACGCTTTCGATCCGAAGGACCGCTGACATGGCGCTACTCGAAGTCAACGACCTCAGCGTGCGATTCACACGCCGCGAAGGCGCGCCCGTCGACGCGGTGCAACGCGTATCGTTTTCGCTCGAAGCCGGCCGCACGCTCGGCATTGTCGGCGAATCCGGTTCGGGCAAGAGCCAGACCGTGATGGCGCTGCTTGGCCTCCTCGCCGGCAACGGCAAGGTGTCGGGCACGGCCACGTATCGCGGCGAAAACCTGCTGACGCTGAACGAAGCGGCGCTCAACAGGATTCGCGGCGACCGCATCGGCATGATCTTTCAGGACCCGATGACCTCGCTCAATCCGTTCCTGACGATCGAGCGGCAGATGACGGAAACGCTGCAACTGCACCGCAAGATGTCGCGTCGCGACGCGCGCCGCCGCGCGATCGAAACGCTGGAATCGGTGCGCATTCCGGACGCCGCGCGGCGCATCGGCATGTATCCTCACGAATTTTCGGGCGGCATGCGGCAGCGCGTGATGATCGCCATGGCACTGCTTTCAGAACCGGAAATCCTGATCGCCGACGAACCTACCACCGCGCTCGACGTCACCGTCCAGGCGCAGATCATCGAACTGTTGCGTGAGCTCAATCGCGAGCGCGGCACCGCAATCATTCTGATCACGCACGACATGGGCGTCGTCGCGGGGCTATGCGACGACGTGATGGTGATGTACGCGGGCCAGACCGTCGAGCAGGCGAGCGCCGCCGCGTTGTTCGCCGCACCGACGCATCCGTACACGCTCGGCCTGCTGAACGCGCTGCCGCGTCTGACCGATGACGACGACCGTCCGCTGCAAACCATTCCCGGCAATCCGCCGCTGCCGGGCGAAGTCGGCGCCGGCTGCGCATTCGCGCCGCGCTGCGCGTATTGCATCGAACGTTGCCGCGAGTCGCGTCCGTCCCTCACTCCCGCACAAAGCGCGGACGCGCTACGCGCCTGCCATAGACCTGTGGCGGACATCATCGAGGTCCAACACGTATGATCGCCACTTCCATTGCAGGCCAGAACGCGGCGACGCTGCTGTCGGTCGATAATCTCAAGGTGCAGTTCGGCGTGCCGCGCGGCGGCTTTCCGTGGTCCGGAAAAGCCACACTGCGCGCGGTGGACGGCGTGTCGTTCGATGTCCGGCGCGGCGAAACGGTGGGCCTCGTAGGCGAGTCGGGATGCGGAAAATCCACGCTCGCCCGCGCGATCATCGGACTCGCGCCGGTGGCGAGCGGCAGCGTGCGCTGGCGCGGCAACGAAACGGTACTAGGCAACGCCGGAGCCCCCACGAAAGCCGGCGCGAAACGCGACACGTCGCTCTTGCGTCGCGACGTGCAGATGATTTTTCAGGACCCGCTCGCTTCGCTCGATCCGCGTATGACGATCGAACAGATCGTCGCCGAACCGCTGCTCACGCACGGCCAGAACATTGCGCGTGCCGACATGCAGCGGCGCGTGCTGACCATGCTCGAACGCGTCGGCCTGAATGCGCAGCATCTGCGCCGCTATCCGCACGAGTTTTCGGGCGGCCAGTGTCAACGTGTGGGCATTGCGCGCGCGTTGATCGGCGAGCCGCAACTCGTGATCTGCGACGAACCCGTTTCCGCGCTCGACGTGTCGATCCAGGCGCAGATCGTCAACCTGCTGCGCGACCTGCAACGCGAACTGTCGCTCTCGCTGCTGTTCGTCGCGCACGATCTCGCGGTGGTCAAGGCAATCAGCCACCGCGTGCTGGTGATGTACCTCGGGCGCGTGATGGAGTTCGGCGACAAGCGCGAAGTGTACGGCACGCCGCGTCATCCCTATACACGAGCGTTGCTGTCCGCCGTGCCGGTGCCTGATCCGGCCGTGGAGCGCGCGCGCCGTCATCTGCTGTTGCGTGGCGAGATTGCCTCGCCGCTGAGTCCGCCTTCCGGCTGCGCGTTCCGCACGCGCTGCCCGGATGCGATCGATGCGTGCGCCGTGAACATTCCTCAGCCCGTCACGCACGGTGCGAACGCTACACGTGTGGCGTGCATTCGCGTAAACGAAGCTTCCTGAGTATCACTGCGGGTGGTTCGCTAGAAACAGAAAACTTCCACACACAATAAAACCGTTTTACCGGCGCAGCGGGCCGCTGCGCCGATGAATTCGCTCGCTCTGCGCTCGCGCAGAACGGGCGAACTGCGTGGACTGGCAAATCGCCAGCCAAAGTATCACCACAATAATCAGAGACGTACCAATGAAAGATAGCCGAACAAAAAAACGGACAAAAAAGTCCGGAGCCTCCATCGTATTTTTCTGCGCCCTCACCCTTCCTGCCTCGACTGTCGCCACGAGCGTCTATGCCGACGATGGCGTCATTCAGGTTTCGCAGCCCGTCCCCGGCGCAGCCACGGCTCCGCCGCTCGCGCAAACGTTGTCGTCCCCCGCCCACGGCATGTCTGCGACAACCGTCGCGCAGGCCAACCCTGCTCCGGCTCCCGGTAAGCGTCGCGCGGACGAGGGCGGACAGATTCGCAACGATCAACCCGACACCACGAATGCGCTCGTCAATGCGGAGGCGAATCAGACCGTCGAGCCGCCCTCGCCGCCGTCGAGCCAGGCGGCGAGCAAGGGCTTTATCGCAGACAGTCATGTGAACCTGCAATTGCGCAACTACGCCGACTACTTCCAGGCGCCGAACACGATCTACCGTCATGCGTGGATTCAGGGCGTTCAGGCCAACTACGAATCCGGTTTTACGCAAGGGCGGGTCGGCTTCGGCGTGGACGCGTCGCTGTTCGGCGCGCTCACGCTCGACGGCGGCAACGGCGCGGGCAACATGGTGCACGTGGGCAAGGACGGCGGCGGCTCGCAGCAGCTCGCGTGGGCTTATCCGGGCATGTACGACATCAAGGGACGCATTTCGGAGACGGTCGTCAAATACGGTCTGCAAACAGTCGCGAATCCGTTTCTCGAACCGCACGACAATCGCGCGCTGCCGCCGACCTTCCTCGGCGTTTCGCTCGTGAGCAACGATCTGGCCCACACCACGCTGGAGGCCGGCAGTTTCACCAAAGTCGATGCGCGCGGCCACACGAACCTGACCAACCTCACCACGTCGTACGGCGGCACGCGGATCGACCGGCTGACGTACCTTGGCGGCACATGGCACTACGCGAAGAACGGCGAAATGGCGCTCTACGTCGATCAGGCCGACGACGTCTGGCGTCAGTACTACGGCTCGGTCGCGCAATCGTTCGGTGATCCGGCCACGATCAAGTGGAGCGGCCTCGCGAATATCTATTCGACACACGACACGGGCGCGTCACGCCAGGGGCATATCAACAGCAACGCATACAGCCTGTCGGTCTCCGCGCAGCATGGGCCGCACGCGCTGCTGCTCGGCTATCAGCAGGTGCTGGGCGACCAGTTCTTCGACTACGTCAACGAGACCAACGGCATTTACCTGACAAACTCGATGGACGTGGACTACAACGCGCCGCACGAGCAGTCGCTGCAACTGCGCTACACGTTCGACGGCAAATATGCCGGCGTGCCGGGGCTGAAAGCAATGTTCTGGGGCGAGTATGGATGGAACGCGGATGCGTCGGCGGGCGCCGCGGAGAATGCGTCGCCGTCGGCACCGCTTCATGACCTGTACTGGAAAAACGGCGAGCCGGTGCACGGCCACCATCACGAATTCGGTTTCATTCCGAGCTACACGCTGCAAAGCGGGCGCTTCAAGGATACGAAGATAACGTTCATCGCGATGTGGCATACGAGCACAGCGCATTACTCGGATGGCAACAACATGGAATACCGGCTCGTGGTGAACGTGCCGGTGAAGGTGTTCTAACCGGAATGGTTGCGGCGCCGCAGGTCTGGTGATCCAGACCGGGCGCCACCCTGGCATTCACCGCGGCGTGACGCGCCGCGATTTGTACTGCTCTGCTGTAGGCATTAGCGCGCGCAGCGGTACCACTACAAGATCACGGACAACGCCACCGCGAGCCAGATCGACGCGACGCCCGCGAGAAACATGTGTCGTGCAATGCGCACCGGCTTGTCGTTGCCGTCGGCCTCGACTGGTGACGTGACAACCCACGGCACCAGTCCGAGGCAACCGAAACCCAGCAGCGCGAACCCGAACACGACATTGTCGGCGGCGCGCCATCGACTAGGCTCATACATGCCCCAGTAGCCGAGAAAAACAATGCCGATCGAAAAGACGGTGGCCGACGCGGCGCTTAAAGCGGGCACCGATCCGGTTGGGCTCGGCATGCTTCACCTCCGATCGTTAGGCTGCGTGAAGACCGGCTCGCTGGTCCAGGGCGGCCCACGTCACGATGTGCGGGCCTGCCTTGCTTCGTACGTCTTCAGATGACTATAGGCGATACGTAGCAGCGACAGGCCGTGCTCGCCCTTTTGCGCGTCGCCGCCGCGCGAGATCAGATCGCCGAGAATGTGATCCGCCTCGGTGTGAGAATGATTTTCGACGTCGCGCAACATCGAAGCCGTAAGCGGCGACGGCGTCAGCAGCGTTTGCGTAGCGCGCGCGTCGAAGTCGGGCCCCATCGTGAAGCCTTTGCTCTCGGCGACCGCCCGGCATTCCCCGAGCAGGTTTTCGATCACACGCTTGCCGTCGGGCGCAGCCAGAATATCGCCGATCGCACCGCGCATCAAGCACGTGCTGGCCGCGAGCGTGGCCAGGAACACCCACTTTTCCCACATGCGCAGAAGGATATTTTCGCTCACCAGCGTATCGAAGTTTGCGTCCGCCATCACGCCGGCCACAGCCTGCACACGTTCCGATGTACCGCCCTCCAGTTCGCCGAAGGTGATCGCATGCATCTCATTGAGATGCTGGATCTGCTGCTCGGCGTTGAGCGTCGCGGCAATCACGCACTGACCTCCCAGCACGCGCGCGGCGCCGAACTTCTCCGTGAGCACATCGATATGGCGCATGCCGTTGAGCATCGGCAGAATCATCGTCGATTCGCCGACCAACGGCGCAAACGAGTCGATTGCGTCGTCGAGACTATAGGCTTTGCAACTGAGCAACACGAGATCGAACGGCTCGGCCTTCACGCCGGCAAGAATCGTCTTCACGTCGCGCAGCGTGAAGTCGCCGCGCGCGCTGTGAATGACCAGACCGTCCTGCTCGAGTTTCTTCGCTCGTCCCGGCCGCACGAGGAACGTCACGTCCCGTCCCGCCTCGGCGAGCCGTCCGCCGAAATAGCCACCTACGGCGCCCGCCCCTACCACTAGAATTCGCATCTCTGACCTCTTGATGAATAGCGTTCGCGCTGGCCGCGCCGCGGCGAAAAAGACATGCTGACGCGTGCGCAGTGCGTGTGCAGCAATGTAGCAAAGATTGGCGGCCGACAGCGCCGCGCCCCGCCGCATTGCATGTTGCAACGCAACGTGTGTCACGTCAGATCAATCCCGGACCCTGCGCTCCTGGCCTCTTTTGCATCGTCACCTTGTGGCTGCTTAAAGCTCACCGCAAACGGTGCGCTCGTAAAGCGCAAGCATGCCCGGCACGTCAACGTCGAGACATACGTTGCATTCCGGTCGGCCGTCCCAATCCGGCGCGGGGACAGGCATGCTGGACGGCTTCTGGATGCTTTGTCCCACGGCCATGCCATCCGTCAGAACCCGCACCGGGCCGCTGCGGGTCGAATAGAGATGCGGCGCCAGCACATAAGCCACTGCGGACGAATCGTGCACGTAGATCCCCGCCAATTGTGCGCTTTGCTCGTGAAACGCTTCATAGTGCCGCGACACATCCCATACGAACTGGCCCGCCGCGCCGCCGCGGTCGCGAACCGACGCCAGATAGGCATGGCTCATGATCGTGCGCTGCGTGACATCGAGACCGACGATCGTCACCGGCCAATGCGCGCCGAAGACGGCGTCGGCGGCGTCCGGATCGCCGAGCATGTTTGCTTCCGCCGCGGGCGTGACGTTGCCGAGCACGCCGTTAGTGCCGAACGCGCCGCCCATGATCACCACCTGTTTGACGAGCGACGCGACCTGTGGATCGTCCGCGAGCGCGAGCGCCAGATTCGTGAGCGGCCCCACGGCGATCAGCGTGACTTCGTCCGGATGCGCGCGCACCGTGTCGATGATGAACCGGTGAGCCGGACGCGGGTCGAGTGGCGCTACGTCGGCAGAATCGAGCGTGATGTTGCCGAGGCCGTTGTCCCCATGAATCCACGCGAGCGGTTCGGGCGCGGCCCGTTTGAGCGGCGCCCCCGCACCTTGCGCAACCGGCACGCCTCGCGCAAACCGGCCAGCAAGAAAGCGCGCGTTGCGCGTGGTGGTTTCAATCGTGGCGTTGCCGAACACGCTCGTGAGGCCCAGCAATTCGATGTCCGGATGCAGTGCCTGGAAGACGAGCGCCATCGCGTCGTCCACGCCGGGATCGGTGTCGTAGATGACCCTGTGCATGCTCATAGATAGAACGCGTGCGGCAGTAGTTCAGCCGCGGTGGTGTCGCGTGTCGCGCCGTGAAGATTGCCGAGGCGGACGGCCAACTCCGGGCCGCCCAGCTCGATGATCACCTGGCGGCATGCACCGCACGGCGCGATGGGACCGTCGGTGTCGCCAATCACGGCTAACGCGGCGAACTGGTCGCGCCGATAGCCCGCGGCAATCGCACTGAAAAACGCGGTACGTTCCGCACAATTGCACAGACCATAGGACGCATTCTCGACATTGCACCCGTCGAAAACCTTGCCGTCCTGAGTCAGCAACGCGGCGCCCACGCTGAATGTGGAGTACGGCGCGTACGCCTTTTCCCGCGCAACACCCGCGCGTTCCAGCAGTTCTTCCATGTTCATCCAGCCACCCTCGCTTCAATGCAGCGTCATCGACATGCCATGCAAGCGCGGCGCTCATCAGATTCGGGAGCACCGCGCACGGGACTGCACTATCAACAGACTTCGAGCGATCAGTGCCATGTCTGCTGATCTTCATGTGACAGTGGCACCGATGCTAAACGAAAGCGATGCAAGGCGGAAAGACTTTAAGGCGGCGTCGGCGCGCTCACACGAGTTCCAACGCCAGCGCAATCCCCTGACCGCCGCCAATGCACAATGTCACCATGCCGCGTTGAATGCCGTCACGCCGCATCGAATGCAACAGCCGCGTGGTCAGCACCGCACCGGTCGCGCCAATCGGATGACCATGCGCAATCGCACCGCCCTGTACGTTGATCAGCTCATCCGCAATGCCAAGCCGTTTTGCCACTGCGATCGGCACTGCGGCAAACGCCTCATTGATCTCGAAGCGCTCCACGTCTTTCAGTTGCCAGCCGGCTCGCGCCAATGCCATCTGAACGGCCGGCACGGGGCCAAGGCCGAACAGGCTGGGCTCGACTGCCGCGACGCCATAGGCCACGAGGCGAGCGAACGGCTCGATGCCGCGCGCTTGCGCGAAGCCGCGCTCGGCGATCAGCATCGCCGCCGCGCCGCTGTTCAACCCCGGCGCATTGCCCGCCGTGATCGTGCCGTCCGGACGAAACGCAGGTCGCAGCTTTGCCAGTGTCTCGACGGTGGTGTCGGGGCGCGGCTGCTCGTCGCGCTCGAACCGTTGCGGACCCTTGCGCCCTTGCGTCTCGACGCTCACCATTTCCGCGTCGAAATCGCCGCGCGCTTGCGCCTGCGCAAACCGCTGCTGCGAACGCGCGGCCCAACGGTCCTGCGCTTCGCGCGTCATGTCGAACTGCGTCACGAGATCTTCCGTATGCCAGCCCGAGTGCTCGCCGGAAAACGCGTCGTTCAGGCCGTCGCGCAGCAGGCTGTCGTGAATCTGCGCGCTGCCCATCCGATAACCCCAGCGGCCGCCGTCCAGCAGATACGGCGCGCGGTCCATGTTCTCCATGCCGCCCGCCACGGCCACGTCACCGAGACCGAGCAGGATCTCCTGTGCCGCCGAAGCTACCGCCTGCGCGCCCGACCCGCACACGCGGTTGACCGTCAGCGCCGGCACCGCCACCGGCACGCCGCCGCCAATCGCCGCCTGGCGGGCCGGGTTCATTTTGTTGCCGGCCTGGACCACGTTGCCCATCACGACCGATGACAGCGCCGCCGGGTCGAGCCCGCTGCGGCGCAGCGTCTCCCGCACGACCACTGCGCCGAGATCCGTTGCGGGCACATCTTTCAGCGAGCCGCCAAACGCGCCGATCGGCGTTCTCACTGGGTTGCAGATCACTACTTCTCGTGTACTCATCGCTTCTCTCCACAAGGTCGATCGCTTGCCTGTCTGCGGCCGCGCTTCAGTTAGCCGACGATACGGCCGTGACTGTGCCGGGCACGTCCCAGCCGCCACCGAGCGACCGGTACAACGCGACCGCCGCGAGCGCGTGTTCGCGCCTCGCCTGATTCAGCGATTCCGAGTCAAGCAGATAGGCCTCCTGCGCGGCCAGAACGTCGAGAAAACTCGACGCACCGCCTTTATAAAGCTCTGTTGACAGTCGCAGCGCGTGACCGGATGCATCCAGCGCGCCGCCCAGACGTTGCACCTGGGTGGCGCCGCTTATCAGGTCGCTGCGGTTGTCCTCGATTTCCTTGAGCGCCTGCAACAGGGTCTGTTGCAAACCGAGCTGCGATTCGCGCATGCGGCTCTCGCTCGCGTCGATATTCGCAGTGATGCGGCCCGCGTTGAAGATCGGACTCGTTGCATTCAGAGCGGCGCTGAAGAGATTGTCGGTAAGCGTCGGCAAACCGAGATACGACGAGGCGAGCAGACCATCGGCAAGATTGATGCGGAACTGCGGATAACGCTGCGCTCTGGAAACGCCGACTTCGGCCGCGCGCTGCTCGACCGTCGCGTAAGCGGTACGCACGTCGGGCCGCTGCAGGAGCGCGTCCGAGGGCATCGTTTGCGGCACGCTCTGCGCGGGAACCGGAATCTCGCGCACGTTGGCGAGCAGCAGGCTATCCACGCTTTCCGGCGTGCGCCCCGAGTACACGGCAATCAGACTCAATTGATGCTGAACGATCGACTGCATGCGCGGAATCTGCGCCTGCAAGTCCTGCAACTGGTTCTGTGCGCGCGCCACGTCGAGCTGTGTCGACAGTCCGTAATGCAACCGCTGCTGCGTGAGCTTCAGCGCCCGCGCGCGGATCTGCTCGTTGTCACTCAGAATCTGCAACTGCGCCTGCGCCCAGCGCAGATCGATGTACGCCGCCGCCGTATTCGCTGCGAATGCGAGCCGCACCTGGTTCAACGCTGCCTGACGCCCCGACACCTGCGCCTGCGCAGCGAGAACCGCGAGGCGTTCGCCGCCGAACACGTCCGGCGTCCAGCTTGCGGTCAAACCCACGCCCGCCTGACGCACATACCCGAGCGGCGGCGGGATGTTCTGCCGGGAATCGGACGCGGTGGCGCTGGCGTCCAGTTCGGGCAGCAGCGCCGCGCGGTTTTGCGTCGCCAGATCCTGCGCCTGCTTCACCCGCTCAACGGCTGCCTGCACGTCGAGATTGCCGGTCAAAACCGATTCGACGAGTTGATGCATCACCGGGTCGCCGAATTGCGCCCACCACGCATCGGCGCTGACGCTGTCTTGTGGCGCATCCACGCTCCACGCTGACGGCGCGACCGTCCTGACTGTCTGCGGCAGATTTGCATGCGTCTCCGGCTGCACCGCACACGCGGCGAGCGTCAGCCACGCTGCGCCGGCCAGTACTTTGAGTATCAGGGGTTTCATGTTCAATTCCTCAATGCGCATCCGGCGGCGGCGCGGTGTTGCCGAACGGACGCGAGAACAGCACGCTAAGCAGGCCGACCAGAAAACAGAGCGACAGCGCAAAAAACGTATCGGAGAACGTGAGCACGAGCGCTTCGCGCATCAGCAGCGCATGCAATTCGCCAATGCCCGCGTTGGCCGCGTTCAGCATGCCGCCGCCTACTGCCGCGAAATGGGCGCTTTGCTGCTGCAGAATCGAATCGACAACAGGCCGTCCCACGTTCAGATGCTCATCCAGACGTTCGTAATGCAGATTCAGCCGGTCATTGAGCATCGTGCTGCTCACGGCAATACCGATGGCGCCGCCGAGATTTCGCATCAGATTGAACAGGCCACTTGCGGAGCGAAGCCTCGACATGGGCAATGAACCCAGCGCCATCGTGACGATCGGCGGAATACAGAACTGCTGGCCGATGCCGCGCAATGCCTGCGGAATCAACAGCTGCTGCCAGCCCCATTGACTCGTCAGCGGCACATACAGGTAACAGCCAACCCCGAACAGCAGCAGCCCGAAAACCAGCAGAATCCGCATGTCGATAAAGCGCGCAACGATCGAATAAGCCACCATCGCCGCAAGTTGAAAACACCCGACCGATAACAACGCCACGCCGATCTGCAAGGAATCGAAGCCACGCACGCGGGACAAAAACACTGGCGTAAGAAACACCGCGCAGAAAATGCCGATGCCCGTAATGAACGACAGCAGGCTGCCAATGCCGAAATTGCGGATCGCCAGCGCGCGCAAATCGACGATCGGTTGCTTCGCGGTAAATGCATGCACGAGAAACAGGAAACCGCAAATGGCCGTGATCCATGTGCACGTCAGAATCACGTCGTCGCCGAACCAGTTTTTGCGCGGCCCTTCTTCGAGCACGTATTCGAGGCAGCCGAGAAAGCCCGACATCAACAGAATCCCGATGTAATCACCCGATTTCAGCAGCGACACATCGGCTTTGTCGAAGTGCACGTATTTCGGCACCATCAGCGTGACCACTACGCCGGGGACGAGGTTCAGATAGAACAGCCAATGCCACGACCATTGCGACGTGATCCAGCCACCAATCACCGGGCCCACGGTCGGGGCCAGCGTGGCGAGCGCGCTAATGGTGGTGGATGCGATCAAACGTTGTTTGCCGGGGAACAGCACGAAAGCCGTGGTGAATACCGTTGGGATCATCGCGGCGCCGAGCGCGCCCTGCAGTCCGCGGAACAGGATCATCGAGTTGATGTCCCATGCGAGACCGCACAACATGCTTGTCACCGTAAAGCCGAGCGCCGAAAACGCAAACACCCAGCGCGTGGAAAATACGCGGGTGAGCCAGCCGGACATGGGAATCACCAGGATTTCGGCAATCAGATAGGACGTCTGGACCCACGACAGTTCATCCTGGCTTGCGGAGAGACCCCCTCCAATATCCTTGAGCGACGACGCGACGATCTGGATATCGAGTGTTGCCATGAAGAAGCCGACGCACATCAGCGTGAACGCGAGAACCTTGGTTCGCGTCGGCAAGTCGGCCGGATTGGCGAGAACCTGTGTCGTCATGATCGGCCCTTATCCGCGTGCTGGCGCGTTATCGCTGCCGAGATGCACTTTGACTGTTGCCGAGAGGCCCGGACGCAACACGCGTTGCATGTCCTTTGGCACATCGAGATGCACGCGCACCGGTACGCGCTGCACGATCTTGGTAAAGTTGCCCGTGGCGTTTTCCGCGGGCAACACGCTGAAGGTTGCGCCGGTTGCGGGCGCAAGACTTTCCACCACGCCATGCATCTGTTTGCTCGAAGCGTCGAGATTCACGTCGACGCTATCGCCCACGCGCATCTTCTTCAACTGGTCTTCCTTGAAGTTTGCGTCGATCCAGAGTCCGCTCGCGGGCACGACCGTAAGCAGCGACACGCCGACATTAGCGAGCAGACCGACACGCGCCGTGCGATTTCCCACATAGCCGTCGATCGGCGAGCGGATCGTCGTGTATTCCACGTTCAACGCCGCAACGCGTTGGGCGGCCTGCGCGGTGGCGATACGCGCCTTCGCATCGCCGATCTGCGCGTCGAGCACCGAGATCTGTCGCTGCGCAGCGATCAGCGCCGCGCCGCTGCGATCGACGGCGGCACGTGCCTTGATCAGATCCGCGTCGGCTTTCTCGACGACCTGGTTCGACACCGCCTCGTCTTTCACCAGTTCGCGGTAACGTGTCTGGTCGGCCGCACTGCGAGTCAGTTCGGCGCCGGACGCACGCACCTCGGCGGCCTGCTCGTTGATCGTCGCAAGCTGAAGCGATTTCCTCGCCTCCAGCTCGGTTACCGCCGCCTGCGCGCTTTCCACTTCGGCAGTAGCTTGCGCAAGTCGCGCATCATAGTCGCGTGCATCCAGCCGGATCAGCACCTGATTCGCGTGCACGAACTGGTTGTCATGCACGAGCACATCCGTTACGAAGCCATTCACCTTCGGCGCCATCACCGTGACATCGCCGCCCACATAGGCGTCATCCGTCGATTCGACAAAGCGGCCGACGAAGAACCAGTACGTCGCGGCCAACGCCAGCACCGCGACTACCGTCATGATTGCGAGCAGCATCCACGGGATGCGCCGGGCCGCTTTCGCAGAGTTCGCCGCGCTCGGCGGCGCGACGGTCGAGGGTGTAGTGGACATGGTGTCGGTATGTGCGTATGCACTGGTTACGTTAAAAAAAACGGCACTGTGAACGCGCCGGTCGAACTCCGGTCTTGGGTCTGAGATCAGACCGAATCACGTGTCATGGCGAATAGTTCTCCGCGCAGGGCTGCTGCACGCCGTTCGCCGAACTTGTGCTCGAATTCCGCTTGCGCTGCGTGCCAGTGCTTTCGCCCTTCGCTCAGGCGCGCTTCGCCTTCATCCGTGATCGAGATCGATAGCGCCCTTGCGTCCGCACCAAGCGACTCGCTCGACACGAGGCCGTTGCGGCGCAGCGGCTGAATCGTGCGCACCAGCGAAGTACGCTGCATGCGCATGGCTTCGGTGAGTTGCCGCATCGTCATCGGTCCGCACCGTCTCAAGCGGGACAGCAACGAAAACTGTGTGATGGTAAGTCCGACGTTCGCAAGGTGCCGATCGTATAGCTGCGATACAAACCGTGCGGCCTGGCGAATCGCAAAACAGTCGTCGTCGAATTGCACATCCATTTTGTGCGCTTCCTGGTTCATAAGTGCATATGCACATTGACACGCGTGCGCAACGACCGTTCGTGCGACGCGTGCACCTCGATCAACCCGTGATATTGAACAGCTCCGAGCGCAGCGCCTTGGCGCGGGCGTGACCGAATTGCTGTTCGAACTCTTCCTGCGCGGCCCGCCAGGCGGTCGCTGCTTCGTCGAACGTCTTTTCGCCTTTGTCAGTCAGACTGAACAGGAACGTGCGCCCGTCATTTTCGGCCGACTCGGCCACCACGAGGCCGTCGCGCTGCAATGGCTTCATCGCGCGGACCAGCGTAGTGCGCTCCATCACCATCGCCTCTGCGAGGTCCACCATGGCCAGGTTCGGCGTGCGCGCCAGCTTGGCCAGAATGGTGAACTGCGCAGCGGTGAGACCTACCGAGCCCAAATGGCGCTCGTAAATCTGCGTGACGTGCCGGGCCGCCTGGCGCAGCGCGAAACAGTTGCATTCGTCGTAAGAGATGGGGCGGGTCATGAAACAGAGTCTATATGTGCATACGCACAGAGTCAAGTTAATTTGTGCTTTGCGCTCCTTTTCCGGACGACGACAGTTTGTAAGCTGATGCAGCCAGCTAGCCAGCACCGCGCGACGGGCACGTCGGCGTCAGGACCTCAGTGCACCAGCACGTCGTTGATCTGAACCACGTCGGTCAGGCTCAGCGCGGCCGTGTCGCCTTTGAGTTGCATCAACGCGATGATCGCGTCGTAACGGGCGGCGAGGAGATCGCGCTGTAGCGAATAGAGCGTGTCGATCGCTCGGATGACATCGTTGGCCGTGCGCTCCCCCACGCGGAATCCGACACGCGTCGCCGCCAGCGTTTCACGCGACAACTCCACCAGACGGGTCAGCCGCTCGACACGGGCGCGACCGTATTGATAGCGGCTGTAGTCGTCGCGCGCCGAAGCTTCCGCGCCGCGCATGGCGCCAGAGAGTCCCTGCTGCGCCTTGTCTTCGAGCGCCTCGGAGGCCTGCACTTTCGCCTGCGTCTCGCCGCCGGAGTAAAGAGGGATTGAAATCGACAGCATGCCAGTGGTCGTCGTGGTGGGACGCGAGTAACCCGAGGCCGCGCCTGCCGGCGTATAGCTGCCGGTCAAATAGGCGGAAGGCCAATGCGCGGACTGCGCCTTGCTGACGTCCATCTTTGCGATCTGCCAGTCGAGCTGTTTCAACTGCACGTCAAACGCATGGCTCTTGGCCTGGCTCGCCCACACCTCGACATCTGCGGGGACGAGAGGCGGCATCCGCAAGCTGTCCGGCAAACGCGCAAGGGTCTCGAATGGCACACCGGTTGTCTGCTCCCAGGCACGACGTTTGGCAAGCAGGCGGTTTTCCGCATCCATCTGTTGCAGCGCGACCTGCTCGCGTTCGGTCTCCACATCGCGTATATCGATGACGGTTGCTTCGCCCGCCGCTTTCGCGCGATCGAGCCACTGTGCGTGCTGGTCCACCGCCGCTGCATATTCGTTCACGCGCGTGAGTTCGTCTTCGGCCGCCAGTGCGTCGAAGTAGACGCGCACCGCCTGAAGGATCGCGGCCTGCTGCGCGGCATTCAACTCGACCGCGCCATGTGCCTCGACATAATCCGCCTGCTTGTACGCGGTCCACTTTGTCCAGTCGAACAGCGGCTGGGCGATGTTGACCGTCCAGCCCGATTGCCAATAATGTGTGCCCGGAAAGCCGTCCGTGTCGATGCGGTTATACGCACGCCCCCAACCGGCCGAAATCTGCGGCAGCAGGCCTGCACGAGCCTCCGGCACGGCCTGCTGCGCGGCCGCGTAGCCGGCGCGAGCCTGCGCGAGATTCGAGTCGCGGCCCAGCGCCTGCTGCACGACGCTTACGAGATCCGCCGCATGCGCGGGGTTGGCCAACGCGCAAGCGAGGCCGATCATGCCCATTGCCAGGCGGGACTTAGACATGGCCCGTCTCACACCACGCTTGAACTGCGCCTGGCGTCTCGCGCACGAGCGCCCCGTCCGCCAGACGATAGCGAATGCCGAACGTACTGGCGAGCGAGCGGTCGTGGGTAATCACCACCACCGTACAGGTCAGCCGCTGCAACAGTGCTGCAATGTGCTGCACGGAAGCTGGATCGAGATTCGATGTCGGTTCGTCGAGCATCAGCACGCTGCGCCCCTGATACAGCGCGCGTGCCAGTAGTAATCGCTGACGCTGCCCCGCCGAAATGTTTGCGATCGTATCGCTGATGACGGTTCGCGTGCGCATCGGCAGACGCATGACGTCCTGTAGCAAGCCAACTTCGTCGAGTAGCGCATTGACCCGCTCTTCGTCGACGCTTGCCGAGAACAATGTCACGTTATCGGCAATCGAACCGTGCAGAATCAGGTCGCCCTGGCGCATGTGCGCAGCGTGCCGACGGATTTCGTCGACGAACAGATTCGGCCATTCGATGCCGTTCAGCAAAATGCGTCCTTCCTGCAAGGGCTCGGACCCGGATAGCAGCTTGAACAAAGTCGATTTGCCCGCGCCGGACGGCCCGGTGATCGCGATCTTGTCACCATGGCGAATGTCAAGACTCACGTTTTCCAGCACAGGCCGATCGGACACGCCATAGCGGAAAGTCACCCCTCGCATTTCGATACGTTCGAACGCGCGCAACTCGGTTGCGCGATTACAGTCGGACGACGGCGTATAACGCTCCGGCTCACACTCCACGATGTCCGCTACACGCGCCACCGGCACGCTGAGCATGAAATAGGCGAATGCACCATTCACGGCGTTGGCGAGGCGCTCGGACATCAATGACTTATAGATCAGGAAGGAATAGAAAACGCCCACCGATACGGCGCCTCCCAGCATCAGCCGCGCGGCGAACCAGGTGATCGCAATCGTATCCGCATACTGCACGGCCTTGAGAATACCGTCGCGGGCGCTGCTCAACCGGTTACCCTTGAGCAACGCAGCGACGTATTCCTTGTAGCGTGTCATGAAGCTGGCGGTGCGCCTCGTCTCGCCTTGAGCAAGTTTGATGAGACCGGCCGCGCGAATGGTTTCGATCAGCGCGTCGTCGCAACGCGCCGACGTTTCGAGCACCAGCGCATGGTTGTCGCGCATTTGCGAAAACATGCCGAGCGCGACGGCGAGGTACACGATGAACATGCCGGCGGCAACGGCGGTCAGCTTCGGGCTTTGCACCAGCATGAGCGCGAACGCGAGAACGCCGACTGCGATATCGATGCACATCGACGTGAAAGTTCGTGTTGCCTGCACGCTGATCTCGTCCTGCGCTTTGACGCGTGCGAAGACGTCGCCAACGTGGCGCTTCTCGAACCACGAGATCGGGTTGCGCAGCAGGTGGCCGAGCACACCTTCGGTCATGTTGATCTGTGTGAGCTGGTGCAGCAATTCCACGAGGCGCGTCTCCACGTACTGGCTAAGCGCGCCCACTGCGAAGATGCCCGCAAACGTCAGCACGAGCACGTTCAACAGATTGATGTTGTCTGCCGAGATCACGTAGTCGAGCACCAGATTGCCGAGATACGGCATGGCGAGAATGGCAAACTGACTCCCGAGCGCGACGAACATGACTTTCGCCAATTGCCCACGCAGCGCGGGGTTCAGCGCGCGCACGCGGGCCAACGCACCGGGCACCGGCGATTTCGAGCGAATACGCGGCATGGACGGCGTCGCGGAGCATTCCAGCAGGTAGCCGGACACACTCGCCATGAACGTATCCATCGAAACGCGCCGCCGGCCGGTCGCGGGATCGATCACCTGCACATACCCGAGGCCGCTCTTTTCAAACACGACGAAATGCGCGCCGCCGAAGTGAAGGATCGAGCCGCGTTTCATGGAAGAGAGGTCGGCGGTATCGAACCGGTAAGCCTGCACGGCAAGTCCGAAGTCGGTTGCGATGTCGTACAGGTCCATGAGCGAAAGACCGTTCGACGAGATCGGCCTGAACGCCGACAGTTCGCGCACGTCGGTCGCTCGCCCCAGATGCGTGAGCACCATCGCGAGGCACGCATAGCCGCATTCGGCGACTTCGTTCTGGTAAATCACTCGCACTGTGGACCTCTGATTAGCCTCTGATCATGCGGAAGAGCGGCGCCAGCACCCATTCGGCAATGGTGCGCCGTTCGACCACGATACTTGCCGTCGCGCGCATTCCCGGCAGAATGTCGAATCGCTGCTGGCCGTACTGGAACGTCCTGCCTCTCAATGTTGCCCACGCCATGTAGTCGCCGTCGCCGCCACTCTTGCCTGCGGACATTGGGGATGGGGCGCGCGGCGACATGGTCGATTGCAGCGTCGTGTCGGATATCGCATCGATACGCGCTTCATACGTGCCGAATTTCGCGTAAGGGAATGCGTCGAATTTCAATCTGACGATCTGGCCTTTTTCGACAAAACCGCGCCGGCGTGACGGGATACGCAACGCCGCGCGCAGCGCGCCTCGATCGCCGGTTGCGATGACGAGCGCGACGTCGGAAGCATCCAGCGTGCGGCCTGGCACCAGGTTCGAGAACGTCACGACGCCCGCGTGGGGCGCGGAAATCGTCGCGTCCTGACGCGCCTGTTCGAAGCGCATCTGAATGTCCTGGATGGTTTGCTCATGCCGCGCGTCGTTCTCCTTCAGTTGCGCGTCGAGATCGCGCTGACCGCCATTGAGTGTGGACATTTCGCCGAGCAGCTGCTCGCGGCGCGCAACACTTTGCGCGACGGAAACCTTGACCTGATGCGCGTCGGCGCTGGCCTGTTCGATACGGTCGGCAGTCACGTAGTCGGACACCGAATTCAGGCGCGCCAGCTTGCGCTCTGACTCGCTGACGAGCTGGCGATTCTGCGCGATCTGCTCGTCGAGCGCCGCGAGTTCCGCCTTGCGGGACGACCAGGTCAAAACCGAAGCATCGCGCTGGGCTTTCAGCTGCGCATTGCGTTGCACGTACTGCTCGTCTGCTGCGCGTAGCTGTTCGTCGCGCATTTGCAGGTCGAATGCGCGGCGCGGGCGGCCGTCGCTTGCTAGCGATAAGTCACGCTGCACGCTGAACAACCTTGCTCCGGCAGCAACATGTTCCGAAGGATGCACGTACACCGAAGTCACGAGGCCCGTGAAGCCCCCTATTTTTACTTCGGCCGGCGAGACGATTTCGCATTGCACGTCCTGCTTGAGCTCGACCTCGTGAAAAAATCCAAATCCAATCGCGACGACGACGATCGTCGATGCGGCGTAAGTGATCCATCGCCAGGAAACGTCCCTGAACTGCGGAATGCTGGTGGGTTCCATGACTCTCTTGCGGCGTCGTTCGTTTTAGTGATGCGGTCCTGCAACGTCCATTTTTGCGTCGGCTGTGTGTCCGCGTTCCCGTGGTCAGCGGCTTGGTGAAAACGCGTACATGGACGGATGTCCGGCGATCAATGAGCGCGCATAGTTGTCCATCAGCGCGTGCTCGATGCAGGCTGCAACGCGTTGCGGCGCGTTGCTCGCCGCCAGTTCAATCGGATCAAGAACCACTGCGCTGAAGCGCCCGTTTTCAAAGCGCAGATAGAACGGCAGCATGACCGCATCGAGCGGCGCGCCCATCCGAAACACGCCGTTGTGAATGCGCGCTGGCCGCCCGAAAATAGACACGCCGACCGTCTCCATCGGATATCCACTCAGCGCGAAGGGCGGCGCATCGGCAAAAAGCACGACGACGCCATGACGCCTAAGCGAGCGCGCGGCGCGCAGCCCAAGGCCGGTGCGGTTCGTCTCGCTGTAGGTATGCAAAATCTCGATATTCGGAATCAGTGCCTCGTCGCTGCCATAGATATCCCGCGGCACACCCGACACCACGCCGATCGATGCAAGCCCCAGTTGCTTGCGTAATTCATCGACCACACTAATGTTCGCGTACTGAGATACATAATGAAACGGTGAAACGACGACCGGCCGCCCCGGTGTGTCGGCCCTCATCTCGTTGATGGTTCGCGCAAGCACGCTTGCGGCGCGCTGGAGATCAGGCAGTGCTTCCGCGCGGTCGCGCTGCCGGCCAAAGTGGAGGCGTTGGTCCAACAAGTGTTCGAGCGTTCTGCCGGGCAGCACGCTCCAGTTGCGAAGCTCGCCGAGCTTTAATACTTCACGCCCCACTTCCCGCCGCTCCAGACCGCTCGAGCGCGTCTTCGCGTCGTACAGACTGCGCACGCACCACATGACAATAGCGAGCGGTTCTATGGCGCGCAGTGGCACACGGGCGATAAGAGCGCCAAACATCCGGCCACGGGTGCGCCTGATCGCGTAAGCAACGGCGCGAAACGCTCGGGATAAGCCCATGCCTGATCCTTCGAAAGTGATGCGGGCTGCTTGTGCGATGCTCGCGTCACCTGAACGCGAAGCCCGACTTTAGGGGTACAAGGCTTCGCGGAATCAACGGCGGGCTTTCAACCCGTCGTTATGGCGCTGCGGCGTTGCCGCTTATGCCTTGACGACAGCCTTGGCGGGCGTCGCTGCGGCGGAAGTAACCGGCTTCGATGCCGGTGCGCAGCAGCACTTGCAGCAGCCGCCAGCGATGTTCGATTGAGCCAGCGCGTTGCGATCGATCTTTTGCATTTTTAGTACCTTTTTAAATAAAAATAAATACAACTAACTAACACATCAACTACAAACATGGCCTCGCCACGGTGAATAGCTTGGCCAATCTTTAAACTCGCTCGATGCTTTCGGTCAACAAGCGGCCGCAATAACGCGGCCTCAATACGGTCTCGTTGCCGTTACTGGCGGTTGTTTTTTTCCCGCTTCATATCCGATAGAAGAACCGCCGGCCGTGGCGGCGCATGCACCCGCGCCACGCTCGAATACAGCTGCAACCGCGCGGCGCCGTCCGTCTGATCAGCCGTCGCCACGTTTGCGGCGATAGTGGCGATAGTCGCATTGACCGACTGACGCTCCTCGCTAACCGGAAGCGATGTTCCCGCCTCGAACGACTGCACTGTAGGCGGCGCCTTGCCGATTGCCTCCGCCGCGCCCCGCTGCTGGACGGCAACGGCAGCCGGCCCGACTGGCGGCAGGTCGCGTTTGCCGAGGTAATCGCTACGCAACTGCATGAGCGCCTGCGTGACCGCTGGAGCAGTTGCGCCGGGCGCGGGCGTCTGGGCCTGCGCGCTCAGCGCCACGCATGCTTCGATCACGCCTGGAATCAGGCCCCACCCATTTAGTGTCCGACGGAATATCCTCGGCTTACCGAAGCTCATTTCAACCGAAATTCTTTAGTCTGCGCGCGACGTTCAAACACCCAAAGGGACGAGCCGGCGGCAAAGCACCGGCGTGAGCGCTTCGCCCACGCCACCTTGCGAAGACAACGTCTGCTGGTTAATTGCCGAACCGAATTATCGACACCGCCGCTCGCCGTGCCTATGCGACCGCACCGCAATAGCGCTGGAATTTTCCTAAAACCCGGCGAGATTCTCGATTGACCCTGTCACAGCAACCGGTAGGCCAGTCTCGCCGCGGCTCGCGCCGTCCGCTTGTCCTGATCGAGCGACGGGTTGTACTCGGCAATATCCGCCACACGCAGCTTGCCCGACGCGCGCACTCGCCGCACCATCGCTTCCACTACGTATAACGGCACGCCGAGCGCGGCCGGCGCCGAGACGCCCGGTGCGGTGGCGGCCGGTAGCACGTCGAGATCGATCGTCAGATAGACGTCATCCGCGGTGTCGAGCAATTGCCCAAGTTCACGCAAGAGATGGGGCAACTGCGCCTCCTGCATGTCGACATCGAGCACACTTCGCACGTTGAGTTCATGCGCACGCGCGAACAGCGACGCGGTATTGGCCAGCTCGCTGATGCCGAAGCAGACGTAATGGAACGGCACGCCGCTCTCGCGGCAATCGTCAGCGATCTGATCGAACGGAGTGCCTGAATTTGCGGGACGCTTGCGACGCAGATCGAAGTGGGCATCGAAGTTGATGATGAGCAGCTTGCGCGATGCGCGGGAGAAATCAGCAACCGCGCGCTCCTGATGAAGGCGAAACCCGGCATACGTGCCCCACGCCACCTCGTGGCCGCCGCCAAAAACCAGAGGCCTGCCGCCATGGGCCAACACGTCGGCGACCAGTGCAGCCAGCTGGGTCTGAGCGCGTTCCAGATCGCCGTCGTCGCAAACCACATCGCCCGCATCGGCGAGCGCCGCGATAGCCGCGTTGGCCGGCAAGCCCGCCAGCGCGCGCCGCAACTCTTTCGGTGCATGCGCGGCACCCGTGCGCCCCTGATTGCGCCGCACGCCCTCATCGCAGCCAAAGCCGATGATTACTGGCATGTCGTTGCCCGTTGCGACACGCTCCCGGCCACACGAGCCGTCGAACGCGACGACCTGGTCGAACACACGGCGCGTGTCGCCGGGTTCGCCCTCGTCGGAACGGCCGACCCAGTGCTTGTTATCGAATGGAACTCTCATGCGCGCGACAGCACCGCCTGCAGAAAAGCCCGCGTGCGCGGTTGCGAAGGCGCCGAAAAAATGTCGGATGGCGGCCCGGCTTCGACGATCACGCCGCCGTCCATCACCACCACCACGTCCGCCACTTCTTTCGCAAAACCCATTTCATGCGTGACGACCACCATCGTCATGCCCTCGCTCGCGAGCAGTTTCATCACCTGCAACACTTCCCCGACGAGTTCGGGATCGAGTGCGGAAGTCGGCTCGTCGAACAGCATCACGCGCGGCTGCATGGCCAGTGCACGTGCAATCGCGACGCGCTGTTTCTGTCCACCGGACAAACTCGCCGGCATCACATGCGCCTTGTGCGCAAGCCCCACCTTTTCCAGCAACGCGATGCCGGCGGCCTCGGCTTGCGCCTTGCTCGCGCCACGCAACATCCGCGGACCTATTGTGATGTTATGCAGTACCGACAGATGCGGGAACAGATTGAACGACTGGAACACCATGCCGACTTCGGTGCGCAGCGTATTCAGCGATCGTTCGCCGAGCATCGTGCCCTGATCGACGAGACGGTGTCCACAGATATCGATCGTGCCGCCTTCGGCCTGTTCCAGTCCGTTGCAGCACCGCAAAAAGGTACTTTTGCCGGAGCCGCTGGGTCCGATCACCACGACGACCTGTTGCGGCTGAATATCGAAATCGATGCCGTTCAGCACGGTATGCGTACCGAACGATTTCTTCAGTCCGCGGATGCTGACGATCGGTTCTTCCGGCTTGCTCACGGTATTCATTGCACCATTCCTCCTGCACGCAAACGGCGCTCCACACGATGCAGCGCGTAATTGGTCGCCTGCGTCAATACCAGATACACCAGTGCAATAGCCAGATACACTTCGAGCGAACGGTATGACACGCTAATGATCTTCTGCCCTTCATGCATCAAATCGTCGATCGTCAGCAGCGAGACCAGCGCGGAGTTCTTGATGAGTGCGATGAACTCGTTGCCAAGCGGCGGGATCATCCGCACCACGGCCTGCGGCAGAATGATCGCGCGCATTGCCTGTCCCGCCGACATGCCGATCGACCGCGCCGCTTCCATCTGCCCGCGATCCACCGACTGAATTGCCCCGCGCACGATCTCCGACACATACGCCGCGGAATACAGACCGAGGCCGAGCATGCCGCACACGAACGCAGGCAGCAGAATGCCGAACTGCGGCAGCCCGAAGAACAACAGGAAGAGTTGCACGAGCAGCGGCGTGCCGCGAAAAAACGTCAGATAAGCCGTGCAAAGACCGTAGACGATGCGCCGCTGCGGGGTGAGCCGGCCGATGCCAATCAGAAGGCCCAGCACGCAACTCAGCGCGAGCGACGCCGCGGTCACCTCGACCGTCACCAGCGCGCCGTGCATGATGTCGGGCAAACCGGCAATCACCGGCGAAAAATCGAGTTCCATGGATTTCGCTCAGTTCATTATTGCGCGGTGGCGCCGAACCATTTCTTTACGATGGCTGCATACGTGCCGTCGGCCTTGATCTTCGCGAGCGCAGTGTTGAACGCAGCCTTCAGTTGCGGTTCGTCCTTGCGCACCGCAATGCCGTACGCTTCCGTGGTCAGCGGTTTGTCGAGCACGCGGAAACCGCCGCGCGTTTTCACGAGTTGATACGCAGCCGGTTTGCCGGTCACCGCGGCATCCGCGCGGCCGATGCCGACCAGGTCGAACATCTCCTGATTCTTTTCGACTTCCACGCGGTTGATTTGCGGGTAGTTGTCGCGCAGGAAATTCACTGACTTGGTCCCCACCTGAACCGAGACCTTCTTGCCGTTCAGATCGGTCACCGACTTGATGGGCGAATCGCTTTTCACCAGCACGACGAGACCGCCGGCGTAATACGAGTCGGTGAAATCGACCACTTTCGCGCGTTCGTCGGTGATATAGATGCCGGAGATCGCCGCATCGAAGCGATGTGCGATCAGCCCCGGAATCAGCCCCTTGAAGTCGATATCGGTCCATTGCACGCGTTTGCCCATGGCCTTCGCGAGCGCATTCATGATGTCCACGTCGAATCCCGTGCGCGCGCCGTTTTCGGTGAACTCCATGGGCGGGAATGTGGCGTCGGTCGCGACGTTCAGCACGTCGGCATTTTGCGCGGAGGCTGCGGCGGAAAATCCGCCGAGCGTCACGGCGACGGTGACGCAGGCAACGGACAGCAGTCGTTGTAACTTCATGGTGTGGGCTCCGGGTGGTCGGTTCGGCTTGTTACGGTCGTTGGGGTGATAGGGTTGGCGCGGTTGGCGCGATCAAATAAGTCTGTTCGGAATCCATATCGTTTATTGATCGTGGAAAGCATGTTGCGATCAGTCGGTTTGCATATGCTCGGAAATCGCGCGTGCCGTGCGTAGCGTCGCGTCGATATGTTGGGTCTCGCGGCCCACGGCGCGCGTGGAGGGCGCCATCAGCGTGATCGACGCGCTACTGCCGCCGCTGCGGCCCGCGCGATGAAAGATAGGCGCGCTGACGCCCCACACGCCGGGATCCACTTCGCTGTCGCTCACCGCATAGCCTTGCGCGCGAATGCGTTCGAGTTCGGTTTCCATCGCGGCGCGGCCAGCCGGGTCGTGGTCGAACACGCTATCGAGCACCTCGGAGCGCGCCTTGTCGGCCATGAATGCCAGCAGCGATTTCGCCGACGCGCCCGCCTTTAGCGGCACCGCGCGCCCTTTCTCGAACGAGCAGCGTAAAGAGTGCTGACTATCCACCATCTCCAGACACATCACCTGATGCTTGACCGCGACGACGAGGCCAATGCTTTCCTGCGACGTCCGGGCGAGTTGCTGCATTTCGCTGCGGCTCGCTTCCACGAGCAGCGAATTCACGTCGAAACCAAGCGCGAGTTGCAGACTGATTGGACCCGGCGCGTAATATCCCGCGTTCTCGGCGACGAAGCCCCAGCGTTTGAGCAATGCAATCTGACGGTACAACGTGCTCTGCGCCAGTCCGGTGACGGCGAGCAGATCCTTGACTGACATCGCCTTGCCATGACTTGCGAGTGCGGCCAGCACCAGCAGAACCCGTTCGGCTCCGGTCACCCCCTGTTGCGCATTCACGATCGCAGTACCTGCTCGCTATTCGACACGCATTCAGAATGCCAGAAGGTTCTCAGATTTCAAAAATCGGATTCCCGCTCGTTGGGAATGAACCGCAAGGGTTTTCCCCGACCCGCTATGAATGGACGGCCCACTGCCGGAGCGGGCGGGTTGACAAGTTGGTGTGCTCGGAAGAGCGCCTGTGTCGGGCGCAAATGAATGGGGCTACAGCGGCAGCACCGTTACACCGACTTCGACGCGGTGCGCGCCGCCGCCGAGAATCATCCCGCGCAGCAGCGATACGTCGCTGTAATCGCGGCCGATGGCAAGCGTCACGTGATCCATGTCCGCGAGCACGTCGTTGGTTGGATCGAGATCGATCCAGCCGCTGCCGGGGCAAAACACGGAGACCCACGCATGCGAGGCGTCCGCGCCGATCAGGCGCGGCTGACCCGGCGGCGGATCATTGCGCAAATAGCCGCTCACGTAACGCGCCGGCAAACCTAGCGCGCGCAGACAGCCGATCATCACCTGCGCAAAATCCTGGCAGACGCCGCTTTTCAGTTCGAACGCGCGCTCGGCCGGGGTATCGAACATCGTCGACGAAGGCCTGTAGGCAAAGTCCTCATGGATGCGATGCATCAGGTCGATCGCGCCTGCCGCGACCGGCATGCCCGGTGTAAAGCTCGGCAACGCGTATTCGCGCAGCGAAGGACGTGGCACGATGTTCGGCGACGCGAAGCAGAACTCGACTTCGGGCCTGAACTCGCCGGTGGCACGGAAACGCAGCGCATCCGCCACGTCTTCCCATCGGGGCGTTGCTTCGGGGTCGAGCTGAGTCCAGCGCGGCGTGAGCGCCACCGTGGTTTCGCTGATGAGTTGCAGCCGTTCGTGCGGCGCGTCGAGCGCGAAGTACAGCACGTCGTTACCGAACGTATCCACGCGGCTGTTCATGTAGGAAGGCGTCGGCTCGATGCTTTCGCTGTGCGAAATCACACGCTGCCATGAACATGCGATCGGTCGGATCGTCGCGAGATGCTGCGCTGTCTCTACATACGTGGAATAGCGGTATGTCGTGCGATGCGAAACGGACAGCACAGTAGACACGTTTTTCATGACCACACCTGGGACGCCACCGTACTCGCGTGACTGAAATAGCGCGCGCTGATTTCATGCGCGGCCGCGCCGACGAAGCCGTTGATCTGGTCGCACACGGCAATCAGATTGGCATGCACACCGTCTTCATCGACTTCGCAGAGCGATTCGAGCGTCGCCAGCGAGGCGGCCGGCGCCATCAGTTCCGCGAACGGCCGGTGCCGCATGCTGCCTGCCGCCACCGCGATTTCATCGAGCTTCTTGCGCAAGCGCTCATACACGCCGTAAATGGCGCGCGGATTATCCGGCTCGACCACCAGCAGATCGAGGAGCGCGGGCACTTCGAAACGGCCCGGATAAAGCGAGCGGTACGTCAACGTGGTGTCGAAAAGTTGTAGCAGCAGATCGAAACCCGCCGGCGTGGCGAGTTGCCCCTTGTCGGCAACGACGCGAAGAAATGACGTCATGGCCGACACGCGCTCGATATGCCGGCCGACGAAGAGCAATCGCCACGCTTCATCGCGCGTCATGCGGTCGCCTTGCGCACCGCTGATAGCCGACAGCTGCACCGACAGACGCTCCAGCGCGTTCATCAGCGTGACGCGATCGTAACGGTCGTAGCGTTCGTGACGCTCGCCGAACGGCGCGCTATCGGAAGCCGCAGCGGGAGCCGGCATCAGTATTTGCAGAGCGTCGCGAAAATCGTTGCGTGCCGCCAGAATGGTGCGCCAATGATCGTTCGACAGACGCCCGCGCACTTCGCCATTCGAGCGCGCCTGAGACTTCAGGTTCTGGCCGATGCTGGCCGCGCCGGTCGTCTCGCCCAGATTGGCAACGAGCGCGCGCTCGAATGCCTGCGGCGAGGTCGGCGAATACAGATCGCCGTATTGCACGAGGCCGCAATGCAACGCGAGTTCCACGAGCGTTGGAAACATTGCGTCGGCGTCATTGCCTTCCAGCGAACCGAGAATCAGCCGCAGCAGGCGCACGTTATTTTCTGCACGTTCACCATACCGTCCGGCCCAGAAGAGGTTCTCCGCCGCGCGGCTCGACACGGTGCGATGTTTGCGCGCGAGGTCGGCCGGCTGGATCGGCGAAGGCAGCAGCGTAAAGGTCGAAGTCGGCTGACTGGACAGCACCCACGTGTCCACGCTACTGCCACCGTATTGCATCGACACGGTTGTTTGCCGCTCGGCGGCCATCCGCGTGAAGCCGCCGGGCATGACGTGCCAGCCGCCGTTGAAGTCGGCGATCGCATACACGCGTAGCACCGACGGGCGACGGCCCACGGTGCCCGCCTCGTAACGCGGCGTGCATGAAAAACGCTGCGGCCGCTGGATCGTGTAGGCGTCCGGCATCGCCTCGATACGCGCGCGCCACGTGGACAACTTCTGCCGCCCCTGCTCGACGCCGGGCGGCGCATCGCGCGCTGCAACCGGCCATGTCGGCACGATGAACGCTTCGTCCATACGCGCAAATGCATGCTCGCGCGCCGCTTTCTCTCCGCACCACCAGGTCGGCACGCTCGGCAAAACGAGGTCCTCGCCGAGCAGCACGTCGGCGATGCCCGGCAAGAACCCGTGCAACGCCGGCGATTCGACAAAGCCCGAGCCGGGCACGTTCGACACGATCACATTACCGGCGCGCATCACCTGCAACAAACCGGGCACGCCAATCGACGAATCGGCCCGCAACTCGACGGGATCGCAGAACGCGTCGTCCAGACGGCGCAGGACCACGTGCACGCGTTCCAAACCGGCGAGCGTCTTCAGATAGAGCTTGTCGTCACGCACGGTGAGGTCTTTGCCTTCTACCAGCGTAACGCCGAGATAGCGCGCAAGAAACACGTGCTCGAAATACGTTTCGTTGAACGGCCCCGGCGTGAGCAATGCGATATGCGGCGAGCTTTCGGCGCCTGCGTGGTCGTGCTGCATCGTCGATTGTGCCGACTGCACGAGCGTCGCGATCAGTTGCGAATAAGTCGGTGCAAGACGGCTCACGCGCATCGCGCGAAACGGATCGGCGAACAGCGAGGAGACGATCAACCGGTTTTCGAGCGCATAGCCGAGGCCGGACGGCGCTTCCGTGCGATGCGCAATCACGGTCCAGTCGCCGGCGGGGGTACGCGCAAGGTCGACTGCGACTACCTGCAGAAACTGACCGCCTGCCGGTGTGAAGCCCTTCACGGAACGCAGATAGCCGGGATGGCCGAACACCAGCGCAGGCGGCAATTGCCCGCGCGACAGCAGCGTTTGCGGCCCATAGATATCCGCGACGATCGCGTTGAGCAGTTGCGCGCGCTGCATGACGCCGCGCTCGATGTCCGCCCACTCGTCTTCGCTAACCAGAAACGGCAACAGGTCGAGCGCCCACGGCCGCGATTCGCCGTTGTCCGCATAGACGTTGTAGCTGATGTCGTTATCGCGGATCTGCTGTGCAACCGACGCGATATGGTCTTCCAGACGCGCCACGCCGTCTTCGCCGAGGCGCTCGAAGAATTGGCGCCACGGTTCGCGCAGGGCGCCCGAGGCGTCGCGCAACTCGTCCCAGTGCCCCTCGTAAGCGGGCAAGAGCCGCAACAGCGACGAGGCGTCCGCACGCGCCGCGGACGTCTCGAAGGGAAAAGTAGACTGGAAGGCCAATGTCGTGTGGTTTCAGTGGGTGCGGATTTACATTTACCAGTAGCGCAGATCGAGCGTGAACGGAAACTCGAGACTGCGCTGCGGCATGTCGACCGTGAGCGGCCCCGGCGTGTGACCCGACGCGAAGAAGCGCGCGCGCCGCCGGCTTTCCGCCTCGTAGGCATTGACCGGGAAGGTCTGGTAGTTGCGGCCGCCCGGATGTGCGACATGATACTGGCATCCGCCGACCGAGCGCCCGGTCCACGTATCCACGAGGTCGAACGTGAGCGGCGCGTCCACGCCGATAGTTGGGTGCAGCGCCGAGGGCTGCGACCATGCGCGAAAGCGTACACCGGCCACATACTCGCTGACACGGCCCGTAGGCTGCAACGGCACCGGCACCCCGTTGACGGTCAGCACATGGCGGTTTTCGTTCAGTCCGAGCGCACGCACTTCCAGCCGCTCCACCGACGAATCCACATACCGCACCGTGCCGCCCGCCGAGCCCTCCTCGCCCATCACATGCCACGGTTCGAGCGCATTGCGGATGGTCAGCGACACGCCGCTCACGGTGGTCTCGCCGACCAGCGGAAAACGGAATTCGAAGTGCGGTGCGAACCAGCTCCGCTCGAACGCGAAGCCCGCGCGTTTCAGGTCGTCGATCACATCGTCGAAGTCCATCTTCACGAACGTGCCGAGCAGGAAGCGGTCGTGCAGTTCAGTGCCCCAGCGCGTGAGCCGCTGCGTGTACGGCGTGTGCCAGAAGCGCGCCACCAGCGCGCGCAACAGCAATTGCTGCACGAGACTCATGCGCGCGTGCGGCGGCATTTCGAAACCGCGCAACTCCAGCAGGCCCAGGCGGCCGGTCGGGCCATCGGGCGAATACAGTTTGTCGATGCAGAATTCCGCGCGGTGCGTGTTGCCCGTCACGTCGATCAGAATGTTGCGCAACGAGCGGTCGATCATCCACGCGGGCAGGCTTGCGCTTTCGCGCCCGCCGAGCAGATCGATCTGACGTTGCAACTCGCGCAACGCTACTTCCAGTTCATACACCTGGTCATTGCGCGCCTCGTCGATACGCGGCGCCTGGCTGGTCGGTCCGATGAACAACCCGGAAAACAGATACGACAGCGACGGATGGTTGTGCCAGTAAGCGATCAGGCTCGCAAGCAGATCCGGGCGGCGCAGGAACGGACTGTCCGCTGGCGTTGCGCCACCGAGCACGAGGTGATTGCCACCGCCGGTGCCGGTGTGCCGGCCATCGGTCATGAACTTCTCACTGCTGAGATAGCTCTCCGTTGCCGCCTGATACAGGTACTCGGTGTGATCGACCAGTTGATGCCAGTTCGCGGCCGGGTGAATGTTCACTTCGATCACGCCGGGGTCGGGCGTCACCTGCAGCAACTTCAGGCGCGCATCGCGTGGCGGCGGATAGCCTTCCAGCACGACCTTCATCTGCAGTTCGGCGGCGGTGGCTTCGATCGCGGCAAGCAGGTCGAGATAGTCGTCGAGTTCGGTGAGCGGCGGCATGAACACATGCAACAGCGAGCGGCCGCTGCCGAACCCGTCGGTCTCGGCCTTCGGGCCGGCTGCGCGCTTCGGGTCGCGCGCCTCCACGCAGATCGCCGTACGAATCGTTTCTTTCGACGATGTGCCCCGCGCGGGCGCTGTGGGAACGCCGGACTGCGGCGCGAACGCGAGCATCGTGCTGCCCGGCATCCCGCTCAATAAATCCGCTGCGCAGGACGAGTACGCCGCTGCGTGCCGCGCGTCGCCCGGACTCAGTGTGCGGCGCCCGTCGCCTTCATACTGCATGCGCAAGTGCGCTGCGGAGCGCAGCGGCACGGGCGGCGCGAACGGATCGTGCGCGTGCTGGTACGGATAGTCCGTCTTCGACACCCACGGCAGCGAGTCGAGCGGCAGCCGGTAGCCCATCGGCGAATCGCCGGGAATCAGATACATGCGCTCGTCGCGCAGGAACCAGTGCCCGGTGACCCACTTCGGCGCGTCGTGCGGCGCATCGCGATCGCGTGCGAGCGGCAACACATAGCCGGTCGCGCTGGTGAGGCCCGCGTCGAACACACGGCGCAGGCGCACGCGTTCGAGTTCGTCGTCCAGACGCGCGTCGAACGGGTCGACGTTGACCGGCAGCCGGCGCTCGCGCCACAGGTAATACCAGACATCCTCGAAGCCGGCCTGGATGCAGTCACTGTCAATCGCGAGCTTGCTCGCCAGATGCGCCAGGAAGCGCCTCGCGTCTTCGGCCGTATAGGTGCCCGGTTCCCGTTCGTCGGCGAAGAGCGCGGGGTCGCGCCAGCACGGCTCGCCGTCGGCGCGCCAGTAAAGCGACATCGCCCAGCGCGGCAGTTGCTCGCCCGGATACCACTTGCCCTGGCCGATATGCAGGAAGCCATTCGCGCCGTAGCGCGAGCGCAGCTTGTCCATCAGTGCGACCGCATAGCCGCGCTTGGTGGGTCCGAGTGCGTCGGTGTTCCACTCGGCCGCGTCGCGGTCGCGCTGCGCGACGAAGGTCGGCTCGCCGCCCATCGTCAAGCGCACGTCCATGTCGGCGAGTTGCCGGTCGACCTGCGCACCCATGGCCAGCACATCGCGCCATACCTCTTCGGTGTATGGCCTCGTCACGCGAGGCGTCTCCAGCACGCGCTGGATCGACATGGTGTGCTCGAACTCCACCTCGGATTCGTCGACCGCGCCGGAAATCGGCGCCGCGCTGCCTGGCTCAGGCGTGCAGGCAACCGGAATATGGCCTTCACCGGCGAGCAGGCCGGAGGTCGGGTCGAGCCCGATCCACCCTGCGCCCGGCAGATAGACTTCACACCACGCGTGCAGATCGGTGAAATCGACTTCCGTGCCGCTCGGGCCGTCGATCGATTTGACGTCGGGCGCAAGTTGCAGCAGATACCCCGACACGAAACGGGCCGCCAGTCCCAGTTGCCGCAACGTCTCGACCAGCAGCCAGCCGGAATCGCGGCATGAACCCGCGGCCGCTTCGAGCGTTTCCTCGGGCGTCTGCACGCCAGGCTCCATGCGGATCAGGTAGCGAATCTCGCGCTGCAGCCGCTGGTTCAAGGCGACAAGAAAGTTGGCGGTAGGCGCCGGCGTGCGGTCGATACTCGCAACGAACTCGGCAAAGCGCGGCGTCATGGGACGCTTGATGCGGTACGGCGCGAGTTCTTCCGCGAGGCCAGGTGAATACTCGAACGGAAACGTCTCTGCCGACGGCTCCAGAAAGAAGTCGAACGGGTTGTAGACGGCCATCTCGGCGACCAGGTCCACGGTCACCTTGAATTCGCGTGTCTTGTGCGGAAAGACGAGCCGCGCCTGGTAGTTGGCGAATGCGTCCTGCTGCCAGTTGATAAAGTGGTCCGCCGGCTCGACTCTCATCGAATAGGCGAGGATCGGGGTCCGGCAATGCGGCGCAGGCCTCAGACGCACGACCTGGGGGGACAGCGCAACCAGCCTGTCGTAGCGGTAATGTGTGACGTGATTCAACGCAACGCGTATGGACACACGGACTCCTGGACAAAGGATGGCAGCCCGCGTGAAAGCAAGCTTTATGCCGTTGATCTGAAAACTGCGTGCATCACGCCGACCGCCCGGAGCGCCGCCAGCGGCACCACGTGCGACGCCTGCCGGTCGTCCGGTCAATCGAAGAGCGGCTTCCTCTCACGCCATTTTTACGGTCACGCACCAATGCGGCGCAACGTGCGTGCACGATCATGCACGTAACGTGCGTTAAATCAGTGACGTCAGTCCAATGCGGCATGCGGCTTGCGTCGGCTGTTCGCCTTGTGCTCCCCTCTTCTTTCCAGAACGACCTTTATCCTGTCAGGTTGGCCCGATGAAAAGCTTCCACTGCAATAGCTGCTCGCAGCTTGTGTTCTACGAGAACGTTCGCTGCGAACGTTGCGAGTCACTGCTCGGCTACGTGCCCGAAGTGGCCGAAATCAGCGCCTTCGAGGATGCCGGCGAAGGCCGCTGGCGCAGCCTGCATCCCGCCGTCGAAGGTGCGCTGTTTCGCCAGTGCCACAACTATGCAGTCGAGAACGTCTGCAACTGGATGATTCCGGCGGATTCACCAGACGTGCTGTGCCGCGCCTGCCAGCTGACCCGCACGATCCCGAACCTGAGCGAGCCGGACAACCGGCTCTACTGGTACAGGCTCGAAATGGCGAAGCGGCGCCTACTTTACACGCTTGCCGAGCTCGGACTCGACGTGAAGTCGCGCCAAACGGACCCGGAGCACGGCCTTGCGTTCGAATTTCTCGAAGACGGCGGCGACGGCGCGCGCGTGATGACCGGCCACGACAACGGGCTGATCACGCTGAACATTGCCGAAGCCGACGACGCGCATCGCGAGAAAGTGCGCACCGCAATGGGCGAGCCCTACCGCACGTTGCTCGGCCACTTCCGCCACGAAACCGGGCACTACTACTTCAGTCAGCTGGTGGAGGACAATCCGCGCTGGCTCGAACCGTTCCGCAAGCTGTTCGGCGACGAGACCCTCGACTATGGGGAAGCGTTGAAGACGCATTACGCGAACGGCGCGCCGGCGGATTGGCAGAGTTCGTATATCAGCGCCTACGCGACCATGCATCCATGGGAAGACTGGGCGGAAACGTGGGCGCACTACATGCTGATCGTCGACGTGCTCGATACGGCGACCGCGTATGGCGTTGCGCTGATGCCGGACGATCCCAGCGAGCCGACACTGACCGACCGCACGCCGGTGGAAGACGCGAGTTTCGATAACCTGATGAAGCGCTGGTTTCCGCTCACATATGCGCTGAACAGCCTGAACCGCAGTCTGGGCATGGCAGACGGTTATCCGTTCACGCTCGCCGCGCCGGTAGTGGAGAAACTGCGCTTCGTGCATCGCGTGATCGCGGAAACCGGCGACAAATCACAACCGCGCGAAACGGCGACGCCGGGGCAGGCCGGTCTCGAACAGGCCACGCCTGCTCCTGTCGATGCGACAGCGCAGGCGCCTGCGCCGGCAGACGTTCAGCCGCCGGCGACGGGTGGCGCGCCAGCTATCGAAAGCGCCGCCGACGCGCCCGCGACGGAGCCAGCCAACGCGCAAGCCGTGACGTCGCAGTCCAGTCAGGTTTCGCAGGCGCCGCCGACCACACAAACGCCTCAGGAGCCGCATATGGCGGACCAGGCGCCGGCGGCCGCCGAAGCGAGCGCACCGCAAGCCGCGCGCGAGCCTGCAGCACCGACGCCTGCGCCTCAATGAGCGTTCGGCCGTCTGCGATGTGACAGAAACGTCCGCCGCCGGATCGCGACCGGCGGCGGGCTTTCTTTTTCCCGGCAAGCGTCGGCGCGCGACCCGGCGACAGGCCTCAGGCCCTCAGTCCTCAGTCCTCAGTCCTCAGTCCTCAGTACGCGACGTAGGGCCCCGTGCCCCCCGGTGTCGCCTGCTGTTCGACCGCCGCATACACATTGCGGCCGTAGAAGAACGGCAAGCCCCAGTCAAAGATCGACGACGTCACGAACGCCGGCCCCGCAAGCAACGGCAGTGCGGAATCGCTGCCGTATGTCTGCGCGATCGCCGTCGCGTTGCCAACGCTGAAATTCACCGCGCCCGTGACGCCATTCACGCCTTGCACCATGGCGCTCAACTGCTGCGTCGAGGCCGGACAGTAATACGCGTTGTTCGGACTCGCGCAGACCGGCAGCGCACTTGTCCTGAAGAACAGGCCGGTCGAACCGCTGTCGAGGATACTGCGCGAATAGGTCGTGCCGTTCTGCACGGTCGTGAACGTGCCATTCGACGGGCTCACGCCGATCACCTGCGCACTGCCGAGCGCGTTGTTGCTCTGCGTGCCGATGCCGAACACTAGTTGCCCAGTGACCGATTGCGCGCCGCCCGACACGGCGGGCAGTGTCAGCATCGAACCATTGTTGTCGGTGGCGAAATATGGAATCGGGTTGGCGACCTGCAGGTCTTCGGCGAGCGGGATCGCGCTGCATGCCGCGCCATTGCAGCCGTAGTATGTGCCGACGACGGCCTGGTTCACGCAGTTCGCGCCGCAGTCGTGCTTGAACACGCCGATGCCGAGAATGCCGTTAGCCTGCAACGCGGACGGCGCGTTGCGCGACGCGCCGAAACTCGCGCAATCCGACGGCAGCGTTGCATAGCCCGGATCGATGACCTGAACGGGCAGCGACGCGGCCTTTTCGCCGGCAATCTGCACGTCGGCGAGCCTCACCGGGCCCCACGTATAACCGTCGAAGAATTGCATGCATTCGGCGACGAGATTGCCCGACGCGTCCTTCTGCTGCGGCAGCGACACCGAAGCCGGCAACTGCGACGCGAAGATACGCACGCCCCACGAACCGGTATCCACCAGAACGTGATCGATGGTCTGGCATGCGGCGGTGCCAGGCACGCAGATCGTGATACTCACGAATGGCATGTTGGGCACGTTGCTCACGCCGGAATCCACCGTCACGCGGACTGCGTTAGCGGCGACGAGCTGCGGTGAAGGCGTGGTGTTGGTGACGGTCGGTGAGGTCGAGCCGCTCGCCGACGCGCTCGCGCTCGACGAACCGCCGGAGCCGCCTCCGCCGCCGCAAGCAGTGACGACAAGCGCGAGCAGTGTCGCGCCGACAAGGGTCATGAACCAGGACGGGTTGCGCATGCTGGCTCCGTTATTGAATGACGCCGACGTCGACGCCCGCGGGCACCGCTTGCGGCAAGTAGGCATAACCGGAGAACGCGCGCAGATGGCCGCCGGAGAACACCACCAGATCGCTGTTGGACACCGCGAGTGGCGTGCCGCGACGCGTGGCGGTGGCCGCAACGTAAGTGTCGAACGCAGCGCCCAGCATGGCTTTAAGATCGGGCAGCGTGGGGCCGTCCCATGCGACGCCGAACACCGTGCCGCCCGCCGCCACGTACTCGCGCACCACGGTGCCCGACGGCATCGTGATTGCATGAACCGAATACGCGCGCTGAGAAGTCGTTGTGTGAGCAACGGCATGCAGGTTCGTCTGATCGCTCGCGACGGTACTGACGTTCTGGCCAAGCGTGGCATGCGCGGAAAGCGTTACAAACGATAGCGCGCAGCCCGCCCCGAGCATTGCGCGAGCAATGCCTGTCATGAGCATTGGTTTCAAGAGGGTGTCCTTCGAGGTGAACACTCGTGACCGGGTCGGATGCCCCACTCACGAGCGGAATTCAGGGGCGCAGGCCTGACTGGCGTTCGAGTGTCACTCGAACCAGTGGGGCTGCGTGAATGCGTCTACGGAGTGGCGGCGCGAAACTTTAGACGGCGGAGCGTGCCGCTGCAATCGTTTTCCGGTCGAGCCAGAGGGGCGAGCCGGGCGGCGTCGTTCGAGGGCGTTTGAAAATGGGGGACGGGACGTCCGGGGCGTGGTGCATTCGCACGTTTTCCGCCCGGGCATGCCGTTTTAAGCAGACGGAGCGGGCAAATGACAGGGCAAGTGCGAAAAAGATCGCACCGAAAAATTTGGAGACGAAACTTGTAAGAGTTTGCTTAACAAAACCGGCGCTCGCGGCGCTTTCGTCTGACCACACAGCGCACAATGCTTTCTCTGAGCAGACAAGCACGGCGGCAGCCACTGGCCTGAGAAAATGCCGCGAACGACTGCGTGTCATTCGCGGCATTGGTGTAGAAGCAATCCGTCGCAGTTCGCTCGACTCCTCGACGCACGGCGTCTGAATCGCCGAGGCTCGCCGCTTACTTTTTCTGCTGCTGCAACAGTGACCTCAACTCCTGCACATTCTCTTCTATGCGTTTGGCGATCACCGCATAGGACTCCGCCTGCGTCTGATATGCCGCTTGCGCGAGTTGTTGCATGTCGGCCAGCGACTTGTGCAGGCTCTGCTGGATGAGCTCCGCCGTTTTTGCCGATGGCGCGGCGCCGCCGGCCGATAGCTGACCCGTCAGCGATTGAAGTTCGCCTAGCGTCGTGCGAAGCATCTCCGCCTGTTTCTGGGCGAGTGACTGCATGCCCTGGAAAGCCGTCTGATTCGCCTGAACCAGTGCTTCCACGTCCTTGCGCCGTGCTTCCATGATGGCGGGTACATCGAAGCCAGGGAGCTTGAACTGCTCCAGCATTTTGGTGAAATCGCCAAACGGATTGGCGGCGTCAGGTCGGTCCATGCGAAATCCTCCTTCACGGTTGATGACTCGCCGGCACGGCAGCGTCGGTGCAACCTTTCGACTGTGGCATGCGCGGCGTCGCATGCGCCGGACACGGCACAGCCTTGCTGGCTGTGCGTGAAACGGTGCATCGACTGCATCATGCGCCATCGCGCAGCATTGCGCCAGCGGGCGCACCCCTGGCTCGGACGCCGACGTGCAAGGCCCGGTAAGTTACCGCACGGCTTCAGTAACCCTACGCTTCGCCATGTGGACTATCGTTGCTCATGCGCCGCCGCATTGTCGCGTCGGTAACGTTTTTGAGGGGAGCGAATCATGAAAAAAGGAATGCTGCGCGCAGTGGTTGCCGCGACGTTGACGATTGCCGCATCCGCCGCGCTCGCGCAGGACGCGCCGCCACCGCCCGCGCCGGAACAGGCACACGGCGAACCGCAGCCTGGCGACGGGCCGCCGCCGCATGGTCCCATGGGTCACATGGGGCCGATGGGTCCGGATTTCGCGGTCATCAACGATCTTGAACAATTGCGACGGTTGTATGCGATGAGCGGCCACGAGAGCGAAATCGTCGCTGTCTATCACGAGGTGCTCAGCAACACGGAGAACCCGATGCTGCGCCATTACGTGTACGACTCGCTCGCGCGCGAGCAACTGAGGCCGGCAAACCCGGAACAGGCAATCGCGACGCTGCGCACGAGCCTCTCGGAAGATCTTGCCGCAGCCAGTAAGGCGTCGCACGGCGTGCCTCGCGGGATGTCGCCGCCTCAGCCGCAATGACACCTGCCTTCGCGAGACTGGGGAAGCGCGAGTCGGGGCGCGCCAGGCGAGCGCGCCTGGTTCGACGCGCCAGCCAGGCGCGTCGAACCGGCATGCCGCTGATAAGCTGACACGAAGCGGTCATTCATGCATGCCGACAAGCGAATTCTTTCCGGTTGGAAGCGCTGCCGTCAACGCGCGAGGCAGCCGTTCAACGCCATGCGTTAGCTGTCCCACATTGCCACGTCACTGCCCACTTCTCATCTTCCGTCAGGTGATTAGGATAGAAGCATTGAAACGCCTGTGCGTGGTGAATGATGCGCTACCCGTTGAACCTGGCGGTCGCCGCCGTCCTGCTTATTTTTGTCCTGTGCTGCATCATCAAGCTCGCCTTGAAATGATGCAGCATCCATCCGGCGCAACCTGCGCATCAGCCATTCGCCGCAGCGTGCCCTATACCACCTGCTGCGCTTTCGTGTAACGCAGCCAGAGCGCGTCGTGCTCGAGTTTCTCGACTGACGTGAGCTTCAAATATGCGGGTGCGTGCCACTTGTCCATTGCTACTTCGAACGACGATGGATGTTCGCTGCGCCCATCGACGAGCGGCAGGATCAACACGCTGACTTCATCGACGAGACCGGCATTCACGAACGCGCCGCTCACGTGCGAGCCGCCTTCCACGATCAGCTTTTTCACGCCGAGTTCGGTGGCGAGGGTTGGCACGACCTTGTCGAGATCCAGTTCGCTCGCGCCGCCGAATACATACGACACGCCGATCGATTGCAGGTAAGCGAGGTAGTCGTCAGGCACCTGCTCGGTCAGCACTTCGATCACATGCGATTTGAGCGCCGTATTGCTCTTCCACGCCACTTTGCCTTGCGGATCGATCGAAATCGCGTACTGCTGCGCGTTGCGTTCGACGAAATGGTTCGTGCGCGGCACGGTGCCCTTCGCGAGTCCCTTCGGATAGTCATCGCCATGCGATATTTCCTGCATGGTCACACGGCCGCACACCCAGCCGTTCGCTTCGAATTTCGCTGCGGTGTCTTCGTACAGGTCGGTGGCGAAGTCCAGATGCCAGCCATCGGTGAGACTACGACCGTCGAGCGACGACATCATGTGGGCAACGATATAAGGTTTCATGCGGAGAAGCTCCATCTGGGGTCAATGAAACGACGGAGCAGCAAGTGCTGTTCCGCGCCCCAGTCGTCGCCACGGACTGTCGCGCGAAAGCAGGTCAGCGGCCCGCTGAAACGCCATCCCAGCGACGCGCGAGCCACAGCAGCGAAGGCAGCATCACGCACCATCCGAGCGCCAGCACAGTCCACGCGGCAAGCGGCTGGATGAAACGCACGGCGCCGAGCGCGGCGCCCGCGCGGAACGACAACGGCCCGGCAAGCGCGCCGAGCAACGCGGCCAGCAACGGTCGTCCGTGCAGCCATCCATACACCGTATTGAACTGGATCGCAAAGAGCGCCCACAGTGCGCCCAGCCAGTACGGCGCGACGCCCGCGATAAACGTACCGCTCGGATAAGCAAGCAATCCTGAATAAACCAGCAAGCTTTCCCAGATCATGCCGATACTGACGGTTACGACGAGCAGACGCGCTTCGCGCCGCGCATCGGCCACGCGCAGCAGGTGCCACGCGACCGCCAGCGCGGCAAACAGCATACCGAGCCAGGCTTGCGAATGTGCAGCGCCTAGCACGCAGACAAACCAGCCGATTTGCCCGACCACGAAATACAGTCCAGCCGTGGCGCTGTCGCCGCGACGTGTGGAGAGTCTGTGCTTTGTGCTTTGCATGGGGCCGGTTTCAGGACTGCTCTGTGCGAACGGCAATTCGTTCGGAGGCTGCGCAATACGGCGAGCACGGTTCAAGCGCGGGAGACGCACAGCACTTCTTCTGCTAACGTGAAATGCGCGGCACACCAGCCGCTGGCGCCGCACGTTCGATCCATCAGTACAGTCCGCCGTGATGTGGTGTATGTCGCGCTTCGACCATCGCTCGCAGCGATTCGAGTCCGCGGCTGATCCATGTTTTGACCGTGCCGATCGGCGCATTCAACGTGTGCGCAATTTCCGACTGCGACTGCCCACGGAAATAAGCCAGCGCGATCGCCTGCCGTTGAACCGGCGTCAATCGACCGATGTAGGCCGCCAGCCGCTCGGCGTCCACGGAAACTTGATGCGCCATGTCGGTATCCGCGTCGCCCGTGGCGACCCGCTCGTCGAGTTCTTCGACGTACACGCCTGAATACGGATTGCGCCGCAGATAATCGAGCGCCTGATTCCTGACGATGGTGGACATCCACGTGGTAGGCGACGACTTGTCCGGATCGTAAGAACCGGCGAAGCGCCAGATCTTGATGAAGCCGTCCTGCAACACTTCCTCCGCAGCTTCGCTCGTGCGCGTGACGCGTATCGCCAGGCCGAACAACGAAGCCGCCGACGCCCGGTACAGCGCCTCGAACGCGGCATCGTCGCGCTTTGAAATACGTTTGAGGAGCGCGGCAAGGTACGCGCCCTTCTCGTCGTTCAACGTGGGTGCACCGGCGTCCACGTCGGTCGCAGCATCGTCTTGCATTGCGCACCCTCCGCGCTCGTGCATAAAAAGTGGCCTGCGATTCAGCGCTGCCGGCCACGCGTGGCGCTACTCGCCGTCTGCAGTCGAATCTTCGGTCACCGCCGTCGTGCGCGCCGCGGCGAACCAGCCTTCTTCGCGCGCCACCCGTTCGAGCGCCGCTTCGACCATCGCACAGGCCCGGTTGCTGACGTCGCCGAGGTAGCGGTGCAGCGCTGCATCCTGCGCAGAACGGGACGTGCATTCGTCGCTATAGCGTTCGAACGCGGACAGCTTCATGACCAGTTCGGCCAGATGGCGCGGACATTCGCACGTGATCGTCGACGAGCGAGCCGCAATCTCTTCCAGTTCGCGGTCGTCGTAACGACGGCGCACGCGCGACCACACCGCGTCGTCCCCTGTTCGCTCCTGGATGCGCACGCGCTCGCAAAGGTCGCCGAGCATCTGACGGAATTCGGTGCGGCTGTCGGGCTCGCGATACAGGCGCACGCCGGCCACACGCAAAATTTCCGTGGCCGGCCCGGTGCCGAAGCTATAGACCACTGCAATGGCTTTGACACGCAGTGTGTCGCCGAGCCCGATGATTTGCGCCGCGGTGTCCTCCTGCAACGAGTCGACGCTCACGAGCAGCCCATCCACGGAATCACGCGACTCGCGCGGCGAGCCTGGCTCAGCGTGAGCGCCCATGGCCTCGGCCACATCAGCAAAACCGATCAATTCAGTGACGCCGTAGGGCCGCAAGTCCACGCCCGAACCCTTCAACCGTTGCACCAGCGCCCCGCCGACGAGTGCCAGCCGGATTTGCATCGAGTCATTGAAGCCGAATTCCGCCGTGCCGCCTGTTTCGCGACCGCTGCTGGACGCGAGAAACTGCAACTGCTCACGATCGAGCCGCGCAATCGCGCCGATCGCATGACCACGGCTGACGAGCAGCTTGATCAGCGTGAGTCGCCGCACGTCGTCCTCTGTGTAGAGCCGCTGGCCAGACGCGGTTTTCGCCGGCCCGACGACGCCATACCGCCGTTCCCAGATCCGCAAGGTCGTGACGGGCATCTTGGCCAGACGCGCCGCTTCACCACTTCTATAGCCTTGCCGAACCGGGGCTTTATCTTCCGATGAAGTCACCATGAAACCTTCTCCTCGTCAAATTCCGATTCAAGCATACACGATACGCAACACTTTGACACATAAATCGTTTCAATGCCGACGATTGAAACGATTTTTCTGACGCACCATGCTTTCGAGATCGTCGGTGTTCATGCTTAAATGAGATTCAGGGAAGGTTTTTTTGCTTGCGCAGTCCCCGAATCCGTTACACCAGGAAGCGGTGATTACCTTTTGTCCGGATCGGACAACCCATATCCTCATGTCAGGTCGAACGCATCGTGAACAGCTCTGATTCCCGCCCGTGCATTGCAATCGTCGGCGCCGGCATCGCCGGCTTGTCCTGCGCAATGACACTTCGGGACGCCGGTCGCCGCGTGCGTCTGTTCGACCGTTACTGCGGGCCTGGCGGCCGTATGAGCGCCCGGCAAGAGAATGACTGGCAGTGCGATCACGGCGCGCAGTACTTCACTGCGCGTGATGACGCGTTTCAGGCCGAAGTGGCGCGCTGGCAGCACGCCGGCGCGGCCGCGGCGTGGCCCGCGCGCGTCGCCGTGCTGAACGAGCCGAACCAGCAAAGCCAGCCTGACGAACCGAATGCTGGCAGGCAGACCAGGCGCATCGAGCGGTTTGTCGGCACACCGAGCATGAGTGCGCCGGCGCGGTGGCTCGCAGACGCGCTGCCGCTGACCACGCATTGCACGATCGGGAAAATGTGGCGTGACGCGCACGGCTGGCGCCTTTCGTCGACCGAGCACGGTGCGATCGAGGAAACCTTCGACGCCGTCGTGCTCGCGCTGCCAGCCCCTCAGGCGGCGCCACTGCTGCACGCGCCATCGCCCGAACTCGAGGCGATCGCGCGCGGCACGGTCATGCGCGCATGCTGGGCGTTGATGCTGCGGTTCGACGAGCGCGTACCGTTGCCCTTCGACGCTGCGTTCGTCAATGACGGACCGCTACGCTGGATCGCGCGTGATAGCAGCAAACCTGGGCGCACAGGCCGCGAGACGTGGTTGCTGCATGCCTCCGCCGAATGGAGCGATGCGCATTGGGATACGCCCGCTGCCCGGGTGGCGGCCGACCTGCTCGACGCGTTCGCGCAATGCGGCGGTCCGCCGCCAGCAGCATGGACCGCGCATCGCTGGGCACACGCGAATGTCGCGCCCGACGGCGATCCCGCGCCAGGCTATGTATGGCGCGAAGCCGATGGACTGGGCATGTGCGGCGACTGGCTCAACGGCGGCCGCGTCGAGGGTGCATGGCTGAGTGGCAGAGCTTTGGGGCGGGCGATGGTGCGGGCGCTGCAGTCAGCGTAGCGCGCGACGGCAGGCAAGATGGAAGCTGATATGGACACACAATAAAAAACCGTTTGCCCGGCGAGCGTTATTCGCGGGCAAACGGCCTGTCAATACAGCAAGGTGACGAGCAACGACTGTGCGCCGAGGGCGACTGCCCTGCAGTCTGCCTTAGCAGTTCGCCTTGGCAGTTCGCCTTGGCAGTTCGCCTTGGCAGTTCGCCTTGTCAGTTCGCCATGGGAGTTCACCCGGCAAGCCACCCCGCCCGGCAAAACTCCTCGACGCGCGTCAGCGTCAGCGTTACGCGACCTTGTAACGTTCCAGCCAATGCGCGTATGGCGCGGGCAGCGTCCACGACGGGCGCTCGATGCCAAGCTTTTTCGCCGCGTGATACGGCCAGTGAGGATCGGCCAGATGCGCGCGGCCCACCATCACGAGATCGAGCTGTTCGTTCTTCACCGACTGGTCGGCCAGTTCAGGCGTATCGATGCCCCACGCCGACGACACCGGCAAACCGGCTTCGCGGCGCACGCGTTGCGCGATGGGCGCGAGGAACGCCGGAGCCCACGGAATCGCGGCCGTCGGCGTGGAAAAACCGACGCTGACGCTCAGCATGTCGAGGCCTTCACGCTTGAAGTTTTTCGCCAGTTCGATCGACTCCGCGAGCGTTTCCTCGTCGCGGCCGTCATACTCGATCACACCAAAACGCGCGGTCAGCGGCAGATGCTCCGGCCAAACCTTGCGCACCGCCGCCAGCGTTTCGAGCAGAAAGCGGCTGCGGTTATCCAGGCTGCCGCCGTAAGCGTCGTCGCGCTGGTTGGAGTGCGTCGAGAAAAAGCTCTGGCCGAGGTAGCCGTGCGCGAAATGCAGTTCGAGCCACTCAAAACCGGCGTCGCGCGCGCGCTTTGCCGCAGCCACGAAGTCTTCGCGAACCCGGGCGATGTCCTCCAGCGTCATCGCTTTGGGGACTTTCGGCAGGCCACCGCCGAATGCGATCGCCGAGGGCGCAATGGTTTGCCAGCCGCGGCTGTCGCCGTCGGCGATGTGGTCGTCGCCTTCCCACGGACGGTTGGCGCTTGCCTTGCGCCCCGCGTGACCGATCTGGATGCCGGGCACCGCACCGGCCGCCTTGATCGACGCGACGACCGGCGCGAAGGCCTGCGCCTGCTCGTCGTTCCAGAGGCCGGCGCAGCCCGGCGTAATGCGTCCTTCCGGCGAAACCGCCGTTGCCTCGACGATCACCAGCCCGGCGCCGCCACGCGCGAGGCCAGCAAGGTGCACGCGATGCCAGTCGTTGATCAGACCGTCTTCGGCGGTGTACTGGCACATCGGCGGGATGGCGATCCGGTTGCGCAAGGACACATCCTTGAGCTTGTAAGGCTGGAATAATGCGGACATCGAGCTAGACTCCTGTGTATAAGCTTGTACGGTAGTTCGATAAACATCGAAGTACGGAGTATCGCAGAAACCTTTATCATTTGCTGAATGCGCACCTATACCCATCCCGCCGCCGAGGACTTCACGCTCGGGCGGCTTTTCCATGCCCTTAGCGATCCGGTCCGTCTGGAGATCGTGCGGCGTTTATCGACGGTTGAAGAGGCGACGTGCGGCGATCTCGACGGCGGCCGGCCGAAGTCGAGCGTGTCGCATCACTTCCGGATCCTGCGCGAAGCGGGACTTGTCCGCACGCGCGTGGCGGGGACCGTGCATCAGAATTCGTTACGGCGCGCCGATCTCGATGCGCGTTTTCCTGGGCTAATGGAAGCGATCCTGAAACAGATTGCCGACGAGGAGTCCGGTTACATCAAGGCAGCCTGAGCTGGCTCAGCGGTTCATGCAACCAGGCTCCTGACGTGTCGTTTTGCGACCACGCGTGCATAGAGTGACGCAGCTTCCCGCGACACTGTGTCGCACTTTTCCTTCGCCGCGTCACTCGCGCCAAATGTTGCGCATTAGCGCGAGCAGCGCTGTGGGCGCCGTGCCTTTCTGGCAATAACCGTCGAAATTGTGACGCGCCGTGCCGGTTTCCCTGACGTGATCCTCGTCCAGCGACGTGAAGGCAACAATGCCGAGACTCTGTGTCGGCAGATAGCTGCGAAGCGCGCTGGCGGTTTCGTAGCCATCGCGCTCCGGCATCATGATGTCGAGCACGACGACATCTGGCACCCAGTCCTTCACACAGCGAAGCGCCTCCGTGCAGCCAACGGCCGCGCGGGCTTCGACGCCCTCGTAAGAGAGATAAGTGGCGAGCGCTTCCGCAGCACCGGCGTTGTCGTCGACGACGAGCACGCGCGGCATCTTATGCAATACCCGCACCTCGCGGGCACTCCACCTTTGGCAAGTAGACGGTGTTCGGGTCATGGATGACAGCTTGCGATGAAAACAACCGCTTATAGCAAATCGCGTACCACCCGGCACAACCGCCATGCCCGATGAACCCAACCAGACCTACTGCGCCTGAGCCCGCGGCGCTCCGGTTCACCGCCTACACCATCATCCAACCGGAATGATCTGACTGAGCAGCGCAATCGTCCCTCCCGCGATCACTCGTGCGGTAATCCCGCCGAATCCGCGTACCGCGTTATAACCACCGACGCCAAGCACCTCTTCCATACGCGAACACGGATGGCATTCGCCGGTCGCTTCGAGAATCGCTTCGCCGATCCTGAAGCGCCGCCCTTTGAATGCGTTGAGGTTGATACCCGATGTCACGATGTTTCTTCGCAGATCGAACGGCGAGGCCTCAGCCCGGCCGAGGTGACTGGCAATGGCAGCCAGGCTCTCTGCTTCGATCAGTGTGACCTGCCTTGCTCCACGCGCACGTCCGTAATGGTCGCCGGCGAGACCGTGCTCAGGATGCGCTTCGACGGTTTCGACGGGAGTCAGCGCTGCACGACGCGTCGGTCTGAGTCCGAGCCAGGTCACGGTGCCGGGTCGAACCGGCGCAGTCATCAGGCGGGCAAGGGGCGAAGCGGGATTAAGCGGCATAGTGTTCAGGAGCGCGCGGATTCAGCATGACGGCACTCATCCTTACATGAAGATGCCGCCACTATAGCGACGAAGGTCGTCCCGCTGTGCACAGGCCAATTGGGCACAGCCCCAAAGCGTCGCAAAGGTGCACGTTCGCTCGCTCCTTGCGCACCGTTCATGCGCGGCCGTACCCACGGCGCCTCACGCGGAAACGGCGAGTCGCGCCTTGAGGACGCCGATCAAAGCCCGTACTTTCGCGGACGGGTAGCTGGTCGGCGGGTAGACCGCGTGAATGCCGGCGGGCGCGGTTGCCCAGTCCGGCAGCAGACGCACGAGGCGACCGGCTCCGACATCTGCCGCAATCGAAAAATCCGTCAGCAGACCGAATCCTCCGCCTGCGAGCACGGCGGCACGCGCGGCGTCGGCGGTATTGACGACCAGCGCGCCGCTGCACCGCACGCTCTTCGTGCCGCCGTTGGCGCGCTGCAAATCAAGCGTCAGCGGGTGCGGCAACACCGACTGCACGATGAAGGGCCACTTCGCCAATGTGGCCGGCGAGCGCGGTTTGCCCCACTTCTCCACGAAAGCGGGGCTCGCCACGAGCCATTTGACAAGACCGCCGATCCTGACGGCCCGATAATTCGAATCGGCTAGCCGTCCCAGCCGGATGGCGATATCGATGCCCTCCGCGATCAGGTCCACGTAACGGTCATTGCAAATCAGTTCGACGTCGAGTTCCGGATACGCCGCGCGAAGCTCGACCAGCGCCGGCGTAACGACGAGCGTGCCGTAGTCGTTTGGCGCGCTCACGCGCAACGTGCCACGCACCGGCGCACTCGCGCCCGAGACCGCTGACAGCGCCTCTTCCGTCGCCTGCAGAATCCGGCAGCTCGCGTCGTAGAACGCGCGACCGCTTTCGGTCACCTTCAGTTGCCGTGTGGTGCGCACCAGCAGGCTTGCGCCGACCTCGCGCTCGAGCCGCTGGATGTGAGCGCTGACCATTGCCTTCGCGAGCCCCAGCCTCCCCGCAGCCGCCGTCAGGGAGCCCGCTTCTACGACCGCGACAAAAACCGTGAGCCGGTTCAAATTGACATCGCGCACATCCGCCATGGCTAATTGTTCACTTTCGATTGACTATGTTTCGAAGCTTAGCAGTCTTCCCGCGCGATGCGGTGAACGTTACGCTGCATCTACTCCGTCGCCCACCCGCTGCAACTTTCAAGGACTGCTTCGATGCCCACCGCCAAACCTACCCAACCCATTCGCCTGCATACCACGCTGCTTTCCGGGCACGGTCATCGCGTGAAGCTGTTTCTCACGCTGCTCGACCTGCCGTTGGAAGTGGTTGAACTGAATATGGCTGCCGGGGACAACCGTCGTCCGGAATACCTGCAACTGAATCCTTTCGGCCAGGTGCCGACCATCGAGGACGGCGACACCGTGCTGTTCGATTCGAACGCGATTCTGGTGTACCTCGCCAAACGGTACGGTGATCCGTCGTGGTTGCCGGAAGATGCATTGGGCGCGGCGGCGGTGCAACGCTGGCTGTCGCTCGCCGCCGGCCCGATTGCTTACGGTCCGTGCTCCGCGCGTCTTGTCACCGTATTCAACGCGCCGCTGCATCTCGAAACCGCGCAAAAAATCGCGGTCAAGCTGTTCGACGTACTGGATCGCGAACTTGCCGACAAGTCCTTTGCGGCCGGCGAGCAGGTGACGATCGCCGACATCGCGGCGCACACATACATTGCGCACGCGCCGGAAGGCGGCGTATCGCTCGACCCCTACCCGAACATCCGTGCATGGCTGCGCCGCGTCGAAGCACTGCCGCGATTCGTGGCCATGCCGTCGACCAAAGCAGGCCTGCTCGCCGCGTAAAGTCCCCGAGCGTGGACCGGTGTCCACGCGTATTGCCATTGAGAGGCCGCCATGTCCGTATCTTCTGTCATCGACACCACCGGTCGGGGCGCGGAAGCGTCGCCGTTTCACGGGGCGGAAATCGCCGTACAGCGGCGTGCGGGCGTGGCGGAAGAAGCGGACACCATGGGCCGCCGCGGTATCCGGCGCTATATGCCGGAGCAGCACCGGAAGTTCTTCTCCGAGCAACCGTTCATGGTGTTCGGCGGCGTCGATGCGAGCGGGCAACCGTGGGCCACAGTACGTGTCGGTGAGCCAGGCTTCGTGTCGTCACCGGACGCCAACACGCTGCGAATCGACGGTGGCGCACTGCCTGGCGATCCGCTCGCGGGAAGCTGGCATGAAGGCGCATGGATTGGCGGGCTGGGGTTGCAACCGCATACGCGTCGCCGCAACCGGGTGAACGGGGTGGTGTCTTCAGTGAATGGCCGTGCGATAACGCTTAACGTGTTGCAAAGCTTCGGCAACTGCGCGAAGTACATTCAAGGTCGTCAGCCGCAATTCATTGCACGCGACGCCGCCGCTATTCATGGCAAAGTCGAGCATGCGACCGAGCTGAGCGAGACGGATCGCGCACTGCTCGCGCGCGCCGACACGTTCTTTATCGCCAGCGCGAATCTTGCGGACGACGCACGACTCGCACGCGGCGTCGACGTGTCGCATCGTGGCGGCATGCCGGGCTTTGTTCGCGTCGACAATGCGACCACGTTGACCACACCGGATTTCGGCGGCAACCGTTTCTTCAACACACTGGGCAATCTCACGCACGCGCCGCGAGCCGGTTTGCTATTCGTCGACTTCGACAGCGGGGATCTGCTGTACATTGCGGCGCTGGCCGAAATCATCTGGGAAGGCCCGGAACTGGCAGAATTTGCGCTCGCGGAAAGACTCGTGCGCTTTCACATTACAGATGTACGGCGCAGCCAGCGCGTGCTGCCGTTTCGCTGGTCCGCGGTGGAGTACGCGCCACAGTTCGCTGCGCAAAAACCAGCAAGCGGCGTAGCCGCGTCTGCATGGAAGACACTGCGGGTTGCCGAAGTGCATGACGAGACGCCATCTATCCGCTCGTTCTATTTCGAATCAGTCGACGGCTCTCCGTTGCCCGCGTTCGAGCCGGGCCAGTTCCTGCCGATCCGCTTGCCGGTGGCCGGCGCGCCCGCGCCGCTCGTTCGTACTTACACGCTGTCCGACGCGAGCAATACGCGGCGGTATCGGATCAGCGTGAAGCGTCAGGGCATCGGTTCGAACTGGTTGCATGACCATTTGGCGGCGGGCATGGCCATCGAAGCAATGACGCCACGCGGCGCGTTCACTTACGACCAATCGAGCGCGCGTCCGGCGGTGTTCATCTCGGCGGGCATCGGCATCACGCCGATGCTCGCGATGCTGCATCACGTATTCGCGGCAGGCGACTCGCATGCAAGGCCAGTCCATTTCTTTCACGGTGCGCGAAGCGACAGCGAGCGTCCTTTCGGCTTGCGTCTTGAAGAACTGGCGAGCCGCCATGCAAATCTGTCGTTGCATCTGTTTAACAGTGACGGCGATCCCGATTCACCCCACCTGCGAGGACGCGTCGACATTGCCGCGCTCAAGCGCTTGCTTCCGTTCGACGACTACGACTTCTATCTGTGCGGTCCGGACGCCTTCATGCACGATCTTTACGAAGGTCTGCGCGCGTTGAATGTAGCCGACGACCGTATCCGTTTCGAAGCATTCGGTCCTGCAAGCATCAGTCGCCGGCCCGCGGTATCCAGTTCTTCCGGCACGGCCGCAAAGCAGCAAAGCGCTGGCGTTGCAGTGACATTCTCGCGCTCGCAACGCACGCTCCAATGGGCGCCGAAAGACGGTACGCTGCTTGAGTTCGCCGAGAAATGCGGTATTGACGCGGCTTCGAGTTGCCGCTCGGGTATCTGCGGCACCTGTTCGACTCGCGTGATTCAGGGAAACGTTGCCTACGACGATCCGGTCGAGGCCGACGTCGCACCGGAGCATGCGCTGATCTGCGTGGGCAGGCCGCTCGTCGGCCATTCGGGTTCATCGCAGCCGCTGACGCTCGATCTCTGAGCGCCATCAGGAAGCACTGAAAAAGCCGAAAATACGATAATAAAAACTGGCGAGTGCCGATTATCATAGCGATCGTTCAAGGACCAACGTAGAGCTGGAGCACGCTTCGACCATCAACGTGCGCCGGCCATTCTGTTCGTATCCCTTACTATCATTGATTAAAGCTCGGCGCGCGCTATGGGTAGGGACAGGCGCGCGATCGCCATTCAGCACTTCCTTTCTTGCCCGACCGTATGCCGCGCCCCATATCCGCTTCTATCGTTCCCGCAGCAGTGGCTCACAACATCGCCGTCATCCGTCGGCTCGCGCCAAACTCACATGTGTGGGCAGTGGTCAAAGCCAACGCTTACGGTCACGGCATCGAGAGAATTTATCCGGCGCTGGAGGCTGCGGACGGCATCGCATTGCTCGACATGGACGAAGCAGTGCGCGTTCGCGAGTTGGGATGGCAGAAACCGATTCTGCTGCTGGAAGGTGTATTCAAACCGGAAGACGTCGAACTGGCCGACAGGCTCGGACTCAATGTGACGATTCATTGCGAGGAGCAACTCGATCTGGTGCGTTTCGCCCAAATCAGCGGACGTATCGACGTGCACCTGAAAATGAACTCCGGCATGAACCGTCTCGGTTTCGCGCCCGGCGCTTTCCAGGCCGCCTACCAGGCCGCGAAAGACATTCGCCAGATTGGCGACATCACGCTCATGACCCACTTCGCCAATGCGGACGAAGGCGACGTGAGCTGGCAACTCGACCGCTTCGACGAGGCGAGCCGCGGCATTCCTGGTCCGCGCAGTGTCGCCAATTCGGCCGGCGTGCTGTGGCACCGCGCCGCGCATCGCGATTCGGTGCGGCCCGGCATCATTCTGTATGGCGCTTCGCCGTCGGGCGTGTCAACACATATCGCGGAGTTCGGACTGCGCGCGGCGATGGCGCTGAATAGCGAAATCATCGCTGTCCAGAATGTGAATGCGCACGAGACGATCGGCTACGGTCGGAGCTTCGCACCGGAGCAGCCCATGCGTGTGGGCGTCGTGGCTTGCGGATATGCGGATGGTTATCCACGGCACGCGCCGACTGGAACGCCGATCGCCGTCGACGGCGTGCTCACGCGCGTGGTCGGCCGCGTCTCGATGGATATGCTGACGGTCGATCTCACACCGTGTCCGTCCGCGCGGGTCGGATCGCGGGTCGAGCTTTGGGGAGATCAGGTGAAGATCGACGACGTGGCGGCTGCGTCGGGAACGATCTGTTATGAACTGATGTGCGCGCTTGCGCGGCGGGTGCCGGTGCGAACGGTCTGACTGCCAGCAACGGGCTGTCGACGAGCGGCCGCCCGCTTGCCGAAAAGACCGCTTGCTTGCAAAAACCTTGCTCTTATTTGGCGATCGAAAAACTGGCCGGATGACTTTCCGGCGTTCCCGCTACCCGCTCCACACGCGGGGTCGCGCCACGAATGAACAGGATCGCGCAGATGGCGAGCATGGTCCAGATCGACAGAATCACAGTCAGAGTGCTCATTTCAGTCTTTTCGAAGGTTCGAAGTTCGGTACGGCCAGTGTGGCTGCCGGGCGGGTCGGCCCGTCAGTGAGTCATGGGCGAGTCGGAATCGTTGAACAACATTTCGTCGATCAGACGCGTGGTCAGCGCCAGTTGCCTTTCGAGCGACGCGCGCGTTTCTTCCGCACGTAATGCATCGCCGCGTGCGACGGCATCGTGAGCCCGGGTGGCGAGTCGCAGCACGGACACGGACGCCTGGTGAAGCTCGCGCATCCTGGCGGCGTCGGCGGCCGGCGATGACGCATTCCATTCCGGCGTCGCAACGTCGGTCAAGTCAACTTCGAATTCGTAGTTCTTGTCGTGACGAAAAGACATTTCAGGCCCCCTTGGCGCATTTGGCACGATTCCATTGTGCGCTTGGGAGCGGCCGTTCAATCGGTTGAACAGAAGCCACTTTTTCAGGCAATCTTTGGGTTATCGGCAGGTATGCGTTTGACTCAAACGCGATCGGAGCGCAAATATACCTGCGTTGTCGTACGGAATCGACAGGGGATAACGCGGAGTTCAATGTTGGTGAGCGATGCCCCTCAAACGTGCACACCTTGGCCCACGCGGTCCTCGCAAATGGCCGTGTCGCTCACCATCTGTCAGGTTTCACGCTGAAACGATATGCCAGTCTATGACTACGAGTGCGCCGAGTGCGGCGCGTTTGAACTGGTGCGCCGCATCGTCGAGCGCAATGAGAATGCCGCTTGTCCGCAATGCGGGGCGACGGCGCGCCGCGTCGTGATCGGCGCGCCGTCGCTGTCGGGTGACGCCGGCGGCGCACTGGACGAGTCCGCCGGCTCGTACGGCATGCGGCACAGCGGCTCGTGTTTGTGCTGCCGATGAGCTGGCCGGCTCTGCGGGCCTCGGCCTCAGCTGCGCCGTTACCGGGGCATTCGCGCGTGAACGCCGGGGCATGTCAGCGTTCCTGCAGGTCAACGAGCGGGAAAAAACGCGGGGCATAGCGCGCGTCGTCATGGACGGGCGCTGCGCAGAAGCCAGCACGTTGCGCTCTGGCAGCCCGCTCACGGCGACTTAATCGGAACTTAGCTCTGGCGTACGGGAAGCTTCCAGTCCGGGCGAACAAAGTGACACGTGTAACCGTTCGGAATGCGCTCGAGATAGTCCTGATGTTCCGGCTCGGCTTCCCAGAACGGGCCGGCAGCCGCAATCTCCGTGACAACCTTGCCGGGCCACAGCTCGGACGCGTCGACGTCGGCCACGGTGTCTTCAGCAATCCGTTTCTGCTCGTCGTCAAGGTAGAAAATAGCGGAACGGTAGCTCATGCCCACGTCGTTGCCCTGGCGATTCTTCGTGGTCGGATCGTGAATCTGGAAGAAGAATTCAAGGATCTGGCGGTAGCTGATCTTTGACGGATCGAACACGATCTCGATCGCCTCAGCGTGCGTACCGTGGTTGCGATAGGTCGCGTTGGGTACGTCGCCGCCCGAGTAGCCCACACGCGTGGACACCACGCCGGGATAGCGGCGCAGCAGGTCCTGCATGCCCCAGAAGCAGCCGCCGGCCAGGATAGCGGTTTCAGTTTGCGTCGTCATGTGAATGATCTCCGTGATTGGCAATGATCCACCTAGTATCACATTTTGTGACCGGCGCCGCAGTCGATCGCCTTTGCCGCTTTGATCGTCCCGGTCACGTCACTCACACCCGGCACACCGCCTGACAACCGCAGTCTATTGACTCGCGCCCGACGCCTGCGCGGGCGGCGTGCTGTTGACCGCCGGCTCGCTACTCGTCGCGTTCGCGCTGCTCGCCGCTGCGCCCGCGGCATCGTTGACGCGATTTGCAGCGTCGCTGTTGCCTGTACCGTTCGCCGCCGCGGAGTTGCTCATTACGCCGCTGCTCCCCGCACTCATCGAATCTTTGCTCGGCTCGTCGCGCTTGCAGCCGGATTCGACGGCCAGCGTGCCGACTAAAGCAAACCCAATCAGAACCTGTGTAAGACGCCGAGTCACCATGTCCTGCCCCTGTTCATGCATCTCCGTTGCGCAACATCGGGTGCGCGCCGTGCGTCCTGGACCCACGCCTTTCAACATAGCATCGGGTGTGCCGCCTACCGAAAAGCCAAAAAGCCCCGGTGATCGCGGGAATATCGATTGCTGCGCTGCAGATGAAAAGAGGTGGCTTGTACGAGCACTGATGCCACGTCCTAGAATGAACGTAACACGCAATGGAGGCATCAATGAACGAAGCAGAACTGCAACAGCGGGCAGAGGAACTCGAACTGGCGCTCGCGAACGTCTTCGAATCGCCAAAGGCGCCTGCGATCAGCAGCTACGACGAAGGCACGCGGATCTTCCTTCAGGTTTCATGGGTTGTCGAATCTCATGCGGACACGACGCTAGACTCGCGCTGTGCGTTCACGCTGGCGCTCTCAGAAGCGCAGTTCAACCGCTATGCGGCGATGGACACCGCGCAGCGCAAGGCGTTTCAGGAGCGTTTAGCCGGGTGGGCAGGCAAGACGTTTCATGAAAAGCGGCAGAACGCGCCGGCAGACGATGATGACTGTGCCGTCGAAGCGGATGTGCCGGAGACGCTGTTCTCCGAACCACAGGCGCCACAGTAAACAGTATCGGACCGCATCCGTAAAAGCGTATCGGTACTGTACAGGAGGCAGCGGCTAGAATGCTCGTCAAGCATCCCCGACGACATCCGGAGCCACCATGTCTTACGTCACCCTTAGCGCACTGCCGGCAGGCATCCTGTTCGCGCTCGTCACGAGTGTCACCCCCGGCCCGAACAACACAATGCTGCTCGCCTCCGGGGTGAACTTCGGTTTTCGCCGCACGTTGCCGCATCTGTCGGGCATCAGCGCGGGTGTGGTGCTGCTGATGCTCTCGGTCGGAATCGGCCTTGGCGAAGCGTTTGTTCACTTTCCTGTGCTCTATACGGTGCTGGAAGTCGCAAGCGTCGCTTACCTGCTCTATCTGGCCTGGAAGATCGGCACGTCGGGTGAACTGAAGGTTAGGAACGGCGAACGCCGCCCCATGAAATTTCACGAAGCCATTGCGTTCCAGTGGGTGAATCCGAAAGCGTGGATGATGGTGCTGACGGCCGCCACGACAATCCACCTGAGCGAGAGCTACAGCATGAATGCGGTGGCGATGGCGGTGGTTTTCTACGTGGTCGGTTTCCCCTGCATCTGCCTGTGGGCGGGCTTTGGCACTGCCATGCGCCAGGTGTTGTCGGACCCGCGGCGCCTGCGCATGTTCAACATTGGAATGGCAGCGCTGCTGATCGTCTCGCTGTATCCGATTGCGCTCAAACTCATCGTCCACGCAAGCTGAATGCGCTCATCGCGCGCCCTGCCCGATCCGCTCGATGAAGCGCCACAATGCGTCGTCAGTCGAATAGGGCGCGTTGAAGCGGAACCAGGCACTCGGAGCGTCGTCGGGACGAAAATAGGAGCCCGGCGCGAGCCAGATGCCATGTGCGAGCGCGGCGGTGGCGATTTCCGTCGCGCGAGCAGCTTCGATCGGCAGGCGCGCCCATAGAAACAACCCGGCGCGCGGCCGGTGAAACACCTCCAGACCCAACGAGTCCAGCCGCTCTTCAACGGTTGCGTGAGCCAACTTGAGGCGCTCGTTCACTGCATCCACGTGACGCGCGTAGCGCCCTTCCAGCAGCACCTTGTCGACGATCCGCTCGATCGCCTCCGACGACGTCAGTCCCACCGCCATCTTCGTGCGCGCCAGTTCACGCAGCACCGCCTGCTCGGCCACGACATAACCGCAGCGCAAACCCGGCGTGACCGTCTTCGAAAAGCCGCCCACATACAGCACGCGCTGAAGCCCTTCCATTGCGGCAAAAAGCGGCGCGCCGGGTGGCGCGAGTTCACGGCTCACGTCGTCCTCGATCACCCACATGCGTTGCCGTTCGGCGATCTGCAGCAGTCTGAACGCCGCGGACATGCCGAACGTCGCACCGGTCGGATTCTGTAGCGTAGTGTTGACGAAGATCGCCTTCGGCTTGTATTCGGCGACGAGCGCTTCGAGCACGTCCGTATCCACACCCGCTGGCGTGCGCGGTACGCCATGCACCTGGAGCCCGGCGAGCTTCAGGATCTGCAGCAGATTGCAGTAGCCGGGATCTTCGACGATCACCGTGTCGCCCGCGCGCAGCAATGTCCGCACGATCAGATCCAGCCCTTGCGTAGCGCCCTGCGTGAGCAGCACGTTCGATACGTCGACGGGCAAGCCGCGCCGGTCGAGCTGGTCGGCGATCCGTTCGCGCAACGGCGCGAACCCGTAAGGATGGCCGTAGTCGCCCAGACGCGCCGCCGGCACGCGGCTCATTGCGCGCAGCGCATGCTGCAATCCGCTCTCGTTGATCCATTCGTTCGGCAGCCAGCCGCCGCCCGCCTTGATCGGCACCGAATGATCGGCGAAAACGTCGGACAACAGCCAGGTCGCGGTGAGGCTCGGTGGCTGCCAGTCGGTGGGCGCCTTGCGTGGCGCCGGCGTGCGCGCGGCCACGCGGTAGCCGGACCCGCGGCGCGCGACGACGAGCCCCATCGAAACAAGACGGTTGTACGCCTCGGTGACGGTGAAGGTGCTCAGATCATGGCTCTGCGCCAGCTGGCGCACTGACGGCAGAAGCGCGCCCGCACGCAGCGACTGCGCTTCGATCGCGTGCGCGAAGCCTTGTACAACCTGTTCGACGAGAGTAGGCGCAGCGCGCCGGTCGCGCGCAAGCTGGAGTTCGATCATGATTAGAATGGGAAAGCGCGTGCGGCCGAGAATCGACACAGCTAGCGCCGATCCACCAATACAGTTAGCGCCACACCGCGTCAACTGTTTATGCCGTCATTAGACCGCGAACGCTACAGTTTCACCATGCCCCGAAGGAAGTCGCCTCGGGCAACCCATTCTCGGAGATACCATGACTTCGCGCCCTGTCATCGACGACCTGTCGTCTTTCTGGATGCCCTTTACCGCCAACCGCCAGTTCAAGGCCGCGCCGCGCCTGCTGGAATCGGCCAAGGGCATGTACTACCGCAGCACGGACGGGCGCGAAGTGCTCGACGGCTGCGCCGGCCTCTGGTGCGTGAACGCCGGCCATAGCCGCGATGAAATCGTCGCGGCGATCACCGAGCAGCTTTCCACGCTCGACTTCGCGCCGACCTTCCAGATGGGCCACCCGCTCGCGTTCGAAGCGGCCACCAAAGTCGCGGAGCTGATGCCGGCCGGTCTGGACCGCATCTTCTTCACGAATTCGGGCTCGGAATCGGTCGACACCGCGCTGAAAATCGCGCTGGCCTATCACCGTTCACGCGGCGAAGGCCAGCGCACACGGCTGATCGGCCGCGAGCGCGGCTATCACGGTGTCGGGTTCGGCGGCATTTCGGTGGGCGGCATCGCGCCGAATCGCAAGACGTTTTCGGGTGCACTGCTGCCGGCGGTCGATCATTTGCCGCACACGCACAACCTCGAACACAATGCGTTCTCCAAAGGTCAGCCGGCCTGGGGCGCGCATCTCGCCGAAGAACTCGAACGCATCGTCACGCTGCATGATGCGTCGACGATCGCGGCCGTGATCGTCGAGCCGGTGGCAGGCTCGACCGGTGTGCTGATTCCGCCGCAAGGCTATCTGCAGAAGCTGCGCGAGATTTGCACGAAGCACGGCATCCTGCTCATTTTCGACGAAGTGATCACGGGATTCGGCCGGATCGGCAAGGCAACAGCGAGCGAATACTTCGGCGTGACGCCGGACATCATCACCATGGCGAAGGCAATCAACAATGCGTCGATTCCCATGGGCGCGGTCGCCGCGAGCCGCACGATCCACGACTCGATTGTGAATAACGGCGCGCAAAACGCGATCGAGCTGTTCCACGGCTACACGTACTCCGCGCATCCGGCTGCAGCGGCCGCCGCGGTGGCAACGCTCGATCTGTATCGCCGCGAAGGACTGTTCGAGCGCGCCGCCTCACTCGCACCCACGTTCGAAACCGCTGTTCACGCGCTGCGCGACGCGAAGCATGTGAAGGACATTCGCAACCTCGGCCTGATTGCCGGCATCGAGCTGGAGCCGCGCGAAGGCGCGCCGGGCGCTCGCGCTTACGAGACGTTCGTCAAGTGCTTCGAGGCAGGAGTGCTGGTGCGCTTCACCGGCGACATTCTCGCGTTCTCGCCGCCGCTCATCATCAATGAAGAGCAGATTGCGCACATTTTCAAGACGGTGCGCGACGTGCTGGCAACAGTGCAATAAACGCGGGATAAATCGCAGCGCGACCCGTGCTGACGCGCGGGCCGCACTTGCAGAACCAGCCGTCAGTCAGCTTAATGATGCGCGCGCGAAGCTCGCGTCTGCGCCGCCTTCTTCGCGGCGGCCGAACGTCCCGCTGCGCCCTTGGTTGCGGCGGCTTTCTTTGCTGCGGCTGAGCGGCTAGCAGCAGGACGTTTGGCCGCTGCGGTCTTCGTCTGTTTAGACAATGCTGCCTTCGACGCGCCCGCCGTGCCTTCCCGCTTGAGCGCATTGGCCGATGCGCGTGAACGCTTCGACGTCGACTCCGTGCTCTTGCTGGCGATGCTTTTGTGCTCGCCGGCGGCGTTGTCCTTGGCCGCTTTCTTGCGGGTCGCCTCGCTCGTCGCCCCCTTCTTCGGCGCCTTCACGGCGACGCCCGAGCGGCGCGCTTCGGAAAGACCAATCGCAATGGCCTGTTTGGCCGAACGCACGCCATGCTTGCCGGCACGCACGTTGTCGACCTGTTCCTTCACGAACTCTCCAGCCTGAGTACTTGCGGACTTGCCGGCACGCTTGTCGGCCGCGGCGCGCTTCACGGTTTTCTGTTCGGGCATGACAGTTCTCCAGTTAGGTATCGCCTCCTTCGTTCAGCAACGGCTGTGCCTCGCCGCTGCGCGAGCGGTCGACGGCTGGTTCAAGGGAAACTGGCAAAGGAGACTCGCGTCCGACACGCCGACGGCGTATGGTGTCGGCAAGGGGTTGGCATCACGGCCCAACCCGTCCGGAGGTTCCCATGAAGACACCGACCGTCCGCGCGGGCGCGCACATCGAGGGCGTGCACTGGATTGCGGAATACGCCGCGGACGTCCACGAAATCCGCATCTTTCGTGAAGGCCAGGAAGTGGACGTGCACGACGCACCGTCCACGCTATTCGGCGACGAGCAGAACGCAGGATCCAAAAGCACGGCCGATCATCGCGCGATGGAGGCCGCCGTGCTGGCTTATCTGAAGCGGTTCGTCAGCGAACACGACGCGGAAGAATAGGACGGGGCGGCGCGGCGGCCACCCCGTGTCTCGCCAACGCCTGCGAGTCTGCGCAGGCGTCGGTCACAGGCCAGCCAGGGGCTGCCTAGTCAGCCGGGCGCAGCTTTTTCACGTCGGCGTCCGACGGCTGCACGCTCGCGCCGTCCACATAGCGATACGAAGTCATCACGCCCTTGCCGTCTTTCACGCCGGTCACGCCGACATAAGCGCCCATGGTCGACTGATTGTCCTGCGCGCGGTACGTGATCGGGCCGAACGGCGTGTCCACCGCGAGTCCCTTGAAAGCGGCCGCGAGTTTGTCCGGATCGACGGAACCGGCCTTCTTGATGCCTGCGGCAAGCGACATCATTGCCGAGTAGCCGACTACCGAGCCGAGACGCGGATAGTCGTGATACTTCGCCTCGTAAGCGTCGACGAACTTCTTGTTGGCCGCCGTATCGATCGAATACCACGGGTAGCCCGTCACGATCCAGCCGGTCGGCGCTTCGGCACCAAGCGGATCGAGGTAATCCGGCTCGCCGGTGAGCAGCGACACGACGCTGCGGTCCTTGAAGAGCCCGCGCGTATTGCCCTCGCGGACGAACTTGCCGAGGTCTGCGCCGAACAGCACGTTGAAGATCGCGTCGGGTTTCGCGTCGGCGATGGCCTGGGTGACCGCGCCCGCATCCACGTTGCCGAGCGGCGTAGCCTGCTCGGCGACGAACTGCACGTCGGGCTGCGCAGCCGTCATCAGTTTCTTGAACGTCGCCACCGCGGACTGGCCGTACTCGTAGTTCGGATAGACGAGCGCCCAGCGCTTTTTCTTCAGCTTGAGCGCTTCCGGCACCAGCATGGCCACCTGCATATAGGTGGACGGCCGCAGACGGTACGTGTACCTGTTGCCATCGGCCCAGACGATCTTGTCGGTCAACGGCTCCGCTGCCAGGAAGAAAATCTTTTTCTGCTTCGCGAAGTCGGTCAATGCGAGGCCGGTGTTCGACAGGAAACCGCCAAACAGCAATTGCACCTGCTCGCGCGCAATCAGCTCCTGCGCGACGCGAATCGTGTCGCCGGAATTGCCGTTGTCGTCGCGCGAGATGACTTCGAGTGGCTTGCCGAGCACGCCGCCTGCCGAGTTGATCTGGTCGAGCGCGAGATTCCAGCCGTTCCTGTAAGGCCCGAGAAAGGCCGGTTGCGCCTTATAGCTGTTGATTTCGCCGATCTTGATGCTCTGCTGCGCATTCGCACCCAGTGCAGCGAACGACAGTACGGTTGAAATCGTGAAGCGAGAGATCCATCCTGCGCGCGTGGTCATGCGTTTCTCCGTTATTGAATAGTGCGGAAATGCGGGATTGCGGTTGTTCTGCTGAGGCGTTAATACGATTGACGGCGCTCGCGCGACGCTTCCGCGACGCCTGGCCCACGTCTGAGCGACGCCTCACTGCGCGCGCGTCTCTGCGCGAATCCGGCCGACGCTCGCCGCGACGTTCTGCCATGCCGGTTTGCCGCCGGCGAATTGCTGGCGCAGGTACGACACGAGTTCGGCGACCTGGGCGTCGTTGAAACTGTCGCGATAAGCCGGCATCGTACCGAGTTCGGCGCGGGCAGGCGAGTCGATACCATCGAGAATCACGCGAATCAGATTATCAGGCGTCGCGCTGTGCAGATTCGTGTTAAGCGCAAGCGACGGATGCGCACCGAAGAGTTGCGGCCCGCTGCCCGTGTGGTGACAGGCGGCGCACGCGCCGTCGAACAGTCGCGCGCCGGGCGTGGACGGCGCGCCTGTCATCGCACTGGCGTGCTCGTACTGGCGCGCCGTTGCCGCAAGATCCGCATTCAACTCCAACGGCGCGAGCGACGCAAGATAAGTGGCCATCGCGCGAATATCGCTGTCGGGCAGCGCGGCCAGATCGCCGACCACGGGCGCCATCGGCCCGGCTGCGACGCCGTGCAGCGGCGCATGCCCATGGCGCAGATAGCTGAACAGCTCGTCCTCGCTCCACGGCACGGGCGAGTTCGACAACGTCGTCAATGCGGGCGCTTCCCAGCCTTCCGCGAGGCCGCCACCCATGAACGCCGCGCCGGTCTTCTCAGCGCCGAACGCGTTGCGCGGCGTATGGCACGCGCTGCAATGCCCCAGGCCGTTCACCAGATACGCGCCGCGATTCCATTGCGCGCTTTGGGTCGCGCTGGCTGTGAACGTATGGCGCCCGAGAAAGAGGACGTTCCACGCGGCCATGAGCGGACGCACGCCGAACGGAAACGCCAGCTTCGTATCGGGCGGACGCGAGCGCACGGGCGGCTGCGCCATCAGATACGCGTAGAGCGCCTTGAGATCCTCGTCTGACGTGTTTTTGAAAGACGTGTACGGAAACGCCGGGTAGAGATGGTGTCCGTCGCGGCTGATTCCCTTGCGCATGGCGCGGGTAAACGCGTCGAGCGACCAGTTGCCGATACCCGTCAGTCCGTCGGGCGTGATGTTGGTGCTATAGACCGTGCCGAACGGCGTGTCCAGCGGTTTGCCGCCCGCGTTCGGCACGCCGTTGTGCGCGGTATGGCAAACGGCGCAATTGCCGAGCGACGCGAGCACTTTGCCGCGCGCGACGAGTTCCGGCGCAAAGGCATGCGCGAGGGGCGGTGTGACAGGCGCAATGGCTGGCGGCGCAAACGTCAGCGCACCTAACCAGCCTGCCGCGCCCGCGGCGAACGCGCCGAGAAAGCCCAGACGCCGGCGCTTTTTCCTGCGGGCGGCGGCGTCCTGCGCGGTGGCATCGGCGAGTGCCGCGCGAATCGTCTCCGGCGTGAACGGTGGACGGCGAAAGCGCACGCCGGTCGCGTCGAACAGTGCGTTGGCGATCGCCGCCGCGCCAGGCAACGACGCGGACTCGCCGGCGCCCATCGGCGGCTCGCCATGACGCGGCATCATCACGACGTCGATCACCGGCACCTCGCGGAATGTCAGGATGGGATACGCGCCCCACTCCTGGCTCGTCACCGCGTTCTCGCCGAACGTCACGCGCTCCTTCAATGCGCGGCTCGTCGCCTGAATCACGTTGCCGTGAATCTGATGACGCACGCCATCCGGATTCACCATCGTGCCGGTATCCTGACCCACCACGACGCGCGTCACCGCCAGCTCGCCGCTCCTGCGGTTCACTTCGACATCGGCGACCCACGCGGACCATGCCGCGCCGAAGCCGGGAAACTTGCTATGCACGTAGCGGGCGTACGCAAAGCCTCTGCCGCGAACCACGTCGCCTTCCTGCGGCGCTTCTTTCCCCGCGGCTTCGCGCGGCTGCCATCCTGCCTTGTCGGCGACAGCCTTGACGAGGTCGATCGCGCGCGGATCCTTCAGATGCTTTAACCGGAATTCGACGGGATCGACGCCCGCCTGCGCCGCGAGTTCGTCGATGAAAGACTCGTGCGCGAACGTGTTCGGCAATGCGGACACGCCGCGCAGCCACGATGCCCGCACGATCGGCGGCGTGTCGTCGCAGACGACGCGCAGGTTGCGATAGTCGTAAGGCGGCACGGCCGTGCGGTCGCCCATTTCGAACACCTGCGGCTGCGCGGAAATCGTACCGGTGAGCAGCAACGCGAGCGTCGGCGCATCGTTCGACGGATAACGCGTGGCGAAGTCATAGGCTGCGAGCTCGCCCTCGGCGCCGAGTGCGCCACGCACGTCCATTAATTGCGCGGCGCCCTTCGGCTCCCATGCGTGTTCATCCTCGCGCGACAGTTGCACGCGCACCGGACTGCCGGTCGCGCGCGAGAGTAACGCGGCGTCGGCGGCCACGTCGTCCGCGCAGTTGCGGCCGTAGCAGCCGGCCGCATCCATGCGCACGATCTCGATGCGCGCTTCGTCGATCGACAGCAGCAGCGCGAGGTCCGCGCGCAGCGAATGCGGATTCTGCGTGCCGGACCACACCTTCAGTGCGCCGTCCCGATAGTCGGCAACCGCGCACGATGGGCCGATCGACGCATGCAGCTGAAACGGCCACACATAAGTGCGTTCGAGCGTGCGGTCAGGGTCGGCGGCGAGCGCGGCGTCCACGTCGCCCTCGATCAGCAGATCACGCCGCGTGGACGGATTGGCGCGCAACGCCGCTTCCACTTCCTCGCTCGTGTCGAGCGGCGGCAGGCCATCGACGGCTTTCCACCGCACGTCGAGCCGCTTGACCGCCCGCTGCGCGATCTCCTCACGCTCCGCGACAATGCCGACGAAATCGCGAATCACCACGACCTTGACGATACCCGGCAGGTCTCCCAACGATGCTTCATCGACGTGCAGCAGCGTATTGCCCATGAAGTCGCCCTGCGCAACGCCCGCATACGGCGGCCTGACGACCCGGCCATGCAGCATGCCGGGGACACGCACATCGTGGACGAAACTCAGTTCGCCGGTGGCCTTGGCGGGAATATCCACGCGCGGCGTGCTCCTGCCGACGATCCGGTAAGCGTCGGGCGATTTCAACGACGCATCGTTGGAAAGCTTCAGTTCGACGCGCCGGCCCGTGACCAGCTCGCCGTATGTCACCGTACGTGCACCCGGATCATCGCGCTGAACGATCACGCCGTCGCGTACGTCGAGCCGTTGCGCAGCGACGCCGAGCCGCGCGGCCGCTTCGTTCAGAAGGTATTGACGCGCCTGCGCCGCTGCCTGCCTGAGCGGCACCGCCGAAATCTGGATCGTGGCGCTCGCAATCGTCGGCCCCTGATTGGGTGCTTCGGTCGTATGACCGAGCACCATCGAGACGCGGGTAAGCGGCACATCGAGTTCTTCCGCGACGATTTGCGCAAGCGCGGTGCCGATCCCCGTGCCGAGGTCCACGTGTCCATTGAATGCGATCGCGCTGCCGTCGTCGCGCACGGCGAGAAACAGGTCCGCTTCGGTCGGCGCGAAAGACGACCGCGAGCCGGGTTGACCCACCGCGGGCTTCACCGGCGCTTGCGGCGGCCGTGCGACGATCAGCACGCTCTGTGCGTCGTAGAGCTGCTTGCGCGTCGGCATAGCCGGGCGGCGGTCGACGCTGAAGTCCGGGCCGGTCATGTCTGCGCTTCCGGCGCGGGCACCGCTTGCGCGGTTTGCGCGGTTCGCGCGGCCAGCAGTTCGGCGGCGCGCTGCACCGCGCGCACGATTTCCACGTGCGTACCGCAGCGGCACAGGTTGCGCGACAGTTCCCGGCGGATCGTCTCGACGCCCGGCTGCGGATCGCGGTCGAGCAGCGCCTTCGCCGTCATGATCATGCCGCTCAGACAGTAGCCGCATTGCGCGGCCTGCTCCTCGATGAACGCCTGCTGGACCGGGTGCAACGCGGCGCGCGTGCCAAGTCCTTCAAGCGTGGTAATTTCGCGGCCCAACGCGACTTGCGCGGTGGTCACACAGGCACGCGTGGGCATGCCGTCGAGCAGCACCGTGCAGGCGCCGCACTCGCCGAGTCCGCAGCCGAACTTCGGGCCGTTCAACGCGAGGTCGTTGCGCAGCAGATAGAGCAGCGGCGTGTCGACAGCGGCGCTGACCCGATGCGTCGCGCCGTTCACGTTCAGCGTGAGAGTCGCCGCCTGCTTCATCGCTGTGACGGCCATGCCGCGCGCTGGCCGTTCAAAGCACCACCGGCACTTCGGTCGCCGGCGGCGTGTTGCGGCTACGCCGGCAGCGGATCAGCCCATCGATCATCACCATCCCCACGCCCGGAATATCGCCGAGTTGCACGCTTTCGAGCAGCGTGTCCGCGGCGGTGTGCTGCGCGCGGTCCATGAACACCAGGTCGGCGGGACGGCCCACTTCGATCAAACCCTGGCGCAAATCGCGCTGCCGCGCGGTGTTGCCGGTGGCGAAGCAGAACGCGATTTCGGCGGGCACATCGGCGAGACTCGAAATCAACGCAATCATCCGCAGAATGCCGAGCGGCTGCACGCCCGAACCGGCCGGGCTGTCCGTGCCGAGAATGATCCGGTGCGGACACTTCAGCTCGATCGCATGACGCGCGGTGAGCAACGCAATACGCTCGTTGCCGTTGTGAACGATCTCCAGCGCGCGGGTCGATCGTTCGCACAGATCGCATACGTGCCGGTACGACAGCGAAGTATGGCCGCCGTTGATATGGCCGATCACGTCGGCGTCGGCGGCGAGCACCACGTCGCGGTCAATCAGCCCGGAGCCGGGAATGGACGGACCGCCGGTGTGGATCGTGCTCTGAATGCCGTACTTGCGCGCCCACGCGACCATCTGCGCGGCTTCCTCGCCGCCTTTCACGCTGCCGAGCCCCACTTCGCCGAGCAGCTTCACGCCGGCCTCGGAAAGCTCCTTGAAGTCTTCTTCGACCATGCCCTTTTCGATCACCGGCGCGCCCGCCATCACCTTGACGCCGCCGCCGACGCCCGCGCCGCGCATACCTTCGAACGAACGCTGCGCGGTGATCGCGAGCGCCTTGACGCCTAGCACATCTTTCGGACGACCAGGCAAATGCACCTCGCCCGCGGATATCATCGTCGTGACGCCGCCGTTCAGATTCGACTCGATCCAGCCCATCTGATTCTGGCGCGGCGTCCAGTCGCCGAACACCGGATGCACGTGCGAGTCGATCAGACCGGGCGCGACGGTGGTGCCCTTGCAATCCACGGTCATACGCGCGCCTTCGAGATCGCAATCTTTTTCCTTGCCGACGGCGACGATCACGCCGTCGTCGATCACGAGCGTGTCGGCGTCGAGAATTGGCTGATCGATGTCGCCGGATAACAGCAGCCCGATGTTCGTTACCGCGACCTTGCCCGACAAGCCTGTCAACGTCTCTGCTGCCATCTGCCTCTCCTTTCGCCACGACTGTCCAGCGCCGCCCGAAAACGCGCGCCAATGGAAATCACACGCTCAGATACGCGCGCCTCACTGTTTCGTTCCTTGCGAGTTCGCCGATCGTGCCGCTGAAACGGATTTGCCCTTTTTCGAGGACATACGCGCGGTCGCTGACCAGCTCGGCAAAGTGCAGATTCTGTTCGGACAACAGAATGGACAGCCCTTCGCGCTTGAGTTCGAGAATCATGTTCGCCATCTGTTCGACGATCACCGGCGCGACGCCCTCCGACGGTTCGTCGAGCAGCACCAGATACGGATTGCCCATCAACGTACGCGACACCGTGAGCATCTGCTGCTCGCCGCCGCTCATCTGGCCGCCGGGCCGCTTCGGCATTTCGCCGAGATTCGGAAAGAGGCGAAAGAGTTTTTCGGGCGTCCACTGTGGCGCGCCTTCGCGGGGCGGCTGACGGCCGGTGGCCAGGTTTTCCATCACCGTCAGATCGGCGAACACACGCCGGTCTTCCGGTACGAAACCCATGCCCATGCGCGCGATCCGGTACGGTTGCAGCGACGCAATGTTCTGGCCGCGAAAATGGACTTCGCCTTGACGACGTGGCAGCAGACCCATCACCGCCTTCATCGTCGTCGATTTGCCCGCGCCGTTGCGGCCCATGAGCGCGACGACTTCGCCGCGCCCGACTTCGAGGCCGACGTCGAACAGAATGTGCGCGCGGCCATAGAACGCATTGAGCCCGGACACTTTCAGCATCGGCTCGCTCATTGCAGCGCTCCTTGTCCCGGCTGACCACCCGCCGTTTCGTGCAGCGGCGCATGCGGCTGGAACGTCTTGCCGGTGCCGAAATACACCTGCTGTACACGCGCGTCGTTGCGGATCGTCTCGGCGTCGCCCTGCGCAATCAGCTTGCCGCGCGCCAGCACGATCATGCGGTCCGCGTAGGCGAACACGACATCCATGCTGTGCTCGGTGAACAGCACGCCGATCCGGTGTTCGACGACAAGGCGCCTCGTGAGCGCCATCAATTCGTTGCGCTCCCTCGGCGCCATGCCGGCGGTGGGCTCGTCCATCAGCAGCAGTTTCGGCCGGTTGGCGAGCGCGATTGCCAACTCCACGCGCTTCACGTCGCCATAGGCGAGCACGCCGCATGCGCGATTCGCGTCGGCGGCCATGCCGACCTGATCGAGCAAGGCGAGCGCTTCATCGGCATAACGGGCGCCGGCCGGCTTCCACAGACCAAACGTCTTGCGCTCGCGCGAAACGAGCGCCATCTGCACGTTTTCGAGCACGGTCATGGAATTGAACGTGGCCGCAATCTGGAACGTACGGCCCACGCCGAGACGCCAGATGTCGCGCGGGCGCATGCCGACGAGCTCCTGGTTTTCCAGCAGGATCGAGCCGGAAGAAGGCCGCAACTGACCATTGACCATGTTGAAGCAGGTGGACTTGCCGGCGCCGTTCGGACCGAGCAACGCCAGTAGCTGACCCGCTTCGAGCGAGAACGATACGTCGTCCACGGCCTTCAGGCCACCGAACGATTTACTGAGCCCGGAAACGCGTAGCAGACTCATAGCCCCTCCTCGACCGCCGTCCGCCGCGCGGACGGTGCAGTGCCTGATCGGGCGTTGTCAGCATATTCGTCGCCGAAACGGTCGCGAACGAAGCCGACAATGCCTTGCGGGAACGCAATCACGAGCAGCAGGATCGCGAAGCCGAGCAGCGCCTGCCAATAGTCCGTCTGACGCGCGACCGTGTCCTGCAACCAGGTGAAAACCGCCGCGCCGACGATCGGGCCGGTCAGTGTTTGCAGGCCGCCGAGTAAAACCATCACGAGGCCATCGACCGAACGGCTCACGCTGATCACTTCTGGCGAAATCGTTCCTTTGGAGAATGCGTAGAGTGAGCCGGCAAGTCCACAGAACAATGATGCAATCACGAATGCTGCCCATTGCACGCGCTTCACGTCGATGCCGATAGCTTCCGCCCGCAACACGGAATCGCGCGACGCGCGCATCGCATAACCCAGCGGCGAGAACAGCATCCTGCGCAACAGCCACACGCCGACCACGGCGCAAGCAAGCGTCAGATAGTAGAAGGCGACCGGCGACGCCAGCCAGTTCGACGGCCATAGCCCGAGCACGCCGTTGCTGCCGCCCGTCACGTCGTCCCACTGAAATACGACCGACCACACGATTTGCGCGAACGCGAGCGTCAGCATCGCGAGATAGACGCCGGAAAGCCGCACGCAAAACCAGCCGAATACGAGTGCGCCAACTACCGCCAGCAATGGTCCGAGCAGCAGCGCGGCTTCCATGGGCAGATTCAGGACTTTGAGGAACAGCGCAGCGCCGTAGGCGCCGAGGCCGAAGTACGCGGCGTGGCCGAACGAATGCATGCCGCCCGGTCCCATGATGAAGTGCAAGCTCGTCGCGAACAGCACCGCAATCAGGATTTCGACCAGCAGCACCGGCATATAGGGAAAAGCGTTGGCAGCAAGCGGCGCGAACACCAGCACGAGCAACGCAATCGCGGCCAGCCATTTCAACCGCTTGCCGGCGGGACGCAGCGGCGTTTCGGGCGCGGCCATGCCGCGCACCACTGCACTCGCCTTGCCAAGCAGGCCCCAGGGCCGCACGACGAGCACGACGGCCATCACGACGAATTCAGCCACGAGCGTAAAACGGCTCAGCGACAAGCCAACGCCGAAGATCGTCACGTGCCCGATGCCGATACACAGCGCCTTGATCTCCGCGATGATCAGCGCGGCGACGAACGCGCCCGGAATCGAGCCCATACCGCCGACCACGACGACCACGAATGCGTTACCAATGGTCTCCAGGTCCAGCGACAGATTCGCCGACATGCGCGGCCCTTGCAGCGCGCCGCCGAGTCCCGCGAGAAACGCGCCGACGAAGAACACCCCGGTAAAAAGCCAGGCCTGGTTGATGCCGAGCGCGCCAAGCATCTCGCGGTCCTGCGTCGCGGCGCGCACGAGCGTGCCCCAGCGCGTGCGCGTGAGCGTATACCACAGCAGCAACAGCACCACGGGTCCGATCACGATCAACGCGATGTCGTACGTGGGCAGCGGATGGCCGAGAAAATCGACCGCGCCCGCGAGATGCGGCGCGCGCGGTCCGAACAGATCTTCCGGTCCCCAGAGCCACAATGCGGCGTCGCGGAAAATCAGGACCAGCGCGAACGTGGCGAGCAGATGGAATAGCTCCGGCGCCTGGTAAATGCGGCGCAACACCACCATTTCGACGAGCGCGCCCAGCACCGCGACTACCAGCGCGGCGGCCAGCACCGACAACCAGAAACCCGCAGCCGTGTGCCCGAAGCGGCTCGCGACGCTATACGCGACATAGATGCCGAACATATAAAACGAGCCGTGCGCAAAGTTGACGATGCGCGTCACGCCGAAAATCAATGACAAACCGGCGGCGACCAGAAATAGCGTCGACGCATCGGCGAGTCCATTGACCAGTTGTACCAGCAGATTCGAAAGCATCACAACCCTCGGCAGCTTGCTCGACCGTCCGGCGCGATGAGCGCATCCGGCACGGTCGGCACACGTTGCAGCGCGTGCGGCACCATGCTTGCACGCGTCAACGGCGGAACACTACCACTGCGCTGCGCCACTCAGCGCAAACCGTCCTCACCTTTGATTTCACTCACCTGCAAGCCGCCGATGCGCGGCAGCGGCCGGCCCGAAGCCGTCACCGCCACGGCGACGACAATCTCGTTGGCGCGCGGCGCGTCCGACACCCGCGCTTCGATTGCGTCGAAATGACTGCGCACGAAGGCAGCGTCTTTGTGGCCGAGCGGCACGTCGATCGCGGTGCCGAGCGTGCCCATTTTTTTCGCCGACGGCACGAGCGCCGCGCCTTTCTCGACCGCCTCGCGCAGCGGCGCCCCCAGTTTCGGATGCAGAATAGCCGCCGCGTGTTCCAGTTCGCCGGCCTCGCCGACGATTGCCGCCTTGCCGTAACTCTGCGCATCGCCCGGCGCGATGCCGAGTGCCTCGACGCAGCGCTTGCCGAGCAGTGCGCCCAATTCTTCGCCCGCTTCGATCAGCGCGTCGAGTCTGGGCTCATAGCGGCCCGCATACGGGTTGTCGATCACGGCGATCGCAACGGCGCGGCGCGCCGGCGGATCGATCGTCTGTCCCATTTCAATGCGCGTTTCGTCCACCTGTACGATCAGCTTGCGAAGCTTGATTGCCATCTCGTTCTCCGTGTTTCGATGCCTGATACCGCGTGTTCCTTGCTGCGCTCGATGCCGATAGGTTCGCGCGCTCAGCGCAAGCCGTCCTTGCCGGCAATCGCCTCTTTCGCCAGACCGCCGACGCGCGCATGCACGCGCTGCCCGGTGCTCATCACGAGGATGTACACCACTTCGTCCGCGGCGGGCGCGCCTGGCACGCGTACTTCCATCGCGTCAAAATGACTGCGCACGTAGCTGGCGTTGACGTGCGTGAGCGGCACGTCGAGCGAGGTGGACGGCGCCCCGACCTTCTTCGTGGACGGGACGATTGCGTGGGTGGGCACCCCGTTGTTCTCCAGCAGCTCCCGCATTGCATAGCCGCCGGGAACGTGCCACAGCGCGCCGTGCTCGAGTTCGCCGCGCGAGCCGACGATCGCCCCCTTGCCATAACCTTCGATCGATGCATGCGGCACTGCCATCGAGGCAAGCAGCCGCTGCGCCATGTCGAAGCCGATCGGTTTGAGCGCTTCCATCGCATGCTCGATTTTTGCTTCGTAGCGGCCGGCGAACGGGTTCGTCATCACCGCCGCGATGGCGCCGCGCCGCAAAGGCTGCCTTGGTGCAGGGCCAAACTCGTGGAAGATATCTTCGACGTGCGTCAGCACGCGGCGTATTTCGAACACGGAGCCTCCGTTATTGTCGCGGCGCGCGGCTTGAGCAGCGCCCCTGTTTGTTCAATCCCGGCGACGCGCACCTGCCCTTGCAGGAACAGCGCGGCGCCTTCGATCACGCCCTCGTCGAGCAGATGCCGCGCCGTATCGACGCCGCGCGCGAGCGCATAATCGATCAGCGGCTGCGGCAGGCGCGGCACGTCGACGGTGACGAGCAGATCGCCGAGATCGCTGTCGTCTTTCAATGACGACGCCGGCCGGCGCAGTACGCCAGCGTGATCCACATTGACGGCGTTGGCGATCATCGTGGCGGCGGCATCGGCCGCAGCGGCGTTGCGCGCGAGTACCGTCACGCTATCGGCAATGCCAAGACTGAAGCTGCGGCCGCGCCAGCCGCTCGTCGCCACACCGCGCACCGGTTGGCTTGCGTCGAGCGTCAGATTGGCGTCGAAAGCGTGGCTGCTTGCCACACGGCCGCCCGCGTAATCCGACAGATCCGCAAACACGCCGACCCGGTACTGCTGCCGTTCGCCCAGATGTAACGCGATATCACCGCCATTGTTGATGAACGCTCGCGCCACGCCTTCACGCGCGAAGGCGGCGATCAGTTCATCGGCGACACTGCCCGCGACCGCTGCCATTGGCGTGATGTAGCGCGACCGATGAATATGGCACGCCGACCACATGCGTCGCGCAACTGCGCCTTCCAGCGGGCAATCGTTTGACGTCGCTTCGCGCGCCACGGGTTTGCGCAGCCACTTCAGTTCGCGCACCAGTTCCGGCAGAACGTCGGCGAAGCGCGTCCAGGCAGCGGCATCAGCCGCCTCCAGCGCGGCGGGTTCGCCGTCTGCGCTCAGGATCAGGTCGATCGGCCCGTATTGCCAGTGCCAGCGGGTGGCGTCGAGTCGGGTTCGGGTTGGATTCATCGGGGTCGCGCGGGCCGGGTTAGCCGAGCATCGGCGGCATGGCAGGCGGCCACGGATTCGCGGCATGGCGCGCCAGCGTCCGACGCGCACGCGGCGCGCCGTCGGTATGTTCCGGGCCATTCGCCAGCACGCTCTGCAACGAGCGCACCGCATCGAGATGGCCGCCGAGATCGCGATACGTGTGATACGTCATCGTGAATTCGATTGGCGCGACGATCGCCGGCGTGGGGACGGTGCCGAACGAACGGTCGGGCATGCGCGACACGTCGACCATCACGGTAATGCCGCCGCCTGGCCACACATAGGCCGGCGCACCGCCGCACGTCACGTTCACGAGGCTCTGCTTGATGGCGCGTGTCAGCAAGACGGGATTTTCCGTGGCACCCGCGCGCAGACTGCCGCCCGCGCCGCCCAGAAACAACACCGTGGCCAGCGACGGTTCGCAGTTCTCGCCGATGCGCTCGACCGTGCGGCGCACCGCGTCCGGCATGGCGGCGACGCGAGGCACGAGATCGCGGTCGAGCTCATACCACTGAGCGTGCTCGCCGGTGGTCGACACCATCAGCAGGCGCATGCCTGGCTTCGCTAACTCGGGATCGAAGCCTTCGACGATCGCCAGAGGGTCCTGAATATCCGTGCCGCCCCAACCGGTGCCGGGATTGGCGACCTGGAAATAGCGCCCCGGTGTGGATTTGCGGCCGCGAATCTTCAGCCCCGATCGTTCCATACCGAGGCATCTGCCGGCCTGGTGCTCGGTGAGTACGCCGGTAATGTGATCGTCCACGACGACGACTTCATCGGCATGGCCAAACCACTGTTTGGCGAAGATGCCGATGGTCGCCGAGCCGCACCCTACCCGCATGCGCTGTTCTTCCACCCCGTCGACAATCGGCGCGGCGCCTGCGCGAATGACGAGACTCGCGCCGCCGTCGATGGTGAGCTCCACCGCTTCCTTGTTGCCGAGCGCGAGCATCATGTCGCAGGTCACGCGGCCTTCTTTCTTGCTGCCGCCCGTCAGATGATGCACGCCGCCGAGGCTCAGCATCTGCGAGCCGTATTCCGCGGTGGTCACGTGACCGACAATCTCGCCGCGGCAACGCACGTTGGATTGCTCCGGGCCGAGAAAGCGGTCCGTGTCGATCTTTACCTTGAAACTGCAGTAGCTGAAAATGCCCTCGGTGACGACCGTAATCATGTCGACGTCGTCGAGTTTGGAGGCGACGATGAAAGGCGCGGGCTTGTAGTCAGGATAGGTCGAAGACGCGCCGACGCCGGTGACGAACAACGCCTGTTCGACGATGGGATCGGCCACAGTATCGGCCGCTTCGGACGATGCACCGAATTCGATCGTCGCGTCGTGCAAACCCGCATGGGTGTGCGAAGGCAGCGCCGCGCGCGACAGGAACACCACGGGATCGACCCGAATGAGCCGGCCCTCTGCATTCGCATAACGGTCACATGCGCCCGTGCGCCCTTCGGATATCTGGCACAACACCGGACACGCATTACATTCGATCTTGTTCGCGGCCATACGCTCGCTGCGCGGTGCGGCCTTTTCGAGCACGGTCGGTCCCGGTGTCGAGGCGGTTTCGCCATCGACGCTTTCCGCTCCGAAATCGACCTTCGTATGTTCTGTCATGGTGGGGGATTCCATACGACGACATTACAATCGGTGCTGCCGGCTCGCAGAAAGACCCTTGATTCAGGGCATTTTCTCGCGCTGCGCGTTATCCCATGTTGCGGCCACTTACCGTTCGTGTAGTATCCGCTACACCAAAGCTGAATGAAATTTACCTGATCAAAATAGAGTGCGCAACGCGTTTCCGGATGCGGCACCCATGGTGCAGCGCGACATCGACGCGTGACTGATGATTCAATGTACGCCGATCTCCTCGCGCACGCTGCGGCGTTCGCAACCGATCAGGCGGGCTGTATGATGAAGGCGAGCGCTTCGCGTGCGGCACGAGGCGACGCGCACAATCTGCAATCAACACGCAACGAGAACCGACAAAGAGACGAGACCGCCATGAGTCCCACCGCGGCCCGCAAGCCGGGCGCTACCGGCATCCGTGCGAAACAGGCGCAGGACACGCGCGCGAAGATCCTGAAAGCGGCAATCAAGGTTTTTGCGAAGCAAGGCTATGCGAGCGGTCGCGTCGAAAGCATCTCGAAGGCCGCGCGCTCGCACGATCGCATGATTTACTACTACTTCGGCAGCAAGGAACAGTTGTTCGTCGAAGTGCTCGAGACGATCTATACGCAATTCAATGAGGCGGAAAGCCGGCTCGATCTGGATCTGGCCGATCCCGTGCATGGACTCGAACAGATGGTCGAATTCGTGTGGCAGTACTACCTGGATCACCCTGAATTCGTCACGCTGCTGTCGAGCGAAAATCTGCACCAGGGCAAGCATGCGAAGAAATCATCGAAGCTAAAGGAGATTTCCGGTTATGCGATTTCAGTCGTGCAGAAGCTGCTGGATGCGGGGCAGGCTCAAAACGTTTTCCGCGCCGACGTAAAGGCGCGCGACGTTTATCTGATGATCGCGTCGCTCGGTTATTTCTACAATGCCAATCAGTACACGCTCGGCGCGTTTCTCGGAGAACCGCTGATGGAGAAGGCGGCTTTGGAACATTGGCGTGGGGTCATCAAAGACACCGTGCTGCGCGCGGTGCGGCTGCATTTGCCGGTCGATGCTGCTCATGCGCTGGCGGAAAGCGAATCCGTGCGTGGCGCCGTATAAAAAAACGCGCACTCTTTGCAGAAGTGCGCGTTCTGACGAGTCGACGAAGCGGCTTTATGGGTTGGCCGCTGCGGCGTCGTCTTCGCGGAATATTTTGTCGGCCAGATGAAACGCCGAATTCGCGGCCGGCACTCCGCAGTAGATCGCGGATTGCAGCAGCACTTCCTTGATCTGCTCGCGCGTCACGCCGTTGTTTTTCGCCGCACGCAAATGCAAAGCCAGTTCCTCGCTGCGATTGAGCGCAACCATCATCGAAATGGTGAGCAGGCTGCGCGTGTGGCGCGGCAAACCTTCACGCGTCCAGATTTCTCCCCAGGCATAACGGGTGATGAAGTTCTGGAATTCCTCGGTCAGTTCATTCCGGTTTGCGAGCGAGCGATCGACATGCGCACTGCCAAGCACCGCGCGACGCACGCCAAGCCCGGCTTCATAGCGGTCTTCGTCGTTCATTTCTGCTCCGTCAGGAAATCGAGCAGGGTTCGGTTGAACGCGCTCACCTGCTCGATGTTGGAAATATGGGAAGCGTCCAGTTCGACATAGCGCGCGCCGGGGATCGATTGCGCGAGATCGCGCCCTTGCGCGGGCGTTGCGGCGAGATCGTGCGTGCCGCTGATCACCAGCACCGGCGCCTTGATGCCGGGCGCTTCGGGGCGCAGGTCGGCCGCGTCGATGGCTTCGCAATTGGATGCGTAGCCTTCTTTATCCGTGTGGACGAACGTATCGCGGATCATCGCCAGCACGACCGGTTCGCGCTCCATGTAATCGGCGGTGAACCAGCGCGGCAGAACCGCATCGGCCAGCGCGAGCATCCCTTCGCCGCGCGCCTTTGCGGCGCGCGGCACCCACACTTCCGGGGAGCCGATGCGCGCGGCCGTATTGCACAGCACGAAGCGATCGAAGCGGTCGCCGTGACGCGCCGCGAGCGCGATACCGGTCAAACCGCCCATCGACAGGCCGCAAAAGTGTGCGCGCGTGATCTTCAGCGTGTCCATCAGGCCGATCACGTCGCCGGTCAGTTGCCCGATCGTATAGGGCCCCTTCGGCGTTTCCGAATGACCGTGCCCACGCGTGTCGTAGCGCAGCACGCGAAAGTGCTTCGACAACGCCGCGACTTGCGGCGCCCACATCGACATATCGCTGCCGAGCGAATTCGACAGCACGATCCACGGCGCGCTGCCGTGCCTGTCGCCGTCGATTCGATAGTGAAGCTCGGTGCCGTTGACTGCGGCGTAAGGCATGCCCGTTACTCCTTGTGATGGGCGCGCTTGGCGCGCGCGGTGTGAAGTGCCAGCGCGGCGTCCACGTACGCGTGGGCCTGACCGACGTATTGAGCCGGATCGAGCAGTTGCTGCAAGCGCTCGACCGGCAGATGCTGCGTGACAGCCAGGTCCGCGGACAGCACGTCGAACAGCGTTGTGCCCTCCGCGATCGCGGCCTTCGACGCGCGCTCCACCAGATGATGCGCATCAAGCCTTCCGATCCGGTCGCCAAGCGCGAGCATGACGGCCTCGCCGAGAATCAGGCCATGCGTGACGTCGAGATTCCTGGCAAGGCCTGCCACATTCACGTTGAGCCCGCCGGCAATCTGTTCGAAGTGGGCCAGCGCGCCGCCCGCGAGACGCGCGAGGTCCGGCAGCGCGTCCCATTCGGCTTGCCAGCCGCCGAGCGCGCGTTCATGTTCCTGCACCATGCCGGCGAACACTGTCGCAACGAGGCCGGGCGCGCGCGTGGCCGCCGTCAGCACGGCCGCGCAGCCCACGGGGTTGCGCTTATGCGGCATCGTCGATGAACCGCCCTTGCCCGCTGCCGAGGGCTCGGCCAGTTCGTCGATTTCGGTTTGCATCTGCAACGAAACGTCGCGCGCAATCTTGCCGAGCGTGCCGATCAGCATGCCGAACAGCGACGCCGTCTCGGCGATCCGGTCACGCTGCGTGTGCCACGGCAGCGTGGGCACGGCGAGGCCGAGTTCAGCGGCAAGTGTTCGTGTGACGTGCGGTGCGGCCTCGCGCAGACTCGCGAGCGTACCGGCCGCGCCGCCGAATTGCACCACGAGCACGCGCTCGCGCAATGCGTCGAGCCGGTCGCGATGACGCAGCAGCGCATCGAGCCACTGCGCGAATTTCAGGCCGAGCGTGATCGGCAACGCCTGCTGCAGCCAGGTGCGGCCGATCATCGGCGTCGCGCGATGGGTGGCTGCGAGTGCGGCCAACGCGTCGCAGGTGGACTGCAAGCCGGTGTCGAGCAGATTGAAGGTATCGCGCAGTTGCAGCACCGTCGCCGTGTCGATGATGTCCTGGCTCGTCGCGCCCCAGTGCACGTATTTGGATGCTTCCGCATCGGCTGCCTTGACGCGCGCGGTGAGTTGCTTGACGAGCGGAATCGCAAGGTTGCCGCCGAGCGCGGCGTCGCGCGCAAGCGCGTCGGCGTCGAGTTGCGCAGCCTGGCACGACGCCTCGATCGCGGGCACCGCGCTTTGCGGAATCACCTGATGCGCGGCGGACGCGCGAGCGAGCGCGGCTTCGACATCGAGCATGCGTTGCAACGTGGCACGCGGGGACCAGACGTCGTTCATGGACTGCGTGCCGCAAAGAAGGCCGGTCAGACGGCCGCTGGAGTCGAGCATGGTGGCGTCGGTGTTCGGAGAAGGCGGATGAGATGAGGTCGCGGTTCGCGTGCGATTACAACGAGCGGGCCGCCTCGCGGCGCCCGTTCATTCGACATGCGGCGATCCGTTACACGGCAGCAGATAGCGTACCGCAAGCGAAGCGGCTGTGTATCGGCTCAAGCACACAGCCGCGCACAGCAACTCAGCTACAGCGCTGCGCGCTGAACCCTTCAGGCTGCCTGCGCCGCCTGCGTACCGTCGATCATCGGCACGCCGGTCAGCTTCTGCAACGCATCGAAGTCGATGTCGGAGAAAATTTCGCGCACCACGAGCCCCTGGTCAGTGACGTCGATCATCGCCAGGTCCGTATAGATTCGGTCCACGCAACCCACGCCCGTGACAGGATAGCTGCATTCGGCGGCAATCTTGCTCTCGCCTTGCCGGGTCAGGTGCTCCATCATCACGTAGACCTGCTTTGCGCCGATCGCCAGATCCATCGCACCGCCGACGGCCGGAATCGCGTCGGGCGCGCCGGTATGCCAGTTGGCCAGATCGCCTTTCGCCGACACCTGGAACGCGCCGAGCACGCAGAAATCCAGATGGCCGCCCCGCATCATCGCGAATGAATCGGCATGGTGGAAAAATGCACCGCCGGTGAGCAGCGTCACGTGCTGCTTGCCGGCGTTGATCAGTTCGTCGTCTTCCTCGCCTTTTGCGGGCGCCGGGCCCATGCCGAGCAGCCCGTTTTCGCTATGCAGAAAGATTTCCTTGTCGGCGCCAAGGTGGTTGGCCACCAATGTCGGCACGCCGATGCCGAGATTCACGTACGCGCCTTCGGGAATATCCTGGGCCACGCGTTGGGCCATTTCATCGCGAGTCAGTTTTTTCATCTCAGTCTCCTCAGGCGGCGTTCGCGGACGCGAGTTCGGCTCGGTGTGCGGCTTGCGGCACTTCGACCACGCGCTGCACGAAAATGCCGGGCGTCACGATGTTCTCCGGGTCGAGTTCGCCAAGCGGGACGACTTGCGACACTTGCACGATCGCCGTTTTCGCCGCGCTCGCCATGATCGGGCCAAAGTTGCGCGCGGTCTTGCGATACACCAGATTGCCCCAGCGGTCGCCCTTGAACGCCTTGATCAGTGCGAAGTCGGCATGCAGCGGCGATTCGAGCACATAGTGCTTGCCGTCGATCAGGCGCGTTTCCTTGCCTTCCGCGAGACGGGTGCCATATCCCGTGGGCGTGAAGAACCCGCCGATGCCGGCGCCAGCCGCGCGAATCCGTTCGGCCAGATTGCCCTGCGGCACGAGTTCGAGCTCGATCTCGCCCGCCCGATAAAGCGCATCGAACACATACGAATCCGTCTGACGCGGAAACGAGCAGATGATCTTGCGCACGCGTTTGGCTTTCAGCAACGCCGCGAGGCCGATGTCGCCATTTCCCGCGTTGTTGTTGACGATGGTCAGCTCGCGCGCGCCCTGCTCGATCAGCGCGTCGATCAATTCCGACGGCATGCCAGCGGTGCCGAAGCCGCCGATCATGACGGTCGCGCCGTCGTGGACATCGGCAACCGCCGACTGCAATGACTCGAAAATCTTGTTGATCATGTCGATTCCTCTAAAGGCGCTACGTGCCGCGCGATTGTCCGCCAAGGCAGCCAGTCGCGGCGCACGGTCTCCGGGCCGGGCCAGGCGCGACCGCGGGTGTTAATGCGGGCTGGCGCCTTCGGTACATTCGCGCGAAAATTGTTCGATATATGAACATGGATTCGTTTAGCGAACGATTCGGCGATTATGGTTGGCGTCCAGACGAATTGTCAAGGCAGGGCCTTCCCCACCATCATAGGTTTTAAGCCGCACAAGAGACGGCCGTCTTCGGCCCGGCGGGCTGCACGAACGACCGACGTCTATCCATTGGCGGAATCTCCAGGCTACCCTTTATCCACCTGGCCAATATTGCGCAACAGGGCAGTCCTCCGTCGCGTTGAACGCCGCCAACTACAACACACATGTCAGAGACTCAACTGGATCTGAATCTGATCCCCTACCTCGTCGCAATGGGCGACATGCGCAATGTCAGCCGCGCGGCGGAGCAACTCGGCGTCAGCCAGCCGCGCGTGAGCACTGCGCTCGGCCGGCTGCGCGAGTATTTCGACGATCCGCTATTCGTCCGCACGTCGAAAGGCATGGAGCCGACGCCGCGCGCGCTCGCCATCTTGCCCGCCGCCCGCGACGCGCTGCTGCGAATCGAAAAAGGCATGCTCGACGTGCAGGACTTCGATCCCGCCACCAGCACGCACACCTTCTCCATCGCGCTCTCCGACGTCGGCGAGATCGTATTCCTGCCGCGCCTTCTCCAGCTATTCGCCGAGCGCGCGCCCAATGCCAATCTGCGTTCGGTGACGCTGCCGCCGTCTAACGTCGAACGCGGGCTCGAATCGGGCGACGTGGACCTTGCCGTCGGCTATTTCCCCGACCTGGCGGGCAACAACTTCTTCCAGCAGCGGCTCTTTACGCATCGCTTCATCTGCCTGATGCGCACGGGTCATCCGCTGTCGCGCGGACCGCTCACGCTCGCCCAATTCGTGGCCGCGGGTCATGCGGTGGTGCGCGCGGAAGGCCGCAGCCAGGAAGTGCTCGAACAGTTCCTGGAAAAAAAGCGCATCAAGCGGCGCGCGGTGCTCGAAACGCCTCACTTCATGAGCCTGCCGTTCATTCTCGCGCGCACGGATCTGCTCGCCACGGTGCCGCACGCCATCGGCTTCGCTTATGTGTCGGAGCATGCGTCGATTACGCTGGTCGAGCCGCCGCTGCCGCTGCCGCGCTTCGACCTGCGGCAGCACTGGCATCGCAAATTCCACAACGATCCGCGCGGCACGTGGCTGCGCGGCGTGGTTGCCGAACTCTTCAACGACGCGCTCGACGAGTGGCCAAAGTAGCTGCCCGCCAACCGCAATGCCCACTGCAAAAGGAGACACCGACGCGGGGACATCGACACGATATCGATCAAAACATGGAACAATGGCTGCACTCATAGAACTTGCGCGCACCGTACAGGATCGGCGCGCGATCGCAGGAGCGACGGATGACAGACAGCAAAACAAAGAAAGCCGCCAACGGGGTGGCAGCCGAGCGCCCGAGTCGCGAAGAAGCGGAAGCAGCGGTACGCGTGCTATTGCGTTGGGCCGGTGACGATCCCTCGCGCGAAGGTCTGCTCGACACGCCGGCACGCGTGGTGCGCTCTTACGAGGAGTTCTTCGCGGGCTATCAGGTCGACCCGCGCGAAATCCTCGCCCGCACGTTTTCCGAGGTGGACGGCTACGACGAGATGATCGTGCTGAAAGACATCCGCTTCGAAAGCTACTGCGAGCACCACATGGTGCCGATCATCGGGCGGGCGCACGTCGCCTATCTGCCCGAGCATCGCGTGGTGGGCATTTCCAAGCTGGCGCGTCTCGTCGACGCATTCGCCAAGCGCCTGCAGATCCAGGAAAAGATGACGGTGCAGATTGCCGACACGTTGAACGAAGTGCTGCAACCGGCCGGCGTCGGCGTGATTCTGGAAGCCGCGCATCAGTGCATGTCGACCCGCGGCGTCCATAAGGCCGGTGTCACCATGGTCACATCGCGCATGCTGGGCACGTTCCGGACGGACCCGTCGACGCGCCGCGAGTTTCTTTCGATCGTCGGCAATCCTGGCGTGGTGGCGATCCCCAATACGTAGCCTCAAAGTCGGCGCACAGCGAGGCGCGCTCCGACCTCGTGCACGCAGACGCTGCCTGCGGGTCACCATGCCGCGCGCCGCGCAGCCGAAACGCCTGTCTAACCGCGCCAACCGCCATTCGGGAACACGCTTTGCAGGGAGCACCGGAAAGCCATGATGGCCCACCGGCTCAGCCGCAATAACAGGAGCGTCTCAATTGATCGAGTTTCCGTCTTCGGCGGTTTCCACCTGGGGCGGCGCAGTCGTGTTCATCAACGTGCTGCTCACGCGTCTCGGCGTGCCGATTCCCGCCGTGCCGGTACTGCTGTTCGCAGGCTCGGCGATCGCTGCGCATACGCTCTCTTTCTGGCCGATCCTGTGCGCGGCGGTGGCCGCTGCGCTGATCGGCGACGGCACATGGTTCGCGGCGGGACGCATCTATGGGCGCAGGCTGATCGGCGCGCTCGGGCGGGTGTCGCCAGCCATCGACTCAAAGGTCGACAAGGCGCGTGCGTTATTCGAGCGCTTCGGCGTACCGCTCGTGTCGATTTCCAAGTTTGTCCCCGGACTCGCATTGATCACGCCGCCGCTGATGGGCACGACGGCTGTCGATACGCGTATCTACGCGATCTGGGATTTCGCCGGCGCAACCGCGTGGGCCACTTTCTGGCTGGTCGGCGGCGCAGCGGCGGAACGCCAGTTACATATGCTGCTGTCGTTTGTCAGAGCGCAAGGCGGCACGGTAATCGATGTGCTGTTGGGCGCGGCGCTGATCTTTCTGGTTTATCGCCTGCTGCTGCGCCGTCGCGCGCGCCGCACCATGGCCGACACTCGGGCCGCGGACGCCGCGGCATCGGCGCGAGCCGCGCCGGGCGTGTGGCGCCGCATCGCGCAGCCGAAAGTGCTCGACGCCCGTCCGCAAGGCGTGCCCGGACAGCAGCGCAGTATTCCCGGCGCGCTGACACTCGACCCGAACTCGCCCGATCAGATCGACGGCGCATTGCGTGCGTACGACATGGTGATCTATTGCATCTGTCCGGATAGCGCAACCGCCGTCGAGATCACGCAGCGCATGCGCAGCAACGGCTACACGCGTATTCGCGCGTTGCGCGGCGGTCTCGATGCGTGGCAGCGGCGAGGCTTTCCTGTCGAACCGCCGCCCGGTCCCGCCGACGAACTGAGCACGGGCAAACGCGTTGTCACGTCGCGCAGCGAGATGCGCGGCGCGGTCACGCTGCGCGGGTTCGCGCCGCGCCGCAGCGGCAGCGCGTGAGCGAGGCAGCCTTGCGCTGCGGCGGTGGCTAAAGCGCGCTGTCCATTTACGGCGACGAAGCCTGCGCCGCCGCTTGCGCCGCCTGTGCCGCCGAACTGACCCGGTTACGACCCGCTGCTTTGGCAGCATAGAGTTGCCGGTCGGCCGAGGTCAGCAGGTCGAGCGCGTTCGTGCCGTCGGCGGGCACGCACGTCGAGCAGCCAATGCTGACCGTCACGGTAACGGGGTCGCCTTCGTGATGAATGACATGCTGGCCCTGCACCTGGCGACGGACTTTCTCGGCGACGTTAAGCGCGCCTTCGGCCGACGTCTCCGGCAGCAGCACCGCGAATTCCTCGCCGCCATAGCGCGCAACGAGATCGATCGAGCGTCTGACCGTCGCCAGAATGCACTCGGACACGGCGATCAGCGCCTCGTCGCCGCTTGCATGGCCGTAGGTATCGTTAAAGCGCTTGAAATGATCGATGTCGATGAAGAGCGCCGACAGCGGCTTCTTGCTCCGCCGCGCGCGCTGCCATTCCTCGTCGAGCCGTCGGTCGAGCACGCGGCGGTTGCTGAGGCCCGTGAGCGGGTCGGTCGCGGCGAGCCGGACCAGCGCGTCCTGCGCCCGCAGCTTGTCGCGCAGCACGAACGCGAACAGCCACGAGACCATCACGAACGCTACGCCAAACGCGAGCGTCAGCGCGCCGATCACCCGGCTGCGCCGACGCCACGGCGCCAGCACTTCGTCAACCGACGGCGCGACCGCCGCGATCAGCGGCGTGCCCGGCACGTGCGCGTAGGTGTACATGCGGCGCACGCCGTCGACCGCGGAAACCGCTTCATAGCTGCCCGAATCGTGCATGGCCATGATCTGGAAGGTGGGCGACTTCGCGATGCTCGAGCCTACATCGCGTGCAGAGACAGGCTTGCGGGCGAGCAACGTGCCGTCGTCCATGACAATGAATACGGAGCCAAGCCGCCCCGTGTTGATGCGATCGAGCAGATGCTGGAAATATTCGATGCGAATGGCAAGCAACGCAACGCCGCCAAAGCTGCCGTCCGGCTGGTTGATACGCCGCGACAGACCAATCGATAGTTTGCCGTCGCGCAGCCGCGAGCGGAATGGATGCGAAAAATACAGTCCGACCGTAGGATTATGCTGATGCGCAACAAAGTAATCGCGATCGGCGAGCCGGATTGCCGCGTTCGCGTCGCTTTGCTGCGAAGCGAGCACCTCGCCGTTTGTACCGATGACGTAGGCGCCGCCGAGATAAGCCGCGGTCGTCGCGCGGTCGAACAGCACGGCCCGCCGCACGTCGACGGGCAGGGTCCACGCGACGTGGTCCTGCGCGCCGTCCACCATCGCCTGAAGCGACAAGTCGTAGATCTCGACGTTGCGCGCGAGGTCGGTTGAAATGATCGCGACGAGATTCTGCGAGGTGTCGCGCGCGTGGTCGATCGCGTCCGTGCGGCCGGTGCTGAGTGCCAGCAACGTCATTCCGGCCATGCAGACGCCGACCAGTGTGCCGGCGAGCCCCGCGAAAAACGGGTGGCTACCCATGTATCGGGACGCGGCCGCTAGGTTCAGGCGTAGTGTCTTGCGCATCTGACGACGCAGCGAACGCGATCGGTGTACCACGTGCGCCTCGCCTCCTTCGCAATGTTTCGCGCGCCGTCTGGCGCGAGAACACCGCTTCTATTTGTGGTTATCCGGTCCGCGCGGCTGCGGCGGTGCAGTGCCGCTTGCCGAGCCCTTGGCTAAGCTCATGCCTCGCCATCGATGCTAGCGAAGTAGCGCTGCTGCCGAACGCATCCGGCGTTTGCGCTCTTTTTTGAGCCATTGCAGCGCACCATCGGCGTCGCCCGAGCCGTCGAGCCGCGCCGCGTTCTCGCGCAGCAGCGTTTCGCTCGCGACGACATCATTCAGCTTACCAAATCGGTTCTGAATCTGCTTCAAACGCTTGACGGTGCGTTTATGCTTGCCGCTGAGCTCCGGCCCAAAAAATTCGAGCAGGTAGCGAAGCTTCTTTCCCTCCTTCCTGACGTCGTGATAAGTCGCGTAGTTCGAACGTTTGGCGCGGCTCGCCCGTTTCATGCGCTTCTTCAATGCGCGTTCGGACGCTTTCACGCGCCTGTTCGCAAACTTGCGCAGACTGACACGCTCATGCGCCGTGTTGAGTTCTTTTGACGCGCTTGTCAGCGCTTCGCGCAGCATATGTTTGACGTCGGCGTTCAGCAGCGTTTCGCGGCTCGTCGCCAGCGTGTCGCCACGAATGGCTTCGAGGCGGGGCGCCATTTCACTCGCGCCGCTTTCGTCTTCCTTGAACAACTGGATCAGGATGTCCCAGTCGCGCGTCTTGCCGGCCGCCGTTGCCAGAAATTTGTAAAGCGAACGGTGGCGCGTGCTCTCGTCTTTGTCGAGCAGCGGTTCGAAGGCCCACCATAGCGAACGCAGGCGCCGCAACGACACGCGCAGCCTGTGGAGCGCTTCAGGCGAAGAGTCTTCCCGCACCGCGTGCGCATGCTCGATCGCTTCGTCGACGAGTGGCGCAGCATACGCGCTGAAGGCGGATTGCGCGGTTTGAACCGGGCGCGCCGCCTGACCCGTCTTCTGGGCGCCCGCCTGCACGCTGCCGGACGACGGATTGCCCGCAATCCCGGTGGGCTGATGGCTTGCACGCTTCATCGAAGTCCTTTATCAGATGATTACTCCCAATCAGCCTAGCAAGAAAAGAACCCGCGGGATATTAGCGTTCGCCTGCATGGTGCGAATTGACTATCAAGCCGCCCGATCATCCGGCGTAACGAAACTGCCAGCACGATTCGGACGACTTACCTTCAGATTTCGCCAGCCCGCACCGGCCCCGTTCCGCGAACGCCAAGACCACGGCCCTTCGGGCTCGTGATCGTGTCTTGGCCTGAATAGTGGACACGTAACTGTCATCATTTCGACACAGGCCCACCGCACGATCGTAAGCTCCGCGACAACTTTACTGGGGCACACGTCATGCCGGAACTTTCGTATCCGCAAGGGGCCGCGAGCGGCAAGGGGCGCAATATCGGCCTCATTGTCTTTCTCGCGGTCATCGTAGTTGGCGCAGTGTATTGCGCCGTGCATCTGCTGGACGATCTGCAACCTGTCCGCGAAGCCTCGGTTCTGCCTTACCTGTTGCTCGGCGTTGCATTGCTGATCGCGTTGGGCTTCGAATTCGTCAACGGTTTCCATGACACGGCCAACGCGGTCGCGACCGTCATCTACACCCATTCGCTCGCACCGAATCTGGCGGTCGTGTGGTCAGGCGCGTGGAATTTCCTTGGCGTGCTGACATCGACCGGCGCGGTCGCCTTCGGCATTCTGCAGTTGCTGCCCGTCGAACTGATTTTGCAGGTAGGCAGCAGTGCCGGCTTCGCGATGGTTTTCGCGCTGCTGATCGCGGCGATCATCTGGAACCTCGGCACGTGGTGGCTCGGGCTGCCCTCGTCCAGCTCGCATACGCTGATCGGCTCAATCATTGGCGTCGGCCTGATGAACCAGATGATGCACGGCCGGGACGGCACGAGCGGCGTGGACTGGGCCCAGGCACTCGGCGTGGGCAAATCGCTGCTGTTCTCACCGCTCGTCGGCTTTCTTGCGGCTGGTCTGCTGCTGCTGATTCTTAAAGCCGTGGTACGGATTCCCGCACTGTACGCCGAGCCGAAGGGCAACGAGCCGCCGCCGTTCTGGATTCGCTCGCTGCTGATCCTGACCTGCACGGGCGTCTCGTTTGCGCATGGCTCGAACGACGGCCAGAAAGGCATGGGCCTCATCATGCTGATCCTGATCGGCACGGTGCCGACCGCCTACGCGCTGAACAAGGCCGTGACGCCCGCCGAAACGCAAACTTTCCTCGCGGTGGCACACGAGACGTCCGCCACGCTCGGCAAATACACGAACGGCGCGGCAGCGTCGGCCAATCCGCGCGCCGATGTGGAGGCCTATGTGCGCACTCGTCAACTCACGCCTGCCACGCTGCCGGCGTTGCAGCAGTTGACCGGCATCATCGGTCAGCAGGTCGGCGATTCGGGTTCCATGGCCAATGTGCCGCAAAGTATCGTCGATAACGTGCGCAACAACATGTACGTTGCGTCCGAGGCGATCCGCCTGATGACCAAAGCGAAACAGCCGGCGTTCGCCCCGGCCGACGCGAAAGTCATCGACAACTTCAAGGCGCAGACCGACCACGCCACCAAGTTCATTCCCACCTGGGTGAAAGTCGCTGTCGCTATCGCGCTGGGTCTCGGCACGATGGTCGGCTGGAAGCGCATCGTGGTGACGGTGGGCGAGAAGATCGGCAAGCAGCATCTGACCTACGGCCAGGGCGCGTCCGCCGAACTGGTGGCGATGCTGACCATTGGCGCGGCCGACATGTACGGACTGCCGGTGTCGACGACGCACGTGCTCTCGTCGGGCGTGGCGGGCACGATGGCGGCCAACGGTTCGGGCCTGCAATGGGGCACCGTGCGCAGCCTGGTGCTTGCATGGGTGCTGACACTGCCGGCTTCGATCGTGCTGGCGGCGGGCCTGTACTGGGTGTTCCGGCTGGTGTTCTAACGGGTGGTTCGGCGCACGGCAGCCGGGCCCCGAGCCCCGCTGCCGCCAACCAGAAAAAAGCGCGGCCAGGTCGAACAGACCTGGCCGCGCTTTTCTATTGCCTGAAACCGGCGACGCCGAGCGCCGCCGCATCATGCGATCAGTACACCTCGGGCACGATCATGGAAGCCGGCACCGGCTGACGGCTATATTCGTCGTGATAGACACGGGCCGGCAGTTCGATGCTCGGGTGATCGATCTCGTGATACGGCACCTGACTGAGCAGATGGTGGATGCAGTTCAGACGCGCGCGTTTCTTGTCCACGGCCTGCACGACCCACCACGGCGCCTCGGGAATGTGCGAGCGCTGCAGCATGACCTCCTTGGCCTGCGTATAAGCTTCCCAGCGGCGCCGGCTCTCCAGGTCCATTGGACTGAGCTTCCACTGCTTGAGCGGGTCGTGAATGCGGTTCTGGAAGCGGATTTCCTGCTCTTCGTCGGTGATCGAAAACCAGTATTTGAGGATCTGCACGCCGCTACGCACAAGCATCTTTTCAAACTCGGGGACCGAGCGGAAAAACTCCTCATACTCTTCGTCGCTGCAGAAATTCATCACGCGCTCCACGCCGGCGCGGTTGTACCAGCTGCGATCGAACAGCACCATTTCGCCGCCTGCGGGCAGGTGCGAGACGTACCGCTGGAAATACCACTGGGTGCGCTCACGGTTGTTCGGCGCGGGCAGCGCAGCTACGCGGCACACGCGCGGATTCAGACGCTGCGTGATGCGCTTGATCGCACCGCCCTTGCCGGCCGCGTCGCGCCCTTCGAAAATCACCACGAGGCGGTGGCCGGTTTGCACGATCCAGTCCTGCAGTTTGACGAGTTCGCCCTGCAGACGGAACAGCTCGCGAAAGTACATCTTGCGCGCTTCGCGATGCTCGGGCGTAAAGCCGTCCGCGCCGTCGACGATGCGGTCATCGACCTCCATTTCGAGTTCCTCGTCGTACGCGTCGATGAGGTCCTCCTCGAAACGGCGCTGCCGCTCGGCGCGCAATTCATTATCAGGTCTCGAATCCTGCTCTTTCATTGCGGCTCTCCTCGCGAAAAAAACTATTGGGGCGCGCGGCGATTTGCGCGGCGCGGACGCGCTCGATTATCGAAGCGTCGAATGTCAACCGTGTTACCGGCGCGGGCGGCGCGCGATGAGCGCCCCATCGCGCGATGCAAAGGCCGCCTCGCGTGCCGCGTTCCCTGGACATGATAGCGAGTTTCGCGCACTCGCCTGCTAGCGCAATGGTTTGGCGAAACTGATCTCGTGTCCGTCCACATCTGTCATGTGGAAATAGCGTTCGCCCCATGGCGCATCGGCCGGTTCGGATGACGGCTGCAAACCCGCACCCAGCGCTTTGCGATGCAGCGCGTCGACGTCGGACACGTAGACGATCACGCGTCCCCACCAAGCCACCGGCGCACGCGTGTCGAGGATCAGGTTTAAAAAACCGTCACCCAATGCAAACGATGTGAATGCGGCCTGCGGCCCGCCGAATCTCAACGGAAAGCCGAGCGCCTCGTAAAAGTGAACGGCGCGCGGCATGTCGTGCGTGGCGAGTGTGATGGCGCTCAGCGACTCGATGCGCGGCTCCGTGGAGCCGCCTGAATTCGTGGCGCCGGCGGGCGTGTTCATGATGCTTGTCTCCCTGTCTGGCGTGGCAGCGAAGCTGAAGTGTCTCACGGCCTGACGCAATACACGGACCACGGACTGCTACTTGAAAACGCCTGCCGCGCCCTGCATCTGCATTTCCGTTTATCCGGAGCATCGCCATGGGAAGCCGCCCACGCTTCATCGATGACCTGTCGCGCGCCGCATCCGACGCACCCGGGTCAGCCACACTCAACCCGTTGTCCGACGAAATGGTGCTCGACGCCTATTCGCGCACCGTGATCGGCGCGCTGGAGCGCGTCCAGCAGGCCGTCGCCTTCATCTCCGTCGAGCGACGCGTGCCCGGCGAGCCGTCCGCGCGTGGTCGCGGCGCGCGCGGCGGCACCGGCTCGGGCTTCCTCTTTACGCCTGACGGCTATCTGCTCACCAACAGCCATGTCGTGCATGGCGCCACGCACATCCAGGTCACGCTCGCCGACGGCGCGAAATTCGACGCCGATCTCGTCGGCGACGATCCCGGCAGCGATCTCGCCGTGTTGCGAATCGGCTCGCCGGAGCCGCTGCCGCACGTCGAACTCGGTGAATCGTCGAAGCTGCGCGTAGGACAGATCGCGATCGCGGTCGGCAACCCGCTCGGCCTCGCGCAAACCGTGACGACAGGCGTCGTGTCCGCGCTCGGCCGTTCGTTGCGCTCGAATTCGGGCCGCATGATCTACGACGTGATTCAGACCGACGCTGCATTGAACCCCGGCAATTCGGGCGGTCCGCTGATCAATTCGGCGGGCCAGGTGATCGGCGTGAACACTGCGATCATTCCCGGCGCGCAGGCGATCTGCTTCGCAACTGCAATCGATACGGCCAAGTGGGTCATCATGCAGATTTTTGCGCATGGCCGCGTGCGACGCGCGTATATCGGCGTGGCTGGCACCACGACGCCGCTGTCGCGGCGCGTGCAACGCTATTTCGGCCTGAGCGCGGAAAGCGGCGTGTACGTGATGGAAATCGTCAAAGGCAGCCCCGCCGCGCTCGGGGGTCTAGGTACCGACGACACGATCGTCGCGATCGATTCGCTCGCCGTGCAGGACGTGGACGGCCTGCAACGCGCGCTGGATGCGTCTCGGATCGACAGGCCCGTCAGCGTGACGGTGTTGCGCGGCGCGCAGCGTCTTGAACTCACCTTGACGCCGGTCGAACAGGCGGGTTGATAAGCGGCACGACGCTCGTGCAGAAAAAAGCCTCGCGCCCGCAGGATGGGACGCGAGGCTTTTTGTGCGTTGTAGCCGCTCGAACCGCTCGAGCGGTTACGGGATGATCCGCGTTACGCCACGGCCGCGTGGATCGGCGGCGGCCTCCGGCGTATCGCCGTTCACCTTGATCGCCTGAATGTCGCCGCTGAAATCCTGGCCCTTCAGCGTGTAGCCCTTCGCTTCGATCTGCTTCGCAAGTTCGCCGTCGATCGGCTTGTACGGCTCCCAGAAGATCGTGTTCGGCGGCAACAGCTGATGATGGAAGCGCATCGCGGCGACGGCGTCCGGCAGCGGCATGTTGAAGTCATACACGTTGTTGATCACCTGGAAAATGGACGTAAAGATGCGTGAGCCGCCAGGCGTGCCGATCACGAGCGACACCTTGCCGTCCTTCGTCAGAATGGTCGGGCTCATCGACGAAAGCGGGCGCTTCTTCGGCTCGATCGCATTCGCGTCGCTGCCCACCACGCCGAACATATTGGCGACGCCCGGCTTGGCGGAGAAGTCATCCATCTCGTCGTTCAGCACGATGCCGGTGCGATCTGCCACCACGCCCGACCCAAAATAACCGTTGATGGTGTAAGTGTTCGACACCGCATTACCCCATTTGTCGATCACGGAAAAGTGCGTGGTTTCCGCTTTTTCCGGCATCGACGTACCGAGCCCCGGTTGCACGCTTTTCGTGTCCGACGGCGTGTCGGGATTGACCTCCGCGGCGCGTTTGGCGAGATAGGCGTCGTCGGTGAGTTGCGCGATCGGCACCTTGTAGAAGTCAGGATCGCCGAGATACTGCGCGCGATCGGCGAACACGCGCTTCTCGATCTCCGCGATCAGATGCACGTATTGTGCGGAATTGAGCGCGACGCCCTTGAAGTCCGGCGCGAGATCCGCCTTCATCTTCAGCAGCTGCACGAGCCCGATACCACCGGAGCTCGGCGGCGGCGCGGTGTAGACGCGATAGCCGTTCCAGTCCGCCTGCACCGGCTGACGCCAGACTGCCTTGTACTGCTGCAGGTCGGCCTTGGTGATGAGGCCATGACCGCGCATGGATTCCGCGATCAGATCAGCCGTCTTACCCTGATAGAAATCTTTCGCGCCCTGATCCGAAATGCGCTGCAACACGGCGGCGAGATCGGGCTGTTTGAAATTGACGCCTTTCTTCAGATTGCCAAAGTAAGTGTCGAAGTTGGTCTTGCCGTCGAAGTCTTTCGCGGCCGCGTCGCGACGGTCCTGCAATTGCTGGTCGACTTCGAAGCCATCGCGCGCATAGTGAATGGCCGGCGCCAGCACCTGTTTCCACTTGAGCTTGCCGAAGCGGCGTTGCGCCTGCCACATGCCGTCCACCGTGCCGGGCACACCCACTGCGCGATAACCGAACAGGCTCATGCCTTTGATGACCTCGCCCTTGTCGTCGAGGTACATGTTCCTCGTCGCGGCAAGCGGCGCACGTTCGCGATAGTCGAGGAAGTAAGGCTTGCCGTCGACATAAAGCGTCATGAAGCCGCCGCCGCCGATGTTGCCCGCTTCCGGGTACGTGACGGCAAGCGTGAAGGCAATGGCGACCGCGGCGTCGACTGCGTTACCGCCTTCCTTGAAAATCTGCTCGGCGGCATCGGCGCTGTACTTGTCGGCAACCGCAATGGCGGACGCGCTCAGAACGGCAGGCGGAGTTTTCGAGGGCGCCTTCGCGACGGCGGGCGTGGCTTCGAGAAAGCCGGTAGAAACGGAGACGAGCGCGACCAGCGCAAACCCGCTGGTGGACGACTTGGCGTTGCGGAACAACCTCATTGCATATCCCCCAGGACGACTGTTTGATCTGAAATAACGAACCGCTGCCTTGGGCTTATAACATGCGCGGCATGCGTTTGCGAAGCCATCGCCATCCATCAGCCGCGTGCTGCGACACCCGGCGCGAGCGCAGGCACGAGGTCTTACGCGCGTCCGCGCGTGCCGCGTGCGATTTCGTCGCCGGCGTTCAACGGCAGGCGCGCCGTGACAGGAATCGACATGAGCGAGAAGAGGCCGACCACGAGGAACGCCGGCCAGAAGTCCGAGAACACGATCGTGGCATGCCCCTGCACGTTGTGCGAAATCTGCAGCACAAGACCCGCGATCGTCACGCCAAGGCCCAATGAGATTTGCTGGACCACGCTTGCAACACTCGTTGCACGGCCCACGTCGCGGCTCGGAATGTCCGCGTAGGCCAGTGTGTTGAGCGACGTGAATTGCAGCGACGGAAAGAAGCCGCCGAACAGCACGACGCACCAGATCAGCCAGTGCGGTGTACCGGGAAAAAAGAGACCATAGACCGCGATTGCAAGTCCTGCGCACACGGCATTGAACATCAGCACGGTGCGAAAGCCGAAGCGCTCGAGAATGCGCGACGCGGCGGCCTTCATGAAGATCGAACCGAACGCGGACGCGCAGGTAATCGAGCCCGACTTGAACGCCGTCATGCCCAGTCCTTCCTGCAGCGCGAGCGGCAACAGAAACGGCACTGCGCCAAGGCCGATACGGAACAGCGACCCGCCGACCACGCTCGCGTGAAAACTGGGAATGCGCAACAGGCGAAGGTCGAGCACCGGCAACTCGACGCGGCTCGCGTAGAGCGCATAGACCACGAGCAACGCCGCGCCGATCGCACACATGGCGAGCGACGTACTGTTCGACACCAGTTCGCCGCCCACGAGCGACAGGCCCAGCATGAACAACGACGCGCCGCTCGCTGACAGCATGAAGCCGATCCAGTCGAGCCGCCCGGGATGCGGTTCACGCACGTTGGCGATATGTTTATTCGCGAGCCAGATGCCGAGCAGGCCGATCGGAATGTTGATGAAAAAGATCAACCGCCAGTGCAGGTACGTGGTGATGAAGCCGCCGAGCGGCGGCCCGATGACCGGCCCCAACAGCGCGGGCACGGTCAGGTAATTCACCGCGCGGATAAAGTCCGACTTCGGCAAAGACCGGAAGATGATGATGCGTCCTACCGGCACCATCATCGCGCCGCCAATGCCTTGTACGAAACGCGCGAACACGAAGGTTTCGAGTGATCGGGACGCCGCGCACATCAGCGAACCGGCCATGAATATGCCGATGGCCGTGCGAAACACGGTGCGCGAACCGAACCGGTCAGCGACCCAGCCGCAAATGGGAATGAACACGCCGAGCCCGATGACATACGCCGTCACGGCCAGCTTGAGCGTAATGGGGTCCTGTCCGAGGTCGCGCGCCAGAACCGGCAGCGACGTCACGATAACCGTGCCGTCCACGTTTTCCATGAACATCGCGCACGCGACGATCAGCGGAACAATGAAGGTGCCTAAAGCGAGAGGCATTGGCAGGACAACGGGCCGGAGGGAGCCGTCGGGGTAAAGGCTGGATTATCGCATTGCAACGGCAACGGATGTTGTCGAACGACCGGGTTTTTGCCGCCTCGAAGCGTTCGATCGCAAGGTGGTTGAGCGCGCAACGACATGCAACTGGCTACGTCATGAAGGTGCAGCACGGCAATGAGCCGGCGCGCGGCCGGCTCATCGTGGCGATACCTGTGACGCAGCGCGACGTGCGAATCAGCGCGACGTGACGAGCGGCTGCAATTGCGGCAGGATCTCGGCGCCGGCACGCGCCACGTCGTTCGGGAAATCGATCTCGATCCACGGCGCGCCGGTCACATCGGCAGTGTCGAACACCTGGCTGCGCTCCAGCAGCAGGTCGCGCACGGCTTCTTCGTGAGGCAGATTGGCACGGCCACTATCCACGTAGCCTGCGACGATTTCAGCAAAGCGCTGGGCGGTTTCATGACGGAAGCGGAAGAACCCCACCGACTCGCCGATCGTGTCGTAGTCGAGATTCACGGCGAGTTGCTTGCGCAGTTCGACCGGCACGCCCTCTTTCAGACACAGCTTGACGGGCTCGTCGCCGGCTTCGAAATCGCGGTCGATCAGCAGACGGTTCACGGTTTCGCCCGCCACCAGCGCGCTCAGAATGCGTTCGTCGTACAGCACGTCGGCGTCCATCAGCAGCACGTCACCGCCGCGCGTCAGCGCCTCGGCCACCGTATGCACGGTCAGCACGCTGCCCAGATCGAAACGCGGGTTCAGCACCGTCTCCACCTCGTGCGGCCAGTTGATGCGCGCCAGTTCCGCCTGCACCGACTCAGGCTGGAAGCCGAGCGCCAGCACCACCTCGGTAATGCCCGCAGTTTCGAGCATTTGCAGATGCCGTTCGAGCAGGCTCATGCCGTCGAACTGCAACAGACACTTCGGGAACTGTGCTTCCGGCGGTTGCTGGAGACGCAGGCCGAGGCCCGCTGCGAGAATGATGGCACGCATGCGCGGTCCTTTTGAAAAGAAACGGAGATTAATCGATAACCGGCACGCGCCCCAAGGCTCGCCGCCGTTGCCAGCGTCGTTCGCTGAAATGCAGAACCAGCAGTCCCGGCAAGCCTAGCAGGATTTCACGCGCGCGCTTGGTCAGTGATAACGCGAGGGCCGCGTCGGGCGGCAGGCCGACCAGCGGCGCGAGCAGCAGATAACCGCCTTCCTGTACGCCGAGTGAGCCCGGGATCATGAACGCCGCGCCGCGAATGGCCTGGCCGATGCTTTCGAGCAGCAATGCGTCGATCCAGTCGACCGGGTGGCCAAGGAAGTGCAGCGCAAGCCACACTTCGACGGTACCGACGATCCATCCCACCAGGCTCAACGCACAACTCGCCGCCACGCGGCCGCGTTCGCGATATGTGGACTGCACGGCGGCATCGACGGCTTCCGCGCGGGTCATCAACGATGACCAGTCACGCTTGCCGAACACTTTCGACACCACACCGAGCAGGCGCCCGAAGAGCCCGCGCCGCTGTGCATAGTAGAAGCCGACGATCATCGCGCCCAGCACGCCGGTTGCAACCAGCGTGGCGGTCTGCAAATCGTGAAGTGCGCCGTGCGCCGCGTAAGCGCCGAACAGCAGCAGTCCGCCGAGCGCAAACACGATCTGCGCAAGCGCCTGTACCGTGGTGCTGACGGTGATTGCCGCAGCGGCGTCGCGCAGGCGCATGCCGCGCTGCGAGAGTTGCCGCACCATCACCACCGGGCCGCCGATCTGGCCGGCCGGCAACAGGCTATTCACCGATTCGCCGATCCAGCGCGCGAATAGCGCGTCGCGCAGCGTGAGGTCATGATGCACGCCATCACGTCGACGGTGGAACAGCACGGAAATCGCGCCCGCGTCGAGCACCACTGGCACGAGGTGAAACGCCGCGACCAGTACGAGCCCCCAGCCGGCCGCAAGCAGCGTCGACACGACGGAGCCGAAGCCCTGCCACGCGAGCAGGCCGACGAACAGCGCCGTCCCGATCGACAGCAGAATGAGGGCCGCGCGACTCATGCGTGGTCCTTGCCGCGCGTCATCTGACGGAACACCTGGCGGAAACCGAAGTACGCGATGGCGTCCTTCATGTTCGAAATGAAGCGGCGCCACGGCCGCATGTTGGGATCGGTCACGTATTCGAAGGTGAGCGACACGCGCATCTCGTTCGCACCGGCCGGCGTGATGCGATGGCGCAGCTTGTCGCCGTCGAAAAAGACGAGGCCGCCCGGCGGAATCTGCACCGAACCCGGCTGATCCGGCACGTCTGGATTACGCGTATGTAATTCGTAATCGAGCCGGCAGGACGATTCGTCGATCACGCCGAGTAGCAGCGTGTAGCGGCGTCCGTCGTAATAAGAGGTGTCGTAGTGCCACCCGATGTGGTCGCCAGCACGCGTGTAGTAGTAGAGCGCGTATGCATGCGGGTCGTCGGCGGGAGAGACCTGCAGTTTGTCGCCACTTAACTGTTCGAGCCAGCCGATCAGTTCTTTCGAACGATACAGCTCGGCGATGAATGGCGCGAGACGGTCGATCGTATGGCGGCTCACACTGCCGCCCTGCTTATGACCCGGCAGATAGTTGCGGTTGACTTCATTGAGCAGCGAGCGCGCGCTGTGCACGAGTTGCGCTGTCACGTCCGGTGCAAGAAAGTCTTCGAGATACAGGAAGGCGCCCTGATCGACGAAATCCTTGCGCAGGCGCGTATTATCAAACACACGCGTACGGCTCGCCACGGCGCGGTCCGCGTCGGGCGCAGGCGCGGCGGCCGGCGCCGGGGGCGAACGGTCGATGGAAGCGGGTGCGAACACGGGTTCCCGGGCTTGCAGGCTCATTCGCTTGCCCACATTTGACGGGTGTCGGCAGCTGCCGATACCGCGGCAACCGGACGGGCGGCACGGCGGGACACGCGCCAGTAGTCGAACACCACGTAGGCCGCGAAGAGCGGCGCGCCGATCGACGCAGCCATGACGAACGGCAGCACCACACTGAACAACGTCACGATCGGCAGCAAATACAGGATGTCTTCCGTCTCGAAGCCGCCCATCGACGCCTGCTTCGTGCCTGCTTTGCCAACTCTCTCTTCAATACGCATACGCAAGAAAAATATGAGCGCAACGGCGACGCCGGCGAGTGCACCGAGCCAACCGGGCGGCACCTTCAAACCCTGCAGATGCGCACCGCCGACCCCGACGCCCATGCCGATAAAGAGCATGACCGTCACGAGCGCATCGCACGCAAGGTCGTAAAAATGACCGATACGGCTCGACTTCCCGCCGATGCGCGCCAATTCACCGTCGGTATGGTCGACGAAGTTCGACAGCACGATCAGCAAGGCGCCCGAATTGGCCCACGCGAAGTCGCCGTGAGCGAGGCACAACGCGCCTGCGAGCCCGATCAGCAAGCGTAGCGTAGTCAGATGGTTAGGTGTTACCCACGTGTTGACCAGCGGCGTGACGAGTCGCCGCGCGAGCCGCGCGTCCCATGTTCTGGGCGGCGCGGCATTGATTGGAGTGTTGGGTCTCGAATTCATAACCCGGAAATATATACGGGAACGCAAAACCTTGCTTCGCTCCTTAACGTTTTCTTAAGGAAGCTTGATTGCCAGCACGAAAAACGCAGCGTAGCAAGTTTTGCCGAATGCGCTAAAGTGCAATCCCGATGTTTCCGACACGCCCCGATCCTTCGAATGCGCAACGTCCTTCTTGGCGGACAGCCTGCTGTCACCCGTTGCCAATACACTACATCGATACGAGTCGCGGTTCACCACATGAAAAGGTCTTTTTCTTATTTTGTTCTCGCGCTGGTCATGGCCGCGTCGCCCGTCAGCAGTCACGCCGCCGCTCTGGATGCTCCGCTCACCTGCAACGAAAGTGGCCACCGGTTCATTGCCGATCTTGCACAGCAACAGCTGATCGACCCCAAGCCGACACGCGTCGAAAGCAATTCGATCAATGCGTTCTCGCCTGCATCCGGCGCGGAGCTGACGGCCTACGGTTTTCACGTGTTCGCGGTGGTCGGCTATGAGAAGGACGACCCTATGTTCCGCGTCGGCGACGGCGAGCCGGTGGCGCGCTCGGCTTACGGGGTGGTCGTGTTCGGCAGCGAAGCGAAGGTCCAGGCTGCATTGACGCAGGCAGGGAGCACCGCGCTCGTGCACCACGTGGCGCCGTTTATTACCGCAATTTTTTGCAAGCGAAGCTGAGCGGCGAGTGAGCAGCCTGGCTCGTTTCAATGGCCGGACCGCTTCTTTCTCGCGTCTCACCGAATCGGTCTGAGCTCGCTGCTGAGCTGGCTGCCTGAGCCGGCTGCCTGAGGCCGTGCTACCCAAGGCGCCGCTTTCTGGCCTCCCCGCCTAGCCGGGCCGACGGAAATCGTTCTCCACCCACGCGCTCGCGCTTGCCTTGCTGAGCTTGAAGTTCGGCGCGACCTGCACTTGCGCGACCTGCTCGCCGAACACGTCGAGCGCGGTCAGCAGCGCGTAAGGTTCATCTTCATCGGGCACGATGTCGAGCGTGATGTCGATCTCGTCGTTGCCGTCCGCACTCGGCACGCGCACGGCCTTGTGAAGCTGCGCGCGCAATTGCTGCTCGTGCCGGCGCAGCACTTCGGACGCGGTCTTCACCAGCGTATTGAATGCGCCGGTGTCGAGCGGCTTGGGATCTTTCTTGTTGCGGCCCATTGTCCACGGACCGACGAGCGCAGGCTCCGCCTCACCGTCCTTGATCATTTCGACGGCCCAGCCTTCGTCATCTTCGTTCTTGATGACCCGCGCCGTCCAGCCGTCATCGCGCCACAGCCGAGCTTCGTGCAGCGTGTCGGTTTGCAGCTCGTCCGTGCCTGGCGTCGTGATGTCGATAGCGGTGTCGGACGAGGAAGGAGGCGTTTCGGTCATTACAGGTTTACTCACGTTCGGGGGCGAAAACACAACTGAGGCCCACGATTCTACCTGCCCCGCCCTGCCGGCATGCGGTCCTATACCGACCGGCCAAGGCTCCGTGCGTCGTCCTGTCAATCCGGATCTTCAAACTTTTCAATTGACCAGCATCTGCAAATCGACAAAAACAAATAAAAAAACGCGGCCCGAAAGCCGCGTATAAAAGATAAAAAAGACACCCTTGGTCAAGGGGATGCCAATTGTAGGGCGGCGATCGATTGCGATTGAGCATGCCCGTAAAAAGAGTGCATTGCGAAAACCAGAACGAACCAGTCGCAATCCACATAGTCGCGCAAAGCCTTGCCACGCCTGCCACATGCGGGCCGTAGTACTGCTGCAACAGCATTGCCGTTGACAGTACCCGAATGCAAGCGATGCCCAATGAAATTCGTCTTTATTTTTCTACACTTACTCACATTGTTTTCGTGATTGTCCATTCTGTAAATGACTGTTGCGCGCCACGCGATAAATGCGCCGATTAACCGGAATACACTTCCCGGCGGATCGTCAGGCAGCCGCGAAAAACGGCGGAAAGCACTGGAATGCGATTCTCCAAGCACTGTCCCGGAGTCAATCAAACATGAAGAAAACCCTCATTGCAGCCGGCCTGATGGGCACATTCGCCATCGCCGCTCACGCGCAAAGCAGCGTCACGTTATACGGCTCGCTCGACGCCGGCCTCGTCTATTCGAACAACCAGGGAGGCCACAGCAACTGGCAACAGGGCAGTGGCTCCGTGTCGAACACGTACTTCGGCTTGCGCGGCAGCGAAGATCTCGGCGGCGGTCTGCATGCGATCTTCAAGCTGGAAAACGGCTTCAATCTGAACAACGGCCAGTTCTCCGAAAGCAGCACGATGTTCAACCGACAGGCGTTCGTCGGTCTGCAGAGCGATCAGTACGGCGCGCTCACGCTTGGCCGCCAATACGACTCGGTGGTCGATTACCTCGCGCCGCTGTCCGAAGCGGGCAACGGTTACGGCAACAACCTCGCGGCGCACCCGTTCGATAACGACAACCTCGACAACTCGTTCTCGATCAAAAACGCCGTGAAATACACGAGCGCGAACTACGCGGGTCTCAAGTTCGGCGGCCTGTATGGCTTCAGCAACTCGGCCGGTCAATTCTCCAACAATCGCGCATGGAGCGCGGGCGCTTCGTACGAAAACGGCCCGCTCAGCGTCGCGGCCGCTTATCTGCAACTGAACAAGTCGGGCAGTTCGAACCTGGCCGGCGCGGTCTCGCAAGGCGACGGCACCGCCGCAGTCGCCGCGAACCTGCAACGCACGTTCGGCGCGGGCGTCAACTACAGCTATGGTCCGGCCACCGCGGGCTTCGTCTATACGCATACCCAGCTGGACGGCATCACCGGCGTGGATGTGGGCGGCGCGACGCTGCCGGGCGTGGCCGGCACCAATCTGCATCTGGACAACTACGAAGTGAACGGCAAATACACGTTGACGCCGGCTTTGAGTCTCGCCGCGTCGTACACGTTCACCGACGGCAAGATGACTGGCTCGAACGGCTCGGGCGATCCGAAGTGGCATACGGTCTCGCTGCAAGGCGACTACTCGCTGAGCAAGCGCACGGACGTCTATGTGGAAGGCGTGTATCAGCATGCATCCGGCGAGCTGGGGAATCTAGGCGCGAACGTTGCGGCAATCAATACGCTGGCCCCTTCGTCGACCGGCAACCAGGTGGCGGCGGCAGTGGGCCTGCGTCACCGCTTCTAGGCTCATGTGGCGCTTCACGCATGACGAATGGATCCGTTCGTCATGCAGCCCGACCCGCGCGCGACACGATCGCGTCGCGGGTTTTTTTACGCGCGGCACCTTAATGAAGGGGCGTGACGACGCCTGCACGCGGCCGGTATACTGGCCGCGCCCGCGCTCGTTGCCGCGATCCGACTGCGACGATGAGCGACGGCTTCGTCGCGAAGCAAGACGTCGTACTGGAACGCGTTGCGCTTCGCCCGCGCCCCACGTTCCCGCACCACCGGGAACGCCGCCGACCGGACCCATGAACCGACTTTTCCTGCTTGCTCCCGTTGTTGCCGTCACCGCCCTGCTCGCGGCGTGCGGTTCCTCCAGCCCCGCACGCGACGCATCGTTGCCCCTGATGTACGTCTCCTCTGCGCGCACACCCGCCTATATCGCCGACTGCCTCGAAAGCCGCCTGTCACGTGTGCGCGTGTCGCGAGCGGGCGGTTCGACGGAGATCGCCGTTGGCTCGGCTTCGAACAACTCGTATTTCGTCACGCTGACGCCGTTCAACGCGGGCTCCGTCGTCAAGGTAATGCATCCCGCGAATGCACCGGACGATCCGCCGGAGCCTGAAATGCGTTTCGACATCGCGCGCTGCGCGACCTGACGTCGTACCGAAGCGCCACGCCGGTCCGCGCTTTCTTTTTATATCGCGCGCCGGCTTTGCTTTTATCGACGCATCTGCGAACATAGCCGCCCTTTGTTCTGACGCGGCCTGTGAGCCGAGCTTCGATGGCATCCAGCAAAGCACATCACGCAACCGGTTTCGCCGCCGGCGTTATCGCGGCGGCGGTAGTCGCGCGCATCGGCGGAAGTGGCCCGTTTCAAACCGGCATGCTGCTGAGCTTCATAGCCGGCGTCGTGGGTGCCACCGCGCCTGACTGGCTGGAAGTCGCCTGGTGGTCGCGTGCCCGGCGGCTGTGGATCACCCACCGCACCCTGACGCATTGGGGCATTGGCTGGGTAGCGTTGCTCGCCGTGTCATACCATTGGCTCGGCCATTCCATCTATGCGGCGCCTGCGTTCGGCTTTGCGTGCGGCGGCCTGATGCACCTGCTCGCCGACTGGCCGAATCCGCTCGGCGTGCCGTGGATTGCAGGACGTCACTCACTGAACTTGTGGAACAGCGGGCACTGCGATCTGATCGTGGTCGCCGCTTCGTGGGCAGCGGCGTGGTTCGTCGGCCAGCATGTAGCATTGCTCGGCGTGCACGGCAGCGCGTTGCTTCATTATCTGCGCGCCGGTTAGCGGTGGGCGGCAGTAGCGCAGCATGGCGATGCTGCGCTCGAACGCATCATCCGGGCGCGTCGCACAAGCGAATGATTAGTGACGCCCCTCTTCGTTCCGCTCGCCTTCGCGCACCTTGCCTTGCGACACGCTGCTGCCCGGCGGCACACTGTGCGTGAGCCACACGTTGCCGCCGATCACCGAACCGCGCCCGATCGTCACGCGTCCGAGAATGGTCGCGCCCGCATAGATCACCACATGATCTTCGACAATCGGATGGCGCGCGTTGCCTTTAATCAGCGAGCCATCGACATCCGCCGCGAAACTCTTTGCGCCCAGCGTCACCGCCTGGTACACGCGCACATGTTCACCAATGATGGCGGTCTCGCCGATCACCACGCCCGTGCCGTGGTCGATGAAAAAACTCGGCCCGATCGTCGCGCCCGGATGAATGTCAATGCCGGTTGCGGAATGCGCGATTTCGTTGATGAAGCGCGCGAGCAACGGCACGCCGAGAAGATGCAGCGCATGCGCGAGGCGATGATGTGTCATCGCCCAGATGCCCGGATAGCAGAGCAGAATTTCCGTGACGTGCTGCGCGGCAGGGTCGCCGGTGAACGCGGCCTGAATGTCGCTCACGAGCAGCGCGCGGATGCCGGGTAACTGTTTGCCGAATTCACGCGCCACGTCGAACGCGCGCTGCTTCATGTCGCTGTCGGAGGTGGTCGCGAATTCGGGCAGGAAGCGCAGCGCCCGGCGGATCTGTTCGGCCAGCAGGCGCAACGTGCTTTCGAGTGTATGGCCGACGTAGTAATCGACCGTTTCGTCAGTCAGATCGGGCGCGCCGTAGTGCGTGGGAAACAGCGCCGCGCGCAAACCCGCCACAATGTTGATCACCGCTTCACGCGACGGCAATTCGCGAATACCGAGCGGATGCCGCGTTCGGTGCAACTCTTCGCGCGACGCACGCAGGTCCGCGACGATCTGTTCAAGGCCCCAATTCTGGGAAGGCACGTTTGGCATGGAAGGACAGCACCGTGCGAAACCACGGTTCAGGAAGTGACTAATCAGGAGAGATTACAGCGTTTTGCCGATGGCCGTGCAGGCTAACAAGCCGACACGCAAGACGCGGTCTCGCGACGAAGATCAAAGCTCAGATGGTCACACTGCTTGCGTCGATCCAGCGCACGGCCCAGTCGCGCGCGTGCGCGATCGCAGCGGCTTCGTCAGCAAAGCGGAGCTCTGTAGGGAAGAAACGGTTGGCAACCAGTTCGCCGTCGCTCGAACGGGAGATGACCACATAAGGCTGCCAGGTGCCATCGCCCGCGCACGCCGGCGCGCAGTTCAGCAGATAGCCGCGATGTGTGAATGCAGCATCGAAGTGCATGTGTCACCCGCCCTGACGTCCCCGTAAATTGTTTAGAGTAGTGCGCGTTTGTGTATCCGACTATAAAGTTATAGTCAGACCCGTAGTGTTATTTAACTGCGCTTCGCTCGCCGGAGTAAGATCATACTCCGTAGAAAATAGGCGTCCATTAAAAAAAACGAAAAGAATGTTGGCCGCTATCGCCCCGGAAAAATGTCGACCGCGGCGTTTGTACATCAACGCAACGAACGGGGCGGAACGGGTTTTGCTGGGTTCGACACGTCCTCTTCAAGGAGAATGCAAGATGAACAGCGATATCAACAAGGCAGCGGAAGCCACCAATCCGCCGCAGGCAAGCGGCCCCAGTTCGACTGAACTGCACAACGATCGCACGCATGACAGCACCGTCGACACCGACGGCAAGAACCTCGAAGCCGCGCGCATTGCGGGCCACAGCCCCATCTCGCCCGACGAGATCACCACGACGAACGCTACGCTAACCAACAGCGTGTCCGAATCGCGTGACGGCGTGGCGGGCTTTGATAGCCGCGTCGGCGGCAATCATTTGCTGCTCGCGCTCGAACCCGGCTACACCGTGATCGACAGAGGCATGGTAGAACCGCAAGGGTCCGACACGACGGGCGACGAACTCGAGGTCGCCGAACGCATTGGCAGCCGCAATGCACGCGGGCGCCTTCACTATGCCCTTAATCACTTACGGCCCACGCGCGTGATCGAATTACATCGCGTGAAGTAATGGTTCGCGGAATGTGAATGCGATGGAGTTCTGCGCATTGCAGGCTTGGTCTGCGAAAAGACAGAATGCGCGCGGTTTGGAAAAGCGGCGCGCGCTGAATTTTTTTAAGGCGATGAAGAAGTAACTCGGGTCGAAGAGGGGTGGTCACCTACCGCCTGGTTGGACCATCACGGCCCCCTCATGCGTGCTACTTTCGCGGCTTCGAGCCAGTCACGGCGCAGCGCTCGCGTATTGGATAGCGTCGAAGGCGCGCCGACCGGGCAGGTTTATCGCGTACGGTCTTGCGTGAGCTAATACTGCTGCGCGCCGGAACGCTTTCGTGGGTTTTATTTAGCCGCCCTGCACGCCTTGCGTGTTCACGTAAAGCGAGTACAGGCCGTGGCTTGCCGCCATGAAGAGCCGGTTGCGGTGCCGGCCGCCAAAGCACACATTCGCGCATCGCTCGGGTAACGCAATGTGGCCCAGCGCTTCGCCTTGCGGCGTGAATACGCGCACGCCGTCCAGTTCGTCGGTGCCCATGCCCCAGCCACACCACAGATTGCCATGCACATCGACGCGAAATCCGTCGGGCGTGCCGGGGCCTGCGTCGATCAGCACGCGATTGTTGCTCAGCGTCGCGCCGTCTCCGTTCACGTCGAATGCGCGTATCTTGCGCGGCTCCGCCCGTGACTCGACGATATACAGCAGCGACTCGTCGGGCGAAAACGCGAGTCCGTTGGGGCCGACGACATCATCAGCCACTCTGGTGACCTCGCCGGATTGACCATCGACGCGATACACGCAGGCCGACAATTCCGACTCCTGACGCTCGCCCTCGTAAAAGCTGTCGATACCGAATGTCGGATCGGTGAACCAGATCGAACCATCCGACTTGACGACCACGTCGTTCGGCGAATTGAAGCGCTTGCCCTGGTAACGATCGGCGAGCACGGTGATCGAACCGTCGTATTCGGTTCGCGTCACACGGCGCGTGAGGTGCTCACACGTGACAAGGCGCCCCTGCCGGTCGCGCGTGTTGCCGTTCGAGTTATTCGACGATTGGCGGAACGTCGTGACGGTGCCGCCTGTCTCGTCCCAGCGCAGCATGCGGTCGTTTGGAATGTCGCTCCACAACAGATACCTTCCGTCGCCGAACCACACCGGGCCTTCCGACCAACGCGCCCCCTCGTAAAGACACTCGACAGACGCTGAGGCCAGAATCAACGATTTGAAGCGCGGGTCGAACACGCGGATGGACGGGTCGGGATAGCGTCGTTTGTTGTCGGTCATGCGCGAAGTCAATATGGGAAAGGCAAAGGTGCGCGAAATCAACCAATAATCACGGGCGCGCCAATGTGGGTAAGAAGGGTCGCTGACGGTAGCATCAGTTTTCTTGCATTGTCAAACCGCCGGGCGGGCGCACGGCGCGGATGAGCCATGACAGCGCCGGCGAAAGACGACACAAACTTCAGATGGTTTTGTATGACAATATGGGCAAATCAAAAATAGATGCCGGCCGGAAGCGTTGGCTCGAACGTCATTGGCAATAAGATTATTTTTGACCGAATTTCTGACATGGGGATGCTGCTGCGCACGGCTAACGTTAAAAACGCCTTTTGAGTGCATTAAAACGGCTGTTTCGATAAAATTGCCTGGGCAGACGGCGGAAAGTCTATTCTTCCAACCCGGATTCGATATAGGCGCATGATTTTCTTCGCTTTTGCGCACCGTCATCGTTGCGAAATTTCGTTGTGGGAAATCGCATCGTGCTTTGAAAATTATTTTTTAGTGCTAGATTGAGATAAATATCGGTGTTATGCGAACGGCAGGTTGAAAATGCCGGACCGAAATACACAACAGATGGTTTGAGCCTGAGAGAGCAAAAAATTGTCGCTACATTTTATCGAGCAGATGGCACCTTTACACAATGCCGCCGATGAAGCGGAATGGTTTGGTGCAATCGCAGGGCTCGCCGAGCATTGGGGATTTGACAGATTACTGGTCGCCATGCTGCCTCGGCCTACCATGCGCCTTGAAGACGCTTACGTTCGCAGCACCTACGCGCCAGCGTGGAGGCGCACCTATGACGACCAGGGGCTAGTCCATATCGACCCGACGGTATCGCATTGCGCAACTCGGTCGGTGCCGTTGATCTGGTCGCCGGATGTCTTTACGACGCCCCAGCAACAGTCAATGTATGAGGAAGCACGCGCGCATGGACTGCGCGCCGGCATTACGCTGCCGATACACGGCCCCAATCAGGAAGCGGGCATGATGTGCTTCGTGAACGACAGTAGTCCGAGCAACGAGTTCTGGCGTCACATTGATGTGGCTTTACCAAATCTCGCGTTGCTGCGCGATCTGGTAATCGATACCAGTCAGCGCCATTTAAACTCGCACGCGCAGACCTTATTACCGAAACTGACGCCCCGTGAGCGCGAATGCCTGAAGTGGACCGCCCGCGGTAAATCCACGTGGGAAATTTCCCATATTCTGAATTGCTCGGAAGCCGTGGTGAACTTCCACATGAAAAATATCCGGACCAAATTCGGCGTGAATTCGCGGCGTGCGGCCGCCGTGATAGCAACGCAACTGGGACTTATTGACCCGGGTTGAGCAATGTCACGACGTCGCGGCTATACAGCACGCGCTCGGCGCGGTGAAGGTCGGAGTCAGACACGGTTTTGGTGAAGTAAAGGCCGAGCAGGATCGACACAGGTGCCGGGATCTCCGCGCCCGATTCAAATCGGCTGCCGCGCGACTGAGTGACGCCGAAGCGTGCCCAGAAACGCCGCTGGCTCTCTTTCTTCTTTTTGCGGTAAGCGATGATCAGCGCGCGATCCACACCGGTGGACGCCTCTGCCGGGCGCGTTGCAATGGTGGGCTGCGATTGCCATTGTTGTTCGAGATGTTCCATTTTCGTGTCCCGTCCGTTAAAGGCTGATGCCTGTCTCGAATTCTCCGGTATCCGATAAGCATGCACACCTATCCAGGTAGGTAGGTGCCAGAACCATTCAAAATGCATAAGTTTTCCTGCGTAGTGGGCCACCCAACACGTTCAGGAGAACGCCATGCAAACGATCCGGATTGGAATGCGGCAGGAATTCGATAACGCGGACATTAACGAGATGTATCGGCTCAGGGCTCGGGTTTTTCACGGGCGACTCGGCTGGGATATTCCGACAATTGCCGGCATGGAAATCGACGGCTACGACGCGCTCGGGCCGCATTACATGCTGATCCAGGGCGACGACCAGCAGGTTCGCGGCTGCTGGCGCCTGATGCCGACAGAAGGCCCCAACATGCTGAAGGACACTTTTCCGCAGTTGCTGCACGGCGCGGCCGCGCCCGTTGGCCGCCACATCTGGGAACTGAGCCGGTTCGCGATCGAAACCTGCGCCGACACGCAAACGTTTGGCTTCGCTGACGTGACCATGCAGGCCATCCATGAACTCGTCACCTTCGCCGACCGCATGGGCATCACGCGCTACGTGACGGTGACCACCACGCCAATCGAAAGATTGTTGCGCAAGACCGGAATCGAGATCAGCCGTCTCGGGTCGCCGCTGCAGATCGGCGTGGAGCGTGCAGTGGCGCTCAACATTGCGGTGAGCCCCAAAACCCGCACGGCGCTGTTCGGACCGATGGCCGCCGCCGCATAATCGACATGCGGCGGAAATACCGTTGCGCTGGCCGTGCGTGTCGGAACGGGGCGCATCGCCTTTAAGTGCGTGACACGCATGCGGCCCGTGGTGAGGATCGAGCATCGTGCGCGCCGCCGTCGCGCAGGCGGCGCGCACGATGTACGAAGCGTTTGATCTACCTCCACATTCACTAAACCTTTTTCGTCGATCATCCATGCTTGCAGTAACGATTAATCGTCAACACCGGCTTCACCGGCCATGACATTCGATCTTTTTGCCACGCGGAGTCGATATGTACACACGCATTCTCGTAGCGGTCGACGGCAGCCAGACTTCACGCCGTGCGTTCGATGCAGCGCTTGCCCTTGCCAAAGCGCACGGCGCGCAATTGCAACCGTTTTATGTCGTCGAAAATACGCCGATTTATTTCGAAGCACCGGGTTACGATCCATCCGTGCTGCGTAACCGGCTGCTCGAGGAAGGTAAGGAGCTCGGTGCCGAATTCGCCATGGCCATGGCCGGGCAAGGCGTCAAAGGAGAAATGGTCGTCGGCGAAGCGTCGTCGCTCGATGATGTTTCAACGGCCGTGCTGAAAGCCGCCGCCCAGTTCAATGCCGACCTGCTCGTCATGGGCACACACGGCCGGCGCGGCGTCCAGCGGCTTATTCTGGGCAGCGTTGCCGAACGCTGCGTGCGCCAGGCAAGCTTGCCCGTGCTGCTGATTCCGTCCGCGGCAGGCAGTCATCAGTAAGACACGTGAGTCACACGGCGCGACGATTCGCCTGTGTCAAGCAATGCAAAACCCGCACGCGCACAACCTGACCTTGCTCAAGATGCCTAACTGATTGCGCGCGTCGTTTTGTCGCTCAGTCATGCCGGCGACGGGTGGGACAATCAGCCATCACCTTCGATCAATGGCTGCAAACCATGCTCACTCCCAACGCTGTTCCACGCTCCGCCGGCGCCGCCGAGACCGCGCTGCACTCATCGTCGTCGCGTGCCGGGCGCCGCGCGCCGCCGCCGCGAGCAACGGCGCGCACGGCCGCGCGCTGCTCGAACTGTTCGATGCGCCAGCTGTGCATGCCGCAAGGCCTCGCGCCCGATGAACTCTCGAAACTGGAAACGCTGATCTGTTCCGCGCGCAGTGTTCAGCGCGGCGAAGCGCTTTATCGCAGCGGCGACCGCTTCGACAATATCTACGCGGTGCGTTCCGGCTCCTTGAAAACCTTGATGGCGCATCGTGACGGGCGCGAGCAGGTCACCGGTCTGCGTCTCGCTGGCGAAGCGCTCGGCCTCGACGGCATCAGCGAGGACATCCATGCGTGCAGCGCGGTGGCGCTGGAAGACAGCACCGTATGCATCGTGCCGTATATCGCGTTGAAATCGCTGTGTCGTGAAATCAGCTCCATGCAGGAGCGTTTGCACAAATTGCTCGGCGAACAGATTGTCCGCGAGGCCGCGCAGATGATGGTGCTCGGCTCACTGTCGGCGGATGAGCGGGTCGCCGCATTTCTGCTCGACGTGTCGGAGCGCAACGGTCAGCGCGGTTATTCGTCAGCGGAATTCAACCTGCGCATGACACGTGAGGACATGGGCAGCTACCTCGGCATGACGCTCGAAACCGTGAGCCGCACCCTGTCAAGATTTCAAAAGCGCGGGCTAATCGATACACAGGGCAAACATATCCGTATTGTCGATCTGGACGGGTTACGCCAGGTGTAAGCAGGATTCCGGTACGTGGCGTGCGCCGCCACGGTTCCGGCTGCACACCTCCCCACACGTTTTTTGCCTTGGCATGGCTCCTGCGAGCAGGTAGAGTTTCAGGTCCGTCCCCCGCAAGGAGACCCGGCGAAATGAATCGTGATCCCGCTCCGCATCACCCGCTAGTCCAGCGTCTGATCGACGCGCGTCAAGTCACCGACGCCCTGTTTGCCATTGTCAAACCGGAATTCCTCTACGAACGGCCGATCCGTGAGCGCCACCGGATCGTGTTCTATATCGGCCACCTCGAAGCGTTCGAACGCAATCTGTTCGACCAGCGTCTGGTTGATCTGCCGGCGTTTGATCCGCACCTCGACCAGCTGTTCGCTTTCGGCATCGATCCCGTCGACGGTGGCTTCCCTACCGACCAACCGGCCGACTGGCCGTCGCTCGACGCCGTTCGCGAATATGCGTCGCGCGCGCGCGAGCAGATCGATCGCGAACTGGATGCGCTGGCGGATTCCGCACGGCTCGCGAGCAGCGAAGACGCGCTCGTCAGCGAGCAGTTGCTGAACGTCGCGATCGAGCATCGGCTGATGCATGCTGAAACGCTCGCGTACATGCTGCATCAACTGCCAATCGAGCAGAAGGTGACCCATCTTCGCGAGCCCGTGAGAACGCGAGCGGAACCGCGCGCCGCGCTCTCGTCAATGGTCAGCGTGCCCGCGGGCAGTGCGGTGCTCGGCATGCCGCGCGACAGCGGCCGCTTCGGTTGGGACAACGAGTTCGGCGAATTGCGCGTGGAAGTGCCTGCGTTCGAGATCGACCGTCACATGGTAACGAACGGGGCGTTTTGCGAATTCATCGAGGCTGGCGGTTATCACGAGCCGAAGTGGTGGTCGGAAAAAGATTGGGCGTGGAAGGAAGCCGAGCAGATCGGCCATCCTGCCGGCTGGACCAGGCACGAGGTGCCGGGCGAACAAGCCAGTTGGACGCTGCGCACGATGTTCGACGAAGTGCCGCTGCCGCTCGACTGGCCGGTCTACGTCAGTCATGCCGAAGCGAGCGCCTACGCGCGGTGGGCCGGCAAGTCGTTGCCCACCGAGGCGCAATGGCAGCGCGCAGCGCACGGCGCGCCGCATGCGGCGTCGGGCAATTTCGATTTTCGAAGCTGGGATCCGCATCCGGTCGACGAGCATCCGGACAACGTCAGCACGTTCGGCGTGGAAGGGCAGTTCGGCAATGGTTGGGAGTGGACATCGACCGTATTCGACGCGTTGCCGGCGTTCGAAGCGTTTCCGTTCTATCCCGGTTATTCAGCGAATTTCTTCGACGGCCAGCATTACGTGATTAAAGGCGGCTCGGCTCGCACCGCACGCTGCATGCTGCGGCCGGAATTCCGCAACTGGTTCCAGCCGCATTACCAGTATGTGTATGCGGGATTCCGGTGCGTGAAGAATTGAGATGAGCGGAGTAGCGGGATCCGCGACGGCTCGTGTGCGCTCGAAACGGTACAGGCATTAACAGAGCACACTTGCCGCGAGCAGTCGCGCGCTCTAGCCACTTAATCCATGGAGCGGCCGCCGTTGCGTCGATCGCCGCGCCGAAGATGCACACGCGGCCACGAACCCGGTAGGGTGCGCGCGGCTTGCGGAATTTTCTCTCTCCTGGCTGTCGATCTACCTGCGTTGGCGGCAGACCTCACGCCCCGCGTAGACGGCCAGAAACAACCCAACGAGCATGGACGCCACGGCCAGTGACTGCTCCTGTCGTTCGGGCATGACTGCCAGCGTCGTGTTGAACCAGAGTCCCATTCCAACAAACGTCATGAGCGCGCCAAGGAAGAGCCCCCACACCGGCCCTGCCGTATTCGCGCTTGCAAACCTGTGAGACATTTTCATCGCCAAGCTCCCCGTCTTGCACCGACGTCTTCTGATTGCCGCGTTCTGCAAATCGTGCCTTCGCGCGGTATGGAGCTAGCGTACGCAGAAAAAAAATTGCTATCAATAAACCAAATTCAGCTCGTCCCCGCTTTCGTCACCCGCCAGACCGTGTTGCCGACGTCGTCGGCAATCACGAGTGCGCCGTCGGCATCCTGCGTGACGCCAACCGGTGCGCCGTAGAGTTCCTTCTGGTCGTCCGATGCAAATCCCGTCACCACCGGCTTGGGCACACCGACCGGCCGGCCGTTCTCAAACGCAACAAACACTACCGCATAACCGCTCAGTGGTGAACGATCCCAGCTTCCATGCTCGCCGATAAAGGCGCCGCCCCGGTATTGCGCCGGCAGGTTGTTGCCGCTGTAGAACATCATGCCGAGTGGCGCGACATGCGAGCCAATCGCGTAGTCCGGCGCAATGGCCTTGGCAACCAGATCGGGCCGTTGTGGTTGGGCGCGGCGGTCCACGTGCTGACCCCAATAGCTGTAGGGCCAGCCGTAGAAAGCGCCTTCCTGAACCGACGTCAGGTAATCCGGCACCAGGTCCGCGCCAATCTCGTCACGCTCGTTGGCGATGGCCCAGAGTCGTCCGGTCGCGGGTTCCCACTGCAGGCCGGTCGGATTGCGTATCCCGGCCGCGTAAATACGGCTGCCGCCGGTCGCCACATCGACTTCGAGCACGTTGGCGCGCCGGTATTCCACGTCCAGTCCGTTTTCACCCACATTGCTGTTCGAGCCGACGCCGACATATAGCTTCTTGCCATCCGGACTTGCGAGCAGCGCCTTGGTCCAATGGTGGTTGACTGTGTCGGGAAGATCGGTGAGTTCGACTCCCCGCGTGGGGATACTCGTCTCTCCCGATTTGTAAGGATACTTAAGGATTGCGTCGGTGTCGGCAACATAAAGCGTATCGCCAACGAGTTGCATGCCAAACGGCGAATGCAGGTGGTCGATGAACACATAGCGGTCCCACTGCCCACTGCCGTCGCCGCGCTTGCGCAGCAACGTAATGCGATTTGCGCCATCTGCTTTCTTGCCCGACCGGCCCGAGATAATGCCCGCAATAAGCTGCTTGGGCGTCGTGACGGCTTCCTCATTCGGGCTATTCGATTCGGCAACGAGTATGTCGCCGTTCGGAAGGCAGTACACCTGACGCGGATGCACGAGGCCTGATGCGATCTTCTCGATCTTCAACCCGTCGGCCACTTTTGGCGCTTCGCCGTTGCGCCAGCCCACATATTTCGGCACCTGCATCGGCGGGGCGAGAAAGCTGCGTGCGCTGGGCAACGGTGGTGCACCGCCTGCCTGATGCTGGTCGTCATAAGCTGCCTGCTCGTTGCAGGCACTGACCGATAACGCGAGCGCTACGACGATTGCACTTCTCTGGAAGGACTTATTCACGGACCGACTCCCTGATACGGAACTTGCTCACTGCCAGTGTGAATTGCCCGACACTCAGCAACGCCACCGTCATGACCGACAACACAACGTTCAACGGGACCATTCCGTAGGCGTCCCGACTATGAACGAACGCGTTGAGGATCGCCGCGATAATGCCGAGCAGATTCAGCCAGAAGTCGAGTCTCTCGCCGGCCGCGCGCGGATAACGCGACGGTAGCCACACATGGAAAAGATTAATGAAGCGCGGGATGATCGCGAACAGCAGCCCCACGGTGACGAGCCACGCCGCACCCTTGCCCCAGAAGACATTGCGCGTGATCGCGTAGGTGATGTCGAAAATCAGCGTGCCGACAAACATGCCATAAGGAACGGGATTCAGCACGTCGAAAATCGCGGTCGCAAACCGGGACCGATACGGTCGGTTGGGTGTTTTCATGAAACAGTCCTCTTGCAGAATAGCAGGCACGTCACGCGCGAAATCCTGCAACGCCCGTTACCCGCCGGTTGCGACGATCTGACCACCTGGCAGTCTCATGCTGTCGTTGCCCGCCTTGTGGGCCTTCTCGCATGACGCGGTGCCGAACGCCAGCGGCACCGACGCGAGTGCAATCAACAAGATCCGTTTCATTTGCCTTCTCCCGCGACATCTTCGTCGATCGATCTTCAAGGGATTCGAAAGCGTCGTGCGACAGTCCGCCGTTATCGCGCGGCACGATGATGTGTTGTAAGCAGGCGCCGTACCTGATCGGCACGACTGTTGGATGGCTCGGATGCTGCAGGCTCCCGACGCAGTCCGGCGACAGATCACGCAGACCGCTTCTTGCGGCGTCATCTGCCCGTCAGAACGTCAGGATGAGCATCGTGCGGATAAGGACAACAGCGCCCGATTCAGGGTCGACGTAGGGCCGCATGCGTATCTCAACGACGCCGCCGCGAGCGTCGCCGACGAAATATGCAAGGGTTAGGGTTGAGACAGGCTCGAGCGTTATCAGGACTCGACCTGCTCCGCTGCAATGTCTTCGAGCGATCTGCCGCGGGTCGGCACGCCCATTAGCAGCACGGCGAGCGCGCCGATCAGCAGCACGAGCGTTGTCGCGCCGAACACGCCGGCAAAACCGAGCAGCGGGTACACATAGCCGACGAGAATTGGCGCGGCAATCGCGCCCAGACGGCCAATCGACGACGCGAGCCCCGTTCCTGTCGCGCGTACATCGGTCGGGAAAACCTCCGGCGTATAGGCATACACACCGGCATACGTGCCGTTCATGAAGAACGACAACAGCACGCCCGACGCCATGATGCCCGCGTCCGTGCGCGTCAATGCAAGGCCGAGCGCCGAGATGCCGCCGAGGATCATGTACGACGCGATGGTCGCCTGACGGCCAATCTTTTCGTTGAGCCACGCGCCCGAAAAGTAGCCGGGAATCTGCGCAATGTAGATCACGAGCGAATAAGAAAAGCTTCGCGTGATCGTCATGCCGTTTTGCACCAGCAGACCGGGAATCCATGTGAAAAAAGCGTAATAGCTGAATGTGATGGAGAGCCACATCAGCCAGGTCATGGCCGTGATCCGGGCGAGTTTCGTGGCCCATAACGCTTTCACGTTCGCGACGACCGACGGCCGCCCGGCTGCGAGCGGCACGGCAGCGTCGCGGGCAGGCGCGAGCGGTTCGAGATGCACGCCCGCGCGGCTTACCTCCGCTTCCATTTGCGACACGATTGCCGCAGCCTCCGCGTGACGATTGCGTGCTTCGAGCCAGCGCGGCGATTCGGGCAATGCGCGACGCCACCAGAGCAGCATCAAGATGGGTAGCGCGGTGATGACCATGACTACACGCCACGCGCTGGGCGACAGTGGAATCACCAGATAGCCGAGCAGCGCCGCTGCCACGAAGCCGAACGAGAAGAAACCGGCAAGACTGCCCGTAAAGCTCCCGCGATAGCGACGCGCGACGAACTCGGACAGGAAGGGCGCCACGATCGCGCTTTCGGCCCCCGTTCCGAGGCCAGCGACAATCCGCGTGCCGAGAAAGAACGGCCAGTCATGCGCGAGCGCGCTCGCAAGCGACGCAATGCAGTAGATCACGAGCGCATACATCATGACCTTGCGGCGGCCGATGATATCGCCCAGCATGCCCGCAAGCATCGCGCCGATAAAGTAGCCGATGAACGTGCCGCTGCCTAACACGCCGGTCTGCACGCTCGTCAGTCCCCACTGCGTGCGCAACACCGGAAGCAGGAATGCCATGACGGCGGCGTCCATCGCATCGAACGTGTAGCCGAGGCCACCCATCAGCAGCAGGCGGCGGTGAAAACCTGAAAACGGCAAACGTTCGATCCGGGCGGCAATCATCGACATAAACGGGCTCCATTAGGGACGACAGGAACGGCTGGGACGCACTGCGGCTACAAGGTCATACGCTCGTCGAACCGGTACGCTCACCCGCTTTCGAGTTCGTTGACGAAGATGCGGCCATCTTTCATCACGAGCGGGATATGCTCGCCCTGCCCTAGCAGGCAGTCGACGGACTTCAACGGATTGCCGTCCACCACGAGCAGATCGGCGTGAGCGCCCGGCATGATCCTGCCGAGCTTGTCCTGCATGCCGAGCACTTCCGCGCCGACGAGCGTCGCGCTCGCGATCACTTCCGCGGGAGACATGACCTCGGCGAGAATCCGGAATTCGTCGCTTTGCAAACGCTGTGCTTCGCCGAGCAGGTCCGTGCCGAAACCAAGTTTGACTCCCGCACGTTTCATGATCTCGATCGACTGCATGCCGGCGCCATGCACATCGGCCACTTTCGCGATGCTGGCGGGCGGCAAGCCGTACTTTTCCCCTTCGCTCGCGAGCGCGTCGTAGGTGACCAGCGTGGGCACCACATAGGCGCCGTGCTGCGCGACGAGGCGCGCGGTCTCATCGTCGATCAGGTTGCCGTGTTCGATCGTCCGGACGCCGCAACGCACCGCGCGGGCAATGGCGGCTGGCGTGTACGCATGAGCGAGTACATAGGTCCCGCGACCCTGCGCTTCGGCGACGATCGCGCGAATTTCGTCCTCGGAGTAACCGAACGCACCGACAGGATCCGTCGGCGACGCCACGCCGCCCGACGCCATGATCTTGATCTGATCGGCGCCCATCTGCAGCTCCTCGCGCACGGCCCGGCGCACTTCGTCGACGCCATCCGCCACGCGCCCCAGCGCGCCCACGCGTACGCAACATCCGCACGGCGCATCGGGCGGCATGTAATCGGAGCGCGCACGCGGGTCGGCATGACCGCCGGTCTGACTGAGCGCACGGCCAGAGACGAAAAGTCGCGGGCCTTCGATCAGCCCCGACTCGACCGCCTGTTTGAACGGATAGCCCGCGCCGCCGGCGTCACGCACCGTCGTAAAACCACGGCGCAGCATCGCGCGCATGATCGGCACGGCGCGCAGTGTGACGAGCACGTTAGGCAGCGTCGCGACGCGCGGCAGATTGAATTCGACCGCTACCACATGCACGTGCAAATCGATCAGGCCCGGCATGATCGTTTTGCCTTTGACGTCGATCACGTGGGCGCTGCTGCTTTTGATCGGCTTGTCGGACACTTCACGAATGATGCCGTCTTCGACGAGAACCTCATGCCCTTCCAGCAGATCGGCATGGCGTGGGTCGAGAAGTGATCCGTTACGGAAGAGAATACTGGTCAACGGGTGTCTCCTTCAGGTTTTGCTCGCGGCGCGATGCCGACGGGCGCTGCAAAGATGATCAGCGAGGCAGACTGCAATACGTCACAGTATGATCCTGACAAAAAGGTGACGCAAAGCGCAGCATGAAGACCTGCATGACCGGATTGCCGCGGCTGAACCTCGCGAGCCCAACGGCCAGCACGCGCAATGAGCGGTTGCGCAGCTGCCTGCGCTTGCTATTGCCTGTACCGCTTGCTATCGGCAAAAGCGCCCGACGCAGTGCCGGACTCTTTTTTTGCAATGCAGCGCGTCTTCATGTCAACATCCGCGCACGCCGTCGCGATACCATTTACACTGCGTGTCCAATTGCGCTTCTACACCGTGTGTTTAAGCGGCGTATATAAGCCGCGCGCTTACACTTCGCCATTGGATTGCCGACCGATAGGCTGAGTCTTCCTTGTCGGCCGCGCCAATACCTATCAGATTTATTTCATACTCCTAACTGCTTCGTGACATTCTCTCTCGATTCGATTACAAAATCCGGCGTTCTCGCCGCACTGGCCTGCTGTTCACTGACCTTGCCCCACCTCGCGTACGCTGCAGACAATGTGATCGTGCTCGACTCCGGTGAAGCTCAACTCACGCTGATCGATCCAGCCACGCATAAGGTGATCGGTACGGAGCCGACCGGCAAGGAACCGCACCATCTGATGATTACGCCCGACGGCCGTTCGCTGATCGTCGCGGATTCCGTCTCCAACGACCTGATGTTCGTGGATCCGCACACGGGCAGCGTGCAACGCCGGGTCGAGGGTATTGAAGACCCGTATCAACTGGGTTTTTCGCCGGATCACAAATGGCTCGTCACAGCGGGGCTGCGGCTCGATCGGGTCGACATCTATCACTACGATGGGCAGAACGTCACGCTCGCGAGCCGCGTGCCGTTGTCGAAGACGCCAAGTCACATGACCTTCTCCTCCGACAGCCGCACGGTATTCATCACGCTGCAGGACACGGGCGAAGTCGCCGCTATCGATCTGGCCTCGCAGAAGGTGCTGTGGAAGCTGCCGGTGGGCAAGACGCCCGCGGGCTTGTGGATGACGCCAGGTGACCGCTATCTGTTGATCGGCATGACGGGCGAGGACGACGTTGCCGTCATCGACATGCACAGCAGACAGGTGGTGAAGAAAATCCGGACCGGCCGCGGCGCGCACAACTTCCGTAATCTCGACGATGGCCAGCACGTCGCCGTCACGAACCGGGTCGACAGCACGATCAGCATTCTCGATTACAACACGCTGACGAAAGTGGCTGACATCACCGGCCTGATGCCCGGCCCCGACGATATGGAACTCTCGGCAGACCGCCGCTATCTGTGGGTCACGTTCCGTTTCGCGAGGCACGTCGGCATCATCGACATGTCCACTCACAAGCTCGTCGATACGATTGCAGTGGGTCGCTCGCCGCACGGCCTTTACTTCGACAATCGCGCACCGGTCCACGCGCCCAATCCTGACTGATGAGCGTTGAATGCGCCGCCTGATTCCTGCCCCGCTGCACGATGGCATTCCGCCGCCGCAAACGCTGCCGTGGATCAACGTCGTGCAATCGTAGGCTCGACTTACTCAGCACGGGTCACGGTTGTATTACGCGTGGTGTCGTAATGTCCTTTGTCGCTGCACCACAACTTCGCGAAATGCCCAGACTCCTCGCAATTTTCGACGTAGCGCTGAAGCAGACGCCCTAATGGAAATACGAGCGCGCTGACACGCAATTCTTTCTCGCACGAGCCGCCGAGTACACCGCTCTGCCGGCCGGCCGCCTGGTGCAACAGGCGGTCTGATCGATAGCTGGTCCGTCTGGCTGGACTGAATCCCGCGAGACAGCGGTTCACTTTCGCGTGAATCACCTGTATTAATACTCCGTGCGCAGCGGGTACGACGGTTGCGCATTGCCGCATCGGGACGAACTATCCCATCACTCCCGTGTCCGCCAGAATCGCCCGTTCAGGCGCCCCTCTGGTTCCATGCAAGACGATTGCCGTCACCCGGCTCATCCGAATCTTGCGCACGGGTCATCGCTGGAAAACTGCCAGGAGCACGGTGCGATGGAAATTGTCGACGACGCCGACATGAGTCGGGCGGGACGCGTGCGCCGCCGCCGGCGCTCGCGCGAAATTTCCCGCTATGCGGGCAAACCGGTGCGGCTGCTGTGGCGTTACATCGGACGGCGCAAGTTCGCCCATGTGGTTGTGCTCGCAAGCGTTCTCATCGCCGTGGGTTGCGCGCTGGCTTCGCAATACGGGATCAAGAATCTGGTCGACACGTTGCCGGGCGGACGACAGCATCCCGAAACCGTGATTCGCGCGTTCGCGATTCTCGTCGGCCTGATTCTCGCCGACAATCTGTTCTGGCGGGTCGGCGGCTGGATCGCCGCCCGCGCGTTTGTCGCGGTCACCGGCGATATCCGGCACGAGATGTTCGGCTATCTGACCGCGCACGCCCCGGTGTTTTTCGCGGACAAGCAGCCGGGTGTGTTGTCGAGCCGCGTCTCGGCAATGGCGAACGCCGTCTACGTGATTGAAAACACGGTCGCCTGGACCGCGCTGCCGCCGTGCCTGACCGTGGCAGGCGCGATCGCCATGGTCGCCGTGGTCAGCGTGCCGATGAGCCTCTCTCTGGTGGCGATTTCCGCGGTGCTTGCCGTCTGTCTGTTCTGGCTCGCGAGCAAGGGCACGGCGCGGCATCAGGCGTTCGCTGCACAGGCGGCTTCGGTGGACGGCGAAATGGTGGACGTGATCGGCAATATGGGGCTTGTGCGCTCGTTCGCGGCCGTGCCGCTCGAGAGCCAGCGCCTCGACGGCCATCTGGAAACCGAAACCGTCGCGCGCACGCGCAGCCTGCGCTACCTCGAAAAATTGCGGCTGCTGCATTCGGTCGCCACGGCGTTGCTCTCCGCGGCGCTGCTCGGCTGGACGCTCTATCTATGGGAACAGGGCCGCGCCACCACCGGCGACGTGGTGCTGATCAGCTCGCTCGGCTTTGCGATTCTGCACGGCACGCGCGACCTCGCCGTGGCGCTGGTCGATCTGACGCAACACGTCGCGCGGCTGGGCGAGGCCACGGAAACGCTGCTGATACCGCACGAAATGCAGGAGCGCGGCAACACGCAGCCGCTGAAAATCGAACAGGCCACACTGGATTTCGACAACGTCACCTTTTCGTACGCAGGACGCCGGCCGGTTCTCGCGGAACTGAACCTGCACATTCGCGCGGGCGAACGCGTCGGCCTCATCGGTCCGTCCGGCGCGGGGAAATCCACGATCTTCGCGTTGATCCAGCATTTTTATGAGCCGGCGTCCGGGTGCGTGCGTATTTCCGGGCAGGACATTTCGAAAGTGACGCTGCAAAGTCTGCAGGACGCGATCTCCATCGTGCCGCAGGACGTCACGCTGTTTCACCGCTCGTTGCTCGACAACATCCGCTACGGCTGCCCGGACGCCACCGAGGAAGAGGTGCGCCGCGCATGCGACGACGCGAACTGCACGGACTTTCTATCTACGATGCCGGCCGGCCTCAACACCATCGCCGGCGATCGCGGCATGAAGCTCTCGGGCGGACAGCGTCAGCGGATCGCCATTGCACGCGCTATCCTGAAGGACTCGCCTATCCTGTTGCTCGACGAGGCCACTTCCGCGCTAGACACGGCGTCGGAAATCGCGATTCAGACCGCGCTGGAACGTCTGATGAAAAACCGCACCGTGGTGGCGATCGCGCACCGCCTGTCGACATTGCAGAACTTCGACCGTATCGTGGTACTCAATCGCGGCCGTGTCGTGCAGGATGGCTCGCCCGCCGAACTGGCCGCGGTGCCGGGCATTTATCGGCAGACACTCGAACGTCAGCGCAAACGGGTGCCGGCGGCGGAAACCAGCTGAGTTGCCGTCGAATGAGGAGTCGTCATGAACGCTCTTGTCCCGCCAGAAAACGGACGGGCTCGCCCGTGGTATCGCGAGCGGGATTGCCAGCTCACGGATTTCGTCGCTTCACTCGAACCAGGTCCGCACGACACCAGCCTCCCGTTCGCGAGTGCCATCACCAGCTGCGTACCGCTTTATGACTGCCAAAGTCTCGGCGACGTCATCAAGGACGCGTCGCAGCGCGCCGATTTGCAGGCCGAATGGGCGCGCGTGCTGAAAACAGGCGCCGGCGTGCTGGTGCTCAAGCATGCGTACGCGGACACCTCGCCCGTGGACGAAGCAACCAGGGTGTTCGAATCCATCATCCGTGATGAGCGCGACGCCGGGAGCGCCGCGGCGGACCATTTCGCCAAAGCAGGCGCGAACGACCGGATCTGGAATGCGCAGGAGAAACTGTGCCTGCACGCGCCGCGGGTGTTCACGCGCTACTTCGCGAATCCCGTGCTGTGCGCGATAGCCGAAGCGTGGCTCGGCCCGCACTTCCAGATGACGTCACAGGTGAACGTCGTGCGTCCTGGCGGCGAGGCGCAGCAGGCGCACCGGGATACCACCTGGGATTCCAGAGCGTCGGGCAAGCCGAGCGCTATCCGGCGCATGTCCATGCCATGACGCCCTTCCTCACGCTGCAGGGCGCGATTGCGCACGGCGACATGCCGGTCGCGAGCGGGCCCACCAAGCTCTTGCCGTTTTCGCAGCGCTATCCCGAGGGCTACCTCGCGTGGCGCCGCCAGGATTTCCGCGACTACTTCGAGACGCACTACGTGCAGTTGCCGCTCGAAAAGGGCGACGCGCTATTTTTTAGTCCCGCACTCTTTCATGCCGCCGGATCGAACCGGACTGCGAACGTGCAGCGCATGGCCAATCTGTTGCAGATTTCATCGGCGTACGGCCGGGCAATGGAGTCGCTGAACCGCACGAAGATGTGCGAGGTGCTGTATCCCGTGCTGATCGATCTGCGGCGTAGCCACGCGATCACGTTCGATGAAGCGGACCTGGTCATCGCATCGTGCGCCGACGGCTATCCGTTTCCGACCAACCTCGACCGCGATCCGCCGCTGGGTGGTCTTGCTCCGCAAAGTCAGCAGACCTTGTTCAGGCAGGCACTGAAGGACGGATGGAGCGCAGAACGCTTCGTCGACGCCATTCGCGAGCAGATGCGGCGCCGCGAAGCGTGACGCGTGACGCGTGACGCCGGACGCCGGACGCTCCTCCCCAAAAGAACCTGACCAACCAGGGGAAACCACGGAGCAGCAAATCTGCAAACATTGCATACAATCATCTCATCCAGCACCGTTAGATGATTGCAATGGCCGAGAGCGAAGCACTTTTGCATACAATGCCGCCCGCACGGTCCGCCGACGATGTCTACGTCGCGATCAAGGAAGCGCTGGCCGGCAATCAGTTCGGCGCGGGCCAATATCTTCGCGAAGAGCAGTTGGCAAAAAGCCTCGGCGTGAGCCGTACACCGGTGCGCGAGGCGCTACGTCGCCTCGACGCCGAAGGCTGGGTCGAAACGCGGCCCAATTACGGCGTACGCGTGAAAGCGTGGACGTTGCAGGACGCGCGCGAAATCTTCGAAGCGCGCCTCCTGATCGAGCCGTTTCTTGCCGGGCGGGCCGCGCTAAAAATTGGCGCGCCCGATCTGGACCGTCTGCGCGCGCTCGCGGACGCGATGGTGTCGATCACGCGCTCGCCGTCCACACCCGAATCGACCGACGCGTGGTTCGCTGCGAACGGCGAATTCCACGCCATCATCACCGCTGCCGCGGACAACACGCGGCTCGACCGTTCATTGCGATCGATGAAAGAGACGCCGCTCATCAAATGGACGTTCGTCACCTATAGCGATGCGGACCGCGAGCGCAGCGCGCGTCAGCACGTCGATCTCGTCCTCGCACTGGAGCAGCGCAATGCCGCGTGGGCTGAAGCCATCACGCGTTGCCACATTCTGGGCGCACAACAGGCCGTGCTCGGCCGGTATGCCGACGAGCATCGGCCTGCCTGAGCAGACAGCGCGAGTCAGGGAAAAGCAGCAACGAGGCATTCGAATCACCGTAATCACCGCACGTAGTTACCGTAGCAACCATAAAAGTCGCAAGACGACTGTAACGACGTTGTTTGGGAGACAAAGACATGCTGAGCACGGTCAACGCAGGGCCCCGGCTGGACAGGCTACCCATTTCGCGCTTTCACCGACGGATTTTGTGGTTGATCGGTGGCGGAATGTTTCTCGACTCGTTCGACATTTATCTCGCCGGCGGCGTGCTCGGTGCGCTGACCCGAAGCGGCTGGTCGACGATGCAACTGAATGCCGCGTTCCTGTCGTCGACGTTCATCGGCATGCTCGTCGGCGCGTTCACCGCGGGCATGCTCGGCGATGCCAAAGGGCGCAAATTTACCTATCAGTTCAATCTGGCCATCTTCGGCCTCGCGTCGATTGCGGGCGCCGTTGCGCCGAACATGACGTGGCTGATCGTGTGCCGCTTTTTCATGGGCCTCGGGCTCGGCGCGGAGATCGTCGTCGGCTATGGGTCGGTGGGCGAATTCATTCCGCCTGCGGTGCGCGGCAAATGGTCGGCCTATCTGTCGTTGATCACGAATTCCGCCCTCTTCTTTTCGACGTTCCTCGGCTACCTCATCATTCCGACCATCGGCTGGCGTGCCATGTTCGCGATCGTCGGCGTCGGCGCGCTGGGCGTCTGGGTGATCCGCAAGAAAATGCCGGAGTCGCCGCGCTGGCTCGAATCAAAAGGACGCTACGACGAAGCCGAAGCGATCCTGCGTGCCGCCGAAGCTGAATCCGCGCAAGGGCAGCCGCTTGCGCCGATCGTGGAATCCGCGCGGATCGCCACACGCCCGACCACGCTCGTCGAACTGTTCAAGGGCGCGCAACTGCGCCGTACGCTGCTATCCGTCTGCGTGCAGATCGGCGTGAATGTGGTGATCTACGGCTTCATCGTATGGGTGCCGACGTTCCTGATGAAACAGGGCCTCGCAATGGCGTCGTCGCTGGGTTATACGACGCTGATGTCGCTGGGCGGACCGGCGGGCGCGCTACTCGGCGTGCTGATCGCGGACCGGGTCGGACGCAGGAACGGCCTGATCGCCGTCGCCGCGATCGCGGCCGTGGTCGGCTGGCTGTATGGCCATTCCACCAGTTTCGAAATGGCGACATTGCTCGGCTTCTGCCTGTTCACGCTCACGTATCTGATGGTCGCGCTCGGCGTCGCCACCTACATTCCCGAACTGTTCGCCACAGAGAACCGCATGCGCGCCAATGGCATTGCCGGATGCGCGGGCCGCATTACCGGCATTCTCGCGCCGCAACTGGTGGTGGTCATGTATGCAGCGGGCGGCGTGAAGGACGTGCTGTCCGTGATCGTCGGCGTGCTGATCGTGATGGCGCTGGTGCTGGCGGTGTTCGGCATCGAAACGAATCAGCGCTCGCTCGAAGAGATCGCGCCCGAGCCTGAACCGCAAACGGATGCAGCGCTCGCCCGCTCCTCGCTGCCGCGCTGATCCGATAACCTCGCTGCGACGCTGGTCGCAACACTGACCGTATGGAAACGATATGACCTCAATAAACGACGACAGCCAGCCCTCCGTCCGTCAGGCGCTTCGCGCGCGCCTTGCGCAGCCGGACATTCTGGTCGCACCCGGCATCTTCGACATGATCTCCGCGAAGATGGCCGACTCGATGGGCTTCGACTGCCTGTACATGACGGGCTTCGGCACCGTGGCGTCCTATCTCGGCCTGCCCGATGCTGGTCTCGCCACGTACACCGACATGGTCAACCGCGTGGCCGCTTTCTGCGGCGGCACGCGCACCCCGGTGATCTGCGACGGCGACACCGGTTATGGCGGCTTGCTGAACGTGGCGCATACGGTGCGCGGCTACGAGCAGGCCGGCGCGGCGGGCATTCAACTCGAAGATCAGGAATTCCCGAAGAAATGCGGGCACACGCCGGGACGCCGCGTGATCCCGCTCGACGACATGGTCCGCAAGATCAAGGTCGCAGCGCAAGCGCGGCAGGACAACAATTTCCAGATCATCGCGCGAACCGATGCGCGCACGTCCCTCGGACTCGACGAAGCCCTGCGCCGCGGCGAAGCGTTCGCGAAGGCCGGTGCGGATGTGATTTTCATCGAATCGCCGGAGAGCGTCGAGGAACTGGAAAAGATCGGTCGATCGTTCGACCTGCCGCTGCTCGTGAACGTCGTTGAAGGCGGCCGCACGCCGCAACTCGCACCGGCAGACTTGCAGAAGCTGGGCTTCTCGCTTGCGATTTATCCGGCGTCGGGCTTTCTCGCCGTCGCCAAGGCACTGAAGGATATGTACGGCGAGATCAAACAACTCAAAGGGACCGAAGGTGCGAAGCAGGCGCTTTATCCATTCGCCGACATGTGCGAACTGATGGGCTTTCCGGGCGTATGGGAGTTCGATCGACTGCACGCTGACTGACGGACCGCGCACACAGCGTCACGCGTGTGCGCCGCTGATGGGCACGTGACGTGCTACACGCTCACTCCTGAACGAATCGATTGTTCGACAGACAACCAGGAGTGAACATTGAAAGCAAAAACACTGATTTGCGCTGCCGCTCTCGCCACCGTCTGCGCATCGCAAGGCGCTTTTGCGCAGATCGCTGGCATCCAGCCGCTAGGCGGCACGGTGGAGCAGACCAACGCGTTGCTCAAAGGCTGGAGCGTGCGCCGCGCGCTCGTCGATGAACCGGTCTACAACGACCTGAACGACAAGATCGGCAACATCTATGACGTGATCATCGCGCCTGATCGCAAGGCGACTTACGCGGTGGTGTCGGTGGGCGGCTTCCTCGGCATGGGCAAGCATTATGTGGCGATCCCGGTCGACCATTTCGAGATTCGCGACGGCAATCTGTTCCTCGCCGGCGCAACGAAAGATGCGCTGAAGTCGGTGCCGGAATTCGAGTACAACAAGCTCGAAAAAGCGACCAAACCCCGCAAGGTCAAGGTCGAGTGACGCAGCGCTTGCTTCGCCCGTGACAGCGTCGCGGGCCTGCCCGGGTGACCCCGGGCGCAGGCGCACGGCCTGACTCGCACCACGCTCAATGATTCGGCGCCGTCACGAGTTGCAGCGGCGTTTCTATCCTTCTCGACAAGTCGCTCTGCTTGCGCTGTTCGGTTACGGCCTTCAGCGCAACGTCCAGCCCAAACACCGCTTGCCGCTCGGCAAACTGGTTCATTGTTGCGAGCACGCGGCCATCGGCAATCAATGGCTTGATGGCTTCAATGTCGTTATAGCCGGTAATGTAGACGTCGCCGGTTCTGCCCGCATCGCGCACGGCGTCGACCGCGCCCATAGCCATGTTGTCGTTGCCGCACAGCAAGCCGCGGATTCGCGGCGTGTCGCTCAACATTTTTCCGGCCACGTCGCGGCCTTTCGCATAGTCCCAGTCTGCGGCCTCGACTGCTGCGATCCTCAGACCCGCCGCATTCATCGCGTCCTTGCAGCCGGCCGTGCGCTGCTGCGCATTGCGGTCGGCTGAATTGCCTTCGACAATGCCCACCATGTCGCCCGCTTTGAGCTTCGTCGCGAGATAATTGCCGACCTGCAGCGCGCCGTTGTGATTGTTCGGTCCGACGAACGGGACCGAGACCCCTGCGGCTGCCTGCGACGCGTCGTCGAGCGGATTGTCGATCGCAATCACGATGATGCCTGCCTTCACCGCGCGCGCAACCACTGGCGTGAGCGCTTTCGAGTCCGTTGCGGCAACAACGATTGCGTCCATCCTTGCGCGAATCATGTCTTCCACCATATGGATCTGCGCGTCGGTCTGCTTTTCGGTGGCCGTTCCTCGCACCGTCAGATCGAACTGCGATGCATAATGCTCGTGATAGTTCTGCGCGGCGCCCTGCATTGCCGCGGTGAACGGGTCGCCAAGCGACTTCAGGATCAGCGCGATGTTCAGCTTGCCGCCCGGGCGCGCGCCGGCATTGGCCGAGCCCATGAGTCCCGCAGCGGCCAGCGTACCGGCCAGCAGCACGCGGCGGCGCATGTTGTGCGTCATCAGTGTTTCTCCTCGTGGCCCGGGGCCATCGCGCAGTCCTGCCGGTTCAATGGACCTTCAACGCCAGCAATGCGCTGACGATCTCGTCCGGCAACGGACGGCTGGCTACATCTTCGCTCAGACAGCGATCTTTCAACGCCGCCAGTTCGGTCATGACATCCGCCTGAGCGTCAGGCGCGTCACATCGTTCGATCAGTTCCTCCAGCAGACAACCATACGCTCTCACCTCGATACGCTGCAGCGCGTGACTCGTCTCCTGATCGCGCACGGCATGGAATGACGCCGCGCCGAAGTCGCCAAGCAATGCATGGCCACGATCGTCGTAAAGGATATTGTGCGCATACAGATCGCCATGCACGATTCCCTGGCGGTGCAGATGACGCGCGGCATCGGCGATACCGTGCGCCATATCGAGCACGGCGGCGACGCTCAAGCGCGTGCCGGGCGCATAGATGTCGCGCGTGCAGGATGCAAAGCTCGGTGGTCCGGCAAGATTGCGAAAGTGCGGGTCGATCAGTTCCATCACGAGGCCATGCGTGGCCGCCGGATGATTTGCCACCTTCCCGGCCACTGGAATCAGATTCGGATGATCGCCGGCACGAATGCACGCGGCCATCTCGCAGTCGGGCAAGCCGTCGCTCGTCACCGCGCCCTTGAAGAGCTTGACGGCGACCGGGCGCGACTTGTCAGAGCCGCCGTCCGCGAGCCGCGCACGGTAGATGACACCCGATGCGCCCTCGCCCAGTTTCTGTTCGATCGCGAGCGCACGCCACTCGATCGAGGCGCTCTGCGTATCGGCAAGCGCGGCGCTTTCCAGCGTCCGGCCAAACGGATTACCAGCGTACGCCAGCCACGCAAGCCGTGGCAGACGCAGCAGCCAGTCCGGCAAAGCGTCGAGCCGGTTCGCCGCGATACGCAGCAGTTCGAGCCGCGTGCAGGCGGCCATCTGCGCAGGCAGCGAGCGCAGCCGGTTACCGGAGAGCATCAGCTTCTGCAACTGGGCACAGCGGCCGATTTCCTGCGGCAGGACTTCGATTTCGTTGTCAGTGAGAATGAGCCAACGCAATTGCGGCGGCAGCGCGCCGCCGGGCACGTGGCGAATGCGGTTGGATTTGAAGCCGATCATGCCGAGCTGCGCACATTGACCCAACACGGCCGGCAGTTCGGTGAACGGGTTGCCCGAGGCGAAGAGAATACGCAGCTTGCCAAGACGCGGCAGGTCGTCGGGCAGTGCGCGAAGCGCGTTGCCCGACAGGTCGAGCACTTCCAGCGTATCGGCCAGCTCGAAAATCTCGCGTGGAAATTCAGTGAGGCCGCACGCCAGTTTGAGCTCGCGCGCGCCCGTCAGCTGGCCGGCCCGCAGTTGTTCCAGTGTCGTTGTCACAGTCGTGAAGGAGATGTCCGGTTGCCGGTGCGTGTCGTACCGAGAATCCGATTTTACTGAGACAAGGCGCGATTGCCGATCCCCGTCCAATTTTGCGCGCTCGCTGGTTCGTGAACGCGCGCGCGTCGAAGACGGATCGCGATGGGTGGGACACGCCGCCATCCGCCCTGCGCCGACCGATCGTCGAATGAAAAATGCAAATGGGCTACAGTGATGATTCGCCACCAGCCAGCCACACATGATCACCGTGACATACGCATACACACTGATGGATTCGCCGGTCGGCCAGTTGAAGCTCGTTGCCAGAGGTGACCGGCTCGCGGCGGTTCTCTGGGAGAACGACAAACCGAACCGCGTGCGGCTCGGCACCATGGTCGAGGCGAATGAGCGCCCGGTGCTGCTCGACACCGCGCGGCAACTCCACGAGTATTTTGCTGGCGAGCGTCAAACATTTGACCTCGCACTCGACTTCGAAGGTACGGCTTTTCAGAAGAAGGTGTGGGCCGCGCTGCTCACGATCCCATTCGGCCAGACACGCAGCTATTCGGAGATCGCACGGCAGATCGGCAACCTGAATGCAGTGCGCGCGGTCGGCGCGGCGAACGGCAGAAATCCCATCTCGATCGTTGCGCCATGCCATCGCGTGATTGGCGCATCTGGGGAGCTGACGGGGTTTGCCGGCGGCCTCGCCAACAAGATGCTGCTGTTGTCGCTCGAAGCGGGGCAAGCTTCGCTGCAGACGGCAGCGGAAAGCCCCGGCCTTGCGGCGCAACCGTTGGAAAAAGCAAACGCACAAGCGAAGGTCGCGCCGACATCCGGCCGCAGCGCGAAAGCCGAGCGCGCTGAATCGATGCGCGGCACGCAAATCTCGTTGTTCGGCAACTGATCCGTGCGCCGCACCGGCGCGTTCAGGGTGTTCACCTCTGTGCTGGCGCGAACGCGCCCGTCTCATGCGGCCGCGTTCGCCCGGATCAGCGCGATGCCGTCAGTTCCTCGGCGCGGGACAAGAACAGCTTGAGCACTGGCGACGTGTTCGAGCGGCTATAGCCCATCACCAGATCGACAGTCGGCGCGTCGCCATCGAGCGGCCGGCTCACCACCGACCACGGCAGCAGATTGTTCGCGTACTCCGGCATCAACGCGAGACCCCGCGTGGACGCCACGAGCGACATGGCCATCGCCAGATTGTCGACGCCATGCGCCGGCGCGACCGTCACCCCGTTGTCGTGCAGATACCGGTCGATCACCTCGTGCAGCACGCGCGCCTTGTTCGACGCCATGACGAAAGTCTCGCCCGCGAGATCTTCGGGCCGGATGGACGCGCGTTCGGTGAGCGGGTGGTCGCTCGGCATCAGCACGAGCAGTTTTTCACGGCTCACCACGCGATAGTCGAGATCGAAACCGGGTTCGGCGCGCAAAAACGCCAGATCGAGCTTGCCGCGTGCGAGCGCGTCGGCGAGATCGGGGGAATAGTGGCTCGATATGGTCACATCGATATTGGGTAACTCATCGCGCAACACCTGCATCGCGCGCGGTAACCATGTCATTTCCTGGCCGGTCAGAAAGCCCAGCGCGAACACCTGCCTAGCCGGCCGCGCGGCGCGGCGCGCGGCCTCGGTCGCGGCATCCACCTGCGACAGCGCGAGGCGTGCATGGTCGAGGAACGCCTTGCCGGCCACGGTAAGTTCCACACCGCGCGCGCTGCGGCTGAACAGTTCGGCGCCGACCTCATCTTCGAGATCGCGTATCTGGCGGCTCAGCGAGGGCTGCGACGTGTGCAGCCGGCGTTCGGCTGCCACGGTCAAACTGCCCGACTCGGCGACGGCTATGAAATACCGCAAGTGACGAAGCTCCATAGTCCCTTCTCGATGCGGGGCCGCCGCACTTCAATCCGCTCCAGGTATGCTCTGGAGGCATACCTGCCAGCCTACAAAGTCTTTTTCCCGCGCGCAAGGTTACTCTACATTGGCCTTAGACGGCGGCAGCAACGCGCTTTTTGCAGGCACTAGCGAACCGTCTTCCCCCGCTCGCGAGCACCGGCTCATATCGCAAAGGCACCGGACATGACGAGCAGACCAGTTCGAAAGACGCCGCCCGCGACACACACCAAAACGTGCCGACGCGAAAGCGCGTGAGCGCGGCGGCGGATCGCATTGCATTCATAAGGAGTCTTGCCATGAACAGCCTCACCGGAAAGACCGCGCTCGTAACCGGCGCATCACGCGGTATCGGCCGAGCCACGGCGCTTGCGCTTGCCAGAGAAGGCGCACAGGTGCTGGTTCACTACAGCAGCGGCGAGCAGGCGGCAGACGCCGTCGTCGCGGAGATTCGCGCGGCAGGTGGCAATGCGCAGAAAGTCGCGGCCAATCTGCGCGACGCCGAAGGTCCGCATGCACTGGCGAGGCAGGTACGCGACGTGGTCGGACATCGGCTGGATATTCTGGTGGCGAACGCGGGCATATCGAAAGCAGCCAGTATCGAAGAAACGACGGTCAAGGATTTCGACGACCTGTTCGCCGTGAATGTCCGTGCGCCCTATTTCCTCGTCCAGCAACTGTTGCCGGTCATGTGCAAGGGCAGCAGCGTGATCCTGCTGTCGTCGCTCGCGGCGCGCGCCGCCGTCGGCACGCTACCGGCTTATGCGGCCACGAAGGGCGCGGTGGATACGCTCGTGAAGCACTTCGCGTCCGCGTTGGGTGAGCGCGGCATCCGGGTGAATGCCGTTGCGCCCGGCGTCGTCGAAACCGACATGTCGAACTTCACGAAAACCGATGCGGGGCGCGCGGTCACGCTCGGCATGCAGGCATTGAAACGCGTGGCGCAGCCGGACGACATTGGCGGCGCGGTCGCCTTTCTCGCTTCAGAAGCCGCCCGCTGGATCACGGGCGAGACACTTCACGTGGACGGCGGTTCGAAGCTCTGAGCAATCCACGCCATGCGCGTGGAAGGCCATTACTTCCACAACGTGCGGCCGAAAAACGTCAGCGTACGGTCCCAGGCCTGCTGTGCCCACACCGGGTCGTATTGCGTTTGAGCGATGCGGCCCGGTCCCACCGCCGTCTCGTTAGCAAACGCATGGTGAGCGAGGTAGCGGTGAAACTCCACGTTCACGTTCGCGTCCTGCAACTTCTTCTCGAGCGCGCTCACCGTTTCCAGCGCGAAAAATTCATCCTGCGTCGCCCAGTGACCGAGCACCGGCACCTTGATCTTCGACGCGTCGACGTAGTCGAGCGGCGGAAAGCCGTAGAACACCGCGCCCGCCGACGCCTCGGGCACATTGCACAGCGCGAGCAGCGTAAGCGCGCCGCCCATGCAATAGCCGGTCACGCCCACGTTGGCCGCTTGCTGCTTCAAATGCAGCACCGCGCCGCGAACATCTTGCGTGGCGGCGTCGGCAAAATCGAGTTCGTCCATCAGATGCTTGGCTTCGGCCTCTTCCACGGTTGCCTTGCCGCGATACAGATCAGGCACCAGCGCGACGTAGCCGGCTTGCGCATAGCGGTCCGCCACGCCGCGAATCTGGTCATTCACTCCCCACCACTCCTGAATTACGACGACCGCCGGCGCGCCTTCCGGTTTCGCCGGCGTGGCGAGGTAGCCCTGAGCCTGCTGCCCGTCCGGGCGGCTGAACGTAATCATCGAACCCTGTGTGTGTTTCATCGCTTGCTCCTCATAAATGGACCGAACCGCTAGCATAGCCGCGTCTCCTCGCGTGTGCCTGACGTCGCACCGCCGGACACGGGACTGAGCAATCCCACTCTGTACGGCCGGATTGGCCGCTCAGGGTCACGCTCGGACGATCTCCGGTTCGCATCTGGCTGACGCGGCGGCTCGCCATCGGACTGTCCGCACGGTGTCTTGATGAAATGGACTGAAACAGGGAATTCAACGACCTGAATGCGCACTCCGTTTCAAACGGTTCTGAAAAATCCAACGCCGATTCGGTCGATACCCTATCTTTTTCAAGAATTTCTGGTTTAATATCTGCCGGGAATCGAAATACTTTTAAGTACGTATGTCTCGGTGCATGCGAAGCGGGAGTTTTCGCGCTTTGCCGCCATTAAGAGGCCGCCCCTTTGGATTAGGCTCCGTTTCCACCGTCTCTCAGGTTCTGGCAAGCATTTTCTCGGACGCCAGAGTCTTTAAGGCCGACACGTTGTGTCGGCTTTTTTTTTGCGAGTACGCGCGGCGTTCCCGCCATTTCCTATTAATCGATAGCTATTTCCCAAAAGTGATAATGCCGAAGGTGATTAAATTGCACTAGTGCAGTAGAGCAAATTATCTTTTAAAACGCAATTTGACGCGCTTTACACAAGTCATGAAAGCGCATGAATGAGAACCGGTTGGCGTAAAGGCCTAACAAATAAAAGAGACCAACTCTCCATTCGTATGACGAAATGCGCTTCATTACAGATCGCATCAGAAACATGCAGCGACAGGCGCCGGTCCGTCTCTGACGAAACCGCTAGAACCGTCGCACCACACCCAGCTGCACGCCTTTGACCGGCGCGCCCGCATAAGCCACTGGCAAGCCTGTGACGTTGACACCGCGCAGCGTGAAGCTGGCGTCGTCGTGGTTGGCCAGATAGGCCGCGCTGAAGTAGAGCAGCAACGTGCGCGACAGGTTGTACTCGAACGACGCGCTGAACTGGTCGGCATTGGCGCCGGTGCCGGTGTAATCATGAACGCGCGTATAGCCGAGCGACGCCCGTGCCACCGTGGAGAAGCTGTATTGCGCCGATACCGAGCCGCCCGCGCCGTGGTAGAGCGGCGTGCCGCCGTCGCCATTGAAGAAGGCCAGCCATAGGTGCAGCTTGCCAAAAGCGTAGTTCACGCCACCGAGATTCGCACGCAACGCCCCCGCACCATGCGTCTGCTGGCGCGCGTAGAGCAACTTGAACTGATCGAAACGGTACGCGGCAGTCAGGTAGTAGCCGTCGAGCCCATTGCCGTCGTGCTCCGACGGATCGCGCGTGGCAACCATCAAGGTCGCGTCGAAACCGCCGACGAGCGGCGACAGGTACGCGATCGCGTTGCTCGCATAAGGCGTGATTTTCGACAGGTTGTTCAGGCCGGATGCGATGGTGCCCGCGCCGAACGCGTCGAGATCGCCCTTGAACGGAATATAGATCGGCGAATATTGGCGGCCCATGCGCAGTTCGCCCCACCCACCACGCGCGCCGACCCACGCCTGACGATTGAACAGCACGCCGGCGGTTTGCAGCGATCCGTCGGCGGAACTGAAGCCGTTTTCCAGTGTGAAGATCAGGTCCGTGCCATTGCCCAGCGGCTCGGCGCCGCGCAGCCCGATGCGCGAGCCGCGATAGGCGCCGGAGTCGACGCGCGGCGTCCAGCCCGAACCCGGATCAGTGACTTCCAGGCTGGTGTCGATCACACCGTACAACGCGACGGTGCCGGTATCTCCAGCCGCAATCGCACCTTGCATCCATAGCAGCATGACGACGCTGCCGCCATGCGCACACCAGCGTAGGCAACGGCGCGAGACGGCAGACGTGAAGTGAACCGGTTCCCGTGCAACACGGGGCTTGAAGAGTTTTGCGACGCGGTTCAGTTCAGTTTCTCCAGAGCAGGTAAGCGGCTTGCCAGTAAGGACGGCCTAAAAAAAGTCCGCCCATTATGCCGACCCTGCGTCTGAAAAAATATGTCAGATGGAATAGCAGTGCGCGCGCCGACCTGCTGACCGCGGAGCCGGCGCGATCAGCGCGCCGCGGTCGGTCCGACGACGCGAAGCGCAGGCAGTGCGTCGTGATAGATTAGCCCCGGGTATTCGACGGTAGGGAGTGACAGGTGTGACGGGATTCGGATGGCCGTGGATTCGCTAGTCACGGCTGCGGCGCATGCGCTTGCCGCGGGCGACCCTCTTGGCGCACTGAACCGCGTTGCGTTGCGCGACGACGCCCCCGCGCTCGCGTTGCGCGGCATCGCGATGGCGCAGCTCGGCGACCTGGCGCGCGCAAAAGCGCTGGTGCAGCGCGCGGCCCGCGCATTTGGTCCGAAGGAGCCGGTGGCCCGGGCGCGCTGCGTCGTCGCCGAGGCCGAGATCGCACTCGTCTCACGCGATCTGAGCTGGCCCACCAAAGCGCTCGACTCGGCACGCGCCACGCTCGAAGCGCACGGCGATCGCGTCAATGCCGCTCATGCGCGCCATCTCGAAGTGCGTCGCCTGCTGCTGATCGGCCGGATCGACGAAGCCGCGCACGCGCTCGCGGCGCTCGACCCCACCTTCTTCCCGCCTGCTTCCCGCGCGGCCTATGAGCTGGCCGTCGCCGGCATCGCGATGCGGCGGCTGCACAGCCAGGCCGCCCGCGAAGCGCTCGCGCGTGCGTCGCATGCGGCGCACCTCGCGCGCATCCCTGCGCTGACTGCGGAGATCGACAGCGCGTTGGCCGTGTTGCAGACGCCGGCCGCCCGACTGATCACGCGTGGCGAAGAGCGGCCGCTGCGGCTCGATGCGGTCGAGGCGCTGCTCGCCTCGGCGACCCTGGTGGTCGATGCGTGCCGGCATGTCGTGTACGTAAACGGCCACACGATCTCGCTTGCGCGCCGCCCTATTCTGTTCACGCTCGTTCGCGCGCTGGCCGAGGCGTGGCCTCTGGACGTGTCGCGCACCGCGCTCGTCGCGCGGGCATTCAGGGTGAAGCTCGCAGACGAATCACACCGGGCGCGGCTGCGCGTCGAAATGGGCAGGCTGCGCAAGGCGCTCAAGAGCGTTGCCGGGATAAACGCGACGCAGCAAGGCTTCACGCTCGTGCCGCATCGCGCGCGCGATGTGGCCGTGCTCGCGCGCCTCGTCGACGACCGGCACGCCGCTGTGCTCGCGCTGCTCGCGGACGGTGAGTCGTGGTCGAGTTCGGCGCTCGCATTGGCGCTCGACACGAGCCAGCGCACCGTGCAGCGCGCACTCGACTCGCTGCTGGCGGCGCGCAAGGTGCAATCAGTAGGTTGCGGCCGCGCACGCCGATGGATGGCGCCGCCCATGCCGGGTTTCACGACGACCTTGTTACTCCCCGCGTCGTTACCGATTGATTAGGATGACATCACGAATTGTCCACCCCAGTCAGCGAGGAACGCGCCATGAACCGGTCAGCAGCGGAAATCATCAACGAATACGGACCCTTCGAGGGCATTGAGAAAGTTCACGGCGTCACGTACGACGGTCGGCATGTGTGGCTCGCGGGCGGCGACCGTCTCACCGAACTGGACCCGGCCAACGGCAAGACGCTGCGCTCGCTCGACATCGCCGCGCATGCCGGCACCGCGTTCGACGGCCAGCACCTGTTCCAGATCGCCGAAGACCGTATCCTGAAGATCGACCCGCAAACCGGCGCGATACTCGCAACGATTCCAGCGCCAGGCGGCGGCGCCGACTCCGGGCTCACGTGGGCAGAAGGAACGCTCTGGGTCGGGCAATATCAGGCGCGCACAATCGTGCAGATCGATCCGCATACGGGCGAGGTTCTTCGCACCATCGCGTCGAATCGCTTCGTGACAGGCGTGACCTGGGTCGACGGCGAGTTGTGGCACGGCACGTGGGAAAACGAGCAGAGCGAATTAAGGCGGGTCGATCCGCGCACGGGCAAGGTTCAGGAGAGCCTGGACATGCCGGAAGGCGTCGGCGTATCGGGTTTGGAGTCCGATGGCGACGAGCGGTTTTTCTGCGGCGGCGGCCATAGTGGCAAGTTGAGGGTGGTGCGACGGCCGGTCCGGAGCAGCGCGGACGGATCTGACCGAACCGACAGGGGCCACGTACCGGAACAATGACGAGGACGCTCACGCCGCCCCTGGTACGGTTTGCAACAGATCCATAAAGGCCCTCACCTTGGCGCTCAGCAGACGCCGCGAATGATAAAGCGCCCAGATTTCCACCGGCGGCCCGTCGTCAATGCCCCAGCAAACGAGCCGGCCCGCCGACACATCCTGCTCCACCAGCAACCTGGGCAACAGCGCCGCCCCGACACCCGCCACAGCCGCGTCGCGCACCATCAGCAGCGATGAAAAGCGCAGCACCGGCGACGGCTCGTACACGCGCAGCGCTCCGTCGGGCGAGCGCACGCGCCAGGGCGCGGCCGACGTCGCCGTTGCCAGCGTGACGGCAGGCACGGGCGAGCCGGCGGCTGCGCCCGCGGGCTGATTGGGAATCGACAAGGTCGGCGCGGCAACGGCCAGCCGCTGGTCGCCGAGAATGCGCCGCCCCACGAGTGGCTCGTCGTGCGAAGGATTGATGCGTATCACGAGGTCGTAACCATCTTCGACGGGATCGACCAGCCGGTCTTCCGCGACCACTTCCAGTTCGACCTGCGGATAAGCCAGCGCGAATCGCGCGGCGATCGCGCCCAACACCACGTGCGCAAACACAATCGGCGCGCTGATCCGCAACCGGCCGCGCGGCAGCGGCGCGCGTGACGCGACCGCTTCCCCCGCCGCCTGAATCTCGGCCATCAAACCGCGCGTGCGTTCGTGCAGCACGAGGCCCTCTTCCGTCAGACGAAGCCGGCGCGAGCCGCGCTCGATCAACCGCACGCCCAGCTCCTGCTCCAACTCTGCGACGCGCCGTGACAGCGTCGCCTTGGGCCGCGCCAACGCACGGCTTGCCGGCCCGAACCCGCCATGCAGAGCGACCGCATTGAAGTCGGCCAGCGACATCAGATCCATGAACGTTCCACAAATGAGACATGTTGTCTTGATTCTGGCACTTTCTGTGCATTCATGGAACGACTATCGTGTGTCTTACGGGCTGAGCGCAGCCCTCACCAACCAAGGAGAAAGGTCATGGCAATACTCGTAACAGGTAGCACCGGCGTAGTCGGCCAGCAGGTGATCGAACATCTGAACGGGAGCGGCGCGGACGTGCGCGCGCTGACCCGCTCGCCTGAGAAAGCGCAATTTCCCGCGGGGGTCACGGCGGTGAAGGGCGAGCTGTCGGACCTGGACGGCTTGCGCAGCGTGATGAAAGAGGTCAGCACGGTATTCATCCTCGCGCCGAACGCCGCCGACGAACTCACCCAGGCGTTGCAAACGTTGAATATCGCGCGCGAAACCGGGGTCAAGGGAATCGTGTATCTGTCCGTATTCAAGGGCGCGGAGTATGTCGACGTGCCGCACTTTGCGAGCAAGCACACCGCTGAGCGCCTGATCGAACATTGCGATCTTCCCGCCACAGTGCTGCGACCCGCGTACTTCATCCAGAACGACGTGCGGCAGAAGGACCCGCTGCTCACGCACGGCGTGTACGCCATGCCGATTGGAGCCAGGGGTATCTCGATGGTCGACGTCCGCGACATCGGCTCGGCCGCCGCCATCGAACTGCTGCGCCGTGAGCGCGCCGCGGGTCCGCTGCCGCGTGAGACATACGAACTCGTTGGACCGGATGCCATCACGTCCGCCGACGTGGCGTCGATCTGGGCCGATGCATTGGGCCGCGCGGTGCGATATGGCGGCGACGATCTCGACGTGCTGGAACAGCGTCTGAAGAGCGCAGCGCCGGGCTGGCTCGCTTACGACATGCGCCTGATGATGAGCCGCTATCAGCAGGACGGCGCCGTCGCATCGGCCGATGACGTGGCGCGCCTCGCGACGCTATTGGGCCGCCAGCCGAAAACGTATCGCGAGTTTGCGACCGAAATGGCGGCCGCCTGGGCAAAAGGCTGACGCGCCGGATGCCGCTTGCCTCACGTGCCTTCCGCCCACGTGCCGAACCTGTCGCGCGCAACCAGGGCATGATGCGGATGGCACGAGACATTTAGAGGCCACGGCCGCAGGTCCGGGCCGTGTCGACAGGCATCCACTTTCAGAGTCTGATTCCCATGGAAAAACGAGCACTCATCATCGGCGCGAGCGGGATTGTCGGCGGTAATCTGGCCGACCGTCTGCTCGCCGACGGCTGGCACGTCGCAGGACTTTCGCGCGGCCGCACGGCCGTGTCGCCGTCGATCGAACCGATCACCGCCGATCTGACATCGGTGGAGTCCGTCAGCGCAGCGCTTGACGGCAAGCAGTTCAGCCACGTGTTTTTCACCGCGTGGGCGCGCCAGGCCACCGAGCGGGACAACATTCGCGTGAACGGCGGCATGGTGCGTCATGTGATGGACGCAGTCGGCCCGTCCGGCACCGTCACGCATGCGGCGCTCGTGACCGGCCTGAAGCATTATCTCGGCCCGTTCGAGGCCTATGCGACCGGCGCCGTGCCGATCACCCCGTTTCGCGAAGAGCAGGGGCGTCAGCCCGTCGAAAACTTTTACTACGAGCAGGAAGACCGCCTGTTCGAAGCCGCGCAACGCTTCGGCTTTAGCTGGAGCGTGCACCGTCCGCATACGATCATTGGCTTCGCGCTCGGCAACGCGATGAACATGGGCGTCACGCTCGCTGTGTATGCCAGCTTGTGCAAGGCGACCGGTCAGCCGTTCATCTTCCCGGGATCGGCGGCGCAATGGAACGGTCTCACCGACATGACCGATGCGCGCCTGCTCGCACGCCATCTGGAATGGGCGGCAATGTCTGCGAATGCGCGCAATGAAGCGTTCAACGTGGTGAATGGCGACGTGTTTCGCTGGAAGTGGATGTGGTCGTGCCTTGCCGATTATTTCGGCATAGAGGCCGTGCCGTTCGACGGCGAGACTCAGCCGCTCGAAAATCGCATGCAAGGCGCCGGCGAGGCGTGGAAGGAACTCGCGACGCGCTTCAGCCTCAAAGAGCCCGACATCCAGAAGCTTGCGTCGTGGTGGCACACGGACGCCGATCTCGGCCGGCCGATGGAAGTGCTGACGGACATGTCGAAAAGCCGCAAGGCCGGCTTTCTCGATTATCAAAGCACGCCTGATTCGTTCTACGCGCTCTTCGACCGGCTGAAAGCCGAGCGGATCATTCCGCAGTGATTCGCGTGCGCACGCGCTTGTCAGGCGCTGGCGCACCTGGATCGACGGCCGTCCGGCCGGTGGCCGCTAGTGCCCGCTAGTCGCTAGCGGCCGCGACCGAACAGCGGCGATGCAAGGCTCGCGGTGGCCAGTTCAGCGGCCGCTGCAAGCAGTGTTGCCCCGAGCGTCGCCATGCGCTTCTCATCCAGGCGAACCAGCGGCCCGGCGATACTGATCACGCCAATCGCGGCATAGCCGCGCCTTTGCACGGGCGCGGCCATTGCCGTCATACCGGGCGCGAAGACCTCGTTGATCGTCGCATAGCCTCGCTCGCGCGCGGCGTGCACGAACTTCAACAGTCCGGCCACAGTAGTCGGCGCATTGGGTCCGTATTGCTTCGGCTGACCGAATCCCTGACGCGTCACCAGTTCGAGCGCGCGTTCGTCGCTCATGGTCATCATCCACGCGTGGCCGGTGGCGCTGCACGACAGAATCGTGTCCATGCCCATGTCCGGGTCGTAACGCAGCCCTTTTAACGCGCCCTGCGCTTTCGCGACCCACGTTAGACGGTCGCCGTCAACGATCGCGAGCCGCACCAGTTCGCCGGACTGCTCGGCGAGTCGGTCGAGCATTGTCTGCGCGATGTCCACGATGCCCGACGTCGCGAGAAAGCCGAGTCCGAGGCCGACGAGTTTGGTGGTCAGCACGTAATCGCCATGTTCGCGCAACTGCCTCACATAACCGCACTGCTTCAGATCAACGAGCAGGCGATGGCACGCGCTGCGCGGAATATCCAGTTCGTCTGAAATCATGGCGAGCGGTGTGCCTTCCAATTGCGTCGCCAAAAATTCCAATACCGCGAGTGTGCGTTCAGTCACGCCAGGCATGTGTTGCTCCATTGAAGGATCGGGTTAGCGCCGACGCGCCGCGCTGATTCTTCCACATTGTGATATGAAATTCCACCCTGGAATGGTGTCCCACCTGCCGATGATAATCTGTGTTCACGGTCGCGCCGACCGCATGGCAATCGTTAGGCGCGTCCGCCGACCGATCGATAAATAAAGGAAGAGAGCCGGCGTCACCGACGCACGCGCCCCCGACAACGCGCACGCCGTAACGTGCAGGGACAAGGAGACGACACATGATTCAGGATGTTCAGAACGAAAACCACGCCGCCATGCGCACGCGGGCGGTCACCGCCGCCGCGATCGGCACCGCGCTGGAGTGGTTCGATTTCACGCTATACGGCGCGCTCGCCGCCACGGTGCTTCCCAAGCTCTTTTTCCCCGCGATGGACTCGACATCCGCGTTGCTCGCGTCGCTGGCGACTTTCGGTGTCGGACTCGCGGCGCGACCGCTTGGCGCAATCATCTGCGGACACCTGGGCGACAAGCTCGGCCGGCGCAATCTGATGCTTGGCACCGTCACGGTCATGGGACTCGCGTCGATGCTGATGGGCCTGCTGCCCACTTACGCCAGCATCGGCGTATGGGCGCCGGTGCTGCTCGTGCTACTGCGCATCGTGCAAGGCTTCGCGCTCGGCGGCGAATCCACCGGCGCGCAACTGATGGCGATCGAACATGCGAGCGCCAAGCGTCGCGGCAAGTATTCCGGTTTGCTCGGCCTGTGTTCGCCGCTCAGCCAGATCATGGCCAATGGCGTGTTGCTCCTGCTGTCGTCCACGATGACCGCGCAGGCATTCGACACCTACGGCTGGCGTATCCCTTTCATCCTGAGCTTCGTTCTCGTGGTGGTAGGGGTCTACATTCGCTTGCGCGTCAGCGAGACGCCCGCCTTCGTCGCGCTGCGCAAGACCGAGGTGGTGCACGTGGGCAGTCCGCTGCGCGACGCGCTGCGTCTGCACTGGCGCACCGTGCTGCGCTGGATGCTGTTTTTCTGCGGCCCGGCGGCGATCTTCTATCTGATCGTGGTGTTCTCGCTGAGTTACATCACGAAGACACTTGCGATTCCCAGGCAAACCGGCTTCCTGCTGCTGATGGGCGCCAACGTCTGCGCGATCGCCGGCGCACTGGCGGGCGGCATGCTGAGCGATCGCATCGGCCGCAAAAAAGCGCTGGCGGTCGGCTCGATTGCGACGCTGCTGATGCTGTTCGTCTACTTCCAGATTCTCGACACCCGCAGTTTTGTGCCGATGCTCGCAGCGATGTGCGTCTTCCTCGGCTTCACCCAGTTTCAGAGCGGCATCCAGCCGGTCGCATTCGCCGAAGCATTCCCGACTAACGTGCGCTACTCCGGCTCCGCGCTGGCCTATACCGGCGCGAACCTGATCGCCGGCGGTCCGATGCCGGTGCTCGCGGTGTGGCTGTTCTCCATCTGCAACGGCTCGCCGTGGGGCGTGGTGGCGGTGTGCGTGGTGTTTAACGTGATCTCGCTCGTGATGATCCTGACTGCCCGTGAAACAGTCGGCATCGACATGAATCGCGCCGATTCGGCGGCCGCCGTAACCGGCGACAGCGCCTTTGCGACGGCGGGCATCTCCAATGCCGGAAACGGTCACCGCAGTTAAATCAGAACCCGGCGCTCGCCACGGCGACCAGCGACGTGGCGAGCGCATCGAACAAGGCGCGGCGACTGCGCGCGAATTTGCACCAAGGCGATTGAACAATGACTGATCTCATCTATGTCCTGAACGGCTCGAACCTGAACATGCTCGGCAGGCGCGAGCCGCATCTTTATGGCAAGACCACCCTTGCGGAAATTCAGCAGCAGGTGGAAACACTCGCTCAGCGGCTCGAACTGCGATGCGAATTCCGTCAGACCAACAGTGAAGCTACCCTTGTCGACTGGTTGCAGGAGGCGTTCGAACGCGACGCCGCGGTGATCATCAATCCGGCCGGATTTTCGTTCGCGTCGGTGCCCGTGCTCGACGCGGTCAAGCTGATCGAACATCCGTTGATCGAGCTGCACATCACCAATATTCATAAGCGCGACGAAACCTATCGGCACTCGCTGATTTCGCGCGCCGCCACCGGCGTGATCTGCGGACTCGGCGCAAACGGCTATCTCGTTGCGATGCAGGCAATGGCGATGGCGCTTGGCAAGAGCCCGAACTTCGCCTAGCCGACGCGCGTTGTCGGCGGCGGGTCGGTCCGGCGCCCCGCATGCCATGTCGTACCATGCCGCGCCATTCGCGCGGCATATTTTTATGCCCGGGCTGCGCGACGGATAGTTTCGACTAAGGGAAAACCCATATAATCACCTGTCAAGTCGTCAGACAACCAGATGACATAATCGGCCTACGTTGCGCAGCTCCACATGCTGCGCCGACCCGCCAAGCCTGCGCTCCCGACCCGTGAACTCCCCCGCTCCCGCCACCCCCGCCGCCGCCTTGCCGTTCAGAAACGCCCTTTTTGCCATGCTCGGCATCGGCCTCGTCAACATGCTGGTCGCGCTCGACCAGACCGTCGTCAGCACCGCGTTGCCGTCGATCGTCGCCGAATTGCACGGCTTCGAGTACTACGCGTGGATTGCGAGCGCCTATTTGCTGGCGTCGGTCGTCACGGTGCCGGTGTTCGGCCGGCTGGGCGACTACTTTGGCCGCAAACGCTTCGTGATTGCCGCGGTGATCGTGTTCACGGCGGCGTCGGTGTTATGCGGCGTCGCGAACGACATGCTGTTCCTCGTGATTGCGCGCGGCCTGCAAGGTGTGGGCGGCGGGATGATGGTGGGCACCGCGTTCGCGTCGATTCCCGATCTCTTTCCCGACCCGCGCGCTCGGGTGCGCTGGCAGGTGGTGATGGCGGCCGCCTATGGCATTGGCACGGCGGCGGGACCGTCGCTCGGCGGCTGGATGAGCGAACACTGGGGTTGGCGCTCCACCTTCCTGATCAACCTGCCCGTCGGCGCGGCGGCGTTGTATTTCATCTGGGCGCATCTGCCCGCGTTCCGCCGCCCGCACGACGGCGAAGTCCGGATCGACTGGCTCGGCGCGGCGCTCGTGGCCGCCGTGCTGGGTTGCCTGCAGGCGTTCATCGAAGCGGTGCCGAAAGACGGCCTCACCGCCGGCACCCTAGCACTCGGCGCGTGCGTGGTGGTCGGAACGATCGGGCTGCTCGTGTGCGAGCAGCGCGCAACGCATCCAATCATTCCGCTCGATCTGTTCAAAGACGCGCAACTGGTCACGCTCTTCACGCTCGGCATGCTGTCCGGCTTCGTGATGTTCTCGCTGATTTTCTTCGCGCCGCTGCTGCTGCAAGGCGGATTCGGTTTGTCGCCGCAACAGGCCGGCCTGCTCGCCACACCGATTGCCGCATGCATTGCGCTCGGCAGCCTGCTGAACACGCGCATTGTGATTCACATGAAAAAGCCCACGCGTATTCTGTCGATCGGCTTTGCGCTGCTGCTGTTCGCGTCGATCGCACTCGCGTTCGCGAATCCGGAAACGCCGCACGTCTGGCTCGAACTGCCGATGGGCGCGGTGGGTATCGGCCTGGGCTTCATCCTCAACAATCTGAACGTGTTCGGTCAGGAAATTGCCGGGCGCGAGCGCTTCGGCATCACGACCGCGCTGCTGCAGTCCACGCGCATGGTGGGCGGCATGCTCGGCACGAGTATCGTTGCAACCGTCGTGTCGCATCATTACCGCAATGTCGTCACGCGCACGATGAGCGTGCTGGGCGAGCCCGCGGCATCGCAATGGCGCCCGCGTTTCGTCGATCTGCGGATTCTGATCGACGACGCATCGCGGCTGAAACTGATTGCCGACATGAAGCCGTCCGGGCTCGATACGCTCGCGTTGATCGACACAGCGCGCGATGCGCTCGTGCAGTCCATTCATATCGGCGTCTGGCTGACGGCGGTCGCGGCGCTCGCCGCGGCGTTGCTGGTGCAGCGCATTTCGCATGTGGTGTTCCGGCGCAGTTGAGCGCTGCACACCGCGCCGCCGGAAACGCAACACGCCGCGGAGCATCGAGCGCCGCGGCGTGTGCTGAGATGGGCATGACCGCTGATTGAACGCGCGTCGCGGGTTATCGGCGCCGCTCCATCCCGTTCATGACGTCTATGACGTTTATCGCGTCCAGTCGCGCTCAATCATCCGACGCTCGATCGTTCGTCACTCAGCGCACGAGACACGGCCGCTTGTTGTCGAAATTCCAGTTTGGAATCAGGTATTGCATCGCCACGCCGTCGTCGCGTGCGCCGAGGCCGTGCTGCTGATAGAGCGCATGCGCCTTTTCCAGCTCGTCCATGTCGAGTTCGACGCCCAGCCCCGCTGCCTGCGGCACCTTCACCTTGCCGCCGACGATCTGCAACGGGTCGCGCGTCAGACGCTGGCCGTCCTGCCAGATCCAGTGTGTGTCGATTGCGGTGATCTTGCCGGGCGCAGCCGCGGCGACGTGCGTGAACATGGCAAGGGAAATGTCGAAGTGGTTGTTCGAATGCGAGCCCCAGGTGAGGCCCCAATCGTTGCACATCTGCGCCACGCGAACCGAGCCCTGCATGGTCCAGAAGTGCGGATCGGCCAGCGGGATATCCACGGACTGAAGCTGGATTGCGTGACCCATCTGGCGCCAGTCGGTGGCAATCATGTTGGTCGCCGTGGGCAAGCCGGTTGCGCGGCGGAATTCGGCCATCACTTCGCGGCCCGAGTAACCGTTTTCCGCGCCGCATGGGTCTTCCGCGTAGGCGAGCACGTCGTGCTGATCGCGGCACAGACGTACGGCTTCTGCAAGCGACCACGCGCCGTTCGGATCGAGCGTGACGCGCGCGGCCGGAAAGCGTTCGGCAAGCGCGGTGACGGCTTCGATTTCGGCGTCGCCGGACAGCACGCCGCCTTTGAGCTTGAAGTCGTTAAAGCCATAACGCGCTTGCGCGGCTTCAGCGAGACGCACGACCGCTTCCGGCGTCATTGCTTCCTCGGCGCGGACACGTTCCCAGTCGTCGCGGCCTTCCGCGCCGCTCGCATAGGGCAGATCGGTCTTCTTGCGATCGCCGATATAGAACAGATAGCCGAGCATCTCCACTTCGTCGCGCTGCTGGCCTTCGCCGAGCAATGCCGCGACCGGCACGCCCAGGTGCTGGCCGAGCAGATCGAGCAGCGCGGCTTCGAGCGCCGTCACCGCATGAATCGTGGTGCGCAGGTCGAAGGTTTGCAGACCGCGTCCGCCCGCGTCGCGATCGGCGAATTGCGTGCGTGCGCTATTCAGGATGGCTTGCAGATTGCCGATCGATTGACCGACCACGAACGGCCGCGCGTCGTCGATCGTCTTGCGGATACTTTCGCCGCCCGGCACTTCGCCGACGCCCGTATGTCCGGCGCTGTCGCGCAGAATCACGATGTTGCGCGTGAAGAACGGGCCATGCGCTCCGCTCAGATTCATCAGCATGCTGTCGCGGCCGGCAACCGGCACGACGCGCAACTCGGTGACGACCGGTGTGGCATGGACTTGGGACATATTCGTCGACATGGGAAAGATCCGTTGAGTGAGCAGGCGGCCTGCCGCAGCGCATTGCATCTGGCAATCGCATGCGACAAGGCGCTTTCCAGAAAGCCAGCTACGATGACCCGAGGACAGTGGGTCATGCATGCTGACGGTTCGTGAATCAGTGTAGTCAGCGCGCGTTGCTGCGCAAATTATCCGGCAGCGCGTCGCGATCGATCCGTCGGTTGCGGGTCAGGAAACCGGCCGCCGCCGCGATCAGCGACGCCACGCCCAATCCATACAGACCGCCGGTGATTGATCCAGTGTGCTGCTGCAGATAACCGAATGCGGCGGGCGCGAAGAATCCGCCGAGATTGCCGACCGAGTTGATCAGCGCGATCACGGCGGCGGCCACACGTGCGTCGAGATAGCCTTGCGGGATAGGCCAGAACAGCGAGGACGCCGCCTTGAAGCCGATTGCCGAAAAGCAGATGGCGACGAACGACAGCACCGCGTTACCCGAAGTCGATGCGAACAGACCGCACGCCGCGATCACCAGCGACACCGCAAGCCAGGCCTGCTGATAGCGCCATTTCGCCGACAACAGCGCGAAACAGTACATCGCGACCATCGCGATCAGCCACGGAATGGCGTTGAGCATGCCGACTTGAAAATCGGACAGGCCGCCTATCTTCCGGATGATGGTGGGCAGCCAGAACGTGGCCGCGTAAATCGTCAACTGGATCGCGAAGTAGAGGAAGCAGAACAGCAGGATCTGCGGGTCTTTCAGCAGCCTCAGCGCCGGCAGATGCGCGCTGCCGAGTGCGTCGCGCTCGGCCTGCTCCGCGGCGATCGACGTCTCCAGCACCATGCGCTCCTGCGCCGTCAGCCATGACGCGTCGCGAATGCGCGACTTCAAAAGCAGCCAGCTCACCGCGCACAGCACGATCGAGAAAGCGCCTTCGATCAGAAACATCCATTGCCAGCCCTGCAGCCCGAAGCCGCGAACCGATAGCAGACTGCCGGTGATTGGCCCGGAGAGGACCGACGCGAGCGCGGAGCCGCCGAGAAACACCGCGACCGCCTTGCCGCGCTCTTTCTGCGGCAGCCATTGGGTGAAATAGAAGACGACGCCGGGAAAAAAGCCGGCCTCGGCCACCCCGAGCAGAAACCGCAATACATAGAACGATGTGTCGTTCCACACGAACGCCATCGCGCCCGCGACGAGGCCCCACGTGCCCATGATGCGGGTCAGCCATGCACGCGCGCCGTATTTCTGCATCAGCACATTCGACGGCACCTCGAACAGCGCGTAGCCGATGAAGAACAGCCCGCTGCCGAGACCATAGGCTGCCGCACCAATGCCCAGATCGGTCTGCATGTGCGAATTCACGAAGCCAATGTTGACGCGGTCGATGTAATTCGCAATGAACATGATCAGGAAAAGCGGCAACACGTGCCGCTTGACCTTTGAGACGGCCGATTCGAGCGGGCCGGCGACGTCGGCAAGAGCAGATGTCAAGAAAAGTCTCCATCAATGTGATACGTTGTCTGACGACATATTATGCGCATAAAGATTGTCATTTCCATATGCGTTAACCCTGTGGTTATGGCCGGGCACCGTCACGTCCTTCAGGCATATACTTCCTCCATCGCGAGAAATGCAGAAACTCGGACGTCTGACAACTCACTTTAAGAACATTCCGGAGACGACATATGAAATCACTGGCGACCCCATCCACCGCCGACTCACGATCCGCACAACCCGCGACGGCCGAAGAAGATTCGCTTTACTCGCTGGTGACGCGCCGCCTCATGCCGCTTCTGCTGACCGCCTTTTGCATCGCCTATCTGGATCGCATCAATGTTGGACTGGCGAAGCTGCAAATGGCCTCCGATCTCGGCTTCAGCGATGCTGTCTACGGGTTTGGCGCGGGCATCTTCTATCTCGCGTATGCCGTTTTCGAAGTCCCCAGCAACCTGATCATGCATAGAGTAGGCGCGCGCCGCTGGATCGCGCGGATTGCCGTGTCGTGGGGACTGGTGTCGATGTGCATGCTGTTCGTGCGCACGCCCGCGTCGTTCTACGCGCTGCGGCTGCTGCTGGGCGTGGCCGAGTGTGGACTGTTTCCCGGCATCATTCTGTATCTCACCTACTGGTATCCGGCGCATCGGCGCGGCCGGATCGTCGCAATGTTCATGGCGGCGCTGCCGATTTCGGGGCTGGTCGGCGGCCCGCTTTCGGGCTGGATCATGCAGCGCCTCGCCGGCGTGTCGGGTCTGTATGGCTGGCAATGGCTGTTCTTCATCGAGGCGCTTCCTGCCGTGCTAATCGGCATGGTGATCTGGATGCGGCTGCCCGATCGCGTGAGCGACGCGCGCTGGCTTTCCGATGAACAGAAAAATGTCATCGCGGCCAACATCGCACGCGAAAATGCCCAGAAGCCCGCCGCCAGCACGAGCAGCGTGTTCACGAACCCTCGCATCTGGCTGATGAGCCTGATGCTGTTCGCGTTCGCCACCGGCAACATGGGCATCAGCTTCTGGCTGCCGACCCTCGTGCAGCGCGCGGGACACGGCAGTTCGCTGAGCGTGGGCTTTCTGACGGCCATTCCATACGCGTTCGCGGCCATCGCGATGGTTGCGCTCTCCATGAGTTCGGACAAGCGGCGCGAGCGCCGCTGGCATCTCGCCATACCCGCGTTTGCCGGCGCCGCGCTCCTCGCGTTGAGCACGCTGTGGAGCAACGATCTCACGATGACGGTTGTCATCATGACCGCGGCATCGATGTGCGTGTTCGCGGTGGCGCCGCTGCTGTGGGCGCAGCCGACCGCGCTGCTGAGCGGCGGCGCAGCGGCTGCCGGTATCGCGATGATCAGTTCGCTCGGCAATCTGGCCGGGCTCTTCTCGCCGTCGCTGTTCGGCTACTTGACGGTGCTCACGCACAGTACGTCGGCCGGTATGTTCCTGCTCGCCGGCTTCATGGTGCTCGGTGGCTTGCTGGCGCTCGTCACGCCTGCGCGGCTTGTCAACAAGTGAGCGCGGCGCGTCTTGATCCTGACTAGCGCTATGATGGCTCGACCGGCGCGCCGCTCCGGGTTTTACGCGACGCTCACCCTCGCGCGACGTGCGCACGCCAGCCGATCAACTGACTAATTCCACTCATGAGCAGCCTGACCGAGAAGGTGGTCGCCACCCTGTCCGATGAAATCCGCCGAGGCACGCTGAGGCCCGGCGACCGCATTCCGACCGAAGTCGCGATGATGAAACAGCTGTCCGTCAGCCGCTCGGTGGTGCGTGAAGCGATCTCGCGTCTGCAGGCGGCGAGAGTGGTCGAGACGCGCCACGGGATTGGCACGTTCGTGCTCGCGCCCGTGTCGGCGCAGCCGGTGCAATTGCCGGCTGCCGACCTGTCCAGCATGCTCGACGTGATGGCGATCATCGAATTCCGGATCGACGTTGAAGCTGCGTCTGCCGCGCTCGCGGCCTCGCGCCGCAGCGAACACCATCTGAAGCAGATGCGTGGCGCGCTCGAACGCTTCGAGACAGAGCTTGAGCGCGGTAGCACCGACACGGTAGCGCACGACATCGAGTTTCATTTGCAGATTGCGCGGGCGAGCGGCAACCGCTATTTCTTCGACGTGCTCAGTCAGCTTGGGCGCGCCGTAAGTCCACGCACCCGGCTCGGGTCCGCCGAGATTGCCGAACTCGATCATGTCGAGCATTTGCGCAACGTCCTCAACGAGCATCGGCTCATTTACCGCGCCATCGAACGCCAGGATGCCGACGACGCCCGCGCCGCGATGCGCATGCATTTGAGCAATAGCCGCGAGCGCCTTCGGCGCGCGCATGAGGTGGGAACGGCAGGCGTCTGACGACTCCCGGGCACGGCTTGTCTGTTCACTCTGTCCGGTTATGGCGCGCGTTCGCCACCGCGCAGGGAACGATTTCCTCGCGCGTAGCCTTTCGCAGGTCCGTTGATTGCACCGATCTCGACGGGCTACCTATCCGTATCGGCCAGCCATGGAGCGGACGACAATGCCACCCAGCACGCCGATCCAAGACGATGACCTGAAGCGTTTCGAAACGTCCGGCGCGCCGCCGCTACCTGCGTCCGCCGAATCGGGCTATGTGGAACACAACGGTGCGCGTATCTGGTACGCGTGCTTCGGAACGGGCGCGCCAGTGATCCTGTTGCACGGCGGGCTTGGGCATAGCGGCAACTGGGGTTATCAGGTCCTCGCGCTCGTCGATGCCGGGCGGCGCGTCATCGTGATCGACAGCCGCGGGCATGGCCGCAGCACGCGCGACGCGCGGCCCTACTCGTATGAATTGATGGCGTCCGACGTGCTCGCGGTGATGGACGTGCTCGATCTCACGAAGGCTGCGTTCGTCGGCTGGAGCGATGGTGCGTGTACTTCACTGGTACTGGCCAGCCTCGCGCCCGAGCGCGTGTTGGGCGTGTTTTTCTTCGGCTGCAATATGGACCCGAGTGGCGCGAGGGCATTTGTGCCGACGCCGGTGATTGAACGCTGCTTCCGTCGTCATTCGGCGGACTACGCTGAACTCTCGTCCACACCGGACGATTTCGACACGTTCGTGGCCGCGGTCAGCGCCATGATGAAGACCCAGCCCAACTATTCCGCAAACGACCTCGCGCGTATCGGCGTGCGCGTTGCCATCGTGCAAAGCGAGCACGACGAGTTCATCAAGCCAGAGCATGCCGACTATCTGGCTCGCACGATTCCCGGCGCCAAGTTGATCAGGCTCGCGGATGTCAGCCATTTCGCACCCTTGCAGCGGCCAGCGGCATTCAATCGTGTTGTGCTGGATTTTCTGAATGACGTGGCGGATTGAAGCGGCTGCGTTTGGCCGACCGGTGCACGGCAATCCGTTGAAAAAAACTTTCGAAACGCTCAAAGTCGCGGAAATTTCGCAATATGAAACGAACCACTGCTTCGTAAAAATTCGTGGTGCGTGGCACAAATCCGTCATTTCGCAATGTCGCCCCGCATTGCACATCGCGAGACGTCGCAATCAAATCATTGTTTATAAACGATTTATTTCGACGTAAAGAACTGGATAACAGACTCTTACGCGCCGACGGCCTGACGTAGACTCTTTTACAAGAGCCGACGATTCATGCAAGGGCAGTCTGACGGGTGTTTCAAAAGATGGGACGCAAGCCAGAAGCACCAGCCCTCACTCAGTGCATGGAGCGCCGTAGCCTCACCCATTTTTTAATCGGCGTTGGGAGAGTAAAAATGAAAGGATTTCGTTTTGGATCGACCCAGGGAGCGTTCTACATTTTGCCGGGCCAGGAAGGCTGGGAGGCGACGTACGGCAATCAGACGCTCGGCGAGTTCTCCAGCCCGCAACAGGCGGCAGACGACCTGGCGCGCGGCCTGACCTGCTCGCATCTCTCGGAAGGCGACGACACGTCCACGCTGGAAATCCCTGAGAAGCTCAGCGAATGGGAAATCGTCCACGTCTAAGGCTGGCATGGCGGCTTTCCACGCAGACGTAAAAACGACGATGGCGCCCAAAAGCGCCATCGTCGTGATTGCTGCTACTTGCGCTTATTCAGGCGCCTGTTCAGGTGCCTGCTTACGCGATTGCGTCCACGATCTTGTTCAGCGTAGCGCTCGGCCGCATGGCCTGGCTCGTCTTGTCGACGTTCGGACGATAGTAGCCGCCGATATCCACCGGCTTGCCCTGTGCCGCCGCCAACTCTTCGAGAATCCTCGCCTCGTTTTCGGCCATGGCCTTGGCAACACCCGAGAATTGCGCCTGCAACTGCGCGTCTTCCGTTTGTGCGGCCAGTGCTTCGGCCCAGTACATGGCGAGGTAGAAGTGGCTGCCCCGGTTGTCGATACCGCCAACCTTGCGCGCCGGCGACTTGTCGTTGTCGAGGAACTTGCCGGTAGCCTGATCCAGCGTTTTGGCGAGAACCTGCGCCTTCGGGTTGTGGTACGCGTTGCTCAGATGTTCGAGCGACGCCGCCAGCGCCAGGAATTCGCCCAGCGAGTCCCACCGCAGGAAACCTTCTTCTACCAGTTGCTGAACGTGCTTCGGCGCCGAACCGCCCGCGCCCGTTTCGAACAGACCGCCGCCTTCCATCAACGGAACGATGGACAGCATCTTCGCGCTGGTGCCCAGTTCCATGATCGGGAACAGGTCCGTCAGATAATCGCGCAGCACGTTACCGGTGACCGAAATCGTGTCCTTACCCGCGCGGATCCGCTCGAGCGAGAACTTCGTGGCTTCGACCGGCGTCATGATGCGGATGTCCAGACCGTTCGTGTCGTGGTCTTTCAGGTACTGCTCGACCTTCTTGATGATCTGCGCGTCGTGCGCGCGGGCCGGATCGAGCCAGAACACAGCGGGCGTGTTCGTGGCGCGTGCGCGGTTGACCGCGAGCTTCACCCAGTCCTGCACCGGCGCGTCTTTCGTCTGGCACATGCGCCAGATGTCGCCCGCTTCCACCGGTTGCTCGATCAGCACCGTGCCGGTGGCGTCCGTGACTTTCACCACACCGTTAGCCGGAATCTGGAACGTCTTGTCGTGTGAACCGTATTCCTCAGCGGCTTGCGCCATCAGGCCGACGTTCGGCACCGTGCCCATGGTGACCGGATCGAATGCGCCATTTTTCTTGCAGTCTTCGATCACTGCCTGATACACGCCCGCGTAGCAACGGTCCGGAATCACGGCCTTCGCGTCGTGCAGCGCGCCGTCCGCGCCCCACATCTTGCCCGACTCGCGGATCATGGCCGGCATGGAAGCGTCGACGATCACGTCGCTCGGCACATGCAGGCTGGTAATGCCTTTGTCCGAATTGACCATGGCGAGATGCGGACGCTTTTCGTATTGCGCCTTGATGTCGGCCTCAATCGCTTCGCGCGTTTCCGCCGGCAGGTCTTTCAGGCGCGCGTACAGGTCGCCAATGCCGTTGTTCGGGTTGAAGCCGGCTTTCGCCAGTGCGTCAGCGTGCTTGGTCAGCACGTCCTGGTAGAACACCGAAACCACATGGCCGAAGATGATCGGGTCCGAGACCTTCATCATCGTGGCTTTCAGGTGCACCGAAAACAGCACGCCTTTCGCCTTCGCATCGTCGATCTCGGCTTCGATGAATTTGCGCAGCGCGTTCTTGCTCAGCACGGACGCGTCGATAATCTCGCCGGCTTGCACATTGGTTTTTTCTTTGAGAACCGTCTTGCTGCCGTCAGCGGCTGTCAATTCGATCTTGACCGCGCCCGCCCTAGCGATCAGCGCCGACTTTTCGCTACCGTAAAAATCGCCGCCGCTCATATGCGCAACGTGCGACTTCGAATCGGCGGTCCATGCGCCCATCTTGTGCGGATGCTTGCGCGCGTAATTTTTCACCGATAGCGGCGCACGGCGGTCCGAATTGCCCTCGCGCAGCACCGGGTTCACCGCGCTGCCCTTGATCTTGTCGTAGCGAGCCTTGACGTCTTTTTCAGCGTCAGTCGCGGCGACGTCCGGGTAGGGCGGCAGCTTGTAGCCCTGATCGCGCAGTTCCGCAATCGCAGCCTTCAGCTGCGGCACCGACGCGCTGATGTTCGGCAGCTTGATGATGTTGGCTTCCGGACGCGTGGTGAGTCCACCGAGTTCCGCCAGATCGTCGGAACCCTTCTGTTCCGCACTCAGGTAGTCCGGAAATGCAGCGATGATCCGGCCGGCGAGCGAGATATCGCGCGTTTCAACGATCACGTCGGACGAGCGCGTGAACGCCTTGACGATCGGCAGCAGCGAGTAGGTCGCCAGAGCAGGCGCTTCGTCGGTCAGGGTGTAGATGATCTTCGGCGGTGTGGACATGTCTGATGCTTTGCTAAATGAGGTGATAGACAGAGCGTTCGTGGCGCTAAGCCCGCGAGGCTGCGAGTTTGCAACCGGCAGAAAAACGCAGCGCGCGGACGCACTGCTTTCACGGCCAGATCGTCAGTATATGCGTCTTTTAGGCGATTCGCTGCCCGACCAACACATTCCCCAAACGGCGCAAACGTGATCGAGCCCCGCCAGATAAGGCTTCCAGCGAAGTCACCCATGTCTTAAGACATATGTCTTATAGATGACTCTCCCTGCGTCTATACAGTTGTAAATGCGAATCGTATGCATTAACATTCGCTCGAATCTTTCATTTTCATCACCTGTTAAACAATCACTCGCTCGCAGACGTCCGTTCGCACGCCGATCGTGCACGGCAACGCCTGCCAAGATCAAAAAATATGCAGAAACCACTTGTCGCCGGCCGGCCATTTTTTACGCGCGGCCCTCGTCGTACCCCTTCGCTGCTGAGCGCCGGGCTTCTGGTCAGCGTCGGCATGACGCTTTCCACATTGTCGCAATCCGGATGGGCGCAGGCCGCGGCAAGCGACGCCGGCGCCACCTTGCCTGCCGTCAGCGTGTCCGCTTCGAAAGACGCTGCGGTCGCGCAGGCCGACACCGTCAGCGCCGGTGCGCTGGGTTCGCGCAAGCAGGTCGACACGCCTTTTTCGACCCACGTGGTGACGAGCGACGAAGCACAGGATCTGTTCGCGACGACCGCGAACGATCTGTACAAGTACGACCCGGCCGTCTCCGTGACGAGCGACAACGCAATCAGCGAGAACTCGATGTTCACCGTGCGCGGCATGCCGATCGACACGCTGAACAGCGTCAAGATTGACGGCCAGACGTTTCCGTCGTGGGATGCCGACCTGTCGCTGGAACCGTTCGAGCAGGTCGAGTTGCTCAAGGGCCTGTCGGGCTTCATGTATGGGTTCGGCGCGCCGGGCGGCATTGTGAACTATGTGTTGAAACGTCCCACCGACACGCCGTACCGCAGCTTCACGTTCGGCTATAAATCGGCCGGCGTGTTCACGGAGGCGCTCGATCTGGGCGGCCGCTTCGGCAACGACAACCGCTTCGGTTACCGCCTGAATCTGGCGAACGAAGACGGCAACACCGCAGAAGACAACGGCCACGTACGCCGCCAGAGCGCGTCGCTCGCGTTCGATTTCCGCATCACACCGGACCTGACCTTCACCGCCGACGCGCTGTATCAGAAGCGCAAGACCAATGGCACGCTGTTCGGCCTCATGTTCGGCAGCGGTCTGGGCATTCCCGACGCAAGTACGGTCACGCATGCGCTCACGCAGCCGCAAAACTACTATCAGACGGAATTCGCGTCATTCGGCACCGGGCTCGATTACCGCCTTTCCGACAACTGGCATGCCAGTGTGAAATATCGCTTCGCCAAGGAAAACCGCACGAATTCGGACAGCTTGCTGTATGTATCCGATAACGCGGGCAATTACTCGAACACGCTGTACGCGGCCATGACGCGCTACTTCTATCAGAACGTCGACGCGATGGTGGAAGGCAAATTCAGCACGGGCAGTATCAGGCACGACGTGGTGATGGGCGCGAGCTTCGAAACACAGACCAGCGAATACAGCAACAGCACGGGCTGGAACCAAGGCTACTTCCTTGGCAATGGCAACCTGTACGGCAGCACGTTGCTGAGCAACGCCGACGTGAGCATTGGCGAAGATCTGTATCGCCAGCAGCGCACCACGCAGGCCGCGCTGTTCGCTAGCGACACCCTGCAATTCACGTCGCGTTGGTCCGCGCTCGCCGGCGTGCGTTACACGCAGTACCGAGAGCACGTGTACGATCCGACGCAGGCCGTCACGTCGCAATACAGCGCCAATCCGGTCTCGCCGACCTTCGCGCTGATGTTCAAGACCGACCCGTACTCGACGCTGTACGCGAGCTATGTGCAGTCGTTGCAGCAAGGCGGCGCGGCGTCGAACACCGACGTCAATTATCCGGCGACCTTCGGTCCGCTCAGGAGCAAGCAGTATGAGATCGGCTTCAAGTCGGACCACAGCAAGTGGGGCGCCAACCTCGCGCTGTTCCGGGTGGATCAGGGCTACTACTATTCCAATCCGGCCCACGTGTTCGTGCAGGACGGCACGCAGCGTTATACCGGTATCGACGCGAGCGGCTGGCTTGCGGTGACCGGCGAATGGCGCGTGCTGGGCGGTGTGATGTGGCTCGACACGAAGGCGGTGGGCATCGACGATCCGACGATCGAAGGCAAGCGCATTTATGGCGCGCCGCGCTTTACCGTGACAGGACGCGTCGAGTACAACCCGGCGTACCTGCGTCCGCTGACGCTGGCGTTCGGCGGCAAGTACGTCGGCAACCAGGCGGTGGACGCGGCCAACTCGCAGTTCGTGCCGGCCTACACCACGTTCGACCTGAGCGGCCGGTACGAGACGAAGATTGCCGGCAAGGACGTGACGTTCCGCGCGGGCATCAACAATATATTTAACCGCCGTTACTGGACGACGGCCTGGGGCTACTACGTGGCGCCGTCGGCGACCCGCACGGCGGTCGCGAGCGCCACGCTGCAGTTTTAGGCGTCAGGCGAGGAAGCGGCGCCCGGTTGATCGGGCGCCGTGTGTTGCGCGTGCGCGCGGCCGGTTGGGAACCCGTCCATACCAGGCGCCCGCACGTGATCGCTAGCGAAGCCGCTGAAGGGCCGCGGGTTCGAGTTCCAGTCGGCCCGAACGCGCCCCGGCGTACGGTTCGATCTGCACTGCCGGGACCGGCTTGCCAATGAAATACCCCTGCACGGCATCGCAGCCAAGTTCTTTGACAAGTGACAACTGCGTGTCGGTTTCAATGCCTTCCGCGACCGTCCTCATGCCGAGCGCGCGCGCGAGCGCCACCATCGCTTCGACCATCGCGCGCGCGCGGGGGCCAGTCTCGCTCGCAGTCATTTCCTGCACGAACGATTTGTCGATCTTGATGCAATCGACAGGTAAGCGCGTGAGGTAGGCCAAGCTGGAATAGCCGGTGCCGAAATCGTCGAGCGAGACCGTCACGCCGAGCCTTCGTACGGCCTCAAGCGCGCGCGATGCAGCGGCAAAGTCGCTCATGACGACCGTCTCCGTCACCTCGATGTCGAGTGCGGACGCGCATACGCCGGCCGCCTCGGCAGCCTGCGACACCAGAGCGGCGAGATCGCCGTTCTGGATCGTCGTGGCGGAGAGATTGACGGCGACCTTGAACGGCTTCCGGTTGGCCGCCTGCCATTGCGCCGCCTGACGGAATGCAAGGCGGATCAGCCAGTCGCCCGTCGCCTCGTAGGCCGGCGATTCGAGCAGCACGTCGAGGAAGTCGGCCGGCGTCAGCAGCCCGAGTTGCGGATGGTTCCATCGCAAAAGCGCCTCGGCTCCGTAGACGCGGCCAGAATGCAGATCCAGTTGGGGCTGGTAGTGCAGTTCGAAGTGGCGCCCGGCGCTCGCGCTCTCCAGGTCCACACGTAGCCGCCGGCGATGCGACAGGCGCTTTGCATCCTCCTTGCCAAACGACCACACGTGCGAACCGCCCGCGCGCTTCGCGTGGTACATCGCGGTATCCGCATTGCGCAGCAGGTCGCCCGCGTCTGACGCCGAAACAGGGTAGCGTGCAATGCCGATGCTCGCGCCGACCGAGGCACGCACGCACGGCGTCTGGATGGACTCGCGCATGCGCACCGCGACGTCGTGCGCGACGCGCGCAGCCTCGCCCTCTGCGGCGTCGACAAGGCAGATGACGAACTCATCACCGCCGATGCGCGAAACGTGAACGCCTTCGCCAAACATGCCGGCAAGACGCCCGCCGATGACACGCAAGACCTCATCGCCCGTCGCGTGGCCAAACGAGTCGTTGACATCCTTGAAGCGGTCAAGGTCGATGAAGAGCAGATCGACAGAAGCGGCCGTGCCCTGGTCGACGAGCCGGTTCAGCCGCATCAGCAATTCCCGGCGGTTGATGAGGCCGGTCAGCTCATCATGCGTGGCCTGGCGCGACAAACGTTCGGAGATCGCGCGCGCTTCCGTGACATCGCGAACCAGTACGACGATACCGTCGTCGCTTGGGAACGCCCGCACTTCGAACCAGCATCCTAACGGCGCGTAGAAGTCCGTCGCCGTCGTGGAGATGCCCGTTTCGGCCGCCTGTCGATAGGCTGCTTCGTAGCCCGATCCGATGAGGTCCGGATATTCGGCCCAGATTTCCCGACCCAGCAGGTCCGCGGGCTGACGCTTGAGCAGTCGTGCAGCGGTGCCGTTGATGTTTCGAAACTTCCAGTGTCGGTCGAGCGCCATCACGCCATCCGTGATGTGATCGATTAATTCGAAATCGCCCACGTCTTTGCCCCTCCTTTGACGGACCGGTGTAACGGTCCGGGTATCAAAACCGTTACATGGCGTATCGTAAGAGGAAAGTGGCACGTTGGGAACCGGAGGCCCCTTCAAAGGTGCCCGGCGATTGCTGCGCGGCCCCGGAAGGTGCGGCCGCCGCGCTAATTGACCGCTCCGGAGGGAAACGGAGGCGAAATCTGGTAAAACACAATAGACGCATCTGCCTGCGCGCAGCAATTGTCAGCGCGAGGCCCGAACAAGCTTCCCCGACGCCGCACGGTGGCGTTGTCCCCAACATTTGGAGTGATCGATGGCTGTTGCATATCTGCAGGTAATCGCGCATTACTTCGCCAAACCCGGCAACGGCGACGCGGTCCTGAAGCCGCTCACGGAACTCGCGGACGCCACGCGCAACGAGCCGAAAAACCTGTACTACGATTTCTTCCGCTCGCCGCTCGACCCGGACCACTTCGTGATCCTCGAGCAATACAGCGACGCCGACGGCCTCGCCGAGCATCGTGAAACCGAGCATTTTCAGCGGCTCGGCTTCGGCACCATCATTCCGCTGCTCGACCGGCGCGAGGTATCGAGCCACATGGTTCCTGGAGACGCGGCATGATGAACGCCTTCCGCTTTCAGACCGTACCCGCGATGGTCGTCGAATTCGGCGCTGCGCGGCGTCTCGGCGCATTGCTGCGTGCGCAGTTTCCAGCGCTGAAACGGCTGTGCGTCGTCACGGACGGCTTTCTTCATCAAAGCGGCCTGCTCGCGCCCGCGCTCGCGGATCTCGCGGCGCACGGCTGGGACGTCACCGTGATCGACGACGTCATCGCCGACCCGCCGGAACATATCGTGCTCGAAGCGACGTCGCGCGCGCAGGCGGCCGACGCGGAGATCGTGCTCGGCCTCGGCGGCGGGTCGTCGATGGACGTGGCGAAGCTCATCGCCGTACTGGCCCCGCAGCAGCAACAGCCGATCAGCGAAATGTACGGCGTGAACAAGGTGACGGTGTCGCGCCTGCCGCTCGTGCAGATGCCGACTACCGCGGGCACGGGTTCCGAGGTGACGGCGGTGTCGATTGTCACCGTCGGCGAGGCCAAAAAAATGGGCGTGGTGGCGCCGCAGCTGATTGCCGATCTGGCGATTCTCGATGCCGAGCTCACGCTTGGCCTGCCGGCTGCCGCCACCGCCGCGACGGGCATCGACGCGATGGTTCATGCGATCGAGGCCTACACGTCCGCGCATCTGAAGAATCCGATCTCCGACATGCTTGCCGTCAAGGCGCTCGACCTGCTGTCGCGCAATCTGCTGCCGGCTTGCGAAGACGGACGCAATCGCGACGCGCGCGAAGCGATGTTGCTCGGCGCGACTTTCGCTGGACAGGCGTTTGCGAATTCGCCGGTCGCCGCGGTGCACGCGCTTGCTTATCCGATCGGCGGCATCTATCACGTGCCGCATGGGCTATCGAATGCGCTCGTCCTTCCGCACGTGTTGCGCTTCAACGCCGAGGCGGCCGCCCCGCTGTATGCGCAACTCGCGGATGTGGTCGTGCCGGGGGCGTCGGGAAGCGAAGCGAGCCGCACCCAGGCGCTGATAGAACGGCTCGAGGCGCTGATCGCCGCGACGGCGATTCCAGCTCGACTGCGCGATGTCGGTATTGAAGAGAGCGGGCTCGAGCGCATGGCCCGCGACGCGATGCTCCAGACGCGCCTGCTGGTCAATAATCCGCGGCCCGTAACCGAGGCCGACGCGCTGGCGATTTATAGCGCCGCGTTTTGATGGGGCGCCGGTTCTTGTTGCTGCCCGGCACTCAGGCCGGATGCGTGGGGTTGTCGTGCGCGCGCATGGGAGGCACGGGGCGCTGTTACGGCGAACGCCGCGTTACGTAGCACGACATCGGAACACGGCTTGATCGGCGAGTGGGAAAACAGGTTTTTTGTGTATTAAATTTTTTATAGTCAGCTTCGTTTCGCAGAATTAGCGCCAAAAAGGACAAGGCGCGACATACTCGGCATTTGGCGTACAACTTGCAGATGATGACCTCACCACACGTCGTTCAACGAGGACATCATGAAAAAATATGCGAGTCGGACCGCTATTGCTGTCGCGACATCCACATTGATCGCACTCTACGGGTGCGGGTCGACACTTGGCACTGGGTCGGGCACCGGCACCGGCAGCCTCGGCGGCGGCGGACTCGCGGGAACCTCTGGGACGTCGGGTGGTTCAGGTGCGGCAGGTACTTCAGGTAGCTCCGGTACTTCGGGTACTTCGGGTACTTCGGGTACTTCGGGTACTTCGGGCACCTCGGGCACTTCGGGCACCTCGGGCACCTCGGGCACTTCGGGCACTTCGGGCACTTCGGGCACTTCGGGCACTTCGGGCACTTCGGGCACTTCGGGCACTTCGGGCACTTCGGGCACTTCGGGCACTTCGGGCGCTTCGGGCACCTCGGGCACCTCGGGCACCTCGGGCACCTCGGGCACCTCGGGCACTTCGGGCACTTCGGGCACTTCGGGCACTTCGGGCACCTCGGGCACTTCGGGCACTTCGGGCACTTCGGGCACTTCGGGCACTTCGGGCACTTCGGGCACTTCGGGCACTTCGGGCACTTCGGGCACTTCGGGCACTTCGGGCACTTCGGGCACCTCGGGCACCTCGGGCACCTCGGGCACCTCGGGCACCTCGGGCACCTCGGGCACCTCGGGCACCTCGGGCACCTCGGGCACCTCGGGCACCTCGGGCACCTCGGGCACCTCGGGCACCTCCATCGGTAACATCCTCACTCAAGCCGGCAATCTCATTACCGCTGTCGGCACGACCGCCGCCGACACCGGCAGCAAGATCACCGGCACAACGGTTCCGGGCGTCAATGGCTCAACGACGACCAGCCTCGGCGACACGCTCACCGACCTCGGCGACGGCGTCAAAGTGCTGGGCAACGGCACGGCAGTCGGCCTCGGCACTGTAGGCACCGCGACCAATCCGCTGGGCCCGACGCTCACCTCCATCTCGGGCGTCGCCTCGAACACCGGCGCCGCGACGAGCGCTGCCGGCGGGGTCGTGACGAGCCTGGGCAGCGGGCCGCTCTCGCCGCTTGCTCCGGTCACGTCGACGCTCGGCGGCGTCGTCGACGGCGCAGGCAAAGGTGTCGGCGCGCTCGGTTCCGGTCTGGACTCGACCCTTACAAGTGCGCCTGTCCAGCAGATCGAAACGCAACTCAGCGCGGCCATCAACCCAATCACGACGACCGTATCCAATACCACGCAAACCGTCGGCAATGTGACGGGCCTCGGCACGTCCGTCGACACACTGCTCAGCACGCTCGGCAATGGTCTCGATGCGGCCGGGCTGAAGGTGTCGGGCGCGACCGGTGATCAGGTCGGTAAGGACGTCGGCGGCGTGGTCAGCCAGCTGGGCAAGACCGTCACCAGCACGGGCGGCCTGTTCAGCGGCGCGACAACCAATCCGCTCGCGCCGCTCGCAGGCTTGGTCGGACCGCTCGGCGGCCTCGGCGGCACGGGCAGCGGCGGAATGTCCATACCGCCGCTCACCGGCCTGATCGGCAATCTCGGCTCGCTGGGAAGCTCAGGCGGCATGGGCGGCACCGGCGGCACGGGCGGCACGGGCGCAGCGGCCGGCCTGCTTGCGCCGATCACCGGTTTGCTCGGCAAGGTCGGCTCGCTCGGCGGCACGTCGGGCTCGGGCGGCCCGCTCGCGCCAGTCGTTAGACTGGCGGGATCGCTGACGGTCAGCGTGGCGGGCAGTGCGGGCGGCAGCGTCACCACGACGCAAAATCAGACGACGGCAACCAGCCCTGTCACCAGCCTGGTAAGCGGCCTGACCGGCGGCACGACAAGCGGCTCGAACAGCAGCACGACGAAGAATCCGCTCGCCCCGGCGACAAACCTGGTCGGCGGCCTGCTTGGCGGGCTGGCGACGGCTGGCAAGTAAGCATCAACCGGAGAAGCAATGCTTGGCGAAGCGGCCGGACCTTAAAAAACAATAGCCCGGCCCCTATCCGTGTCATGAATACGAGGATGACATGAACTCGACCTTCCAGACCGTAGCGCGCGTCGACGACCCGCGGCCCCAATCCGCTACGCCATTTTCGGTAGGATTGCTTGGCATCGTCGCCGGGCTGGTCACACTCTGGCTATTGCGCGACAACACCACGCTCGATGGCGCGGCCCGCAGCACAGCCGCCTGTCTGGTGATCATCGCGACGATCGCGAGCCATGAACTGTTCGTCGCGCGCGTCTATTTACGCCCAAGCGCCGGCCTCGCAAGCAATGCGTTAAGGCCGTTCAGCATCACGCGCGTGAGCTTGAGGATCGCGGCGCTTCTGTCCGTCTATGCCGGCCTCGGATCGCTTTACTGGCTATTGCCGGAATACCACGGCGCGTTCTACCAACCATTCTGGGCGCTCGTTCGCACGCTCGCGCCGTATCTGGTCGTGGCAACGCCGCTTTACTTTGCCTGGATGGACCGCCACCAGCGCGAAGTCGACGACGGCTATCTGGCATGGGCACGCCTTCTTTATCGCGGCGAACGCCCGGCAAACTGGCGGCCCGTGCGCGAGATGCTGGCCGGCTGGATGGTGAAGGCATTCTTTCTGCCCCTGATGATCGTCTACCTTTCGACCGACGCCGACCATCTGGGCGCGTCGTTCGCACGGGCGATGAATGCGCCCTTCTCGCTGTCGGCGTTCAGGTTCATGTACGACCTGTCATTCACGATGGACCTGATGTTCGGCACCGTCGGCTATCTGTGCACGCTGCGCATTCTCGACAGCCACGTGCGCAGCGCGGAGCCCACCACGCTCGGCTGGCTCGTCGCGCTGATCTGCTATCAGCCGTTCTGGTCGCTGATCTCCAGCCAGTACATCCACTATGAAGGTTCGATGTTCTGGGACAACTGGCTGATCTCGGTGCCCGTGGTGCGATTCATCTGGGGCACGGTCATCATTGCGTTGCTGATCTGTTATGCGTTGGCGACCATCTCATTCGGCCTGCGTTTCTCGAACCTGACGAATCGCGGCATCATCACATCGGGGCCGTATCGCCTGACCAGGCATCCCGCTTACATCGCAAAGAACCTGTCGTACTGGATGATCGCCGTGCCGTTCATCGAACCGCTCGGCTGGCGGGCTGCGCTCACGCATTGCGCGTCGCTCGTCGCCGTCAACCTGCTGTATTTTCTGCGCGCCAAAACCGAGGAGCGGCACCTGATGCGCGATCCGCAATATCGTGACTACGCAGCGTGGATTGCACGAAACGGACTGTTCGCGAAGGTCTTGAGAGTGTTCAGGTAGAGCGCGGCAATCTATCGGCTTGGGGGTACGGTCGCTGGAAACAAACTGGCCCGCGAACGGATGCCTTCCGATCGCGGGCCAGCACTTTATTCGATACCTCCGTCATCGGGCTACCAATGACTTCGCTTGGACCTCCGCGGTCCGAGCGCTTTCCCGGCGCTCCGGCTGATTAGCAGTACACAGCCACCGGCCGGCAGCCAAGCACATACCCCAGCAACCCGACAGCCGCGCTGTAAGCGGCGTTCCGCTCAGTCACGCGCGACAAGATCCCCCACCTGACCGCGCCCGGTCACCAGACAGCTCGACAGGAAATTCTCACTCTGGCTGCTGGCGCCCGCTTCTCCAAAGCCCTTTTTCAACGCGCCCGATTTCACCATTTCGGCGCCCTGGTGGCAGGTGATCGTCCCTATTTCGCCGGCCTGCGCGCGCATCAGCGCCCGGTCCGCGAGCAGATAGCCAAGCAGCAACACCACGGCAATATTGAACACTTGTCTCATGGTTAGTCTCCTTTTAAAAGAGACTAACGCGAACCGCCGGTGCACGGTCCTAGGGGTTTCCCGATCGCTGACTATTCAATGATGCAGATTAAATCGGGGCGAAAACGCGTGATTTTCGTCTTATCGCCGACAAACCGTTGCGCCCCCCCGCAATCGGGCCGCGCTCAGAATCGGGCTTCGATCTGCGCGATCCGCGCTTCCACCGCGCTTCGCACGCGGCTATCGAACGGCGCCACCAGCAGCGACGACGCGATCATCCGGTACACCTGTTGGCGCGTCACTTTCGACACTTTTTGCGGATCGAGCCATGCTTCGTTCTGCGCGAGCAGGATGAGCGTGTCGAGGCCAATCAGGATCGGCCACAGGCAGGCGAGACGCAAACGCACCGCATACGCGGGAATGGCCAGCGTGTAGTCGAGCGCCGCGCGGAAGTGGTCGAGCGCCTTGCGTAGCAGTTCGATCAACAGCGGCCGTGCTCGCATCGAGTTGGCGGGCAACAGCAGGTCGCGCGCATCCAGTCCGTGCCGAGCAAGCAACGTCTGTGGAAGATAACAGCGGCCAATACGCAGATCCTTGCCGCAATCCCGCAGTACGTTGGTCATTTGCAGCGCCTTGCCGAAGCGCACACCGCGCGCCGCCATCACGTCAGGCCGTTCCTTCAGCGTGCCCGGCAGGTGTGCATAGGTCATCGTCGTCCAGAATTCGCCGACGCAACCGGCCACCAGATAGGTATAGCGATCGAGATCGGCATATTCGTTGAGCGCCACGATCTGGCCGGAATGCTCGTCCGGAAAAGTGCGCAGGTCGAACTCCATGCCGTCCGTGAGCGTCGACACGATACCGCTCACTGCCGCGCGATCTGGATCGCCCAGTTGCGACAGCACGTCGAGCGCCGGCCCGAGTGATTCAAGCAAAACCTTCTCGTCGGATTGAATCTGCTGGCCCGCGACCTCCTCGGCTACGCGTTGAATCAATGCGTCGTCGCAGGTCGTGCCGTTGATGCGCTCGCGCAGCGACAGCAGCAGCGCAAGGCGTTGCCCCGGGGGAATGAGCGACGTGTCGGCAATCGTATCGGCGGCGCGTGCGAGCAGATACGCGAGAGCGATCGGATCGCGCATGCCGGCCGGCAGTACGCGCAACGTGAGGTAAAACGAGCGTGAAACGCCTTTCAGGAGCGGGCCAAGCAAAAAGGCCCGGGTTTGATTCGGCATGGATGGGGCAGATTTAGGATGAACGGGTTGCCGGCAGATCCGACGCTGCCGAATTGTATACGGCCGGGCGTTCACGTTGCCGCGCGCCATGCCTGAAGGCGGGCGCACCCGCAAGGTGCGTCGGCTTACGCACACCGTGCCGCCAAACTTGCGCTGCGCCAGTTAGAATCGCCTGCATCCGAGTCGTCACGTCGTCGCCGCCGCCAGCTTGCGGGAACGGCGCTTGCGTCCGTTACCTGTTTAAGCAAAGCGACGCAGCGTTCGAGGCTACGTTTGTCCGCCCCCTGAATGACACACCACAATGACTATGCATGAACCCGCGGCGTCGTCCCGCTCCAATGTGGAGACGGGTGTTCCAGGTCTCGACGAGATTCTCGGCGGAGGTCTGGTGAAAGGCGGCGTCTATCTTCTTGAAGGCATGGCCGGCGCCGGCAAGACCATTCTGTCGAGTCAGATTGGATTTCACCGCGTCACTCAGGGCGAGAAGGTGCTCTATACGACCCTGATCGCCGAATCGCACGACAAACTGCTGAGCCACCTGAAAAACCTGAGTTTCTTCGACGAAGCCGCGGTCGCCCAGCAAATGCTGTTCGTGTCCGGCTATCACGAACTGATGCAGGACGGTCTCGACGGCTTCCTGAAAATGCTCGCGTCGAGCATCTACGACTACCGCCCGAGCCTGATGATCATCGACGGGTTTCGCAGCGCGCGTGAATTCAGCGAAACCGAACTGTCGCTGTCGAAGTTCATTCACGAGCTGAACGCGCTGGTGGCGGCGATGGGCTGCACCACGCTGCTGCTCGCGCCGCTCTCGGGCAACGAACCGCATCCGGAGCACACGCTCGTCGACGGGCTCATCGAGCTGAATCGCTACAGCGACGGCATGCGCCGGGCGCGCGAAATCGAAGTGCACAAGATGCGCGGGCGCAATCATCTGATGGGCAAGCACCTGTTCCGTATCACGGAGAGCGGCCTGCTGATGTTTCCGCGCCTGGAATCGCAAGGCGCCGACATGCCTGGTCCCGTCGATCTGAAAAATCGCCTCGGCTTCGGGCTCCCGCATCTGGACGACCTGCTTGGCGGCGGCTTCGCGCAAGGCTCCACGACCACGCTGATCGGTCCGTCCGGCGTGGGCAAGACGCTGCTCGGCCTGCAGTTCCTCGCGGCGGGCGTCGCACGTGGCGAGCGCTGCGTGTACGTGGGCTTTTACGAAGGACCACAGCGGCTGATCGGCAAGGCCGAAGCCGTTTCCATTGCGCTCGCCGACGCGCACCGTGACGGCCGGCTCGTTATTCTGTGGCAGCCTGCGATCGAGCTGGCGGTCGACGAAGTCGCGGCCAACGCGCTCGCCACGGCAAAGCGGATCGGTGCGTCGCGCATCGTGATCGACGGCGTTGAAGGTTTCCGCGACTCGTCAATGCGAAGTGAGCGCTTCGGCCTGTTTTTGAACGCGCTGCTGCATCAGCTCCGGGAGGCCGCAGTCACCACGCTGCTGACCGAAGAGCTCCCGCTTTACGCCGATCCGGGGCATGCGAAGAGCGTGCGCGTCTCGGCGCTGACGGAAAACCTCGTACTGCTGCGCTATGCCGAAACCGACGCGGGCCTGCTGCGCATGATTTCCGCCGTCAAGCAACGCGAGAGCGCGCACGACACGTCGCTGCGGGAACTGGTGATCTCGTCGGAGGGTTTAGACGTGCTGGACAGGGTGGTCAGTCCCGCCAGCGTCTATTCGGCGCCCGGCCTGTCGGCCACCCTGTTGCCGCGACGCCATTCGTAGCCCCACATGAAAACCATTCTGGTCGTGGACGACGAGTTCGACATCCTCACGGTCTGGCGACTGTTGCTGGAGCGGCACGGCTATACGGTGCTGACTGCGTCGAACGGCGCAGCCGCGCTCGAAGAGATAGGCAGAACGCGGCCCGACATCATCGTTTCCGACTGCATGATGCCGGTCATGTCCGGATTGCAGCTGTGCGCCGCACTGAACGCCGATGCGGATCTGCGCAAGATTCCAATCATCCTGTGTAGCGCAGCTGCGGAAATTCCCATGCAGCCCAATCCCACCATCCAGTATGCGCGCAAGCCGCTTTCGTTCGACATGCTGCTCGACATGTTGCAACGGCTCGGCTAGCAAACCGGGCGCAGCCGCGCGCCCTCTTGTCTGACCCCGTCTCACAGCGCGCCCATCACGCTGCAGTTCACCAGGTAAACCCCGTATTCCTCGCAAAAGCCACTGCGACTAACCTCGACACACTCATTAAACAGAACATCGTTCTATCTAACAGAACGACCAGACGAGACATCTGACGGAGAATTTCATGGCCAGCCTGCCGCTCGACACGCCACGCGCGTCGCCCGATTCCAGCACCAGCGCGACGGGCGGCGTGACTGGCATCAACGCCCGCATCGACCGCCTGCCCGCCACCCGCGCCGTGTGGATGCTCGTGTTCCTGCTGTCGATCGGCGGCTGGTTCGAGTTTTACGATCTGTTTTTCACCGCGTACGTCGGACCGGGCCTCGTCAAAACGGGCATGTATTCGACGACTACGGCGTCGTTCTTCGGCGTGTCCGGTCTCGGCGCTTTCGTGGCGGCTTCATTCGCGGGACTCTTTCTCGGCACGTTCTTTCTGGCTGGCATGGCGGACCGCTATGGCCGCAAGACCGTCTTCACGGTCTCGCTGCTGTGGTACTCGGTCGCGACGCTGGTCATGGCGCTGCAGAGCACCGCGCCCGCGATCAACGTGTGGCGGCTGATCGCGGGAATCGGCGTGGGCGTCGAGCTGGTCACGATCGACACCTACGTCAGCGAGTTGATGCCGAAACACTTGCGCGGCCGCGCATTCGCGTTCGTTCACCTCGTGCAATATTCGGCCGTGCCGACGGTAGCATTTCTCGCGTGGTGGCTGGTGCCGCGCACGCCGTTCGGTCTCGACGGCTGGCGCTGGGTCGTGATCATCGGCGCGCTCGGTGCAATTGTGGTGTGGGCGATCCGTCGACGTCTACCCGAAAGTCCGCGCTGGCTCGCGCAACAGGGCCGCGCCGCCGAAGCCGAACAGGTGCTGCAGGCGCTGGAAGCCAAAGTCGCCGCGCAATACGGCCGGCCGCTGCCCGCCGCCGTGCCGACCGTCGAGCCGGCAACGACCAAAGCCGCCTTCAGCGAAATCTGGCAGCCGCCGTATCGCAGCCGCGCGATCACGATGCTCGTGTTCAACCTGTTCCAGTCGATCGGCTTCTACGGTTTTGCGTCCTGGGTGCCCACGCTGCTGGTTTCAAAAGGCGTGACGATCACGCACAGCCTGCTCTACTCGTTCGTGATCGCGATCTCGAATCCATTTGGCCCGCTGCTCGGCATGGCGCTCGCGGACCGCATCGAACGGAAAACGCTGATCGTGCTGTCGGCGCTCGGCATTGCCGTGTTCGGCAGCCTGTTTGCCACGCAGACCTCGCCCGCGATCCTGATGACGCTCGGCGTCCTGATCACGTTGTGCGGCACGCTGCTCTCGGTCGGCTATCACGCGTACCAGACGGAACTGTTCCCCACGCGTTTGCGGGCGCGCGCCGTCGGCTTCGTCTATTCGATGTCGCGACTGTCCGCCATGTTCTCGGGTTTCATGATCGCGTTTGCGCTGCGTCACTTCAACGTGACGGGCGTGTTCGCGTTGATCACCGTTTCGATGGTGATGGTCATGGGCGCGATCGGGTTCTTCGGGCCGCGCACCAACCACCGCAATCTCGATGAAATTTCGCATTGAAAGAGGCTTTACACATGACGCTGCCGCTGGCTGGAGTGCGGGTACTGGATTTGTCGAATGTGCTCGCGGGACCGTTTTGCGCGTATCAACTGGCGCTGCTCGGCGCTGAAGTCATCAAGGTCGAGCATCCCGAGGGCGGCGACCTCGCGCGCCGTCTGGGCGCCGACAGAACCGCGTCGGCGCGCAACATGGGCGCTTCGTTCGTCGCGGTGAACGCCGGCAAGCAGTCGGTCACGCTCAACCTGAAAGACCCGCGCGGCAAGGAGATCCTGCGCGATCTCGTAAAGACCGCAGACGTACTCGTCGAAAATTTCCGGCCTGGCGTCATGAAGCGCCTTGGCCTCGACTTCGACGCGCTGCGCGAAGTGAATCCGAAGCTCGTGTACTGCGCGATCTCCGGCTTCGGCATGGACGGTGAATTTTCGAAGCGCCCCGCGTATGACCAGATCATCCAGGGCATTGCCGGCGTGATGAGCGTGACCGGCGACGCCGACAGCGCGCCGCTGCGCGTCGGCTACCCGGTGTCCGACACGGTGGGCGGCCTTACCGCCGCGTTCGGCATTTGTGCGGCGCTGCTCGACGCGCGCACCACCGGGCACGGCCGCATGCTCGACGTGTCCATGCTCGAAGCCACGCTGTCGACGATGGGCTGGGTCGTGTCGAACTATCTGAACGCGGGTGTAACGCCTGAGCCGATGGGCAACGAAAACTTCACCGCCGCGCCGTCCGGCACGTTCAGAACCGGCGACGGCCCGCTGAACATCGCCGCGAACGAGAACAAGCAGTTCACAAGCCTGTGTCATCTGATCGGCCGCGCCGATCTGCTCGACGACGCGCGCTTTTCCGAGCGCAACGCGCGCAAGGCGAATCGTGCGGCGTTGAAGGCGGAAATCGAACAAGCCCTCGCGCGCGATAGCGCCGCGAACTGGGAAGCGAAGTGCTTCGAGGCGGGCGTGCCGGCCGGACGCGTGATGTCGGTGCCGGAAATTCTTGGGCATTCGCACCTGCAATCGCGCGCTTTCATTTCCGAGTTTGCCGGCAGCGGCGACGGCGACATGGCGACCGACCGGCAGCGCGTGACACGCGCCGGCTTTCGCCTGAACGACGCCGACACGTCGCCCGCCACGCCCGCGCCGGTTCTATCGGCGCACACGCGCGAGCATCTGGCCGCGCTCGGCTACGACGACGCGCAAATCGACCACCTGCGCGCAGAAGGAGTGATCTGACATGACGCAACCCCCGTTCGACGCTGCGAAGCTGGCCGCGGACTACTGGAGCACCTCGATCATCGACATTCATCCGGGGTCGATCAACGTGCGTGGATTTCCGATCGAGGAATTGATCGGCGCAATCAGCTTTCCGCAAATGATCTGGCTGATGTTGCGCGGCGAGTTGCCGGACGCGGCGCAGGCGCGTCTGCTCGAAGCAGCGTTGGTTGCCTCGGTGGACCACGGGCCGCATGCGCCGTCCATTGCGATCTCGCGAATCGCGACCAGTTGCGGGCTGCCGCTGAACGGCGCAATGGCCTCGGCCATCAACGCGCTCGACGACGTGCACGGCGGCGCCGGCCAGCAGGCGGTCGAACTGTACGATGCCATCGGCGCCCGCATGGAAACCGGCCTTGCGCTGGAAGAAGCGGTGCAACAGGGTGTGGACGCGTTCGTCGAGGAGCATGGCAAGTATTTGCCCGGCTTCGGCCACCGCTTTCACCCCGTCGACCCGCGCGCCACGCGTTTGCTCGCGCTGGTGGACGATGGCGTCGAGAGCAAAACGATCGGCGGACGCTACGCGGCGATCGCGCGTGGTATCGAAGCGCTACTCAAGCAGCGCAAGAACCGGCCGGTACCTATGAATATCGACGGCGCGACGGCCGTCATTTATGCGGAACTCGGCTTCGCGCCGGAGTTGGCGCGCGGTGTGTTCTGCCTGTCACGCGCGGTGGGCATTCTTTCGCACGCGTGGGAACAGCGCGGTCGTCACGAACGCAACAAAGGTCCGCTGCCGCGCCAGATGAATTACACGTACACGGGCGAGCCCGAACGTCATTTGCCCTGAACTTCGAGCGCGCGCCGCCGCGCGTTGCGCATCGCGCGCGAATCGCCGCCCAGTGCATCCGTGGCGCGCGTCGCGCAATCGAACAGTGCGCCGAGGTTGCGTTCGAGGAACGCCTGATCGATGCGCGAACTCGGACCCGCCAGCGTGATGACACCGCGCAGGCTCTGACGCACACCGAACACGGGCATGGAAACGCCGGCCGTCTCCCGATCGCGTTCGCCGATCGACACGCAGTAAAAATCTTCCCGGATCCTCTCGTAAGGCTCACCCGGCGTGCCGCCGAATGCGAGCAGCGCACGGCCGCCCGAGCCACTTTCGAGCGGCAGCACATCGCCCTCACGCACATGAAAGCGCACCGCATGTTTCGAATCTACGCGATGCAGACAGACGCGCACCGCTTCGTCGCGCACGTAGAACGACACGCTTTCGCCGCTCGTGTCAGCCAGTTCGTGCATCAACGGCACGAGAATGTCGCCGACGTTCAGGCTGCGCTGATAGAGCGCGCCTAGCATGAAGGTGGCGGCGCCGAGCTGATAGCGGCCGTCCTCGAGACGCAGCAGCAGACGATGCTGGATCAGCGAACCCGCGAGACGCAGCAACGTGCTTTTATACAAGCCTGTGCGCGCCGCGAGTTCGGCGAGCGTGAGCGCGGCGTCGTCGGGGCGAAACGCGAACAGGATCGCGCACGCACGATCGATCACGGCCACACCTTCGCTTTCCTTCGAGTTCGATTTGTCCGCGGGCGTCGGCATGAATTCGGGTCGCTTCGTGAAGAAGCGGGAATTTTACGCCAACACAATCAGCTCTTCTATCGGAGGGTGCCGCGAGCGAGCCCGGCACCGGCCACCGGAGTGCCGGCCACCGGCGTGCCATGTCGTGCCGCTCATCCGCGGACGATTGCCATTGAGACGCCTGCGCCATTTGTTGAGCGTTCGGCGCGTTCTGGTTTTCTTAATGGACTTCTACAGTACGTCATCGATGGCGCAACACGCATAAAGCGGGGCGCGTCGCAACTGACGGAGATACGTTCATGAATGGCAATCGAGGTGCAATTCCAGTTGCTTTCTTCGGGATCGCGGTGGGCGCGCTCGCGTTCGCCAATCTGTGGCGAGTGGCGATCCGGCTCTGGCAGCTGCCCGCAGCAATCGGCTCGCTGATGACGTTGGCGGCGCTCATCGTCTGGCTCGTGGTGCTCGCCGCTTACGGCCACAAGTGGCTCACTCGCGCTGCCGAAGCGCGCGTGGAAATGCAGCATCCGGTCGTGTCGTCATTCGCAGCACTCGGTCCGGTGTCGACGCTGCTCGCCGCGCAACTTGTTCTGCCATACGCGCACACGCTCGCACTCGGACTGTTCGCGGTCGCGGTAGCTGTACAACTGGCACTCGGCGTCTATCTACACGGCCGGCTCTGGCAAGGTGGACGACCGCCCGAACTGGTGACGCCGGCGATCTATTTGCCGACGGTCGCGCCCAGCTTCGTCGCGGGCACTGCTGCATCTGCGTTCGGGTATCACCAGCTTGGCGAGCTGTTCTTTGGGGCGGGCATGCTGTCCTGGCTCGCGCTGGAGTCGCTGATTCTGCATCGCGCAGCCGTGCACGACGCGCTGCCTGAAGCATTGCGGCCGACACTGGGCGTTCAGCTCGCGCCGCCGGTGGTGGGCGGCGTGACCTACCTGAGCCTGACGAGCGGTATGCCTGATCTGTTCGCGTTCGCTCTGCTCGGCTATGGGTTGTACCAGGGGCTGCTGTTGCTGCGCCTGCTGCCGTGGATTCGCGCTCAGGGATTCGTGCCGGGCTACTGGGCCTTCAGCTTCGGCGTCGCCGCGTTGCCGACGATGGTTCTGCGAATGGTCGAACGAGGCGCGACGGGACCGGTCGAGTGGGCCGCGCCGGTTCTCTTCGTCGTCGCGAATGTGATCTTTGCGATTCTGACGGTGAAGACCGTTCAATTGCTGCTGAACGGCAAGCTGATGCCGGCTGCGCCGGCGGCCGCAGCCTCTGTTGCGGCTTCCGCGACGAAAGCGGTGGAGGCGCGGGTGGTGCGGGTGGGGTGAGGGGAGCAAGCGAAAAGGCAGACCAAGACTTAGACGCTTATGCACGCATTTCAGCCACTCCAGGATGCTCGCTTAAAGTGGCGGCGAAGATTCTGCAGGCTACTTGGGAATAGAGCCCAAAGTGTCATGTATCGAGATCGCAATGGATAAAATGCCCAGCTCCTGAATGCCCGCCGGGCAAAAACACAAGCGAGAATGAGCAGGTTCATCCGTTTCGATCTCTCAGTGGAACTGACTACCGAGTTACTGCATCGCCACCAGAAAGGCAAGCTTGCAGATGCTGATTATCGCCACCAGATTCTCGTTGGACGATTTACCAGAGAGACACTGACGGCGATAAAAATCCCCGATCGCGCTGTCGTCACGTCGGTGCGCCTGCTTGTCAAAATAATGGAAAAACACGGCCTTTCGCCCGAGACGGTCGCTTCTTTACGCAAGCTCCTTCTTATTCCTGCGGCCGTCTTTCAATCGGCAACCGAACGCGAGAGCATCGTGGTCGTCACCGTCGAGGCGCCAGACGGCAAAAATCCTTTACTGATCGCCGTGCGGGTCGACGTGCCGGATTCAGCAAACAAGCCGAACATTCACTGGATGGCCAGCGCATATGCAAAAGACGATCCCACAGTCATCGATCGCTGGAAGGCCAAAGGGCTTTTAATCTGGAAAAGGGAATCGCGGATTGACCCTGCAGCCGGCATGCTGAGCCTGGCGAGCGCAAATGCAAATGCAATTCAAAACAAAGGAGACGCCGAAATGCAAAAGGCCGCGACGCGGCCTGGAAATGAAAAAGCCCAAGTCCACGGATAGCCGACCGTCTGCTGCTAGTCAGGTATTTTTCGTAGCCCTTGGGCAACATTGATTCTGGGGCACTGCCTCTCGTTTGTCAACCAACGTACACACTCAGCCCACCTGCACAACAAAGGCTCCAGCCTCCGTAATCGCAGCATTTCTCCGGCTGGGATTGCCACTCGTCGCGATTCGGACTCGCTGTAACCATGACCGGGCCTCGTCCGGTCGGCCGGAGGACGCCACGTCATCCGCTGCGCACGTGCGTCCGCAAAAGTTCGTCTCGTGACCGTTGTCGCGCCTCGTGCGAAGCCTCAACCGCCGGCTTTCCACCTGCGCATCAGAAACGGTGATAATTTAATCCACTTACAAGAAAATCTTATGCATCCGCGATGAGACCTTACCTCCCGCTAAACGCGTTGCGCGCCTTTGAATCGTCAGCCCGGCATCTCAGCTTCACGCGCGCCGCAGCGGAGCTGAACGTCACTCAGGCAGCCGTTAGCCAGCAGGTCAGATCGCTCGAAGAGCGGCTTGGCACCACGCTTTTCAAACGCCTGCCGCGCGGCCTCGCGATGACGGACGAAGGCCTCGCGCTGCGTCCCGTGCTCACCGATGCGTTCGACCGGATCGAAGCCGTACTCAAACAGTTCGAAGGCGGCCACTTTCACGAAGTGCTGACAGTCGGCGTGGTGGGCACCTTCGCCGTAGGCTGGTTGATGCCGCGCCTCAACTCGTTTCGCAAAGCGCACCCGTTCGTCGAATTACGACTGCTGACGAACAACAATCTCGTCGACCTCGCGACCGAAGGCCTCGACTTCGCCATCCGTTTCGGCGACGGCACGTGGCCCGGCTCGCGCGCCCGACACCTGCTCGACGCGCCGCTCGCGTTGCTGTGCACGCCGGAAGTTGCCGCGCGGCTCTCGTCGCCCGAGGACATTGCCAACGAAACCTTGCTGCGCTCGTATCGTGCCGACGACTGGATGAACTGGTTCGACGCCGCCGGCATTCCACCGCGCCCGGTTCGCGGCCCCGTGTTCGATTCGTCGCGCCTGATGGTGGAAGCCGCCATGCAAGGCGCTGGCATCGCTCTCGCGCCGGCCCTGATGTTCGATCACGAGATCAACACCGGCCGGCTCGTGCGGCCATTTCGCGTCGAAGTCCATGCGGGCAGTTACTGGCTCACCTGGCTGAAGGGCAAACCCATGACCGCTGCCATGTTGCTATTCAGTCAGTGGATCGTGAAGGAAGCCACATCGAACCCCACCGACACCGCCGACACCGCCGACACATGACACACATGTAGCCGACGCCCCCTACGCAGAGTCCGCTTTGCGTTCCATTGACGCTGCTGCGATGTTGTACGACGCTTCTTGCGCGACGGCCTCATCCAGACCGACAAAGCGATTGAACTCTTCGAACGACGTCATGCGGTCAGCGACCGCATCCGTCGACCCTTCACGCATGAAAATTTCCATCATTTCCTTGACGGCCTTGTGCATCGCGAACATCGGCTCGATCGGACACAAAGCGTAATCGAAACCTAGTTTGTACACCTGATCGAGTGTGAGATACGGACTTTTTCCCGAGCGCGCCATGTTGAAGAGAATTGGCTTACCCAACGGCTTCAGCCTGCGCACGATCTCCTGCATGTGTTCGATGCTTTCCGGCGCGTCCGCATACAAACCGTCCGCTCCGGCTTCTGCGTAAGCCTGGAGGCGATGAATCGCGTCGTCGAGGCCGGTCACCGCGATGGCATCGGTACGCGCGACGACGAAGAAGTCGGGATCGGTGCGCGCGGCCAGCATGGCGCGCAATTTCGCCTGCATCTCTTCCGTGGGAATGACCTGCTTGCCGGCGAAGTGCCCGCATTTTTTTGGCACCGCCTGATCTTCCAGATGAAGCACGGACGCGCCGGCTTCTTCCCACAGGCGAATGGTGCGCTGCACGTCGAGAATGCCGCCATAGCCGGTATCGGCGTCCGCGAAAACAGGCAGCGTAGTGACGCGGCAGATACGGCGAATATGCTCGAACATTTCCGTTTGCGTCAAAAGGCCCACGTCCGGCTGCCCTGCAACGATCGCGGAGGCTGCGAACCCGCTCACGTACAGCGCTTTTGCGCCTGCCTGCTCGGCGAGTTTCGCCGTCACGGCATCATGCGCGCCGAGACACACGAATGGCGGCGACTTCAACAATTCCCTGAAATGTGCTGAACGGCTCACAGTGCTGCTCCGGTAGATTGAATCGGGCAAGATCCGGCCACGCGATGCGCACCGGACGCGTGATGTCACTTCATGTAAGCCCAACCGCGTTTCACCTGATCCTCGCGGCGAAACGCATCGATCGTGCTGGCAAGGCGCAGCGTTTGATCGACTTCGTCAAGCCCTTCGAGCATGAGCGACTGCCGGGCAGGATCGAATATGAAAGGTATCTCGTCGATTCCGGCGGCGCGAATTTTCAGCTCTCGCAAATCGACTTCGACGAGTGTTCCATTGGCGGCCACCGACGCGATCTTCCCGATCAGCGCGGCGTCGAGGCAGATTGGCAGCAAGCCGTTCTGTAGACAATTGTTGTAAAAGATATCGCCGAACGAAGGGGCAATCACGCAGCGAATGCCAAACTCTTCGAGCGCCCACACCGCCATTTCGCGCGAACTGCCACAACCGAAATTGGCACCGCCGAGCAGAATGCATGCATGCCGGAAAGCCGGCTGGTTAAGCACGAAGTCTTCGCGCTCGCCCTGGTCGGGACCACCTTCACGATAGCGTAGCGTTTCGAAGAGCCACGGCCCGAGTTGCCCGCGCACCAGTTGCGCAATGCGTTCAATGCGAATGATCAGATCCGTATCGACGTTATTGCGCAGCAAAGGCGCAGCAGGTCCTTTGACCACCGTGAACGCTTTCATTGCGCGACTCCTGTCTGCAACGCTGCGGGCGACGCGATATGTCCCGCCAGCGCACTCGCGGCGGCCACGGCGGGGCTGGCGAGATGCGTACGTGCGCCCGGTCCCTGACGACCCACGAAGTTCCGGTTCGAAGTCGATACGCAGCGCTCGCCCCGCCCGACCACGTCGCCGTTCGCGCCGACGCACATCGAGCAGCCCGGTTCCCGCCAATCGAAACCGGCTTCGCGAAAGATCTGCGCGAGACCTTGTCTCTCGGCTTCGCGCGCCACACTCAGCGAACCAGGAACCACCCACGCCTGAACGCCCTCGGCCACGTGCTGGCCGGCGACCACGCGCGCTGCCGCCTGCAGATCTTCAATACGGCTATTGGTACAGGACCCGATGAATACGCGGTCCACGTGAAGTTCATTCAGATGCTGCCCCGCGTGCACGCCCATATAGTCGAGCGCGCGTTGCAATGCTTCGCGCCGCGCGGGATCGGATTCATTCGATGGGTCGGGCACTTCGGCGTCGATGGCGATTACGTGTTCAGGGCTCGTGCCCCACGTCACTTGCACGCCGATTTTCGTTGCGTCGATATCGACTTCACGATCGAATGGCGCATCCGGGTCCGTGGCGAGCGCTTTCCAGTCTTTCAGTGCAGCGTCGAAGTCCGCGCCTTGCGGGGCATAAGGACGGCCTCGCAAATAAGCGAAGGTTTTTTCATCCGGCGCAATCAGGCCAAATTTCGCGCCCAGTTCGATAGTCAGATTGCACAGCGTGAGCCGCGCCTCGATGGACAGCGCCTCGACCGCTTCGCCGGCAAACTCCACCGCGTAACCGGTGCCGGCGCCCGCGCCGAGCGCACCGATGACGTAGAGAATCATGTCTTTCGACGTCACGCCTCCCGCGACCGTGCCGTGAATGCGTACCCGCATGGTGCGCGGCTTCTTTTGCCGCACGGTTTGCGTGGCGAGCACGTGAACCAGTTCCGTCGAGCCGATGCCGAACGAAAGCGCACCCATTGCACCGTGCGTACAGGTATGGCTGTCCGCGCAGACGATCAACGTTCCGGGCAATGACAGGCCAAGCTCCGGCCCAATGACGTGAACGATGCCCTGATTGCCTTGGGCACCAATATCGAACAGCGGAATGGCGTGCTTCCCCACCTGATCGCGCAGTGCGTCCACCATCGTGGTGCTCCAGTCCGCGTCGCCTGCCCTGCGGCCTGGTTGCGTGGAAATCACATGGTCGAGCGTAGCGAACGTCAACTCGGGATGACTGACAGGCAGATCGCGCGCTTCGAGTACGCGTATTGCCTCCACACCCGTCAATTCATGCATCAGGTTGCGATCCACCTGCAACAGGTCGATACCGCCAGGCAGATTCGCGATGACGTGGCTGTCCCACAGTTTGTCGAACAGCGTGCGTGGCGTACTCATCATGCGGCCTCGCTGGCCTGCGCGTGGCGCTTTTCGAACTCCCACACGTCGGGAAAGCCGACGAGTTCATGCAACTGATCCATCGTGTACGAAGGGACTTTCAGGTCGACCGAATCGCCATGTTCGAGCAGATGGCGGTAGGCGCCATCCAGTGCGGCGGTGGCGGCGGCCATGCCGATCGACGGATAGATCGCGATGCTGAAACCCCACTCCTTCAGTGTTGCGCTCGGTACGACGGGCGAGCGCCCGGTCGGGACCATATTGGCGAAAATCCATGCACCCGTATCCGCCAGCTCACCGCCAATGCGCTTGAATTCCTCCGCCGTTTCGGGCGACTCGACGAACACGATATCCGCGCCTGCCTTTGCGAAAGCTTTCGCGCGTTTGATCGCTTCATCCAGACCGAGCGTGGTGCGTGAATCCGTGCGCGCGATAATCAGCATGTCGTCGCTACGGCGCGCCTCCAATGCGACTTCGATCTTCTTCAACATCTCATTGAGCGGCACCACCTGGCGACCTTGCGTATGACCGCATTTCTTCGGCATCACCTGATCTTCCATCTGGATCGCCTGCACGCCCGCCGCTTCGTAACCTCGCACGGTATGGCGCACGTTGATGAGGCCGCCGAAACCGGTGTCCGCGTCCGCAATCAGCGGCTTGCCGATGCCTTCCGCGATCTGCCTCGCACGTCCAACCATATCGGCATAACTGACGAGGCCCGCATCGGCGACGCCGAGATAGGAACCGGATACGCCATATCCCGTCATGTACAGCGCGGCGAATGGCAGGCGATCGGCTACACGCGCCGAGAACATGTCGAACACGCCGGGCGCCACCACGAAACGGCCGCTCTTGAGAATCTCTTTCAGCTTTTCTGAAGTACTCATCGACATCTCCCGCTCAGTTGCTATGTGTAAGGCGCCGCTGCCACGCGAGCAACAGCAGATTGACGAGCGTTGCGAAGACGAACAACATCAGCGCAAGCGCCATGATCGTGCTCGTTTCGCTGCGATTCATCGCGATCATCAACATATGGCCGATACCACTTTGCGACGCGAACATCTCGCCGATCAAGGTGCCGAGCAGCGTCAGCGAAAAGCCGATCCGCAAGCCCGCGACCACTTCCGGCACGCATGCGGGCAGCAGAACATGGCGAGCAAAGGCGGCGGGACTCAGGCGATAGGTGCGCGCCGCCCGCGTATAGATGGGTGGCATGTTACGCACGGCGTTCATCGTGAAGATCGTGATAGGCACGACGCCATGCATCACGCCGAATACGATCTTCGCCCACAGTCCGAGACCAAACGCGAGCAGTACCACCGGATATAACGTGACTTTCGGAATGGAATAGAAGCCCATCATCAGCGGTTCCATCACGTCGGCGGCCAGCTTGCGCATGCCGAGCAGCATGCCGAGCAGTACGCCGCATACGGCCGAGATCAGAAACGCGGAACCGAACGCAACGCCGGTGACATACAGGCTCGCCGGAAAGTCCGGATCGCTGACAATGTGGATCGCGCGCTGCACGGTGCGCCACGGTGTGGTCACGGCATCCGGTCCGAGCACGACGCTCATCATCTGCCACAACACAATCAGCACGATGACCAGCGCCAGACCGTCCAGCCAGCGCCGCGCGTGCCTGGGTCTCGCGGTATGGGCTACGACAATCGTACTCATGCGGCCTCCCTGCGAATACGCCGGTAAAGCCGCGCTTCCGCCGTGCGCAGCAGCGCATTCAGCGTGCCGACGAAGAGCAGCATCAACACCATCAGACCGTACATGGTGGGATTGTCGAAGTTGTTGTACGCAAACGCGATCTGGTAGCCGAATCCCGAACCTGACAGCACGAATTCGCCGGCCACGACCGCGATGAACGCATACACCACCGTGAGCTTGATGCCCGTGAAAACAAAAGGCAGACTCGACGGCAAGGTGATGAGCCGGATTTCGTCGAACGTGTTCAGGCGGCATACACGGGCCGTTCGCATCAGCACGCGCGGTACGCGTTCGAGGCCATTGAGTGTATTCACGGCCATTGCGACAACCGCAAAGAGAAAGCCGATGCCCACGAGTGGCCAACGGTTCAAACCGAACACCACGATCAGGATCGGATAGAGCACGAATACGGGCACCGCGTAATACGACAACAGCAGTGGATCGAGCACACGGCGCACGCGCGGCAGCCGGAACAGCAACACGCCGCCGACGAACCCCACCACCACCGCAAGCGCAATCGCAAGCAGCGCGGTGCCGAGCGTTTGCAGAATATCCGTTGTGTATTGTCCGGAAAGCAGCAGTTGCACCGCGCTCGTGATCATCTTCGATGGCGGGATGAACGACACCGGGTTGATCCACGCCGCCCGGCTCGCGATTTCGAGCAGCGCAATGAGGCCGACGACGAGCCCGAATCGCCAGCGCGCAGCGGCATTCATTGCTGACTCCCGAGCGCCTTGAGCGCCTCTTCACGCAGCAGGCCCCACACCTGGGCCGTCAGTTCTCCGAAGCGTGCGTCGAGCGCGGTCGTGCTGTCGCGCATGCGCGGCCAGCCGGTTTCGATCGTCGCAATGAAGCGGCCAGGGCACGCCGACATCACACCGATCCGGTCGGATAGCAGCACGGCCTCGTCGATCGAATGCGTGATCAGCAGAATGGTTGCGCCGGTATCGCGCCACAGCTTCAGCGTTTCGTCGCCCATCAGCAGGCGCGTTTGCTGGTCGAGCGCGCCAAACGGTTCGTCGAGCAGCATCAGGCGGGGACGCACGACCATTGCTCGTGCGATGCACACACGTTGCCGCATGCCGCCCGACAGTTGCGCCGGATACGCTTTGGCGAACGACTTGAGGCCCATGAACGAAAGCGCGTGATCGACCCGTTCGCGCACTTCCGTTTCCGCCACGCCGGCCTGCCGCGCAGCGAATGCCGCGTTGTCGAACACGTTGAGCCACGGAAAACTCGCGTCCTCCTGAAACACGACGGCCACGCCATCGGGCACCTGCGCGCCAACCGGCCTGCCTTCGAATGTCACCGTGCCGCCACTCGCCGGATTCAGACCGGCGAGCACGTCCAGCAATGTCGACTTGCCGCACCCCGATGGTCCGACGACGGAGAAGAACTCCCCCGCTCGCAATTCGAGACTCACTGGACCGAGCGCATGAAAGGGCGGCTTCCCGTCCCCACCGTGATAGATACGGGTGACGTCGGTGAGCGTTGCCTGAACGCGCTTGCCGTCAGGCGATAACGCACTCGGTGCGACAACGGAGATATTCGGCTTGTGACGTGATAGAGCGCTCATCGATTCCTCACTTCCTGCTGCGCAGATCGGCCGGCAACATGGATTCGTCGACGATCTTCGACCAGTCGAACGGACCCTCCGGAATAGCCTTGACGAGTACCAGGCCTTTCAGGACTTCGTCCATGCTCTTGTAGTCGAGGCTGCCTTCGCTCCAGTACTTCGGGTCGGAATCGAGCACATTGTTGATTGCCGATGCCGCGACCGCCGGGTCCAGCTTGTACTCTTTCGCGAGAATCTGAGCCGCCTCGGCGCGATGGGCCGCCATATAGACCACTGCTTTGCGTCGCGCCGCAATGATCCCGCGTATCACGTCAGGATGCGCTTTCAGATAATCGGTGCGCACAATGCCGACCGTCTGCGTCTCATTCGGCACGACATCATTCGAGCGGAACGCAATGCGTAGCCCCTCTTTCTTCGCGCTATATGACGGCTCGGTCATGTAGCCGACATCCACCGCACCCTGTTGCAACGAAGTGAGCATCCCGCTCGAACTGCCAACCGGTTTGCGTTGCACCTGACCGAGCAGGCCGACGCGATCGAGCGCAATGGTGGAGATCATGTCCGTGGTCGACTTGGGACTGCTATAGCCGATCGTCTTGCCCTTCATCTGTTTGATGTTGGAGATCGAGCCGTTCTTCAATTCGACCCAGACGAGGTCTCCGAGACTTTGCACGCCGCCATGCACGATCGTCAGATCCACGCCCTGCTTCACCGCTGCAATCGCGGCGGGTAGCGCGACTTCGCCATAAGGAATTTCCGACGCCATCGCGTTACGGATACTCGTGCCGCCGCCTTCGGACGTAATGAAGCCCGTCACGTCCACTTTCTCGTCCTTGAAATAGCCTTTGTCGAGCGCCACTGCGAAAGGCACGCCGTACATGCCGTCGCCCCAGTGCGTGACCGTCAGCGTGGCCGCGTGTGCGCCGACACCCGCAAGCGCCAGGCACGCGCTCAGACAGACGCGCAGACCGATGCCTCGCGCGACATTGCGAATCGCTTCCATGTGGTTTGTCTCCATCCACGGTTGACGGTCAGTGGGCCGTCTTTTTGTTATGCCGCCGCGCGCCAGGAAAACTACGACTCCGAACTTTCCTGCGCCGGCAACGGGACAACAAACGGACTCGTCGAATCAGGCAAATCCGATTACTGTGTAAGTTAATGTATGCATTAAATCGGCAAAAGTACAGAAGAACGACGGACATCAGAGGCTGGGTTTACCCGTCTGAAGCGAATCGATCCTCATGATTCAAGCCTGATGTATTCCGTGCTGTTGCAGCACCGCAGTCTGCTCCCGCCAGCCACGTTCGCGATGTGCGCGGTACAAACGGCTCGCGCGCGCTGCGTCGCCGCGACGCATCGCCTCGATAATTTCGTAGTGCTCGGCGATCGATTTCTTTGGCTGCGGGTGTGGGCGAAGCTGCTGCGTAAAGCGCCTGACCCGATGAACCTGATCGCGGCAGTTCATCACCACCTGCGTGAGGCGCGCGTTGCCCCCCAGATGCACGAGTGCCTCGTGGAACGCCTCGTCCGCTTGAGCCCACGCCTGCATGTCCTGAGAGGCAAGTGCCGCCGTCATCTGCTGGCAGGCGTTTTCCAACGGAGTGAGGTCTGCGTCGCTGCGCGCCGCCACCAACGCAGCAGCGGTGGATTCCAGACTGATCAGCACCTGATAGATATGACTGATATCGGACACCGACGTCGGCACGATTCGGATTCCGTGGCGCGGTACGATTTCGACTAGACCTTCACCCTGCAGCCGGATCGCGGCTTCGCGAATCGGCGTGCGGCTCACGCCGAGCATCAACGCGAGTTCCTGCTCCAGCAGGTAAGAGCCCGGGGCCAGTTCGCTTTCGATGATTTTGCGCCGAAGGCTTTCGTAGGCCTGTTGCGACGAGTTGCCGTTGCGCGTTTCGATTGGCGGGTCCACCTGCGCGATCTGTTCCGCTGCGGGGCGTTTCGCCATGCGTGGCGACGCGGACGGTTTGCGATCTGACACGACGTTTCTCCTCGCGGCGCCCGTAGACGCGGCAATGCGACCCGGTAGAGCGAACTTTGCTTCGCACGCAACGCGTCTTGCTCTCATGTCACGATGCTAGCACCGCCTTTCGCGCGACGACACAAAGGGAAACGCTTACTTCAGTGAAGTGCTGCGCCGCCCTCACCCGCGCCGCAGATGCGCGACCAGCAGACTGCAGGCAACCGGCAACGCGGCGAGGGAGCGTACCGCGAGCAACAACTCGCGCTCGGCCCATGCGTCGGTCAGTGAAACCACCGACAACCCGAGAGTTTGCGCCTGGTGCTGCGCCACTGCATGCGGCATCACGCCAAGTCCGAGACCCGCGGCAATCATCAGACATTGCGCGTCGTAGCCAGTCACCTGAATCCGCAGGTTGACCGACCGCGCATGCTCATGCGCGGCGCGCGTGAGTTGCTGACTGATCGCCGTATCAGGAGGCAGGCCGACATACTCGAAATCGAGCGTATCGGCGAAAGCAACGCACTGATGTCTCGCCAGCGCTTGATCTGGCGGTATGACGAGCGCCAGACGGTCATGATGGTAAGGGAAGGTCTGCACATCGTAGCCGTGCGGCACGGACGTGAAGATGCCGATATCCACCGCATTTTCGGCGACGGCCTTCACCACGCCGATACTCGACTTCTCTTCGAGCTGAATGTGAATACGTGGATATTGGCGCGCAAACGACTGAATCTCTCGTGGCAGGAATTGCACGACCGACGACACGTTTGCCCCAAGCCGGATCAGACCGCTCACGCCGCTCGCGTAATCGCGCATGTGCACGGCAATGTCGTCCAGTTCATGCAGTGCACGATGGGCCAATGCAACGAGACGCTGGCCGGCGGCCGTTGCCTCGACGCCTTTATTGGTGCGCCGCAAAAGCGCGATGCCAAGTTGCGCTTCAATCTCGCTGATTCGCTTACTGATTGCTGCCGCAGCAATATGCTCACGCTCCGCGGCCGCGGCGATCGTACCGGCCTCTGCGACGCTGATAAAGAGCCGGAGTGAAAGCGGATCGAGAGTGGCCATGCTGTCTCACTGAGGTTCGAACATTGCGCGTCCATCCTGCCATCGTCGTTCGCGATGACGGCATGGTCAAGCACTGCTTTGCGTCGACGTGCGGCGGGGGAACAATGACATGAACCCCCGCCCCGTCCGAGGCGAACCGTCTGGAGGAGAACGCCATGCAAACCGCGACCCATGCAAAGATCAAAGTGTTCTGGCAGCCCGGCTGCTCGTCGTGTCTGCGCACGAAAGAGTTTCTGACCAAACAGGGAATTGAATTTGAATCGATCGACGTGCACAACGATCCCGACGGCCGCGAGCAACTCGCAGCGCTCGGCGCACGCAGCGTGCCGGTGGTGGCGCTCGGCGGGAAATACACCTTCTGTCAAACGATCAATGACGTCATCAAGTTCCTCGATCTGAAGACGAAGGCCATGGAGCCTTTGTCCCCTACCGAGCTGGTCCAACGCCTTGAGCTTGTCCTCGAATCCAACGCGCGCTACGCACGGCAATTCAGCGGTCCTGCATTTACACAGCCGTTCAGGAACCGGAACCGCACGCCGGCCGGGCTGACCTTTCATGTCTTCCGTGTGGCGGAGATGGGTATTCAAGCGGCACAGCAGACGGAGCTGCGATTTGAGGGTTTCGATGAGGTGCCGCCCGCCGAGTGGGGACCGGAAGAGATCGCGGTCTGGGGACAGAGCGTCAGGGCGCGCTTACGCGAGTGGTGGGATGGCGAAACAGATCGTTCGCTTGCTTACGACGTGCCGACTTATTACGGCCGACGTCCGATGCATGAAGTACTTGAACGGACTGCCTGGCATAGCGCGCAACATACGAGGCAGGTCATGTTGATGCTTGAAAGCGAAGGGGTGAAGGTGGATCGTCCGCTAACGTCGGAAGATCTTGCCGGTTTGCCCTTACCGGATGAGGTCTGGGATCGGTGATGAAGGGCTGAGGCCTTGCCATCGCGCATACTCCCGATAAGCTGGTGTGAGCAGGCTATCGCTCGACAACGCGCTGACAATGAAATAACCGGATCGCCGCACGGTCGCTATGCTTTAGATTACCCAAAGCCATATCGATGCCGCAGTGCGACGATTATCTTTTTAATTCCTTGACCACACGACGCTGATTTTTTAATATTAGCGTCGCTGACCTGGACTGACTCCAACTCGCTTCACCCTGACGCACTGTATAACAATGAGAATTAAAGACCGAGGGCTCACGGGGGTTAACAAATGACAATGGATGATGATATAGCGCACGTCGCCCGGGTGATGGTGCCTTCTCTAAAAGCATTCAGGGGACAGCCGGTGATTCCGCCGGATTACTGGCGTAAAAGGCTACAGCGCATACAGGAAGAATTTCCGCTAACGCAGATGCAGACCTTTCAGATCAAGGACCTGTTGGGAGAATTGGACCGGTTTGAGGCGGCACGCAATCTGTAATGGTCGTCAGGCAGCCAATCCATGTTATCGCTTCACGAGCGGCTGGAAATCAGAGATCGTTTCCTTTTAACGATTTCCCAGCCATCGGCGCTATTTCGCACCAATCGCCAAAGACCAGCCGAAGTCAGCGTTTGCAGAGCGACTGCTCAATTCGTTGACTCTCCGTGCCGCTCGTTGCTGACGCAGTATTGAGCTAATCGAAGCATAGCGCCGACGGTCCGCACGCGCCGGTCTCTCGCGCCTAATGTTCTCATCGGTGTGCCGGGTTTTTGCCTGTTAAAGCAGTTCTGACCACTCGTGTTTTATTGGTGACGCTGTTTGCCACCACACCACCAACCCATCGCTTAACGGCGCCGTTTATCCGAACGCAGCGGCGTCAGCGCAACCCAAACCGCCCTCCGGAACGTCGCCCGCACGTGTTGCACGGGCGCTCAATTGCACCCGCCTATAATCTGTATCGACCCGAATCCGCAGCGGCCACCCTGCCGCACTCTCTCAGGCGAACCAGAACGTCCCCATGCCCAGCCCGCGCGAAACTTCTACGGACACCGTGTACCAGCAGCTCCGCGCGAAAATTCTCAGCAACGAGTTTCGTCCGGGCATGCAGCTCCTTGAACGCGATCTGGTCAGCCTGTTCGGCGTCAGCAGAACGCCAGTCCGCGAAGCATTGATCCGTTTGCAGAAGGAAAATCTTCTGCAAATCGTGCCGCGTCACGGCATTCGCGTGCGGCAGGTGTCGCTTGCGGACATCGAAGAGATCTATCAGGTACAGACGAGCCTGGAGGCAACGGCGGCAAGCGTCGTCGCGAGTGCGAAACTGCGCATGAAAGACTTCGCCGCGTTCGAGCAGGCCTGCAACGCGATGGACCGCGCGCTCTTACGGAACGACGCCAGCGCCTGGAGCGCCGCAGACGAGGCCTTCTATAGGCATCTGCTCAAACTCGGCGGCAATCCGCGCCTCACGCAAATCGTGAACGAATGCTGGGATCAGATCCGGCGCGTGCGCGACCTGACGTTGCGCCTCACCCCTTTGACCGGAATGCCCGCGCCACAACATCGCGCCATCATCGATGCCATTCGCGCGGGCGACGCTGCCGTCGCAGAGCGCCTGTGCCGCGAATACCGCGCGCGCTGCCAGCAGTTTCAGATCGATACCCTGCAAAGGTTTCGCATTCTCGAAGTTTGAGGCGGATGGCAACGAGCGCCGGTCCGAGCGGAACCAGCTCGGATGGGAAACCCGTGGCACGACGTTTGCTCACCCCGAACCATCGATATTGCCTTTCGCAAGCTCGTCTGGAAAGCGACAAAGCGGGCATGCGTGGCTGTCGAAAGGCAGGTCCTGTCAACCAAGCGGAGGTCATTAATATGTTGGGAACTATTCTTCTGATCGTGCTGATTCTCCTCCTCATCGGTGCGTTTCCGTCGTGGCCGCACAGCCGTTCGTGGGGCTACGGCCCGACCGGCGGCATCGGTATCGTGGTCATCGTCGTGATCGTGCTGTTGGTGACGGGCGTCATATAGCCGACCGCGAGTTCGGGCATCCGGATCCTCGATTGATCCGGACAGGCCGCCGGCTACCGACGCGATTCACTGCGCGGTCATCCGGCGGCCTTATCATGTGAATCCCAGAAACACTTTCGTGCCTTCACGTCGTCACGCCGGGAGCATGCGATGGAAAAGTTACTCGCGAACCAGGTGGCGCTGATTACGGGCGCCAGTTCGGGCATTGGTTATGGTGTTGCCCAGGCACTGGCCGCCGCCGGTGCAGCCGTGGTGCTCAATTATCATTCGCACGCCGAAGCAGCAGAAAAGCTCGCAGAGGAAATCAGGCACGCAGGCGGTGCCGCACTTGCCGTTCAGGCGAACGTGTCCGATCCGAGTCAGATCGAGCAGATGTTCGATGCCTGCCGCGCGGAATTCGGAACCGTCGATATCGTCGTCGCTAATTCAGGCATGCAGAAAGACAGCGCTATTGCCGACATGACGCTCGATGACTGGCAAGCCGTCATTGCCACTAATCTGACGGGACAATTTCTCACTGCGCAAGCGGCCGTCAAGGAATTCCGCCGACGTGGATCGCGCCCAGTGTCAAAAGCACTCGGCAAGATCATCTGCATGAGCTCGGTGCACGAGATCATTCCGTGGGCGGGTCATGTCAACTATGCGGCATCCAAGGGTGGCATTCAAATGTTCATGAAGTCGCTCGCACAGGAAGTCGCGCCCGAGCGTATTCGTGTCAATTCAATCGCGCCGGGTGCGATTCGCACGCCAATCAACAAATCGGCGTGGGACTCCGACGCCGCGCTGAAAAAACTGCTCGAATTGATTCCCTACGGCCGTGTCGGCAACGTGGAAGATATCGGCAACGCGGCGGTCTGGCTCGCGTCGGATCAAAGCGACTATGTGGTGGGCACGACACTGTTCGTCGACGGCGGCATGACGCTGTATCCAGGCTTTGCGGATAACGGATAGCGGCTAGCCGCTCGCGCCTGCACTGTCGCGGGGATAGCCGTCGAGCAGTTGCTCGAACAGTTCGGCGTCGCCCATCTGACCACCCTTGAGCATGATCTCCATGCCGTCGAGATCAGCGCGATCCGCATGAAGACGGCATACCGTCACGCCTGCGGAGAGCGGCGCCAGATAGGACAAGCCCCAGGCATCGAGCCCGCGCACGGCAAAGCTCGACGTGTCGCCACCTGCAATGCCGATACGTTCGAGTTTTACCGCCGCGAGAACACGCTGCAACAAGGTTGCGCACACCTTCGCGAGGCGCGCCAACGCGCCGCTATTCCAGTTGCCCTCCTGTGCCTGCGCTGTACGGCGCGTGGTGAACGCGAGCACGTGGCGGCCGTCGCGCAACGCGTCGGCAATAGCGGCGACGAGCGAATCAAGATACCCGCAAGCGCCCTCGCCGGTCATTTCTAGCGGATCGAGTTCGACCCGCAGGTACGATTGCGCCGCGCCAATCTGCACCGCCGTGAGCGGTGAAAGACTTCCCGCCAGCACGAACACGGGACCACGAGCGCGTGCCAGCGGCGCGAACCGTTTGGCTGGCATGCGAGGCGATCCGCTCTCGTCATCCGACGCTAACGCATAGGCCTGTGCGACGCTGCTCGCGCCCACCGCCAGCAGCGGTGCGGACATCGCAGCGCGCCGCCGCAACTCGCGCCCAATCGACTTCAGATGCTGATCGTCGAGAACATCGAACAGCACGGCGTCGGCGCCACGATCGAGCCGGCGCTGAATTTCGGCGTGCAAAGCATCGTCGCCGTCGGCATAGCAACGCCAGTCGATCGATTGCACGTTTTCCACGCCTTGCTGCCGGAAATGCACACGCAGATCCGCCTCGTTCATCGGCGTGACGGGATGCCGGCTCATCGTAGGATGACGGTCGATCCGGTAAATGGCTTGCTGTTCGTCGTCCGCGCCCGCAGCTGCAAAGAGTTCCCCGAACACGCAATAGCGGCGCAGATTCGGCTGACCACCGACCACGGCCACGAGCGGACTCGCGCAGTACTGCCGCAACGTGCGGATCGCCACGCCAACGCTCCCTGTGTCAGGCGCGCTGTCGAACGTCGAGCACACCTTGTAATGCATGATGCGAACGCCCAACGCCGCCAACGCAGCGCCGGCAAGCGTCAGCTCACGTTGCTGCTCTTCCGCCCGCATCGAGCGTGCGGCACCCGCCACGCCCACCGCATCAAGCCGGCCGAGCGTGGAGAGACGCGCAGCATCCGGTGGCGCGAAGAACAGCATCGAGCGCAGTCCGGCGCGCGCGAGATGCGCGAGAGTGTCGGTGGCGCCCGTGAAGTCGTCGCCGTAAAAGCCGTAGGCGGGCCGGTCGTGGCGGGCGTCGCGGGTCGTCTCGCTCATGGGCGGCTCCTGTGTCGCGCTCAAGCGCGACCGCCGAAAAACTGGAGCGCGCGCCGCAATTCCGGATGATGTTCTGCGTACACTGGCAACGGCGTGCGCTCCTGCACCGCCGCCCATGCCTGCTGCACGCTCGTCACGCCCGCGGCGGGACCATCGGGATGCGCGAGAATCCCTCCGCCGGACATGAACAGCAGATCCGTGGATTGCACGGCGTCGAATGTCGGCTGCACCGTGCCTGCCCATTGGCCGGACGAGAACGCCGGCAATACAGTGTCGTTGCAAGCTGGTGCGAGAGGCGTTGCGCAATCGCGTGCAGACTCGATCACTTCGGCATCGCTTTGCGCGAACTTGCCGGCGAGGCCATGCACATGCATATGATCGACGCCAGCCAGACGCCACAACGTTTGATAAGCCTGAAACGCTATGCCGAGCGCCGGATCTCGCGACATCATGCCAAAGCCGTTACGGTGCGCGTGCAACACCAGCGGCGTGGAGCGGCGCAACGACTGGATCGCCGAAAAGCCGCACCAGTTGATGCTCGCCATCACACACGTTCCGCCTTCGCGCTCGACGAGTTCCGCGTGCCGGCGCATGGCATCCAGATCATCGGTGATATTGAACGCGATCATGACCGGGCGCCCGGTGCGCTCCCGATAGCCGCGCACTTCATGCATCACTGCCCGGATACGCTCGGCAAGCGGCGCATGGACGGGATTGGCGCTTACTTCGTCATCCTTGATAAAGTCGACGCCGGCCTCGCACAGGTCGCGCACGAGCGCCGCCGTTTCTGCCGCGCTCAGCCCGACATTCGGCTTGATGATGGTGCCGATCATCGGTCTGCCCGGCACTTGCGTGAGCCTTCGCGTGCCTGTCACGCCATGCGGCGGCAATGCGAAGCGCGCACGGTACGACGCGGGAAAACGCAGCGACAGCAAGCGCATGCCGGTGACTTCGCCCAGATCGTAGAGATTGCCCGCCACGGTGGCGGCAAGCGTCGGCAGATTGGCGTCGATGTTGGCAATCGGAAACGACAAAGTGATACGCGCGCGCCGCCAGGGCCCTCGGGTTCCCTGGCGCGCAAGCCAGGCGTTCGGCAAGCTCGGCTGCAGCGCGGGTTCGAGTTCGTCGATGCGCAGCACCGTTGCGCGACTGCGCGCACGGAGCGCGTCGGTTTCGTTGGCCACGCGCACGAAGGTTCCGCTCGACTGCTCGCCGGCCATCACGTCGGCGACTTTTGCCGGGTCGAGCGGCGTTTCGATCAGATAGTCGGCTTCGAGTGTGTCGTCGCGCGGAACATGAGACTGCACCATGGCGCTCATAGCGTGCTCAGATCAGGAAAGCGGCGCACCGGCTCGCGGCCGTCCCAATCGCGCGAGGCCGCATAGATCATGTTGAAGAGTTTGCCTTTCGGCCCGGCAACCTCCGACAATTCGATCACGGTGCCCGGATGATTCTCCGTGTCGAAATAGACGAAGCGGCCATTGCGGCCCACTTCGCCGCTCATCGCGACCTTGAAGCCCTGTTCTTCGAGGCGCGCGAGGTCTTCATCGAACGATGTGGTCCAGTAGGCGTTGTGCTGCAAACCGGTATTGCCCGCAGCGAGGAAATCGCGGTACATCGAAGGTGCATTGTTACGCGTCTGGATCAGTTCCACCTGCAGCGGGCCGGAATTCGCGAGTGCCACCGAGTTATGCACGTCGTACGATTGCCCGCGATATGTGTAGTGTTCAATCGGCACGCGTTCATTGTAGAACCACGGGCCAACGCCGAGAACGCGGCTCCAGTAGTCCATCGCAGCCTCGATATCGCGCACCACGTAACCCGCCTGGCGGATCTCGCCAAAGAAACGACTCATGAAACTCTCCCGATGCTGCCAGTTTTTAAGCACGAGCGACGCCCCGGCGCGACGACACGCAGCGCCCGATTGCCGAACCTGAAAAGAGAAACCTCAAAGACGCTTTAAAGGAAGCCGATAGAAATCCAGGGAATCGCCGCCACCAGAATCAGGCCCACGATCAGCGCGCCCATGTACCCGATAATCGGCCGGATGCCCGCGTCGGGATTCACCTTGCTGATCGCGCACGCCGAGTAGTAGCCCACGCCGAACGGTGGCGAAAAGAGCCCCACGCCCATCGAAAGAATGACGACGATCGCATAGTGCACTTCGTTGACGCCGGCGAGTCGCGCGATCGGAAACAGCAAAGGGCCGAACAGCACGATTGCCGGTATGCCTTCCAGTACGCTGCCGAGCATCACGAACACCACGATGGACACCGCAAGGAATCCGTACGCGCCGCCCGGCATCGAGCCCATCAACTCTGCGAGGTCCTGTGAGAAACCGGACTGTGTGAGCGCCCACGCCATTGCCGTTGCGCAACCGATAATGAACAGAATTGCGCCGGAGAGCGTGGCGGCGTCCACCAGCATGCGGCCAAGGCGCCGCCATGCGAAGCGCCGGTAGACAAAGAGGCCAATCAGCATCGAATAGGCGATGCCGATGGTCGACACTTCCGTTGCGGTCGCCACGCCCTCCACCACTGCCATGCGAATCACGAACGGCAGCGCCAATGCCGGGAGCGACACGAGAAAGAGTCGCGCGATCTGCGCCTTGCTCAAACGTTGTGCGCCGGTCAGGTCTTCTTTGCGGTAGCGCCACCACACCACGACACACAGAATGAGCGCGAGCACGGCACCTGGCAGCATCCCCGCAGTAAATAACGCGGAGATCGAAAGACCGGTGACCGAGCCAATCGTAATCAGCACGATGCTCGGCGGAATGGTTTCGCTTTGCGCGCCGGTCGTTGCAAGCAGCGCGACCAGATCGCCCTCGGACGCGCCGCGCTTTTTCATCTCGGGGAACAGCACTGGAGCGATAGCCGCCATGTCCGCTACTTTTGAGCCGGAAATGCCGGACACGAGATACATTGCGCCGATCAACACGAACGAAAGTCCGCCATGCACGTGTCCGACGAGGCTCGCCAGAAACTCGATCATCGCGCGCGCCATGCCGGTCATTTCAATCAGCAAGCCAAGAAAAACGAATAGCGGGACAGCGAGTAGCACGAGATGCGACATCCCTTCGTCCATTCGACCGACCACCACTTCGAGCGGCGTGAAGGTCGATAGGCCGAGATATCCGAACGTCGCCAGCGCGAATGAAAAACCGATCGGCACACCCGAGAAAATGCCAATTGCCACCACGCCGACAAAGAAAATCACGAGATTGGCTTTACCGAGCGTCTGGAACCAGGGCCCCGCGAACATGGCCACCGCGCCGAGCAGCGCGGCGATCAACAGGACGATCAGCACGTCGCGCACGCGGCTCACCTGGGCGAGCCGGATCACGCCGACCAGCAGCATCAGACCCGCGCCAATCGGCAGTGCAAGCGCGCGCCAGGCATTGCTGATCTGCAACGCGGGCGTCACGATCGCGGCTTCCCCCGACGCGTATTCGTAAGCCGGTGCAACGAGTAGCGCGAGCAATGCAATCGACGCTGCGATCGCGAGCGTATCGACGAACGCTCGCCGCTCCGGCGACAGGCGGCTGACGAGCGCCGTCATCCGCATATGTTCGCCGCGCCTGAGCGCGAGCACAGCGCCGAGCATCGCGAGCCACAGGAACAGAATGCCGGCGAGCTCGTCCGACCACACGAGCGGCTGATGCAGTGCGTAACGAAACACGACGCCCGCCAGCATGACGACGATCTCAACCGCGAGCAGCGCCGCCGCGCACACTTCGACGAGCGCAATCAGGCCGCGGTCGAATATCCTGAGCCAGCGGCGCGGCGCGCTTCCCGCGTGCAGCGGCACCGCGGCGTCGGCTGGATGCAATGCGTGATTCGCCATACCGATGTCTCCTCGCGGCGCGTGACCGCGGTTCGTCTGCTGCCTGACGCTCATGATTGCCTCATGGCGCACTCATGACGCGCGCGCGAAACACTCGCGCTCACCACGCATTCAGGCGAGTTTGCCGACGGACTGCTCGAGCAGATCCCACGCCTGATTGCCGAACCTGCTCTTCCACCCGGCGTAGAAACCCGCCTGCCGCAGCGCCGCGCGAAACGAATCCGGAGCGGGACGATTGATCGCCAGACCCTTGCTCTGCAAATCGGCCACCGCTGCTTCATTGAGCTTGCGAACGTCCTCACGCTGCTTCAGCGCGCCCCGATTAAACGCGTCGCTGGCAATGCCCTGCAGATCCTTCGGCAGACGCTGCCACGCACGCGGATTCAACACGAACCAGTAACCGTCCCACATGTGGTTGGTCAATGAGCAGTACTTCTGAACTTCGTAGAGTTTCGCCACTTGCACGATCGGCAGAGGGTTCTCCTGCGCGTCGACAATATGCGTTTGCAGCGACGAATAGACTTCGCTGAATTGCAGGCTCGTGGGCGACGCGCCGAGTCCCTTGAACATGTCGATACTGAGCGGGCTCACCGGCACGCGAATCTTCAGTCCGCGCATGTTTTGCGCGCTCGCTATTGCGCCGTTGCTCGTAGTGGTCTGACGAAAGCCGTTGTCCCACATTTTTTCGAACGACTCGAGGCCGGCCTTCTGCATCGCCGCACGCACATAGGCGCCGAGTTGGCCGTCCATCGCGCTCCACACCTGACTGTAGTCGCTGAACGCGAAGCCCACCGCGTTGATTGCGACCGATGGCGCAAGCGTCGAGACCACCAACGCCGACGGCGTGAACATTTCAATGCCGCCGCTGCGAACCTGCGCGAGCATATCGGTGTCGCCGCCCAACTGGTTGTTGGGGAAAATCCGGATCTCCATGCGCCCCTTGGACGCCTCTTTGATCTGATTCGCCGCTTCCTGCGAGCGCACGTTCAACGGATGGGTCAGCGGCAGATTATTGCCGTACTTGAACACGAATTCCGGGCCGGACGCGGCGCGCACGATGGCGGGAAAGCCTAGCGTACTCGCCACCGGGAGGGCGGCCGCCGCGCGCAGCAGCGTGCGCCTCGCGAGGTTGGTCATCTGAGTGTCTCCTTGCTTATAATTGATGTGACTGTCGATCCATCAAAATCCATCAAGTATCGCCAGCAGCGCCGTGATTTCCAGTTCCCGGTGTTGAAGCATTGCCTGATAGCTGCAAGACTAGGCGTGCGCGGCAAGTGCTGTCAAACCGCGAACCTGATGTGATTTGATGGATTTCACTCTGCAAAGGACACCATGTCCGACTCTGCCCACCTCACCGCGGCGGTACGAGCGCGCATTCCCGATATCGCACGCGCGGCCGGTGTCTCCACCGCGACGGTAGATCGCGTGCTGAATGCGCGAGAAGGCGTGCGTGCCGTCACCGCGCAGCGCGTGCTGCAGGCCGCCGCGGAACTCGGCTATCTGCTCACGCCGCAAACGCCCGTGATGTCCGCGGCCAGGCCCATGCGCATTGCGTTCCTGCTACCCGCCGGCACTAATCGCTACCTGCGCATGCTCGGCGACTACATCGACTTCGCACATGATCAGTGGACCGCATTGGGTATGAAGTGCCGGGTCCACTATGTCGAGAGTTTCAACCCGAACGAACTGGCCGACCGTCTGCTGCAATACGGACAGCGCGCGGACGGCGTGGTGTTCATGGCGCTCGAACATCCCGTGGTGCGTGATGCAGTGAATACGCTTGCGGACCAGGGCGTGCCGGCGATTACGTTGATTTCGGATCTGTCGAATGCGCGCAGGCTTGCTTATGTAGGCATCGACAATCGTTCGGCGGGGCGCACCGCGGGTCTGCTTTTAGGGCGCTTCATGGGACCGCGCCCGGCCGGCAAGATTGCGATGCTCGCGGGTAGTCTGAACTATCGCGGGCACGAAGAACGCGAGATCGGCTTTCTCCATCTGATCGAATCGACGTTTCCACAAGTGCGCGTGATCGGCTTGCGCGAAGGACACGATGACAGTGAGCGCAACTATCGGCAAACGCGCAAGCTGCTTGAACAGCACCCGGATCTCGCTGGGATTTACAACAGCGGCGGCGGATCGGACGGCGTAGCACGCGCCATCGTCGAAGCCCGTTCAGAGCAGAAGATTCTGTTCGTCGGCCACGGGTTGACGCCGGACACCCGAGCGCTTTTGATAGACGGAACAATGGACGCACTGATTACGCAAACACCCCAGGCAATGGTGGGCAACTGCCTGCGCATTTTTCGCAACGTGCGCGACAAGCGTGACGCGCTCAACGACGTCAAACCGGTCCAATTCAATATCGTGCTGCGCGAGAATCTCCCATGATGACGGGACTTTGCGTTTCTTCTGCACATTCACACGCGTCGTGATGACAAGAGCAGGCACGGTGGATGCTCATTCATTTTCGTACTTAAACTTCGATATGAAAGGAGATCACATCATGCCTTATCTTCTCGGCTGGTTGCTTGGCGTTCCGCTGATTGTTCTGGTCATTCTGTATCTGATCTTTCATTGAAGCATCGGCAGTTCACCTGATTATTTCCACGCAGCGCGGCGCCGCCTCATACGGCCGCCGCGTTTCAGTCCACCCAATTCGCGGGCGGTTTGACTCTTCTAAAGTTCGCCTACATCCCGCTTCAACCTTCAGCCACGACGCCACATGTGCGGTGCGCAAAAGATCAGTTAAAAATCGCCGCCCCTGCTGCCGAAATGCCATATCCTGTGTAGATGCCGTATCTGCATGCGTGTGCACCACGGTGCGCAACGCCAGGAGGGACCGATGGCAAACAGCGAGCACACACTGTCTCACCAGGATATCGTGAGGGCAGTCATCATTCACGAAAATATTCGCGAAGGTTTCTGGAAACTCAACGTGAATTTCAACGTGGCAGCGAGCCACGGCATGCAGGGCCCCGATCCCTATCTGGCGGTGTCGATCAAAGGCATCGGCATCATGGAGGCTTCCGCCGATGACCCGCTAGCCGTAGACGCTGCTCAGGTCTGTCCGCCGGAACCGCCGCGCCGCGAGCACACCATCGGCGTCGCGACCGCAAGCGACGGCGCCGGCAACATTGGCATGCAGTTTTGTCGTGACGTCTATCGTAATGTGCAGATTCTCAGCGCAGTGCGAGAGCACGCGAAAGTCAATCCGATGTCGTCGTGAAAGATGCTTGCGTTGTTTCTCGACGCACTGCCGCCATCATTACAGTCCTCGCTATGAGCGTTGCGGGAACATGCGTTCACGCCCGGCGCTTGCGTTTTCCAGCATGGGTAGCGCTGGAACCCGCTCGCGTGCCACCTTGATTTAAAAGTGACGAGATACCCGACCGCGGCTTGTGGCCGCATAAGATCGAAGGTCTTGAACCCGCGATCCGAACGGTTGGCCCGGGCTTGAATGCACGTTAAAAATATACCGCCGCGCACGCTGGACAGGCTTCCTGATACATACGCCAAGACAGGGAACTGCGAAATTTTGTCTTATTTATAAACCGATTTGAAAAACGTCGTTCCGACTACGTCCGCAACGACCGAATCGCCGACTTCACACGCTCCGTGCGAATTGGCGGCTCCAGGCGCTGCCCACCGCCGCCACACTACGCCCCCACCCATCATTCAGCGCAACCTGAAACGATCCCGCACGCGCAGTTCCAGAATGACTCGGACCGACATGCCGACCGCTGCAAACGTTCGCCGAATGTGAGCGGGCGCAAGGCCGGCTTGTTGCCCCGTCATCGACGAAACTCAGCAAGGACATCGCATGGCTAACCATACGTTCCACACCATCGAGCCAAAGATTCTTTACTTCGGCACGCCCGTCGCGCTCGTCAGTTCGCTCAACGAAGATGGCACGACCAACCTCGCGCCCATGTCGTCGTTCTGGGCGCTTGGCTGGACGCTAATGCTGGGTTTGCTCGACGAGACGAAGACCGCTGAAAACCTCGAGCGTCACGCGGAGTGCGTGGTCAATGTGCCGTCGCCGGACATGTGGGAACAGGTCGAAAAGCTCGCGCCATTGACCGGCAAGAATCCGGTGCCGGACATCAAGGCGAAGCAGTTCCACTTCGAGAAATGCAAGTTCGAAGCGGCGGGCTTCACTCAACTCGAGAGCGAGCAGGTGAAGCCGCTTCGCGCGGCAGAATGTCCGGTTCATCTGGAAGCACGCGTGCGCCATATTCACAGGATAGGCGGCGACAAACTTCAGCAACTAGGCGGCGGCGTGGCGGCCGAAGTCGAAATCCTGCGCGTGCACGCGAGTGAAGCGTTCGTCACGAACGGCAATCATATCGATGCCGAGAAGTGGTCACCGCTCGTCTATAACTTTCGGCACTACTTCCGGCTCGCCGAGCGGGAATTGGGCAAGACGTTTCGCGCTTAACGTGCGAGTGGCAAGCAGCCTGTCGCGGCCTTGCCCAGACATTCGATGCCAGCGCAACGATCGGGCACGCATGAGACGTCACGCGACGCCAAACCATGCGCTCGTGCGCGCCTCGCTCGCCCGCTAGCAGGATGATCCGAAGCAGCGTTAATCCGCTCTCGCGGAGATCCAAAAAAGAATAGAGAATGCGGGATACCGTTCCGAACCGACAGCGAACGGCGTCATAACCTTCCCTGCGCCATGAATCTGACAGAATCCCAGCTGGACAAACACGACGTCGCAATCATTCGGGCGCTGCAAAAAAATGCCCGCATCAAGAATGCGGACCTGGCCAATCTCGTGGGCATGTCCACGACGGCGTGCTGGAACCGCACGCGGCAACTGGAAGAATCCGGCCTGATACGCGGCTACGTCGCGCTGGTCGATCAGGTCAGGCTGGGCCTGTCGGACACGGTGCTGATCGAGGTGACGCTGGATAGACACGAGGACGAGACACTGGTCCGGTTCGGCGAGGAACTCGCCGCGCTTCCCGAAGTCATCGACGCCTACCTGATTTCAGGCGAATACGATTATCTGATCAAGGTCGCGGTTCAAGGCACGGCCGGCTATGAGCGCTTCCTGCGCGAGAAGCTGTATCGCATCGCCGGCATCCGGCACAGCCGGTCGATGTTTGCGTTGCGATGCATGAAGAGCATTCCGTCGGTGCAGGTTTGATCGGCTGTGAGCACGCTGCGGCGTCGGTGAAAACGCCCTATCAGGCCTTGGCCAAAGGCTTCTGACACGCGGCGAACACCGCGCCGGCAGCAAGGAGTAACGCGGAGTAGACAAGACCGCGCGCGAGTCCTGCGCCGTCCGACACCCAGCCGATCACCATCGGCCCGACGATCTGCCCGAATGCGAAAACGATCGTGAAGACGCTGATCCCCTTCGCCCAATGGCTCGCCGGCAGGTTGTGACGCACGAAGGCCGTAGTCGACGCGACAGCGGACAGGAAGGTTGCACCGAACAGCACGCCGGACACGAACGCCACCCACGGCTGAGTCAACAGCGCGGGCAGCAGCGTTGCGACGGCCAGCAAACCGTTGAGCACCGCGAGCGCCTGGCCGCCGCGCATCCGATCGAGCAGCGTCGACCACAAGCGCGCCGACACGACTGTGGCCACGCCGAGCAGCAGATAAAAGCCTGTCACTACCGCCGCGCTCATACCGGCGTTGCGCAGCAACGCAACGATAAACGTCATGTAGCCGATATAGCCGACACCGAACAAGCCATAGCCGATCAGCGCAACGACAAAGCGCGGCCAGCGCGGCGCGTCGACCGGGTCTTGCGCATGGGCAGCCGGCGAGGCGGTCGCCTGCACGCGTTCGATTTTTCGCGCCGCGCCGATCGCGACGGCCGCGAACGCGGCGCACGCTGCCGCGAGCGCAAACCACGCGAATTGCCAGCCGTGTGCGCCGTTCACCAGCGTCACCGGCACCAGTACCGACGACGCCACGATGCCCCATCCCGTGCCGCCGTAGTACAGCCCGAGCACGAGCCCCGCATCGCCCGGCCGCGCCGATGCGAGCCGCGCGGCCAGCACGCCGCCGCTAATGAAAATCGCGGCGCTGCTGACGCCGGTGACCACGCGCAGTACCAGGAGCGAGTTCGTGTCGGCCAGCAGGCCGCTGCCGGCCATCAGAGCCGCCGTTGCCGCGCAGCCCACGCTGAACAGCACACCCGCCGGGAAACGGCGTGCGAGTCGCGGGAAAGCCAACGCACCGAGCAGGTAACCGAGTGCATTCGCAGTGTTCATCGCGCCGGCTTGCGCAAAGCTCCAGCCCAGGTCGAGTTTCATCGCGGGCAACAGCAGCGCATAGGCGAAGCGGGCAAGGCCAAGCGCGATGGCGCTGCCGAGCGATAGCGCAATCGCCAGCGTCAGGGTCGGCAGGCGTTGGGCGGCGAGTGCGGCTGTCGCGGGGGGAGACGCAGGCGTGGCGGCATCGAGTGGTCGGGTTGGCATGAGCTAGCGGAATGAGCACAGTGTCTGTAGACAGGCTGGGGCGACGTTGCTTGCGCCCCTCTGCGCCATCTTATCCGGAGGCGCGAGCCGCGGTTGACGGTTAGTTGCGTTTTAAGCGAGCGGGCGTCATTCATTGGACTCGCTCCGCGCAGCAAAGCATGAAAAACGGAAAGAAGCGCTAATGCGGGTCGCGTTCGAACGCTTCGGTCGACCATGCGACACACGCGGCATACCCCGCCGGCGCCATGATCCATTGCGCGGCGACATCGCGCATATCGTCGGGAACGTGTTTGCGCAAGGTGACGCTTTCGCTTTCGCGTGGCAATACTGTCAAGTGATGCAAACCGCGCGGGATGCCGACACCCGTCGTCTTGACCAGCGCTTCCTTTGCCACCCATGCGTCGTAGAACGCGGCGACGCGCCGCGTCGGGTCGAGGCGCCCGATGCAGGATGCTTCATCAGGATCGAGCGTAAGCGCCGCGATGGACCGCCAGTCGAATGGCTCGCGGCACTGCTCGATATCGACCCCTACGCGCCGCGCCGCCGAGATCGCAATCAAGCCATGTGTGCCAGCGTGCGACACATTGAAATCGACACGGGCAGGACCGGCGAGATGCGGGCGGCGGTTTGAATCGAGTGCGAACCGGATACCCGCGGCGGTCACATTCAGATGCGCGGCGAGCGTTTCGCGCAATGCGGCGCGCACGGTGGCGAAGCGCAGCGCGTCCTCGGGCCGGCGAAAGCGGCGAGCGCGACTGCGTTCGTCGTCGCTGATCGAATGGAACGACACGGCGTCGAGCGACACCCCGAAATCGACGTCCACCCGCCATAGCCCAATGTCGGACGGAGCGTCGTGCGGCAGCGGGACAGGACGTAGCGGATTCATCGGCGAAAAATCGAACGGATGGGTGCGATCACGGACATTGAGTGGCGACTGTACGCGATCCGCTCTGCACCGCCAGACTGTCTTCAACGACGCGTCAAGTGGTCGGCTCGTCCAATGTGTGCGGGGTGCGCGACGTGTCAGCTTCATTCACGCGCTGCGCGATATCGCAGTTCCTTGCGCACGACGCGGAATGACAGCACGGCGGGCGAGGCGTGCTTTTCGTACACACAGCGAACTGCCTTGCCCACACTGCGTCGGCAAGCGATATTGCGCCGTTGTTGCGGGCCAGTTTGTCCCGGCATGCTGCAAGCGTCGCGGCCAGCGCCCTGGCGTTCAGCGGATGTGCGTAGTTGACGGCCGGGTAGTCGCCGAATAACTGCTCCAGCGACGAGTCTTCACCGCGTGCCTGCTGTTCTTCCGCAAGTTGCGCGGCGATTTGCAGTGCATCGCGTTCGATCTCGTTGAAAAACGCTTCGGGCAGTGTGAGGCGAGGCGCGTAGCGGGAGATCCAGAACAGCGCCGATTCCACGAACTGCTCGCGCGACAGCCATTTTCCATCGACCCGCATCGACGCCAGTTCCTGCACGACCAGGTCACTAATCAAAAAAATTTTCATCTCGTGTCTCTTCTCAGCCGGGCGCGGGAAAGTTCCCACCGGCAGTGCACGAGGACTCAGCTCCCCAATCAATCTGGCTTGCCCGATCGTCACACAGCATGCGATCTCATCGTTCCTCGTTCGATTCGCCGTGGAGTATGGCCGAGCGGCACGAGGCTTTTGATAAGAGGAGTCCGATACTACGAAGCGCACCTGCGAGCGAGACCATCAGGGGTTCGGTCTCGTCGAACTGGGTGGCTTAAGTCTGTAAAGATAAGTGGCGCGGCCTGAGCTGCCGTGCTTTTGCGCCAGAGGTCAGCGCAAGAAATGAAGCGAGCCAGCCTCACGCCGCCAACGAGTGATGCGCTACGGCGTGCCGCGAAGCGGTGTCGATCACGCCATCGCGCGCATGCTGCATGGCTTCGAGCAGCGTGGCGTGATCGCCAATGTGGTTGGCGAGCAGCAGGATCAACTGCGCGTTCGCAGACTGGCTCTGCGCATCATCCAGATCACGATGCATGTCGATGAGCGCCTCGTAGAAATCGTCGGGGCGAGCGAGGTTGGGTTGCGTATTCAATTGCATGTCTGTCTCCAACGATTTCTTTTATGAACAACTGGCGTTTTGCTGATTGAACCGGACGCCACCCTTATGCCGTGCCTTCCACGCACAACGCGCGCTTCAACGCATGGCCGACTGCTGCAGCGTCGAGCCTGCGCCAGCGTGCGCAAACATGCTGGTCCGGGCGGATCAGGTAGAACGTCCCAGGTTGAGCGTCGTAGCGCGCATGCGCGAGACCTTGCTGGTCGAATACCGTCCGTACGCCTGTCAGCGTGATCTCTCGCATGTCGCCACGCATTACCACTACCAGCTTCAGCGGAATCGGGCCGCTCAGCAGACTGTCGAGCGCGGCCCGCGCCGACGAATCGAGCGGCTGCTCGCCGCAAAACAGCACACCAGTAAACTGCTGCCCCAGTTGCTGCAACAGCCAGCCCGCTTGCGCACCGACCTGAACCGGCGCATCGACACACGCGGTGCCCGGCACCATTGGCCCGTTGAACGGATCGGCGTCCGCGGTGTTCAACGGAGAGTCGCGCAATACAGCCGGCACCGACAGGCGCCCGCTGTTCGTCAATTGCCGCGCGAACGGATGCTCGCGCGACAGTTTCAGCACGGCGTCGCGAAACACGCGGCTCACAGGACTTTTCGGGGTGATGAAGTCTGTCGAGCGCGTGGAATGGCGGATGTTTTCGTCGGCGGCAAATTCGCGTTCGCTTGCATACGTGTCGAGCAACGCGTCCGGTGCCTGACCTGCGAGCACCATCGCCAGTTTCCAGGCGAGGTTCTCCGCGTCCTGCACACCGCTGTTTGCGCCACGCGCGCCGAACGGCGACACGCCATGCGCGGAGTCGCCCGCGAACAGCACGTTGCCATGCCGGAAGCGCTCCATCCGCAAGCACGAAAAGGTGTAGACACTGACCCATTCCAGCTCGAACTTCGCGTCCTCGCCGAGCAGCGCCCGAACGCGCGGAATGACACGCTCGGGCGTTCTTTCGAGCACTGGGTCGGCGTCCCATCCCAACTGGAAATCGATCCGCCATACGTTGTCCGGCTGACGATGCAGCAGCACCGACTGATTCGGATGAAACGGTGGATCGAACCAGAACCAGCGCTCGGTGGGGAAGTCCGCTTCCATTTTCACGTCGGCAATCAGGAAGCGGTCCTTGAAGGTCACGCCCTTGCTGTCGAGACCCATCAGATTGCGAATCGGGCTGCGCGATCCGTCCGCGGCCACCACATAACGGCCACGCAGCGGATACGGGCCGTCCGGCGTGTCGACCGTCAGCGTCACCGTGGCGTCTGGCGAACCGGGCGCGCCGCGCTGTTCGATGCCCACGACCTTGCTCTTCCAGCGTATCTCCAGATTCGACATTGCCTGCGCGCGTTCGAGCAGAAAGCCTTCGACGTAGTATTGCTGCAGGTTGATGAACGCAGGCCGATTGTGCCCGGCTTCCGGTTGCAGATTGAACGTGTACACGAGTTCGTCTTGCAGGAACACTTTGCCGACGTTCCAGCTAATGCCCTTGTCCACCATGCGCTGACCGCATCCGAGCCGGTCGAAAATATCGAGCGACCGCTTCGAAAAGCAGATTGCGCGCGATCCTGTGGACAACGAACAGTCGTCGTCCACCAGCACGACGGGCACGCCCTGCTGTGCGATGTCGATCGCCGTTGCCAGACCGACCGGCCCCGCGCCGACTACGATCACCGGATGCGCCGGCGGCTCCGCGCCGGGTTGCGCACCTTGCTCACGTTGTTCCCGGCACGGCTGATAATCGAACGACAGCGTCTGGTAGTTGATGCTCATCTTGTGTCTCCGTCCTTCTCTGCCCGGCTTCGCGATGCGTCTTTTTCTGGTCAGGCCTGCAGCGCGTCCCACATCTCCTTGTCACGTTGCGCAGTCCAGATGCGCGGATGCGTTATGCCGCTCGCTTCGTCGAACGCGCGCGACACGTCGAACGGCAGGCAGTGCTCGTAGATGAACACGTGGCCGAACTTCGGGTCCATCGCTTTGCGCGTGTGCGCCATGGCGGCCTTCAGGTCGAGTTTCTGTTCGACCGCCTCGCGGCCCTGCTGCAACAACGTGGTAACGAAGTCTTTCGTGTAGTCGAGACCCTTGTTCACGTCTTCCGGCGTGGTGAGCGCCGGGCCGCGACCGGGCACAAGCTTGTCCGCGTTCAGCGCGCGCAGCGCTTCGAGCGTGGCGGGCCACTGTTCGAGTTGCGCGTCGCCGCAATAGCAGGCCGCGTCGTACTCGACGAGGTCGCCGGAAAACAGCACTTTCTGCGACGGCAGCCACACCACCGTATCGCCCTTCGTATGCCCCGCGCCGAGATGCGCGATCCGCACTTCGAGCTTGCCGAGAAAGAGCGTCATTTCCTTTTCGAACACGAGCGTGGGCCAGGTCAAACCGGGCACCGTTTCGACGCCGGCGAAAAGACGCGGAAACCGCTCGATCTCCGACTTCATGTCCGCTTCGCCGCGCTCGACGATCATTTCATAGGTTCCGCGGCTTGCAATGATTTCCTGCGCGCCTTCTTTGAAATACGCCGACGCGCCAAGCACGCGAACCGCGTGGTAGTGCGACAGCACCACGTATTTGATCGGCTTGTCCGTGACGCTGCGAATCTTCGCGATAAGGTCTTGCGCCATGGCCGGCGTGGCGGTGGTGTCGACGATCAGCACGCCGTCGTCGCCGATGATCACGCCCGAATTCGGATCGCCTTCGGTGGTGTACGCGTAGGCGTTGTCGGACAGCCTGGTCCACGTGACTTTCTTGACTTCCAGATCGGCCTGAGATGCGAATGCCTTTGCCATGCTTGTCTCCTCGAAGATGTGGGCTTGAGGCGAGACAGCCGGCCGTGCGCTTGCACGGTGACACGCTGGATTGAAGGGTTGTCTCGCCCCGTTCTGACTCTGTGACTGCACCGGTGTGTCGGGGTGAAAACATCTTATGGCGGCAGCGAAATATTTGTCAATAGCGAAATGTATCGCTATACGCAAATCTCACGAAGCATAAGATAACGTTCTCCGGGACGCCGCTGCGCTCGCTGCTCACGCGCATGCGCTCGGTTATCATGAACCCCTTTTTACGGACGAGGGCGGGCGTGAGCAGAACAGCAAAGCCGGCGGCAGGTCGGACGCCAAGCGGCGGCGCAGAGCCGTCCGACGGCGGCAGGTCGCAACGCGGCATCCAGAGCGTGGAAGTCGGCGGCCGCGTGTTGCTCGCGCTGGCTCAGGCGCGCGCACCGCTGGCGTTATCCGATCTCGCCAGCGCTGCGCAGATCGCGCCGGGACAGGCGCACGCATACCTCGTCAGCCTGACCCGGCTGGGTCTGATCAAACGCGACGACCTGTCGGGCCGCTATGAACCGGGGCCGCTTTCGTTGCGGCTTGGTCTGCTTCATCTGGAAAACCAGCCGGCGTTTCGCGCCGCCGTGCCACGCGTCGCCGCGCTGGCGGAGGCGATCGGCTTCAGCGTCGCGGTCTGTATTGCCGGGCCGCAAGGGCCGACGATCGTCCGTTACGAGCACGCGGGATTCCCGCTGCATGTGAATCTGCACGTCGGCACGGTGATGTCTTTGCCGGCCACATCGACCGGACGCGTGTTTTGCGCCTATCTGCCGGATGACGCGCTCAATGCGATGTGGGCGAATCAGTCCGGCGTCGCGAACGGCCCGATCTCGCCGCCTGACGAAAGCGCCGCATTTGCCGCCGCACTGAACGATATTCGCGCGCGCCGTCTCGCACGGAGTGTCGACGCGCCGAGTCCGGGCATCAGCAGCCTGAGCGCGCCGGTGCTCGACGCCGACGGCCGCCTGTCGCTCGCACTGACGGTGATCGGCCCGACCGGCGCAATCGACGTCGCCGCCGACGGTCCCATCGCCCGCGCGTTGCTCGCCACTGCGCGGGACATCGGCGCTCAACTGGCGGCAACGCCTTCCTTGCTGGCATCGCTGGCATCGCTCGCATCGTGACCGATTCCTTCGACACATCGCGCGACGCGTCCGCGGCCTCAGCTGACAGCAAACCGCAGCGCGGCATCCAGTCGCTCGACAGCACGGGCGAACTGCTGGCCGCGCTCGTCGCGGCGGCGCGCCCGCTGACGTTGCGCGATCTGGCGGCCGCCGCAGGCATGCCGCCCGCCAAGGCGTTTCCGCATCTGGTGAGTTTGCTGAAAATCGGGTTACTCGGCCGCGACGCGTCGGGCTGCTTCGAGGCGGGACCGCTCGCGCTGGAGCTTGGGCTGATCGGCCTGCAACGCCTGTCCCCAACGCGGGAGGCAGAGCCGGAACTGGTGGAACTGGCGGTGACGACGGGCATGAGCGTCGCGATGGCCGTGCTCGGGCCGCTTGGTCCGACCGTCGTGCGTCTGGAGGAATCGGCGCGGCCGCTGCACGTGAGCTTGCGGGTCGGCACGGTGATGTCGCTGGTGAATACCGCGATTGGACGCGTGTTTTCGGCTTACGTCGCCGATGATGTGCGCGCCGGGCTGCTGGCACAGGATCATTTGCGACTGGCGGGCGCCAGCGCTCGGGATGTCATGGTGGACGCGGCGGCGACTTCGACAAGCGCGGGACAAGGCGCGGCGGCCTTGAAACCGGCTTACGCGCAGCGTCTTGCACGTATCCGCGCAGAGGGCGTGGATACCGCATTGAGCCGGCCCGTGCCCGGCATCAACACACTGGCCGCGCCAGTGCTCGACCATACCGGCAGCATCTGTCTCGTACTCGCTTTAATGGGGCCGAGCGGCAGTTTCGACAGTGCACTCGCAGGTGAGCCGGCGAGAACATTGCAGGCCGCCACAGCGCGGTTATCGCGGCGGTTCGGCTGGATAGCCGGCGCTGCGGAGAACGCCGGCCAAAGCGCCGGGTAGTCGCCACCTCGTCCTAGTCCCCCGCCGCCTCCGGCTCGTGCGACGCCAGCCGCGCCTTCGCGTGCCGCATCTTTTCGAGCGTCGCCGGCCCCGCCTTGAGCGCGACGCCAATCGCCAACGCGTCCATGATGCACAGGTGCACGAGTCGCGATACGCCCGGCGTGTTCGGTTCGACCGGGCTCGGCACGCGCAGCAGCAGCGGAATGTCGACCAGCCACGCGAGCCGCGAGCCGACATTCGTCAGCGCGATCGTGGTCGCGCCGCGCTCCTTTGCGATCTGGATGCTCTCGTTCACCTCGACACTGCGCCCTGAGTGCGAGATGGCGAACGCGACGTCGCCCGGCTCCATCAGCCCGGCATACAGACGCTGCAAATGACCATCCGTGAAAGCAGTCGACGCAATGTCGAGCCGCAGAAAGCGCAACGCCGCGTCTTGTGCGACCAGCCCCGAACCGGAGCCGACGCCAAAGAAAAACACCCGACGCGCGCTCGATAGCGCCGCAATGGCGCTTTCCACCACAGCCGGGTCCAGTGCGCCGCGTGCGTGCTCGATCCCGTCCATTGCCGCTTCGCCGACCTTGTCCATCAGCGTCTGCACGTCGTCGTCGCGCGAAACGGCCGTGGACGCATACGGCATCCCGCCCGCCACGCTCTGTGCAAGCAGCATCTTGAAGTCGCGCAATCCATGTGCGCCGATCGCGCGGCAAAAGCGCGTGACGGAGGGCTCCGACACCTCCGCGCGCTGCGCGAGTTCGGTGATGCTCGCGCGCATCGCGAAGTCGACGTCGCTCAGCACCATATCGGCCACCTTGCGCTCGGCGGGCCGCAAGTTGGCGAGTGCGCTGCGGATGTGGGGAATCAAGTTCGGTGCGGACACCCGGTGTTCCTTGTGGGTTAAACGATCCCGCGTCGCGGCGCCGCGTGGGTTGCGCCGGTGGCCGCCTCGATCGAACCGAACGAAGCACCCGCCGGCCCAGGCGGCGACACGCGGTTCAGACCAGTCTGCGTCCACTCTCCGTATCGAACAGGTGAATGTGCGCGGCCGGCAGACGCAGCGTGACGCGCTCGCCGGGCACGATCTTCGAACGCTGACGGGTTGTCACGCACCACGCGCTGCCGCCGATCTTCCCGTACAGATGCGTCTCCGCGCCGGTTGGCTCGACCACTTCGACTTCCAGCGTCGCGTCCGGCGTCGACGTCATCGTTTCAATGTGCTCGGGACGCACGCCGAGCGTAACCTTTGCGCCTGTTTTCGCCGACGCGGGCGCGCCTTCGATCACGATCTCGCCACCGTCCATGAGTTTCAGTGCAAGGCCCGCGCCTTGCGCGCGATTCACGAGCACGCCTTCCGCGAAATTCATTGACGGCGAGCCGAGAAAGCTTGCAACGAACAGATTCGCGGGATGATCGTACAGTTCGAGCGGCCGACCAATCTGCTCGATGCGCCCCGCGTTCATCACGACGATGCGGTCAGCCATTGTCATCGCTTCGATCTGGTCGTGCGTGACATAGATCACCGTGTTCTTCAGACGCTGATGCAGCGCCTTGATCTCGGTACGCATCTGCACGCGTAACTTCGCGTCGAGATTGGACAGCGGTTCGTCGAACAGGAAGAGCGACGGCTCGCGCACCACCGCGCGGCCCATTGCGACACGCTGCCGCTGACCGCCCGACAGCGCACGCGGCAAACGGTCCAGGTAGCTGCCGAGATTGAGCATCTTCGCGGCGGCCTCGATGCGCGGCTTGAACCGCTCCGACGACTCCTTGCGGATGCGCGGTCCGAACGCGATATTTTCGTACACCGAAAGATGCGGATACAGCGCGTAGCTCTGGAACACCATCGAAATATTGCGCTGCTGCGGGGCAAGCGTGTTGGCGCGCGTGCCGCCGATCATCAGATCGCCGCCACTGATTTCCTCGAGCCCCGCCACCATGCGCATCAACGTGCTTTTACCGCAGCCGGACGGCCCGACCAGCACGACAAATTCGCCGTCGTCGATGTCGAGATCGATGCCGTGCACCACTTGCGTGTCGCCATAGCGTTTGAAAATGCCGCTTAGTTGCACTGCTGCCATGCTGTCCTCGCCGTCGTTGACTCGTGCTTCGTTTGCTCGTGCTGGGTAGACTATGCGCCCGATACGCTCAAAGCGATTCGAGCGTGAGTTCTTCCGCCATCAGGCGATTGCCGGCCATCAGGCCGCCGTCGACCGGCAACGCGACGCCGGTAATCACGCGCGCCATAGCCGACGCGAGAAACAGCACGGCGTCGGCGATGTCGTCGGGTGTCGCGAAGTCGCGCAACGGGTACCACTTCTTCAGATCCTCGAACACCTGCGGGTTCTTGTCGACCCGCGCCTGCCAGGCCTGCGTTTTCACGGTGCCCGGACACACGATGTTCGCGCGGATGCCGTAGCGCCCAAGCTCGATAGCCAGCGATTTCGTATAGCTGATCAACCCGGCCTTCGCCGCGCTATATGCCGGATGCCCAAGCGCCGCCATGCCGTTGACCGAACCGATCAGCACGATCGAACCTTGCTCGCGCTCGATCATCGATGGGCGAATGGCTTCCACCGTGTGATAGGTGCCGTTCAGATTCAGATGAATGTCGCGCTGCCAGCTGGCCGCGTCCGTTCTCGCCAGCGTCAGGCCTTCGGCTGCGCCCGCATTGGCGACGAGCACGTCCACCGGGCCCGACACACCGGCGGCTGCCTGCACCGCCTGCTGCACGGCTGCGGCATCGCCCAGATCGACCGCCACCGGCGTGACCTGCGTCTCACCGAGTTGCGCGGCAAGCGCTTTCAACGCCGCCGCATCGATGTCGAGCGCCAGCACCTTGTCGCCTTCCTGCACGAAGCGTTTGCACAGCACGCTGCCGATGCCGCCGCATGCGCCCGTAACCAGTACTACCCGATTCATATGCACCCTCTCTGCCCGAGCCGCCGTCAACTGCACGCAGGCGTGTAAATTTCCTACAAAACGCGGTTTGCCACTTTCCCTACGCCGTCCCGAAGATTGGGACTCCCGTGCATCCCATCACGCGGAACACCCTGCTATACGGCATCTTATGCACAAAAGCAGCCTGGAAAAAATAGCGCAGACCCTACGTGACAAGCAATTTTGCGTCATGTAGGATTTTTTCAAACAATTTAACCCAGCGGCCGGCGACGGCAGCAGACCACCCCACCATCATCGGATGGGACCGGAGTCAGCGCGAGAGCGCCCACTTCGTTCGACACAGGAGAGAGAAATGTCGTTGCAAGCCCGTGCTTCCCTCGCGCTAGGCAAAGTCGCCGTCGCGCTCGCGTTTGCAGGTATCGCCGTCGCGGCTCACGCCGATACGGTCCGCGTCACCGTCGCCCATTACAGCGACGCGACCGCGCCGTACTTCGAGAAAATGGCGCGCAACTTCGAGAAGGCCAATCCCGGCACCACCATCAAGATCGAGGACGTGAACTGGGACACGCTGCAACAAAAGCTGCAAACGGACATCTCCGGCGGCGCGAATGCGGACCTTGCGATTGTCGGCACGCGCTGGCTGCTCGACTTCGTGAAGGACGATGTCGCCGAACCGCTCGACGGTTACATGGATGCGAGCTTCAAGAGCCGCTTTATCGGCCCGTTCCTCGCGCCGGGCGAAATCAACGGCAAGATCTACGGTTTGCCGATCGCCGCGTCGGCACGCGCGCTCTACTACAACAAGGATCTGCTCGCGAAGGTCGGCTATCCCGACGGCCCGAAGACCTGGAACGACGTGATCGACGCGTCGAAGAAGCTGAAGGCGCAGGGCATTGCCGGCTTCGGTCTGCAGGGCAAGGAAATCGAAACGGACGTCTACTACTACTACGCGCTGTGGACCAACGGCGGCGAAGTCGTCGGCAAAGACAACAAGGCGGCGTTCAACTCGCCGGCCGGCATCAAGGCCGCTACGCTGTACAAGTCGATGATCGATCAGGGTCTGACACAACCGGGCGTCACCGGCTATAGCCGCGAAGACGTACAGAACCTGTTCAAGCAAGGCCGCGTCGCAATGGTCATTTCGGCGCCGTTCCTCTCGAAGCAGATCAAGAAGGAAGCGCCGAACCTGAAATACGGCATTGATCCGATTCCGATGGGCACCACGCACGCTACCTATGCGGTGACGGACTCGATCGTGATGTTCAAGAATTCCAAGGTGAAGAAGTCGGCATGGAAGTTCCTCGACTACCTGTTCACGAAGGAACCGCGCGTCGAGTTCACCAGCACCGAAGGTTTCCTGCCCACGACGAAGGCCGAGGCGACGGACCCGGCGTTCAACGATCCGGACATCAAGGCATTCGTCGCGCTGTTGCCGACGGCGAAATTCGCACCGACCGTGACGGGCTGGGAAGACACCGCCAAAGCCGTGACGGACGCAATGCAGTCGATCTACTTGGGCAAGGCCAAACCGGCCGATGCGTTGAACGCCGCAGCCGCGCAGGCGAACAAGTCGCTCGGTCATTGAGCCATTACCGGGTGTGAGCTGAATCGTTGAATACGGAACGCGCGCCCGTTTAACCCGGCGCGCGTTCCGGTTGTCATGCATGACCCGCACCAGGCAGCACCTATCCGGCCCATCCCGTCGCACCCGTTCGAGAGCGGGCGCGCCTTACGATCGAGCACGCATGAGCCGTTCCGCTTCTTCGCGCCTGCAAGCGCCTTGGTTGCTGATTGCGCCGAGTCTGATTCTGGCGCTATTCATCATCAGCTATCCGATTTTCAACATCGTGTGGCAATCGCTGCATGAAGTGTCGCGCTTCGGCGCGATCCGCGATTTCACCGGTCTGCAGAATTTCATTACGATTTTCAGCGATCCCGCGTTTCTCGACGCCGCGCGGCGCACGATCGTCTGGACTGTCTGCGTGGTAGGCGGCACCGTGCTCATCTCCGTGCCGGTCGCGCTGGTGCTGAATCAGGACTTCTATGGGCGCGGCGTGGCGCGCACCATCGTCATGTTGCCGTGGTCCGTGTCGCTTACGATGACCGCCGTAGTCTGGCGCTGGGCCTTTAACGACGACTATGGCATGGTCAACGTGACGCTGCAGCGGCTAGGCTTGATCAGCGGTCCGATCCATTGGCTCGCCACACCGGAACTCGCGTTTCCGGTTGAAATCGCCGTCGGCATTCTGGTCTCCGTGCCGTTCACGGTGACGATTCTGCTCGGCGGATTGTCGTCGGTGCCGGGCGATATCTACGAAGCCGCCCGCATGGACGGCGCCAGTGCGTGGCAGCAATTCCGCAGGCTGACCCTGCCGCTGCTGCGGCCGTTTATCAACATGACCATTCTGTTGAACGTGATCTACGTGTTCAACTCGTTCCCGATTATCTGGGTAATGACGCAAGGCGGTCCGGACAACAGCACGCATATTCTCGTCACCTATCTGTACGAACTCGGCTTCCGGCTCGGCCGTCCCGGCGAAGCCGCAGCGGTCTCGCTGATCATGCTCGTCATGCTGTTCGTTTTCTCGATCGCCTATCTGCGCCTGCAGCCTGCGAAAGAAGGAGATCCGTCTTGAGACTCAGTGTAAAAATGAAGCGCACGTTGTGGTGCTGGCTTGCGCTTTCGCCGCTGATCGTCGTCGTGCTGTTTCCGTTCGCGGTGATGCTGTTCACCGCGCTCAAGCCGGCTTCCGAGATTTTCGTGTATCCCGCGCGCTGGCTGCCGGTTCACTGGCAGTGGCGCAATTTCTCCGACATGTGGGTGGCCGCGAACTTCGGCGTCGCGCTGCGCAACAGCACGGTCATCAGCCTGCTCTCGACCGCGCTCGCGCTGGCGGTGAGTCTGCCGGCCGCTTACGCGTTGGCGCGCTTTCCGTTTCGCGGCAAGAGTCTGTATCGACAGTTCCTGCTCGTCACGCAAATGTTGTCGCCCATCCTGCTCGTGGTGGGCCTGTTCCGGCTTGCCGCGATGATTCCTTACGGCGACGGCAATCTCGTCGACTCGAAGATCGGCGTGATCGTGTCGTACGCGGCGTTTAACATCGCTTTCGCGGTGTGGATGCTGTCATCGTATTTCCAGACCGTGCCGCGCGATCTCGAAGAATCGGCGTGGCTCGAAGGATGTTCGAGAACGCGCGCGGTCTTCAAGGTGTTTCTGCCGCTCGCCGTACCCGCGATCGTCGTCACGGCGATCTTCACGTTCATCAATGCGTGGAACGAGTTCGCGGTGGTCTACACGCTGATCCGCTCGCCTGAAAACAAGACGCTGACCGTGCAGGTGACGGACATGGTCGCGGGCAAATACGTAGTCGAATGGCATCTGGTCATGGCCGCCACGCTTTGCGCAACGCTGCCGGTTTCAATCGTGTTCGCGTGGTTGCAACGGTATCTGGTGAAAGGCCTCGCGCTGGGCGCGGTGAAGTAGCATTCAGGATTCGCGCACCATTGCGCCTCCTGAGCCTTTTCTATCCCAGTGAAATTCGACACGACCACCGTCCGGCTCGTTCTCGCCATCGTGGACGAAGGCAGCATCTCCCGCGCCGCCGACAAGCTCAGCCTCGCCGTCGCCGCCGCCTCGCGGCGCGTGTCGGACCTGGAGGAACAGTTGGGCGCGAAACTGTTCAAACGCGTGCCGCACGGTGTCGAAGTCACCGAATCCGGCGTCAAGCTGCTGCAATACATACGGCAGATCGACAATCTGATCGATCGCCTGGACGGCGACGCGAAGGCGCTCAATCACGGTCTCGACGGGCGCATCATCATCGGTGCGCCGAAGGCGGTCGTCATCCAGTTTCTCGCGCGCGAGATTGCCGACATTCAGCGCAAGTATCCCGGCATTTCGCTGAAAATCGTCGAAGAGAACAGCAAGATCGTGCAGCAACTGCTGCGCGACAAAGTGATCGACGTGGGCATCTACGAGAAGAAGAGCGGCTTTCTGGACCTCGCCAAGTCGCCGTATAAAGAAGACCGGCTCGTGCTCGTGTACAGCCGCCCGCACTTCACGTTCGGCACGGGTCCGATCGGCATCGACGAGATTCTCGATCTGCCGATCGTGAGTCTCGGCAAAGGCTCGGCGGTGCTATCGGCGGTCGAGCGCGCTTATCGCAGCCGCGGCCGGCTGTTCCCTGACAACTTCACCGCGAGCGGCTTCGACACCATGCTCGCGATGGTGCGCCACGGCCTCGGCATTGGTCTGATGCCTCCCGACGTGCTGCGCAGCTTCCATCCCGAGGCGGCGATTGCGTCGGCGGAACTCGAGGGCGACTGGCATCAGCGCAGCTACGTGCTGTCGTGTGTCGAAGGACACGCGCAGGAGCACACGCTGCGCAACGTCGTAACCGAGCTGCTCGCGCCGCCCGCCTAGCCCTTCGGCCACACCGCTCCTGAAAGAGAAGTCCTCGCCGGAACCGGCCGGTTTCGCCATCCGCGAAACCAGCCATGCTCTGGGCATCCTTGCGGCCGTCTCCCGCGAGGCGGAGAGTGAGAACCAAAGAGCGCCAACCCTGCCGGGCATCGTCCGGCGCGGTCTGGCGCATCAACTCACGACTTCCACGGAGGAGACTCGGCATGGCCGAAACCCAACATTTACCCCTTCAAGGCATCCGCGTACTCGACGTGAGCCAGGTGATGGCAGGCCCGTTCGCCTGCATGCTGCTGGCCGATCTGGGCGCGGACGTGATCAAGGTGGAACCGCCCGAAGGCGACCAGACGCGCGGCGCGATGGGCTTCAAGATGAAGGGACCGGACAGCATGGGTTTCCTGAACATGAACCGCAACAAGCGTTCGATCACGCTCGATCTGAAAAGCGACGAGGGCCGCGAACGCTTCTACAAGCTGGCCAAAACCGCCGACGTGATCGTCGAGAACTACCGGCCCGGTGTGGTGCAACGGCTGCGGGTCGACTATGAGTCGATCAAGGCGATCAACCCGAAGATCGTCTATGTCAGCATTTCGGGCTTTGGTCAGAGCGGTCCGTGGGCCATGCGGCCAGGCTTCGACCTGATGGCGCAAGCCATGTCCGGCGTGATGAGCGTGACTGGCTACAAAGGTGGAAAGCCCGTCAAAGCCGGCGTGCCGGTGGCGGATATCGGCTGCGCACTGTTCGCGGTTTATGGCCTGCTCTCGGCCTACATCGGCGCGCAGAAAACGGGCGAAGGTCAGCACATCGACGCGTCGCTGTTCGATTCGGTGATGGCATTCTCGATCTGGGACATGTCGGAATACTGGGGCACCGGCGTGCCGCCGACGCCGCTCGGCACGAGCAACAAGATGAGCGCGCCGTATCAGGCGGTGAAGGCGCGCGACGGCTACTTCGTATTCGGCGCGACCAACCAGAAGCTGTGGAAGAAACTGTGCGAACTGCTGGCGCGGCCGGATTTGTTCGAACACGAAGATTACGCAACGGTGCCGCTTCGGCTGAAAAATCGCGAAGTGATGATCGAAGCGCTCGAACAGGAATTCGCGAAACGCGATAGCGCCGACTGGGTCGACGCAATGCTGGCGGCCGGCATTCCGGCGGGCCCGATCCTGTCCTATCCGGAAGCGTTCGGGAGCGAGCATGCCACGTACCGTCGCATGTGCATGGAGATCGATCACCCGAATGAAGGCAAGGTGAAGAACATCGGCTTTCCCGTCAAGATGCTCGGCACGCCGCAAACGGTGCGTCGTCATCCCCCGCTGCTCGGCGAGCACAACGACGAGATCTTCGCCGAGATCGACGCGATCGACGGGACCGCGCCATGAGCGAATTCGTTCAGCTCACGGTTCACCCAACGGGCGCGGCGGAAATCGTCATCGACCGCCCCGAGCGGCATAACGCGATGTCGCTCGACATGTACGATTCGCTGCTCGCGCTAATCGACCAATGCGAGCAGAACGGCGCCGTGCGCGCCATTCTGTTTCGCGGCGCGGGCGGCAAGTCGTTCATCGCCGGCACCGACATCGCCTACTTCAAGGACTTCCGCGACGGACGCGACGGCGTCGCCTACGAGGCATTCGTCGAGCGTGTGATCGACAGGGTCGAGCGCATTGCACTGCCGACAATCGCGGTCATCGATGGCTGGGCCGTAGGCGGCGGCCTCGCGCTCGCCACTGCGTGCGATTTTCGCGTTTGCAGCGAGAGCTCGCGCTTCGGTGCGCCGATCGCGAAGACGTTGTCCAACACGCTGTCGTCGCGCAATATCGCCCGGCTGCAGGCGGCGCTCGGCGTGCCGCGCGTGAAGAAGATGCTGATGCTCGCCGACTACCTCACCGCACAGGAGGTCGAAGCGTGCGGCTTCGTCTATCAGGTGTGCGCGCAGCACGCGCTGCAGGATGCGGCGCACACGCTCGCGCAGCGGCTCATGACGCTTTCCCCCGTTACGCAGAAGGCGGTCAAGGAAAGCTTGCGGCGCATTGTCGTCGAACAGCGGCTGGACGATGAAGATCTGGTGGACACGGTGTACGGCAGCGACAATTTCAAAAAGGCCGTGATCGCTTTCACCTCGGGCTCGTCGAAAAAACAATAGCCGAATACAGTGGAGTGAGACATGAAACGATTACAACCTAAAGCGACCACCATGGTCCTGATCATGCTGTGTCTGATGTATTTCATCACCTACGTCGACCGGGTGAACATCAGCACTGCCGCGGGACAGTTCAAAACCGAACTTGGATTGAGCAACACGCAGCTCGGATTCGTTTTCTCGGCCTTCGCGTATCCGTACGTGATTTTCCAGTTCATCGGCGGGTGGGTCAGCGACCGCTTCGGCGCGAAGCGCACGCTGATTGCGTGCGCATTCATCTGGGCCGTCGCGACCACGCTGACCGGTCTTGCCGGCGGCTTTGCGACGCTGGTCGCGGCGCGCCTGCTGCTCGGCCTTGGTGAAGGCGCGACGTTCCCCGCTTCCACGAGCGCGATGGCGTCGTGGGTTCGCAAGGACAAACGCGGCATGGCGCAAGGCATCACGCATTCGTCCGCGCGGCTCGGCAACGCCATTGCACCCATGCTCGTGCTTGCGCTGATGACCGCGTTCGACTGGCGCTTCGCGTTCTATCTGCTTGGCGCGCTGAGCTTCGCGTGGCTCGTCCTCTGGTACGTCACGTACACCGAAAAACCCGCGGATCATCCGCGCATCACGGCGCAGGAAGTGCAGAGCCTGCCGCCTCCGCGAGTGCGGGTGGAAGAAGAACCCGGCACCTGGTTGCGACTTTATCGCCGTCTGCTGCCGGTCTCGCTAGTCTATTTCTGCTACAACTGGATTCTCTGGCTGATGCTCGACTGGATGCCGCTGTACTTCATGCACAGCTTCCATCTGAACATCAAGAAGGCGGTGATCTTCACTTCCGGCGTATTCGTTGCAGGCGTGTTCGGCGATCTGGTGGGCGGCCTCGTCAGCGACCGGCTGCTGCGGCGCACGGGCAATCTGAAACTGGCGCGCAGCTATCTGGTCGCGTTCTGCATGACGATGACGGGGCTCTCGCTGATCCCCGTCGTGCTGATTCACGACCCGATGTATTCGCTGGTCTTCCTCGCCGCCGCGATGTTCTTCAACGAAATGAATATCGGGCCGATGTGGGCAATCCCGATGGATGTCGCTTACGACCGCTCAGGCACGGCAAGCGGCATCATGAGCGGCACCGGCTTCACGGCGGCGATCGTGAGCCCGGTCGTGGCGGGTTTCCTGATCGACCGCCTCGGCAACTGGAACGTGACGTTCATGCTGTCGATCGGCGTGATGGCATGCGGCGTATTGATGACATTCATCATGAAGCCGAACGTGCCTTTTGCACCGCGCCTCAAGCATCCGGCAGCGGCGCCCGTAAGTTCTGTGGATCAGAGGGCGAAAGCGGATTCAGCGCTCTCGTTCGTCGACAAGCACTAAGCGCTTCATCGGTGCACGGGTAGCGGGTCAGCGCTTCAGGAACGCTGCAGCAGGTGCGAGCGGGAGCGGCCGGATCATTGCCGCTCTCTCTCGCGATATGCCGCCATGAGCGCGTCAACGGCGCCGCTTTTTCAGTTCGATCGTTTCGAACAGCTCGTAGTCCTGCGTGGGCGTCTGGTCCGCGCCGGGCGCGTGGTAGTAGTTCATCGTGATCGTCGTTTCGCCACCGGGGTGACCCGGATCATGGTCGAACACGGCAATGCCGTAACCCGTGCCCGTGTCGCGGCGCGCGGACCAGATTGCGTCTTCCACGGCATCGGCATTGGCGCGCACGAAAGTGCCAGCGGTCGTACCCGCCATGGGCCGATTAGGCTTCGTGAAGATACGCGCTTGCGGCAGACCCGTGCCCGCATCTTCGCCGTACACATCCAGCGGCGCGCTCGTGCCTCCGCCGCCGAGTATCAGGTGGATCGTGCCGTGGCTCGTATCGAACGTCGAGGCGCCGGCCGATATCGCCGACATGACGGGCTTCGGCTGCAACGTGTCCACAGGCCGTCCGGTTGCGATGTCCGTGCCCTTGTCGTGATTGCACCCGCGTACCGGGTAGCTGCGCTCGTAATCGTGATCGTGGCCGCACAGCACCAGATCGACACCGTAGCGGTCGAAGAGCGGCAACCACGCCTCGCGCAGCCCCTTATCCGACCCATTGCCGGTCTTCGACGAACTCAGCGCGTCCTGGTGCATCTGCACGACGATCCAGTCCACTTCGTCATCCTGCGCGGCATTGCGCAGCGTTCTTTCGAGCCAGCGTGTCTGCTCGCCGCCACTATATCCGCGCACATAGAGCGAGGTGCCCGGCTGGATCGGCGGGTTACCCGTGCTCGCCACCGGCACTAACGGCGCGGGACCCGCAACGAACGCCGCGGCGTCCTGATAGACCACGTCGTCGGCGTCGAGCGAAACGAACAGCACGGAACTCACGCGGAAGCTGTACCAGCGCCCCTGAAACCGCGTGTGATTGTCCGGCAACGTGTAGCGCAACAGATAGGAGGCGAGGCCCTGCTCGCCGTTGTGGAATTCGAGTTCGTGATTGCCAGGGCAGGGCATCCACGGCCGATTCGCGGCGGACGTCTGCGCGTTGTTGCCGAAATCGCGCCACACTTCCGGTTGATGAAGCGGGTTCAGATTGGCGTAGCACAGGTCGCCGTTCAGCAAATGAAAAAGCGGCTGAAAACGCTCCACGGCCTGCACCGCGAACCGGCTTTGCGGCGACGACAACACCCAGTTGGTATTCGGCGTCGCGAGGTCGCCATAACTCGTCCAGCGGAATGGCGCGCGACCGCGCGGCGCCGTTCGAAAACTCGCGGTAAAGGGTTGCGCCGCGTTGCTGTCGTTTTCCGCCGTCACTTCGTATTCGTAACTCGTGTCCGCTTTCAGGTCATGCAGGCGCGCATGATAAGTGAAGACGACTTCGCCGTTGATGCCATCGGTATACGTGCCTTGCACGCCGTGCACCGTGTGTTTGCCTTCGCCCGGCGTGCCGACGCGCACGTGCGGATTGACGGCCTGCGCGAGCGATGCCCACGAGATCACCACTTCGCGCGCGGGATCGTTACCCCAGGTCAGATGAATCTGTTCCGGGGTGCCGTCGGGTGTGCTGCCGGCAGCACGCACCGCCGACGAAAGCGTTCCCGCCGCCGTGGCAAAACTCGATGCGCCGGCCAACTTCAGAAATCCACGACGGGAGACGATGCTGGCGCCTTGATCGTTCGGCGCAGCCTTAACGATTTTTCTGTTCGACATGTCTGTTTTTTACCGGAGGGGGAAGGACGCCAACGCGCACGCGCAGCATATCCCGCCTCGGCGGGCACAGGTGCAGGGTTAGCGTAACGGATGCGACAGGGGATCGTAGTCGCGAGGCGATGACAGCCGGATGAAACAGATCGACGCGAGCGCCAGATCAGGCGCGTCCCACTTACATTCCAGAAAGCACATGAATTAAAAATGAAAGCTTTACGGCTCCGTGCGCGGCGGCTGCGGACTGTTGGCCGGGTTCGTGTCGAACTTCGAGACGCCAGTCACGCCATATTGCCCGACCAGCTTCAATAGTTCGGTCTCCATATGATCGGCGACTTCTTGCGCATAGACCTGCTCGCCGTTCACATAGACGGTGAACGATCTGAGGTAGCGGGCTTTCTTCTCCGGGTTCTCGATGGTGTCGCGTGTCCACTGATAGAGCGGATAGTGCTGCGTGCCGAGCCGCTCGGCTTCGCTCACGTAGTTAGCGAAGGCGTCGTACTGGCATATCAGGGTTGCGTCGTGCCTGCGCAGAATCTCACCGAGTTCCGGATGCTTCACGCCCGACGGGTCGGCCCGCAGCGCGTCTGCATATTCAGGCGACACGGAAAGGCGCAGTTGATAGAGCAGCGCAGCGTTCATTTCATTTGTCCGTTGAGGTGGCGATCACGGGCTCTTCGACCCGCGCAATATCTTCGCTACGTGCAGGTCGGCCGAGCAAAAATCCTTGCGCATAAGTGCAGCCGCACAGGCGCACGAAGTTCAGCTGTTCCTGCGTTTCGATCCCCTCCGCTGTCGTGGGAATGCCGATTTCCCGCGCCAATGCCACGATGCCGCGAACCACCGCCGCCGACTCGCGCCGATGCACCGATTCCTTCACGAACGAACTGTCGATCTTGAGCTTGTCGAACGAAAAGCGCACGAGCGTGGACATGGTCGAGAATCCCGTGCCGAAATCGTCCAGCGCGAGACCGATCCCCAACGCGCGCAATCTCGCGACATTGCGACGCGTGACGTCGTCGTCGCTCAGCAGCACCGTTTCGGTCACCTCGATATTCAAACGCGCCGGCGAAAGCCTGGACCTCCTGAGAATCACCGCCACCGTGGACGCGAAGCGTTCCTCCCGCAACTGTACCGGCGACACGTTGACGGCGACCACGACCTTGTCGCGCCACGCGGCGGCTTCCTTGCAAGCCTGCGAGAGCACCCATTCGCCGAGCGCAAGGATCAGCCCGGTGCGCTCCGCAGTAGGGATGAATGCCGATGGCGACAGTTCGCCGCGCACGGGGTGCGTCCAGCGAATCAGCGCTTCGCGTCCGGCAATGGCGCCGCTGCTCAAATCGACAATGGGTTGATATTCGAGCCGCAGGCCGCTGAACGACTTCAACGCCCCTTCAAGATCGCTTCGCAGCAAGCTCAGGCTTTCGTCGGAGACGTGCTTCTCCGTGTCGAAAATGGCGAACGCGCTCTTGCCGCTGCGTTTGACCGCGTAGAGCGCACGATCGGCACAGATCAGCAACTGCGGGCCGGTCTTCGCATGGTCGGGAAAGAGCGAGACGCCCACGCTCGCGCCAATATGCACCAGTGCATCGCTCAATACGAACGGACGGGCTAGCGTTTTGACGATGCTGTCCGCCAGCAGCCGCACGTCCCGCACCTGCCCGCTGATGCCGGAAATCGTCACGAACTCGTCGCCGGCGAGGCGCCCCACCAGATCGCCTTTGGGGAGAACTTCGCGCAGACGGACGGCGGCTTCCTGCAGGATCTGATCGCCGGCGGCATGACCGAGGCTGTCGTTGATTGCCTTGAAGCCGTCCAGATCGATCAGCAGTACCGCGAATGACGAGCCCTCGCGCAGCGCGCCAAGCTCAGTGCGTTCGAGCAGCAATTCGCTAATGCGTGCACGGTTCGGCAACCCCGTGAGGCTGTCCTCGTGAGCAAGCCGGTGACTCCTTTCACGCGCCAGCAGCAGTGCGACCGTATCGCGGTTGCTGCGCAGCGCAACGGTAAAGAAGCCGGCCGCGCAAAATGGCGCCTGGAACAGCAGCACGAGTTTGCCCGAGCCTGGTGACAGCGCCGCGCCCCACGCGAGCAGCCCAAGAATGAGCGCAATCTGCAACAGCGCGAGTCGGGGCGTGCTGGCATTGCGCCCGGCCAGTCCGCCGATCACGCCAACCGCGCATACGTTGCCAAGCAGGAAGAGCGTCTGGTCGCCGCTGATATTGGAGAGCAGCGAACCGAAGCCGAATAGCGCTGCCCATAACAGGCTGGCCAGCAGGAAAGCGGAGGTGGGGGTGGCTTGCGCGACGCTGCTGCGCCGGCAGCAAATGTGGATCAGCGCAAGCCGTGCAATGAAGAGCGCGATGACGGCGCTGCCCCAAACGGCATACAGCGCACGTGGATGTAAATAGAAGGCGGTTGCGCAAACACTTAATTCGCACACCGCTGCGAACACGATCGACGCGGTTTGCGTAAAGAGATTGGATAGCAATATTTGCCGATTCTCGGCGCTGAGGTCTTGCGCCGAAGACGCAACCCATCGAAAAAATGGTGACCTTGGTTCGCTGAAAGCCATGATCTACACATCTTTAATGGTTGGGGGGTCGAATCGCGTACGCGTCGCAATTATTGCGTAAACACAAAAGATCTGGGGTGTGTTTGATCGGCTTTTAGCGCAGGTTGCTGGTCACGAACCGCAACCCTAATGAAGACTTGTTGCGCAGCGGCTGAGTGGCTGCGTCAGCCGCTGACTCGCCAACGCTACCGAATTCGTTTTACTCTTCGACCTTTACTCCTCGACTCAATCCCCTGCTCTGGAACGTCACCATGCAAGCTCACCCGCTGCGCCTCTCTCCCGGCGACGACCTGCGCGTCGCGCTGCAGCACGCGTTAAGTGAACTCGGTTTGCAAGCCGCCTTTGTCATTCAGGGCATGGGAAGCCTCAGCGTCGCCCAACTGCGATTCGCCGGGAAAGAGGACGCAACGGAACTACGCGACGATCTGGAAATCCTCACACTCGCAGGATCGTTGTCGCCAGACGGCGTTCATCTGCATATGAGCGTTGCCGATTCGCGCGGGCAGGTACTCGGCGGACACGTTGCGCATGGCTGCGTCGTCCGGACGACGGCGGAAATTCTGTTGGGACTGCTGCCGGCATACCGATTTTCACGCGAGCATGACGACGCAACGGGCTTCCCGGAGCTGGTGATCTCGCCTGTCAGGCACGCCTGAATGTGGGAGTTGCAAATTATCTGCGGACAGGAAACGCAACCGAAACAACCAGACCTCGTCCGTTATCGCCGTCTGCGAGCAGCACGTGGGCGCGGTGCGCGCGTGCGATTTCCCGCACAATCGACAGTCCGAGACCGCTGCCCTCTTCGGTCGACGCACGGAAAAACGGCTCGAACACAACCTCGCGTAGCTCGGCGCGGATGCCCGGACCTTCATCCGCAATGGTCAGCACCACGCGCTCCTCTTCCAGCACGATATCGAGCGCAACGCGGCCGCCGGCCGGCGTATAGCGAATCGCGTTGTCGAGCAGATTGAATACCAGCACGTTCAGAAGCGGCTCGTTGCCCAGCACTTCCGCTGGGGCGTCGAAATGCGCCGACAGTTCGACGCGCCGCCGTTGCGCGAGCAACGCAAGCTGTTCGAGCGTGGCAGTGGCCACCGCGCGCAAGTCGACAGGCGCGCCTTTGAAGTCCGCATAGTCGGCCGCTTCCGCTTGTGCGAGCATCAGCAGCTGGTTGGTCAGCGTGACTAGCGAGCCGTTGCTTCGGTGCATCGCGGCCAGCGTGTCCTTCACCTGCTCCAGATCGTCCTGACGGCGCGCGACCTGCAACTGCGTGCCCAGCAACGTGAGCGGCGTGCGCAACTGATGCGCCGCGTCGGCAATGAAGCGGCGCTGCATCGAACTCTTTCTTTCGATGATATCGAGGCACTGATTGAACGCCGTGACGATGGGACGCAACTCGTTGCGCAACGGATCGGCGCGCACCCGCAGCGACACGTTCGGCACGCGCACGAGCATGTCGTTCGCGAGGCGCACCAGCGGGCGCAATTCGAAGGTGAGTCCAATGCAGACGAGCACCACCGCAATCGCCACGGTGCCCGCGAAATGCAGCATCTGCGGCTGCCACAGCGCGGCAGCAGTGGCGTCGCGTTGAAGCAGGGTGCGGCCTACCGAGACGACCACCTGTCTCGTCGTGCCGGCGTCGTACATCGGGCGGATCAGCGAGACTGCGCGGACAGGATGCCCGCTCACCGTTGCGTCGTACCAGAGCGGCGCTTCGCCGGGCACACGAGTGGGAAAATCCGACGTGCCCGCAATCGTCGCGCCGCCCACTTCGCGAATGCTGTAATACACCATGTCGCCGTATGGCGAGCTGAGGATTTCGATCGCACTTGGCGAGACTTCCGCGTGCAGTGCACCGTTTTCCCATCCGAGGTCGCCCGCCATCACGCGTGCCGAAGAAAGCAGCGCGTCGTCCTGCAACAGGCGCGCCGTGCGCTCGGCGTTCTCGCGCGAGATGAGCCCCGCCGCGATCACGTAGACAGTCATCGGCAGCAGCAGCCACAACAAAAGCCGCAGGCGCAGGCTATTCGTCATCGGCGCTGTTTTCGAGCAGGTAGCCGAGACCGCGCAGCGTAATGATCGTCGCGGTGCTCTTTTCGAGCTTCTTGCGCAGACGCGACACATAGATCTCGATTGCGTCTTCGCTGGTCGGCGCGTCCGCGTTGCTCAGAGAATCCGCGAGCAGGGTCTTCGCGACGGTTTTCTTCGCGCGCAGGATGAGGGCTTCGAGCACCGCGTGCTCGCGCGGCGTCAACGTGAGCGGCTCGCCGCCTATCGTGAACTGGCAGCGGTCCATGTCGTAGGTGAGATTGCCGCATTTCAACCGGTTCGAGCGAGACGGCGCCTGGCGCCGCGCCAGCACTTTCACACGCGCAACCAGTTCACGCGCGTCGAATGGCTTCACGATGTAGTCGTCCGCGCCCGCGCCGAAGCACACTACTTTCTCGTCCACGGCGCCTGTCGCCGTCAAAATCATCACGGGCGTCGCGTCGTCGCGCTCGCGCATGCGGCGCAATACGTTTTTGCCCGACAGTTGCGGAAGATTCAGATCGAGCAGCACGACGTCGTAGGGCGTGGCCCGCAACGCGCTTTCGGCCGACTCGCCATTGCTCACATGGTCGAGCATGAAGCCTTCGTCGCGCAGCATTCTGGCGAGCCAGTGCGCAAGCTGATCATTGTCTTCGACGAGCAGTAGCCTCATCGCATCCATCCCCAAAGCGTTCATGCGGCTTTGTACCGCTCCCGCGATTGAGGCGAACGGTACAGCACCAGCGTCGCGACCACGCCGCACAGCGCGGCGAATGCCATCCACGCGCCCGGCGAAGCCTTGTCACCCGTAGTATGAATCAACCAGGTGGCGATGGCAGGCGTGAAGCCGCCCACCATCGTCGCGAGACTGTACGCCATGGAGAACCCGGTGGTGCGCACTTCTACCGGCATCAGTTCCGTCAACGCGACGATCATCGCGCCGTTGTACCACGCATAAAGCAGCGACAACCACAGTTCGACGATCAGCAGACGGCCGAACGACGGTTGCGCGACCATCCACTGCATGGCCGGATAAGCGGTGAGAATCGCAACCACGGTGCAGACGAGCAGCACGGGCCGGCGGCCAATCCGGTCCGACACTGCGCCCGCGACCGGCAGCCAGATGAAGTTCGATATGCCCACGCAAACCGTGACGAGCAGTGAATCGAGCGACGAGAGCTTCAGCACGACCTTGCCGAACGTCGGCGTATAAGCGGTGATCAGGTAGAACGATGCGGTCGTCATGATCACGAGTCCCATGCCGGCGACGATGAGCCGTGAGTGCTGCACCATCGACCGCGCGATCTCCGCCATACCCGGACGATGACGGCGCGCGGCGAATTCATCGGTCTCGCGCAGCGAACGGCGCACGTAGAGCAGGAAAGGCACGATCAGGCAGCCGACCACGAAGGGAATGCGCCAGCCCCAGCTGTTCATGTCGGCGGCGGGAATCAGGTGGTTCAGCAGCACGCCCAGCGACGCAGCGAACACCACCGCGACCTGCTGACTCGCGGATTGCCATGAGCAGTAGAAGCCGCGATTGCCTTTGGTCGCGATTTCAGACAGATAAACGGATACGCCGCCCAGTTCCACGCCGGCGGAAAAGCCTTGCAGCAGACGCCCGAACAACACGATGGCCGGCGCAATCAGACCGATCGACGCATAGCCCGGCACGAACGCCACGCAGGCCGTACCTATCGCCATGAGCACCAGCGAGAGAATCAGCCCCTTGCGGCGGCCGTGATGGTCGATGTACGCACCGAGCACGAGCGCGCCGATCGGCCGCATCAGGAAGCCGGCGCCGAACACGGAGAGCGCGAGCATCAGCGAAGCGAATTCGTTGCCGGTCGGAAAGAACGTGCTGGCAATCGCCGCCGCGTAGTACCCGTAGACGGTGAAGTCATACATCTCGAGAAAATTGCCGCACGTCACGCGAAACACGGAGCGCACGCGCGATTCCCTGGATACGCCGGGCGCGTTGACCGCCGCCTCGTGAGCCGAAGTTGAAACTGTCATGGAGACCTCGAAAAGTGAGGGACGAACGGGTGCCCGGCGGCCGTGAAAGCCACCAGTGCTTCGTTTCGTCGACTATGAAAAGGGAGGGTCAGCCGATCATCATCACGGACTTGCCCAACTGGCGGCGTGCTTCGAGCGCTTCATGCGCTTCTTCGACGCGATCCGGCGTAAAGCGTCCGCTGATCTCGATCTTTAGCGAGCCGTCCTGCAACGCCGCGAAAATTTCGTCGGCGCGGTGCTGCACGGTGGCGGCGTCGGCGAGGTGATCGGCAAGACGCGGCCGGGTGAGAAAGAGCGAGCCGGCCTCGCCGAGTTCAATCGGATCGAGGTCGTTCAGCGAGCCGGAGACCGATCCATAATTCACGACGAGGCCGCGCGTGCGCGTGGCGCGGAAGCTGTCGCGCAACGTGGTGCGTCCCACTGCGTCGAATACGACGTCCACGCCGCGTCCGTCGGTGGCTTCGCGCACGCGGTCGGCGAACCGGCCTTCGTCGTACAGCATCACATGATCGGCGCCGTGGCCGCGCGCCACTTCCGCTTTCGCTTCATTGCTCGTCGTTGCGAATACGGTGACGCCGCGCCGTCTGGCGAGTTGCACGAGCAACTGGCCGATGCCGCCCGAGGCCGCATGCACGAGACACGTGCTGCCCGTGCCGAGACGCGCGACATCTTCGAGCAGATAGTGCGCTGTCGATCCCTGGAAGATCGCCGCTGCCGCCAGGTCGAACGCGACCGCATCCGGAATGCGAGCGACACGCGCCGCCGGCACCACCGCAAACTCGGCATACGCGCCCCACGAGATGCACCACGCCACGCGATCGCCCGTTTTCAGCGTGCTCACGCCCGGACCTGTTGCGACGACTTCGCCCGCGCCTTCCATGCCGAGCGTGCACGGCAGACGCACGGGATACGTGCGCGACGCCTTGTACTTGCCCTGCCGCGTATGGATATCCATGAAATTGATGCCCGCGCAATGCACGCGGATCAACACCTCGTCCGGACCCGGCGATGGCACGTCGATCTCGACGCGTTGCAGCACTTCGGGACCGCCGTACTGCTCGATGCGTATAGCCTTCATGTCTCGTGTTCCGTGTGGTTTCGACGAATGGTGTTGTCCACGTTGGCGCGGGCGCGTCCGTGTCAATGGACGAGGCTTGCATTGGCCTCGTCGGCAAAACTGTTCGCGTAGGTCCGCTCCAGGTCGACGTGGCGTGGCACGATCGCCGGATCGACCGCGGCGAGTGCCTTCAGCACCGTTTGCGGGGCGCCTTCCGGCATCCTGCCGTCGCGTGAAAAAGACGGCAGCGTCGCCGCAAGCGCCTCCGTGTAAAGCGCCTTGTCCGTCCCTACGAATTCAGGCGGCAACTGCGCGACGATGTCGGCTGGCGAATGCGTCGACATGTACGCGAGCGCGCGCACCAGCGCGCGCACGAGGCGCTTCGTCTCGTCAGGATGCGCGGACACCCACTTGCGTTGCGCGTAGACACACGCGCCTGCATACGGACCGCCGAGCGCCGCACGCGTGCCTTCGATCGTGCGCATGTCTACCAGCACCCGAGCGGCGCCCGAGCGCAGCAGCCGCGACGCGGTCGGCTCCTCGACCATGCCGGCGTCGATCGTGCCGTTCACCATTGCGTCGATAAAACCGTTGTCGGGGCCGAGCGCCGTGATCGAGTAGTCATTCGGCGCCGGGCTCGCCTGCTGCGCCAGATAGCGGCTCAGGAAAAACGTGGACGAGCCGAAACCGGTGACCCCGAGCTTCCGGCCGGCAATATCCGCGATGGTGCGCATCGGCTTCGCCACGCGGGTCGACGCGAGTTCCGCAAGTCCGGCTGCGCGCCCGAGCACGACGACCGCCTGAACATCCATGCCCCGGCTTTGCAGGTCGATCGTATGGTCATAGAAACCGACCGCTCCTTGAATCGCGCCCGCAATCAGTTCGGTCGCCGTATCGACGCCTGCCGGTTCGGAAAGGATCTGCACATCGAGTCCCTCGGCCCGGAAGTAACCGAGTCGCGACGCCAGCGTGACCGGCATGTAGATGATCTTGGACACGCCGCCGGTCATCAGCGTCAGCTTTTGCGCCTGCGCACCTGGCGACCCGCACAGCATCGCGCAGGTAGTCAGGGCGCACGCCAGCCAGCGGGCGAATGGTTGCATCTCGGTGTGTCTCCTGCACAGGTAGGCAAAGCGCCCGGACGATATCTGCGGATCGTTTGATGCTTCGTTGCCGTGAAGTATAAAAAACAGATGCCTTCTGCCTGCTTTCGGCCACGGCGAAATGTCGTGGGTGTTTACCCTTCAGCGGGTGAACGCGGCGTCCAGCCGTTCGAGCGTTTCCAGCGCGCCGGCTGCGAAGCCGATCCCGCGATGCGGCGCGATGCCGGCATCCGTCGGGTTGATCCTGAGCACGCGCGGGCCAACCCGTTCGCTGAAACGGCGAACGGTGGGGATGGCTTTGCCGGCACCGATTTCGACGACCACGGGCCGTTCGACCGACGCCAGCCATCCGTGCAGACGCGCCTCCTGCGCTTCGGTGCGCCGCGCGATCCAGTCCATGTCGCCGAACAGCAGGATGTTGGGCCGCGCAATCGCGCCGCAACGCGCACAGGTGGGCAGTGGGTTCAGCAGCTGGCAATTGATCTCGTCGACTACCGGCTCGAACCCATCCGCCGGCCAGATTGCGTCGGTGCATGCTCGCGAGCATTGCATCATGTGGATGGAGCCGTGGCACTCCGCGACACACGTATCGGGAAAGCCGGCCTTCTGGAACTGCCCGTCGACATTGCTGGTGAACACTGCCGCACCGCGCGGCATGGTGTGCGCCCAGCGCTGAAGGAGCCGGAAGCCTTCGTGCGGAACGGTGCGCCGGTAGAGCTGCAGCCGATGGCCGTAAAAGCCCCACCACAGCGCAGGTGAACGGGCGAGTGCGCGCGGGTTCGCCATGTCCTGGAAAGTCAGCTGATGATTTTTCAGTGCGGGATACGCGCGCCAGAACCCTTGCGCGCCGCGAAAATCCGGCAGCCCCGAATCCACACCCATGCCCGCGCCGGCCGCGACGAGCAGACCGTCGGCGTCACGCAGCCATGATGCTGCCCGTTCAAACTTTTCGTCTTCGTTCATGGAGTCCTCGTCGCGACTTCGCATCCGCCCTGCCCTGCCCTGCCCGCTGACGAACCCGCCGGCCGGTGACTACACCGACGCTGGCGAAGGCCTCGGAACCGAAAACGGGCTGTGCAAGCAAGGGCTGACGCTTACGGCGTTCGTTGACATTCATGGTAACAGTGCGGGCTGGCGCCATGCGGCGGGACGGGGAGCGGCCGCGGCCGATGAGTCGTTACAATGACCGGCATCAACTGGCCATACATTCCGCCGCACTCAATGCGACCCATGCTGACTTCCCATTTCTGGAGCGGCGACGCCCTTCGCAGCCGCACCGTCAGCCCCATCGTTCTGACGCAGACGCTCGACGTACCCGCACCGCCCGCACGTCTGCTCGCGGATTGGGAGCGGGAAACGTCGAAGCACGTGCTGCTCGATCCCGGCGACGTCGAACCCATGCCGCTCGCGCGGGCGCTGATGCGCTGGCCGGACTATTCGCGCTGCGTGCGGATCGTGGCGGACTGGACTCGCGCGCAAGGTCTGACCGACGTGCTGGCAACGAGCGACATCGCGTTAATGGCCTGCCGTGGCGCGCGATATCACCACGACGGCGCGCAATACGGCAGTGCGGCGTTCTGCAATCTCTTCATGAGCGAAGATAAGGGGCTGGACCTGCATTTCCCGGCGCTGGACCTGCGCATTCCGTTGACACGCGGCACGGCCGTCGTCTTCGACACGGGCCAGCCTCACGGCGTGATCCGGCGCGGCAGCAGCGGTTTCAGTGCCGCCGATTTCGCCGCGCACGAGGATCGCATCCAGATCTTTCTCACATGGGAACTGGCGATCGAAGACGCTGCCGTCGCGAGTACGCTCGGCGTGACGTTCGATGTCGACCCGGCGGCCTCGCCCGAACCGGACGAAGAGCAGTTGCGGTTAGACGGCGAGCGGGTCGAAGTGTGCTCCGAAACCGGTCAGTGGTTGCGGGCGCACGCATCGACGAGCCGCCCATCACCGCCTGTATCATGACGACCTTGCGCCGCTCGCAGCCTCGCGGCGCAATGCAACGCATCCATTCACGACACTGAGGAAGACCGCCATGACGGCCGCAACACAATTCGACCAGGTTTCCATCATCAAACGCGCCAACGTCTACTTCGACGGCAAATGCGTGTCGCACACCGTGCTGTTCGCAGACGGCACGCGCAAGACACTCGGCGTCATCCTGCCCGGCGCGCTCAACTTCGGCACCGACGCGCCGGAACTGATGGAAGTGCAGGCCGGCCAATGCCGCATCCGCCTCGAAGGCAGCGACGAATGGAAGACGTATGCTGCGGGCGAGTCGTTTTCGGTGCCGGGCAAGAGCCGCTTCGATATCGACGTGATCGAAACACTCGACTACGTGTGCAGCTATCTGTAACAGCAGCACTCAGCTGCCGATCGACACATAGAGCAGCACCATCGGCGCCTTCGATCCGTTCGGCGTCGGTGCGCGCAACGGCACGCCGTACGTGCAGCGAAAATCGACGAAACGCGACCACTGGAAGCGCACACCCGCGCCCACACTGATCAGCGATCCGTTGCTGACTTCAGCGGGCTGGTCGATCCGGTCCCACACGTGCCCTGCGTCGAAGAAAACGAACGGTTGCGCGACCGCGCTGCTCGAACCGAACGGCAGCGCGGGCGAGCGCGCTTCCGTCTGCACGTTCCAGCCGCGATCGCCCAGCACGACATAGGGCGTGTAGCCGCGCACACTGGACTCTCCGCCCAGACCCAACTCTTCGCTCGGCAACAGCGTGTTCGGCGTCCACTGGAACGTGCCGCGCGCGCTCAGCGTAAAACCGCCGCCAAGCGCAAAGGCGCGCGATCCGTTCAGTTGCAGGTACGTGTAACGCGCCGTTGCGCCTTGCCGCGAGGCATTGAACGCGGCGTCGCCATTGGGGTCTTCCAGTCCGCCTGGACTCCCCACGAGCGTGGCCGACGCATGCGCCTGTCCGGCTGCGGTCGGCTTGCTGATGTCATAGGTGAGCAGGAACTGATGCACGTGCGTGTTCGAGTTGAAGACCTGAAAGCCGCCGAACTCGAGATCGTTATTACTGCGCTTGAAGTCGTAGCCGAACTGGATCAGTTGCGCCGTATCCGTCAGCGTCGGCAGGCGCCAGTCGTAGCGAAAACTCATCTGCGCGGAAATGCCGGTTTGTCCGTAACTGTCGGGCAGCCGCGGCGTGCTCTGCGCGTAGACCCCGAATAGTTCGATGCTGTCGCCCCACGGCAGCGGCGCAACGTAGTTCAGCGCGTGCGCCATGAAGCGCGCGCGGTCCGGACGGCCTTCTATGTCCGGATTGCCGCTGAAGAAGTCGTTGCTCGCGGTGAATTGATAGGCGATCTGCTGGTCAAGACCGAACAGGTTGCCGTAGTCGATGCCGGCGAAGAAACGGTCGCGGCCGAGATCCGGCACGCCAGCGTTGTCGTAGCCCGCGCTGACGCGCAGTGGCAGACGGTCCTCGGTCTGCAACACCACGTCGGTGGAGTTCGCCGCTTCGCCTGGCGCGAAGACGGCATCCACCCGTCGATAAGGATTGGCGTTGAGCACGGCGAGCCCCGACGACACCGCGCTTTGCAGGATCGCTGCGCCGGGTTCCAGCGGCATCTCGCGCTTGAGCAGCGCATCCGAAAAGTAGCGGTTGCCGCTCGTGCGGACCTGACCTAGCCGGAACTCCGCGACGTCGATACGCACGACGCCCGACGTCACGTCCTGCTCGGGCACGAACACGTCCACGAGCGGTTTGCCCGCCGCACGATAACGCTCGACCACCGCCCGGCGAATTTCGGCAAGACGCCCGAAGCTGAGCGGCTTGCCGAGGTCGGCGTCGAACGCGCGGAGAAAATCGGCGTCGAGTAAAGGCAGGCCTTCTGCCGCGACCGGCTGCGACGGCGAACCTGCCGACGCGGCAGCGCCTGCGGGTTCAAAGACCAGCCCTGCGAGCGAGGCGACGGCGATCCGCGCGGATTCCGTCTGCGTATCAGGCGCCGCCTCGTGCGGCGCGCTTCTCGGCGCGGCCGGCGCGGGTTGCGGCGCAACGTCACGGTAAGCCTGCGCGCAGGCCGGAGACGACTGGATGCAGGCCATCGCACCTAGCACGATCAGCGTGCCGTGAAAGCGACCGGTCACCGCACGCGAGGTGCGCGCCGGGCCAGGCGTGGATGCAACGCGCCGCCTAGTGTGCAAGCTGCCAACGCAGGACAGGATGGATCGCGCCGGACGGCATCGCCCAGACGCCGTTTGCGCCGAAGTCGTAAGTTGGACCGAAATTTGACGAGAGGCTCATTTGGGCAGTGGTTAATCCTTGTGCGGCGGCCACGGCCGTACCGCTATTGACGCCGATTGCCGCGCCCGTTGTTTGTGTGTCCCAGAACACGTCCGTGCCAATGGTACCGCCGGTGTTGGCGCTCGCAATGCCTGCCGGTGCGGGACCGACGCCCGGACCGGACTGCTGGCTCACCTGGCCGGTAGCGAACGACTGCGCGATCGTGCCGACGTTGGTCTGAACCAGCGCGCCGCCACCGCTCGTGCACGCGCTGACGCCGCCGCAGTAGTCCGGGTTGAACACCACGCCGCCGGTCGCATACGACTGCGTAATGAGCCCCGCGTTATAGCCGACGAGGCCGCCTCCGCCGCCGGAATGGGCGACGGCCGAGACTTCGCCCGTTGCAAACGACTGCCGGATCACGCCACTTGCAAAGTTGGTTCCGACGAGTCCACCCGGCGTACCTTCGGTATCAACACTTGCGCCGCTCGACGAGCGTGTGACGAGGCCTTCGTTCCAGCCCACGAGACCGCCGGCCGACATGGTGTAGCTGTACCCGCCAATGGCATTGATGCTGCCCGTGGTACGCGAGCCCGCGATCGTGCCGAAGTTGATGCCGGCAAGCATACCAAAGCCGCCGTAGGTGCCAATTCCGCTGATCGAACCGTTCACGGTGAGATTGCGCACGACGCCACTCGAACCGATGACGCCGAACAGCCCTGCGCCGACATAAGGCTCGGGCGCGGACGCGTAGTTGATGGAGAGGTAGAACTGCGAGATCGTGTGACCCATGCCGTCGAACTGGCCGGTGAACGGCGTCGCCACACTGCCGATTGCGGTGTTGGATTGGTACTGCCCCAAGCCGACGCCGATGTCTTTGCCCAGCGCGTAAGTGCCGGCGAGATCGAGCGATACGTTCTGGAAATCCGCGAGCGAATTGACGAGCTTGTAGCCGGTGATTTGTGTCACGAGTCCGCTTTCGGCGGGGGCTACCCACGCGGCATTCGTAACAAGCGTGCCCGGCTTGTATGTGCCTGTCATGTCGTACAGCAGGCTGACGGCGCCCGTGCTTTTCGCCCAGTCGATCGTGCCGCCGTTCGTCACACTGCCGCCGTTGTCGACGCCGGATGCGTCCGCGCGCAGCGTCAGATTGCCCGCGCCCTTGTTGGCGATCGTCACGCCCGGCGCGACTGACACGTCGTGATAGGCTGCGAGCGTGAGCGGTGCGGCGCCCTGCCATTTCAGATTCGACGCGACGTCGAGGTCGCCCGTCGCGCCGTTCGCGCCCGTCGTGGTGAGCGCGACTGCCGTGCCGTCGTTCAGGCTGCGCTGCAGCGCGTTTGCCGCGACGGGGTCGATCGTGAACGCCGCTGTCGTCAGGTTCCACTGGCCCGCGCGCACGGCGGCCCGGTCGACGAGCGAGACCGTTGCGGCCTGGGTGTCTACTGTGCCGCCGCTGCCGTCCGCGTTCATCGCAGTGATTGTGCCGGGGCCCGCCTGAGTGACGTGGCCGGCGTCCGCGACCAGCCAGATATGCCCGTCGCGCGTCGCCGTACCGGTTGCACGCACGCGCTGGCCGTTGCCCGCGAGCGCGTAGATGTTGCCGTCGGCGGCCTGCAGGTTGATCTGCGCCGCGCGCGTGACGCCCTCTTCGAGAATGTTGCCCTTGCTGCCGGTCTGCACGAATACCTGCTGACTGCTCGACGAGTCCTGCAGCAGCACCGTTTGTCCTGCCGCGAATTCCGCCGTACCGCTCGGCGCCTTGACGGTGCCTGCGTTGAGCACGGTTCCTTGTGCGATCAGGAACACATCGGCGCCGCTCGAACTGATCTTGCCGAGGTTCACCACGACCGCATGCGCGTTGCTGCCGGACAGCGTGAGCGGGCCGCCGCTCATGAACGCACAGTTGCAGACGTCGAGCGTGGATGCGACGAAGCGTCCGCCCGTCGTCACGACGCCCGACGGTCCCACCACGATACCCTGAGGGTTGATCAGATAGACGCTGCCCGTTGCGCTCAGCTTGCCGGCGATCATCGACAGCGAGCCGCCCGTCACGCGATTCAGTGTTGCGCCCGACCCGTTGTCAAACGTGACTTTGTTGGGCGCGCCGATTGAAAAACTGTTCCAGTCGATCACACCGCGTGAAGAATTCGGCTGCGTGATGACAAGACTGTTGCCGCTGCCGACGATCGTCCCCTGCCCGCCGACGTATTGGCCGCCTTGTGGCAGCACACCCGCCGCAAACGAAGCGGGCGTCATGACCAGGGTGCAAACCAATGCGCCCGGCAGCATCCAGACACGACGGCGCGGCGAACGGGAGTGCGTCGTGCGGCGCAAGGAAAGTGGCAGAGATTGGGGTTGCGACAGGCAGGCCATACCTCCTCCTTCCGTGAAAGCGCGGAACGGAACGCCACGCGAGGGATGACCGGAAGCGTCACGTCCCTCACGCGAACGCTTACTGTGTGCCCGGTTCTCTTAACACCGGATGGCTCGCGTAGGCCGGCATCACCCACACGCCGTTCGCGCTGAAGTCGTAGCCTGCGAAGTTCGCCGGGTCGCTCATCTGCGCGGTCGTCAATCCGTTTGAGGCCGGCAGCGAGCCGCCGCCCGTTGCCTGCCCTGTGGTTTCCGTGTTCCAGTAAACGTTCGACGCCACTGTGCCGGAGCCGAAGCCGAGCACGCCATGCGTCGGCATAAAACGGGAAGCAACGGCGCCCGTGGCGAACGACTCGCTGATCGTGCCGTTATTGACCCCGACCAGACCGCCGCCGAACCCGGTCGAAAATGTAGGCGAGACACTACCGGTTGCGTACGACTGCGTGATCAAGCCGTTGTTGTTGCCGACAAGGCCGCCGTTCGCATCGTCGCCCGAAACGGATGCGCTGCTCCACGAGCGCTCGACAGTGCCCTGGTTGCTGCCGACGAGGCCGCCGAACGCCGTTCCTTCCTGCTGGAACTCACCGGCCGTACCCGTGGTATGCGCGTACGTGATCAAGCCCTCGTTGACGCCGGCAAGAATGCCGCTTCCATTCAGACTCGTGCTGACCGAACCGTTCTCGACACCGACATCGCGCAACACGCCCGTTTGCCCGACCACGCCGAACAGACCTGACGACAAGTCCTTGCCAAAGTCGGCGATCTGGATGTTTGCGTTGAGCACGTTATGCCACATACCGTCGAACTGGCCGGTAAAGGGTGTCGTCTGGTTGCCGAGCGGCGTGAGCGTGACGCCGCTTGCGTCGACGTCCTTGCCGAGCGCGTAATTGCCCGCCAGGTCCTGCGACACGTTCTGCAGATCGGCGACGTTGTTCACCAGCTTGTATGCGGTGATCTGCGTGACCTGGCCGCTGCCCGGCGCGGCGGTCCACGCGGAATTGGACAACAGCGTTCCCGCGCTATACGTCGCGCTCATGTCGTACAGTGCATTCACGATACCCGTGCTGCGCGACCAGTCGATGACGCCTTGATTCGCAACCGTGCCGCCGTTGTCGAGACTCGCGGCGTCGGCGCGAAGCGTCAGATTGCCGCTGCCCCGATTGCCGATCGTCACGCCCCGGCCGACGTTCACCGTGTGATAGGCGGCGAGCGTCAGCGAACCGCTTCCCTGCCAGCTGATTCCCGAATTCACGTTGATGTCGCCGCTATTGCTGCTACTGCCCGCGGTTTGCACATTGACCGACGTGCCGTTGCCGAGGCTCGTCGACAACGCGCGGGCGGCATTGGCGTCGACCGTGAAGCCGGGGGTCGAAAGATTCCACTGGTTCGCGGTGACCGTCGTGCCGCCGGCGGGGAGCGTCAGCGTGTCCGCGCTCATGTCGACGGTGCCGCCGGTTGCGCTGATCGTGCCGCCGGTGCTCACGGCGCCATGTCCCGCGACGAGCCACACGTGGCCGTCGCGCGTCGCCGTGCCGGTCGCGCGGATGGCCTCGTGATTGCCCGCCAGCGCGTAGATGTTGCCATCCATTGCCTGCAGATTGACCTGCGCCGCCTGAATCGCGCCATCGTTCAGGATCGTGCCGCCCGTCCCGGCCTGCACGAACACCTGCTTGCCCGATGACGAATCCTGCAGCAGCACCTGCTGGGCCGCCGCGAGTTCCGCGGTCCCGTTGGGCGCGCTGACCGTGCCCCCGTTGACGATCTCGCGCGCAATGAGGAAGACATCACCACCGCTCGACGCGATCGACCCGAGGTTGATGATGCCCGCACTGGAACTGCCGGACAGCGTGAGCGGACCGCCGCTCATGAAGGCCGCATTGTCGGCGTCGAGCGTGGACGCAACGAAGCGGCCGCCCGTGGAGATCACGCCAGTCGGTCCGACCAGCACGCCTTGAGGATTGATGAGATACACGCTGCCGCTCGCGGTGAGCGAGCCGAGGATCAGCGACGGCGAGCCGCCTGTCACACGGTTCAGCGTAGCGCCATTGCCGTTGGCAAAAACAACATGGTTGTTGGCGCCGATCGAGAAACTGTCCCAGTTGATCACGCCGCGCCCTGACGGCTGATTAATCGTCAGGGTCGTGCCGTTGCCGGTTATCGTGCCGCCGCCGACGAGGATGTGTCCGCCTGCCGGCAACAGGCCCGCTGCATGCACCTGCCATGGCGCAATGCACCATAGAACAGCGGCTGTGACTGGAATCATCCGGGCGCGCGTAGTGCGGCGACGTGCATCGGACTCCTGATGGAAAACCGCTGGAACATGGTTCGTCACGTCTCCTCCTGCCCATTTCATTCGGTATTCATAGCCCTGAGAGGCCGGCACTTCACGGCCTGGTTTCACATCAGGCTGGAGTGATCCCGTGCTGCAAATTCCCGGCGATTATCTCAGACGAATGCGAACTGTAATGGACCTGACAGCGCGTGCATATCAACGAATTCGGCCTAAAGGTCCACGTAATGGGCCACACATAAGCGTGGCGCGGACCGCCGCGACTCAACATCTTTCCGCAGTCGCAGTCGGTCGTGAGCCATGTCTATTCATCATACGTTTCCGTTTCTGGTCGATTCATGGATGCGTTTTGATCCGGCCGGATCAGACGCAGGACCGGCACATGCGTTGCGATAGACTCGATCGATTCAACCCGGGAACACAGCATGAGCATCGAACTCACTCTTCTTGCATGGACACTGGTTCTCGCACTGGTACAGGTCCTGTTGCCCGCGCTGCTCCGTAATCGCGAAACCGGCGTGAAATACAACGCGGGACCGCGCGATGAACCCGGGCCGCCAGTCGGCCGGCTTACGGGCCGGCTCATGCGTGCGCAACGCAATCTGTTCGAAACGCTGCCCGTGTTCGCGGTCGCCATCCTGATCGCGCATGTGGCAGGCCGCGAGGGTGCACTGACGGCGTGGGGCGCATGGCTCTACCTGCTGGCGCGTGTCGTGTACGTGCCCCTCTACGCGGCCGGCATTCCCTATTTGCGCTCACTGGCATGGGTCGTGTCGCTGTTTGCTATCGTGCTCATTCTGGTCCCTGTCATCTGACACCTTTCGCGCCTCGGAGCCGCCATCCATGAATCCCACGCCACCGCCGATTGAAATCGACACCGCGCCGAATCCCGAATTTGCAGTAATCGTGCTGCATGGTCTCGGCGCCGATGCCAACGACTTCGTGCCGCTCGTCCCCGAATTACGTCTCGCCAGTGGGCCCGCCGTGCGCTTCGTGTTTCCGAACGCGCCCGAAATGGCCGTCACCGCTAACAACGGCTACGTGATGCGCGCCTGGTATGACATCCTGTCGTTCCAGTCCATCGAACGACAGGTCGACGAAGCCGGTCTCGATGCGTCGTGCGCGAGCGTGCGGCAGCTGATCGCCGCGCAAAACCAGCGCGGCATTCCCACTTCGAAAATTTTCCTCGCGGGCTTTTCACAAGGCGCGGCGATGACCTACACGGCTGGCCTCACACATCGCGACACGCTGGGCGGCCTGATCGTGCTGTCAGGCTACGTGCCGTCACGCGCTTTCATCGAAAGCCGCATTGCGCCGGCAAACCGCCATACGCCGATTTTCGCCGCCCACGGCGCTTTCGACGATGTACTGCCCATCCAGCTCGGCGAAGCCGCGCGCGACTTCGCGCTCGCGCAAGGTCATGACGTCGCCTGGCATGCATATCCGATGCCGCACTCCGTGTGCGGTGAAGAGGTCGACGCCTTGCGTGGATGGCTCGGCGCGCGCATGGCGGCGCTTGCATGACCCGTTCTCCGGCCGTACGCGCGGCAGGGTTGCGCGAGCATCGGCGCGCGGTCGGGCCGCAAATTGACGGCCCACCCGGACGCTGCGATATACTCGGGCGCATGAATCTGCAACCGACCTCGCCGAGCCAGCATCGTTGGTGGCGCGCCTGAAAACCGGCGGCCCGTTTCTTCCTGCACATCGAAAACGTGATGCCGCCAGCCCAGGCGGCATTTTCGTATCTGCACGCTGAAGGCCGGCGATGTCGACAAAAATGGAATACCAGAGCATGACACTCGCAACTCGCCCCACCATTCTCACCGGCGACCGGACCACCGGCCCGCTACATCTCGGCCACTACATCGGCTCTTTGCGCGCGCGCGTCCAGTTGCAGCACGAGGCGCAGCAGTTCCTGCTGCTCGCCGACACGCAGGCGCTGACCGATAACGTCGGGCGCCATCAGAAGGTGACGGAGAACGTGATCGAAGTCGCGCTCGACTACCTGGCAGTCGGCATCGATCCGGCCAAGTCGACGATTTTCGTTCAGTCGCAAGTGCCGGAACTGGCCGAATTGACGCAGTACCTGCTCAACCTGGTCACGGTCGCGCGTCTTGAACGTAATCCGACCATCAAGGAAGAGATCCGCTTGCGCGGTTTCGAACGCGATATTCCGGCCGGCTTCCTGACCTATCCGGTGAGCCAGGCGGCGGACATCACCGCGTTCAAGGCAACGCGTGTGCCGGTGGGCGACGACCAGTTACCGATGATCGAGCAAACCAACGAACTCGTGCGCCGCTTCAACAATACCGTCGAGCGGGAAGTGCTGGTGGAATGCGAGGCGGTGTTGTCGCAGGTCACGCGGCTGCCCGGCATCGACGGCAAGGCGAAGATGAGCAAGTCGCTCGGCAACGCCATCACACTTGGCTCCACGCCCGACGAGATCACGAAAGCAGTCAACAACATGTACACCGACCCGAATCACCTGCGCGTGAGCGATCCGGGTCAGGTAGAGGGCAACGTGGTGTTCATGTTCCTCGACGCGTTCGAGCCCGACGTGCAGAAAGTGGACGAGCTGAAAGCCCATTACCGTCGCGGCGGCCTGGGCGACAGCGTGGTCAAGCGCGTATTGAACGAGCGTCTGCAGGCATTGATCGAACCGATCCGCGCGCGTCGCAGCGAGTTCGAAAGCGACCGCGCCGAGGTGCTGGCCATTCTCCGTCGCGGCACGATGCGCGCACGCGAAGTCGCGGGACAAACCGTGTCCGAGGTCAAGGGCGCATTGGGCTTGAACTACTTCGAGTGAGCACGGATGAGGGCGGAGGCGCCCATGCGCTGCCGCCCTTTGGCTGCTCCAAGTTCACAGATACTCGACGTTTCCATCGACGCTGATGGCCTGGCCCGATATGTTCTGACCGGCCGGAGAAGCAAGGAAGAGCGCTAACGCCGCTACGTCCTGCACCGTCACCATGCGTCGCAACGAAATTTTCTGCAGGTACTCGTTTTTCATCTGCTCGAAGCCGATACCGAGCGCGTCGGCTCGGGCCGAAATCACGCGATCCATGCGCTCGCCTTCCACCACGCCGGGCAAGATCGCGTTGACGCGTACGTTGCTCGGCCCCAGCTCGCCGGCCAGCGATTTAACCAGGCCGACAATCGCCCACTTGGTCGCCGCGTACGGCGTGCGATACGGATACCCCAGGCGCCCCGCCACCGAGGCCATGGCAATGATGCAGGGATTCTGCGACGTTGCCTTCAGCACCGGCACGGCCTTGTGCAGGAAGTAATACTGGCTGTTGAGATTGGTCGACACAGTGCGCTCCCACTGCTCGGGTTCGATGTCTTCCACCGCGCCAGTCGGGCCGGCAATGCCTGCGTTGTTCACGAGAATATCGAGGCCGCCGAGCTTGCTGCGCGCGTCGTCGATCACGCGGTCCACCTGCTCGCGATCCGCAACGTCCGCGACACCCGCATGAAGCCGCGGGTGCGCCGCTTTCACTTTGTCGATCGCCAGCGGATCGACGTCGCAAACATAGACTGCCGCGTCGACGTCGAGAAACGCCTGCGCAATGGCGGCGCCAATGCCCGCAGCCGCGCCCGAAATCAATACGCGCAAGCCTGGTGCCGGCTTGAGAAGGTCAACCGTTTTCATCGCTCTCCCTGACTGATTACAACGACATTCCGCCGGATACCTCGATCACGGCGCCGTTGATATAACTTGCTTCGTCGCTCGCCAGAAAGGCGTAGACATTCGCGACCTCCTCTGGTTTGCCCAGCCTGCGCAGCGGCACCTGTTCGCGCATTTTCGCGAGTACGTCGTCCGGAATCGTCGCGAGGATCGTCGTGTCGATGAAGCCCGGCGCAACCGCATTGACGCGCACGCCTTTCGGTCCCAGCTCGCGGCTCCATGTCTTGGTGAACCCGATCACGCCGAACTTGGAAGCCGCATAGTTGGTCTGGCCGTAGTTGCCGTAAATGCCGACCACCGAACTTGCGTTCAGGATCACGCCCGCACCTTGCTTGACCATGCTTTCCGCCACCGCTTGCGAGGCCTGGAAGACGCCACGCAGATTGACGTCGATCACGTCGTCGAACTGTTCGATCGTCATTTTCTGAAGGCGTGCGTCGCGGGTAATGCCGGCGTTATTCACGAGCACGTCGATCCTGCCGTAGCGCTCCAGTACGTTCGCGACCATGGCGTCCACCGCTTCGCGGCGGGTCACGTCGAGTGTGAAGCCAACCGCCTGCGCGCCCGCCTCCTGACAGGCGGCGACGACCGCGCTGACCGCAGCATGATTGACGTCGCACACCGCGACGGTCGCGCCTTCTTGCGCAAACTTGAGCGCCGTCGCGGCACCGATGCCCTGTCCCGCTCCCGTGACAATGCTTACTTTGCTATTCAGCCTCATTGTTTCGACTCGTTTTGATGAAAAAGGGCCTTCATGGTAGGACGAACGCGCATGGCTTCGATATGGACTCCAACCCGAAGCAACGCGCGCCGATGCGCTTAGGCTTATCGTTCGATATTGAGCAGCGCTTCGTGCGACTCCGCCGGGCGGCTCTCGGACTGGATTGCTTTGGCCAGCATCGGCACGAGGATGAGCCCGACGACCGATGCGCCGACCACCACCGAAAAGCCCGACGCGCTCTTGCCCGACGCGCTTTCCGCGAGTCCGAACAGATAGGGCCCGACGAACCCGCCAATCAGCCCAATGGTGTTGATGAACGCAAGGCCGGCGGCGGCCTGGATGCCATGCAGACGCTTCATCGAAATCGCCCAGTAAAGCGGCAGTACGCCGCCTGCGAAAAAGGCCGTCGCGACAAAAAGGGCGAGTTGCGCCGGCAGCCACGCGGACGAGATGAACAGGACCGCGCTCACGATCAGGCCCGCCGTCAGCATGCCGAGATACACGCAATCGTTGCCGACCCGCCGATGAATGCGTGGCAGCACCAGCACGCCCAGCAGAAAGCCAATGCCGACACTGCTCGACAACACGCCGACCATGAAGGGCGACTGCACGTGCATTTGCTGGATCATCGCGGGCGTAAAGAACACGAGCCCGACGAACGCCACCTGATTCAGGAAATAGATCAGTCCGGTCAGCACGGTCGCCGGGCGCTTCAAAGCGGCCAGCCAGTCATCCGACAGGATTCTGGCGTGTGCAGCGTCGGGCACGGCGCGCGCTTCGAGCACGCGGGCTTCCTCCTGCGACAGCCAGCGCGCGTCGGACGGCTTCTCCGGCAGCTTGAACCACAAAAGCACACCGACGAGGATGGTCGGCAACCCCTCCAGCAAAAAGAGCCACTGCCAGCCGTGCAGGCCGGCGAATCCGTCCATCTGCATGAAGGCGCCACCCAGCGGATTGCCGATCACCAGCGCGAGCGCGGGCGCCGTGTAGATCCATCCCACCGCGACCGAGCGGTCCTGCGGGGCGAACCACATGGTCACCATGTACATCAGCGCCGGAAAGAGGCCGGCCTCGGCGATGCCGAGCAACACGCGGATTGCGTAGAACGACCACTCGCCCTGAACGAACATCATCGACGCCGACAGCGCGCCCCACGTAACCGCGATCCGCGCGATCCAGCGGCGCGGCCCGACGCGATGCGCGGCGAGATTGCTCGGTACTTCGAGCAACGCATAGCCGAGAAAGAAAATGCCGGCGCCGAGCCCGTATGCCGCGGCGCTGATGCCGAGGTCGGCGGCGAGCCGCGCCTTGGCGAGCGATACGTTGGTGCGGTCGAGGTACGACATGAAATAGATTGCGCACATGAGCGGGATGAGCCGCACCATCGCCTTATGCGTCGCGATACGGTGTAAAGCGCCACTGTCCGCGCCTGTCGGTTGGGTTGCCATGTTGTCTCCACCAAAGTTTGCTCGTTGTTGTTTTGGCTGCTTCGAGTTCGCGGCCGTTTGCCGCTCATTTACGCCGCCGATGCGGCTGCCTGGAAGTTGACCTTGTCGGCGCCTTTGAGGCCGAGCATCTGCCGTGCTTCGGCGGGTGTGGCGATTTCGAACGAAAGCTCTTCGAGAATGCGCCGGATCTTGCGCACCTGCTGCGCATTGGTCTCGGCCTTCACGCCCTTCGACAGAAAGACGCTGTCTTCCAGACCGACGCGCACGTTGCCGCCCATGATGGCGCCCATCGTGACGAAAGCCATTTGATGCCGGCCCGCGCCAAGCACCGAGAACTGATAGTTCTCACGCCCGAACAGACGATCCGCCGTCGTGCGCATGACCGCCATGTTCTCCGGTTCCGCGCCGAGTCCGCCAAGAATGCCGAATACCATCTGGATGAAGAATGGCGGCTTGACGAGACCCTGTTCGACGAAATGCGCGAGGTTATACAGATGCCCCACGTCATAGCACTCGAACTCGAAGCGCGTGCCGTGTTCGCCGAGTTCGAGCATGATGGTTTTGATGTCGCGAAACGTATTGCGGAAGATCGTGTCTTCCATTCCCTCAATGAAACCCTTCTCCCACTCGTAGCGCCAGGACGCCATCTTCGCGGCGATCGGGTGAATCGAAAAGTTCATGGAGCCCATGTTCAGCGAGCACATTTCCGGTCTGGCAAGACGCGGGTAGGCCAGCCGGTCCGCCAGGGTCATGCGGGTGCTGCCGCCCGTCGTGATGTTGATGACCGCGTCGGTTGCCTCGACGATCGCGGGCACGAATTGGCTGAACACGTCGGGCGACGGCGTCGGCTGCCCATCGGACGGCTCTCTCGCGTGCAGGTGAAGAATCGCCGCGCCAGCGTGGGCGGCTTCGATCGACTGCGACGCGATTTGCGCCGGCGTCAGCGGCAAGAACTCGGACATGGACGGCGTATGCGTCGCGCCGGTAATCGCGCAAGAAATGATGACTTTACGATTGAGCAAGCGTATCTCCTGTTTGTCCGACGGTCCTGTTGCAGGACGACGTGTTGTGATACGGATACTAGTGAGATACGATCCAGTTCGTAAGGTCATTTTCGGACAGGCAGATGTTGTCCCGGGACATTCGGAGGTCGAACGCGGTGTCGTCCAGATTGCCGTTGCAAAACGAGCGTATTTACGCGCCGTACAAGATTGCCGCGCTGGTGGAAGTACTCAGCGAGCAGGGCATCCCGCGCGAGCACAGCCTGAAAGGCAGCGGCGTCGCGGCGGACCGGATTTACGATGCGTCCGCGCTCACGTCCGTGCGGCAATACGGCATTGTCTGCAGAAACGCAATTCTGCTGTCGTGCAGTCCCGAGACGCCGTTTCTCGTGGGTTCGCGCCTGCATCTGTCCGCTTACGGCATGTACGGCTACGCGCTGATGTCCTGTCTCTCGCTGCGTGACTATTTCCGCCTCGGTGTGAAGTACCACCAGCTGGCCACGCCCACGCTCACGATCGAGTGGACCGAGTACCCCGACGAAGGCATCTGGACCTTTCCCGATGCGTTCATTTCGAGCCCATCGCCTGAGTTGCGCGCGTTCCTGCTCGAACAGCAGTTCACGCAACACGTGACCCATCTTCAGGATGTGGCCGGCCGCACCTGTCCGCCAACCCGGGCGTGCTTCTCGTATCCGGCGCCGGCGCATGCGGATCTCTATCCGAAGTATCTCGGCTGTCCGTGCTATTTCGACGAGCCGCAATGCGAGCTTCACTACGACAGCGGGATCCTGGAACAGAAGCCTCAACTGGCGCACCGGCTCACGGCCACGTTGCTGCAGGAGACCTGCGACAGACTGATAGGCCAGGCGAAAACATCGGTGGGTGTATCGGGCGAGGTGTATCAGATCCTGATGCGCAAACCCGGCGAGTTCCCTGGCATGGAAGTCATCGCGAGCGCGTTGAAAATGACGACCCGAACGCTGCGGCGGCGCCTGGAAAGCGAGGGTACGTCGTTCGTGGCGATCGTGGATGACGTGCGTTGCTCGCTGGCAACCGAGTATCTGAAAACAACCAAAATGAGCACCGACGACATTGCGATGCTGCTCGGCTTCAGCGATCCGGCGAATTTCCGTCGCGCGCTCAAGCGATGGACCGGCAAAGGCCCCGGCGAATTACGGCGTTAGAAGATTGGGAAGCACAAAGGCGCTGTCAAAGCCGCGCTTGAACGGGCTCCATGCCGTGACTCAGTTTCGCGGCGTCGCTTCGTGACGATGCGAGAAAAGACAGGAACGTGCCTGCGCTTTCCTTCTGCTGGGACGTCGTGCAAATGCCGGCAGAAAAGACCGTGACGGTCTGGGCGGCACCGGGCATGGGCCCGATCACGTCGATTCCCGGCAGGTCGATCAGTTCGCTCAGTTGCTGGAATCCCAGCTCGACCTCGCCGCGCGCGATAAGCTCGCCCACCGGCACGCCGGGTGGCGCTTGCACGATGCGCTGGCCGACCGTGTCGGCAATGCCCCAGCGCTCGAACAGGCAAGCCAGATGCAAGCCGCTCGGCCCGGTGGAAAAACCGATGCTGCGCGCAGCGAGCACGGCGCTGCGCAGTGCCGCCTCGGTGCTGATATCCGGTTGCGGCGCGCCCGCTGCAACGGCGATCGCCACGCCCGAGCGCGCGAGATCGACCCGGCTTCCGGCTAGCACGCGGCCGGCGTCCTCCAGCCTGTTTATCGCGCCAGCGGCCAGCACCACGAAGTCGAATGCTTCGCCGTTCTGCACGCGCTGCGCCGCATCCACACCGCCCACCGACTCGATCATGACCCGCTGACCCGATGATCGCGCATACTCATCCGCGAGTTCCGCAAGCACACCGCGAGTCGCCATCGACGAGATGCCGGTGATGGGCCCGCTCACGGTGTGCCCAATGACCATGTTCGCCGCCCTTCTCAATCGATGTAACGCAGACCGGCCTTTCGCAATGGTTCGCGCATGCTGTACATGTCGAGTCCGAGCACACCGCTCGCGAGGGTCGCGCGCTTTTCGCCTTCGAGCGCTTCACGCGCCACCGCTTTGTCGAGCACGTCCGAAGCCAACGCCGACGGCACCACCACCACGCCGTCGTCGTCCGCAACGACCACATCGCCCGGATGCACGAGCGCGCCTGCGCAGACGAGTGGAATGTTCACCGAGCCGAGCGTCGCCTTGATCGTGCCCTTCGCAGAGATGGCTTTGCTCCAGACCGGGAACCGCATGTCAGTGAGCACGGCAACATCGCGCACGCCGGCGTCGATGACCAGCCCCCGCGCACCGCGCGCCTGAAAGCTCGTGGCGAGCAGGTCGCCGAAATAGCCGTCCGTGCATTCCGCGGTCACGCCGGCAATCACGATATCGCCCGGCTGGATCTGCTCCGCCGCGACGTGCAGCATCCAGTTATCGCCCGGCTGCAACAACACGGTGACAGCGGTGCCGGCAGCGCGAGCGCCGGTGTAGATCGGCCGCATATACGGTTTGAGCAGCCCGACGCGGCCCATCGCTTCATGAACGGTTGCACTGCCGAGCGCGCCGAGCTGCGCGGCCACTTTGTTGTCCGCGCGTTGAATGTTGCGATACACGACACCGAGTTCGTACATGGTCAGTTATCCTTCCTTTTCAAAGCCGCATCGAGGCGCGGGTAAACGCGACGCGCGTTACCTTCATATATCTTGTACCGCTCGTCGGCGTCGATGTGCGCGGCTTCGATATAGCGTTTCGTGTCGTCGAAATTGTGGCCGGTTTCGGGATCGATACCGCGCACCGCGCCGATCATCTCGCTCGCGAACAGGATGTTCTCTACCGGAATCACGCGGGTAAGCAGATCGATTCCGGGCTGGTGATACACGCAGGTATCGAAAAACACGTTGTTGAGCAGATGGTCTTTCAGCAGCGGCTTTTTGAGTTCCTGCGCAAGACCGCGAAAACGTCCCCAGTGATACGGCACCGCGCCGCCTCCGTGCGGAATCACGAAGCGCAGCGTCGGGAAATCGCGGAACAGGTCGGACGTAAGGCACTGCATGAACGCGGTCGTATCCGCATTCAGGTAGTGCGCGCCGGTCGTGTGAAAGCACGCGTTGCAACTCGTGCTCACATGAATCATTGCGGGGATGTCGTACTCGACCATCTTCTCGTAGATCGGATACCAGTAGCGGTCCGACAGCGGCGGGCTGGTCCAGTGACCGCCCGACGGGTCCGGATTCAGATTGATCGCCACGTTGCCGTACTGCTCCACGCATCTGACGAGTTCGGGCAGACACGTGCGGACATCCACGCCCGGGCTTTGCGGCAGCATGGCGGCCGGAATGAAGTGAGCGGGGAACAGCTGACTCACGCGATAGCACAGCTCGTTGCAGATTGCCGCCCACGTGCTGGACACCTCGAAGTCGCCGGTGTGATGCGCCATGAAGCTCGCACGCGGACTGAAGATCGTGAGATCCACCCCGCGCTCGCGCATCAGCCGCAACTGGTTGCTTTCGATCGATTCGCGCAACTCGTCGTCGCTGATCCGCAACTCGGACACAGCGGGCCTTTCAGCAGGGCTGTCGATGCCGGCGATCTGCCGGTTGCGCCACTGCTCCAGCGCTTTGGGCGCTGTCGTGTAGTGGCCGTGAATGTCGATGATCATCGTTACTCCATGCGGTTGATCGTGATCGGACGGTGCGATGCGCGGCATCGTCCTGAATGGTTAGTGCGCCACCTTCGGCTGCGCGGCCGGCTCGCCGGCTCGCGCGCGTTGAGCAGCCAGGATGGCGAGCGCGGCCAGCGTCGCGGGCACGGCGAGCATCGCGAGAATCGCACCGAACTGCCAGCCGAGACCGAGCAGCGCGCCGCCGATCGCGGAGCCGAAAATGCTGCCGAAGCGGCCCATGCCGAGCATCCAGCTCACACCCGTTGCACGCGCAACCGTTGGATAGCGGCCCGGCGCAAACGCATTCAGCCCGGTTTGCGCGCCGCTCATGCAGAAGCCCGCAGCAAAAACCAGCGCTGCCAGCGACGACGACAACGCGCCCATCCAGCCCAACGCGAGCACGCACAGACCGCCACCCAGGTATGCGGCGCTGATCACCGGCGCCGGCCGCACCTTGTCCATCATCCAGCCGACCAGAATCGCGCCCAACGTCCCACCGATCTGGAACATTGCCGTGACGTTCGCCGCGGTCGTGACTGTCAATCCGGCGTCTTTCATCAACGTGGGCAGCCAGCCAGTGAGCAGATAGATGACCAGCAGGCCCATGAAATAGGTGACCCACAAGGCCGCCGTCATGAAGCCGTAGCCGTGCGAGAACAGCACACCGATCGGCTTGCGCGTAGGCAGCGGCGGCTCGTTCGAGACGAACACCTCGTCGCCGTTAAAGCGCGCGCCGCAAACCTTGCCGAGCACGGCGCCGATACGCGCCGGCGCTGCGCCGCGCACCGCCAGTAGTCGCGCGGACTCCGGCAGCAGCCACATTTGCAGCGGGATGAGTGCCAACGGCAGCGCACCGCCAAAAACCAGGACTGCGCGCCAACCATGCGCGGGAATCAGCCAGCCGGCGGCGAAACCGATCAGTGCCGAACCGAGATTGAAGCCGGTGAACATGATCGTGATCATCAACGAACGCTTGCGCTGCGGCGCGTACTCAGACAGAAGCGTCGTGGTATTCGGCATTGCGGCGCCGAGGCCGATACCGGTCAGCAGCCGCAGCGTCGCCATCTCCACCGGCGAGTGAGTGAACGCCGTGGCGATCGTGAACAGCCCGAACAGAAATACCGACGTAATCAACACCCGTTTGCGACCGATACGGTCCGAAGCCGGGCCCGCGGCCAACGCGCCGATCACGAGACCGAGCGGAGCGGCGCTCATTACGAGACCGAACGCCGGGCGCGATATGCCCCAGTCGTGGATGATCGACGGCGCGACGAACCCCATGATCGCCACGTCCATGCCGTCCGCCGTCACGACGAGAAAGCACAGCGCGACCAGCAGCCACTGGTAGGGCGATATCGCTCGCGCGTCGATGAAAGCCTTGATGTCGATTACTTTTCCGTTTGTCACGATTGACTCCTGTCTCCTTGCTCTGGCTTTGCGGCGTCACATTCGCCGCCGCGCCGTATGCGCCGCCATGCATTACCTTTTCTGGTTTCGATGCCACGCCTTTGGCGAAGCATCGGCGCGGGCACATGCCGCCGTCAGTTCCTGCCTTTTTCCGCGGTATCCCAATCGAGTTTGCCCGCGCTCTTTCCCGCGACGGAGTACAGCGCGCCGGGCGCATTGCGCGTGCGCTGGAAGTCTTCCAGCGTTTCGCCGCGCATTGCCGCGTAAATGTGGAGATTCGACACACCCGTCACGGCGCCGAGCTTTTCGAGCATGAAGAAGATCACGCCATAGTGCAGCAGGCCGCGCCAGTCACGGCGGCGGATCAGGTCACGCTCCTGCTCGCTCAAACCTGCTACCTCGAAGCTCGCTTCCGGGTCTCTGACGAATGCTTCGCGGTGCGCCGGTTCGACCATGCGGTGAAGGTAGTCGTTGATCCGGTAGGCGCGCACCGCGACTTCGATCGAAAACGGGTAGGTGCCCGCGAGCTTTTCGACATCGGTCAGCTGAACCGCCATTTTTTGCCGGTGACGTTCGAGGATCGATGGTTTCGTTTCGTCGTCTTCGCCCTCGTAGATCGCGGTCGCGATACCCGCCATCGACGGCAGGTAGTAGCTGCGATGCTTGCAAACCACGTTGGACGACAGCGCGCCGCGCATCGTCAGCCACATGATGACTTCTGCGCCTTCGAAACCACCGAGTTCCGCGTATTCGGCAATCGTCATGTCGGCGAGCTGTTCAGGGTCGTTCTCGAAAAGATCGAGGAAGCGCTGGTCCCATTCCGTGTTGTTGAAGCCCGCGCGTTCGCCATGCACCTGATGCGAGAGACCGCCCGTCGCGACAATCGCAACCTTGATATCTTCCGGATAACTTTCGATCGCGCGACGCAACGCCTGACCGAGCTTGTAGAAGCGCCGCGCGCCTGGCACGGGAAGCTGCAGCACCCCCATTTGCAGCGGCACGAGTTTCACCGGCCATTCGGGCATGTGCGGGCAAAGCATCGAAAGCGGCGAAAAGCAGCCGTGATCGAGCGCCTTGTTCTGAAAGAACGACATGTCGAACTCGTCGGTCATCAGCGACGTGCCGATGTGCGCGGCAAGTGCCGGATGCCCGTGAATAGGCGGCAGATCGCGCGCGCCGCCGCCTTCGTCCGCGACGTGCCACTGCGGGCCGACGCCAAGCGTGAACGCCGAATAGTGGTCGAAGAAAAACGATGTGACGTGGTCGTTATAGATAAGCAGCAGAACGTCGGGACGCTTTTCGGCGAGCCAGTCGGCGAGCGGCGCGAAGTTCTCGAAGATGGGCGCCCACACGGGATCGTCGCGTTTGTTCTTGTCGAATGCGAAACCAATGGTGGGTGTATGCGAGGCGGCAATGCCTCCGATGATGCGGGCCATACCTGTACTCCTTCAAAACTCTTTGGGTTCGCCTGCGCGATGTCTACGCGCGGCGAGTGCTGCAAAGGTGATGCGTCTTCTCCGGCTCTTCTATCGTGGACGCGCAATCGGATAGCCGGGAGTGCATGCGTCTTTGCATCAACGGTACAAATTGCGCATGCGTGCCAAAAGTCCGGGTAAACCACCGAGCTTCCGTTTCTTGAGTGGCGGTTACGCGCTCAAGCGATGGCTTTGTAAGCCGGCACGATCCGTTTAACCCGCGTCCCGACTGGCGCTCGCGGCTTTCAATGCGCGGCGCGACGAGCCCAGCGTTGCTCATCCGGCCGTGCGGCGACCAATAAATAAATTAGATGGCCGGCAAGCCGATTGGCAAAACGGGCGGTGAGCCGGCAGGAAGGAGGAAAGCGAGACGCGATTGATTGCGCATGCGTCGGCGCGCACGCTGCCCGGCATCAGAAGATTGCACACGTCGTCAGGCGCCCGTCATAACGGAACCGTAACGCGCGGTAAGGCGCAGCGAGATGCGCTCTGTCGAACTACTGGCCCGCGAGGGCGTCCACTTCCAGCATTCGTTTGAACTATCTCTGTGCGGTGCGATCCGTTTAGTGACGAGTCGCTTTTTGTTGCGGCGTGTATTGCCTTGCGTTTTATGCGCCGTCTTTTTGTGCCAACTGCCGCGTGACGAATGACCACGCGCCCAACCGGAGAACCTATCCGTGCGAACCCTGACATTCTCGGTCAGCTTTCTTTTCATCTTCCTGTCAGGCTGTGCGACTTATCGCATGCATGAAGCACGAGAGCCGAAAGGCGAACTTGTCGGCTCGAACATTCAGGATCTCGTGCAGTCGGTTGGAATTCCCGACAAGACCATGAAGGTCGTCAATACCGGCGGACCCGCCGATCGCATGACAGCGCAGTGGAATTTCTCGAACTCGGACTCAGCGCTCGATATGACGCTGGTGTTGCTCGACGTGAAAGTAGGCGGTGCCGGCAAATGCAGCATGACTGCTACGGTCGATCGCTGGGGCGGCAAGGTGGAGGCGATCAATTTCCCGCAGGCGCACAGCGACAGTATTGGTTCGGACTACAGCGCATGCGAGCCGCTCGTCGAAGAAGCGATCACGCATATGCCGCATACGCCGATTGATCCCACGTACGATGCGTTCGCGCTAGTAGGCGCAGCGAAGTGATGACACAAGCTGCCTCGGCAGCGTCACACCGTCACCCGCACACTTGACCAACGTCGACCGTGGGCGATTACATTGCGCTTTGCGCGATGGCACCGGACGTTGCATGACGCGACTCGTTGCGCTCGACAATGAAGTCGTCCGCGGCAAGAGCGAGGGTGTCCATTCCCGCAATGGAACGCTTTGCACTGGCGCCGGACACAATGCATTCAAGCTGCGCGTAGAAGAGTTCGAGTTGCTTCGCGTCAGAAGCTTTGCGCTCGAGTTTGAATGCCTTTTCAAGCACGCTGCGCGAAACATGAAAGCGCTGCAAACCGAAAACAAGACGAATCTGGAAAACCACGCCGTCGCTGTTGTGCGGCACAGCCGCCCAGATGAGTGAATGGCTACTCATAAAACACCCCGTCATTTACGATCTTCTTTGAACCACGCCTTCATAATCGCACGCCTTATCGCATGCAACGAGATTTCAAAATTGTGGCGATTGCCGAATTGACATTTTTGCAACAGGGTCAATATTGCAGCGCAACAAAATGAGGGTAAACTGCCAGTCGAGTCTGCACTTCCGCTCATGTTTGTGCTGCGAGGGGAGAACGCGCCATGACGACCTATGAAGCTTCACACGCATCAGCCGCTGCTGTCTTACATGTCTTCGAGCAGGACGGCGGCTGGCATTGGGGTATTACGATCCCTCGTTCCGCAGGGTCGGGGTTCAAGGTGATCGGCTATAGCGAGACGACCTTTCCCGCCGAGGCGGCCGCCCGGCACGACGGCGACCGCGCGCTGCGGCACCTGTCGGCCACCGGCACGCTCGAATCGGTTCACTAAGTCGACTGATCGACCGCGCGCAGGCAACCGCTACCCGCGCGCCACACGCCTGTCATATTCAAGCCTGACGATTGCACTTGCACCGTTCTGCCCGAACGGAAAAATGACAAGAGACACTGTGAAGCAACGAGCAACCGTCGTCTGCCGCCTCGACAGGCGAATCCTGCTGGTCAGCCGCGAAGGCACCCGCTGGTCGCTGCCTGGCGGCAAGCCTGAGGCAGGGGAAGATCTTCGTGAGACTGCGCGACGCGAGTTGATGGAAGAAACCTGTCTGCGCGCCATCGATCTGCACTATCTGTTCGGCTTCACGGGAACACGCACGTGCCACCACGTCTTTGCCGCGCAAATCAATGACGGAGAACATCCCGTACCCAGCAATGAGATTACCCGTTGCACCTGGGTCGATATCGCGGACGTGGCGAATCTCGCGGTCAGCGCATCGACAAAAGGAATCGCCGAGATACTGGCCGTCGTGCCCATCGCATTACCCGGCTCATCCGATACCGGCGCGCGAAGCGCAACCGCTTCTCTCTGCCCATTACCCGCTTTCCCCAACGCGCTCTTTCGGCGTTAAGCGGTGCCGCTCATCGAGCGGCACCGTCCGGCCCGGCGTTTCGCCGTGACACATGCGCAAACTGGCGCGCTAGCCGAGTATGGGATGCGACTCGCCGGGGATCGGGTTACCGTGGGCGTCGGTTGGCACGAGCTGCGTCTGGAACGCGACGAAGAGCGCCTGAAATTTGCCATTCACTTCGACGATCACGGCGCCGTCCTGATTCACGCCATTCTCCGACGAATGGTCTCTTACCTTGCCGCCTTTGGGCTCCTTCGGGTTGCCCTGATTCATGTGGGTTTCGTGCAAGCCGTCTTTCTGCGGCTCGAACAGGAATCCGAATCCATACACAGTGACGTCCGCAGCCGGCTTCCAGCCGCGACGGTTGTCGTTGTAGGTCGGCGTGGGATAAACGAAATCGACCGGGGGTGCCGACATGTCGAGCTGAAGCATCTCGTTCAGCAGCGCATTGATGTCGTTATGTTCGGTTTGCGTGTCGAGCGGAATCGGCTTCATGCTGCTGAGGTCGACCAGATTGGCATCGTGCACGTAGTCGAGGGTCGGGAAGCCGGCAGTGCCGACACCGGCCGGCAACTGTTGAAGCTGCGCAATCATGGGATGCTCGAAGTTCTGATTCCACTCGTACAGCACCAGATAGCCGGCCGGGCCCGTCAGCGAACTGTCGGACTTTACGTTCGTGACAATGCGGAACTGCTCACCGTTCGCCGTTTCACTCACGATCACGTAGTGCGGGTCGCCCTTGTAGCCTTCGAGGAACGGCACACCGAGTGTCACCTTTCCCTTGAAAATCACGTATTCGTTTTGGGCCATGACTTCTTCTCCAGGAGTGGACCGACGATTATGCACTCCACGTGTGACAGGTTGCGGCTTCGAACGGTTCATCAGCGGCCTGATTCCGGGCGAGAAAAATGCGGATTCAATCAAGCGCCGCCATTGGCCATCTGCTCGCGAACGTAGTGGGTTGGCGGCAGCTCGACATGACGCGCAAACGCGACGCTGAACGCGCTCGCAGAGTTGTAACCCACGCGCTGCGCCACCTCCGCAACCCCGCCCTCGTTCCGCCGCAGCATGTTCTTCGCGAGTGCCATGCGCCACGCGAGCAGATACTCCATCGGAGCCGTGCCCACGGCACGGCTGAACCGCTCGAAAAATGCCGAGCGCGACAGTGCCGCTTCGCTCGCGAGTTCCGCGACGGTCCACTGCCTGGTGGGACTTTCGTGCATGCGTCGTATCGCGACGCCGAGGCGCTCGTCGGCGAGGCCGCGCAACAGGCCCGCCGACGCGCCGGTTCCTGCCGAGGAGCGCAGGGCTTCGATCATCAGCACTTCCAGCAGGCGAGCCAGAACCACGTCGCGCGCCGGCCGGTTTTCGCGCGACTCCTCGCCGACCAGTTGCACGATCGTAGCCAGTCTTCGCTCACCGCGCACATGCACGATCTGCGGCAACAGCGATACCAGCAACGCCGCGTCCGGCGAACCGAAAACGCAGTAGCCCACCAGGGCACGAACGTCGGCCGCGCCGTTTTGAACGCCGGTTCTGAACTCGCCCTGACGCAGCATGACCGGCGGGATGTCGAAGTCTTTTTCTGTCGCGGGTTCGAGACTCGACATCGTGAAGTCATAGGCGGCCGGAATCAGCACGAAGTCGTGTTGTACCAGCGTGAGCGGCTCTTGCCCATTCACCGCAAGCCGGCATGAACCTTCGAGGACCACGCAATAAAACGGTCGCCCCGCTTCCGAGCGGCGCACGCCCCAGCGACCTGCGCCGCTTACGACCTTCGAGAATCCGGCAAAGGGCTGGAGCAGCGAAACGACCTCCGCAAGCGGATCAACCATAGCCGGACTCCTGCGAACGAAACATGGACTTTCGATTGTAGCAAGTCCGGTCTCCGACGCTTATCGTGGTGGCCTGGCTGCATTGTCGCGGCCTGCTCATTGAAGGAATCCGCATGAAAACCGTTCTGATTACCGGCTGCTCATCGGGCTTCGGCCTGGAAACCGCGCGTTACTTTCTGGATCGCGACTGGACTGTGATCGCTACGATGCGCTCGCCTCGCGAGGACCTGCTGCCCCGCTCCGGGCGGCTGCGTGTACTCGCACTCGACGTGACCGACGCCGACAGCATTCGCCAGGCGGTGGATGCGGCAGGCCCCGTCGATGTGCTCGTGAACAACGCGGGCATCGGAGTGTTGAGCGCACTGGAGGGCATGTCGATGCAGACAGCCCGTGAAGTTTTCGAGACCAACACGCTCGGCACGATCGCCGTGACGCAGGCGCTGCTGCCGCAATTCAGGGAGCGCAAGACGGGAGTCATCGTGAACGTCACGTCGTCCGTGACATTGAGGCCGCTCCCGCTGCTTGCCGTGTACACCGCGAGCAAGGCGGCGGTCAATGCGTTCACGGAGTCCGTCGCGCTGGAACTCCAGCCGTTCAACGTTCGGGTCAAGCTCGTTCTGCCCGGGCGTGCGCCGGATACGCGCTTTGGCGAGAACGCGCGGCCCCGGATGCAAGGCCCGGTCCCCGATGCATATGCGAGCCTCACGCAAAGCGTGTATGCGCGGATGCAGGAGTCGTCCGAGGTCACACGGTCCGAAGACGTGGCGGAGGCCGTGTGGCGCGCCGCCAATGACCCCGCTTGCCCGTTCCGTCTACCGGCCGGCGCCGACGCGGTGGCGTGGGCCGCCGCTACTCCGCACAACTGAGATCCTTCCTCGGCACAACGATGATCGCCGGATACGTCCCGTGATCGAGTTCGACCTTGGCGACCACGGCCATCGTTGCGCTGTCGACGTCGTCGTACACGCTCACTTTTTCGTGACTGAAGGTGGTGATGCCCGTGCAGTCGGATGCGCGGCCTTCATCGGAGACCTTGCATTGAATCGGGTTATCGGCGATGTAGCGATAGCGGTCTCTATCCGCAGCGGCGAGATACTCGTGCACGCTCTGCGACGAGCCACCGACACCGGTGACGTAGCCGATCCCACATGCTTCTCCGGGCGCGTCACCGCTAGCCGGTGATTGCGCATGGGCCGCCGACGTCAACGCCGTGGCGACGATGACTACAGCGAGTGTCGAAGCGAGATGGTTTTTCATGGCGCGGTTCACAATTCTCGAATCAGAGTGCCGAATTGTAAAGGCATCATGTGGACGACGTGATACGCGGCGATGGCTGCAGCCCGACAGAGTGCAGTCGGAGCAAAGACGAGGCGCGTCCAGATAGCCGGCAACGCAACGGCCTGCGCTTCAACTGCCCAGCGCGTTCGGGTCGCGCCACGCGCGCTCGAACGGCAGACGCCATGCGCGCGGCGCGACGAGTTGGTGAATCGCATTCGGTCCCCACGAGCCCGGTGCGTAAAAGCGCACCGGCGGCGGCGATTCGAGCAATGCCGTGGATACCTCCCAGAGTCGCTCGATACCCTCTGCCGTGGTGAACAGCGTGCGATCTCCGCGCATGGCGTCGAGGATCAGACGCTCGTAGGCTTCGAGCACATCGCCGATGAGTCCCGTGTCGCGCATCGCGAACTGCAGGCTCAGTTTATCGAGCCGCATGCCGGGGCCCGGCCGTTTGCCATAAAACGACAGCGACATCTTGGACGCATCGGCGAGATCGAACGTCAGATGATCCGGGCCCTGCGAACCGACGCCCGAGCCTGCTGGAAACATGCTTTTCGGCGGCTCGCGAAAGGCAATGGAAATGATGCGCTGACCTTCGGCAAGCCGCTTGCCCGTACGCAGATAGAACGGCACGCCGGCCCAGCGCCAGTTGTCGATCGAGCATTTGAGCGCAATGAACGTCTCCGTTTCCGATTCCGGGCTCACGCCTTCTTCCGACCGGTAGCCGGTGTATTGCCCTCGCACGACATCGGTCGGCTGGATCGGCAGCATGCTGCGAAACACCTTGTTCTTTTCTTCGCTGATCGGCGAGGGTTCCAGCGACGTGGGCGGCTCCATTGCCATGAACGCGAGAATCTGGAACAGGTGCGTCACGACCATGTCGCGAAACGCGCCCGTCTGCTCGTAAAAACCGGCGCGCTTGCCGAGGCCGAGCGTTTCCGGCACATCGATCTGAACGTGGTCGATAAAATTGCGATTCCAGATGGGCTCGAAAAGACCATTCGCAAACCGGAAAGCGAGAATGTTCTGCGCCGGCTCCTTGCCGAGAAAGTGATCGATGCGGAAAATCTGCTCCTCTTCGAACACTTCGTGCAGGCGGGCATTCAGCGAAACCGAACTCGCCAGGTCGGTGCCGAACGGTTTTTCCATGATGATCCGCGAGCGCTCCACGAGGCCCGCTTCATTGAGCATGCCAACTGCGGAAAGCGCGGCATTGGGCGGCACACTCAGGTAGTGCAGCCGACGGCACTCGCCGTCGAAACCCTTCTCCGCATTCAGGACCGCGGGCCGCAGCGCCTCGGCGCCCGCCGTCAACGGCATGTAGTCGAGGTTGGCGGCGAACGCCTCCCATTCGGATTCGTCGACCTTGCGGGTGGAAAACTCGTCGAGTGCGGCTCGCGCCATGCGACGAAAGTCGTCGATGTGGATGTCGTCCAGTGCCACCGCGATGATCTTGCAGCCCGGAATGAATCCGGCACGCGACAGGTGAAACAAGCCCGGCAAAAGCTTACGCCGCGAAAGGTCGCCTGTTGCGCCGAACAGCACGACGACTTGTGGATACTTCGGACCAACGCCTGCAGAGATTTTCGCCATCCTGCAACTCCTCGAAAGCGAAGGGCTTCCGGTAGATTGCCTCGATTAACGGCGACGCCGTGGGAGACGAAGCATTCATTCAGCGGGCGGGAACCGCGCTGCGCAGAACCAGGAGGCGACTGCTTCGTCTGCCGTACGTTAATGCGGACAGCGTTGTGTGGCAAGCGCTATCCTTAGCCCTTTTGCGCCTCCCACCCGAGTCCAAGACTCTTCTGCAACGATACGAAATCTTTCAGCAACTCAGCCTGACCAGCCACCACGTTCTGCTGCGCGGTGAATTCCTCGCGCTGCGTGTCCAGCAGATCGATCAACGTAGCGACACCCGCGGAGTACCGCTGCCGCATCAGCGTAGCCGAGTGGCTCGCCGACGCCTGCACCTTCTGCAGCGTCACCACGTGGTCCCGCTGATGCCCATAGCGCGACAGCGACGAATTCGCGTCCTGCAGCGCGCCGAGCACCGCCTTCGTATAACGCGCTTCGGCTTCGTCACGCGACGCTTCTGCCGCGTGCACGCTACCGAGCGTGCGTCCGAAATCCAACAGGTTCCATTGCAGATAAGGCGCACCGATCCAGCTAAAATTGCTTTTGCGCACCAGATGACCCGGATCACCCGCACTGAATCCGAGATCGCCGAGCAGCGTCACTTTCGGAAAGAAGTCTGCAATATGTTCGCCGATCTGCGCATTGCTCGACGCGAGCCGCCGCTCCGCCGCGCGAATGTCGGGCCGTTGCTGCAGCATCGCCGACGGGTCGCCGATCGGCACGCTCGCGGGCAGCACGGGCAACGGCTGAACGGCGGCGAGCTGTTCGTCCAGCGCGCCGGGCTCACGGCCGGTCAGCACGGCGAGGCGGTCGAGCGAGTCGGTAAGTTGGGCATCCAGCGGAATCAGCGTTGCGCGGGTATTTTCAACCTGCGTGGACAGACGTTCGACGTCGAGGTCCGCCGCCGTGCCGCGCTCGCGGCGCTGCTGCGTGAGCGTCAACATGCGCTGCTCGGTCTCGGCCTGACGCTGCGCGAGTTCGAGCCGTTTCTGCTGATCGCGTAGTTCGATATAGGTCTGCGCGACTTCTGCGGCGAGCGACACTTGCGTGTCTGATAGATCGGCGTCGACGGCTTGCGCGTCGGCGGACGCCGCCTCGATCGCACGCCGCGTGCCGCCGAACAGATCGATTTCCCACGACGCGTCGAAGCCCGCGGTGTACAGCTGCAGCGGACCTCGCCCAGTGGAAGCCACGCTACTGCCGCCCGCGCCGGAGGAAGTCGCCGAGCCGAGCGAGTTGAGATCAGGCTCGCGCATGCGCAGCGCGGCCGCATCCGCCGACACTTTCGGCAATTCGTTCGCCCGTTGCTGCTGCAATTGTGAGCGCGATTCACGCAATCTTGCCTGCGCAATGTGCACATCGGGGCTGTGCGCGAGCGCGGCGGCGATCAGATCGTTCAATTGCGGATCGTTGAATGCAAGCCACCACTGGTTCGGCGCGGGCGTGGTGAGCGTGCCGGAGGCCGGCGCACGCACGAAAGTGGCGCTGCCGTGGGCGTCCTGTGCGACGGCCGGCGCGCCGTGATAATCAGGGCCGACCGTGCAGCCCGACAGCACGGACACCAGAGCGGCAACAGCCAGAGCGAAACCCGAAGGACGATTGAACATCATGTTGAAATGAAGAGACATTAGTGTCCGGCAGACGGAGGCGGCGGCGCATTCCGGCGCGGCGTTTTGAGCAGCAGCGCGAGTGGAACGCAGGCAAGTAGCGCGATGCCGAGCAGATAGAACGTTTCCGAATAGGTCATCACCACGGCCTGCTGCTGGATCTGCGCGCCAAGTTGCCCGAGTGCGCGCATGTGCGAGTACGCCATGTCGCCGGTATGAGCAAACCAGTTCGCGGCGTTGGCCGTCAGGCTCTCCTGACCGACCAGCGAATTGGCGCTGACGGACTCGCGGATCATGGCGGTGTGAAACGTGGTGCGCCGGTCGATCACGGTGCCGATCACGGCCAGCCCGATCGATCCACCGAGATTGCGCGCCATGTTGTACAGCCCGGCGGCGTCGCCGGAATCCTCGCGCGATACTGCCGCCATCGACGCCTGATTGAGCGGCATCATTGCGAGCATTTGCGCGGTGCCGCGTATCAGCTGCGACCAGACGAAGTCATGACCCACGCTTTGCGCCGTCAGGTCGATGTCGATCATGCAGCTGATCGCGTACATCAGAAGGCCGGTAATCACGAGCACACGAAAGTCGAATTTGCCGAGCAGTCGCGGCAGAACCGGCATGATCAGAAAGGCCGGCAAGCCGGATAACAGCATGATCGCGCCCGACTGTTCCGCGTTATAACCCGCCACCACGCCGAGAAACTGCGGCAGCAGATACGACACGCCGTAAAGCGCTGCGCCGACTGCCGACACGATCACGATCACGCTCGCGTAATTCGGGTTGCGCATCAAACTCAGGCGCACGATCGGCTTCTTCGCGGTCATTTGCGATGCGGCGATCAACAGCATGCCGAACACCGACACGCAGGTGAGCGAAACGATCATCGACGACTCGAACCAGCGCTCACGCTGACCTTCTTCCAGCACCACGGTCAGCGAGCTAAGACCGATCGCGAGACCGACGATACCAAGCCAGTCCGCGTTGAAAAAGGCTTCCCAATGCGGCCGGTCGGACGGCAACCCGACAATCAGCAATGTCATCAGCGCAAGGCAGATCGGCAGATTCATGAAGAAGCACCAGCTCCAGCTGATGTTCTCCGCCAGCCAGCCGCCCACCACGGGCCCGAGCAGCGGCCCGAGCAATACGATCAACCCGAACATGGTCATGCCGACCGGCAATTGCGACAGCGGCAGGCGGGTGCGGATGATCGTCTGCGCGGTTGGAATCAGCGCGCCGCCTGTGAAGCCCTGGCCGATGCGGCCGGCGATCATCATCGGCAATGTGTGCGACCAGCCGCACATCATCGAGAACGCGATGAAAAGCGCGGAATTGGTCAGCAGAAAATTGCGCAGGCCGAATACACGTGTGAGCCATGCCGCAAGCGGGATCATCACGATTTCCGACATCAGATAGCCAGTGGAAATCCATGTGCCCTCGGTGCCGGTCGCACCGATTTCGCCCTGGATCTGCGGCAGCGCGGAGTTCGTGATCGAGATGTCGAGCGTCGCCATCAACGCGCCGAGCGCGCCGGCGGCGACGGCGATCCAGTCGCCGGCGCTCGCGCGCTCTTCCGCGTGCGGTGCGCCCGGCGGCGCGGCGTGAGCCGGCGCAGTTGCGGTCGACTCAGCCACGGTGGTTCTCGGCGTCGATACGCGCATCACGATCACGCGCCGAACGCGTGTCCACGTCCACGTTCACCGAAAGCCCCGGCAACAGCACGCTGCGCGTTTCCGCGCCGGTGTCGATCCGGATTCGCACAGGGACGCGCTGCACGATTTTCGTAAAGTTACCGGTGGCATTCTCCGGCGGCAGCAACGCAAACTGTGACCCAGTACCAGGCGAGAAACTGTCGATCACGCCGTGCAACGTGTGCCCCGGCAATGCGTCGACATGCATCTCCACCGGCTGGCCGACACGCATCCGGCCCACCTGGGTTTCCTTGAAGTTCGCGAGCAGATAAGTGCTTTGCACCGGCACGACGGTCAGCATGCGAGTGCCCGGCTGTACGTACTGTCCGACCCGCACGGTACGATCGCCGATCTTGCCGCCGAGCACGCTGCGCACCACGGTGTTATCCAGATCGAGTTGAGATTGCTGCGCGCTCGCCTGCGCGGCTTCGAGCTGAGCGCGCGCCTGCGTGAGTTGGGCCGTGGCCGAACCGATCTGCGAACGCGCTGCGTCGACCGCGGCCGCATTCGCAGCGAGCGTGGCATTCGCCTGATCGCGCGTGCTGGTCAATTCGGCGAGCCGCTCGCTGCTCTCGGCACCGGTAGCGACGAGCGGAGCGTAGCGCCGCACTTCATCGCTCGCATGCTGGGCGCTCACGCGTGACACCTGCTGTTGCGCCTGAGCCTGCGCAATGTTGGATTGCTGCTGTCTGATGTCGGCCTGCGCGCGTTCGATGTCGGCTTTACGCGCGTCGATCGTGGCCAGCGCCTGGTCGAGTGCGACCTGGTATTGGCGCGCGTCGAGATGAACCAGTGGATCACCGGGCTTCACCACCTGGTTATCCGCGACATACACTTCGGTCACATAGCCCGCGATCTTCGGCGCTACGGTGACGCTGTCGGCTTGCAGATAGGCGTCGTCCGTGCTTTCGATGAAGCGGCCGACCGTCCACCAGCGTGCGAGATACACTGCGCCGGCAATCAACGCGACCACGACAAAAGCAATCAGCAGCGTGCGCCGCGATGGACGCCGCGCGCCCGCTGCGGGCGAGTCAGCGTCGGGCATTGGACGGGAGGGTGAGCCTGCGGTCGATGACATCTTGAAGTCCAAATAATTCCAATCGGCACAATTATTCCAGCCGATAAAATTGTGTCAAGTGATATATTTCTTCGACCGCCTTGCAGGGACTTTCCTTTCAGGGCGTAAAGAGAAAGCAATGCGGAGAGAGAAAGGCATGAACACCGCAAAGAAGCTGCGCCGCTCAACGGAAGGCGGCTATGCGCGCGGCGACGAAACCCGCAACCGGATCATCGAGGCGGCGGTCGACCTGTTTGGCGAACATGGATTCGATGGCGCATCGACGCGCGACATTGCGGCCCGCGCCGGCGTCAATGCGCCTGCGTTGCAGTATTACTTCGAGAACAAGGAAGGCGTGTACCACGCGTGCATCGAGGCCATGACCGATCGCGCCTGGCAGACGTTGGGCCCGCCTGTCGAGCACGCGCAAAAGGTGCTGAGCGAAGACGCCGACACGGAAACGTTGATCGATGCGTTCATTGGCATTCAGGACGCCATTGCCGACACCGCGCTCGCGAAAGCGAGCAAGCCGGGAAGGCGATTGTTCTTCGCACGCGAGCAGGCCGGCTATGAACCCGACAGCGCGACGAAAATCATTTCCAGCCGTATTCGCGAGCCGCTCAACAATGCGACCGCCGGCCTCGTGGCGCGCATATCAGGCCGCGCCGCCGACGACCCCATCACGCTGATCCGCGCATTCAGCCTGCACGGACAGCTGATGGTTTTTCACGTCGCGCATCGCTCGACGCTGACGTTTCTCGGCTGGAAGACCATCGATGCCGAGAAGGCTGAACTGCTCCGATCCACTATCCATGCGCAGACGCGGGCCCTGCTCGAAGCATGGAGCCGTGAGCGTGACGAAGCGCTTGCAGCCGCAGCTAAAAGTACCAGGTAACGCGTATTGCCGTCGCGCGAAAGCGTTTTCTGAACACGTCGAGATACGCGTGCTCCAATGGCATTGCGCGCGTCTGCGAAAGCCGCCGTGCAAAACGCGACTTGAGATAAAAAAACAGCGGGCTCAGTCCATTGCAGCCAGGCAAACGAACAATACAGTTCAGGCATGCGCGACGACTGCCGCGAACGCGCGCGGCGTGCTGTCGACACAGCGCGCCGTCCCGGCAAGCGTTCACCCCCCTGTGGGATAATGCCGCGTTTGCCCAGAGCGCGACTCAAGAGGTTGTTTGCGATGGCGTGCAAAGGGCCTTTATTCCCGTGGCCCGCTACCTTTCCGCAATCATTCTTTAGCACCCACGATGCCCACCTACCGTTCCAAAACCTCCACCGCCGGCCGCAACATGGCGGGAGCGCGCTCGCTGTGGCGTGCCACCGGCATGAAAGACGAAGACTTCTCCAAGCCGATCATCGCGGTGGTCAATTCGTTCACCCAGTTCGTGCCCGGACACGTACACCTGAAAGACCTCGGCCAGCTCGTCGCGCGCGAAATCGAAGCTGCCGGCGGCGTCGCCAAGGAATTCAACACCATTGCCGTCGATGACGGCATCGCGATGGGTCACGACGGCATGCTGTACTCGCTGCCGAGCCGCGACATCATCGCGGACTCGGTGGAATACATGGTCAATGCGCACTGCGCCGATGCAATGGTGTGCATCTCGAACTGCGACAAGATCACGCCGGGCATGCTGATGGCCGCGATGCGGCTGAACATTCCGGTGATCTTCGTCTCCGGCGGCCCGATGGAAGCGGGCAAGACACGCCTCGCCAATCCCGTCACCAAGGCGATGGAGTTCAGGAAGCTCGACCTGGTGGACGCAATGGTGATCGCCGCCGACAAAAACTACACCGACGCAGAAGTCGCCGAAGTGGAACGCTCCGCGTGCCCCACCTGCGGCTCGTGCTCGGGCATGTTCACGGCTAACTCGATGAACTGCCTGACCGAAGCGCTCGGTTTGTCGCTGCCGGGCAATGGCACCGTGGTCGCCACGCACGCGGACCGCGAGCAGCTATTCAAGCGCGCCGGCCGTCGCATCGTCGAACTGGCCCGCCAGTACTACGAGCAGGAAGACGACACCGTGCTGCCGCGCGCGGTGGGTTTCAACGCGTTCGAAAACGCGATGACGCTCGATATCGCCATGGGCGGCTCGACGAACACGATCCTGCATTTGCTGGCGATTGCACGCGAAGCGGAAATCGACTTCACGATGGCCGACATCGACCGCCTCTCGCGCGTCGTGCCGCAGTTGTGCAAGGTCGCGCCGAACACGAACAAGTACCACATCGAAGACGTGCATCGTGCCGGCGGCATCATGGCGATCCTCGGTGAACTGGACCGCGCGGGCAAGCTGCACACGAACGTGCCCACCGTGCACGCCGCGACGCTGAAAGACGCGCTGAATCAGTGGGACATCGCCGTTACGCAGGACGAAGCCGTTCGCCACTTCTACAAGGCCGGCCCCGCCGGCATCCCCACACAAGTGGCGTTCAGCCAGAACACGCGCTGGCCGAGCCTCGATCTGGATCGCGCCGAAGGCTGCATCCGTTCGTATGAGCACGCGTTCTCGAAGGAAGGCGGCCTGGGCGTGTTGACAGGCAACATCGCGGTAGACGGTTGCGTCGTGAAAACCGCTGGCGTCGACGAAAGCATTCTGGTGTTCGAGGGCACGGCTCACGTGACTGAATCACAGGATGAGGCGGTGGAGAACATCCTCAACGACAAGGTCAAGGCCGGCGACGTGGTGATCGTGCGCTACGAAGGACCGAAGGGCGGGCCCGGCATGCAGGAAATGCTTTACCCGACGAGCTATATCAAGTCGAAGGGTCTGGGCAAAGCGTGCGCGCTGCTGACCGACGGGCGCTTTTCGGGTGGCACGTCGGGACTGTCCATCGGGCACTGTTCGCCGGAAGCGGCGGCTGGCGGCGCAATCGGTCTCGTGCGCAATGGCGACCGTATCCGCATCGACATTCCGAATCGCACGATCAACGTGCTGCTGTCCGACGAAGAACTGGCGCGCCGTCGCGAGGAACAGAACGCCCGGGGCTGGAAGCCGGCTAACCCGCGTCCGCGCAAGGTGTCGGCGGCGCTCAAGGCTTACGCGAAACTGGTGATGTCGGCCGACAAGGGGGCCGTGCGCGATCTGTCGCTGCTGGACGATTGACGCGAACCACGCGGCGGCTGCGCGTGATGTACCGGCTGGTTGCATCGCGACCCTCCGGTACACGCTCGGCGCCTACGGCAACTTCTGCAGTTGCTTGCGCGTTACCTGGCAAACGGTAGTTGCGGCGGCCCGCGGCATACGTGGCAAGCGCGCCGCGTGTCAGCTCGTGACCGCCGCAGCCATAGCCGAACTGATCTTGGCGAGATCCTCCGAGGTTGCCGGGTTGTAGACCACCATCGTGAGATCGGGCCGACCGTCTACCGAGAATCCTGAATACTCGAACGAGAATGGCCCGAACACCGGGTGGCGGATATGTTTGACCGCCTCGCCATGCGTGCGGACATCGTTATCACGCCACATCCGCTCAAAGTCGGGGCTCAGGCGGCACAACTCGTCGACGAGCTTGCTGACCGCCGTCGCCGCGCCGGCGCGCGCCACGTCCACCCGGAACGCGCCTACGACGAAGCGCGCCACGCTCTCCCAGTCATACTGCACGGCGCGGGCACGTGGATCGAGAAACATGTAGTGCAGCACGTTGCGCCGACCCGGCGGCAGCGATTCGTAGTCGACGAGCAGCACCGTCGCCGCCTGGTTCCACGCGATGACCTCCCAGGTTGCGGTGCGGATCAGCGCGGGGCTCGGATTCAACGCATCGAGCACACGCTGCAACCGCGGGGTCACACCGTCGTTACCCTGGTAGTGCGCTTCAGGCGGCCGGCCCAAGCCAAGCAAAAAGAGATGTTCGCGCTCCACGGCGGTCAGCATCAGCGCGCTTGCGATCCGGTCGAGCACGTCTGCCGACGGCGCCCCGCCGCGGCCCTGTTCGAGCCACGTGTACCATGCGGCGCTGATGTTGGCGCGCCGGGCAACCTCTTCGCGACGCAGCCCAGGCGTACGCCGACGTTCCATCGAAAGGCCGAAAGACGCCGGATCGAGCTTCGTGCGACGATCCCGCAGATAGACGCCCAGCAGGGCGTGACTGGCCACTTCGTCGCTCATTGGGGTACTTTTTATAACACGATAACGTCACTACTTTACTACGATGCCTCGCACGCCGATATTGGCCTCACGACAACATTCGGAAAGGACGATCATGCGTGTATTCGTAACCGGAGCAACGGGTTGGGTGGGCTCGGCCGTCGTCGACGATCTGATTGCCGCTGGCCATGAAGTGATCGGGCTGACGCGTTCAGACGATGGCGGCAAGCGTCTCGTAGCCGCGGGCGCGAACGCGCTCCACGGCACCCTGGACGATCTCGACATCCTGAAACAAGGTGCGGCTCAAGCGGACGCCGTGATACACACCGCGTTCAATCATGACTTTTCGAGGATGGTCGAGAACTGCGAGCAGGAACGGCGCGCGATCGACGCGATCGGCACCGAACTGGAGGGCTCGGACCGCGCGCTGATCGTCACATCCGGCGTGGCGCTACTTGCGCCGGGGCGCGTCGCGACCGAGGACGACCAGGCGCGGATACCCGCACCCGCCTTTCCTCGCAATCCGGAAGAGGCAGCGGCCAAATTTGCGTCTCGCGGTGTGCGGGTGACGGCGGTGCGCCTCGCGCCGACCGTGCATGGCGTGGGCGATCATGGCTTCGTGCCGATGCTGATCGGCCTCGCGCGTGAGAAAGGTGTGTCTGTCTACGTGGACGGCGGCGACAATCGTTGGCCGGCCGTGCATCGGTTCGACGCGGCACGCATCTATCGGCTTGCGCTTGAGCGCGGTGTCCAGGGTGGCCCGTTTCACGCGATTGCCGAAGAAGGCATTCCGTTCAGAGAGATTGCCGGAATCATCGGCCGAAGGTTGAATATTCCTGTGGAGTCCAGATCATTGGAAGAAGCCGCCGAGCATTTCGGCTGGATGGCGCGATTCGCAGGGCTGGATTGCCCGGCCTCCAGCGAGCGAACCCGCACTTATCTCGGCTGGAAGCCGGAGCAGCCGGGGTTGCTCGCCGATCTGGATCAACCGGGGTACTTTTTGCCGTCGGCGTAACGCTGCGACGGTGGGACGAGCGCAAGGCGTCTCACATCTTCGCGGGCCGGCCTGACTCCCTGCACGAGGCGAGGCCGGCCCATCGACGCCACTAGCCAATCACCTGGGCAGTGCGCCTGTCACGGCAGTCAGCAGACCGGTCACCGGGGCAAGCATGGTTCCGCCGCTGCCAGCGTGCGATGTCGTCGAATTCAGGGACGCCACCGGTCCGGTCACCGGCGTCAGCAGACCCGGCGCCGCCGCACTGGCCGACCCGCCCGATCCCGCCGCCGTCCCCGCACTGACGACATTGCTCGACGCCGTGATTCCTGCGCCAACCGCGCCGGTGACGGTGGCCGCGATGCCCGTGGATGACGCGAGCGTCGTCCCTAGCGCGGCGACCGTGCTCGCCAGCGGCGCGACCGGCAGGTTCTTGCCCACGTTCGACAACGTGCTGGTGAGCGAGCCGGCGCTCGCCGTGACGGTGTCGAGCGTGCTCGTGATCGGCACGATCGGGTTCGCGCCAGCGAGCGTGCTGGTGACGGAAGTGACTGCGCCTGTGACGGGGGCGAGCGGGTTACTGCCTGATGCGCCAGCCAGTGTGGTCGTTATCGAGTTGACGACGCCTGTTACCGGCGTTAGCGGATTGCTTCCGGCCGCGCCTGTCAACGTGTTCGTTATTGAGTTGACGACGCCCGTTACCGGCGTTAGCGAATCGCTTCCGGCTGCGCCTGCCAGTGTGCTCGTTAGCGAGTTGACGACGCCCGTTACCGGCGCCAGGGGATCGCTTCCGGCTGCGCCTCCCAATGTGCTCGTCACCGCGTTGACGACGCCCGTTACCGGCGCCAGGGGATCGCTCCCGGCTGCGCCGGTCAAGGCGCCAGTCAACGAGTTCACGGTGCCGGACGCTGTGCTCGCCCCGGCGTTGACCGCGTTCGCAACGATACCGGTCGTCGAATCAAGGGTACTCGGGACATTTGCCGTCGTCGCATTGACGGCGCTCGACAATGTCGCCGTCCCCGAATCAACAGCGCTCGTCAGCGCACCCGTCGCAGCGCTGACCGAACTGGAAAGATTGCCGGTCGTGGAGCTCACTGCATCTGGCAGCGTGCCGGTCGCGCTGGTCACGGTAGCCGCTAGTGGCGCAAGCGGATCATTGCCAGCAGTGCCGGATAAAGCTCCTGTTACGGCTCCGATCGCGCTGGTCACGGGTGCCAATGAATCGCTGCCAGCGGCGCCCGTCAAAGCAGTCGTTACGGCACTGACCGCGCCAGTTACAGGCGCTAAGGGATCGCTGCCGGCTGCGCCAGACAACGCGCCTGTCACCGTCCCGACCGCGCCCGTCACCGGCGCCAGCGGGTCGCTGCCTCCCGCGCCAGACAGTGCTCCGGTCAGCGCTCCTATCGCACCCGCCACCGGCGCTAAAGGATGACTGCCCGCCACGCCCGAAAGCGCGCCTGTTACCGTCCCGACCGCGCCCGTCACCGGCGCCAGCGGGTCGCTGCCACCCGTGCCTGGCAACCCGGTCGACAATGATCCGAGAAGACCGCTCAGTGGTGCTGCCGGTTGGTTGTTCAAGCCGATGCCGATCCCGCCCGCTCCCCCCACTACTACCGTGACACCGTTCGCCGACGCACTACCGCCCGCCACCGAGCTCAATACCAGCGAGTCAGGAGTCGTAGCCGCAGTTGCGCCCAGCACCAGCCCCGCGCTCGACGGCGCCGGATCCGCCAACGCGGCGCCACTCGCCGCCACACCAAACGCCGCAGCCGCGCACAGCGCGATTGCAGTAACCGCCGAACCCGTAATGTTCTTGTCCATCGCCCTGCCCTCTCTATATGTTGACGTGTACTGCGCTGGCCATTGCGAGGTGGACATTTGCAGAGACCATGCCAGTCGCCATCTGGAGCGACGTTTGCGGGGAAGAGGCTGGAAAGCCAATATCGGCCGCGACTACCAGGAAGACAGTCGCCGAAAGACCCGTTAGATGTCACGGAATATTCCCGTTGTGTTCCGCGGAACGTAACGTGACATGCGCGACGACGCATGCTTCCATACACGCAATGCGGATAGAACAATCTATCGGGATGCCAAACAAATTCGGCCGGCGTGAGTGATGCTTTGGGGAAGTCTCGAATGCATCGCTGCGTATGTGGGCGTTATCCGAACACGCGGGTCCAGACTGCCCTGAGGCGTCGCGCACGATCTTCGAAGAGGTATGAACCGGCCAGCGTCAGAAGCCCCGAGATCGCGCCGGTGACAATGTGTTCAATATATGGAATGCGATATTGGCTCGCGTGTGAATACGCGTCGCCTACCGTCGTCAGCAGACCCACCACCAACGCATTGCCGAACCGGTTAGCGTACAGCTTTCCAGCCGGCGTAAAGGTCAGAAAGACAGCGAGTAATCCCGTGAGCAAGCCGGTGTGCAATGCGATAGACCAATGGGCAACGCTCACGACCTTTGTCCAGCTTCCAGGCATGCACGTCATGCATGCGCTCGTCGGCTGCCAGAAGCGCTGAATGAACAACCTGACACGCTGCTTCCATTCGATTGACATGACGATTAATCCATCATTGCCGCAATGAGCACCATGAGAGCGGTTTTGAAACCCTCGAATCAAACTCTTGTGCCGGTAAGGAATGGTACACCCCGCCTGACAACCCTATTTAAAATACGCCCAGACATCGAAAGGCCGCCAGGTGGTGCCCGCCGCTTACTGCGTTGAAACCTCGCAGGCCCGACCCGAAAATCTGATGCATCAGGTACGCCCGAATCGGTAAATGTGGCCAATATGCGACCGCTCGAACCGGGGCGAAGCATTCGCGGCTTGGTCCAATACTGCGCACCTCGTCCCGATAAAGTATGATTTTTTGTCATTGTCGAAAACATTAGAAAATTTTTTGCTTTCTGGCCGTCAAGTATGCGGTAACACTTTAGTCCAGCAGAGATCGCGGTTACTATTTACCCGCCAGCGAGGACCGCGTAGAGGATTTACCGATGTGGTCCCCGCACCTGTGGTCCGTCTACTTCGACAGATCCGCAGGCATATTGTGGCTTTGAGTATCAGCAACGGGTCCGTCGATCGGTTTCATGTCGTCGTGACCTGCACCCGGCTTGCCCGATAAAGACGACGCTTTGCCCATGAGCCCGCACGGCTCATCGCACCTGCTTGCCTTCAGTGAAATCGAGCATCGAATCCGCTTCATGATCGCTACCTTTCATTTAGTTAGGTACGCTAATCAAATAGATGATTTCACAACTAGCTTCGGTCATTCATTGACCGGGTATGCGGGACTTTTTTATTTTTTCTCGAGATTTTCTCGACAACGGAATTTATTCGTGATGATGAAAAGACGTCAATTCATAGGATGCCTGACGGCCCTCGGAGGCAGTTATCTATTGAGCGCTTGCGGCGGCAGCTCGCAAGACGGCAGCACCAACACTGCGAGTTCTAACGCAGCCAAGGCCACAGCGAAAGTAGCCACTCCCGTTAGTTCGACATCGGCAGACGGCACGGCGATTCCGGGCGCAAGCGCGATCACGGATAGCGTCGGCAACGTCTGGACGCTGGCCAATGGCGTCGTCTATAGAAATGGTTCGACGGTCGGCAATACATATAACGTGTCTCTGCTGCTCTGGTACGGCGGAAAGATCTGGCATTGCGGCACGAACAACCAGTTCTACGTGAACGTCGATGTCCGCAATGTCAGTGGCCAATGGTTACCGTGTACTGATCCGCGTATTGCCGTAGCCGCGACTGCCGGCAACTTCTATGGAGTCAATGGGCACTGGGACTACACATACACGCCCGCCCAGCTGGTTTCCATTCTGAAGGCAATGGGCTGCACGACCTATCGAGTCGGCTGCACTGCCGACCCAATCCAGCTCAACGCAATGGTCCAGATTGCGCAAGCTTTCCAGTCGGCCGGACTCACGCTGTTCGTTCTGATCGAAGAGGGCGTCTTCGATAGCATCGGCAACCTGTTCGGCAACGAAACGATCGCCTACTACGCAGGCTATGCGACCGCACAAACCATCGCAAGGGCACTGTCACCGTATGGCGTGACGATGTACGAATGCGGCAACGAACTGACGCGTCAGAACGGAACGGTGATGGACTTTTCGTACGCCGGCGAACTGGTGATGGACTTCAACAACACGAACTGGCCTGTCGTGCGCGGTGCGATGCGCGGCATGATGGACGGCGTGAAGTCGGTTCAACCGTCGGCAAAGTGCGCGATCAACTTCTCGGTGGCCGACGTTGGCGCAGCGGACGCCTTGTGGGAGGGAATGCAACCCGACGGCAGCAGCGGCCACCAGCCGTTGCGCTGGGACATTACGACCTGGCACAACTACGATGCCTACGGCGACATCTTCAACATGGGCACCGATGGCAATGGTCCCGGCTTCGATTTGCCGACATATTGCAAGGCCCGTTATGGCGTGCCGTTCATGATTACCGAGTGGAATACCGGTCCTGACCAGACTGAGGATTTCCGCGCCAACTATGTGACTACGCAACTTGGCGAGTTCTACAACGCTCGCAAGACTCACGACATCGAGTCTGTGATGTACTACGTGCTGGATAGCGGCGACGACACATACGGCATCATGATCAACGGTTCTCCGATCAATCCGACGTACAACGCATTTGCGAGCTTTACGTCGAGCCATCCGGATAACTAGGCGGACTGCATTGTCATAACGGACTCGCCAGTGTCAGCTGTCACGCGGGTCCGTTACGCGGTCCTGTCCACCCACCTGAACCGCATTCCTTCTGGACCCCCACCACGCTGGCACGCCCGTTGCGGCGGCTGGCGGCATGTCTGCACGCACTTAGCGAGGTCAGCATGACGCACTCCACCGCAGCGAACACCAGCCACGACGCCGACGTGGTGACCGAATTCAAACATCACGTCAACATGACAAGGAATGAACTTACACGTTGGCTTCGAACAGAGGAATCACTGATGGTCGGTCAGAAGAAAACCGGCGGCGAATCAACCGGCCACCGGTCAGGTCGCAGAATCGTTCAATTGCTTGAGAAGAAAAAGGGCGATCTCGAACCGGCTGATCTTCAGCACATGCGCAAGGTGGTCGGCTACATCAAGCGGCACATGGCTCAACGGCCGGATCAATCGGCCGACGAAATCGACCATAGCGCGTGGCGTTATTCTCTGATGAACTGGGGCCATGACCCTTTGAAGCGCTGACTGGCGGCGACGCTTGCAGCAGAAACATTCGTGCCGTCCGTGCTGGAACGGCGCTTGCACCTCATGTTGCGTCGAGCGCGGGTCCGCCGTTGAAGGCGGGCCAGCGCGATTCCCAACCCTGCAAGCAAAGGTACGAACATGAGCATTCTGTCCGCCATTGGACTCACCAACGATTCCTCAAACGCAACGAAGGTTCGCTATGCAATCGTCGGCGTAGGCGATATCGCGCAGGAAGCGATGATGCCCGGCGTCGACCATACCGGCAATTCGGAGATCACGGCACTCGTTAGCGGCGACCCGGAAAAGGCACGCAAGGTCGCAGACCAATACAATCTGACCGACATCTACTCATACGAGCAGTTCGACCAGATGCTTTCATCAGGCAAGGTCGACGCGATTTACCTGGCCACGCCGAACTGGCGCCATGCAGAGTTCGTCATTCCCGCTTTGAAAGCCGGTATCCACGTGCTGGTGGAAAAGCCATTGGAGGTGTCCACCGCGCAGTGCAACGCGATTGCACAGGCCGCAAAAGAATCAACTGCGAAACTGATGGTGGCGTACCGGCTGCATTTCGAGCCGGCCACGCTCTCGACCATAGAGAAGATTCGCGGGGGAGAGATCGGGGAAGTGATCGTGTTTTCATCGACCTTCGTGCAGAAGGTGGACCCTGCCAACCATCGTGCCAACAATGGGATCGAAGCAGGCCCTGTCTTCGACATGGCGCCGTATCCGATCAACGCCGCGCGCTATATCTTCGAAGCCGAACCGACTGAAGTCGTCAATGCCGTCGGCGCGCGGCATCCGCAAGCGGGTCTCGGCGACTTCGACGACACTGTGGCCGTCACGCTCCGTTTCCCCGGCAATCGGCTCGCGCAATTCGTCGTCTCCTATGCGGCCAACGCACTCGAATCCTACTTCGCCGTCGGCACCAAAGGCAGCATCGCCATGCAGCCCGCCTACACATACGGAAAGCCGCTTGAACAAACGGTGACGATTGGTCAGGATGAGAGCAGTCATTCGTTCAAGAACACCGACCACTTCGGCGGTGAGATGAAGTACTTTTCCGACTGCATTCTGAACAATAGACATCCGGAGCCCGATGTCGAAGAAGGCTATGCGGACGTACGCGTTATCGAGGGCATCGTGAAGGCGCTGAAAAGCGGCGCCTCCGTGACACTCGAGCCATTTTCGAGAACGACCCGCATCGACACGAAACACCAGGTCGAACAACTGCGCGCGGTGAAATCCCCTGATCTCGTCGATGTAAGCAATCCTGCCGAGGGCGTCGACAAAGTGCCGAAGAACTGAGCGGAGAGGGGCATTCGCTGGCGCCGCGTGAGGGTCGTTGCGAGCGGTCCAGCGCTCCAGCGATCCTGCAATGGACGCGTTTGACTTCGGGACTGGGTACCGCGAATCGCACACACCGGGACCCAGTGCGGAGAACCCGCCAGCACTCTGTCAGCAGTATCGAGCAATATTGCTCAACTGCCCATCCGGGAGCACAATCAGCTATCAGAATAAGAGTGCGATCATTCGATGGAACGTCGCGAGTCCCTCCCACCGCTCAATCCTACGCGCGCCTTTGAGGCGACAGGACGCCTTCTGAGCATTTCAAAGGCTGCACAGGAACTCGCTGTCACGCCGGCGGCCGTGAGCCGGCAAGTGCGAACACTTGAACGCTATCTTGGCGTCGATCTGTTTGAACGGGTGAAAGGACGGCTTGAACTGACAGCAGCGGGTGCAAGTTACCTTGCTGAATTGATGCCGCTTTTCGAGTCTCTGCGTGACGCAACGGCCAGCCTTCGCACCACGACACGTGGGGCGAGCGTGCTGAAGATCCGGTCGCCCGCGACCTTCGCTGTCAGGTGGCTCATTCCCCGGTTGGCGAACTTCCATAGGTCGCATGAAGACATCGAAGTTCAACTCACCACATCCTCTGCGCCTTTGAACTTCGGCCGCGAAGATATTGACGCCGGCATCCAGTTGGGCGACGGAGCGTGGAGCGGTGTTCACGTGCAGCGGCTCATTCCAAACGTACTCATTCCCGTTGCAGCATCAACACACGCGGTCAAACCGCGTTCGAAACTGCAAGGCGAAACGCTGCTCCATTCACTTGCCCGCCCGGAAGATTGGACTCTCTGGCTCAAGGGCGCCGGAATCTCACCGAACGCCGGGCGGCGCGAAATGCGCTATGAGACATCGCTACTGGCGTATCAGGCCGCGATAGAAGGACACGGTATTGCTATCGCACAGGAAGCCCTCGTGCGCGCCGAACTGAACAGCGGTGCGCTGGTTGCGCCTTTTCCGTTCAAGCTCGATCGTGGCGCCCACACGTACTACTTTGCGTGGCCCGCGAATCGCAAGTCTTCGCGCGCGCTGGAAGTCTTCCGCGACTGGCTCGTCACACTCGTCATCGAGTAGCGACGCCCTTTAACAAAAAGTCAAAAGGTCGCTTAAAAAAAGTCGATTGTTAGCCCAAAGCGGGCCACTTATGCTCGCCCCATGGCCTTGCGTTCGGGCAAGCCATGAAACAGGAGACAATCGACAATGCTACGAGACAGTCTGAGTGGCGTACGTGTGCTCGATTTTTCACACGTACTCGCCGGTCCGGTTTGCTCCATGACACTAGCGGACCTCGGTGCGGACGTCGTCAAGATCGAACCGCCAGCGGGCGAACTTGGCCGCAAGATCGGGCCACCATGGATAAACGGTGAAAGCCCCGTTTTCATGAGCGTCAACCGGAACAAGCTGAGCGCATCGATTGATCTCAAGACAGACGCTGGAAGATGTCTCGTGCGCAAGATGCTTTGCGATGCAGACGTTCTTGTCGAAAATTTCCGACCGGGTGTGATGCAGTCAATGGGGCTCGACTTCGCGTCGGTTCGCGAGATCAACCCGAACCTTGTCTACTGTTCCATCTCCGCATTCGGGCAAAGCGGTTCGAATCGCCAGCGTCCGGGCGTCGACGGTGTGATTCAGGCCGTCAGCGGCTTGATGAGCACGCTTGGCGCCGCGAACGAGGATCCGCTCAAGGTCCCCGTACCGATTGCCGACATGGTCGGCGGATATCTTGCCGCGATTGCCATCCTTGCCGCGCTGCATGGTGTGCGCAACGGCAAGGGCGCGCAGCAGCTTGATATCAGCCTGTACAACGCGACGGTGATGCTGCAGCAGATCAGCTTCGCCTCGTTCTTCGCATCAGGGCGTAATCCGGACAAGGTCGGAAGTGCTGCGCCTTACGCCGCCCCCAACGAAGCCGTTCCAACGGAGGACGGCTGGATCGTGGTCGTCGCCTATCACCCCGAACGGTGGACCGCATTGTGTGAAGAACTGGGCATGCCGTGGCTCGAATCGGATCCGCGATTCGCAACAAACGACGATCGGGTGCGCAATCGCAAGGCGCTCCATCAGTTACTCGCTTCAAGGTTTTCCGAATGCTCAACCTCGCAGTGGATGGAACGGCTCGCGTTGCGGGACATCATATGCGCACCCGTGTCGTCTTATCGCGATGTCGTTGAATCCGCCGAATACGCGGAAAGTGGCCTCGCTTGCACACTCGATCATCCGGTCGCCGGCCAGATCCGTGCAAATGGATTTGCGCTGGGACCATCCGATCGCGCACAAGACAATGCCGACCGCGCTGCACCGTTAAACGGCGAACACACGCTCGCAGTACTCGCCCGCTACGGCATCGAGCATGACCAGATTGCTGAACTGCTAGACACAGGTGTGATTCGCGCGTACCCGGCACGCCCGGCTCCGACACAAACACATGACGAGGTGCTGTGATGACAGAAAGCTGCGTGCAACAGGAACGCCGTGGCCATGTGTCACTGCTCAGATTGGCCTCCGAGAACCGGCTCAATTCGCTGACGGACGAGTTGGTGAATCAACTCGCAGCCGCGTTGCTCCGGAACGAAGCCGACCCTGCGATACACGCGACCGTTATCACCGGTTCGGACAAGGCATTTGCAGCCGGCGCGGACATTGTGGGAATGTCGAAACTCGACTATTCGACCGCGTTCGGACAGGACTACATCGGGCGGAACTGGGACGTTCTGCGCACACTCAGAAAGCCACTCATCGCCGCAGTCCGCGGCTACGCGCTCGGCGGTGGCTGTGAGTTGGCGATGATGTGCGACATCGTGATCGCCGCCGCCGATGCCGTGTTCGGTCAGCCGGAAATAAAGCTGGGGATTGTGCCGGGAGCGGGAGGCACACAACGACTGCCCCGCGCCGTCGGCAAGTCGAACGCGATGCTTGCCTGCCTTACCGGCGAGTCCATGACGGCCAAAGAAGCCCTCGACACCGGTCTCGTTTCGAAGGTTGTGCAGCCGGACGAACTGCTAGACGCCGCACTGTCCATGGCTGAACAGATAGCCAGGCACTCCCTGCCCGTCATCGTAGCTATCAAGGAAGCTGTCAATCGCTCGTTCGAGGCCTCACTGTCCGAGGGACTTCTGTTCGAACGTCGATTATTCCATGCGGGATTTTCACTGGCGGATCAGAAAGAAGGCATGGCGGCATTTCTCGAGCGGCGTCCCGCAGCTTTTGCGAATCGATAGGGACCGTCGGTGGACGTTTCATTTTAGAAGGTATGTGAATATGTCGACGCTAGTATCAGAGGACAAACGTCTGGTTGTGACGTCTTTACAGGAAGCAATCCTGACGATCACACTCAACCATCCAGAAGATGGCAATGCGCTTACCGTTGCCATGACAGAAGCGCTTTCCGATGAGCTTGAGCGAATCAATTCGCGACGAGACATTCGCTGCGTACTACTCCGCTCTTCTTCCGCAAAGCATTTTTGTACCGGCGGAAACGTGAAAGATATGCAAAGCGGAACGGATCTGATGGACGGCAGCGTCGCCGACATACGTGATCGCCTGCACGATAGCTTGCATCGCATCACGCGCGCGCTGAGCAATATGGAAATTCCGACCGTTTGCGCCGTGAATGGTACAGCCGTTGGCGCAGGCTTCGATCTGTCGCTCATGTGCGACATCCGGATCGCCGGGCAAAGCGCCGTCTTCGCGGAAAGCTTTTTGCGCCTTGGACTTGTCTCGGGTATTGGCGGCGCATGGTTTCTGTCGCGCATAGTCGGACCGGCGAAAGCCCTCGAATTGTCGTTGACGAGTCAATTCATCGACGCGGACGAGGCTTACAGACTAGGAATCGTGACCAAGGTCGTCCCGAGCGACAAACTGGATGCGGAAGCACTTGAACTTGCCAGACGCGTCTGCGCCCACCCGCCCCGCGCTGCGCGTATGGCAAAAAACCTGGTACGTGAGTCAGCCGAGAGTTCGTTATCCGTGGCGCTCGAACTAGCCGCGAGCATGCAAGCCATTTTGCTTGCCGGTCACGAACACAAGGAAGCGGTCACCCGTTTCAACACATCGAAAACCGCACAGAAAGAAAACCGGTAGACGCGAAAGAGCGAGCGCCGCCAGGTACGGCACAGACAGCCAGGTGATTCAATCAGGAGACAGGTATGTCATTCGACCGCAAGACGGAATCTCTGCGACCCAGCATGCTTCGTATCATCGCCAGTTCGAGTGTTGGAACGATGCTGGAGTACTACGATTTTTTTATTTATGTTGCGCTCACGTCGACGTTGACCGCCCTATTCCTGCCGTCGACCGACCGGGTTGTCGCCAGCATGGCAGGCGTGGCTACTTTCGGCATTGCTTACGTGGCGCGTCCACTCGGCACGCTGATTTTCAGTCCCATGTCCGACAGGATCGGACGGAAAAAGACTTTCGTGATTACGCTCGTGCTGATGGGTGTCGCGACGGTGGGAATCGGATGTCTCCCAACCTATGCTGTCATCGGAAGTGCGGCGCCCGTTGCACTCCTCGTTCTGCGCATCATTCAGGGCATCGCGCTCGGCGGAGAATACGGTTCGGCCGTCGTTTATGTCATGGAACACTCCGAAGCCCATAGAAAAGGAATGACAACGAGTGTTCTTCAGAGCACCGCGACTGTTGGCTTGCTCTGCGCGTTGTTGATCGTCAGTGCGTTGAAGCTGTCATTGCAACCGCACAGTTTCAACTCATGGGGATGGCGCGTACCGTTTCTCGTCTCGGCGCCAATTGTAGTAATCGCAACATGGATTCGCCTGGGTATGGCGGAAACTCCAACCTTTAAAAATCTGAAGGACACTGGCCGTCTGTCCGCATCTCCTCTGCAGGACACGCTAAAAAGCCCGACATCGTGGAAAGCGATATTCGTGGCCATGTTCGGTCCGCAAGGTGCGACCTCGGTCTCTTTGTACACTTCCATTGTCTACATGCTCTATTTTCTCGAGAACGTGCTGAGAGTGGACCCGACAACGGCGAGCTTGTGCCTCGGCGCGGCGATCACGATTGCAGCGCCGATGTATCCCGTGTTTGGAAGGCTTTCCGATTCAGTTGGCCGCGCGAGAGTGATACTGATCGGCATCATATGCTGGACCGTTGTCGCTTATCCCTGCTTCGCCGGCATTCGAAGCTGTGTGGCGGCAAGCCAGTGGGCGCTTGTGTCCGCACAAATCACAATACTAGCGATTTTCACGGCGATGATCATGGCCCCGCTTCCTGCCTTTATCGCCGAATCGTTCCCACCACAAAGCCGAACAACCGGCTTTGGACTTTCGCAGCAGTTCGGAAATATTGTATTCGGTGGTTTTCTTCCACTAATCAGTCTGTCCTTTGTGAAATATACGGGAAACGATCTGGCAGGCATTACCTATTCCATTGTTTCAATGGTCCCGTGCCTTGTCGTGACCTATTTCTGGGCGTTGAAACAGGAAGCAAAAGGCAGACGTCAACATGTCGACGGATATCTGACACAACCTGACGCCGATCACCTCCCTGCTCAGCAATGAAAAGCGGAACGCACGGTGGAATCGGCAATACGGTTCACCAGGTCGAATCCAGTTTCCATAGGATTAGGCAATAAGAATAGACGTTGCGCCATGGTCGAGACAGTCAGTCGGTCCTAACATCGACCACACACGATCTGCTTACAGACTTCCAGTGCGGACGACGAAGCGCCTGCAAACAGTCGACATTCGCGAGCACCCATACGTAACCCGCTGAAATGGCCCACGTCGATGTTCGGCTGTCACCCCGCACAGGTCGTAGCAGTCGCCGCAAGGGACTTGATGCAGCGGTTGGTCTGGTCCTGGTCGCCCATAAACTTACATTGCCAAGGATACTTAAGCATGATTACAGTCAATAACCCGGCAGACGGCTCATATGTGGGCGAAGTGCCTGAAATGACACGTGACGAAGTGAAGGCCGCAATCGACCGCACTTGCAACGCCTTTCCCGCATGGTCGCGCAAACTCGCCAAGGACCGAAGCGAACTGCTTCGCCGCTGGTTCGAGCTGGTTCGCGACGACAAACGCGCGTTTGCTGAAACCATGGTCAAAGAGAATGGCAAGTGCCTGTCGGACGCCATGGGGGAAATCGATTACGGTCTCGGCTTCATTGAATGGTACGCAGAAGAAGCGAAGCGCGTGTACGGCGACACCATCCCGACTCACGCCGCCAACGCACAGGTTATCGTAGTGAAAGAGCCGGCTGGCCCGACTGCTGCGATCACGCCGTGGAACTTTCCTTTCATGATGATCACTCGCAAGATTGCAACGGCGCTGGCCGCCGGTTGCACGATGATTATCAAGCCAGCTGAGCTGACTCCGCTGACAGCATACAAACTGCTCGACTATGCGCGAAAAGCCGGCATTCCCGAAGGCGTGTTCGAGATGGTCACAGGCAATCCGAAAGAAATCGGTGAACTGTTCACGAGCGATCCGCGAATCCGGAAGATTTCGTTCACGGGTTCAACAGCCGTCGGCAGGCTGCTCGCGAGCGCTTGTGGCAAGGACCTCAAGAAGATGACGCTGGAACTAGGCGGCAACGCGCCGTTCATTGTTTTCGACGACGCCAGTTTTGACGACGCAGTCGCGGGTCTTGTCGCTGCAAAGCTTCGCAATTCCGGACAGGTCTGCATTTCTCCCAATCGTATCTACGTCCACGAAAGCATTCACGATCGCTTTGTTGCCGCTGTCGCGGAGAAGGTAGCGAAAATCCGCGTTGATCAGGGCATGCAGGAAGAAACGGTGGTGGGTCCGATGATCAACCAGGCTGGCTTCAATAAGGTTGCGGAACTGGTCGAGCAATCCAGGCACGAAGGTGCGAAGGTTGTCCTCGGCGGCAAGCGGCACGCAAAGGGCGGACTGTTCTATGAGCCGACCATCCTCACGGAACTGAACGACGACATGCAAGTGGCAAAGACAGAAATCTTTGGCCCCGTGTTCCCGATCTACCGGTTCAAGACTGAAGACGAAGTACTGAAGCGCGCGAACAACACCGAATATGGTCTGGTTGCCTATGCCTTCACGCGAGACCTCGCGCGAGCGTTCCGCCTGTCGAGGGGAATCGAGTCGGGAATGGTGATTCTCAACAGCGGCTCCGTGGGAACGGCTTCCATTCCATTTGGCGGAATGAAACATTCCGGCTATGGCCGGGAAGGAAGCTACTATGGGATTGAAGAATACGTAGAGGTCAAATACGTGTTGATGAGCGGTCTGGATCAATAAGCCGAACGAGCGTGCGGACATCGCCGTGTTCGCACGCTTTCCTCGTGCTCTCGTGGTCGCTTCGACCGTCTCCAGTCAATCGGACTAACGTGCCTTGTCCGATCGGCGTTCCAGTACCCGCCAGCGAGCCTTCTCTGCGTTTACTTGACATCTAAACTATCGAAGCCTAAATTACCCTCCAGAGCAATCTGACGTGGGGAATGAGCATGCGCATCGTCTGCATCGGCGGCGGCCCGGCCGGTTTGTACTTTGGCCTGTTAATGAAGCACCGGTATCCGGCAGACGAAGTGACAGTAGTTGAACGCAATCGCCCCTACGACACGTTCGGTTGGGGCGTGGTGTTCTCCGACCAGACACTCGGCAATCTGCGCGCCGCCGACGCACCCAGCGCCGACGCGATTCTCAACGCGTTCAATCACTGGGACGACATCGAAATCAACTTTCGCGGCCGGCAGATCCGTTCGTCCGGCCACGGTTTCTGCGGGATTGGGCGCAAACGTCTGCTGAATATCCTGCAGGCGCGCTGTGAACAACTCGGCGTCAAACTGGTTTTCGAAACCCAGGTCACGGAGGACACGGCTTACAAGGCCGACCTGATCGTCGCATGCGACGGCGCAAATAGCGCAATCCGTCAAAAATACGCCGCCACGTATAAGCCGGACATCGACATGCGCGATTGCCGCTTCGTCTGGCTTGGCACCAGAAAGCTATTCGACGCTTTCACATTCGCTTTCGAAGAAACCGAATTCGGCTGGTTTCAGGCACACGCCTATCGTTTCGATAACGAAACGTCCACTTTTATCGTCGAGACACCTGAGCGTGTGTGGCGCGCCGCCGGCCTCGACGAGATGAGTAAAGAGGACAGCATCGCCTTCTGCGAGAAACTTTTCGCGAAGTATCTCGATGGCAACCCGTTGCTGTCGAACGCAGCGCATTTGCGCGGCTCATCGCAGTGGATCCGCTTTCCGCGCGTCGTCAACCAGGAATGGGTGCACTGGCGCGACAACGCCGACGGAACGCAAACGCCCGTCGTGTTGATGGGCGACGCGGCGCACACCGCGCATTTTTCCATCGGCTCGGGCACGAAGCTCGCGCTCGAAGATTCGATCGAACTGGCCAACAGCATTGGCGCGCATCCCGGCAATCTGGCCGCGGCGCTTGCGCACTACACCGAGGTTCGCAGCGTCGACGTGCTGCGCATCCAGAACGCTGCGCGCAATTCCACCGAATGGTTCGAGCATGTGGATCGCTACACGTCGTTTGAACCAGAACAATTCGCGTACTCGCTGCTCACGCGTTCGCAGCGCATCTCGCACGAAAACCTGCGCGCGCGCGACCCGATCTACCTGTCCGCCTTCGAAGACTGGCTTGCGAGTCGATCCGGCGTACAACGCGCGCCCGAAAAACATTCAGTCCCGCCTATGTTCACGCCGTTCAGGTTGCGCGGCGTCACGCTGAAAAACCGCGTCGTGGTGTCGCCCATGGCGCAATACTCCGCAGTAGACGGCATCGCCGGGGACTACCATCTGATGCATCTGGGCGCGCGCGCATTAGGCGGCGCAGCCCTCGTGATGACGGAAATGACCTGCGTGTCGCCCGAGGCGCGAATCACGCCGGGCTGTCCTGGCATGTATGCGCCCGAACATCTGACGGCGTGGAAGCGCATCGTCGATCTCGTGCATGCGCAATCCGACGCGAAGATCGGTATCCAGTTGGGTCATTCGGGCGCCAAGGGTTCGACGCGTGTCGCGTGGGAAGGCATCGACCAGCCACTCCGCGAAGGCAACTGGCCGCTCGTGTCGGCGTCGTCGCAACAATATCTGCGCGGTGTGAGCCAGCAGGCGCGTGAAGCCACGCTTGACGATCTGCGCGAGATCCAGGCCCAGTTCGTACGCGCCACGCAGATGTCGGCTGAAGCGGGCTTCGACTGGCTCGAACTGCACTGCGCGCATGGCTATTTCCTTTCGAGCTTCCTGTCGCCGCTCACCAATCAGCGCATGGACGAGTACGGCGGTTCGCTCGAAACCCGGTTGCGCTATCCATTGCAAGTGTTCAAGGCGGTTCGTGCGGCGTGGCCGCAAGACAAGCCAATTTCCGTGCGGATCTCCGCGAACGACTGGGTGCAAGGCGGCACGACACCCGAGGACGCCGTGCAGATTGCCCGCGCGTTCAAGGCGGCAGGCGCCGACATGATCGACGTATCGTCGGGTCAGGTCAGCAAGGAAGAAAAGCCCGTCTACGGACGCATGTTCCAGACCCCCTTCGCCGACCGCGTGCGCAACGAAGCGGGCATCGCCACGATCGCAGTGGGCGCGATTTCCGAGGCGGACCACGTCAACAGTATTATCGCGGCGGGTCGCGCGGATCTCTGCGCGATAGCGCGTCCGCATCTGGCGAACCCGGCATGGACACTCAACGAGGCCGCGAAAATCGGCTACTTCGACGTGATGTGGCCCAAGCCCTATACCGCGGCGAAATCGCAACTGGAACGCAATCTCGAACGTGAACGCGCGCAGGCTGCCGCGAATGCCGGTCTGTCGGCGCAAGAGCGCGCGCAACGCGCGGAGGGCACCACGTGAACAGCACCATGCTTAACCGTGCGCTCGAAGGTCGACACGCGGTCGTGACGGGCGGCGGCAGCGGCATCGGCGCAGCCGTTGCGGAAATGCTGCTCAAGGCCGGTGCGCGTGTCACGTTGATGGGCCGCAATGCCGCGCGGCTCGATTCACAGCGAAACAGGCTCGCCGCGCTTGGCGAAATGGCGTGCATTGGCGTGGATGTCAGCAGCGAATCGTCGGTTGAACGCGCGTTCGCTCAGACGGGCGCTATCGACATTCTGATCAACAACGCGGGCCAGGCGCAAGCGGCGCCATTCACGCAGACCGACATGGCGCTCTGGCAGCGCATGCTCGACGTCAATCTCACCGGCGTGTTCCTTGGCACGCGTGCCGTGCTGCCTGGCATGCTCGAACGCGGCTATGGCCGCATCGTGAACGTGGCGAGTACGGCCGGTCAGATCGGGTATGCGTATGTGGCCGCGTATTGCGCGGCCAAGCATGGCGTCGTGGGGCTGACCCGCTCGCTCGCATTGGAGGTGGCGACGAAAGGTGTCACCGTCAACGCCGTTTGCCCCGGCTACACGGAGACCGAATTGCTGCAAGCATCGCTCGAACAGATCACGAGCAAAACCTCGCGCACCGAAGAACAGGCGCGCGAAACGTTGCTCCGTTCGAATCCGCAGCGCCGCTTTGTCAGTCCGCAGCAGGTGGCCAACGCCGTGTTATGGCTGTGCCAGCCTGGCTCGGAGGCGATGACGGGGCAATCTGTTTCCGTTTCGGGCGGGGAGGTCATGTGAGTAAACCATCGAACATCAGGAAGCCCGTTGCAGCCGACGCCAAAGCGCCGCGCAAAGGCGTGGCGAAACCCGCGGAGAACGTCGTGGACCTCGAAATGAGCACCGGCGCCGATAGTCACATGGGCCTGCGCCTCTGGTTGCGCATGTTGACCACCACGAACCTCATACAGGCCGAATTACGCAAGCGTCTACGCACTGAATTCGACACCACGTTGCCCCGTTTTGATCTGATGGCGCAACTGGAGCGGCACCCCGAAGGCCTGAAGATGACAGAACTGTCGCGCCGACTCATGGTAACGGGCGGCAACGTCACCGGCATTACTGACCAACTCGAAAAAGAAGGCCTGGTGTCGCGCGACACCGACCCGAACGACCGCCGTTCGATCAGCGTGTGTCTCACGCCGGCCGGCCGCAAGGCGTTCGACAAGATGGCGGTCGCACACGAGCAGTGGGTCGTCGAACTGTTCGGCGGCCTGAGTCTCGATGAGAAATCGCGGACCCACCAGCGCCTGGGCAAGCTCAAGCAGCATCTGCTCGACAGCCTCAAAGCCTGATCGCAGCCCATCACACCGCATTGCACGAACACGCAGGAGACACACATGCCACGATCTAGCGCCGACGCATTGCTCGCCGGCAACCAGTTGACACTTGCGGACTACGAAGCCCGACACTTCGGCTGGCAGGTCGCCGACAAAGTCGCGACGATCACGCTGAATCGCCCGGAACGCAAGAATCCGCTGACTTTCGAGTCGTATGCGGAACTGCGCGATCTGTTCCGCCAGCTCGCGTACGCGACGGATGTGAAAGCAGTCGTTCTTCACGGCGCGGGGGACAACTTCTGTTCCGGCGGCGACGTTCACGACATCATCGCGCCGCTGATCGATCTGCCCATGCCCGAACTGCTGCTCTTCACGCGCATGACCGGCGATCTCGTCAAAGCCATGCGCCACTGTCCGCAGCCGGTTATCGCGGCGGTGGACGGCGTGTGCGCGGGCGCGGGCGCCATTCTCGCAATGTCGTCCGATATGCGGTTGGGGACCGCGCGCAGCAAGGTCGCGTTCCTCTTCTCGCGCGTTGGACTGGCAGGCTGCGATATGGGCGCGTGCTCGATTCTGCCGCGCATTATCGGGCAGGGGCGCGCGTCGGAACTGCTCTTCACCGGTCGCTCGGCAAGCGGAGAAGAGGGCCACGCATGGGGCTTCTACAATCGCCTTTGCGAGCCCGCCGCGTTGCTGGAAGAAGCGCACCAACTCGCCGCCCAGCTGGTCGCCGGACCCACTTTCGCGCATGGCATCACAAAGACAATGCTGCACCAGGAGTGGAGCATGAGTATCGACGAAGCCATCGAATCCGAAGCGCAGGCTCAGGCCATCTGCATGAGCACACGCGATTTCGAGCGTGCTTATAGCGCATTTGCAGCGAAGTCGCGCCCAGTGTTCGAAGGAGATTGAATTGAGCGCGACAAGCGAAATGGATTGGCACAGCCCGCTGGCGTGGCCGTTTTTTGAGCCGCGTCATCGCGAACTGGCCGCGGGTATCGAAGCGTGGTGCGGCGCCCATCTTGAACACGTCCAGCACGATGACGTGGATGCGACCTGCCGCAGCCTCGTTCGCCAACTGGGCGAGGCGGGCTGGTTGAGATACGGCGTCGGCGGCAGCGCGTATGGCGGCCACGGCGACACGATCGACACGCGCGCCGTCTGCCTGTTGCGCGAAACGCTGGCCCGACACAACGGTCTGGCGGACTTCGCGCTGGCCATGCAGGGACTCGGCTCCGGCGCAATTTCTCTTGGCGGCACGCATGAGCAGAAAACGCGCTATCTGCCGCGCGTCGCCAACGGCACGGCAATCGCCGCTTTCGCGCTGTCCGAACCCGAAGCGGGCTCGGACGTCGCCGCCATGGCGCTCGCCGCTCGCGAGGACGGCGATGCTTACGTACTCGACGGCGACAAGACGTGGATCTCCAACGGCGGAATAGCCGACTTCTATGTAGTCTTCGCGAGAACCGGAGAAGCGCCCGGTGCGCGCGGCATCACTGCGTTTATCGTCGACGCGCAGACGCCCGGGCTAGAGATCGCCGAACGTATCGACGTGATCGCGCCGCACCCGCTCGCGCGTCTGCACTTTGCGGGCGCACGCGTGCCGCGCAGCCAGATGCTTGGCGCACCCGGCGAAGGGTTCAAGCTCGCCATGCGCACGCTGGACATTTTCCGCACGTCGGTTGCCGCCGCGTCGCTCGGGTTTGCACGTCATGCCATGGCCGAAGGTCTCGCCCGCGCGTCGTCACGGAAAATGTTCGGGCAGACGCTCGGCGACTTCCAGCTCACTCAGGCCAGACTTGCGCACATGGCCTTGACTATCGACAGCAGTGCGTTGCTCGTCTACCGCGCCGCGTGGCTGCGCGATCAGGGCGAAAGTGTCACGCGTGAAGCAGCCATGGCGAAGTGGCATGCGAGCGAAGGTGCACAGCAGGTGATCGACGCCGCCGTGCAGCTTTACGGTGGCATGGGCGTACAAAGCGGCACGGCTGTCGAGATGCTATACCGCGAAATCCGCGCGCTGCGGATTTACGAAGGCGCGACCGAAGTGCAGCAGTTGATCGTCGGCCGCGATCTGTTGAAAGCGCATGCTATTGCGGCCGGCAAAGGCGACATCACATGAGCGCCCAATTCGAAAGGCCGCTACGTATCCGCTTTTCGCACTGCGATCCGGCCGGCATTGTGTTCTTCCCGCAATATCTGGTGATGACCAACGCGCTCGTCGAAGACTGGTTCAATGAAGGCATGAGGATCGACTATGCGCAGATGATCTCGCGGCGACGCATCGGCCTGCCGATCGTCAAGCTCGACTGCGAATTCTCGCGGCCCAGTCAGATGGGTGAAACGATCATGCTGACGCTGAACGTCGTAGCGGTTGGACGCCGTTCGCTCAGCATCGAAATAGTCGGACACCACGACGGTGAAACGCGGTTTCGCGCGAAACAGGTGCTCGTCACCACATCGCTCGAAAGCGGTCAATCGATTCCGATCCCTGCGGATATCGCGAGCGCGCTCGCGCCGTTCGCTCCTCAGCCCGACTCCATCGAGGCGCATCGCTCATGAAAAAAGCTCTTCTTCCGGCCGGCTGGGTTAAACCTCGTGGCTACGCGAACGGTGTCGCGGCCAGCGGCACGCAAGTGTTCATTGCCGGCCAGATCGGCTGGGACGAACAGGCGCGGTTCCAGTCCAGCGACTTCGCGCAGCAGGCCATCCAGGCGCTGAGAAACGTGGTTGCCGTGTTACATGAAGCGGGAGGCAAACCCGAGCACCTCGTCCGCATGACGTGGTACGTCACCGATAAACGTGAATATCTGGCGGCGCTGAAGGATATTGGCCGCGCCTTTCGTGAACTGATCGGCGACTACGACATCGCGATGAGCGCGGTGCAAGTCGTCGCGCTGATCGAAGACGAAGCGAAGGTCGAAATCGAAGCCACTGCCGTCATTGCTTGATCGAGTCCCCACAGTACTGAACGACACACGCAAGCCACCAAGCCAACCCATGCGCATTTAGCCGGCTCAACGCCCGGGAGACCATGATGGAACCGTCAGCACACGTCGATACCTTCGCGCGCGACAATCTTCCGCCGCAGGATCAATGGCCTGTCTTTCTGCTCGACAATCCCGACGTGGCCTATCCGCCGCGCGTGAACTGCGCGACGGAATTGCTCGACAGAACGATCGAAGCCGGCCATCGCGATGATCCCGCAATCTGGTCCGACGTGGAGGGCAACGCGCAAGCCACGACCTATCGCGAACTGCTCGCGCTGGTGAATCGCAGCGCGCACGTGCTGGTCGACGAAATGGGTTTGAAGCCCGGCAATCGTGTATTACTGCGCGGGCCGAACACGTTGCAGATGGCCGTAGCCGCGTTGGCCGCGTTAAAGGCCGGACTCGTCGTCGTGCCGACCATGCCGCTGTTGCGTGCGAAAGAACTGAAGCAGATCATCGACAAGGCACAGGTGAGTGCCGCACTTTGCGACGCGCGCCTGACCGAAGAACTCGCACGCTGCAGCGATCCTCACGACGAGTACTACGCTGCGGTGCTGAAGCAAACCCGCCTTTTCCACGACGACGCCGCAGACTCGCTCGATACGCTCGCGATCAACAAGCCCGACCATTTCGACGCGTGCGATACCGCCGCCGACGACGTGTGCCTGATCGCCTTCACGAGCGGCACGACCGGCGAGCCGAAAGGCTGCATGCATTTTCATCGCGATGTCCTCGCGATGTGCGATCTGTTCCCGCGTCATATTCTGAAGCCGTCGTCGAGCGATATTTTTTGCGGCACGCCGCCGCTCGCCTTTACGTTCGGGCTCGGCGGCATGCTGTGTTTTCCGTTGCGTGTCGGCGCGTCGACGGTGTTGATCGAAAAGCTCACGCCCGAAACGTTGCTGCAAACCGTGGAACGCTTTCACGCGACCATCCTCTTTACCGCACCGACGTTTTACCGGCAGATGGCGCCCCTCGTCGCGCGTCATGATGTGTCGAGTTTGCGCAAGACCGTGTCGGCGGGAGAAGCACTGCCGGATTCGACACGCCGCCTGTGGCGCGACGCGACCGGCATCGACATGATCGACGGCATTGGCGGGACCGAGCTGATCCATATTTTTATCTCCGCTCAGGGCGACGACATCCGCCCGCACGCGATCGGCCGCGCCGTGCCCGGCTACATCGTGCAAGCCGTGGACGACGCAATGGAACCCGTCGCGCCGGGCACGATCGGCAAACTCGCGGTACGTGGCCCGACCGGCTGCCGCTATCTCGCCGACGAGCGGCAACTCAAGTTCGTGCGCGACGGCTGGAATCTGCCGGGCGACTCCGTTTATCTCGACGCCGACGGTTACGTGTTCTATCAGGCGCGCGCCGACGACATGATCGTTTCGGCGGGCTACAACATTTCCGGTCCGGAAGTGGAAAGCGTGCTGTTGCAACACGAAGCGGTGGCCGAATGCGGCGTGGTCGGCGTACCCGACGAGACTCGCGGGCAGATCGTCAAAGCCTTCGTGGTGCTCAACCCGGAATTCGGCGCGAGCGATAAACTGGTCGCGCAATTGCAGGATTTCGTGAAGAATAACGTGGCGCCCTATAAGTATCCGCGCGTGATTACTTTCGTCGACGTACTGCCGCGAACGGAAACCGGCAAACTCAAACGCTTCGAGTTGCGGACAATGAGTTAAGCCCTCTTCCCTGGCAACCCGCTCACATGGAGACACCGTCATGGCTGGTTCCCTGATTGAAGTCGTCGCTCAGGACGGCGGCCGTTTCAACGCTTATGTCGCGCGGCCAGCGCAAGGGTCGGGTCCTGGACTCGTGCTGTTGCAGGAAATCTTCGGCATCAACGAGACCATGAAGCGCGCGGCCGAGCGCTTTGCCGAAGAAGGCTACGTGGTGGTGGTGCCGGATCTGTTCTGGCGCATCAAGCCCGGCATCGTGCTCGGCTACGGCGAAGCCGATATGAAGCAGGCGCTCGCCTATCTCGAGCAATTCGACACCGATCTGGCCGTGGACGATATCGCCGCGACCATCGCCACGTTGCGCGCCATGCCGGAGCAGGCCGGAAATGTGGGCGCGGTGGGCTACTGCCTCGGCGGCAAGCTCGCGTTCCTGAGCGCCGCCCGCACGGACGTGGATTGCGCCGTGAGCTATTACGGCGTCGGCCTTGAATCGTATTTCGACGAAGTGCCCGCGATCCGCTGCCCGATGGTGCTGCATTTCCCGGAAAACGACTCGCACTGTCCGCCTGAAACGCGCGAACGCATCAGCGCGGCTTTGGGCCGAAATCCCCAGATCGAACAATACGTCTATCCGGATTGCGATCATGCGTTCGCGGCGCCAGCGCGTCCAGAGTACAACAAGCCTGCCGCGATGATGGCGTATTCGCGCACGCTCGCGCTTTTGCGCAGGGTGCTTGGCCCGATCTACAACCTGAATGCGCTATGGGAGGCGCACTGCTACTACGAATTCGCGACGCGCGACGTCGAAGCGGTCATGCCCACGATGGTCGCGCAACCGTATGTGAATCATGTGCCAACCATGACCGGCGGGGTGGGCTACGACAATCTCAAGCGGTTTTATACGCATCACTTTGTCAATTCGAATCCGCCGGATACGAAGCTGATTCCCCTCTCGCGCACAATCGGCTCTGATCGCATTGTCGATGAATTTATTTTCAGCTGTACGCATACGTGCGAAATCGACTGGCTGCTGCCGGGCGTTGCGCCGACCGGCAAATATTTCGAAGTACCGATGCTCGCGGTGGTCAGCTTTCGAGGCGACAAGCTTTATAACGAGCATATCTACTGGGATCAGGCGTCGGTGCTCGTGCAGGTGGGTCTGCTGAACCCCGAAGGGTTGCCGGTGGCTGGAATCGAAAGCGCGCGTAAGTTGCTGGATGAAACGTTGCCGTCGAACGGGTTGATGGGAAGCAAGTCGCGCGTGTGAAGGGAGCGCAGTGCCTGGACGCGCAGCGTGTTGCGACTAGAGCCCCGCCTCTGCGCAACATCCTTATGATGTGACACTCCACTGGCCCACGATCTTCGACCTATGCTGACTGTCCATCATCTGAACAACTCCCGCTCGCAACGCGTGCTGTGGCTGCTTGAAGAACTGGGCGTGCCGTATGAAATCAGGCGCTACCAGCGCGATCCGAAGACGATGCTCGCGCCGCCCGAATTGCGCGCGGTGCATCCGCTAGGCAAATCGCCCGTGATTACCGACGACGGTCAGACCATCGCGGAGTCGGGCGCCATCATCGAGTATCTGGTCGAAAAGTACGGTCAGGGACGTTTCGCGCCCGCACCGGGCACGCCGGAACGGCTGCGCTACACCTATTGGCTGCATTACGCGGAAGGCTCGGCGATGCCGCCGTTGTTGCTCAAGCTGGTCGCGTTGCGTATTGCAAGCGCGCCCATGCCGTTCTTCGCCAGGCCGATCGCGCGCAAGATCGCGGACACGCTGCAATCGAGTTTCATCGATCCGCAACTGAAACTGCACCTCGGCTACATCAATAAGGAGCTGAGCGCGACTGGCTGGTTCGTCGGCAATAACTTTACCGCGGCCGACGTGCAAATGAGCTTTCCGCTCGAAGCAGCCACCGCGCGCGGCGGTATGGAAGGCCAGATACCCGCGATCATTGAGTTTCTCAAACGCATTCACGCGCGCCCGGCTTATCAGCGGGCACTCGAACGCGGCGGCAAGTACGAGATTATTGGCGGAGATTGAGCGCCGCGTCGCCCAGGATTCGTAGAGGTGACGCGAAAGTGGCGAATGTTAGGCTGAAAATCTCATTGCGCTGAAAGAGTGGCCGACTCGATTACGGGCTTCTCGCCTGGGCGGCGAGGCGCTTCCGGCATCGTGCGGCATCAGGTTCAGTTCCGGCGAAGGAGTTGTTCATGACGCATTCGATCCACGGCAAACAACGCTGGCTCGCACTGGCTGTGCTGTGCCTCGGCGTGCTCATGATCGTGCTGGACACGACGATCGTGAACGTGGCGTTGCCGTCCATTGCGGCCGATCTGGGTTTCAGCGAAACGTCGCTCGTCTGGGTGGTCAACGCGTACATGCTGACTTTCGGCGGCTGCCTGCTGCTCGGCGGACGGCTCGGCGACCTGTATGGGCATCGCCGGCTGTTTCTGATCGGCATCACGTTTTTTACGCTGGCGTCACTGGCTTGCGGCATGTCCACTTCGCAACTGTTGCTGGTGTCCGCGCGTGCCGTCCAGGGCGTCGCGGGCGCGATCGTCTCGGCGGTGTCGCTGTCGCTCATCATGAATCTATTCACCGAGCCCGGTGAACGTGCGAAGGCGATGGGCGTATATGGGTTCGTGTGCGCGGCCGGCGGCAGTATCGGCGTGCTGCTCGGCGGCCTGCTCACCCATCTGCTGAGCTGGCATTGGATCTTTCTCGTCAATCTGCCAATCGGGATCGCCGTCTACGCGCTGTGCGTGGCGCTGCTTCCGTCCGCGCGCGGTCATGCTCATGGCGAGCGACTCGACGTGGCCGGAGCGATATGCGTGACGGCTTCGCTGATGCTCGCGGTCTATGCGGTCGTGAACGGCAACGAAGCCGGCTGGACATCGCTGCAGACGCTCGGCCTGCTGATCGTCGCGCTCGGGTTGCTGGCCGCGTTCCTTACGATCGAAGCGCGCGTGCAGCATCCGTTGATGCCGCTGGGGCTCTTTCGTCTTCGCAATGTCGCGACCGCGAACGTGATCGGCGTATTGTGGGCGGCGGCAATGTTCGCGTGGTTTTTCATATCCGCGTTGTACTTACAGCGCGTGCTCGGCTACGAGCCTCTGCAGGTTGGGCTCGCATTTCTGCCGGCGAACCTCATCATGGCGTTTTTCTCGCTCGGCTTGTCGGCGCGCGTGGTGATGCGCTTCGGGCTGCGTCGTCCGTTGGCGGTCGGATTACTGGTCGCGGCGTGCGGCCTCGCCTGGTTTGCGCGGGCGCCGGTGAACGGCAGCTTCATCGTCGACGTGTTGCCCGGCATGATGCTCCTCGGCTTCGGCGCAGGCATCGCGTTCAATCCCATGCTGCTTGCGGCGATGAGCGATGTCGATCCGGCCGATTCGGGTCTCGCATCAGGCATCGTCAATACGTCGTTCATGATGGGAGGCGCGCTAGGACTCGCTGTACTGGCGAGCCTTGCCGCTGCACGCAGCGAGGCCATGCTCGCATCCGGCAATGCGGTCGCGGCGCTCAATAGGGGTTACCACGTTGCGTTTGTGTTCGGCGCCATTTTTGCGGCAATCGCGGGGGTATTGGGTGGCTTGCTGCTACGGGCCGGCCGTCCGGGCGATGCCATCGCCGTCGCCGCTGCGCACGAAGGCGCTGAAGATCCGTCCGACGCATCCAGTGCCCGGACTGCGACCGGACGCTATTGACCACCGGCCCGCGACCGTTACTGCGGCCAGCTACGCGGTCTCATCGCCGGGATGCCGCTTTCGTGCGATATGACGCCGAAGAAACGATCAAAAAAGCGCCATGCTTTATAGAACGTTATTGAGCAAAAAATCGACGCTCGACGGCAGGGCGGATAGCGAATACTTTCCACGGCTTCAATTAGCTCACCAAGGTCGGCGCCACAACCGACTTTCGTATTGTTCGTAGATTGGGCGAGCGTCGATCGATTGAAGCGACGCGCAATTGGAAAAGGCGCATGAAGGAAAAGCGGCTTCTCCACTGAAACCATCACCAGTTCTCACGCCCCCTCATTCGCGTATTGGTTCGTTGCCTTTTTCGCCGCCTACGGCTCTACCCGTTTGGACCGGCGCACGAACACGGGCGTCAGGCGTCAGGCGTCAGTTTCAATGTTACGCACCATGCATCTGGGCGCTTGCACAAGCGGTAAGGTTGTCCTCATCCGTCGGTATCGCCAGAAATCGGCTAGCTTTTTTCCGCCAGCGTCTCGGAGCGCTCCGCTATGTGAAATCGGAACTCACAGATCCGCGAGCTACCTCATCTTTGCGTGCGGAGCGTCACGTTGCTTTTGACGGGCCGGACCCCTAAGCATGTGCTATGCCAATTCCACGCTACGTTTGGTGTAGCAGCACTAGCGCTTACCCTACTAAAAAGCGTAATTATTACCTTTACAAACCGAATGGTCTTTCCATTGGAAATTCTTGCAGAATTCATAAGGACGACTCAATTGACATGTATCGGTATTTTCTACTTTAAATAAATAGGGTTAGAACACAATATATAGAATAATTACTTTTCTCTGATCATCATAAGAAAATACCAATTTTTGCGAAGCGCAAGACTTCCAAGAAACAATCGTGCTTTTTTGGCGGATTGAACCAGCTTTTACTGTTTTCCCCCGCCACCTCGGGTACTATTTACCCCAGTCGCAGCGAACAAGGCAAACATTACCGAAGTTCATGCAAACGCTGGCGGTGAAACGTTTGCTTCAAACGCGGCACGGGGATTTTTGGCAGACATCGGCGCAAGCCGATTCATATGACGAATAACGGCGTGGACGCAATATTCCGTTATTCGCCGATATGGGTCCGCTAAAAAATATCAGCGTTACCAACCCTCTATTTCGGCTGCTCCGGCAATGTCCGATCTAAAAGAAGCAAAAATGATTTGCTCACTTATTAGCTCTACTAATTAGCGCGCGGCCAGATTGGCGCGTATTTACATACTCAAAAAGCTCCATACAAATTGCTGGGGTTTTTTTATCGGGAATACGTTCCCGACAGTGGAATTTTTGTCATGCTAAAACGACGTCAATTTATCAGTGGCCTTGCGGCAATCGGTGGAAGTTATCTGTTGAGCGCCTGCGGCGGCGGGGGCGGCGCTGACGGCAGCGGCACGAGTGCCAGCTCGGCCATCACCAATGCAACGGCGCATGCCGCCGCTTCGGCAAGCGGTACGATCATCCCGCCGGCAAGCTCGATTATCGACAGCACCGGCGCTATCTGGACGCTTTCGAACGGCGTGGTGTATCGCAACGGCGCAAAGGCCGGCAATACGTACAACACGTCGCTGATCATCTATTACGGCACCGGCATCTATTGCAGCGGCTCCGGCGGTCAGTTCTACTCGTGGAATGGTTCGGGATGGGTGGCCTGCAACGACCCGCGCATGGGTGGCACCTCTGCTGACGGCACCACGCTGCCGGCTTCGCCGTACATCATCGACAAGTCCAATGCGGTGTGGACGCTGGTCAATGGCGTGGTTTATCGCAACGGCGCCACGGTCGGCAACACATACAACGTATCGCTGCTTCTCTGGTACGGCGGCCGTGTGTGGCTGTGCGGCACGGGCGGCCAGTTTTATGTGAACGTGGACGCGCGCAACTTCACAGCGCAATGGCTGCCCTGTAATGATCCGCGTATCGCCGTGGCGCCTGTCGCGGGCATGTTCTACGGCGTCAACGGTCACTTCGACTACACCTACACGCCGGCTCAGCTCGTCTCGCTCGTCAAGGGTCTGGGTTGCACGTCGTACCGGGTGGGCTGCACGGCCGACGCGGTTCAACTTAACGCAGTGGTGAAGATTGCGCAGGCATTCCAGGCTGCAGGCCTGAAGCTGCTCGTTCTGATCAACCAGGGCGTGACGGACAGCAGCGGCAACCTGTACGCGAATGAAGTCGCGGCTTACCTGGGCAACATGGCAGGCGCAAAGACGATCGCGTCGGCATTGGCACCGTATGGCGTGACCATCTATGAATGCGGCAACGAATTGACGCGCCAGAACGCGACCGTCATGAACTTCTCGTACGCCGGCTCGCTGGCCATGGATTTCAACAACACGAACTGGCCGATCATGCGCGGCGCCATGCGCGGCATGATGGACGGCGTGAAGTCGGTTCAACCGTCGGCGAAATGCGCAATCAACTTCTGCGTAGCGGACGTCGGCGCAGCGGACGCATTGTGGGAAGGCACGCAACCCGATGGCACGTCGGGTCATCAGACGCTGCGTTGGGACATCACCACGTGGCACAACTACGATGCTTACGGTGACATCTTCAACATCGGCACCGACGGCAACGGCCCCGGCTTCGACCTGCCCACGTATTGCAAGGCCCGTTACGGCGTGCCGTTCATGATTACCGAGTGGAACACGGGTCCTGACCAGTCCGAATCCTTCCGCGCGAACTATATTTCGCAGCAGTTGGGCGAGTTCTACCAGGCACGCAAGACGCACAACATTCAGTCGGTGATGTACTACGTGCTGGATAGCGGCAACCAGACGTACGGCATCATGGTCAACGGTTCGCCGATCAGCCAGCCCTACAGTGCGTTCACCGCTTTCACGTCGGCCAACCCTGACATCTAACCGATTTACGGCGCGACCTCGCGCCTGACCCTCTCCGACGTCGATAAACTGGGCCTCTTCGCCTCGCGAAGAGGCCCAGTTTCTTTTACACGCCTACATAAGGTATTCGACCTGCCGACGATTCGATCTGCATGGAAAAGCAGTTGACATTCAACATTTTCGGACTGTATTGCCCGAGTTTGCGCCGCCGCCCGCTCATTTTTCGGATCGAGGCCTAATATTCAGACGAAGAGCGCGACGAGCAGGCGGCGTGCAGCGCCCGGTCAATCGCCCCGCTACCGGCGGCTTTTCAGCGGTTGATGAGTAAGGTTTGATGAGCAAAAACTGGCGCCGCGGATCGGACGCCCATGCATCGATATTTGGAGACGCAGATGGATATGGATTCGCAAACCTTGCCTGCTTCCTCTCAGCCTCTCCCAACAGAAAAGATCCTTGCCAGGCGCGTGAGTGCCAGAAAATTCAGCTATGTGGTCGACCGGTTGTCGTTTCACCGGCTTAACGGACTTGCGGACAACCACCTGCGCACGCGAGGCCACAAAATGGCGGTGTTCGCGAACGAGCACATTGGCGGCTTCATCCACGTGTTCGGCGTCTATGAGCAGGAGGAACTCGACGTCTTGTTCAGCTTTCTCGACCCGTTGCGTGACGTTTTCCGTGCGGGCCTGGCGCTGGATATCGGCGCCAACATCGGCAATCACAGCCTGTATTTCTCGCAGAAATTCAATGAAGTGCAAAGCTTCGAGCCGGACCCGTCGACTTATTATCTGCTCCAGTTCAATGCGAGCTTCCGCAAGAAAATCAAGACATTCAACATCGGCTTGGGCGACAGGACAGGCACGTTCAGACTGGCAGAGGTTCCCCATAACATGGGTGCCTCATCCATCGTTGCGGACGGCAATGAGGTCGCCACGGACGTGACCTGCATCGACGTGCAGGTGGAACGGCTCGACGATCGCGACTTCCAGGAGAAAGGCCCGTGTTTCATCAAAATGGATGTCGAGGGTTTCGAGCCGAAGGTACTGCGCGGCGCCCTGCGCACGATATCGCGGCATTGGCCATTGATCGTGCTTGAGCAGCATGAAAGCGACTTCAAGGACGGTCATTCGGAATCCATATCGATTCTGCGTGACCTCGGCTACAAATTCTGCTGGCATCAAAGCGGCGTGGGGTCGCGAAACACGTTTGTCCGGCGGATTTTCAACTTCAAGGAAATGTTTGCCGGGCGTACCCACAAAGTGGTGACTGCGGATTTCGTCCCACCGGCCAATTACTCGATGCTCATCGCCGTGCCGCCGCGCTTCCAGAATCTCCTTCATCTGTGACGCAGCACGCCACAGGTCGCGCACAGTTCGTGCAAGCCACGAATCTGGCTCGCGACCCGGCACACCGCATCGTGTGCCATCCATCACCACTGGCAACAAAGCCAGTTATTGTCATTTCCCGAGGCCTTAGCTGACGCAACGGCAGCATCCCCTGCCTGCCATTGCGTGGCCGGCCGCTAACGGGGCTGTCACGTTCATCACGCGAACCGGCCGCGACCATAGCGGCACTTGCGTCTCGCACGCGTCGATCCTCTTCTATTCGCGCCGCGCCGGCCCGCTGTTCAACGGCATGCCAAGTCCGGCTTCTTTCAGATAGACGCCTCACGGACCGTCGTCGAACGTTCGCATTGAGCCAGCGCGTACCAACGGCGTTCACTCGTCAGAACAGCCGGATAAAAGATACGATGCAGCTTTGATCCGAAGCCGCGCGTCAGCGAAACGTCGACCTGCGACACGACTACTGTTCGAGTACTTACCTTGACTATCCACATCCGTTCCGCGCATCACGCAGACGCCGCCTTGATTCTTCGCTTCATCACCGAACTCGCCGTGTATGAAAAAGCGGAGCATGAAGTCGTCGCTACCGTTCACGATATTGAATCGAGCCTGTTTTCCGCGAACGCCACGGCAAAAGCACTGATCTGTGAGATGCACGGCGAGCCGGTCGGCTTTTGCGTGTACTTCTTTTCCTATTCGACGTGGCTCGGCAAGCAGGGACTGTATCTGGAAGACCTGTACGTCTCACCGAAATCGCGCGGAAGCGGCGCAGGCAAACGCATGTTGCGCCACCTCGCGCGTGTGGCGTGTGAAACCGGATGCGGCCGCTTCGAATGGAGCGTGCTCGACTGGAACGAACCGGCAATCGGCTTTTACAAGTCGATCGGTGCGAGCGCCCAAAGCGAATGGGTGCGCTACCGGTTGGCTGGCGAAGCACTCAGCGCATTTGCGGAAGGCGTCCACTGACGAGCCGCCCTTAATCGGCTCTGCGCATCGGGGATGGCGGCCCACAGGCCGCCATCCGTACCGGCGTCAATGTGGCGCTTTGCCGTTGGGCACAGCGTCCAGCGGCTTGTGCTGTTCCTCGCCCAGCTTGGGGAAAAAGGCGTTCCAGGCGGCGCGTACGCCCTGCGCTGCGGTCGCCTCCGCGGCAATCGATTCGACTTCCCCCTCCGCCGCTTCCGATGGATCGGCAGACAATCCGCGCCAATGCGTGAAACCCAGCAAGGGCTTATCCGTCCAGCCGCCGTCGCCGAAGCGGGCAAACGCGGTGTCGCCGCTCGTCAACTGCACTTCATACCAGCCCTCACGTACCGGCGTGTGGGCTACCAGCTCAAACCACGCGGTTGGCTCGATTTCCTTCATGTCGTCTCCAGTCGTTCAATCGTCAGGATAACCACAGCAAAGTCAGGGCACGCCGGGACACGTCTCGCGCAGCAGGCAGCCGCGCACCTCACGTCGCTTCAAGCCTCGCCAGCGATGTTGCGATGCGGCGTCCTACAGGGCGTGACCTGCGCAGCAACCCGTCGAGTCGAACCAATTTTTAGATCGCTGCGCATAGACGACACGATAGCGCGACAACGTGACTCGGACAAATTTAAAAGTTATGCGCGGGCTGTCCCGCTCGACGCGCCCGCGAGGCGGGCGAGCGTGCGTATGGCAGGCGCCAGCTGTTCAGCGGGCGTGCAGCCGTAACCGATCACGAGGCCATTTGCGCCGCTGCGCGGCACCAGCGCGAACGCCGAAAGCGCACGCGGATTGAGTCCCTCGGTGAGCGCGCGGGCGACAAGCGCGTTGTCGTCGATTGCGTCGGGCAAGCGCAACGTCAGATGCATTCCGCAATCGCCGCCAAGAATGGCTGACGCCGGAAAATGTTCGGTCAACGCGTCGCGCAACGCCTGCTGACGCTCGCGGTACAAACGCCGCATGCGTCCCAAGTGCCGCCCAAACTCGCCGCTTTCGATGAAGTGCGCGAGCGCCAGTTGTTCCAGCCGGTGGCCGCCGCGCAGGATCTCCTGCAACGCGACCTCGGTATGCGCGGCGATGGCTCGCGGCAGCACGACGAAGCCGATCCGCAGCGCCGGGAACATGGTTTTGCTGAACGAACCGACGTACAAGACCGGCGCATCCTCGACGAGCCCTTGCATGCTTGCAATGGGTTCGCCCGTATAGCGGAATTCGCCGTCGTAATCGTCCTCGATCAGCCACGTCCCGCAGCTGCGCGCCTGCGCGATCAGCGCCAGCCGGCGCGCTACGGAGAGCACGGCACCGGTCGGATACTGATGCGCGGGCGACGTGTAGAGCAGCTTCGGCGGCTGCGTTTGCCACGCGTCGTCCGGAACCTTGATGCCCTCCGCGTCGACCGGCATCGGCACGGTGTTCAGGTCGCCGAGATGAAAGGCCGCCTTTGCGCCGCGATAGCCCGGATCTTCGATCCAGCCCGTGTCGCCGGGGTTCGAAAAGAGGCGCGTGCACAGGTTCAGCGCTTCCTGCGCGCCTTCGGTGATGACGATTTGCGAGCCGTCGCAGCGCACGCCGCGCGCCATACGCAGATGGGCGGCAATTGCATCGCGCAGCGCGGGTTCGCCAGCCGGTGTGCCGTAGCCGAGCGCAAGCGGCAGCGATCGCTCCATCGCGCGTTCGAGCGCTCGCCGCCAGGCCGGCAGCGGGAAGCGGTCCAGCGCAGGCGTGCCGGGCGTGAGCGGCAACGTGCTATCGCCCTGCGTGCGCGTGGCGCCAAATTGCCCGACCCGCGCCGCGTAGGCCACGTCACGCACCGTCGCTTGAGCCGGCGGCTCGCCGCGTGCGGCCGGGCTGGACAGCGGACTCACCCGCGTGCCCTTCCTGTCCGCGACCACGTAGCCGACCGCGGCCAGATGCTCGTAAGCGATGACCACCGTGTTGCGCGACACGCCCATCTCCGCTGCCAGCATGCGCGACGCGGGCAGCAGCGAGCCCGCCGGCAGACGGCCGGTGAGAATCGCCTGCTGCAGGCGCTCGATCAGCTGCTTTTGCAGTGGCGCGGGCTTGCCGCCCGCGCGCGTCGTGCCCGGATGGCGGGCATGCGTCAGCGGACCAATAATCTCGATCATCGTGCTGGATCTATCGAATTAACTTGCGGTGGATCTTTTGAACATACCACGTTTCACGTATCGTTCACATCGACGCAGCCTTTTCAAAATTGATAACGGAGAGCAAGCATGGAACCGAGACGTAACGCGTTCGACCAGCCGATCGGCGCGCCCGTGCCCGACTGGAAGGGCGTCGAGAGCCCCGGCCGCGAATCGATGACGGGCCGCTACTGCCGGATCGAACCCGTTGACGTGCAGCGCCACGCTGCGGATCTGTTCGAGGCTTACAGCGCCGCTGCCGACGCCCGCGACTGGACCTACCTGGCGGTGGGCCCATTCAACAGTCTCGACGCCTATCGCGAGCATCTGGCGCGCATGGCCGCATCCGCTGATCCCATGCACCACGCCGTGATCGACCTTTCGACCGGCAAGGCGGTCGGCACGTTGGCGCTCATGCGGATTGACCGCGCGAACGGCGTGATCGAAGTCGGGCACGTCACGTATTCGCCGCATCTGAAGCGCACGCGTGTGGCGACCGAGGCGATGTTCCTGTTGATGCAACGGGTGTTCGACGAACTCGGCTACCGGCGCTTCGAGTGGAAATGCGATTCGCTGAATGGCCCGTCACGCGCCGCCGCGCAGCGCTATGGCTTCACGTTCGAGGGTGTCTTCCGGCAGGCGATCGTGTATCACGATCGCAACCGCGACACGGCGTGGTACTCGATCATCGATAGCGAATGGCCCGTGCTGCGGGCGAGCTATACGCGCTGGCTCGACGCGGGCAATTTCGACGCCGAAGGACATCAGCGCGAAAAGCTTGCGGATCTGATTGCGCGCGGGCGGCAGGCTGATCGCCACGTTTGACGGAACAGGTGGCCGCGTGCGCCGGATGCCCACGCCGACGCGCTCGGATACCGGTCAGAGCGCGCTCGCGGGGCGTCGCAGCACGATGGTCGCCTTGCCTTTGTACGTGGTGCGAAGCTGTTCGCGATAGCCGCACTTGTGCGCCACGCGCAATGACGGCAGATTGTCCGGCGCGACGATACAGACCGTCTCGCCATTGGGCCACCTGGCGTCGGCCCAATCCAGCGCCGCGCGCACGGCCTCGGTCGCGTAGCCCCGGCCGTGCACGGCTGGGTCCAGCGCCCATCCCACCTCGGGCGTATCCATCAACGATGGTTCGATCTCGCGGTGATAGTCAGCGAAACCGACTTCGCCGAGAAAGCGCCCGCTCTCCTTTTCACGCACGACCCAGTAGCCGTAGCCGAGCATGGTCCAGTGACCGGCATAGCGCAGCAGACGCGCCCAGACTTCCTCGCGCGTGAACGGCTTGCCGCCGATAAAGCGGATGACTTCTGAATCGCACCACATGGCGTAGCTTTCGAGAAAGTCATCGCGCGTGTGTGGCCGCAAGGTAAGGCGATCGGTGTCGAGTCGAGCGGGTGGAGCGGGTAGAGTTGGTGGAGCGTTTAGCGCGGGTTGCAGCGGTTGCGTTGGCATAAGTGGCGCGGGGCAGATGGGGTGCGTTCGATGATCGCAGATTTTCGGTCCGCGAGGTTTGCCGCGTCGGTGCAACACGTGTGCGGCGTGCGCCTTGACTGCCGCCCTCATCAGGCAAGCTCGAGGAACCGTTCGAGACACGGGTTGCGATTGGCCGGTGACCACGCCAGCACCTGTTCGATCAAGGGCGCCTCGACTAGCGGCCGGAACACGACGCCGGCAAGCTGCGCCTTGCGCATCGAAGCCGGCACCAGCGCGACGCCCACGCCTTCGTCGACGAGACTCAGCACGGTCTGCTGCAACTGCACCTCGAAGCGGATATCCGGTTCGAAGCCGCCCGACCGGCAATGCTCGATGATGGTGGCGCGCAACGTAGGCGCGACCTCCTCCGACGCCAGCACGAACGGCTCGCCCGCCAGTTGCGCGATGTTCAGCCGACGCGCCCGCGCCCGTGGATGACTGCGCGAAAGCGCCACGCACAAAGGCTCACGCAGTATCGTGCGGGTGGCGATCCCTTTGTCCGGCGTAGTCGGGAACATGATCGCTGCGTCGATGTGACCCGCGAGCACCTGCGCGGCAAGATCGTTGGAGACCACTTCCCGCAGATGCAATGCGACCTCTGGATAGGCCGCGCCGAAGGCCTTCGCATATCCCGGCACGACGTTGTACGCCGAGCACATCGTGAAACCTATGGAGAGCTTGCCGGCGTCGCCGTGAGCCGCCGCCTGCGCGTTGCCGACCGCCTGCTCCAATGCCGCGAGAATCGCTTTCGCGTCGGAATAAAAGCGCTCGCCCGCCGCCGTCAGCGTAACGCTGCGCGGACTACGCTCGATCAACCTGACGCCGACGCTGGCTTCGAGGGCCGCCAACTGCCGGCTGAGTGGCGGCTGCGACAGATTCAGGCGCGCCGCCGCACGCCCGAAATGGCGCATTTCGGCAAGCGTCACGAAATAGCGTAGCGGCTTGATATCGATCACGATGTTTTGACGCGTCCAGACTGAGGATGCAAAAAAGGTATTGTCGCGCATGCAAATCAGTATTGGATTGTATCGGCACAAGCCGCTACGCTCTCAGATCGTCCGTTCCGCGCACCCGCTACCGCCTGATGTTAGCCACCATTGAGATTCTGCTTCCCGTCTTCGGCCTGATCCTCGCAGGCTTTGTATGCCGACGGCGGGGCGTGCTCGGGCCGGCTTCGGCGTCGGAACTGAATCGTTTCGTGGTCTGGCTGGCGCTGCCCGCCCTGCTGTTCGACACGATGGCGCACGCCACCTGGCAGCAGTTGTATCAGCCGGCATTCGTCGTGACGTTTTCGATCGCCTGCGCGGGCGTCTTCGTGCTGATTCTCGCCGTCCGGCTAGCAAGCGGCCGCCATCTCGCCGACGCCAGTGTCGACGCCATTGCGGCGTCATATCCGAACACCGGCTATATCGGCTTCCCGCTTGGACTGATCGCGTTCGGTTCGGCGAGTCTCACGCCAACCACCATCGCGACCATTCTCACCGCGTGCGTGCTGTTCGCCGTGGCGATCGTGTTGATCGAGATCGGCCTGCAAACGGAGCGCGCGCCGCACAAGCTCGGTCTGAAGGTGCTGAAATCGCTGGCGCGCAATCCGTTGATCGTGTCGCCGATCGCGGGCGCGCTGCTCGCGAGCGTGCACGTTACGCTGCCGTCGAGCGCAGAGACGTTTTTAAAATTGCTGGGCGGCGCGGCCAGTCCATGCGCGCTGGTAAGCCTTGGACTGTTCCTCGCCGAAAAGCGTCCGTCTTCTGAAGACAAGGGTGCGGCAGGCATCTCGCTCATGCTGACCGCCGTCAAGCTATTCGTTCAGCCGGCGCTCGCCTGGTGGCTGGCGGCGCGCGTATTCGGCCTCGCACCGGCGCTGGTCGAAATGGTAGTCGTGCTCGCCGCGCTGCCCACGGGCACCGGTCCATTCATGCTCGCCGAATTCTACGAACGCGAGGCGCACATCACGTCGCGCACGATTCTGCTCTCGACGATCGGCTCCGTGGCGACGCTGTCATTGCTGTTGCTGTTCATGGGTCATCGCACGTAAGCGCGCTATGCTTCGCAAACGGGCCAAGCCGGTCCGCGCTCCTCTTGCGAAGCACAACGCCCGAACGCCGTGCCCAAGGCCCGACCACCCGAACTCCACGACGACGCGAACGCGCGTTCGCTCGCGCGTCACTACCCGCGCGGGTTGCGCATCGACGCGCACTCGCACACATGGGCGCAGGTGCTGTATGCGGTGTCGGGCGTGATGTGGGTGGAGGTGGGCCGCGAAGCGCTGGTCGTGCCGCCACAGCGCGCGGTATGGCTGCCGGCCGGCACGCTTCACTCGATCCACATGATGAGCGATGTGGAGATGCGCAACCTGTATCTGCACGAACGCAATGCCGGTCATCTGAGCCGTCGCAGCGACGTGTTCGAAGTAAATGGCCTGCTGCGCGAACTGATCACTTCGATTGCGCAATACGAGCGCACGAATGCCCGCGATCCGGCGTACCTCGAAGCCGCGTACCGGCTCGCCATGCTCGAACTGGGCCACGCACCGCGCTCGTCGTTGCGCATTCCACTACCCGACGCTTCAGACCGGCGGCTCGACGCGCTGTGCCGCGCGGTGATCGACAATCCATCGATCGCAATCAGCTTCGAGCAACACGCCGCTTCCGTCGGCGCAAGCGTGCGCACACTTGCACGCCTTTTCACGCGCGAATTGGGACTAGGGTTCGCCGAATGGCGGCGGCAGGTACAACTGGCGGTGGCCGTCTCCGGGCTCGCGGAGGGGCGCACGGTCAGCAGCATCGCGCGGTCGCTCGGATTCCAGCCGAGCAGCTTCAGCGACATGTTCCGGCGAGAGCTAGGCGCGCCGCCAACCGGCTTCGATCCGGCGGGGACGCTGAGCGACGCGGGCTCGGCTGGAGCGCCGGCTCCGGCTGCGGTGCCGGCTGCGGCTTCACCCGGCACGAACTGAGACGGCTGCACAATCCCGGCGGACGCCGACCGACATCATGGCTGTCAGCATCCTCAATCCGCCTTTTGTCCGAAATTCGAAAGCCCTTGTCCTGACTGGTCCACACCGGTCACTTAGATTGTCCGTATTCGCTGCACGAAGCCACCCTCATCCGACAGGAATCACCCACCATGAAAGCGATCCAGTTCAAATCGTTCGGCCAACCGGACGTGCTCGAGCTCGTCGATCTGCCCACGCCGCGAGCCGATGCGCACAACGCCGTCGTCCAGGTGAAGGCGGCCTCGGTCAACCCGAGCGACGTGAAAAACGTGTCGGGCCACTTCGATCACACCGTGCTGCCGCGCGTGCCGGGACGTGACTTCAGTGGTGTCGTCGCGGAGGGCCCGCAGGAATGGCTCGGGGCGGAGGTCTGGGGCACGGGCGGCGACATCGGCTTTACACGTGACGGCACGCACGCCGAGTACCTTAGCATTCCGCTCGCCGCCCTTTCACGCAAGCCGACAACGCTGAGCCACGCCGAAGCGTCGGCGATCGGCGTGAACTTCGTGGTCGCCTGGCTCGGCACGGTCGACTACGCGCAACTGCAGGCAGGTGAAACCATCGCGGTAATTGGAGCCGGCGGCGGTGTCGGCGGCGCGGTGGTGCAGATCGCGAAAGCGCGTGGCGCACGGGTGATCGCGGTGGATCGCCACCCGCTGTCCGCCGATGCGCCAGCGGGCCGCCTGAGCGACGAATATGTTCCGTTCGACGACTCCGTCACGAGCGCCGTACGCGCGCTGACCGGCGGCAGTGGGGTCGACGTGGTCTACGACACGGTGGGCGGCGTGGCATTCGAAACGGCACTGAGCCTCGTCAGGCGACGCGGCCGCGTGCTCGAAATCAGTGCGACCGGCAAGCGCCGCGTCGAATTCGATCTGATCGACTTCTATCACAACGAGACCCAGTTGCTCGGCGTGGACAGCGCCAAACTCGGCGTTGCGGAATCGGCGCCGTTGATGACCGCGCTGGTGGAAGGCTTCGAAAGCGGCAAGTTGCAGGCGCCGTCCATCGCGCAGCAATTTCCGCTCGACCGCGCGCGCGAAGCATTCGAAGCGGTCGCCGCGGGCACGCGCGGCCGCGTCGTGATCAACATGTGACAGCCGCCGTAATCGGCTCGCCTTCGAGGAGACAGGCATGATGAAAGCGTATCTGGTATCTCTGGCCGTCGGCGTGGTGGTCGGCCTGCTCTATAGCGTGCTGGAGGTGAAGTCGCCCGCGCCGCCGATAATCGCGCTAGTCGGCCTGCTGGGCATGCTCGCTGGAGAACACGTGATCCCGTTCGTAAGGACGTGGCTCGCCTCCGGCATTCACTGAGGGGCGACGGACGACATTGACGAACGAAGCGCCGGCGTTGTCGCGCCAGTGTGAGGCACCTTTTCCGCCGACCGGCGTCACACGCTAAGATTGGGGCCGCCAGCGCCGTGCGTGCCGCCGGTCGGCCACAAGAAAAGTTTTGCCTCGGAGAATCAGATGTCGGAAGAATACGAAGTGCATGGTCCGCACGACCACGCAGTTGAACACGCGGGTCATCACGACGACGACCCGTTCGCGAGCCGCATGGCCGTGATGACGGCGATCCTCGCGACGATCGGCGCACTGTGCGCCTATCAGAGCGGCAACAGCGAAAACCTCGCGCTGTACTACAAGAACGAAGCTGCGATCAGGAAGACCGAAGCGTCGAATCAGTGGAACTACTATCAGGCGAAAGGCGAGAAGGAAAATCTCGCCGAACTCGGCGCGGCATTGTCCACGAACAATACCGACGCGCACGCAAAATTCGTCGCCGACGTCGCCAAGTACACGCAGCAGAAAGAACCGATCCGCGCGAAGGCCGAAGCGATTGAAAAAGAAGTCATCGAAAACGACGCGAAGAGCGAAGCGCTGCTGCATGGGCATCACCGTTGGGCGCAGGCGACCACGCTGATTCAGGTGGCAATTGCGCTGTGCGCGATTACGCTGCTCACACGCAAGAACTGGCTGCGCAACCTGTCTTTCGGCGTCGCGGCAGCGGGCGTGATCATGGGTGCGCTCGCGTTCTTCTCGGCGTGACCGGTCAAGCGGTCTGCGTTGTTCACCTGGGGCAGCGCGCGCTGCTGCATGTCGCGCGAAATGGAACAGCGCAGGTTGATCCGCTGGCTCGATGACTTGCAGGCTACCGGCCTTCTGCGTCGCCGGCGTTGCCGACGCACCTACACCTAACGTGTGAGACCGCGCGCGCGTTCGAGCAGTAATTCGCGCTCGCGCGCATTGCGCGTCATATTCGCCGCACGCTCGAATTCGGCGCGCGCCTCGTCGAGCCGGCCAAGCTTCGCCAGCAGATCGCCGCGCACGCTCGGCAGCCAGTGATAATGCGCGAGCGCAGCGTCGGCGGCGAGCGCGTCGGCGATGTCGAGCCCGGCGGCGGGTCCGAACGCCATCCCCACTGCCACCGCGCGGTTCAATTCCACCACCGGCGACGGTGCGACCCGTCCCAGCGCGTCATACAGCGCGACGATACGCGTCCAATCCGTATCTTCCGCGCGACGGGCGCGTGCATGGCACGCCGCGAGCGCCGCCTGCACCGCATACGGACCCGTCGCGCCGCCGAGCGCCTCTGCGCTCGCTAGCGCGGCCAGCCCGCGACGAATCAACAGCGGGTCCCAGCGGCTACGGTCCTGATCGAACAACAGCACGGGACGCCCCTGCGCATCGGTCCGTGCATGCGTGCGAGACGCCTGAATCTCCATCAACGCGACGAGCCCGAACACCTCGCTTTCGTCCGGCACGAGACCGCTCAGCACGCGGCCAAGCCGCAACGCTTCCTCGCACAACGCGGGGCGCATCCAGTCGTCGCCGGTCGTGGCCGAATAGCCTTCGTTAAAAATCAGATAGATCACCTGCAGCACCGACGCGAGCCGTGGCGCCCGCGCGTCCGCCCGCGGCACCTCGAACGGCACATGGGCGGCCGTGAGCGTACGCTTGGCGCGCACGATGCGCTGTGCAATCGTCGGCTCGGGCACGAGGAACGCGCGGGCGATCTCATCCGTCGTGAGGCCGCCGAGCAGGCGCAACGTGAGCGCGACGCGTGCGTCCGTGGAGAGCACCGGGTGGCAGGCGGTGAACACGAGCCGCAACAGGTCGTCGCCGATGTCGTCGGCACGCGCGGCGTCGAGCGCATCGACGAAATCCGGCACGAGGTGCGCCTCGACGGCGTCGAGATCGTGGCCCAGTTCCTCGTGCTTGCGTGCGTGCAGCGCGTCCTGACGCAGACGGTCGAGCGCGCGATGCTTTGCCGTCGTCATTAACCATGCTCCGGGATTGCCGGGCACGCCCGCCGCGGGCCAATGTTCGAGCGCGGCCACCAGTGCGTCTTGCGCCAGTTCCTCGGCAAGGCCCACGTCACGCACCATCCGCGCGACGTGGGCGATGACCTTGGCGGACTCGATGCGCCAGACCGCCTCGATCGCACGATGGGTGGCCTCTATGGACACGGTCTCAACCCGCCCGGCTGGCATTCGGGTCCATGTAGATCAGCTTCCCAGATGTGCCCGTTGACCGTTCGAAGTTGTCAACGGCGAGATTGACGTCGATCTGCATGTGCATGATGGAGTCCGTGAATCGCGATGTGAAGTGACAGCGGACCGTGGATCATGGGCCATGACGGTCATGGTCCGCTGCGCTCAGCGGCGGCCGGCTTCCAGTTCACGGAAACGGTCGATTTCCGGGCCGGGCTCGAAGTCGTCGAGTTCGAACAGCTGACGCACTTCGATCTCGCCATCTTCATGTTCGCCGAACGGCGCGGGGAAACGCCGCGCCCACTCCATTGCCTCTTCGCGCGAGCGCACCTGGATCAGCGTATAGCCGGCGATCAACTCGCCGGTCTGCGCGAACGGGCCGTCGATCACCGAGCGCTTGCCGCCGCTGTACCGTACGCGCCAGCCCTTCGAACTCGGCTGCAAACCGGTGGCGTCGAGGAGCACCCCGGCCTTTGCGAGTTCTTCGTGATAAGCGCCCATCGCGGCAATCAATGAGGCTTCGGGCATATGGCCGGCTTCGCTTGCGGCGGTCGCTTTAACCAGAATCATGAATCGCATCGCGCATACCTCCTGTCGTTGTGAAGTGAAGAGCCGCGCATCTTGCCGGCATCTCATTCACACGACGAACAACGCGCCGCCGGATCGACACACCTGAGGTGAATAAACGAAAGCGCAGGGAAAACCCTTGCGATGTTCACGGCCACGCCTGAGCGCAATCTCATAGCCAATGATCAGGTAAAGCAGGGGCCGAGTTTGCGGACTTCGATGGTGCACCAGGACGCCGCCGGACACGCCTGCGCAATCGCCACCGCCTCCTCGCGCGTATCGCAGTTCAGCAGGAAAAAGCCGCCGACCATTTCCTTCGCTTCGGCGAATGGGCCATCGAGCAATTTGGGCTGACCGCTACGCACCTCGACGCGCACGGCGTCGTCCGTGGAACTCAGAGACTCAGCCGCGACGAGTTTGCCGCGCTCCCTGAGATCCGCGGCGAAGCGCAACATCTGGTCGTAGACATCGCGCCCCGCGGCCTCACCGCGCTCGGTGCGCTGATTCGTAGGTTCGACGATGAGCAGCATGTAAGCCATGAGGTCTCCGAAATCTCGCCATAGACATGACCGCCCGGCGTGCCGACGCTGCGAACGGCTGCCCATGCACGCGCGCATGCCTGTAGGAAATCAGTCTAACAACTGTGAAAGGCTCCCGCAAACGGCACGTAACGGATGGCTGGCGACACCAGGCGGTCCTTCCGGACGTTCGTCGATCAAGATGACATCAGCTGCTGCATCTCGGATACGACGTGCTCAAGCGGCTTTAAAGCACGCTTGAGATGCGTTCAAGCATGGCGTGAAATGGACGTCTGTCGCCAGCCAGCGTTTCGGCGCTTTCAGATACTGGCTTAAAAAGCGGGCGACTGCGACACACGTAATGTCACGCTGATCGACGCACCGACGCTCAGGCGACACCAACGGCGGCATGCAGGCACATCGGTGATGTTGGGGAGGGGCATGACGGCGCTGACGGGCCGTTCACGCATGCGATAGGCCGGCGCGGCGTTGAAAAGCGAGGCGCCCGGCCACTGAGGCGTTCACGAAGAGGTTGACAAGGCTATACCCGACAGCAGTCTCAAAGACCGCTGCGTCGCCGGGCGTCGGTTTGAAGCGTCAGCTGCCGGAACCGCTCGCGCTAACCGGCGCGTTCGGTCCACCCGGCGTCGTGGTGCCGCCCGGCTGCGCGGATGCGCCAGCCGTTCCAGCCTTCGGCGCTTTCATCTTTCGGGTGTGAGTAGACTTGTGCGTGGGTGCCGATTGAACGTTGTCGCCCGCGTTTAGACCTTTGGTCGCACTTGGCGAATTGTCTTGAGCAAATGCGCTGCAAGAAAAAACGGCCGTGGCGCCGAGCGCGCAAAAAATTGCATAACCCTTCATTTGAAAAACTCCTGGAAAGCGTTGTGTTGGGTAGAGGAAAAACACCCGCGCCACAGAGAGCAACACGGTCAAGATGTGGCGCTCAAACATCAGCAGACCCCATGCCCAGAGCCGGTCCAGGTGTGCAATTCGACCCACTGCATTTGGCAATTATTCATTGCGGATTTGCGGGAACAGCGCTTGCGTAATCGGCGATTACAAGAGCGCGTGCATTAAAGCCAGCAGTCCTTCAGCTTGGCGATCATTGCGGCCTTTTTCTGATACGTGCTCAATCCTCAAAACCATTAACTGCTGGAGAGTGAAAATGGACGTGCCCGTTACCGAGGAGCAGATTCGAACACTCGCATTCTATCTTTGGGAGAAAGATGGAAGTCCTGACGGACGTTCGGAAGAGTATTGGGAAAAGGCGCGGCAACAGCTCGGCGTGAACGGTTCGGCGGAGGGAACGCAAGAGGATCCGGCTGACGCATAACGCTGTGTGCGCGATTCGTGATGCGCCGGCGCATTCGATACCAGCGGCGCTGCAAACTTTCCACGCGTTCCGTTCTGCGGCGTTCGATGCACAGTTCGATCGACAGCGTGAACCGTAATCGCGAAGAACCGCGTCATTCAAACAAACACCCCGGACGTTGGACCGTTGTCCAGCTTTCCGGGGTGCGATTTATCGGGACGCTGTTTCGTTCGTCGCGCTTCATTGCGCGATCGTGTGTCGGCCCGCGCGCCTCACACTGCGGCATCTGCGATCGCCCGCACCTTCGCGGAACGCATCAGACCTTCGATCATTCTCGCCTCCGCGCTCGCGATCTCGCTTAACGACGCGGCGGACAGTTGCGCATCGAGAATCCCGAGTGCCGTCCGCAGACGGGCGTATTCGCTGTCATCGAGTCGCCATTCAGTGTGGTCATGCTCGCGCGCGTCGAGTTCGACCATCGCGGCGTGGGCGCTTTCGATGTCGGCTAGCCATTCTTCGCCGAGCCCAAGCCGCGCCAATTCCTGCGAGACCAACAGATGCCGGCTCAGTGTCATGTGCAGATCGCGCGAGCCGTGGCCGTGACGAAGTGCATCAAGAGCGGCATAGCACTGCAAAAGCATTGCCGACGTGATCGGCTCATGCGCGGTGCGACTGAACGTCAGCGCACGCAGCAGCGGCGACATGGCGGTAGGGGTGTGCTTGCGGACTCGCGATTTACTGGACATAACGTTTCAACCTCCTTCGCTTACTCTAGGCTCCGCTACCGGTTCGCACGTTTCACGCAAAGTTTCACGCAAAATCTACGGTCGTGCGCGGCGGCTAATGCCGCCTGACGCCGGCGGCCTGACAGATCTCCATTGAGTCTGTACAGCCATACTGGCAAGCCACAATTAAGACAGCCTTAAACAAACCAACACGACTTCAAGACAGGCTGATGTCGTGCGGATGAACAGCATCTTACGGCCTGCAGAAAAAACCTGTTGGAAACGCAGGCTTTATTTCCGCACGTGCGCGCCGCTATCGTCGCTGACGCGACCCGGGCATATCGGTCCGATACCTCGAAATACAAGCGGCGCGAAACACATCGGCGAAAAAAAACCCTGCTCCCGCGAGGGAACAGGGTCTGACAGGATGGAACAGTCAGCTCGCGCGTGGATGCGTGCCGACCTATACCCACCAAAACGAACAAAGCTCTCGCAATTAAAACTTCCACTTCAACAACGACTGCAACTACAACATCGACTTCCACTGGATATTGCTGGCACTGACTGCACAACGTGTCGTGACTGAACTGCTACTGCAAAAACCTGCTGCCAAATCGCTACTGCCAAAAACCTACCGCCAAAACGCTACTGCCGAAACGCTACTGCTGAAACGCTACTGCTGAAACGCTACTACTGAAACGCTACTGCCAGAAATGATCGCTCCCTGTACTGCTACTGCTACTCCTACTGCTACCTCCACTGCTAACCACCGGTCCTTGTCTTCAACTGCGTTGATACCACCCCTGCTGAATGGCGCGTTTGGATGTGTCGACTGCGCGCGCTTTTCTTTGCACTGCTTCTAACTTCTACTGCTTCACTGCACTGTCGCGCTCGACGGCCGCGAGCTACTGTCATCAACGGTACGGTTCAAAACCAACGCGGGGGGAAGACCGCGCTGATGGGGCTCGGTGATTTGTCGCTCCATGGAAAACAGTGTATGCGAGCGCATTCACATGCAATCTTGCGAAGCGAAGGGAATTGGCAGGTCAGTTCGATGAATCGACGTCGCCGCGTGAATTCGTCAGACGTGACGTGGATGCGAGCACGCCGGAGAAGCGCGCCGCACCTCGCTTTCAGCGTCTACGAGTGGTGAAGCAGAGGAGGAACAATGCGGGTCAGAAGCGCTAAGCACGCACGCTCAGAACATATGAAAGCGACGGTGATGATCACCGTCGCCCGGAAAACATCTGGCGCGAGAGCACAAGAGCGCCACGGAGCGCCAGCGGAACGTGAACCGGAACACGGTTCGAAGATTACTTGCGCGACGCAAAATCGCTGATGGTCAGCAAAACTTTTTCACCCGGCCGTGCGAGCATTTTTCTTTCGGCAACCGCTGTGATCCGTTTGCGACCGTCGGCAAATGTTTTTAGCACACGCTCCTCGCCGGCGCCGCGTTGCAGCCAGAAATGCTGCTCCAACGCTTCACGCGTGACCGCGCATTCGAGGTCACGTCCGCGCGTCGAAAGCTGGAAAATCACCGCGCGTCCGTCCGCCGAGACGCTGGGTTCAAGCTCGATAATCTCCATAGCCCACCTCGCAAAGTTCACTAAGCCGTTCGCATGCTGGACGAACGACACCGCAAAAAACTGAATCGATCCACTGGCCAGCGCCCGTCTGTCTGTTTCGACTGCCGAATCGCGCCGCAACGCTTCCGCTAGGCTTGCAAACGCGCTCCAAACGGAGCGGCAGGCAGCCGATGCGACGCATGCACCGGCGCGTCGTCGGACGCATGAGCATGAGTATGAACGGGCCCGCCAAAGGTTGCAGGCACCGGCGCCGACAGGCGCCGCGGGCCGCTCATCCAGCGGGCACGCTTTGCGCAAAACTCACGCAGCAGTGTGGTTAATACGTCCGTCATCGCATGCGTTCCGCGGCACACGCCGCGCGAAGCGCTCGAAATGGCGATCCAGGAATGCGGTGGCCGGAGCTCGTGAAAAGATCCGAGCGCGTCGGCGAAGCGCAAGCAACCTGTGTCGGGGTAGAAGATGAGCGAGATCGCTTCGCCTTCTACGCCGTGCGTAACCCTGTGTGGTTTCGTGTTCAGCATTTTTCGTTTTTTTGCCAGATGGCGCCGTGCCCCTGAGGCGCGGCGTCTCGTGCGCAAGCTGTCGGATGCGCCCGGATCAGCATGCCGCTGATGAGACAAAGCAAAGCGCATGCCAACGAACAAAAATGCCGAGTCTGCACTGTGCAGTGACGCCGGGAGCGCGACAGGCCGTGGCGGGTCTACGCTCAAAACTCAGGCCGCACGCGACGTTCGTTCCCTCGCAACGCATCAGGTGATGCCGACGCGCGCTTCCGCCAGGTATTCACTGAATGCATTCAGCGGGCGGATCACAAGTCAGCACCAAAGCGGCGTGGTAAAAACGCGCTTCTAACGCGACAATTCACGACAATTCTTACTAGCCGTCCGCGGCGTCGCGCGCAGAACACGGCGCTTCGCCATCAGAATTGAGTGGCGGCCGGCGCTGCATACGCTGCGGCTTTGCGCAAATCGCGCTTCTCACGATGTTGCGGCTACAGGCAGCTGCTGCCGTCCCGTTGCGCCGTGCCATAGACAAAGCCAAACGCGCAGTTAGCGCCAGAGCAAAAATTTCGACAGCTTGGCAAAGAGTTTCACACGCCGCGTACGCCGCGCGCGTCGGCGGAAATTGAAGCAGAATGAATGTCGTAAAAAGACAGCTACGCTACCGACACCCCATGACCCTCCGCGACACCTCCGCCATCGAGAGCTGGCACGCCCATATCTATTTCGACGCAGACAGCCGGGATGCCGCCTGGGCTTTCCGCGAACAGATCGACTCGCACTGGAACGGCAGGCTGCAACTGGGCCGGTTTCACGAAAAGCCGGTCGGCCCACATCCCAAGTGGTCGTATCAGCTCGCCTTCGAGCCCGCCCAGTTCGGCGAACTCATCGGTTGGCTAACGCTCAATCACGGCGCGCTCGATATCTTCGTGCACCCGAATACCGGCGACGCACTGCGCGACCATCGTGACGCGGCGCTGTGGATCGGCCGTTCACACGAACTGGTGCTCAAGGCGCCGATGTAACCCGCTCCGACTCGCGTGCTGGCGGAAAATGCGAGCTGCAAAAGGCTTACATATTGGAGTACGAGTTGCACCAGCCGCGCGCGGCGACCTGCTTGTCGCCGAACAGGGTGCAACCGCCGTAGGCATCGGTGGCCTTCCCCTGAAACAGCGAGCAGTTGGCGCAGGTTTGGCCGGCTGAATACCCCGGGAATTTTGCCTTGTCCACCCTGGCCGCGTCTTCCTTGTAACCCACCGCCTGCGCTTTGGGGTCGGCTTCATTGAGTGAGTTGGTTTCCGCACATGCGACGCGGGACAGTACGAGCGATGAGCCCACGCCCACGCTCATCAGCAGATAATGGCGGCGAAATGTTGTCATTGTGGTCGGATTGGAAGAGAGGACACTCGCCCGTCGCAACAGACGAGGCGTAGCCGGTTCAGTCAAAAAACCGGGTGAATGCCTGGACCGGTTCGCGCTCGGTGCGCAACGTATTGACAACGGCCTGGGTGTCGGCGAAACCGAGCGACATCCCGCACACCAGTCGTTCATCGGCGGAGAAGTCCAGATGCTGCGCAATCACGCGATGAAACTGCGTGAACGCCACCTGCGGGCATGTGTCGAGACCCCGCCCGCGCGCCGCCGTCATGATTGCCTGCAAAAACATGCCGTAGTCGAGCCAGCTGCCCAGTTCGAGCGTGCGGTCGATCGTGAAGAACAGACCCACGGGCGCGCCGAAAAAGCGGTAGTTCTGCGCATGCTGCTCGTGCATGCGCGCCTTGTCGCCCTTTTCGATGCCGAGCAACCCGTACAGATCCCAGCCGATCTTGCGGCGACGGTCGATGTAAGGCGACACCCAACGTTCCGGGTAGTACGGATACTCCTGCTGGTACAACGCGTCGCGCTGCGGGTGATCGTAGGCCGCAACGAGGGCTTGCGAAAGGCGCGCGAGCGAGTCACCGGTGACCACATAGACCCGCCACGGCTGCGTGTTGGTGCCCGACGGCGCGCGGCTGGCTGCTTCGAGTATCGCTTCGATTTCAGTGCGCGGAACCGGTGTGGGCAGAAACGCGCGGATCGCGCGCCGCGTCACGAGTGCGGCGTCGACCTGATTGGCGGCTGTGGTCATTGGCGGAATCCGGAAGAAACGGCAGGATAGGGCTATCCGATCTGCAAAGATTCTAGCGCGAGCCGTCAGTGTTGCGCTGGCGGCCTCGCATCGGGGCTATGACCTGATTTTGACCCCGGCCGAGGCGCCGGCTCGCCGACCCGATGACCGATCGATCAGCCGAGCGGCGTCTTCAGCGCGTCGATCAGATCGAGCGGATCGTAAGGCTTGCGCAGCAGCATCGCATGCGGCAACACCTTGCGTTGCTCCGGCGTCAGCACAAGATCGTAGCCGGTCAGAAAGATCACGCGCAGATCCGGCCGCGACGCGCACACTTCCATTGCCAGATCCACGCCCGATTTGCCTGCAAGCCCCACGTCGGTCAACATCACGCTGATCGCGTGTTCGCTGAGCAGGCGCCTCGCGTCATGCTCGCCTTCGGCCTCCAAGATGTCGAAGTCGAAAGTGCGCAGCAGCTCGGCGGTGCTCTCGCGTATCAGCTCGTCGTCTTCCACCAGAAGAATGCGCGAGGACGTATTGGCGAACGTGTCGCCGCTCGATGACGTAGCGGGCGGCTCGATTTCAAGCTGATGCGGTTCGAGCGACGCGATCTGCTCCGCTTGCGGATTCTGCGTCTGCAACACGTAGCGCACCTTGCGGGCCAACGCTTCGTGCGTATAGGGCTTGCTGAGCAGTTCGATGCCTTCGTCGAGCCGCCCGGCGTGCACGATGGCGTTATCCGTATAGCCCGACGTGAACAGCACGGCGATGGACGGCAGACGCTCACGCGCCTTGCGTGCCAGCTCGGTGCTGCGCAGCGGGCCGGGCATGACGACGTCGGTGAACAGCAGGTCGATCGGCACACCGCTCTCGATGATCGCCAACGCACTCTGCGCGTCTTTCGCCTTCAACACGCGATAGCCGAGGTCGGCCAGCAGTTCGACCACGGTCGTGCGCACTTCTTCGTCGTCCTCGACGGCCAGAATGGTTTCCGTGCCGCCTTTGGCCGGCCCGGGATCGACGTTCGTTTCGAGATCTTCTTCCTGCCGCTCACGCGGCAGATAGATGCGGATTGTCGTGCCGTGACCTTCCTCGCTGTAGACCTTTACGTGACCGCCGGATTGCTTGACGAAGCCGTAGACCATGCTCAACCCGAGGCCCGTCCCCTGGCCCTCGGGCTTCGTCGTAAAGAAAGGTTCGAACACCCGCTCCCGGACTTCCGCCGACATGCCGGTGCCGGTGTCCGTCACGGCCAGCATGACATACTGACCCGGTGTGACGTCCGCGTTGCGCTTGGCGTAAGCGTCGTCGAGCGCCGCATTGCCGGCCTCGATGGTGAGCCTGCCATGACCGCTCATTGCGTCGCGCGCATTGATTGCCAGGTTGAGCAGTGCGTTCTCGACCTGGAACGGGTCGACGAGCGTATTCCACAAGCCGCCCGATACGATCGTTTCGACTTCGACGCCGTCGCCCAGCGCGCGCCGCAGCATGTCGTCGAGGCCGCGTATGAAGCGGCCGAGATTGACGACCTTGGGCGCGAGCGGTTGACGCCGCCCGAACGCCAGCAATTGCGACGCGAGATTCGCGCCGCGCGCGACACCGGCGAGTGCGTTGCGCACGCGCTGCTCCGCTTTTTCCGCCCCCGCCACGTCTTTGGCGAGCAGTTGCAGATTGCCGCCAATCACCTGCAGCAGATTGTTGAAGTCGTGCGCAACGCCGCCCGTGAGCTTGCCGATCGCTTCCATCTTCTGCGCCATGCGCAGTGCTTCTTCGGCATGCCGCAGGGCCTCGGTGGTTTCCTTGTCGGCGGTGACGTCGCGGCCCACGCCGTGGATGCGATCGGTGTCCGGATCGAGCGCAAGGGTCCACGCGACCCAGCGCCATGTGCCGTCGATCCGCTTGAAGCGGTTCTCGAAGCGCACCGGCAAACCGGTTCGGCGCAGTTCGGCCAGATGCAGCCTGACGGTCGCGATGTCATCCGGATGAACGAGGTCGTCATAGGAGCGCTGCATCAGCCATTGCGAGTTGTGGCCAAGCGCGTTCGACCATGATGGACTGACCCGCTGCAACCGCCCGTCTATGTCGGCTACCACCAGCAGATCTTCACTGAGTTCCCACAAACGGTCGCGGTCCGCCACCGTCTCGATCACGCGGCGCTCGAGCGTCTCGTTCAGATCGTGCAATGCCTGCTGGGCCTTCGTGCGTTGAGCGATCTCGCTTTGCGCGGCCTGATAAAGGCGCGCATTGTCGATCGCAATGGCGGCCTGCGCCGCGATACCCGCGACGATCCGCTCCGCGCGTTCGGTGAATATGCCCGGCTCCGGATGACCGAAGAACAGCCCGCCCACCACTTCGCCATTGCGCGACTGCACGGGCGCGGCCAGATAGCTGCGCACCGTCAGGTGCCCTTCCGGCATTCCGCGATGCGGCGTGTTCAGGCCATAGCGCGGGTCCTGCGTGATGTCGTCGGCGCGAACGATGCCCTCGCCGCCGAAGGTGGGCGCGAAGAGCGCGGTGTTACGCGGCATCGGGAACTGCTCGAACGCTTCTTTCGTCACGCCGGACAGCGCGTCGAGCATGTAGCTGCCGTGGTCCTCGTCGAACACGTTGTAAAAGAACGAACCGAACGCGGCGCCGGTCAGCTCGGTTGCGGCGTCCGTGACGATCTGCACGGCGCGGCTCAGATCGAGTTCGGCCGCCACCGTCGTGCCCACGCGATTCAGGATTTCGAGCGTGCGCGATTCCTCGCGCAGTTTCATTTCGGTCTCGCGACGCAGCCGTGCCAGTTGCAGATTGCCGGCCACGCGCGCCAGCAGTTCGCGCGCGGAGAACGGCTTGGTCAAATAGTCGTCCGCGCCCTGCTCGATGCCGTCGACGCGCGCCTCTTCGCCCGCGCGCGCCGATAGCATCAGGACCGGCGTATCACGAAGAGCGGGATCGTTGCGAAGCGCGCGCAGCAGTCCGAAGCCGTCGAGCCGCGGCATCATCACGTCGGACAGCACGAGGTCGGGCGGCTCGGCGCGCGCCGCTTCGAGCGCCACCTGGCCGTCGGTAGCAAGGCGCACGTCGTGACCCGCGGAGCGCAGGATACGGCTCATGTACTCGCGCAGATCGGCGTTGTCGTCGACCACCAGCAGGCGCGCCGGCGTGGCGGCCTTGCCGCCTGGCGTCGCGTCGCCGCCGGGTGGCGCCACCTCCGTTAATTCGGCGACGATCTCGTTTTCCGGACTCCAGCGCAACGCGGCGTCGACATAGTCGCGTGCGTGTTTGCTCATCGACGCATGGACCGCGTTGCTCGCGATCAGCGGCAGCGCCGCGCCGCGCGGCAGCGTCACGGCAAAGCGCGCGCCCTCGCCGAGGGTGCTCTCCACCGCGACGGTTCCGCCGTGCAGCTTCACCAGTTCCTGCACCAGTGCAAGACCGATACCGCTGCCTTCCACCGAGCGGCCCGGCGCACCTGCCACGCGATGAAAGCGCTCGAATAGCCGCGGGATTTCCGCTTCGGCGATACCAATGCCACTGTCCGTCACGCTGACTTCGATACGATCCCGTTCGAGCACGCGCACCGCGACGCGGATCGTGCCGAAGAACGTGAATTTGTACGCGTTCGACAGCAGATTCATCACGACCTTTTCCCACATCTCCCGGTCGATCTGCGCGATCACGGGCTCCGGCGGCACGTCGACTTCAAGCCGCAGGCCCGCTGCTTCCATTGCGGACTCGAACAGCGATGCGAGTTCCGCGGTGAACGCCGCGATATCCGTGGGCTGCGTCTGAAGCGGGATGCGCCCTGCTTCGATCCTCGAGAAATCCAGCAGCGCGTTGACGAGCTTGAGCAGACGCAAGCCGTTACGATGCGTGATTTCGATCAGTGTGCGGTCGCCGGCGCTGCCCGCTTCGGCGGCGCCATGCTGCGATTGCGGTTTCGCGAGCAGCTCTTCGAGCGGCCCGAGCATCAGCGTCAACGGCGTGCGGAATTCATGGCTGATGTTGGAGAAAAACGTGGTCTTGGCGCGGTCGATTTCCGCGAGCGCCTCCGCGCGCCGCCGCTCTTCCTCGTACGCCTGCGCATAGCCGATCGTCGCGCCGATCTGTCCGGCGGCAAGGTTCAGAAAGCTGCGATACGCTTCGTCGAACAGACGGTATGGGCTCAGGCCGGCGATCATCAGCACGGCCTGCGCCGTGTCGCTTCCGGCCGATACCGGAACGATCGCCGCCTGCTCGGGCGCAAGCTGCCATGGACCGCGCGGCAACGCCGTGCCGAAACGCTGCGTCAGGCACCGCACGATCTGCGGCTCCTGAATACTGAAAGCGTCGGCGAACGGCCAGACCGGGCTGTCGTTCGCGCTCATGGTTTCAGGCGCGGCCGGATGGCCGCGCTCGATGCCGCTCGTGCCCACGAGCTTTAACGTGTCGCTGCCGGGATCGGCCGCGTACAGCAGCGCAAACGGCAGGTCTTGTGGATTGGAGCGCAACGCGCGCGCGCTCAGTTCGCACGCCGCGCGCCAGTCGCGGCCGTCGGGACTCGCGGCCGCCAGTTCCTTCAGTAGCGCGAGTTGCCGCTCGCCCACCACGCGCGCCGTATCGTCGCTATTCGCGCAAATGATGCCGCCCGGCTCGCCGTTATCGCCCGGAATGGGGCTGTACGAAAAGGTGTAATACGTCTCTTCGGGAAAGCCGTTGCGCTCCATGATGAGCAGCTTCTGTTCGACGAAGGTGCCCTCCGCGCCACTCATTGCTTCGTCGAGCAACGGTTCGATATCCGTCCAGATCTCGCGCCATACCACGCGAGTAGGCTGCCCGAGCGCGACGGGATGTTTGCCACCGATGATCGATTTATACGGATCGTTGTAAAAGTAGATCAGTTCGTCGCCCCAGCCGATCCAGATCGGCTGCCGCGACGTGAGCATGATGCGGATCGCGATCTTCAACCCTTGTGGCCAGCTATCGGGCGGCCCAAGCGGCGTCGAATTCCAGTCGTAAGCGCGGATCAGCGCGCCGAGTTCACCGCCGCCCGCCAGAAACGAGGGCGTGCCTTGATCGATGGGCGAGGCTTCCGACATAAGACTGTCCGGCTCTTTCAACGCGATATCCTCCACAATGGCTTTGCCGCAAACGTGCGGACCGCGGTTGCAAAAGCGATGCCCGACGCGACGACGCCCAACCGGTCATGGTGCAATGAACGTAGCGGGATTTTCGCACGTAGCGACATGCGGCAGGAAGGCAAAGCCGCGCTGGAGCCACCGAAGAGCGGGCCTCTGACGTGGCTTAAAGACGCATTCTGCGCACTGCTTATACGCGAGGAGGCGCGGCCTGAAGCAGCGCGTAGGAGTGGTAAAACGTGCTGCGAACGGTGACTGCAAACCAATCTTTCCGATCAGCGGGTCGCCGGCCGTGCATCGCGGTCGCTGGATAGGCGGTTCGCCAGTTCGCCGGTTCGCGGGCTTGCCGGCTCTACGGACCCGCGGCCGCCGGGCCGCCGGGCCGCCGCGCCGCGTTCATGCTCACATCATGCCGACACATACCGCGGCGGCGATCGAGCCGAGCACCAGCACCGCGCCAATGGTCTTGCGCTTGTTCAGTTCGGTCCAAAGCAGAACGCCCGTGAGTGACAGCAGAATGATGCTGCCCGCCAGCGTGTCGATCAGCAGCACCCAGCCGACGCTCAAGCCCACGCCTTTGTGCAGATTCGCGAGCGTCGCGAGGAAGGTATTCGCGCTGCGCTTGACCGTCACGTAGCCATTGCCCACCCAGTATTCCGCCGACGTGTTCTCACCGGGCGACGCGAAGCTGAGTTGCCAGTGCTCCGGCTGAACGACACTGCGATCGCCCCACGCCACCGGATGCGCGGGCTCTTTCTGCATACGCCCCGGGTTGCCGTTGATTTTCAGTTCGTGCTTCAGCCATTTGGCCAGTTCACGCGGCGTGTCCGGCGCGGGCTGTGGCAGCGGCACCTGCAACATCGCCACTTGCGGCTCTCCCGTCGAAACGCGCAACGGGCCGCCACGGTGATTGAGAAAGAAACCGGTGGTGCCGAACAGCAGTCCCAGCGCGGCACCCCACAAGCCAACCCAGCCATGCACCTTGCGCAGCCACTTCACGAACGTGGCGCGTCGCGAGCGCCGTTGCCGCGACTTCAGTTCGTCGGGGTCGAGCCGCTGCGGCTCGTGCGTCGCGAAACGGTCGGCCGCCGGCGGCTGAATATCGAGGGTGTCGGGTGCGCTCACGGTTCGCTCCAGGTACGCAGAAGATTGTGGTAACAGCCAACGAGGCTGCGGCGTGCAGTGTCGTCGGCGTGGGTGGCGTTCAGCCTTTGAATGGCGGTGTCCATGTCGAACAGCAGCGCGCGCTGGGTGTCGTTGCGCACGAGGCTTTGCACCCAGAAAAAACTGGCGACGCGCGCGCCGCGCGTGACCGGGGTCACCTGGTGCAGGCTCGTCGCCGGATAGACAATCATGTCGCCCGCCGGCAGCTTGACCTGCTGCACGCCGTAGGTGTCTTCGATCACGAGCTCACCGCCGTCGTAGTCGGCAGGTTCGGAAAGAAACAGCGTGACCGACACGTCGGTGCGCAACTTCACGCCATTGGGCAACACGCGCACCGCGCCGTCCACATGACTGCCGAACGTCATGCCGCCTTCGTAGCGGTTAAAGAGCGGCGGGTACACCTGATTCGGCAGCACTGCGCTGATGAACAGCGGGTTGCGTTCGATCGCGGCAAGAATCTCGTCACCGAGTTCGCGTGCGACCGGCGTGTGCTCCGCGATCTGCTGGTTGCGTTTCACGGGTGCGCCCTGATAGCCGGCGGTCGCGCGGCCGTCGACCCAGGCCTCGCCTGCGCGGTCCAGACGTTCGCGGATCGCGCGGACCTGTTCGGCGTTCAAAACATTCGGAATGTGCAGCAACATTGGTGTGTCCCGGGCGTCGGCTTGCCGCATCACAAAAGCGGCAAGCCTAACGCATGTGGCCTTCGCGCACGCAGCGCAAAAAATCAGAAGCGATAGTCGAACGTAGCCAGCAGCGTGCGTCCAATGCCCGGCACGGAGCGGCCGCCGTCCGACGCGATCAGCCCGTCGTAGTACTGCTTGTTGGTCAGATTCAGCAGGTTCAGGCGCACGTCGTACTTCTTCGCGTGGTACGCGGCGGTCACGTCCCAACGCGTATAGCCCGGCACCTTCACGTAATTCGTGTTCGATGCGTAGCGCGGCGACATGTAAATCGGACCGCCGCCCAATTCCCAGTGCGGCGTAAGCGCATAAGTCGTCCAGATCGTGATCGTGTTGCGCGGCGTGTTCGCTGGAACGTGTCCCTGGGTGCCATCGAGCGCCTTCAGGATGATCGCATTCATATACGTGTAGCCGCCGAACACCTGCCACTTGTCGGTAATGTGCCCCGTAACGTTGGTCTGGAAACCGTCCACGCGGACGTCGCCATCGAGCTCATATTCGGTTGGCGACACCTGCGTGCGCGCGTTGTTCTTTTCCTCGCGGAAGAATGCGGAGTTGACCGAAATGTTGCCGCCGAGCAGGTCCCATTTGCCGCCCACTTCATATGACTTCGTGGACTCCGGCGCGAGGTTCTGCGTCAGATTCGTCACTGTCAACGCTTCGAGCGACGGGTTGAACGACGTGCCGTACGACACGTAATAAGACTGCCAGTCTGTCGGCTGATAAATCACGCCGGCGCGCACGCTCGTGAAGAAGTTGGTTTGCGTCGCGTAGCGCGGCAGGCTGACCGTATTGTGAATCTGCGCCTGAAAACGGTCCCAGCGCAGACCGCCGACCAGTTTCCAGTGCTGGCCAAGCGACACCGTATCGTTCACGTAAGCGCCGATTTCGTTCGAACCGGAATCCGCATAGTTGCCGAGCGTGGTCGTCACACCTGCGGGCGACGACAGATACTGCGGATTCACCATCGTCACGACCGGCAGGTTATTACGCGTGTACGCCTGATTCGAATAACTGTCGTGGCCGAGTTCGAAGCCCGCGATCACGTCGTGCCTGATCGGCCCCGTATCGAATTTGTATTCGAGCGCGGTGTCGTTGTACAGCGAGTGGTTCTGGATCACACGGTCATGGCTTTGCAGCTTGATGAACAGTTGCGACGGCGAGAGCGACGTGTAGTTGCCGTTGGTCAGCGCAGTGCTGGTCGCAAGAGGCCCGGTCAGCACGGCTTGCGGCGCAGTTTCCCGCGCGTCGGTCATGGAGTGGGAAAACTGCGTCTGGTTGGTCAGGGTCAGCGCGTCAGAGAACTTGTGCTTGATCGCGGCGTTGAACGTCTGCACGTCCTGAATCGTGCGGTCGGTGGTCAGGCCATAGAACGTATTTTTCGAGACCGGCGCCGGGCGACCGTTCAGCGCCTGCACACCGTAGTCCGGCATATCGTAGTTATGCTGGATCAGCGCGGAAATCGTCACCTCGGTCGGCGTGCCGATGCCAAAGCGCACTTCGGGCGCGATACCGTAGTCCTTGTTCTTCATCTCGTCGCGCGACGAACCAAGGCTTTGGCCGAAGGCGTTCAGGCGGATCGCCGAGGTATCGGTGAGCTTGTGGTTCACGTCGACGGTGCTGCGATAGCGATCGTCGGTGCCGATCATGCCGGTGACTTCGGCGGAATCCTTCAGGTTTGCTTTCTTGCTGACCTGGTTAATCACGCCGCCTGTCGATCCGCGGCCGAACAGCATCGAAGAAGGGCCGTATAGCACTTCGATCTGTTCGAGGTCGAAGGTATCGCGGTAATACTGATTCCGGTCGCGGAAGCCGTCGAGGTAAATGTCGTTTTGCGCGGTAAAGCCGCGCAGATTGATGTTGTTGCCGATCTGGCCGCCTTCGGCCGCACCGATCGTCACACCCGGCGCATTGCGCAACGCGTCCTGAAACGAGGTCGCGCCCTGCGATTCCAGCACCGCCTTGTTAATGACCGTCACCGTCTGCGGAATATCGCGCAACGCGGTCGGCGTTTTGGCGCCGACCGTCGAACGCTCCGGCTGAAAGTCCTGCTGTTCGGCCCGCGCGGTCACGCCGACGGCCGGCAACGTCGTGCCATCCGCATTCGTGGCGGGTTTCGCGCTTGCCGGCGCGGTGTCGGCCGACGGTTGCGACGCAGCCTGCGGCGCCGTCTGGGCGACGGCAGGCGTGGCGAAAGGAACGGCAAAAGCTAGCGCGAGCGCTGTCGCGAGCGGTGTATGTTTGAGCATGTGAATCCCGTCAGAATGGCGCTTGCCGGATCCGTACGAACACGGGATCGATGACAAAGCCGCTATGGCTGGCTGCCGGTCTCCTGCTAGGCAAGGACGACGGGATGGCTGGCTGGGTTTATAAGTATAAATGAGAATCGCTATCATTCCACAAGCAGCGCGCTGCGGCAATCTCGACCCCCGTCACGCGGAACCGTTTATCCTTTTTGCAACACTCTTTGCCGTTCCGATCCACCCAACCCCGGAGTGACCCATGCAGTTTCGCAAATTCGGCAGCACCGGCCTGACTGTTTCGCGCTTGTGCCTCGGTACGATGACCTTTGGCCTGCAAACCGAAGAAGACGCGTCCCATCGCATTCTCGACACCGCCGCGGACGCCGGCATCAATTTCATCGACACGGCCAACGTGTATCCGCTCGGCGGCGGCGAAAACCTCGCCGGGCGCACGGAGGAAATCGTCGGTCGCTGGCTGAAGGGCAAACGCGAGCGCTTCATCGTCGCGACAAAAGCGGTCGGCAAAGTGGGGCCGTCGTCGTGGGATCAGGGCGCGTCGCGCAAACATCTGCTCGATGCCATCGACGCATCGTTGCGCCGTCTCGGAACCGACTACGTCGACCTGTATCAGCTTCATTCCGACGACGCCAGCACGCCGCTCGATGAAACACTGGAAGCGCTGGACGTGATCGTTCGCTCGGGAAAGGCGCGCTATATCGGGGTATCGAATTTCCTCGCCTATCGGCTCGCACGCGCGCTCGGCCGTGCCGACGTTCTGCATACGGCGCGCTTCGTGTCGGTCCAGCCGCGCTACAACCTGCTGTTCCGCCAGATCGAGCGTGAGTTGCTGCCCCTCGCCGGAGAGGAGCACCTTGCCGTGATGCCGTACAACCCGCTCGCAGGCGGACTTCTAACCGGCAAGCACCAGCACGACGCCAAGCCCGCTTCCGGGCGCTTTACCGACACGGTCGGCAAGGCGGGTGCCATGTACACGGAACGCTACTGGCATGAGCGCGAATTTCAGACGATCGAGCAATTGAAAGCGATCGTGGCGCCCACCGGCGAATCATTGACGCGAATCTCGCTCGCGTGGGTGTTGGCCAATCCGTTGATCAGTTCGGCGATTATCGGCGCGAGCCGTGCCGAGCAGTTGAGCGACACCCTGGCGGCAGTGGATGTCGTGCTCGACGAGCAGATCAGGAAGCAACTCGACGAAGCGACCGTGCAGTATCGCTGGGGTGACGCGGCGCGCTAGGCGTGTCCGACCTCGTTACAGACCGGCGCGCCGTCCGGATCGAAGATCGTGACGGCGTAGCGCTTCGCCCGCCGGGTGCGTTGCGCTATTGCAGCGCGGGCGGCACGTTGCCGCCGCCGCACCGGTTCGCGCTCGCGGTATGACTCGAATCGAGCGTGCCGCGTTCGGCAAGACCGGGCGACGACACCGCGAAGCCTTCGGTTTGCGCGCTGACGGCACCGCGCAGCGATGCCGCGCGCACACCGGCTCGAAGCCCGGCCCGGCCGGCCGATCCAGGCGTTACCCGCACCGTGTCATTTGAATTTGCCTGAGCGCGTGGTGGCATCCGGCAACTGACGCGTTTCCCGCACGGACCGTGGGTGCCACAGCCGCGCGCCGCCTTCGATACCGGCGTCGTTCGACACGGTGGCGACATTTGCCGGAAGCTCGAATTTCAGGCGCGTCGCGTTGCCGCCGCCGATCCATAATTTGTCATAGTTCACGAGTCGTTCAATGATCCCGATCACTTTCTGGACACGGTGATTCCAGCGCTTGTTGCCCGCCTTCTCGCGCGCGGCGTCGCCAATGTACTCGTCATAGGCCACCCCTTTCTTGCTTACCGGATGATGCGCGAGCTCGAGGTGCGGCATCAGTTCGCCGTCGCGAAACATGGCCGTGCCCGCGCCCGTGCCGAGCGTCAGCACGAATTCGAGGCCTTCCCCTTCGATGGCGGCGAAGCCCTGCATTTCGGCGTCGTTGATCATGCGGACCGGCAGGCCGCCGAGCCGCTGCGCCAGCGAGTCGGCAAGCGGAATGTCGTGCCAGCCTTCGTCGCCGAAATGGGGCGCCGTGAGAATACGGTTATTGCGCACCACGCCCGGAAAGCCAATCGACATCAGCGTGGCCGGTTCTTTCTCGACCAGCGGCTGCACCAGTTTCACGAGTTCGTCGACGAGCTGATCCGGCGTGCACGGGTGCGGCGTCGCGACTCGCAGGCGTTCGGTTTGCATCTTGCCGTCCGCGTCGATGATCGCGGCTTTCAGACCCGTGCCGCCCACGTCGATCGCAAGAATGCGTTCGGTGCTGCTCGCCTCTTTCGCCTTTCCTTTCGCTTTGGTGCTGGGTGTCGCCATGGCATTCCCCGTTGATGTTGATACGCGTGATGGTCACTTCTTCTCGTGTTGTTCCGTTTTCAGCGGCCGCCACGCATGGCCGTCGCGCGCCAGAAGCGCGTCCGCTTCGGCCGGCCCTTCGCTGCCGGCCGGGTAAGGGTGCACGGCCATCGGGCCGCCGGTTTTCGGATGCAGCACGTCTTCCACCGCGGCCCAGCTCGTTTCGATACTGTCGGCGCGCTGGAACAACGTCTCGTCACCGAGCATGCAGTCGTACAGCAGCGTTTCATAGCCCACGTTGGCGCGTTCCGCAAAGAAGTCGGCATAGTCGAACGACGACTGCACGTGCCCGATCTGCATCACCGGTCCGGGCGTCTTCACATTGAAGTCGAAGCTCGTGCCATGCGCCGGGTCGATGCGCAGCGTAAGCACGTTGGGCGTCAGCGCATCGACCGGCGTGTCGCGGAACATTCTGAACGGCACCGGCTTCAGTTGCACCGAGATTTCCGTGCGCCGCGCGGCGAGGCGCTTGCCGGTACGCAGATAGAACGGCACGCCGGCCCAGCGCCAGTTCTCGACGAACACGCGCGCGGCCGCATAGGTTTCCGTTGTGCTGTTGGGCGCGACGTCCGGTTCTTCGCGATAGCCGACGCCCGCCGGACCTTTCTCGTACTGACCAAATACCACGTCTTCACGAGTCAGCGGCTGGATCGCGTCGAAGACTTCGGCTTTCTTGTCCCGCACGGCTTCGGCGTCGAACGAATTGGGCGGCTCCATCGCGACCATGCCGAGCAGCTGGAACAGGTGGTTCGGCAGCATGTCCCGAAACGCGCCGGTTTGCTCATAGAACTTGCCGCGCCCTTCCACGCCAATCGTTTCAGCTGCGGTGATCTGCACGCTGTCGATATATTCGCGCCGCCATATCGGTTCGAACAACGCGTTGGCAAAGCGCACCGCGAGTATGCTCTGCACGGTGTCCTTGCCGAGAAAGTGGTCGATGCGATAAACCTGCGTCTCTTTCGCATACGACAGGATGTGTTCGTTCAGATCACGCGCCGACGCGAGATCGGTGCCGAACGGTTTCTCGATCACGATGCGGCGGAATGCGCCGCTGTCCTCTTCCTTCAGCAAACCCGCCTTGCCGAGCCGCTCGGCAATCGGTTTGAAGAATCGCGAACTCACCGCGAGGTAGAAGATCACGTTGCCGCCCGACCCTTCGCCGAGCTTCTGCTTGAGCTTCGTGAAGACGTCATCGGTTTCGAATTCGCCCGCCATGTATTCGAGGCGTTGCGCGACCCAGTCCCACGCCTTGTCGTCGAGTTTGCCCGCGTGAAAGGTGCTGGCCTTGTCGGCGGCGAACTGTTCGAGCGACTTGTGCAGATCGTCGCGCCATGCACTCGTCTCGCGCTCACCGTGATTCACGCCGATGATCTTCATGCCGCCGTCGAGCAGTCCGTCGACGGCGAGGTTGTAAAGCGCAGGCATCAGCAGACGCTTTGTGAGATCGCCACCCGCGCCGAAGATCACCAGCGTGCAGGGCGGCGCGGGCCGCTTGCCGGCCGGCGACGCGGGCGCTTCATGCGGTCCCGCGCCGACCTTGCAGCTCGGCGATTGAGTGTCGGTGGGGTGGCTCGAAGCTGGAGTGTTCGGTGTAGTCGACATGGGATTCACTTTAGGAAACCAATGGAACGGACGTGGTGTGAATGACAGACCACGCTCGAACCCGCACAGTTCAAAATCGATCACTTGCGGCGTGTCGCCGTGCGGGATGTAGGGCTGATGTAACCTCGCGACCGCTAACCGCTAAACACATGGCAAGTTGCCGCTACTTTGCCGGCGCCCCTGCCAGCGCCGATGTGACTTCCGGCGCAACTTGCGGTGAAACTTCCGACGAATCGGCAGAGGCCGGCGCGGGCGTCCCGTCCTGTGGCTGGCTTTGCCGCTGGCCTTGCGTTTGCGCCTGTTCCCGAGGCGACGTGGGAAGCGGTGCCTCGTCCGGCTCGCCTGTCACCGGCACGTTGCCTGACGCGGCCATCACACGCGGTTGCAAAAGCAGTGCCACGAGACCGGTCCAGCCGGTTTGATGCGACGCGCCCACACCGCGCCCATTGTCGCCATGAAAATACTCGTGGAAGAGAATCAGATCGCGTGAACGCGGGTCGGCCTGCAGCAGCGGATACGCGCCCATCACCGGCCGCTCGCCGTCCTTGTTCTTCAGGAACAACCGGGTGGCGCGGCGCGCGAGTTCGTCGGCGATTTCGCAGAGCGAAAACTTCTGACCCGAGCCTGTCGGATATTCGACGCGGAAATCGTCGCCGTAATAGCGATGAAATTCGTACAACGACTCGATCAACAGATAGTTGACCGGCATCCAGATGGGCCCGCGCCAGTTGGAGTTGCCGCCGAACACGCGTGTGTCCGATTCGGCCGGCAAATACTGGACCGTGAAGCTGTCGCCGTTGTGGTTGAACACGAACGGGTTGTCGCGATGGTAACGGGAGAGCGCCCGCACGCCGTAGTCCGACAGGAACTCGCTTTCGTCGAGCGCGCGCCGCAACAGCGCTTTCATCCGATGTCCGCGCAGGAGCGACAGCAGCAACGCGTTGCGCCTGCCAGGCTCGTTCCAGCGCGACACCAGCCTCGCGAGATCGGGGCGATGTTCGAGGAACCATCTGAGCCGCTCACGCAGTCCCGGCAATTTGCCATGCAGGCGTTCTTCGAGCACATGTACCGCGAACAACGGAATCAGACCGACAATAGAGCGCACGCGCATTGGAACATTCGTGCCATTGGGCAGGCGCAACTTGTCGTAGAAGAACTCGTCTTGCGCATCCCACAGACCGGTATCGCAACCGTCGTCGCAACTGACTGCTTCCGCGATGTACAGGAAGTGCTCAAAAAACTTCACGCCGATATCGACGAACACATGATTCGCGTACGCCAGTTCCAGCGCAATCCGCATCAGGTCCAGCGCGTACGCCGCCATCCACGCGGTGCCGTCCGCCTGATCGATATGGCCGCCGGTGGGCAGCGGTGACGAACGATCGAATATCCCGATGTTATCCAGCCCGAGAAACCCGCCCTGGAAAATATTGTGACCGTCGGCGTCCTTGCGGTTCACCCACCACGAAAAATTGAGCAGCAGCTTGTGGAACACCAGTTCGAGAAAGTCGCGGTCGGCCCTGCCGGTCAACGCGCGATCGATCTCGTAGACGCGCCAGGCGGCCCATGCGTGCACAGGCGGATTGGCGTCGCCCAACGCCCATTCGTAAGCGGGCAACTGGCCATTGGGATGCTGATAGCGGTCCTTCACCAGCAGGAGCAACTGGCGCTTCGCGAACGCCGGATCGATCAACGCGAAAGCAGCGGCATGGAACGCCAGATCCCACGACGCGTACCACGGGTACTCCCACTTGTCGGGCATCGACACGATGTCCGCATTGCACAGATGGCGCCAGTCCGCATTGCGGCCGTGCTTGCGCGCCGCCGGCGGCGTGGGTTGCAATGGATCGCCTTCGAGCCAGCGATGCACGTCGTATTCGTAATACTGCTTCGACCACAGCATGCCGGCGAGCGCCTGCCGTTGCACGAGGCGCGCGTCCGGGTCAGCGATTTCGTGTTGCAACGCGCCGTAGAATTCGTCGGCCTCGGCAATGCGGCGCGCGAACAGCGCGTCAACGTCGAGCGGCGTGTCGTCCGGCGCGGACTGCGGGCGCCAACGCATGTAGACCACCGCGCGCCCCTGCGGGCCGAAGTGGAGCGACGCATGAGCGCCGGCCTTGGTGCCGGCGTCTCGCCGCACCGCATTTTCATCGCCGTGCACCAGATAGTCGTTGAAGCCGTCCTTGAACGGACCGGCACCCTCCATGTTGAACAGACGCCGCACGTTCGTGTCGTTCTCGCAGAACAGCCAGTTCATCTCCGGCGCATCTTTCGACCACGCCGTCACGACGATCGGTTCGAGTCCATGCTGACGCCCGACCACCTGCTTCTCGCCGCGCGGGGTCGTGCCGGCGACGAGCGAAGGCTTGTCGTTGTTCTCTCGCCACGACCACGAATTGCGAGCCCAGATCTGCGGCAGCACGTCGAGCGATGCGGACTTGTCCGCGCGATTTTCGATCGTCACCCGCATCACGATGTCGTCTGGCGCGTGCTTCGCATACTCGACCTGAACGTCGAAGTAACAGAGGTCGTCGAACACGCCGGTGTCGAGAATTTCGTACTCCGGCATGTCGCCGCCGCGGCAGCCGTTTTCGTTGACGAGGTCGTCATAGGGAAAGGCCGCGTGCGGATACTTGTACAGCATGCGCATGTATGAATGCGTGGGCGTGCCATCGACGTAGAAGTACAGCTCCTTCACGTCTTCGCCATGATTGCCCTGCGCATTGGTGACGCCGAACAGGCGCTCCTTCAGGATCGGATCCTTGCGATTCCACAACGCAAGCGACACGCACCAGTTCAGCTTGTCGTCGCTGAACCCGGCAATGCCGTCTTCGCCCCAACGGTACGCACGGCTGCGCGCATGATCGTGCGGAAAGTAGTCCCAGGCCGTGCCGTTTTCGCTGTAATCCTCCCGCACCGTGCCCCACTGACGTTCGCTCAGGTAAGGTCCCCAGCGTTGCCAGCGGGCGCACTCGGGCGAGTGCAGGCGTGAGCCTTCAATGGTGGCGAGCAGATTGGCAGCGCGCAGCGGTGGCATGACGAAGTCCTTGCATCAGGCTTGGCGGTGGGACACACATCGTAGCGCGGTTTACGCAACGGCGGGCTCGAATCGGGCAAGCAGACGTTCAACGCGTAGCAATTCCCCGAGCGACCACGCCTGGAACGGCGTGCCTGCGGGCGCGTGCGGCGCATCGCCGTCAGCGATCTCGGACACATGATCGAGACCGGCGTGATCGAGATGCGCGTAAAGGGGATCGAGAAAGCGCGCTCTGGCTTGCGCGGGTGCTTCAGCGTCGGACTGATGAACCCGCAGCCACGCTTCGACGAATGGGCCCAGAAGCCACGGCCACACCGTGCCTTGATGATAGGCGCCATCGCGTTCCAGCGGCGAGCCGCCATAGTGGCCGCGATAGGCGGGATCGGACGGCGCGAGCGTTCGCAGGCCGAGCGGCGTGAGAAGTTCAGCTTCGACCTGCTCGACTATCGCGCGCGCCGCTTCGCCTTCGACCAACGCAAACGGCAGGCCGCCCACTGCGAAAATCTGGTTGGGCCGGATAGCGCGATCCACCGTACCGTCGATGAAATCGACATCCACATTGTCGAACAAAGCATGCGTGCGAGGGTCGGTGAAGCGCTCCAGAAAGGCTTGTTGCGCGCGTTCCGCAGCGGCCTGCCAGTGCGGGTTCCAGGCTGCCGCAATGCGCAACGCGTTGATCCACAGCGCCTGCACTTCGACCGGTTTGCCGATGCGCGGCGTGACAACCCAATCGCCGACTTTCGCGTCCATCCACGTGAGCTGCACGCCCGGTACGCCTGCGCCGAGCAGTCCGTCCACCGCCGACGCCTTGATGTTAAAGCGCGTGCCGTTCGTGTAGCCGGTGAGGATCGTTTCGACGGCCTGTTGCAAACGCGCGCGCGTGGCCGCTCCCGCATGTAAGGTGTGCAGATAGTCGTGAACGGCGACGACGAACCACAGCGAAGCATCGACCGAGTTGTACTCGGGTGTGTCGCCATAGTCGGGAAACCGGTTTGGCAGCATGCCTTCCGACAACGTGGCCGACCATTCGAGCAGGATTGCTTCGGCTTCGTCGAGCCGGCCCGACGCGATCAGCAGTTTGCGCATGGCAATGAAAGTATCGCGGCCCCAGTCGGTGAACCACGGAAATCCTGCGAGAACCGTGCGGCCCTCATTGCGCGCGACAATATACGCGTCGGCCGAACGTTGCAGTCGCGAACCCAAAGCGCTGCGGCGGGCCTGCTCGGAACGCGCAAGATTGGCGGCATAGGTGGCGGCCGCGCAGACGGCGGCTGCATGAGCCGCATTGGGCGCCTGCTCGCTCGACGCCGCCGATGCGCTCAGCACCATTACCGCTTCACCCCGTGCAAGGTCGAAACTGAACACGCCGGGCGTCGCGAGATCTTCGCTGAAATCGAGACCGCGCTCGCGTTCGCGGACATAGCAGAAGTCGCGATACCAATCGGGCGCGTGCGTATAGACGCCGTTCGTCGCCGCATGGATCATGGGCACGTCGCCATACGGTTGCCAGCTGACGCAGCCCGCGTTCGCGTCCGTTGAGCCACTCGTGCGCGCGTCGAAACTGAATGCGCTGTTCCGATGATGCAATGCGTGGTAATCGCGACCCGATATCAACGGCCTCACCTTCAAGATGACGCCGCTCGTTGCAGGGTCTGCGCCGCCGTCCAGCCGCCAGCGCAATACACATTCGCACGTCGCCTTGGTGACGAAAACTTCCGCCGTGACCACACAATGCGTGTCGCCCAGCGAGACGCGCCAGGTCGGCCACGGTTGCGTATCGAATGCGATCAGGCTCGGCGTGATATCCGGATACACCACATCCGGCACATAGCGTTGCATGCTTAGCGGATAGCGTTTGCCGTCCGTCTCGACCCATGCCTCCACGCCATTGACGAGCACCATCCGGCCGCCCGGCGCACGCGTAGCGGCCAGCAGCAGTGCGTGATAGCGCCGTGTGCGCCACGTGCCGACCGTGCCCGACGCGAAACCACCGGCGCCGTCCGCCTCGAGCCATTCGTCGTCGAGACGCGCGGCGTCGAAAGGTCTTTCAATGCGTGTCATGAATGAACTCCTGCAAGAAGCCGTCCGGAATCTGTGTGTAGCGATCAGCACGCGCGTGTCGCCGTCGCGAACATTGTCCTTCTTCTCACTTTCCCGATTCTTTCAACGGACCGACTTTCGAACGAAAGTTTTACCACTCGCAAACGTTTCACAATTATTTCTTGAAAGCATTGGAGACTGCACCGGCTTTCACGAAAAATGGACGCGAACATGAGAAGAGACAAACGCCTCGCCAGCGTTGCGTTGGTTGTGCTTGCAACCTTCGCGCTCGCCACCACGGTTTCACTGCTAGGTGGTTGCGGCGCGGACGACGCCGCGCCGAACAGTGCAGCGTCCCCCCCTGCCGCGGTCAACGACGATACCGCACAACGTGCGCAGCCCGCGTGGCAGAGCGCCACGTCCGGCGGCCTGCCAGGTGCATCGAGCCCGCTCTCGGCCGACCCGTCCGCAGCCTCCGACGTCATCACGCAAAACATGCAGGCAAGCCTCGCTGCCGATAGCCGGCAGGTTCCACCGGTCATGCGCTACGCGCCCGGCGACAGCGCCGGCAACAACTAATCCGACTCCACCGGCGCGCGCGTGGCGCGCTATTCTTCCCCCAGCAGAAGGTGATATTCGATGACATCAACTAGCCGTCGCCGTTTCCTGCAGACCGTCGCTTCCTCCGCCGGCGCTGCCACCGCGCTGACCGCGCTGCCCGAATCCATTCGCAATGCGCTTGCCGTGCCTGCATTCTCGCGCACCGGCACGATTCGCGACGTCGAACATATTGTCGTGTTCATGCAGGAGAACCGGTCGTTCGACCACTACTTCGGCCACCTGCGTGGCGTGCGTGGCTACAACGACCGCTTCCCGATTCCGCTGCCGGGCGGCAAGCCGGTGTGGTATCAGCCGTCGAAAGAGGACGCGACCAAGCCCGTGTTGCCGTTTCACCTCGACACGTCGACCACCAGCGCGCAATGCGTGGGCGATCTCGATCACTCCTGGTACAAGACCCACGCCGCGATCGACGGCGGCCGCTACGATCAGTGGCCCGCCAACAAGACCGACATGACGATGGGCTACCACCTGCGCGGCGACATTCCGTTTCACTACGCGCTCGCCGATGCGTTCACCGTCTGTGATGCCTATTTCTGTTCGCTGCCCGGACCGACGCACCCGAACCGCGCGTACCTGATGAGCGGCATGGTCGATCCGAGCGGCACGATGGGCGGCCCGCTGCTCGACAATAACGATTTCGTCGACGGCGATGCGCCGCCGCAGTATCAGTTGCTCTCGTGGACCACGTATCCGGAGCGCCTGCAGGCCGCCGGCATTTCGTGGCAGGTCTATCAGCAAGGTCTGAACGGCAACGATCCGCTGAACGGCAACTACGGCACCAACATCCTGCAGAACTTCACGAACTACATCAACGCGCAACCGGGTACGCCGCTGTACGAGCGCGCGCAGACCGTGCGCACCATCGACGATCTGAAGGCCGACGTGCTGGCCAACAAGCTGCCACAAGTATCGTGGCTGTGCCCGCCCGCTGCGTATTCCGAGCACCCGAGCTACACGCCGGCATATGGCGCGGAATACACGTCGCAGATTCTGGAGGCGCTCACGTCGAATCCCGAAGTGTGGAGCAAGACCGTTCTGTTCATCATGTACGACGAGAACGACGGCTTCTTCGATCACGTCGTGCCGCCGCAGCCGGCCACGACGCCCGCGCAAGGCAAGTCGACGGTCACCACCGAAGGCGAAATCCATAACGTGGTCAACCCTGCCCGGGGCGGCACGTACACCGCCGACGGCCTGCCCTACGGCCTCGGCCCGCGTGTGCCGATGACGATCGTGTCGCCGTGGAGCAAGGGCGGATTCGTGTGCTCGCAGGTGTTCGATCATACGTCGGTGATCCGCTTCATCGAAACCCGGTTTGGCGTGTATGAGCCGAATATCACCGCATGGCGTCGCGCCGTGTGCGGCGACCTCACGACCGCGTTCGACTTCCGCACGCCGGATTCGAAAGTTCCGCCACTGCCGGACACGAGCAACTACAAGAGCATCGCGGACAACCAGTGCGCCACGCAGCCCAAGCCGACCGTTCCCGCGACGCCGGGCGCGATCGACCCGCAGGAAGGCGGCATCCGTTTTGCCCGCGCGCTGCCGTATGAACTGCACGTGAACGGCCACGCCAATGCGTCGAGGAACAGCTTCGAGATCGCGTTCGGCAACACGGGCGATCAGGGCGCGCACTTTTACGTGTACGCGTCGAACCGGACCGACGGCCCGTGGCGCTATACCGTCGAAGCCGGCAAGTCGCTCAGCGAAACCTTCGACCTGAGCATGACGAACGGCGTCTATACGTTCGAAGTGTTCGGTCCAAACGGTTTCGTACGCAAGTTTTCCGGCAACACGCAACAGACCACGTCGACGAGCGCGCAGGCCGCGGGCGTCCATGCGCACGGCAAGCACGCGCAGCCCGAAGTCAAAGTGCAATACGACGCGGCCAACGGCAACGTGTTCCTGAAGTTCACCAACACAGGCGGTGGCGTTGCGCGCCTGACGGTGACCGACAACGTCTACGGCGCGCGCACGCGGTCGGTGCTGGTGCCGGCCGGCGCACATATCGAGGAGGCGTGGGTGCTGGCGTCGAGCCATCACTGGTACGACCTGACGGTGACGAGCAACGACGATGCGAGCTTCTCGCGGCGTCTGGCCGGTCACGTCGAAAATGGCCGGCCGAGCATCAGCGATCCGGCGGCCGTCGCGCCGGTGCTGGTCGCGAGCTAACGGAAGTTTTCGGCGCCAAAGCAGGCTTCGGTCGAGCGGGCAGATAACGGCTCGCCCGGCCGGAGTCCGCAAGCGCATTGAAGCGCTGCGAAAAACAGCGGATCGCGCTAAAGTGGGTGTCCCTCACTGCCTGACCAGGGTGGCGCCATGAACCGCGAAGCATTCACTGAAAGCCTGACGAAAGAAGGGTTCCCTGACGCGGTAGTCGTTACGCGTGAGGCCAACACGGCAATGGATGTGCACGCGCATCCGTTCGAGGCCAAGGCGCTCATTATCGAAGGCGACATGCACATTCGCGTGGGCGAGGAAGAGCGCCTCTACCGCGTGGGCGACGTGTTTCATCTCGCCGCCAACGAGCCGCATTCGGAACGCTACGGTCCGAACGGCGTCACCTATCTCGTCGGGCGGAAGCAGTAACGCGCGGTCGTGAGCCGCGCCTTTTTCTGCCGGTTGATCGACGACTACGCGCCGAGCAGAACGCCGGTCCTGAACGGCTGCGTGCCCGTCACGCGGCCCAGCGGCGCACCCGCCGTCACGAAACGGATCGCGCGACGCATGTAAAACACGCCTTCCGTGTTGCTCGACACCGTCGTCGTCTCGTCGGTCAAGGGATCGACGATATCGAATAGCGGCTGCCCCACGCGAATCGTGTCGCCGATTGTCGCGCGATGAATCAGAATCCCGCTGACCGGCGCATAGAACTGCTCGCTTCCGGCAAGCGGCGTAGCGGGCGATAACAGCGGCGGCAACGGCTTGGCTTCGCCACGAATCGCCTTGCGCCACACGAAATAATCGATCAGCGCGTCCGCGTCTTCCTGCGCGACTTCGTACGACACGTCGCGCTGGCCCCGGCATTCCACCGTGACGGCAATGGCGCCGTTCGGCACGGGTTTGTCCGCGGGCAGGTCCTGCTGCAATTTCCACCACAGCAGGCTGTGCGTTTCGTCGAACGCTGCGCCGCCCGAATCGGTGGCCAGTAGCGAAGCCTGCGCGCCAAGATAGCGCGACAGCGGCTCGAACTCAGGCCACGCGGCCTCGCTCGTGTAGACATGCATGGCGGCTTCGAGCGAGCAGTGCAGGTCGATCACCACATCTGCGTCATACGAGAGTTTCAGCATCGCCAGTTGCAGCGACTCGAACTCGGTCAACGGCTTGATCGCTTCCAGCTCCGCCGCGAGCAGATCGCGAATGATGCGCCGGTTCATGTCGACGTCGCCGCCAAGCAGATCTCGTGCGCGCGCGGCCAGCTTCGGGAACTGCGCGAAGTGGCGATTAAAGTTTTTGCCGCTGCCGAGATCGAATCGTCCGAGAAACTGACCGAGCACGTACTGGCCAAGTCCGACCGGATTCGCGACCGGCACCAGCACGATCCGGGCATTCAGCGCGCCCGCTTTTTCCAGTTCCGCAAGACGGCGCTTGAGCAGCACGGTGGTCAGCATGGCGGGCGTTTCGTCGGCATGCAACGACGCCTGGACGTAAATCTTCTGCCCGCTGTCCGTCGGGCCGAAGTGGAACGACACCAGTTCACGGTGTGTGCCGATAGCCGGCGAGAGAAGCGGAATGGATTGCCTGTTCATATGCGCGTGCGCCAGAAACGAATGGAGAATCAGTTGCCGTAGGGATCGAAGTCGAAGTACTTCTTCGCGATCTGCGCATACGTACCGTCCTTGAGCATGGAAGCGATTGCCGCGTTGATCGACGCCTGCACCGCCGTTTCGTCTTTACGCAGGCCGATGCCCACGCCACGGTCGCCCATGGAAAGCGGTTCGCCGACGAACGCAAAGCCTTTCCCTGCAGGTGTGCGCAGAAAGCCGTAATCGGCCTCGACAGAACCGAGCAGCGCGCCGTCCAAACGCCCGTTCTGCAAATCCGCGAACACTTCGTCCTGACTCTTGTACGCGACGACGTGCGCACCGTTCGGCGCCCAGTTCTTCAACGCATACGTTTCGAACTGCGTGCCGGACTGTATGCCGATCTGTTTTCCCGCCAAGGCATTCAGACCGCCCGCGAGCGGCGAACCCTGACGCGCGATAAGCCGCGACTTGAATTGAAACAGTTTCGACGAAAACAGAATCTGCTGCTCGCGCTTTTCGGTAATCGCCATCGACGAAAGAATCGCGTCGATCTTGCGTGCCTGCAGTGCCGGAATCATGCCGGAGAACTCCAGCTCGACCCACTGGCAACGTGCATGAATGCGCTTGCAGATTTCGTTGCCGAGATCGACGTCGAATCCTTTGAAACTGCCGTCGGGCGCCTTGGCGTCCATTGGCGGATAGCTGGGGTCGATGCCCAGACGCAGCGTATTCGGCTCGGCAGCCAGCGCGCTGGCGCAGACGGTCAGCGCGGCGCTCAGAATCATCAGCGAAAGTTTCATGGGAGCGGAGTGTGGGTGGCAGAGCACGAGGGACCAAGCACGGGTGAATCCATGCTATGTCGCCGTTGCGCTCTGCAGAAGTCCCGTTCAGACTATCATGATCACTTTTACCGATCATCCGACGCTTATCGCTCATGGCCCTGACTCTCTCGCAGTTGCGCGCTTTCACAGCGGTGGCGGAACACGGCAGTATCCGTGCGGCGTCGCGAGCCCTTGGGATTGCACAGAGCGGCATTACCCAGCAATTGCAGAATCTCGAATCCATGCTGGGGGCAACGCTCTTCACGCGTACGAATCGCGGCATTGCATTAACAGCGCTCGGGCAGCGCCTCTTGCAGCGGGCCGGCGCGATCATCGGCGAATGCGAGCGGGCCGAGCAGGACGTGCAGCAACTACGCGGCGATTACGTTGGCGAAGTGACATTGGGGATGTCCACTGAACCGCTGATCGATGCCTTCGCGCCAGTACTGATGGAATTTCGCCAGCGCTTTGAACGGGTCGCGGTACACCTTCGGGTCGGCACGTCGCGCATGATGATTTCGCGGATCCGCGAAGGTACGCTGGACTTTGCGGCGGCGCTCGTGTCGAAGCACACGGACACCACCGATCTTTCAGTCACGCCGCTGTATGCATCGGACCCGGTGATCGTCTGCCGGCAAGGTCATCCGAAAGCCGGTGCGCGCACGCTGGCAGAACTGGCCGACTGCCCGTGGATCGCGACGCGCTCGCCGAATCTCACCGACGACCCGCAGGTCAACCGGCTGAGCCACCTGTTCGAGAGCCACGGTCTGCGGCCGCCCAACATCATTGCGACGGTGGAAGGGCTGTATGAAAGTCTGCACCTGGTCGGCGCCACGGACTGCCTGTCGCTCGAATCGTCGGTCGTGGTGAAGCGCGGGCCGTTCGCCACCACGCTCACGTCCATCAACGTGCGCGAGCGGGCGCTCGAGCAGGACGTGTGTGTTCTGCAGCGCGCAGCCGTTCCGCTCACACCCGCCGCGCAGGAACTCGCTGCGATGATCGCGTCTTACGCGCGCGCTGTTCGGGCGCGCTGAACCACGCGGTCATTCCAGTCATCGTGGCCTTGCTGGCGCCGCCAAGCACACGGGACATGCTACGGCTACAATCAAACGCTACCCCGTGCGTGGCTAGCCGTCGGCGCTGCTGTCAGCGCCTTGCATCGCCTTCAGGCGCGTTCGCAACAGGCCGGGCACGCTTCACGCTAAACACCATGGCAAACCGCTCGCACGGATCACTCCCATTGCAGCACATGCACCAAGTGCGACGGCCGCACGCGCAACCACCACGCGTTCGCGCCGCATGAAGTTTTCCTTACGTCGTTGACCATCAACAGGAGTTTCCCAAATGATGAATCGAGACAACCCCGTCTGGCTGATCACAGGATGTTCCACCGGCTTTGGCCGTGAGCTGGCAAAGCTCGTGCTCGAACGTGGCTGGAGCGCGGTCGTGACGGCGCGCGACGCGTCGAAAGTGCAGGATCTTGCGCAAGGACATGGCGACCGCGCGCTCGTGCTGCCGCTCGATGTCACGAAGCGCGAGCAGATCGACGAAGTCGTCGCGAAAGCGAAGCAGCATTTCGGCCGTATCGACGCGCTGGTGAATAACGCAGGCTACGGCTATCTGGCCGCGATCGAAGAAGGCGAGGACGACGAGGTCCGAGCAATGTTCGAAACCAACGTGTTCGGCCTCGTCGATATGACGAAGGCCGTGTTGCCGATCATGCGCGAGCAGCACAGCGGGCTGATCGTCAATGTGTCGTCGATCGGCGGGCTGACGAGTTTCGCGGCGACCGGCTACTACCACGCGACGAAGTATGCGGTGGAAGGGCTGTCCGAATCGCTTGCAACGGAAGTGAAGCCGCTCGGCATCGACGTGCTGCTGGTCGAGCCGGGACCGTTCCGCACGAATTGGGCGGGCCCGTCGATCAAACAATCGGCCACCGTGATCGACGACTATGCGGACACCGCCGGCGAACGCCGCAAGCAGACGGAAGCGCGCAGCGGCAAGCAGGCGGGCGATCCGGTGCGCGCCGCGCAGGCGATCATCGACGCCGCGCTTTCCGATACCCCGCCGCTGCGCCTGCTGCTTGGCAAGACCGCGCTGGAACTCGCGTACAAGAAGCTCGATTCGATGCGCAGCGATTTCGACACATGGAAAGAGACGACGGTGGGCGCGGACTTTCCTGAAGGAGCGGGTTAAGCAGAAAAGCCGCACCACGCCTAGAACTCCACCAGCGCGAAGTCTTCCTTGCCCACGTCGCATAGCGGGCAACGCCAGTCGGCCGGCACGTCTTCCCAGCGCGTGCCGGCCGCAATGCCTTCTTCCGGCAAACCGGCCGCTTCGTCGTAAATCCAGCCGCAGATCACGCAGACCCACTGCTTGAAGTCATCTGCAACAGCAGAAGCAGGGGTCGAGACAGCGGATGCTTTCGACGCGTTCGCCGGTTCGGCCGACGGCGTTTCATCCAGGCTCACAACCAGCGGCGCGGCAGTGCCCGCGCTGCTCTCCGCGAGACGCGCCTGCAAGCTCTCCAGCAGCCGCTGCGCTTCCACCTGTGTCAGGTCAATCCAGTAAGGATCGCCCGCGCCGTCGTTCAGCCGTGCGGGAGAAAACTGGATTTCAACGGCTACGCCCTTCTTGTACATGGGAAATCGGTGTATCGATGAAGCCGGCACGCGAGGGCCGGCGTGTAGTCGAATGCATGAAACCCGCGTGTTACGCAGGTCAGACGAACTGGTTCAGTACGATCGCAACGATCAGGGCGATGCCGCCGATGAGACCCAGCATTTGCAGCAGAGTCAGGGATTTACGCGGGGTAGTGTTGAGTGGTTGCGTGCTCACGGGATGCTCTTGAATATCGAAAAAAGCGAAATGGTACACGCACGGCGCTGTCGCTTACCTCGATTGGCGCAAACATCGCTGCATCTGCTGCACATCTTTGAGTAAGCGGCAGGCGCCGCGCGGTCGTCATTATCGCCGCTCGCAGGCGCGATATTCACAACGATATGAAGATGGATTCATTCCTGCTGGCGCGGAAAGCCGGCTGCGGCGGCGCGGCTCGCTGCTGGGCTCGGCGACGGCGGCCGCGGCCGCTACCGCCGCTACCGCCGCCCGAGCGCGCGCCTTAGCCCGCGTGTGCAAGCTCACGCGCCGCGCGGCGTCAGGAACGCCGCGATCAGCTCTTCGCGAGGGGACTGCCGTGGCGCGAATCCCAGAAGCGAATCACCGACGTATCGCCCGTGCCCGCGCCCACCACCTGGTCCGGCGCGCCGCTTTCGCGCAGCAACGCCCTCAATTCGTTGATGACCGGAAACACCTCATGGTTCCAGTCCGAACCTTGCGAATCATGGGCGCGCTGTTCCGCCTCGACGATTTCGCGGTCTTCCTTGAAGATGCGTTCCGTGAACCACACCAGCAACGGCCACGCGAGATTGAGCACGCCCGGAACACCCGGCTTGCGGATCGACAGCAGACCGAACGTGCGATTGGTGCGCTGCTCGCGATCGAGCGGCACGTAGATGATCCACAGGTCCATGACGAGCGTCTGATCCTTGGTGCGGATCTGCAGCGTCTGATACGGATACTCGGTGCGGATCGTCATGACGTCTTTGTCGTTGTCGCCGCCGGTCTTGCGGCTCTGGCCGAACACGATGGCTTCGCCAATCGGCTGCTGGCCCGCCATGCGCGCAAAGGTGTAGTCGACCTCGACCCAACCGTCGCCGCGCCGACGCCCGAGCGAGCGCGCGCGCATCTGGCCCATCTGTTTGCGGTGCAGAAACTGATGGTTCATGTCCATCAGGTTCTCGTGCATGAACGAGTAATGACAATTCACCGGGCGGCCAAAACGGCGCGTCTTGTACTTCTTGTCAGACACGGAGCCGAGCGGCGGCAGCGGCCGCTCGTCCGCCAGCGCGGCGTCGCCCGGAAACACGAAAACCAGACCTTCCACTTCGCGGCACGGATACGAGCGCACGCCGTTCGGCAAACGGTCGCGGCCCAGATACGGCACGTCGATGCATTGGCCGGAGCAGTCATAGGTCCAGCCGTGATAGCCGCAACGGATCGACTCGCCCTCCACCACACCCTGATGCAACGGCACCTGACGATGCGCGCAGCGATCTTCGAGCGCGAAGACCTTGCCTGATTCCGTGCGGGCCAGCACGATCGGTTCGCCCGCGAACGTCACGCCGTGCGTCTTCCCCCGCTTGACCTCGTGCGACCACGCGAGCGGATACCAGTAGTCAGGGTGAATACCCACCCGGCGCAGGTCACGCACGGGCGCGCTGCTGGCGCTGTGACCCGGTGCATTCGCACTAGCCGGGGAGTGAGCGGATTTCGACGCGGCGCCATCCACCGGCGGCACGTCGACGGTAACGTCGGCAGGATCTTGTTCGAGCGGGGGAACTGCATGCATACGTAGAGTCTCCGTGCACGAGCGCATGAAAGGTCGCCGGCACGGATACCGAGGCCGACGTCGTCGCACAGTCTACTAGAAGCGGAAGGCCCCTGGGTCCGCCAAAGAAGTCGGCCTGCGCTAGCCCTTGTCGCGCGTGACGAGACCCGTGCGGCGCTGCACACCCCACGCGCGGCCGCCACGGAGAAAGTGCAGCCAGCCCAGCGCCGCGCCGGCATGCCGCACCAGTTGGAACGTGAATGGCTCCGCGATCGCCGCGAGCATCGCCATCCATAAACTGCTGCCCGCACGCTTGCCCGTCCAGCGGTGGTACAGATGGATACTCCAAAGATAAAACGCGAGATCGATCGCAGTTTTCAGGCCGATCACGCTAAAGATCGAGATGACAATCGCGCCGTGGCCGCCAAAAACGAAACCCAGCAACAAAGCGAATGCGGTGAGGCCGTAGATCGGCTGCATGGTGTCGATCGCCTTGACCGGCAGCATGACCATGCCTAACGTGCCGAAGCGTGGATTGCCGGTCATGTCGCGATTCCAGTACTGCGTTTGCAGGAAACCCGCGAACCAGCGGCGGCGTTGTCGCAGGAAACCGGCGAGATTATCCGGCGCGTCGGTGCGGGCATGCGCGCCGCCCACCACGCGCACGACCCAGCCCAGACCGTGGTCGACGGAATAACGACGCAAGCGATGAATCAGTTCGTAGTCTTCGACCAGGCATTGCGGATCGAACCCGCCCACGTCGATCAATGCATCGCGACGGAACGACGCGAACGCGCCCGAGATCAGCAGCAGACTATCGGCGCGCATCCATGCAAACCGGGCGATGAAATTGCGCATGTACTCATACGTCTGAAACCATTCGAAGATGCGGCCTGACACCGACTTCCCGCACACCGGCACCAGAATGCCGGCCGCGGCAACCAGCGTCGGCTCGCTTGCGAAAGCGGCGCGCATCGCATGAGTGGCGTCGTCATCCAGTAGCGTGTCCGCGTCCACTGTCATCACCGTCTGCGTGGTCATCACCGTAATCGCCGCGTTCAGCGCGAGCGCCTTGCCGCCGTGCGGCACGCGCAACCAGAAGAGGTTCGGATACAGCGTGCTTGGCGCGCTCAGCACGCCCTCGGCGGCAGCCGTCAGGCCGAAGCGCTCGGTGAGCAGTTCGCGCGTGCGGTCGGTGGAACCGTCGTCGGCAATGACGATCTGCGCAGGGCCGTGCGTTTGACGCAGCAACGCCGCAAGCGTGACCGGCAGTACCGTTGCCTCGTTATGCGAGGCAACGATCACACCCAGGGTCGGCAGATCGCGCGAGTCGTCCGCAGCATTGAGCGGCAGTGTGCCGCGAATGAGCGGCAGCGTCTTCCAGGTGACGAATGCGAGCAGCAACGTGTCGTACAGCACGTACGCAATGCCCGTCGACCACGCCAGCGCGCCTTTCAGAAAGAACGCCCGCGCGAACAGCAGTACCCACAACGCGATGACGCTCAAGTGAATCAGCGCGCCGAGCGGCGTGGACGGACGCGGCACGATGCGCGGCGAAGCAAGGGCGAGCGCCTGTTCCAGAGTGTTCTTCAAGGTAACTGCCGGCTAGTTCGGAGTGGACGGAAATGGGAAAGTGCGCGCGCGTTGCCGCTCACGGCACCATGCGTTTGAGAACCGACTTGCGGTCGATCCATTCATGCTTCAACGCGCCGCCAATGTGCATGGCCACGAGCGCGATCAATGCATAGCCAAGCCATGTGTGCAAAGCGCCGAAACGGTCATGCAGTGTTTCCTTGAGCGACGGGTCGAGGTTCATCACATAGCCGATTCGCGGCCACTGGAAAAGATTGAACAACCGCATGGGATGCGTGGCGGCATCTTTCCACGCCGAATCGTGCAGCCAGCCGGAGAGCGGCAGCGCAATCATCAGCAGGTACAGCAGAAAGTGCGCAACATGCGCGGCAATCTTTTCCCACGACGGAAACTCGCGCGGCAACGGCGGCGGCTTGTGCGACACCCGCCACAAGATGCGCATGAGCGCGAGACCCAGCACCGTTATACCGATCGACTTATGCGTGTCGACCACCGGCCGCACCCAGTCATCGGGCCATGACTCGGCGCTCAGTCCAAGCACGACGTTGACGATCATCAGCAGCGCAATCAGCCAATGCAGCACCATCGCCGTGCGCGTGTAACGCGACGGAAGCGGCGCTCCGGTGGAACTGCTCAGGGAATCGGCGTGCGTATTCATGTCTGTTCCGTCCGAAAGTGCATGGCTGCGAAAGCTGTTTGAAAAATGTGGCGAGGCATAGCGAACGCAACGCGCTGCCACATCAGGAAAACACTTCAGTTTGCCGGTTTATTTCACCGCGCGCCCGATAGTGTGTTTCAGAATATTTCGACTGTCGTTTCGACTGCTTTTGACTGTCATGCCCGCTATCGATGCGCACGGTCGCGTTTGACGGACATTAGGCGCGAGGCGGCTCGCGGCGCGCGATCAGGGCAGTCGATTCGATCCGCTCGTCGAGCCAACCGTTGGTTGCATGCGCATCCAGTAGCTGCGCCGCGCGTTCGAGCAGTTCATCCAGACGCTCTCCAAGCCTTTCGCGAGAAAGACTCGACATCGACCGGGGCCGCTCCAGGAGTGATTCGACCGTGACGCGGCGTGTTTCCACGAATGACACCCGTTCGAGTACCGAAAAGGCGGATTTCGCAAGAACCGTGTCGTGACTTTCCCGGTCGTGCGTTTCGCGCTGCTGCCGTGCCGGGTCGCTCCAGGAATATTCCTCCAGCAGCGCCTGATAGGGCGCAAGCCACGCAATCGGCGCATCTGTCACCGTCGAGGTCGAAAACAGGGCCACCGCGCCCTCCGGTTCGATCAGCGCGTCGAGGCGCGACAGCGTGTCGGCGCGGTCCATCCAGTGAAAAGCGCGGCCAATGACAGCCAGCCGAAAGCGCCCCATTGCCGGCGCCAGATCGTAGGAACCGCCCTGCTGGTACTCGATATTCGGCGCGAGGCCCGCGCCCAGCGACGCGGCGACGCGCAACATTTCGGGTTCCGGGTCGAGCGCAAGGCCTGCACCGACCCACGACGAGAACACGAGCGACAACTGTCCCGGCCCGCACCCGAGATCGAGCAGCCGTCCGGAGCCGTCGAGCCGACAGCACTCGGCGACACGGCGAATCAGGCGCGGAGAATAAGCGGGACGGCCGGCGAGATAATGCGCCGCGCTGGTTTTGAAGCGACTTGAAACGGGCGGTGTGGGCGTGGTCATGGGCGGGTCCGAGCAGCACGAGAAGGCGGCATGCGTGGTGAAGCGGCTGCCGCCGCCGGCTAACTGTACGCGCACCGCGCCGGGACGGTATGCGTGATGGTAGGGGAAATCGCCGGAACCGGCCGGCGTTCCAATGCCGCGAGCGCTTCATGCATTAACGCTTCAACAGACTAATGCCTTGATGCCTTGATGCCTTGATGCCTTGATGCCTTGATGCCTTGATGCCCTGATGCGTTAGCACCGTGACACTTTAACGCTTCACGAAACGATAGTGGCCGACACCCCACTCGTTTCCCTTCGCATATCCGAACAGCTCCGCGACGGCCATATAAAACATCCGCCAACGCTGAAACCAGACAGCGGCGTCACGTGCCCCATACGTATCGACGAGCATGGGCATTACTTTGTCACGGGCAGCGTCGAGCGCGGCCAGCCAATGGTTCGCGGTACGCTCGTAATGCGTGCCGCTCACCCACCATTGCCGTTCCATTGCCAGATCCTCCTGGAAATTGAGCAGCAGCGCCTCGGAGGGCATCGTCCCGCCGGTAAAAAAGTACTTGGACATCCAGTCGCTGCCGTCCTTCACCTCGAAGTGATACGCAAGCGTCCGGTGCACGAAGATGTGCACGAAAAGCCTGGCGTCGTCACGCATCCAGCGTGCGATCTTCGCCAGCAGCAAGCCGTAGTTCTTCATGTGCTCGAACATCTCGATCGACACCACGCGGTCGAAGCCGCCCGCGAGCAGTGCGTCGTCGAATTCGAAGTCCACGACGTTCCCGGTCACCACGCACAGGTTGTGCAGACCGCGTTCAGCGGCGCGCGCCTCGATGAAAGCGCGCTGCCCGTAAGAATTCGACAATGCCACGATCTGCGAGCGCGGATAGCGTGCCGCCAGCCAGAGCGACAGCGAACCCCAACCGCAGCCGAGATCAAGAATGCGCTGGCCGTCCGCGAGTTCGGCGCGTTCCCCATACGCTTCGAGCATGGCCGCCTCGGCCTGCGCAAGCGTCTCGTTCCCGGAAGGATAGAGGCAACAGGAGTACTTCAGATGCGGCCCGAGATGTGCGTGAAAGAATGACGCCGGCACTTCGTAGTGCTGCGAATTGGCCGCTTGTGTTTCGATTGCAATCGGGCTCGCCCGCAATTCGTCGAGCAGGCGATTAAGGCGTTGAGAGCGCACTTCGCCATTGTCGATCGCTTCGTCGCGCAGACGCTGCCGCATCAACTGACGCATACCCAAACGGATCACGCTGTCCGGCAGCCAGCCACGTTCGCAGCTGTGGATGAGCCAGCCGTCGCGAGGCCCGGCAGGCGATGCCGGCGGCAAAGTGCGATTTGTGGTGGAAACGCTCATGATCCCGGCTCCTGTCGTTCTTTATCGAGTCTTCTGACATCTGCGAAGGCTATCCACGGTCAATGCCGCGGCGGCCACGGAATTAGCGCACTGGTGGTGCGCATGTAGTCGGCGTACCCCGCGCGGCGATTGGCCATGCTCTGCTCGATCAGCGGAATGCCCGAGAGCTTGAGCAGCAAAAACGCCATCAAGACCGGCGGCAAAAGAGTGAACCAGCCCCACGATGTTCCAACGGACAGCGCGATATAGGCGACCCAATGCACGCATTCGAAGAAGTAATTTGGATGCCGCGAGTAACGCCACAGCCCGACGCGGCAAACCGATTCGTGGTTAGCCGGGTCCGATTTGAAATCTTTTAACTGACGGTCTGCCATGCTTTCGCCCGCGACCGACACGATCCACAACACCACGGCCAGAATGATCCAGCCAATGGCCGGCGTAGTGGTCCGATAGGACGGCACCAGAAACGCGATGGACAGCAACATGGAAATCACAACCTGCATCTGGAAGAACCAGAACATCTTGCTGGCCGCCTTGTCGCCCCATTCTTCACGAAAGCGGTGATAGCGCGCGTCTTCCGGTTTGCCGAAATTGCGTTTCCACAGATGCATGCCGAGCCGCATGCCCCACACGAGTCCGCCTAGCGCGCTCAACGCGCGCGCCACCGGATCGCCAGTGCTGACCACCGCGTAAAGCACCGCCACGAGGCCCAGCGAAAATGCCCAGATCGGGTCGACCATGCCGGCATTTTCGGTCTTCAACTGCCATGCCCACACGGCGCTGAAAATCACAACCAGGCCGATCAAGGCGATCAGGGCGGCGATATAAGGCGACATGCAATCCTCACTCGGTGACGGTGCGGGTTATACGCGACAAGAATTTCAGCGGATGCGGCACACAGCTTCACAGAAGCACGGCCACTAGTCCTTGTCGCCCGGCGATGCAAAACCAGGCTGGCCCAACTGGTCGGGGTGTTGCGGCACGCGTTTGAAGCGCGACGTGTCGTAGCCCATCGCATCGAGCCGCGCAAGCAGCGAACGGTAGACGTCGTCGCTCATGTCCGCGTCGCGCGAAAAGATCCAGCCGAGGTTCTTTCCGGGATAACCCAGAATCGTGTAGCGGTAGTCGGGGTCCACATATAGCGTCAACTGCGTCACATGAACAGGCCAGAACAGTTGCACGCTCCACTCCCCACCATCCTTGCCGGGCACCGGAGTATCGAGAAACTGGTAATGTTTTTCCGGCGCGTCGAAAGACTTCTTGTGCCCGTAATAAGAGTCGTCGATTTTGCCGTCCGGCCGCAATTTCCATTCCGCGCGGCTACCCACCATGTCGCGCTCCGCAAAATACGGGATATTCGCGATGATGTACCAGCGGCCCATATAACGCGGCAAATCGACTGGCACAGTAGAAAGCGGCACGCTCGCGCGAGGATTAGGATTCGGCGGATTGTTGGAACAGCCCGCAAGCGACAGCAGCACGACGGCTGCTGCAGCAGTAGCGACAACGGAGACAGCGGCAACCCGGGTAAAACGGCGCATGGCGACAAGCCTCCAACGTGGCGGTGATAAAAGCTATTACGTTCGGTGGGGCCGGATGGATGCGGACGATTTCACAACCGACTCACAGCACCTTGCCGCACTGCAAGACAAATCTGCCTGTGGAATGAAACCTGCGATAGATCGATTCAATTGGCGCGCCGGCCGGTCGCATCCTCTAATGGACTCCAGCCGTCCACGCTTTCAGTGCAACCGCTGCCTACCCGGAGATTTCCATGTCGCAGCCCGAACCTAGAGTAGACGAAGTGGTGAGAAGCATTGCCGAAGAGACCGATACGCCAACGGAAACCGTCTCAAGAATGTATGCGGACACACTCGCGGTCTACCGGCAGGATGCCCGTGTATTCGACTATGTGCCTCTCTTCGCGGCTAAAAAAGTGCGTGATCAGCTGCGCGACGCGTCGAGGCGTCGTCACTGACAGCGTCTCGCGTCACGTCATCGCTGACAGCGCTGTGTCATAACCCCCACGCGTTCGCGCACCGATTTCCGTAAAACGCGCCGATTATTTTGTCTCGCTGCTAGACTTTGACCCGGAACTATCATCCCGGGGGGGTTGGCATGCGGGTAACAATCGTGGGCGCGGGCATCGCGGGCCTCAGCACAGCCTGGTCGCTTGCGAAACAGGGACACGACATCACACTGATCGAGCAGGGCTCGATCCCCAACCCGCTGGCGGCTTCGGGCGACCAGCACCGGATGATTCGCCGGGTTATGGCGAGGCCGATGGCTACGCGCGCGCCATCGCTGAAGCATTCGATTGTTGGGATCTGCTGTGGAACGACCTTGGCGTGTCGCACTATGCGAACTGTGGCGTTCTCGGCATTTCGCAACGCGCAGGCGATGCCGGCGAACAGTTTCGCGAGGGGCTGGACCGGATGGCGTTCGAATACGAGCGGATCGAACCGCACGAAGCCGCGGAACGCTATCCGTTTCTCGATCCCGAGACCTTCCGCTATGCGTATCTCGACAAGGACGGCGGCGCGTTATTCAGCGAGCGCATTGCACGCGACATGAAAACGTGGCTCAAAATGTGCGGCGTCGATATCCGCCTGCATACCAAGGTGCTCGCGGTCGATCCGCACACCGCTGCCGTCAGGATTGAAGACGATACGATCGTGCGCGCCGACCGGCTCGTGGTGACCGCGGGCGCGTGGACGTTGCAGCTCTTCCCGTCGCTTGCCGAGAACCTGATGACGTACCGCAACGCCGTTGCCTATCTGCAACCGCCCGCCGATCTGGAACACGCATGGTCGAGCGCGCCCGCGATTGTCGACATAGGCGGCGATAGCGACGGTTACGTGCTGCCGCCGCTCGACGGCATTGGCCTCAAGTTCGGTGCAGGCGCACACAAGGTGCGCTCGCCTGATCCCGATGCCGATCGTGTGCCGGCGCCCGGCGAAGGCGACATCGTGCGCCGACTCTTCTCGCCGCCGTTGCGTCGCATCGACGACTATACGGTCTCCGAAGTAAAAACCTGCATGTACACGTTCACGGCGGATAAGCGCTTCTTTTCGAAGCGCATTGGCAACACGTTCGTCGTGTCGGCGTGCTCCGGTCACGGCTATAAGTTCGGCGCCGCGGTGGGCCGGCAGATTGCATTGGCGGTGGAGACCGGCGACGACGCGACGCTCGCGCGCTGGTTGCGCACTGAAACGCGTTAAATGCGGTAGAGCGGCTACACGCGTTAGATGACCGGTCGGCAGGGTGGCTCCACGATTTGCGCGCGGGGTGGAGCTAACAATAAAGCAGCAAATTTCTTATGCTGACGGCTGGTTGCGGCTGGCGCTCACTCATGCGAAGCCGCGTTGGTTCGACCTTCCCTCAGAAACCCATGTCCGACTCAATCCAAGTCCGCCCCGTCACGCCTGGCGATTTCGACGCATGGCTTCCACTTTGGGATGCCTATAACGCGTTTTACGGCCGCAGCGGCGAAACGGCATTGCCGCGCGAAATCACGCACATCACGTGGAATCGTTTTTTTGACGGTTACGAGCCCATGCATGCGCTGGTTGCGCAACGCAATGGCCAACTGCTTGGCATCGCGCATTTTCTGTATCACCGCCATACCACCCTCGCCGGGCCCATCTGTTATCTGCAAGACCTCTACACGCTCGACTCGGAGCGCGGCAAGGGAATCGGGCGGGCGTTGATCGAAGCGGTCTATGCGCGGGCGAAGGCGGATCGCGCCGAACGGGTGTACTGGCAAACGCATGAGACCAATCAGACGGCAATGAAGCTTTACGACCATATAGCGGACCGGTCGGGGTTCGTGGTCTATCGCAAGGCACTGTGAATGGAGATGGCGTTTGCGGCACGACCGCACATCGCCGCTACACCGCCACACCTCCCTCGCGTCCCAACTCCCCATCACGCTTCGAGTTGTTCCAGCACTTTTCCCTTGGTCTCGATCCCAAGAAAATGCACGGCAATTGCGGCGATGAACGGCACCGCTGCCAGAATATAAAACGCCACCTGCAGATTGCCGCCAATCATCGTTTTCGATACGATCGCCGGCGCGAAAATCGCCGCAACTTTCAACCATGCGCCGCCCACGCCGCAGCCCATCGCACGGATACTCGTCGGGTACAGCTCCGGCGTGTACACATAGGCCGTGATAAAGCCGCACGCGAGAAAACCCAATGAGAACGCACAGCACGTTGCGACCACATAGACCGACGAGTCGTGAAACACGCCTGCCAATAGCAGTGAAATCGCGCACGCCACGAATGACAGGTTGATGATCGGCTTGCGTCCCACCTTGTCGACCAGCAACGCGCACGTCAGCGAGCCCACCACGCCAAGCACCGAAGCAGCCACTGCCAGATTCAACGCCAGTTGCAGCGGCGCGTGATAAATGGTGCGGTAGATGGTCGGCAACCACGTCGACAGACCGTACTGAATGAAGCCGCAGGTGATCCACAACATGGCCACCGCCATCGTGCGCCTCAGATAGGCCGGTCCGAACAGATCGCTCATGCGGCGCTTCGGGTGACGGTTCGCCATCGCGTCGAACTCTGCGGAATGCGCAAGCGGCGGCAGCGGACCCTTCGCCGCGCGCTCGAATGCATGCACGGCGGCGTCCGCGTCGGCCATCCGCTCGTGTTCGGCGAGCCACCGCGGCGATTCCGGCACCAGCTTGCGCAACACGAAAAACAGAATCAACGGCATGCCGCCGATGAAGTACATCGCCTGCCAGCCAAAGCGCGGCACGATCCACGCACCCAACGCGTTCGACGCAAGCAACCCGACCGGAAAGACGATTTCATACAGCAGCACAAAGCGGCCACGGCCATGCGCGCGGCTGATCTCGTTGATATAGGTCGCAGCCACCGGCAGCTCGCCGCCCAGCCCCAGCCCCTGGATCACCCGCAACACGACGAACGCCGCAAACGTCGGCGCAAAACCGCATGCAATGCTCGTGATGCCGATGATCCCCGAACTGAGCGCAATCGCCTTCACGCGGCCATTGCGTTCCGCGAACCACGGAAAAACGAACGCGCCGATCAGTTGGCCGACGGAGCCGGAGCCGATCAGAAAGCCGATCTCCCACGGCGTCAGATGCCACTTCGCAATCAGGATCGGCAGAGTCGCCGCGATCGCGATCACGTCGAAGCCGTCGAAGAACGTCGCCAGCCCGATCAGAATGCGCGCTCGCACCTGCATCGCGTTCTTCGGCAAGCGTTCAAGCCGCGCGATGATCGAGCCTCGCGTCACAGGACCGGAGACACCGGCGCTGCTGCGGTCTCCCAAGGTGTTGTCGATGGTTCTCATGCCGTTGTGCCGTCCGTAGATGTGGTTAGGCAAGCGCCGTTGAGGCGTCGGTCAGGGTGGCAAGGTCGATGGTCCGGCCTTGATTCATCCACTTGCGCGACAGTTTCAGTTCGCGCGGCGTATTGATCGCAATCACGCCGCGAATCGCGCCGTCTTCCAGGTGAAACAGCGTCGCGCGCTTGCCCGGCAGATCGCCGCGCACGGCAAGCTGCGCGTCGCCGGGGATGTCGCCGAGAATCTGCAGGTTCACGTCGTATTGATCGGACCAGAACCATGGAATATCCGCATACGGTTCGAACTGGCCGAGCAATGCCTTCGCCACGGCGATCGCCTGGTTCTGCGCATTGGCCCACGATTCGAGCCTCACGCGGCGCTTGAGCCACGCGCTCGGATGATTCGCGACGTCGCCGCACGCGAAAATGCGCGGGTCGTCGGTGGCGCCGAACTGATCGACGGCGATGCCGTCTTCCACCTTGATGCCCGCCGCCTCGGCAAGCGCCGTGTGGGGCGTCAGGCCGATGCCCGCGACCGCGAAATCCGCGTCGAGTGTCGCGCCGTCGGCGAACGTCGCGCAAATCCGGCTGGCGTCGCCCGGATGGTCGGCGATCGAAACGAGCGATGCATTCAGACGCACGTCAACGCCATTCGAGCGATGCAACGCCAGCAGGAAGTCCGAGACCATCGGCGGCAACGAACGCGCGCACAAGCGCGGCGCGCCCTCCACGACGGTCGCCTCGACACCGAGCTTGCGCGCCGTCGCCGCGACTTCGAGACCAATCCAGCCGCCGCCCACCACCAGCACACGCTTGCTCGCGCGCAAACGCTCGCCGAGCGCCACCGCTTCGTCGAGCGTGCGCAGATAGGCAATGTGCGAAGTCTTCACCAACGATGCCGGCAAGCGGCGCGCCGCGCCGCCCGTCGCGATCACGAGCCGGTCGTAATGCACGTCGCGGCCCGACTGCGTGCGCACGATCCGCTGCGCCCGATCGATCGACGTCGCGCAATCGGGCTGCCACGCTTCGACGCTCAGCGCGCCGACATCGTCCGGTTTGACGAGGCGCACGGTTTCGATATCCGCTTCTCCCGCCAGCACGGCTTTCGAGAGCGGCGGGCGTTCGTAGGGCAAATGGATCTCGTCGGCGATCATCACGAGGCGACCGGCGAAGCCTTCCTTTCGCAGCGTCTTCACGACCCAGCCGGCCGCCTGACCGCCACCGATCACCACGATGGTGTGCGGCGCCTCGAGGCCGGCATGCGCGGCTTGCGCCTTCTCGACAGCAACGTCCGTCATTTCTTCTGCTCCGTCATGAACTTGCCTTCGGGCGCCTTCGCGTTTTTCTGGCGACGCGTCGTACCGTCGATGCCGCCATCGATCGCCCACTCCGCAAACACGGTCGGCCCAGGTTCGAAGTCACGTGGCTGCCACTCGGGCGTGAGCTGGTCTTCGTCGGCGTAGTACTCGATCAGGCCGCCCGCCGGATTCTGGAAATACCAGAAGTACGCCGACGACACCGGATGACGTCCCGGCCCAAGCTGCGTTTCCCAGCCGCATCGGCTGATATGCATGCCGCCCCCGAACACTTCGTGGATATCGCGCACCGTGAACGCCACGTGATTCAGACCGCGTTTGCCGCCAGGCAACGCAAGCAGAAAGATGTCGTGATGACCGCCGTGCGGCGCGCAGCGCATGAACGCGCCACGGCCCGGGTAACGGTCCGACATTTCGAAGCCGAGCAGTTCCTGATAGAACTTCTCCTGCTCCGCGAGCCTGTTGGTGAAGAACACCACGTGGCCCACTTCGACCGGCTCGGCGCGCTCGTATATCGGCGAAGGCTGATCGACGCGCAGCGTCTGGCCCCACACGTTCGAAGGCGAACCCTGAATGTCGAGCGCGCGCTTGCGGGTCACTTCCACGCGAATGGCCATGCCGTTCGGGTCGATGCAGCCCACCGCGTCATCGGTTTCGACATGGCCCGGCTGACCCGCGAAGCGGCCGCGCAGTTCGTCGAGCTCCGCTTTCGTCGCAACGCCCCATGTCACTTCCCGCAAGGTCGGGCCTTCCTCGAACGCGGGCGGTAGCGATGGATCGTTCGCGTTGACGGCCAGAATCGTGCAGCCGTTGAGCGTTTCAAAGCGCGCGCGTGTTTCGTCGTGCGCGACTTCCTTCAGGCCCCAGTCCGCGAAAAAGCGGCGACAGGTAGCCAGATCCGTCACGCCGTATGTAATCTGTTCGATGCCGAGAATCGTCATAACGTGCCTCTTGCTTATCCTGCGTATCAGTTGGCCCACGCCAGCGGCGCGTCGTTCAAGCCCCAGTAAAGGCTTTTCTGCTGCATGTATTCGCGAATGCCGAGCCGGCCCTTTTCGCGTCCCATGCCGCTTTCTTTCCAGCCGCTGAACGGGGTGGAAATCGAAAACAGCTTGTAGGTATTGATCCAGATGGTGCCCGCTTCCAGCGCACGCGCCGTGCGGTAAGCGCGCTTGTAATCGCGCGTCCAGATGCCGGCGGCAAGACCGAACACGCTGTTATTCGCGTCTTTCAATAACGATGCTTCGTCGTCGAACGGCATGGCGACCAGCACCGGGCCGAAGATTTCCTCCTGGCAGATGCGCGCGTCGTTCGTGAGTCCTTCGAGAATGGTCGGTTGATAGTAGGTGCCGGCTTCGCGTCCATCGCCCACCGGACGCTCGCCGCCGCACAGCAGGCGGCCGCCTTCCTGAAGGCCCAACGCGACGTAACGCTCGACGCTCTCGCGATGCGCGGCAGTAATCAGCGGACCCATTTGCGTCTCACTGCGCGACGGATCGCCCACGCGCAACTTGCGTGCGCCTTCGGCAAGGCGCTTCATGAACACGTCGTAGATCGGGCGCTGCACGAACAGACGCGAGCCCGCGATGCACGCCTCCCCGGAGGAACTGAAAATGCCGTACAGCACGCCGTTGACCGCATGGTCGAGGTCCGCGTCGTCGAATACGATGGTGGGCGACTTTCCGCCGAGTTCGAGCGAGACGGGCATCAACTTGTCAGCAGCAAGCCGCGCAATGCCTCGGCCCACCTCGGTGCCGCCGGTGAACGACACCTTTCTCACCAGCGGATGACGCACCAGCACATCGCCGATCACCGAACCCTTGCCCGGCAGAACGCTGACAACACCCTTCGGCACACCCGCTTCCTCGCAAATGCGCGCAAGCGCGAGCGAAATTAGCGGCGTCACCTCAGCGGGCTTAAGCACGACCGCGTTGCCGCCCGCAAGTGCCGGCGCGAGCTTCTGCGCGTCCGACGCGATCGGCGAATTCCAAGGCGTGATCGCCGCGATCACGCCAATCGGCTCGTAGACGCTCATCGTCAGATAGTCGCCGCGCGATGGCGTGACGTCTTCGTCGAGCGTTTCGAGGCAAGCCGCGAAGTAGCGGAACGTGTTCGCGGCACTCGCCACCAGCACACGCGTTTCGCCGATCGGCTTGCCGTTGTCGCGGCGCTGCAGTTGTGCGAGCGCTTCGTGACGCGCCATGATCAGATCGGCGATCCGATACAGAATCAGCGCGCGCTGATGCGGCTTCAGTCCGGACCAGTCCGCTTTGCGCCAGGCGAGGTCGGCGGCTTCGACCGCCTCGCGCGCGTCGTCGGCATTCGCGGTGGAGATTTCCATGTTGACCGACTGGTCCGCCGGATACAGGCTTGTGTACGGGTTGCCGCGCCCTTGCCGCCATTCGCCGCCGATGAAAATATCGCCAGTGGGCACAAGGCTGGTATCGAAGTGAGTCATGTCGGTCATTCCGGTTTGCTTCAGCTATTCAACGGATAAGTCAGATCACGCAGCGTGCCGCGCGATTGCGCAGCGCACGGATCGCGCTATACGCAGTCAATGCGGACGTCTTGGGGTTCTCCGGCAGCGGCTTGCCGCACATCTCCAGCGACATCTCGCCGAACGCGCCGCGCGCCACGATGCGATGCACGTTGCGCGTTACGTTCGGATCGGCGATCAGCCTGACAGTGGTGTGGTCGAGACCGAGGCCGGCAAGCGCGATGGTGGCGGCAACGTTGGCATTCTTCGGATAAAGACGCGCTGCTTCGCGCGCGCTGCCTTCGAAAATCATCCGCTCCTCGTTCAGCGTGTTCAGATCGCAGACCTGTTCCGCAGGCGTGCCGAGCCAGCCGGCCGGCGGCTTGCGGCCGGTGTAGAGCACTTCGTCGAGGCCGCCGAGCTTGGCCGCCGCAAGTGCATCCACGCCGCCGATCGCGCCGGAGAGCAGCGTGAGTGTTGCATCGCCTTCGTCGGCGGCGGCCGACAGCGCGTCGAGCAACAGTACGTCGGACAGCGCGCCGATCGAGGCCACCGCGCAATCGGTGCCGGCCTTCAGGAGCGGCACCACGTGATCGACCAGCGCGCTGTGACCCGCGCATTCGAGGGCGAAGTGCGGCTGGCTGCTCAGCGCGGAGACCGACGCGACCACGTCCACGTCCGAGCCCACTACGTCCCGCACCGACGCCATGTGCCGCTCCGGCACGATCACGTGCGACACGCGCACCGTCGGATCGGCGGCGACCGAGCGATACACCGCCTGGCCGATCGCGCCGAAGCCGATCATCGCGACATCGACGGCTGCGCGGTGTCCGGCATAGCCCGCATCACGCATGTTCCGGCTCCTGTTCCTTGACGGGCGGACCGGCGAACGCGGTGGCAAACGAGCCGACCGACAGCATGTCCACTTCCACCAGCACCGGCCCGCTTTTCGCCATGCCTTCGCGGATGATCGAATCGGCCTGATCGAGCGACCTGATGCGGTAATGCGTGAGCTTCAGGCTCTCGCAGAACTGCGCGAAATCCGGCTGATGGAGGTCCACATAGCAGCGCCGACCGCCGTACTGCGCGTCCTGAATGTTGCGGATCACGCCATAGCACTGATCGTTCATCAGCACGATCATCACGTTGGCGTTTTCCTGCACGGCCGTGGCCAGTTCGCCGACGTTGACCATCAGGCCGCCGTCGCCGACGAGGCAGACAGTCTTCGCCGCGTTGCCGGCGAGCGCTGCGCCAATGCCCATCTGCATACCCTGGCCGATGCCGCCGCCGAGCGCATGGACACCGGCACGCGGCGAGAAAATTTTCAGCATGCGGTTGCCCCACGTGCTGTTCGAGATCGTGACGTCGCGCACCCAGTTGTAGTCGCGGCCCACGGCCTGCTGCAAAGCATCGACGAGGCGCTTGTACGGGCCGAGACCCTTGCCTACGTCGGCGACCGCGCTTTCGCGTGCGCCGGCCAGATCCTGCGCGAATTTGGGGTCCACCTTGAGGCGCCCTTCGAGCAGCGTGGCAAGTTCGTCGAGCACCGCCGACGCATCGCCATGAATGAACATCTCGTTGCGATAGCCGCGGTTGTCGGCGAGCGCGTCGGCGTCGATGCGATACAGCGGCTGGGGCAGCGCGAGCTTGTACTTGAGCGTCTCATTGCCGCGCAAGCGCGACCCGACCACCAGCAGTGCGTCGCAGGTTTTGTAAAAGCTTTCCACGGCCGGGTGGACGTTGAACGCGCCGAGTGTGGCGGGATGGTCTTCCGGCAGCACGCCGCGGCCCTGCACGCTCGTGACCACGCCAAAACCTAGTGCGACCAGACGTTCCACCGCAGCACGCGCATGACGTGTGCCGCCGCCAAGCCATAGCAGCGGGCGCTTCGCCTTCGCGAGCTGGTCGGCGAGTTGCGCGACGCGCTGACTGCAATGCGTCAGCGCCGTGACGTGCGGCGCGGCGAGGTCAGCCGGCCAATCCACTTCGGCGGCCTGAATATCGATCGGAATTTCGACGCTCACCGGACCGCTTGGCGCGGTCTGCGCGACGCGCACGGCCTCGCGGACGGTCGGCAGTGCGGTATCGACCGAACGCACGCGGAACGCGGCCTTCGAAATCGAATGCAGCATCGACAACTGGTCCGGCGCTTCGTGGATATAGGCGAGGTCCTGATCGAGATACTCGGTTTCGATCTGGCCAGTAATGTGCAGCAGCGACGTGCCGGCGGTCAGCGCTTCGACCATCGCACCCGCCGCATTACCCGCCGCGGTGCCCGTGCTGGTGAACGCGACCCCGAGGCCGCCGGACACCCGCGCGAGGCCGTCGGCCATGTTGACCGCGCCCGCTTCCCCGCGCGCGCCGACGTAGCGGATCTTGCCGCGCTGATGGATCGCGTCGAGGATCGGCATGTTGTGGATCGAGATCACGCCGAATGCGGTTTGAACGCCGCATTGCTCGAGAAAGGCGGCGATCAGCTCGCCAACGGTGGTTTTATTAGACATGTCGTGCAACGCCTCCAGAAACATCGATGTGAGCGCCCGTCGTATAGGACGACAGCGTCGTAGCCAGATAAAAAAGCGCTTGAGCGGCTTCTTCGGGTTTGCCGAAGCGGCCCAGCGGAATGTGTTTCTTGCGTGCGAGTTCGGCGGTCCAGTCTTCCCAGCTCTGCCCCGGTTGCGCGTCTTTCGCGTAACGCCGGCGCCATTGACCCGATTCGACGATGCCGATCAGAATCGAATTCACGCGGATGCGTTGCGGCGCGAGTTCCACCGCCAGCGACTTGATCAGGTTCTGCACCCCGGCACGCGCCGACGAGGTCGCCACCATATGCGGCTCCGGCTGCAGCGCGAGCAGCGAATTCACGCAGACCACCGACGCCGTCCGGTCCGCGCCGGCGGCTTCGCGCAACATCGGCAGGAATGCGCGCGTCGGGCGGATCACGCTGAAGTACTTGAGGTCGAGTTCTTCGCGCCAGGCGTCATCGGACGTATCGGCAAACGTGGACACGCGGCCCTGGCCCGCGTTGTTCACCAGCATGTCGGTGCGTCCAAACCGTGCCTGTACCGCCTGCGCGAACGCGCCGACTTCTTCTTCGTCGAGCACGTTGCAGGTTTGGGCGAGCAACTGGGCGCCGCCAACCTTGTCTTTCAGCGCGGCTTGCGCGTGGGCCAGGCGCTCGCTGTCACGACCGCAGATCGCCACCGATGCGCCTGCTCGCAGAAACAGTTCGGCGGTGGCAAGCCCAATGCCGGACGAACCGCCCGTCACGACCGCGACCTGCCCGGTCAAATCGATTTGAATCATCAGAGTCCCAATGCCTTCATGTAGTGGCTGCCCGCGTTCGGGCCGCCTTTCGGCCGGTAGTTGAGCCGTTGCGACAGTTCGTCGGCTGCGCGGCGCACCTTGTCGATCAGCCCGCTATCGAGCAGGGACGCGTCGATCTCGTGGCGCGGAATCGTCGTCGTGATCACGGCGACAATGCGTCCTGTGTCGTTGCGCACCGGCGCGCTGACCACCGAAATGCCGCGCTCGAACGACGACTCGCTGATCGCGAAACCGCGTTGTGCGTCGTCGCGAATGCGTTCGTACAGGTCCTCGAGCGTGGCCGGTGTCTGTTTGGTAAAGCGCTCCAGTTCCGGCTCGGGGTAGAGCTTTCTCAGGTCGTCGAGGGTCATGTCGCCCATCAGCACCTGGCCGTGTGTAGTGGCATGCGCCGGCAAGCGCGTGCCGACGTTCACCTTCACCGAACTGAAAATCGGCGCGTGGCTCTGCGCCTTCGCGACGAATACGACGTCGCGTCCGTCGCGAATCACGATATGGCTCGTGAGGCCGGTGTCGCTGCGCAGCGCTTCGATAATCGGCAGACCGAGATCGGTCAGTTCGAGCGAACTCAGGTATTCGAAACCGAGCCGCAAGACGGCCACGCCGAGGCGATAGTTGCGGTCCTTGTCGGCGCGTTCGAGAAAGCCCAGTGATTCGAGCGTTTGCAGCAAACGGAACACCGTCGTGCGGGGAATCTTCAGGCGCTTCGATAATTCCGGCGCGCCGAGTACCGGCTCGCGCGGTGAAAACTCGGTGAGAATTTTCAGACCACGTTCGAGACCGGGCACGCGGTAAGCGGTGTCGCCGCTCGTGTCGTTGCCGGTGTCGCTACGGTCTTCGTCCGCGTCGCGCTCGGCGTTAATCGTGTCGGGCGTCATTCATGGCTCCGTTGTCCGTCGCTCGTGCGACAGAACGTGTCGATGATCGCGGTGTACACAGCGGGTGCCTCGATATAACCAGCGTGCCCCGCGCGCGGCACCACCCGCAACGGGGTGCCCGCGGCGAGCGCAAGCCGCTCGCAGGCCTCGGGCGTCGTGATGGTGTCGTCGGCGCCGACCGCGATGTCGATGGGGCCGCGATAGCGCGCAAGATCGCTCGCGAGATCGGCGTTGGCGAGCAGATGCGTAGCCTGCGCATAACCCTGTGCAATGACGCGCGCCATGTTCCAGCGGACCCACGCGCGGGCCTCCTCGCTCGCGTGAGCGGACAGCATGTTCACGCTGCGTTTTTCCGCAAGCCCGCGCGGGCCGAGTTCGGCGATCATCGCGAGACGCTGGTCGCGCTTCGTGTCGCGCACTTGCGCCGACGCCGCGCCGTAGCCGCCGGCCGGCGACAACAGCAGCAAGCCGGCCACGCGCTGCGCATTGGCCGCCGCAAACGCTCCTGCGATGATCGCACCGAGCGAATGGCCCACCAGCACGCAGCGGCCAATGCCGAGCGCGTCGAGCCATTCGGCAAGCACGGCGGCGTAGTCGGCTGCAACCGGCGATTGAGCCGCGACCGGCGTGGACGCGCCATAACCCGGCGCATCCCACGCAAGCACACGGCGCGCGCCGCCGATTGCCTCGAACTGCTGCACCCACGAAGCCGCGCCCGAGCCAATGCCGTGCAGCAACACCAGCGGCAACGCGTCTTTTTGCGTGCCGCCTGCCTCGCGATAACCGACGGTGCGCTGCGAAGCCAGCCGGATCTCCCGCGCGGGAAAGCGCGACAGGCGCGCTTCGAGCGTAGCGTTCTGACCGGCGGTGATGGACTGGACTGCGGACATGATTTCCTTCGCGAGGTATTCGAATTGCGCGGATAAACGCGGCGGCCTAGCGCTTCAATTTGGCCAGTGGCGAATCCGGCGGATAGGTCGGCGTGACTGGCTTCGGCGAGCCGAGCATCACGCACATCAGCGCGTCTTCTTCGCCGATGTTGACTTCCGTGCGATAAACCCCTGGCGGCACTGAAATCAGATCGCGCTCGCCGAGCACGGCTTCCCAGCTTTCGCCGTCTTTCTCGCAGATGACTTTCATCTTGCCGCGCAGCACGAAGAAAATTTCTTCGACGTCCATATGAATATGGCTCGGGCCAATGTTGCCGGCGGGAATCACCATTGTCGAAAACGTGAAGCCGCCTGCGGGCACCGTGTTCATGTCCTTTGCGACACCCGTGCCGCCCGTGCCGACGTAGCGCATTTGCGCACGGCGATATTTCGGGTCGTAGTCGGCCTGGAACTTCAGCGCGTCCCAGTCGTAGCGGCGCGTTTCCAGGCGCGCCACGCGGCTGTCCAGCCATTGCGAAAAACTCGCATCCGCGGGCTGCTCCCACGATTTGCGTTCGATATCGGCGTCCGCCATCTCTTTCTCCTTTCGATTCGACAAGATCAATTCATCACGAAGCCGCCGTTCACGGGCAACAACTGACCCGTCACGAAGCGCGCAGCATCGGACAACAGGAACAGCACCGGCCCCGTCACGTCGCCGGGAAGCTGGGCACGCGTGAGCGCACGGCCTTGCAAGTAGTACTGATGACGCTCGGCGGGCACATAGGCGGTGGCTTCGACCTCGGTCAGTCCCGGCGCGATTGCGTTGACCGTCACGTTGTGCGCGCCGAATTCGCGTGCCAGCGAGCGCGTCATCGAAATCACCGCGCCCTTGCTCGCGACGTACGCAAGCAGCTTCGGCGCGCCCCACATCGCCGTGTCCGATGCGATATTCACGATGCTGCCGCGCGACGATTCGCGCAGATAGGGCAGCGCGGCAGTGCTCATGAGCCACGTTCCGCGCACGTTCACATTCATCACGGCGTCCCACGTGTCTACCGACAGCTCGTCGGCGAACTTGCCGCCGGAGTGGGTGATCGCCGCGTTATTGATCAGTGCGTCGACGCCGCCAAGCTGCGCCGCGCCCTGTTGCACAAAGCGGTCGATGCTCGCAGGGTCGGCAAGATCGAGCGGCAAAAACGTGATCGCACGGCCCTCGCCAGCGAGCGACGCTGCGAGCGCTTTCCCTTCTTCGTGCAGCACGTCGCCGAACACCACGCTCGCACCGGCCTGCAGCAACGCACGAACAAACGCTGCGCCGAGACCGCGCGCGCCGCCCGTGACGAGCACGCGCAAGCCGTCGAGTGCGACGACCGGGTTGTTGTCGACCCCATCGCTATGCATGACTGGGGCTCGCTTGCGCGTGCTGACCGGCGTCCTGCGCCTGAGCGCGATGCGCGTCCAGATCGGCGAAATGCTGCTGTGCGCGTTGACGCAACAGGCGACGCACGCGTGTCATGCCCACGTCGTGCTGATAGAGGAATTCGTGGTCGCGCGCATTCGGCGCCATGCTTTCGAGTACGTAGCGATCCTGTTCCAGCACGGCCCAGTGCAGACCTTCCAGGCGATTGCGATACAGGAAGCGCCATGCATCGCGCTGCCAGCCCTGCACCTTGCGCGTCCGCCAGAAGTACACCTGGCAGTTGTTTTCGTCGACGGGAACAGCGAAGCCGATGATCCCGAAATTGCCGCCCGGCCCGAACTTCTTCTTGTACGGAATCGCGAGACGCATCCACAGCGTGCCGGTTTCGCCGAGTTCCACCCAGTCGAAGTTCACGTCGCGCTGGCCAACCTTCTCGAACATCAAGCCGGTTTCCGTCTTGCGCACGCGCATGTCGGCCTGCTTGTCGCCTTCGGCCATGGAGTGCGACGTCGCGTGGAGATACGCGCCGTGCATCGGGTCCATCACATTGTCGATTGCGTACTGGTAATTGCATTTCCAGTGCGACATGCACAGGAAGCTCGCATACTCGTCGCCGACCAGTTCTTCCGGCAGATTCAGCGGCGCGGGTTCCTTATGCGCTTCGTCGCCGAACCACAGGAAAATCGCGCCGGCGTGTTCTTCGACGGGATACGACTTCACGCACTTCTGGCCTTCCAGCGGGCACGCCGACACCGCCGGCACCTTGACGACCGCACCTTCGCCATCGACTTCAATGCCGTGATACCAGCACGCGACGCTGCCGCCGAGGTTCCAGCCGAGCGACAGACGCGCGCCTCGGTGCGGGCAGCGGTCTTCGAGCGCGCGGACTTTGCCCACACGGTCGCGCCACAGCACGATCTGGTCGCCCAGACGGGTGATGCCGATCGGCGCGTCGCCCACTTGCCAGCTTGGCGCGACGGGATACCAGTAGTTGCGCAGACCTTGGTCCAGATACGACTGGATGGGATCGGCCGCGCGTTGATTCGTTGTTTGGGGGGACGACATGCAAGACTCCAGAGACGAAAGCGGTGAGACGTGCTCGGAAACGCGCGCTTATTCGGCGAGCAGGCGGAATTCGGCGGCAAGACGCGCGCTGTCCCACGCGCTGCCTTCCGGCGTGCGAAAGCCCACGCGATTCAGGCCGTCGACGACTTCCTGCAACTCCACCGCGCCGGCTTCGAACACTTTTTCGAGCGCGTCGCCGAAGTCGTTTTCGTACTGCGTCGGCTCGGCCTTGCGCGTCTGCCAGATGAAGTTTTCGGTTTCGCCTGGCTTTTCGATCACACCCTTGCCGGCAACGTTATTTGGCTGCGGCGCAAGCCAGGGCTTCAGGAAGGGATTGAAGTTCACGGTTTGCTCTCGCATGTCATTCCACCTTGATCTGGATTTCTTCACCCGCAAGACGTACGGAGTACATCTTCAGGTCGCGGCCGCCGGGCTCTTTCAGGCATTTACCGGTGGGGATATGAAACACAGCTTCGTGCAGCGGACATTCGACGGTGTCGCCGTCGATAAACCCCTGCGTCAGCAGCGCATAGGCATGAGGACAGACGTTTTCGAGCGCGTACAACTCGCCGCCCACCTTGTAGATACCGATTTCGGTCCCGTCGAGCTTGAACTCGATCGGCGCGTCATCGGACAGATCGCCGGCATGGCCGGCGCAGCGCCATTGTTCAGTCATTCTCGGGTTCTCCTGAAGCTTTTTGTTCCATACAAGGAACATCAGTTCTTGTATGGATAATTATAGGAGTGGCTTTGGCGAGAAAAAATAAAAATCTGAAGCGGTAGGGGAAAACACCGACTGTGGTTGGCGCAACACAGCATTGCGTGCTTCAGAGAGTTGCTACGGAGCCCGCTGGGAGCCTTTTAAACCGTGCCTTTCACGGATCCCGCACGAAAACACGCTAGCGCTGATCCGGGTTTGTACGGGGTCCGAAAAATTATTTTGACCACTTCCGAACTCACTATAATTTTCCATAGGCGATACATACGCCCATAGGTGGAACAAAAGCGTGGCGGTTTTGGCGCATAAACCAGAACTGCATTTAACCCACAGCAAGGATCAGGGACGACGACATCGGCTAGCCCATCCGTCGTGTGATCAGGAGAACCAAACGGTGAAGCACATCATGGCGGCCGGTTTGACGGCAATCTGCGCAACCACTGGCGCATGGGCGCAGAGCAGTGTGACGCTATACGGCAGCCTGGATGCCGGTATCGCGTACGTCAGCAATGCAGGCGGGCATTCGAAGTGGATCGAAGAACAGGGCAACATGCAGCCGGACCGCTGGGGCCTGAAAGGCGTAGAGGATCTGGGTGGCGGACTGAAGACGGTTTTTCAGTTGGAGAACGGCTTCTACACGAACACAGGAAGCTTTGCTAAAGCCGGTACGCTGTTCAATCGCCAGGCATTTGTTGGCCTGAGTTCGGACAAGATAGGAACGCTTACGCTCGGCCATCAGACGCCATTCAGCTTCGACGTGCTGGGGCCGCTAAGCACTGCTTATCTGGCCGCGAGCTGGTATGCGTTCCATCCGGGCAATATCGACGAACTTGCCGACACCGGCGTCGTGCCATTCGACAACTCGGTGAAATTCCGCTCGGCAAGCTTCTACGGCTTCAGTGCGGGCGCGATGTTAGGCCTCGGCAACACCACCAACTTTTCGACCGGCAAGACGGAGAGCTTTGCGCTGAGCTATGCGAACGGTCCATTCAAGGCCGGCGCGGTCTATGCGAACGAACACAACCGCACGCCGTCGATCGTTACGACCGGCATCACGAACTTCCAGGGTGTAGCGGCAGCAAATTACACCGCTGACAAAGTCGAGAACATGGGCGCGGGCGCGTCGTATCAGTTCGGCAAACTGCTGGTGCACGGTTTGTACACGCGTGTGAAACTGGAATATGCCGGTCATTCGAACACGTATCAAAGCTACGATGCGGGCGCCAGCTACCAGTTCACGCCGTTTAATAGCATAGCGGGCGGCGCCGCGACCACGACGCTGGCGGGTCATCGCTGGACGCAATTCGAGATCGGCGATATCTACGCGCTGTCGAAGTCGACGCAGTTATATGTGAACGCGCTATACGAGCGCGCGGGATCGAACACGGACGCCGCGTTTTTCACGGCAGGCGTGTCGAGCGGCCGCAATCAGACGATCGTTCTGACCGGAATTCATCACTCGTTCTGATTGCACCTGGTGGACACGTATGAAAAAAAACGGCCCCGCTATAGATGCAGCGGGGCCGTTTGACGTTGGCGCTCAGAGGCGATGTGGGATCAGCCTGCAGGCACCGGCTTGCGGCGCGCCCTCGCGGCAGTTGGATCGTCCGGACGCGGACGATAGCTCAGGCGTTCCGACAGTTCGAGCGCCGCCTGGCACACGGCGACCACGAGCGGCTCGCGCTCTTCCGCTTCGCCGATATCCGAGCGTGGGATGGTGACGGTGAGCGCAGCGGCAATCTTGCCGCTCTGGTCACGCACCGGCGCACTGACCACCGAGATGCCGCGCTCGAACGATGCCTCGCTCAACGCATAACCTAGCGCCGCACTTTCCCGCACCCGCTCGTACAACTCTTCGACCGTAGCGGGCGTGCGTTCAGTAAAGCGTTCCAGTTGCGGCTCTGGATAGAGCTGCCGCAATTCGTCAAAGCTCAGGTCACCCATCAGCACCTGTCCGTGGACCGTGGCGTGCGCGGGCAGACGCGTACCGACATGTACCTTGACGGAGCTGAACATCGGCTCGTGAGTTTGCGCTTTGGCGACGAACACCACGTCGCGTTGATCGCGAATCAGCAGGTGCGAACTGAGACCGGTGGTATCGCGCAGACGCTCGAGAATCGGCGTTCCGACGTCGGTCAGTTCCAGCGAACTGAGGTATTCGAAGCCGAGGCGCAACACGGCGACGCTGAGGCGAAAAGAACGGTCGCCATTCACGCGCTCGAGAAAACCCAGCGCTTCAAGCGTCTGTAGCAGGCGAAAAGTCGTGGTGCGCGGAATGCCGATTCGCTTCGACAATTCCGGCGCGCCAAGCACAGGCTCGCGCGCGCTGAATTCAGCGAGTATGCGCAGGCCGCGTTCGAGCCCCGGCACAAGGTAAGTCGATCCGGCGGCGTTCTCGTCGTCGGCGGATTCCGCGGATTCAGGCGGCTCCGCGCCCTCCGTCCTGGTCAACGCTCCCTCCAGCACCACGCGTGCCCTCGTGGGCCTGCGTCCCGCTCCTGATTGCTCTTCTTTTGCCATCCTCGCTGCCCTGCATGTCTACCGTGTATAGGTCAGCATGATAGCGCGAAGCATGCGGGCGCCATTTATCACGGGCGCTTGGCGATCGGTGTGGGTGACCGTGCGTTGACATCGTAAGCGTTTGCCTCACATGCCTTCGCACCGCATGCCCTCGCACCGCATGCGTTTGCATCGCATGCGTCTGCATCGCACGCGTTTGCATCCGCTTTCAGTTGACGCGGTGCTATGCTTTCATCCGGTCCACTGCGGGACGCGTCGCAACCGCGTTTCGTTCCTGCCAGGCGTCCGGAGGCCATGCTCATGTCCGAATCCATCCAGATTCACGTCGCCGACTCGCATCTGTATCCGGGTTGCGCCGTGCGCATTGCGCATCTGCCTGGGCCTGCGGGCGCCGCCGCTGCGATCGTCGAATTCGCGGACGGTTCCGGCGCCCATGCCACCTGCCACCGGCGCGCCCATGACGAACTCGAATTGACGGTCGACCGTTACGCTACGCAAAAGCGTCATCCCGTCGATGCGAAACATTGGCTGCTGCTTGCGGTTGACGCAACGCACAATAGCTGGCGCGTCAAACGCCGGTTGCCTTAGCCGCCCATTTTTGGCGTCATCAATTTGCCATGGTGCGGGTGCACACAATCGCCTGTAGTGGACACGTGCGCCACACACCGATGAAAACCTTTACGGGAAGCCTCACGGCAACCTGTTGCGAGCCTGATCGATGACCGACAACGACTCCGCCCTGCCGCCTTCTTCCGGCGACATTCCCGACGACCCCGAGCGGCGTCGCGTCCTCACCGGCCTCGCCGCCGTTGGGCTCGGCCTCGCGCTGACCGCAGGCAGGAGCGACCCGAGCGTGGCGAGCAGCGCACCGCGCAGCGCGGCCGATTTGCGGCTCGACGCCGCGCTGCATGACCAGGTGAAGAACATTGTCGTGATCTACGCGGAGAATCGCAGCTTCGCCAATCTGTACGGCAATTTTCCCGGCGTCCAGCATCCGCTGGATAAAGTAAGCGCGGAGCGCTACCTGCAACTCGACCGCGACGGCAAGACGCCACTGCCGCGCCTTCCCGCGATCTGGGGCGGCCTCGTGCCGCAGGCCCAGGAGGTAGACGGCAAGCGCTACATGATCGGCCAGAAGGACATCGCCAATCTGCGCAACAGTCCGTTTCACATGACCGACGCGCAGGGCGCGCCGCTGCCCACAGGCGTCATTACGCGAGACCTGGTGCACCGTTTCTACCAGAACCAGATGCAGATCAACGCGGGCCGCAACAATCAGTTTGCCGCATGGGGCGATTCGGGCGGCCTTGTCATGGGGCATTACCGGAGTTCCGCCGACACGCTGCGTCTATGGAATTTGGCTCAGCAGTACACGCTGTGCGACAACTTCTTCATGGCGGCCTTCGGTGGCTCGTGGCTGAACCACATTTTCCTGATCTCGGCGCAGGCGCCCTTTTATCCGGACATTCACAACAGCCCGGCGAAAAAACTGGCCTCTGTGGTCGACGGCGACGACCCGACCGGCTCGCGGCTGAAAGTGGCTGACGACTCGCCGGCCTCGGCGCTCGATGGGCCGCCGAAATTCGTCAACGACGGCGCATTCACCGCCGATGGATACGCGGTCAACACCATGGCCCCGCCTTACCAGCCGAGCAGCGTGCGCCCCGTTGAAGGCGGCGATCCGGCCTATGCTGATCTGTCGAACCCGCGCGTGCTGCCGCCGCAAAACTACGCGACCATCGGCGATCGCCTCACCGCAAAAGGCGTGGACTGGGCGTGGTACAGCGGCGCCTGGCAATATGCGCTGGAACACCAGGACACGGGCTCGATGCCGGATTTCCAGTACCACCACCAGCCGTTCAATTACTTTGCGAATTACGCACCGGGAACCGCTGCGCGCCGCAAGTATCTGCGCGACGCGGGTCTTGGCAACGACGCGTCCACCAACCGTCTGATTGCAGACATCGACGCGGGGCGTTTGCCCGCCGTTGTGTTCTACAAGCCGCAAGGCGATCTGAATATGCACGCTGGATACGCGGACGTCGAATCGGGCGATCGCCACATCGCTGCGGTGATCGACCACCTTCAGCACGGGCCGCAATGGGCGAATACGGTAGTGATCGTGACCGTCGACGAGAATGGCGGCTGGTGGGACCCCGTGTCACCGCCGAAAGGCGACCGCTGGGGGCCGGGCTCCCGCATTCCGGCACTCGTGGTGTCGCCGCTCGCGAAGAAGGGCTACGTCGACCATACGGTGTACGACACGAACTCCATTCTGCGTCTAATCAGCCGGGTGCACCGCCTCGCGCCGCTCGAAGGCGTTGCGGCGCGCGACCGCGCGTTCGCCAGCAACGGCCTCGCGCCGCTCGGCGATATGACGGCCACGCTGGATCTGGCCTGACACGCACACACGTCCCAGGCGAACGCGCCGAACTCGACGCGCTGCTCACGCCGTACGCATGCAGAGGCGACAATACGGGCGCTTCATGCGCCCGTTTTTCCGCAAGCGGCGCCCCGCCCTTTTCGCCTTGATTAAAAGGCGTTGCGGCATAGACTGTTAGGGCATCACTTCGCAAACTGTACGGAAATGCCATGCGCCTGACTATCCTTATCAACGGGTCTGATCCGACTGTCAGTCACGACTATGCGGTGTTGTGGCTCGACACCGAAGAGCGCCGGTGGTCGAGAGAAGCGCACCAAGGCATCGACCTGCCGCCTTGGGGCGAGTTACACGACGACAACGGCGTCACTACGCTTTGCGCGCCAAGCACCGACGCGCCGCTTTGCACGCTGCGCGGTCTGCACGTCGACCGCAAGGAACGCGTGAGCGCCGCGCAAGGCGCGGCCGCCTGGACTGCAGTGCAAAATCGTGCACCGACGAGTGGATTCTGGAGACTGCAGGCCGTCGATCGCCAGCCCGTGCGTGCAGAGAATAGCGTGTTCGGCAATTAGGTTCTGGCGCTCATTTCATGCGCGAAACTTTCCGTTGAGCTTCGGTGGCCTGAGCCCTGCCCTCACAGCGCGTGGTTGTCATTCAGTTCTTTCCAATGCCGCGGTTCTCTGAACCAGCGGCCGCTGTCTTTAAGGCCATCTTAAGTTTGCATGCATAGAGTTGGAACTCCACGCATTAGGGTCGCCGCAAGGCGGCCCGTTTTTTTTAGTCAATCGTTCTATTTCGTTTTTTCATTCGCGCTCGTGTCGTCGATTGAAGTGCGCAACGCTATACTCTTGCGCCCGATCCTTCGACCGACCGATCCATGAAGAAGTGGCTTGCCTGTCTGCTTTTCGCTGTCGCCGCACACGTTGCCGCGGCGCCCTCCTGTTCGCAATTCACACCCAATGCGCAGTGGCCGGTTCTGAGCAATCAGAAGATGGCGCCGAAAACGCGCATGCTGTGCTACAGCGATTTCGCGGTGCTGCACTCGGGCATCACGCACGGTCCCTTGTGGTCGGCGGAGCACCTCACGCGCGACCACATCGAGGCGGCGAAAGACATGGTGCGCACCAACCGGTTTTTCGAAGACGCCCGTCTGCCCGACGGTGAAGGCGCCACACTCGACGACTACAAGCGCAGCGGCTTCGACCGCGGACATATGAGCCCGGCGGGCAATCGCTGGAATCAGGAAGCGATGGCACAATCGTTTTCACTGGCCAATGTCGTGCCGCAAAATCGGCAGAACAATCAGCGGCTGTGGGCGCGTATCGAAACTTCCGTGCGCAGGATCGCGCTGTCTTACGACGACACGTATGTCGTCACCGGGCCGATTTTCAGTGGCCAGCAATTGCAGACAATCGGTCCAACGCACGTATTCGTCCCAACGCAACTGTTCAAGGTCGTCTACGTGCCGTCGCGGCAACTTGCTTTCGCAGTGGTCGTCGATAACGTGGCAACCAACCGTTACGACATCAGGACGTTGCACGAACTCGAAGCAGCATCAGGCATCCGTTTTCCGGGTATTCCGGAGAACCTGAAGGACCAGCGACCGGGAGGACTGAAAGGTGTTTAAACCCTATTCGAACGACGACGACGTGCTCAACATTCAGGGCGACGCGCTGACGCTGACCAATGGCACGACGCGTGTGGTGGTGAACGGTACGCTGGCGCTCACACGTGACCAGCGTGGGTTGAAGGCCGCGCTGGCCCTGAAGGAAGCGGTGGACGCGGTCGTCGCCGATTTGCAGGGTCAGGGTGCAAGCCTGCCGGCCAGGATTAACGACGAGCCGGACGAAAAGCCGGGCGTGGTCGCGAATCCGTTTGTCTAGCGGTGCCCGACGCCGTCTGGCGACTGCGCGTTCCCTGTGCTGCGCAGATCTAGGCGGCCCCGCCCATGATGTACCGCACCGCGAGCCGCTGCTCCAGTGCCGCCCGAATCCGCAGCACCACCTCGCTCCACCCTTCGCCTCGCTCGCGAAACAGACGGACCGACGGATACCACGGGCTGTCGTCGCGATCCAGGTGCCATCTCCAGTCACACAGCATGGGCAGCATCAGCCACACTGGCCGGCCCATCGCGCCCGCCAGATTGGCCGTCGACGTATCCACGCTGATCAACAGGTCGAGCGCGGCCAGCATGCGCGCCGTGTCGCCGAATGAATGGATAGAAGGTGCGAGGTCATGCACGTTAGGCACGCGTGCCGCGTATTCGGCAGCCTCGCCCTCCCCTTGTCCTTTCTGCATCACATGGAACTCGACGCCGTCCAACGCGAACAGCGGCGCAAGACAATCCAGCGACGGCAATGACCTGGCGGCGTCGTTCTCGTGCGTCGGCGCACCCTTGAACACCACACCGACCTTCAGCGCATGCGGATTGCCCGGCAAAGCGATCGGCGCATGCGCCGGGTCCGCTCGCAGATAAGGCACGACGTCTGGCAAATGGTCGATATCCAGCGGAGCCCACGCCGGGATCGCATGCGGGTAGACCCAGTAGTCGTGCGGCGGCAGTTGCCGCGCATCCTTGACCCCGCAGATCGTCGCCCCCGAGCCCGCCGCGCGAAAGAGTTCGACCAACGGCGTCTGGCAAACGACCGTTACGCTCGCTGCCCCGCTACGCTCACTAAACATCCGCGCGAACCGGAAGAAGAAGATTTCGTCGCCCAGCCCGAACTCGCTCCAGATAACGATCGATTTCCCTTCGAGCGACTCGCCGCGCCAGTCGGCATAAGCGGGCGGCGGCACCGACGTTCGACGTTGCCAGACGGTTCCCGCAAACAATGCTTCGCGACGCTTAAAACCCTTGTTCAGCATGCCCAGTGCGATCAGCATCAGCGCGTGGAAGAGTTTGGGCAGATGTTCATGCGGGAGCCGTCGCACGGCCGCCGCCCACACTCCCTCGAGCTTGCGACTAAAGCCCCAGCGCAGCATCGCCATGTTCACGCACAGGTACGTGTCGCAGCGATACGGATAAAGTCGTAGCGCTTCCCTGCAGCGCTCCAGTACCGCCGTCTCGCTGTCGGCCGTGTCGATCGCTGAAAGCAGCGCATGCAGTTCGGGAACATCGCACTTGCGCACCACCACCTCTATCGCCAAAGCGCCTGTCTCGCGCGTTGCAGCGGTCACGCCGGGGGGCCGGTTTTCGTCGGCCTCACGTACCACACACACGCGTTCGCATGTCGCCACCGCCGATGCCTCCATTACCAGGTCGAACGCATTGACCTCGTGTGGTGGCGCCGCGCGCGATCGGGACAGGGTGAAGATACATTCGCCGGGCGAGGCGACGTGCGTCGGCAATGTCAATACCAGATAGCCGCCGGGCTTGACGATTTCGAGCCATCTGGCGAGAGCCTGGTGAGGATTGGAAAAACGTCCTAGGCAATCCGAATGGACGAAGTCGAACACGTGAGACGGTGCGCCGTCCATGTGAACGGCATCGCGCGATTCGGCATTCCACGCAATCAGTTGCTGGATGGCCGGGAAAAAGCGCCCATACACAGAAAGCGGATCGGCTCCCGCGCCGATGTCCAGACCGATGCCAGAGAAATAGTCGTGCAAAAACGCGGGATCCTGCGCTCGGCGAAGCGCGATTCGATGCGACCGGTTCATCTGTTCTTGTGCGCCGTTGCGCTCAGAAGTCAGGCCATTTTCAACGATAGCCGGCCGTGACGGAGAGTGGGGAAACGGATGACAAATCGTCGACCCCGCTAAGGATCCGCACATTGCACAGCGGTGGCCGAAGCAGAACTGTTTCGGGATCCCGATATGTTTCAGCGGTTACGTTTTGTCACCAGACGCCGTCAACTGGCGTCACCCGGCCGGCGTTAAACCGGCAGCGCTGACACTTGTCAGCCGCGACACAAGAACCCTAAGGTTCATCAGGAGTTACACCATGAAGACGCTTTTCGCCGCTCTCGCTTCCGCTCTGGTCGTGTCGACCGCTTTTGCTCAAACGGCCGCTCCCTCCAGCACGCAACCCATGCAGCCCGCGCAAACGCAGCCCGCTGGCCAGGCCAATCTGAAGGCGGGCACTGCAGCACAAACGAACGCAACGGATGCAGGCGCAGCGGCAACGAAAGCGCCTGCGAAGGCAACGGCCAAGACGCACGTGAAGAAGACTTCCGCCAAACACACGGCCAAGACGCATAAGACGACGAAAAAAGCCACCACGCAAGCAAGCGCGACGAAGACCAACACGGGAAGCGCGAAAGTGGCCAACACAGCCCCGGCGAAAGCCGACGGCACCAAAACCGACACGACAAAAACGCAATAACACGTAGTCGGCTCCGGCACGAAGCGGCCAGCAGTTGCAGTTAATCGAAGCCAAACGGTGCCGTTCAGGGAGGGCGAGTCTTTGGACTCGCCTTTTTTTATGAACCCGCCGCCTTTCGGGCGCACATAGCGGCGTTCGCAAAATTGTCGAAGAACGCGGGCTTTTTTGCACTTTCTTTACCTGCGTGCATCTATGCTTGAACCGTCCTGATCAACCGTGGCGTAACCGAACGCCAGACTCATGGCCCTGACCGAATCATTGCACAGCGTCGATACCCAACCCCGCGGCGCTTCACCCGTTCGACGCGACAACGTCATTCCCTTTCCTTCTGCCCGTGGTCGTCTGCAGGTGACTTTGCCGCCATCGCGCGACGATCAGACGGGTGCCGCTTTGCGCGCACTGCTTCATTCTCCGCTCGGCGTGTATGTGGTGAGCACCGAAGTCGTTCGTGGCGAAATGTGTGCGCTGCTCGACATTGCGGTCGACGATCTCGACTTCACGCTGCACACGCTGATCTCCACCCTTCCCGCCGCGCAGATCGGGCCGCTGACGCGCCGGCCGATTGCGGCGCAGACGCATTAGAGTGCGAGCCGCGCGCGGCTTCAGTTACGCCTGAGCGCCTGATCCGAGCGCGGTTCGAACGCAGCGAGCGCGCCCAGCTTATCCCTATCGATGATCTCGATCTCCGCGTAACCGAGCCGCAATGCGTGCTGCGTTTCGAACTGTTTGAGCACCTGATTGATAGTCTGACGCGAAAGCGCGAGCATCATCGCGAGATCTTCCTGAGGAACCTTCAGGACGCGCCGCTGCGTACCGGGTTCACCATAACCGCCCGACATGAGCAGCAACCGGCGCGCAACCCGTGGTGCAGCGGGCAGCAGCGCAGCTTCTTCGATTGCGTCGAACGCGAGACGCAACTTCTGCGTGAGCAGCAAACCGAACGAATGCCAGAATGCCGGCGTGCGTTCGAGGATGGCGGCAAGCGCTGCGCGCGGCACGTGAAACACATCCGAATCGCGTTCGGCGTACGCGTCATGAGTTCGCGGACGCTCGTCGAACAGCGCGATCTCGCCGAACCAGTTCACCGGTTCGATCACCGCGAGCAACGCTTCCTTGCCCGCCGAACTCGCGGCGCCGATTCTCATGAAGCCGTCGAGCAGGCAATAGAGGCCGTCGTCGGTATCGCCGCGCGAGAAGAGCCGTTGACCGGCGCCGAGCCGCTCGATGCGTCCTGCGTCGATCAGCTCTTTTTGCAGCGCGTCGGGTGCCGCGCGAAACCACGCGCTGCGCGTAAGCGTCGTGGCAAGTTCGTCCGTTGAAAACCTTGCTGTCATCGCGTGATATCCATGCCAACTGAGGCCCGACTCTTAACGCGGCCGCCGATTGTCGGCTACCCGATGGTTTCGGATGCGTTTGCCCGCGATTATGCTGATTTCGACGGAGGAGCGGCATCCATGAGAACGCTGACGCACCAGCTTACGCAATACGCGGGTTACCACCGCGACCGGCGCAATATCGCCACGCATTTCGTCGGCATACCGATGATCGTGCTCGCCCTCGCCGTGCTGTTGAGCCGGCCCCCCATCGCGGTAGGCGCACTGCCGTTCGCCGTGTCGCCGGCCAGGGCGTTGTTCGGTGCGTGTACCGTCTATTACTTCGTGCTCGATGTGCCGCTTGGCTTCATGATGACCATCGTGTCGATGCTTTGCGTCGCGTTTGGGCAGTGGCTTGCGGCGCAGTCCACCGTGGTCTGGCTCGCAAGCGGCATTGGACTTTTCGTGACTGGCTGGTTGTTTCAGTTCATCGGACACGTGGCTTACGAACACCGCAAACCGGCTTTCATCGACGACATGACCGGCCTGCTGATCGGCCCACTCTTCGTGCTCGCCGAGGCGCTCTTCGCTTACGGCTGGCGGCCCGCTCTGCGCGAGGCAATCGAAGCGCAAGTGGGTCCTGCACGCATCGATCCGGCTCGCGCGGCCGCCCATCGCTGAGTTGCGTGGGCGTCGACGAAACCGCGCGAGCGGCGCGGCTAGTTCGGCGCGAATCGCACGAGATGCGCACCGTGCAGCGCGGTGAGCGCAACCGCGATCCAGATGGGGATATAGGTCGCGAGTTGCGACGCATTGAGCGATTCGCCGAGCAGCGTGATCGACACGAACACGAGCAATACGGGCTCGACATAACCCAAAATGCCGAACAACGCGACAGGCAATAGTCGGCTCGCCTGGAGATACGACGCGAGCGCCAGCGTGCTGAGCGCGCCAAGTCCCGGCAACAGCACACACCACATGTCGAAGCGACCGGCGATCATCGTCAGCGAATCGCCGCTCAGCAGGAAAAAGATCGCGGCGGGTAACAGCAGCGCCATTTCCACCGTGAACATCGCGAGTGAATCCTGATTGATTCTACGGCGCAGCATGAAATACGGTGGATAGCCGAGCGACACCAGCAAAGTCGGCCATGAAAACGCACCGGTCACCCAAAGCTCGTGCGCAACGCCGACAGCAGCACAGATCACCGCGAGCCATTGCAAGCCATCCAGACGTTCGTGATAGTGAAACCGCCCGACGAGAACCATCACCAGCGGAAGCAGAAAGTAACCGAGTGAGACTTCGAGCATGCGTCCATGCAGCGGTGCCCAAAGAAACACCCACAATTGCAAACCAAGCAACGCGGCGCTCAGGATCATGGCGAAACCTAATGCGGGCTCGGTCACCATCCGGTAAAAAAGTTGGCGGAGAATGGGCAGGCGTTTGCGCACCACCACAAGCGCAAGCGCGCCAGGCACCGTCCAGATCACGCGCCATGCAAAGATATCGAGGCCGCTGAGCGGTTTGAGCAGTGTGGCGTAAGCGGACAGCAGGGCAAATAACGCGCATGCGCTGACTGATAGCGCGATGCCGCGCTTCGGGTCGTAGCGCATCAGAGCGGGACATGTCGTGTTGCCGTTTTCCAGCACGACGTGGTTCGTTGCGGCGCAACAGGCAGGCGCAGAAAGTCTGGTACGCTCATTTGAAGTGAAGTCTCAATGCAGGCAGTGCGTGGAATGTGTTTTTTGATTGTCGCCGAACGAATTCGCCATGACTCGGTGACGCACGCCGCATTCTAAACGTGTTGTGAATGCGTGCATCGCTCCTAAGCGGCATGAAAGGTGAGACGCAAAGATTGACGTGCGCTCGCCGCGCAGATGCACTAGAACTAAGCTCACGCGCGGCGGCGCCGTGCAGGTACGTTGTGTCGTCACCTTGCTTGTTGGCGCACCCATGCGCGAATCTTGCTAGCTGATTATGGCGACACCGTTACGGCGCCGTCAGCGTCACCCTCCCTTTTTTCGGCATGCAACAACCGCGAACGCCTCACATGCCGCCCGGCCTCACCACCCCGCTCATCGCATGTGACTACTGGAGACAGCATGACCCAGCCCGCCCTATCGCACGACGCCGCACCCGACTTTCTCGCCGCCTTCGCCGCCGATGTTCGCGCTGGCCTGACTCATTCACCCCAGAAGGAATTGCCGTCGAAGTATCTGTATGACGAAGTCGGCTCCGCGCTCTTCGAGGTGATTACCGTACTGCCCGAATACGGCGTGACGCGCGCCGAAGAGCGGCTTCTCGCGAAGCATGCGGTGGACATCGTCGAACACCTGCCGCATGACGTCACCGTGGCGGAACTCGGCAGCGGCAGCGGCCGTAAAACACGGCGCATTCTCGAAGCACTCTGTAAAAAGCGCCCCACTTCTTACTGCCCGATTGAAATTTCGCGCAGCGCGCTGCAACTCTGCCGGCGAGAGCTGGGCGATATTTGCCGGCTATCGATCGTGGGCTATGAGCGCGATTACCTGGCTGGTCTTGCTGAAGTCAGCAAAAACCGCACGAGCGGTGAGCGGCTGCTCGTGCTCTTTCTTGGCAGTACGATCGGGAATTTCGGCAGGCTGGCCGCGACGCGCTTTTTACGCGATATCCGCAATATGCTCGCACCCGGCGATGCGCTGCTGCTCGGCACCGACCTCATCAAGCCGACGCCGACGCTGGTCGCCGCGTACGACGATTCGATCGGCGTAACCGCTTCGTTCAACCTGAACCTGCTTGCGCGCATCAATCGCGAACTGGACGGCGACTTTCCGCTCGAGGCGTTCGAACACGTCGCGCGCTTCAATCCGGACGCGCGCAGCATCGAAATGCATCTGCGGGCCAAGCGGGATGTCACCGCGCACGTCGGCGCGGCGCAACTGACAGTGTCGCTCAAAGCAGGCGAGACGATCTGGACCGAGAGCAGCCACAAGTACCGCGCGGAGGAAATGTCCGCCATTGCCGACGACGCCGGCTTTGCGTGCAGCTACCAGTGGATCGAAGAGGAATGGGGTTTCGCGGAAAGTCTGCTGGTCGCGCGTTGAATACTGCGTGCGCCCGACGCCGGCATCCGGAGCGGCGCGTCGTCGTGGTAACGGCGGGCTGCTCCGCTTTGACAGAGCCGCATCGGGTTCACTCAGTGCTGCTCGAAACGTTCGTAGCGCTTTTCGGTAGCGCGTTCTTCGCCGCTTACGTCGGTGACACGCGCCGCCGGCGGTCCGTGCCGCAGCCACGACAACATCCGGTCCACCTGATTGGCCGCGCCCTGTAGCACGGCCTCGACGGAGCCGTCGTCGAGATTCGCGACCCAACCCTTGATGCCAAGCGCGTGCGCCTGCCGCACGGTTGCGTGGCGAAAGCCGACGCCCTGCACGGTGCCGCGCACCCGCACGTAATACGTTTCGATCCGCTCATCCAGATCCGGGGCCATGCCGTTCCCTCCTCACACACTTTCAAGCGGGCATTCTAGTCGCGTCGCGGCGAACCTGCAGGCTGGCGCTTGAGTTCGACCCCGCGCCACGTACAATCCGTCGACCGTCATGCAGGGAATCAGATCAGAATGAGCGAACAAAATCGCGATCTCGTGCTCGTGACCGGCGCATCCGGCTTCGTCGGCTCGTCGGTGGCGCGCATCGCGCAACAGAAAGGTTTCCGGGTGCGCGTGCTGGTGCGCGCCACCAGCCCGCGCAAAAACGTCGAGGCGCTGGATGCAGAGGTCGTCGTGGGCGACATGCGCGACGAAGCGTCTATGCGCAATGCGCTGCGCGGCGTGCGCTATCTGCTGCACGTGGCCGCCGACTATCGCCTGTGGGCGCCGGACCCGAGCGAGATCGAACGCTCGAATCTGGAAGGCACCGAGGCCACCATGCGCGCGGCGCTGGCAGCGGGCGTGGAGCGCATTGTCTACACGAGCAGCGTGGCGACGCTCAAGGTCACGAGTTCCGGGCACTCCTCGGACGAAACCTCGCCGCTCAAGGCCGATCAGGCGATTGGCGTGTACAAGCGCAGCAAGGTGCTGGCCGAGCGGGCGGTGGAGCGGATGATCGCGCAGAATGGCCTGCCGGCGGTAATCGTGAACCCGTCCACACCCATCGGTCCGCGCGACGTGAAGCCGACGCCGACTGGCCGCATCATCGTCGAAGCAGCGCTCGGCAAGCTTCCGGCGTTCGTGGATACGGGCCTGAACCTCGTTCACGTCGACGACGTGGCCGCGGGTCACTTCCTCGCGCTGGAACGCGGCAAGATCGGCGAGCGCTATATTCTCGGCGGAGAAAATCTGCCGCTTCAGCAGATGCTCGCGGACATTGCGGCGCTCACCGGCCGCAAAGCGCCCACACTGAGCCTGCCGCGCTGGCCGCTTTATCCGCTCGCCATAGGCGCGGAAGCGGTCGCGAGAATCACGAAACGCGAACCGTTCGTCACCGTGGACGGTCTGAAAATGTCGAAGAACAAGATGTACTTCACGTCGGCGAAGGCGGAGCGCGAACTCGGCTATCGTGCGCGGCCATATCGGGAAGGTTTGAGCGACGCGCTCGACTGGTTCAGACAGGCGGGCTATCTGAAGGCTTGAACGGGCGCTGGACATGACGGCCACGCTGCCGTTCGTGTCGGGAGAACCGGCGCGACTGCAAGCATTTTGTTACAACGTCGCTGTGGTTGCGACGGGTAAAAGCCTACGCGCAGCAGTTAAAATCGCGGGTCTTACCAGAGAACCTTCGCATGAATCTTCACGAACAGCTCGGCGCGCTGGAAAAGGGCGTCGATCAGCTCATTCAGGCTGTCGTGGCCCCGCAGGCCGAAAACAATCCCGAGACTTCCGCCACTGCTGGCGCTGTTGCGCCGAACGCGCAGCAGCCGGCGGAGCAAGCGGCGTCCGACACGTTAGTGCAAAACGCGGCTGCCGAAGTGGCGGCGACCGAGGCCGCGGTGTCCGAGGTGGAACCCGCGCAGGCGCCCGGCGAGGTGAATGGGTCTGCGCCGGCTTCGGAGCCTGGCGCTCGCCCTGCGCCCGAGGCCGCGCCGCAGCTTCATGCCACGCTTGAAATCAACCGCCCCGCGCAAAACGAAATCACCATGACGATCGGTGGTCAGACCGTGGCGCTGCGTCCGGAGCAGCTCGGCAAGCTAATCGAAGAGTTGTCGAACGCGCGTGCGTCGATGCAGCCCGAACCGCCGCCGGGCATACCGCCAGGCTGGCGTTTCGTGTCGACGAAAAACCCGGTGATGGCCGTGCAGAAACAGTCGAATGGCGACCGTCTGCTGGTCATGCGGCACACCGGTCACGGCTGGGTGCCGTTCACGTTTTCGCCCGACATGGTCATTCAGCTTTACATGATGCTCACGAAGGGCTGACGCAAAAAACGGCGCCTGCGGGCGCCGTTCTGTTTCGTCCGCAAGCTTTCAGGCTGCGAAGTTCAGCCGCTTGCATCCGTGCTTTAGCGCTCCTGCACAGGCGCCTGCACACGCGCCTTCCACTGGCCGCCCTTGCCGCGCCAGTAGCGCACCGCCGACGCGAACGTCGCGCCCACGTAGAACAGCGCTACCAGCGGCAGAAACGGCGCCCACAAAGGCGAACGACGGTAGTAGCTCAACATCGGCGCGTACGCGCAGCACATTGCCGCCCATGCAAGCCATGCCGGCCAGCCCAACGGCCCGAGCACCAGCGCCGCGACAGGCGGCATCAGGTAAATGATCGTCATGCCGAGCAGCGTGCCCGCGAGCAGCAGCGGCGAGTAATGCAGCTGCGTGAACGCCGTGCGCGCGATCATGTTCCAGATCTCACGCCAGCTATCGTAGGGACGCAGCGACACGCTGCGCGCGGCCACATCCAGCCGGATGGGGTGGCGTCCGGTGCCGCGATGCTTGATGCGCGCAGCCAGACTGCAATCGTCGATCAGTTCCGCGCGAATCGACTCGATGCCGCCCGCCTCTTCGAGTGCGCTACGGCGCACCAGCATGCAGCCGCCCGCCGCCGCCGCGGTGCGATGGCGCGGGTTGTTGACCCACGCGAACGGATAGAGCTTGGCGAAGAAGAAAACGAAGGCCGGGATCAGCGCCTTTTCCCAGAAGGAGTCGCAACGCAGACGCACCATCAGCGAGACGAGATCGCGCTTTTCGGCATCCGCTCGCGCGACGAGTTGCGCAACGGCGTCCGCGGGGTGACCGATGTCGGCGTCGGTCAGCAGCAGGAAATCAGCCGGCAAGCCGAGCGTGCGGACCGCCTCGATGCCTTGCGACTGCGCCCACACCTTGCCCGACCAGCCGGGCGGCAACGGCTTCGCGCCCAGCACGGTCAGGCGGTCCGGACACCGCAGCTGCAAGGCCGCGGCGCGGGCGGCGTCGGCGGTGCCGTCGGTACTGTGGTCGTCGACCACGATCACGTGGAAATCGCCCGGATAGTCCTGTTCGAGCAGCGTGGTGACGGCCTGAGCGATCACGTCGACCTCATTGCGGGCCGGCACCACGGCGGCAACCGCCGGCCATGTCTCGCGCGGTTCGAGCACGAGGGGTGCGGCCGGACGCGCCCGCCAGAAACCGCCGCGCGCGAACAGCAGCACGCACCAGATCAACAGGGAAAGGCACGAAAGAAGAAACAGGACCGCCACCATTAAAGATTGCCCTCGAAAGAACGCGCGGGCGCGCCGACGCGCCGCGACAACCACATCACCACCGTACGCGCCGCCACGACGCTCCAGTCAAACACATTGAGCCGTGGGCGCTTGCGGAACACGTCATAGTCCGCCTCCTCGATCCGTTCGAGATAGCGCAAGCCGGCGTGCACCGCGCCGCACAACTCGATGCCGAGGCGCCCCGGCACACGCAACGCGAGCGGCGCGCCGCGCACGAGCGTATCGCGCACAAACAATACCTCGTGCGCCATCAACGCCCGCCATGCTTCGTCGACGACACCGTTGGCGATGTGCGCCTCGGTCACGCCAAAGCGGCGCAGATCGGCGAGCGGCAGATAGACGCGACCGTGTTTCCAGTCGGTGGCCACATCCAGCAGGAAGCCGATGAGTTGCGATGCCGTGCAGATCGCTTCGGCGTCGGCCAGATTCGCCGGCGTGGCCGCGCGCAGCAGATGCAGCATCAGATGGCCGAGCGGATTGGCCGAGTGACGGCAATAGTCGAGCAGCGCGGCGCGGTCGGCGTAACGACGGGTGTCGATCTCCTGGCCGCACGCAGTCAGCAAATCGTAAAACGGCGCAAGCGGCAGCTTGTATTGCGCCACGACACTCGCGAGTTCGTCGAACAGCAGCGCATGGACCGGCGCCGCACGCCGCGCCGCCACCGCGTCGAGACCCGCGCGAAAGTCGGCTAGCCGCGCATGACGTTCGCTTGCACTCCAGTCACCTTCGTCGGCGATGTGCGCCGCAGTGCGGACAACCTGATAGATAATGCCGATAGGCGCCCGCAGCGCCTTTGGCAGCAACACGCTCGCGACCGGAAAATTTTCGCGTTGATCGACGTCCATCCAGCGAGCCCCGAAACCATTCTGTAATGCAGCATCCGTGTGCCGCAGGACCACGTAGTTTAAGCGTTCCGTTAAAGCAGTGCAGCGTGTAATCATTGCCACATGTATGACCGGCGCGGCGCGAGGAGAACAGTCCGCTCGCGCCGCGTAGACCGAGGTCTGGCCGCCGCGCCCGAAGCAAAGCCAGGCCGATAGCGTTAGAATGCGCGTTTGGTTTTGCTGTACCGGCCGTCGCCGGGGCTCAAGACGTCAACTAATTAGATGGTCGCGGCGATAAAGCCATATCAGTGGCTCACTCGTAGTCCGCGTCAGCCGGAGTTCGCCTACTTATGCGAGTCATCCTTGCTCAACCCCGCGGCTTTTGTGCGGGCGTTGTCCGTGCAATCGAGATCGTCGATCGCGCGTTACAGCAACACGGCGCCCCCGTGTATGTACGCCATGAGATTGTTCACAATCGTCATGTGGTCGACAATCTGCGCCAGAAGGGAGCGCGCTTCGTCGAGGAGCTGGATGAAGTGCCGCAAGGCGCGGTCGCCATTTTCAGCGCGCATGGTGTCGCGCAAACCGTCGAGCGCGACGCGCAGGCCCGCGGCCTCGACGTCCTCGACGCAACCTGCCCGCTCGTGACCAAGGTGCATGTGCAAGGACGTCAGTATGTAAGCGCGGGGCGCACGCTGATCCTGATTGGTCACGCGGGTCATCCGGAAGTGGAAGGCACGATCGGCCAGATTCCGGGCAAGGTGCTGCTGGTGCAAAGCGAAGCGGAGGTGGCAAGCCTCGATCTGCCGGCCGACACGCCGCTCGCGTATGTGACGCAAACCACGCTGTCGGTAGACGACACACGTGGCATCATCGACGCGCTGCTGCGCCGCTTTCCCGACATCGTCGGCCCCGACACGCGCGACATCTGCTATGCCACGCAAAACCGCCAGGCCGCCGTGCGCGAGCTGAGCAAGGAGGTCGACGTGCTGCTGGTGGTGGGCGCCACCAATAGCTCGAACTCGAACCGGCTGCGCGAGATCGGCAGCGAAAGCGGCGTGGCGAGCTATCTCGTCGCCGACGGTTCGGAAGTGAAGCCGGAGTGGTTCGCCGGCGCGCAAACCGTCGGCATCACGGCAGGCGCGTCGGCGCCTGAAGAAATGGTGAAGCACGTAATCAATGCGCTGAGCGCATGGGGGCCCGTTGAAGTCACGACAATGGCGGGCCGCGAAGAAAAGGTCGAATTCAAGTTGCCGTCGAAGCTGATGCAACCACTCGCTGCACGCGAAGTTTAAGGAGGACGTCTTGTCTATTCCGCTGCTACAGAAAGTCCGGGTCGGCGCCTACATCATGCGCCAGCACCTGTCCGGCAACAAACGCTACCCGCTCGCCCTGATGCTGGAGCCGTTGTTCCGCTGCAATCTTGCCTGCAATGGCTGCGGCAAGATCGACTATCCGGATCCAATCCTGAATCAGCGCCTGTCACTGGAAGAGTGTCTCGGCGCAGTCGACGAATGCAACGCACCGGTGGTGTCGATTGCGGGCGGCGAGCCGCTGCTGCACAAGGAAATGCCGCAGATCGTGAAGGGCATCATCGCGCGCAAGAAGTTCGTGTACCTGTGCACGAATGCGCTGCTGATGGAAAAGAAAATGGACGACTACGAGCCGAATCCGTACTTCGTCTGGTCGGTTCACCTCGACGGCGACCAGGAAGCGCACGATCACTCGGTGTCGCAGGAAGGCGTGTACGTCAAGGCCGTCGCCGCAATCAAGGAAGCGAAACGCCGCGGCTTCCGCGTGAACATCAACTGCACGCTGTTCAACGACGCCGTGCCGGAGCGCGTGGCGAAGTTCTTCGACTCGGTTCGCGAAATGGGCGTGGACGGCATCACCGTCTCGCCGGGTTACGCGTACGAGCGCGCGCCGGATCAGCAACACTTCCTGAACCGCGACAAGACCAAGCATCTGTTCCGCGAAATCTTCAAGCGTGGCAATGGCGGCAAGAACTGGTCGTTCAGCCAGTCGGCCATGTTCCTCGACTTTCTCGCCGGCAATCAGACGTATGAATGCACGCCGTGGGGCAACCCGGCGCGCACGGTGTTTGGCTGGCAGAAGCCGTGTTATCTGGTCGGCGAAGGGTACGTGAAGACCTTCAAGGAACTGATGGAAACCACGGACTGGGACAAGTACGGCACCGGCAACTACGAGAAGTGCGCGGACTGCATGGTGCACTGCGGCTTCGAAGCCACGGCGGTCATGGACACGGTGGCGCACCCGCTGAAGGCGCTCAAGGTCAGCATGCGCGGTCCGAAAACGGAAGGCGCGTTCACCAAGGACATCCCTCTGGACAAGCAGCGCCCGGCCGAATATGTGTTCTCGCGCCACGTCGAGATCAAGCTCGAGGAGATCAAGGTCAGCGGCAAAGGCAAGAAAGTGCAGACGGCGTCGGCAGTTTAAGACGGGCGTCGGGGTACAAAAAAGCGCGGTGCTCTGGTAGCCACCGCGCTTTTTTTCACCTGCGCTCTTCAGCGAACGCTTCACCTTTGTTCAGCGTTCGTTCAAGCCCTTGTTAAGTATTGTCCACCCGGGTTGAGCCTCGTTCAGCCGGTTTGGCCCCGGACAACTTTCACCCCGCGCTGCGTGCGTTGTGCGCGGTCAGAAACTTGATGAGCCCGTCCACGCCGCCCTTGGACAACTGATCGGCGAACTGCGTCTGATACACCTGGATCAGCCAGGCACCCATCATGTTGATGTCGTACACCTTCCAGCCGGACGGACCTTTGGTGAGACGATAGTCGATCGCATCGTCACCGCCGTTGCTGATCACGTGCGACTGTACGACGATGTCTTTAGCGCCTTCCGGCACACTGACCGGCGCAAACTTGAACTTGACGTCCTGGTCGCGCAGCTGGGACAGCGAGGCCGCGTAGGTGCGAACCAGCAGCAGCGTGAACTGGTCATAGAGCTGCTTTTGCTGTTCGGGCGTTGCCGTGCTCCACGCCTTGCCGACGGCGATACGCGTGGTGCGCTGAAAGTCCGTGGCCGGCACGAAGCGCGTTTCCACCAGTTGGGTGATCTTCGCCATGTCGCCGCCGCGCGCTTGCGGGTCGGCTTTCATCGCGCTCACCGTGCCCTCCACGGCGCTCTTGACGACCGCGTCGGGCGCGGTTTGCGCAAAAGCTGCGGTGGACATCACCGCAGCCGTCAGAAAAGCAGTCAGATAACGTTTCATACGCTCGCCAGAAACCTGAAGAAGTAAGCGCCGGCAGGCCTTGCAGACCCGCGGCTCGAACAGATAGACCCAGTATACCGAGATTGTGTTCCCGCCCGGTGCAGTCATACCCGCGCTGGACTTGCATCGAACCCGGGCCGGATTGCCCGGCCTCTGTATACTTGTGCACTTTCATCAAAAACGCCATCCGTGATAAGGCCACCTTCGCCTACATGCTGAAGTCATCTATTGTCCGTCTCGTCGCCTATTCGGTGCGTCATCCGTTGCGGATCATCGCCGTGTCGCTCGTGCTCGCCGTTCTGAGCGGCTTTTACGTCGCCCATCATTTCAAGATCAACACGGACATCAGCCGGCTCATCGAGACCGACAAGCAGTGGTCGTCGCTCGAACATGCGATGGACGACGCTTTCCCCGACCGCGGCCAAACCGTGCTGGTGGTCGTCGAGGCACGCGCGCCCGAATTTGCCGACGCCGCCGCAGGCGCCCTCGCCGCCGCGCTCAAGGCCGATCCGAAGGAGTTCGTCGCGGTGTCGCAGCCGGCCGGCGGCCCGTTCTTCGAACATAACGGTTTGCTGTTCCCGTCCCTGGACGAGGTCATGTCGACCACCTCGCAGCTCGTCCAGTCGCGCCCGCTCGTCAATGCTCTCGCTCACGATCCGAGCCTGACCGGCCTTGCCGGCACGCTCACCACGAGCCTGTTGCTGCCGCTGCAACTCGGTCAGGTCAAGCTCGCCGACATGAGCCACCTGCTGTCGCAGAGCGCCAATACGCTCGACCGCGTACTGGCCGGCCAGCCGGCCGCGTTTTCGTGGCGCGCGCTGGTGGACAAGAGTAGCGCCACCGATCCGGCGCGCGCGTTCGTGGTCGTGCAGCCTGTCGTCAATTACGACGCGCTGGAGCCGGGCGCGGCGGCTTCCAAAGCGATCCGCGACACAGCGGCGTCGCTTCATCTCGACGCCCGCTATGGCGCGACCGTCCGTCTGACCGGCGAGCAGCCGCTCGCGGACGAGGAGTTCGCGTCGGTCAAGGACGGCGCGGTGCTCAACGGCATCGGTACCTTCATCGTCGTGCTGGTCATTCTGTGGCTCGCGCTGCGTTCGGGCCGCATGATCGCCGCGGTGTTCATCACGCTGTTCGTCGGGCTCGCCATTACAGCGGCGCTCGGCCTGCTGATGGTCGGCGCGCTGAACATGATTTCGGTCGCGTTCATGGTGCTGTTCGTCGGGCTGGGGGTCGACTTCGGCGTGCAGTTCGGCGTCAAGTACCGCGAGGAACGCAATCGCGACGACCGTCTGGCTGCGGCGCTCGCCCATACCGCGCACAGCATCGGCGTGCCGCTCACGCTCGCGGCCGTTGCCGTGGCGCTGAGCTTCTTCTCGTTCCTGCCCACCGCTTATCGCGGCGTGTCGGAGTTGGGCGAAATCGCGGGCGTCGGCATGTTCGTCGCGTACTTCACGAACATGACGCTGCTGCCCGCTTTGCTGAAGATCTTCAATCCGCCGGGCGAAGCCGCGTCGCCGGGCTTCAGGCAGCTTGCTCCGGTCGATGATTTCCTCGCTCATCATCGCAAGCCGGTGCTGATCGGCACGCTGGTGCTCGTGATCGGCGCCGCGCCGCTGCTCACGCATCTGCGCTTCGACTTCAACCCGCTGCATCTGAAAGACCCGCATACGGAGTCGATGGCGACGCTGTTGTCGCTGAAAGACTCGCCGGAAGCCGCCGTGAACAATGTGCACACGCTGGCGCCCTCGCTAGCCGACGCGGATCGCACGGCCCAGCGTTTGCGCGCGCTGCCGCAAGTCGGTCGCGTCACCACCCTCGACACTTTCGTGCCCGCGCAGCAGCAACAGAAGCTGATGCTGATCGCGAGCGCCGCGCAGCAACTGTTGCCGGCGTTACAGCAGCCGCCCGCGCCGCAAGCGACGGACGCCGTGCGCGTCGCGGCCTTGAAGCGCGCGTCGAACCAGCTCTCGCTCGCCGCCGACGATCACCCGGGCCCGGGCGCCGCCGAAGCGAAGCACCTGTCGGACACGCTGGCCAAACTGGCCGCTGCGAATGCCGCCACGCGTGATCGCGCCGAGACCGCCATGTCGGAGCCGTTACGCATCGCACTGAAGCAACTCGCCGATCTGTTGCAACCCACGGAAATCACGCGCGATAATCTGCCGACGGAAATCTCGAAGCAGTGGGTTGCGAAAGACGGCCGCGCGCTCGTCGACATCTCGCCGAGGATCAAACCCGGCGCGGATCCGAACGATGACGTCGCGCTCGCCGCGTTCGCGCACGCTGTGAAGAAGGCGGAACCGGGCGCGATCGGCGGACCGATTTCGATCCTGCATTCCGCCGACACGATCATCAAGGCGTTCCTGCAGGCAGCCGCTTATGCGCTGCTCTCGATCGCCATTCTGTTGTGGATCGCGCTGCGCCGGCCCGGCGACGTGTTGCGCACGCTCGTGCCGCTGCTGGTGTCCGCGCTCGTCACGCTGGAATTGTGCGTGGTCTTCGGCATGCCGCTGAACTTCGCGAATATCATTGCATTGCCGCTCATGCTCGGCGTTGGCGTCGCGTTCAAGATTTACTTCGTGATGGCATGGCGCAATGGGCAGACTGGATTGCTGCAATCGAGCCTCACTCATGCCGTGCTGTTCAGCGCGGCGACCACGGCAACGGCGTTCGGCAGCCTCTGGCTGTCGCACCATCCGGGGACGTCCAGTATGGGCCGCCTGCTCGCGCTTTCGTTGTTTTGCACGCTGATCGGCGCGGTGGTGTTCCAACCGGTGCTGATGGGCAAACCGCGCCCACGTCGCGCGAAGCACATAGGAATCTAAGAATGAAGCTGCGTAATACCGTGCTCGTGCTCGCCGCCACCGGTGTGATCTCGGGGTGCGCGACCGGCCCCGACCGTAAGCCCGGTGACCCGTTCGAACCTGTCAATCGCGTCGTGTTCAATTTCAACGACGGCCTTGACCGCTATGTCGCGGTGCCGGTGGCAAAGGGCTATCAGAAAGTCACCCCGCAGCCGCTGCGCACGGCCGTGAGTAACTTCTTTTCCAATCTCGGCGACCTGAGCAACGCAGCCAACGCGCTGCTTCAGCTGAAAATCACGGACGCGACCGAAGACATTGTCCGCTTTGCGTTCAACTCGACGTTCGGCCTGGGCGGCCTGCTCGACTGGGCCACGCCGGCCGGTCTGCCGAAGCATCACCAGGACTTTGGCCTGACGCTGGGTCACTGGGGCATTCCGTCCGGACCGTACCTCGTGCTGCCTCTGTTCGGGCCGAGCACGGTGCGCGACAGCCTGGGTCTCGTCGTGGATGTGAAATTCAATCCGCTGAACTACATGGAACCCGCGGTGCGCAATCCACTGTATGTGCTCCAGTTCGTGAGCGTACGTTCCGACTTGCTGGGCGCAACGGACCTGTTGCAACAGGCGGCGCTGGACAAGTATTCGTTCGTGCGCGACGCGTACACGCAGCAGCGGCGCGCGCGTTTGCGGGGCACTGACGGCTCCGCACCGCTGCCGGATTACGACGATCAAAGTGATTCCGGCGCGGCGGCACCGGCAAAGGGTTCGGCGGCGGGCGCGCCGGCGGCATTACCGAACTACGCCGATCCCGGCGATGCGGCCGCGGTGCCGCAGGGCGCATCCGGTAGCGCAAACGGCGCACCGGCGACCCCGGCCGGCGGCGGCGTGCCCAGTTACAGCGATCCGGGCGACACGCCGGCAAGCGGTGCAACGGGCGTCTCACCGGGCGCGCCGGCAGCCGTTACGCCGGATCAGGGAACGCCGGCACCGCAAGCCGCGCCCGCGAACGGTAAACAACCGGTCCCGGCTGCGCAATAAGCGCCGGGCCAGGCATTGCAATAACGCCGGCGCGCGACGCGCCGGACACGCGCCGAGTTGGCGGCGCAGTTCAAACGCGCGGTAAGCGGATAACATTCTGCCGTCGCGACGTAGCGACGTGGCGACGTAGCGACTCCCAGGCAGGAGGCACGCAGCCCATCGCAACCAGCCCGCTCAGTGCAGGCTGTCCGCCTCGACCCGCGTGACGCTCCGTTCTTCGTCGGCTGACGCAACCGGCACTTGCGGCACCGGTCGCGAATTCTCGCGATAGTGTGCAAACGCTTCGTCCGCGTATCGAATCTGCGTGCGGCCATGTGGCGCGGGTTCGCCGTTCTCGTCGAGATTGACGAACACCATCTTGTCGACGGTCAGAATGCTCTTGCGCGTGATCTTGTTGCGCACTTCGCAACGAAGCGTGATGGAGGTGCGGCCGAACTGCGTGGCGGTCATGCCCAGTTCGATGATGTCCCCTTGCCGCGCCGAACTGACGAAGTTGATCTCGGACATGAACTTGGTCACGACACGCTGGTTATCCAGCTGGCAGATCGCGTAAATTGCCGCTTCTTCGTCGATCCAGCGCAGGAGGCTGCCGCCGAACAACGTGCCGTTTGGGTTGAGATCTTCAGGCTTGACCCACTTTCTCGTATGAAAATTCATTTGGTACTCCGTGTCTGAGACAACCGGCGACGCCTTACGGCGCGACCTAGGGTTAACACCTAGGATCATACCAACTATAAGGGTTTTCACTTATTTTTCAATAAATGCTGAATCAGGGGGCGATGGCATCCACGATCAGTGTGCCGCCCGCGTCCATTGCCTGTCTCGCGAGGACAAGTGAGCGCTTTGCGGCGCGCGCGTCCCCGGCGAGCTCAATGAGCGCGCCGATCTGCGACGGCTGACGCAGCAGTTCGCGCAGAATCGGGCCAAGCGCGGTGGTGCCGTCGTCGCGCAGGCCGGCCGTGGCAGCCGGCGGCAACGTGCGCCACGCCGGATCGACAATCGTGCGGCACACGGCGAACGGCAACCCTCGCGCGGCGGCGGCCGCGCCGGCAATATGCGATTCCATGTCGACGGCCAGGGCGCCCGTCGTGCGATGCAGGACCTGTTTGTCTTCGGCGGTGACGAGAGGTGCGCTCACCGCCGCCGTCACGCCGCGGCGAAAACGCGTTCTGAGTGCTCCGCCCGAGCAGGCGGCTGACAACCTGTCCGTCCAGTTGCGATTCGTTTCGATGCGCCCGAACGGCCCTTGAACGGCATCCGCAACGATCAGCGCGCCAGGCTCCAATTCCGGCGCCAGGCCGCCGGCCGTCCCGAAGCTGAGAATGCCCGAGCAGCCATGCGCCAGTGCGGCGCTGAGCGCGCGTTCGAGCAGATCGGCGCGCGCCGCGTACACCACTTCGACGCCCTTGCCGCGGGCGATTCTCGCCTCGAACGCCATGCCCGTCACCACGATGACCGGCGGCGCACCACCGCTGGCGACGACCGAAGCTGGCGGAATGGAACGCGCCATCCGTTACATCCCGACCGGCACGCGCGTCAGACCGTTGCGCTTCAGATGCCGGAAGCGTGCCAGCGTCCACAGCGGGAAGAATTTGCGATAACCGTGATAACGCAGATAGAACACGCGCGGAAAGCCGGTCGCCGTAAAGCGCGTTTCGTCCCACAGACCGTGCTCGCGCTGCTCGCGCTGCAGGTAGTGGATGCCGCGCGCCACCGCTTCGTGATTGACCTCGCCGGCGGCCATCAGCCCCATCAGCGCCCACGCAGTTTGCGACGCCGTGCTCGGCGCGCGCTCGTAGCCGTGATAGTCGAGCTTGTAGCTTTCGCCGCCCTCGCCCCAACCGCCGTCCTCGTTCTGGATCGACAGCAGCCAGTGCGCCGCGCGCTTCATGCGCGGGTCCTCATGCGGCAGGCCGGCGGCGTTCAGCGAACACAACGCGGTCCACGTGCCGTAGATGTAGTTCAAGCCCCAGCGTCCGTACCAGCTGCCGTCCGCTTCCTGCTCCTTCAGCATGTAATCGAGCGCGCGCTGCGCCGGTTCGCTGTTCTGCGGAAATTCGCCGAGTTCGGCCAGCATCGACAGGCAGCGGCCCGACACATCCGCAGTCGGCGGATCGAGTAGCGCGCCGTGGTCCGAGAACGGAATGTTGTTCAGGTAGTACTGCGTGTTCTCGGGCTCGAACGCCCCCCAGCCGCCGTCACTGCTTTGCATGCCGACCACCCATTCGCGCGCACGCGAAATGGCTTCACGGTCCACGTCCGACCCGCTCAGCAGCGCCGCGCGATGCATCGCCATGACGACCACCGCCGTGTCGTCCACATCCGGGTAGTGCGCGTTGTTGTACTGGAACGCCCAGCCGCCTGGCCGCACGTTCGGGCGACGCGAAATCCAGTCGCCGCGCACGTCCAGAATCTGCAACGGACGCAGCCACGCAAGTCCTCGCTCGGCGGCCTGTTCCGCATGCGCCTCGCGCGTTTCGAGCAGCGCATGCGCGGCGAGTGACGTGTCCCACACCGGCGACAGGCACGGTTGGCAATATGCTTCGTCGTCCTTGATAACGAGCAGCTTGTCGATCGACCGGCGGGCGATCGCGCGATGCGGGTGATCGGCCGGATAGCCGAGCACGTCGTACATCATCACCGAGTTGGCCATGGCCGGAAAGATTGCGCCGAGACCGTCTTCGCCATTCAGCCGCTCGTCGACGAACGACACCGCCGCACGCACTGCGCGCTCGCGCGTCGCTTTCGGGAACAGGCCGTCGACAGCGCGCAGCAGCACGTCCACACCGCTAAAGAAGCCGAACCAGCCGGCGTGCTGATGCGGCGCCCGATCGCGCGGACCGACGTTCACCGGTGCACCGCTGAACACTTCGTCGATGCGAACCTTGCGCGGATTGCGCGCCAGCGGACGCTTCGCGTTGAGCACGAGCAGCGGCACGATCACCGTGCGGGCCCAGTACGACACCTTCGACAGATGAAACGGGAACCACTCGGGCAGCAGCATGATTTCGACGGGCATCATCGGCACTGCGCGCCACGACACCACGCCGAACAGCGCGAGCAGGATCCGCGTGAATACGTTGACCTGCTCTGCGCCGCCGTGCGCGAGAATCGCGTTGCGCGCCCGCACCATGTGCTCGGCGTCCGGCGAGTCGCCGATCATCTTCAAGGCGAAATACGCCTTGACGCTGGCGCTGACGTCGAGCGCGCCGTCGGTAAAGAGCGGCCAGCCGCCGTTGGGCAACTGGATGCGGCGCAGATAGCGCGCAATCCTCTGCTCCAGTTCGAGGTTCGCGGTCTCACCGAGATAATGGACCAACAACACGTATTCGGCGGGAATGGTGGCGTCGGCTTCGAGTTCGTAGACCCAGTGCCCGTCCGCGTGTTGCGCGCCAAGAATCGCGTCGGTGGCGCGCGTGATCGCTGCGTCGAGCGAAGCATCGAGCCCGGCCGTTGCAGGGCCAGCAGCGGCAGCGGCGGTCATGTCCATCGTGTCGGATTCGACAGGCTGCATGCCGGCGAATTCGAGCGGGACGGCGTCCCGTAACTGGGCTTGAGAGAGGTCGTTCATCGGCGTTCCATCGGTTCATTCAGCAGCGTATCCGCGGCTTTCTGGCCGGAACGGATCGCGCCTTCTATCGTTGCGGGCAGGCCGGTAGCCGTCCAGTCGCCCGCAAGCATGAGATTTTTCCAGCGGGTGCGGGTGCCCGGGCGCAGCGTCTCCTGATCCGGCAACGCGGCGAAGGTCGCCCGTTTGTCCATCACGACCTGCCAGCGCGGCACCGGCACGGCCGGCAATTCCGCCGCCTTCGCCACCTCTGTCCAGACCGTGGCCGCCAGCGTGTCGTGCGGCAGATCGAGCAGACGCCCGGCGTCGTTCACCGTGACCGACAGGCGCCCGTCGAACGCGAAGAGCCACGCGCCCGTTCCGTTGAGCAAGCCCGTGATCGGCGGCAAGCCGAACGGCGGCTCGACCGCGAAGTGCACGTTGACGGTCGCAGCAAAGCGGTTCGGCGCGCGCAGTCCGGGCACGAGCGTCTGCGCGACGCCGGACGGCACAGCGAGAATCACGCCGTGATTGGGTTCCAGTTCCACACGGCCGTCCGCGAAATTCAGCGCCTGCACGCGCGCGGCGTTTGTGGCGAACGCCACGTCTTTCAGACTCGAGTTCAACCGGATCACCGCGCCGCCATGTTGCAAAAGACGCAGTGCCGGATCGACGAACGCACTGCTGAGGCCATTGCGCGCCACCAGCGGCCGGCACGCGAGGCCGCCTGCGATCAGCGTCTCCCGCACCATTGCACCGGTCAGTTCCGCCGACGCCTCACGCGGCTCGATGTTCAATAGCACCTGGAACAGCGGACGCAGCAAGCGGTCCCACAGCGGCCCATTGCAACGCATGGTTTGCGCGACGCTGCGCCCCGGGCGCGCCAGCAGCAATGGGATGAGCGCCAGATAATCCGCAGGTCCCGTGTTCGGCACGCGCGCGTGCTGATCGAAAATCCACCAAGGCAAGCGTCCGGGCGACATCCTGACGGTCCAGCGCGCCTGCGTTGCCAGATCGACGAACGGGTACGCCGGAAACGCCGGGCCAACCAGTTCATCGGAAGCGCCGATGGCTCGCGTATAGCTGAGCGTCGCGGCATTGCCCGACAGCACCATGTGGTTGCCGCTGTCGATCGTCTGGCCCAACTCGGCGTCATAGTACGAACGGCAGCGCCCGCCTGCATGATCGGCTGCGTCGTGCAGCACGACGCGCGCGCCGCGCCGCTGCAACTGCACGGCGGCGGCCAGACCGGCGAGGCCCGCACCGACCACATGGATGAGCCTTTGCATCGGCTCAGAAGAGCGCGTAGCGCGCGACGATCAACAGCAGACGCGCACGCGGCTTGCTGACTTTCGTGCGGGGAATGTCGAAGCCACGCTCGACCGTGCGGTCGAGCAGCATGCGATACACACCCGACATAATGCGCGGCGCTTTCACCTGGCTGCGCGGCTCGCGGTCCATGATCGCGTCCGACTCGGCGAAATGTTTGCGCGCGCGCTCGGCGAGCGTTGCGCAGACGCGCGGCAGCGACGGGTCGTCGGCGATCTGCGTGGGACTTACAGCGGCGATGCCTTCGCGCGCCAGCAGTTCGCGCGGCAGATAGCAGCGATTGATGCCGGCGTCTTCGTCGATGTCGCGCAGGATGTTGGTGAGTTGCAGCGCGCGTCCCAGATGATGCGCGAGCAGTCGGCCCGGCGCTTCCTGCATCCCGAATATCCTCACCGATAGACGGCCCGCCGCGCTGGCGACGCGGTCGCAGTACAGGTCCAGCGTGGCTTCGTCGGGCGCGCAGATGTCTTCGGCGGCGTCCATGGCCATGCCGTCGATCATCGCGTGAAAGTCTTCACGTTGCAGCTGAAACGTGTGAATGTGACGCGTCAATGCGCGCAGCGAAGCGCGCGGCGCACCGGCGTAGCACGCGTCGATGTCCGACCGCCAGCGCTCGAGCGCGGCGGAGCGTTCCGCGCGCGGCAGGTCGCTGTCGGCGATGTCGTCGACCGCGCGGCAAAAAGCGTAGACCTGATACATGGCATCGCGCTGCGCAGCCGGCAGGATGCGCATGGCGAGGTAAAACGAGCTGCCGGACGTAGCAGCAGCGGCGTCGATTTCTGTATCGTCCACGACAAGATTGGAAACAGCCAAGACGATCTCCGCAGGAGGCGCCCGCTGAAAGGCGTTCAGGATTTTTTATGCCGGCCCGCGAAACAGGCAGCAGGCGCGCGGGGACACGCGCGAATCACCCGGCAGGCATGCCGGAATCGGCGAAAAGTATATCAACGTTTGCACGAGGCCGCAGTTTCGCCGGCCGATACGGGGACGGAAGACGCGGAAATCTTCAGCAGAAATGGGCGGTTCGTGAAGCGGGCGGGGTTGCCCGGGCCAGAGTTGCGCGTGCAGTGCGTCAGGTGAACGCGACCGAGCGATTGCGGCCCTGCCGCTTCGCGCTGTACAGCGCGGCGTCGGCTTCGTTGATCAACACGTCATAAGCCGGCACGCCTGCGCGGGCCGACGCGCCGCCCAGACTCGCCGTGACCGGCACGCCCGTGCCTTGCGCTTCGACCGGCGTGTCGGCGATCGTGCAGCGGATTTTCTCTGCGACGCGCATTGCGTCTGCGAGCGGCGTGCACGGCATCAGCAACGCAAACTCCTCGCCGCCGAACCGCCCGAACGTGTCCTGCGCACGCACCACGCCGGCCACGCGCTGCGCCATCACGCGCAACACCGTATCGCCGACGCCGTGGCCGAACTGGTCATTGATCTTCTTGAAGTGGTCGAGATCGAACAGCAGCAGGGAGAGATCGCCGCCGTACCGCAGCCAGCGCGTGTATTCGTCGCGCAGCCGCGCCTCGAAAAAGCGGCGATTGGCGATGCCGGTGAGTCCGTCACGGTCCGCGTATTCCTGAAGCTTCGCCACTGCTTCTTCTCGCTCGCGCTGCACGATGCTCACGTGCGTGACATCGGAAATCGTCACGCATACGGCTACCACTTCCCGGTCGCGCGTGAGCGGCATGAACGTGCAATCCTGCTGCATGAAATCGACGCCGCCGGTAATCGGCCGGTCGTGGTCGAAGCGGAACAGATACGGGCGTTGTTCCCACGAACTGAACGCAAAGCTGCCCAGCTGGAAGACGCTTTCGATCTTGCGCGACAACCAGACGCGCGGCAGTTCAGGGAAATGCGTGAAGAGCGACTTGCCGACCACCTGATGCGCCGACAGTCCGCTGTGGTCCTGCATGAAGCGATTCCACATGAGCACGTTCATCTCGCGATCGAGCACGAAGATGCCGAAGCCGACACGTTCGACCACCAGATCGCTCAACGCGTCCACGGCTATGCTCACAGGCTCGAAAGCAGCGCGTCGAGTGCGCCGTTCATGTGACGGATCGACTCTTCTGCCATCAGCATCACGAGATGCGCACGGAAGCTCTGGTCCTCCAGCGCGAAATTGACTTCGACGAGCAGCGCCACTTCCCATTGCAGCACGTCGGACTGAAACACCTGCTCGAGCGTCAACGTTTCGCCGAGCAGGCCCGGCGCGGAGAAAATCGGCGTGCGCCCGAGCTGGTCGAGAATGCACGACACGCACGCGCCCGTGAGCACGTTGGCCACGTCCAGCACGAGTTCCTGCTGGCTCACCGCCTCGTAGGACGAGCGCGAATACGGGTCACTGACGAGCGCGCATAACTGTTCGATGCTGTCGCTGCGGCAGATCACCAGCGCCTCGCCCTTGATGTCGGAGCGAAAGCCCTGACGCACCGCGCTCACCGTGTCCTCGATGCCGGTCATCTCGCGCAATGCCTGCGCCGCTTCGCTCACCGCGACCACCTTCACGCGCGGCACTGACAACTCGATAAAGGCATCGAGCAGGCGCGCGAGGCGTGTCGCGGCCTGGCCCATCGCCAGATTGGCGACTTCCTGCAGCGCGTCGCGCTGGTCTTCGTTCAGGACTGGCTCAGACATACAACCCGTACTCCTTGAGGATGGGCAGTAGCACGTCGGGCGTCACAGGCTTGGCGATGAATGCCGCAGCGCCGAGCGCGCGCACGCGCTGCTGGGCGACCGGCTGGACATCGGCGGAAACGACGATCACGAACGTGTTGAGATCTTCATGCTGCAACGCTTCGAGCACCTGATAGCCGGTCATGTCCGGCATCGTCAGGTCGAGGAACATGACCGATGCGCGGCCCTCGCGATACAGAGCGAGCGCTTCGCGCCCGTTGGACGCGTACGAGACGTCTACGTCCCACTGCGGCGGCAGCGCCTTCGTCAGCACCTTGCGGGCAAGGAGCGAATCGTCGGCGATCACAATGGGTAGCGGCATGGGCGGCTCGTCGGGCGGAATGGTCTCGGGCGTGTTAACGGCGCACAGAGGCGACTTCTTGAGGCGAAATCTGCCAGCCGGCGCAACGATGCGACAGAGCCGGCACGTCAGGTTTCGAGCGAGCGGAAAGGATGCGCGGCAAGCCGCGCTGCGCGGAATTCGTGAGCAGACGCGAACGCTGTCTGCATGCACGAAGGACGTCGGCGATGACCTGCATATTCGAAGCCTACCCCCGTAGTGGACGTGCGCGGCTTCGTGCCTGGCTGGCCTCTCGTCGCGCGCCTGGCGCCGTGGACGCTCTCTGCATGCGTGCTCCGCATGACCGGGCTCCCTCGCGGCGGAATGCGCCCGAACGTGGCAGGCGCATATTTATGATGGCGAATTTTCGAGCTAATTACCCGGGAAAGCAACACGCCAAAAGCGCCATCGTTAAGTAAAAATTCCTGGTTTTGCGAATTTGCGGAAATGTTTATTTGCGCTCGCGCACGAATAATTCTCATAAATACTTTTGTGTACGTTTGCGCTTGCCGTTTCGTCGCTGAATAACAGGCAGACAAATTGACCGCCGTTAGAGCGAGAATGCAATTCCGGTAAGTTTTGCCACACCGACGATGCTTTCATCTCGTATGATGCTCGTGGGGCTTCATCTCCCGGATCATCAACCCTCCCTCGCCGCGCATTGACCATGACATCCGACCGGTTCGATCCGGCCGAGGCGAGCCGCCTTTCCGCCGAGCCGCAGGACGAGGCGCTCTTCCCGGTCGTACCAGAGCAGAATTTTCACGTCCGGCGCATGACGCTGATTGCTTTGCTGATCGCGGCCATCGTGCTGCCGTGCCTGTACGTCACGGCGATGGCATACAGCGACTTTCACGCGCGCGTCGCCGACGCAACCGATGTCACGCTGCGAACCGTGCGGGTCGCTGAAGAACACGCGTTGAAGGTGTTCGACATGAACGAAACGCTCGACGCGCGCATCGTCGAACTGACAGAAGACCTCGACGACAATGGCATTCGCGAGCACGAGGCCGAAATCCACCAGAAGTTGCGCACGATGGGCGGCGGCTATCCGCAGGTCGCCGCGGTGTCGATCTTCGGCCACGACGGGTCGCTGCTTGCAAGCAGCCGTTTTTATCCAACGCCCGCCATCTCGATCGCCGACCGCGAGGACTTCACCGGCATTCGCAGCGGCAAGCGCCTGGAAGAGGTGTCCCGAGTCATGACCGGGCATGTGGCCGGCGAACAGGTGTTCAATATGGGCATAGCGCGGCCCGCTGCGAATGGCGCGTTCGCAGGTCTCGTGTCCGTAGCGCTGCGGCCAAGCTATTTCGAAGCGTTCTACCGCGAGCTGCTCGGCGGCAACGACGGCGCGCCGATGCGCATGAGTCTGGTGCGCACGGACGGTTCAATCCTCGCTCACTATCCGCGCAGCCCGCAGGAACGCTCCGCGCTGACGCAACATTCACCGGTCGCCGACGCAATGGCTGAAGGCCGACGCGCGGGTGTGGTGCGCATGCAGTCTGACCTCGACGGCCAGGATGTGATCGTCGCTTTCCGGCATGTCGGCTCCTATCCGGTGTATGTGTTGTGCGCTTATCGCACGGCTGCGATCTGGACCGCGTGGTATCGGCACCTGCGCGTGCTGATGCTGTCCATGTTCACGCCGTCCATCGCGCTGTGGTGCGTGATCTGGCTGTCGCTGCGGCGACTCGGCGCGGAAGAGGAAGCATGGGAGCGCTGGCAGGCCGAGGCGTCGATGCGTCGCTCGATCGAATCCGCTTACCGGCAGTCGCGCAAGATGGAAGCGCTCGGCACGCTGGTGGGCAGCGTCGCGCACGACTTCAACAACCTGCTGATGATCCTCTCCGCGAACGTGCAGATCGCAAAGCGCCGTGGCACGAGTGGTCTCGACCGCGAGCTGTCGGCAATGGAGCGGGCGCTCAAGAGCGGCGAATCGCTGACGCGCCAGTTGCTGGGCGTCGCGCGCAAGCAGCCGTTGCGTAACGAGACGCTCGCCCTCGAAAACTGGCTGCCCGCATGCCGCGACTTGCTGCGCGCTTCCCTCGGCGCGAAGGTCTCGCTCGTCATGGATATCGCGCCCGACATCTGGCCCATGCGCGTCGATGTGGCCGAACTCGAACTGGCGCTGATCAATATCGCCGTGAATGCGCGCGACGCGATGCCAAACGGCGGCCGCTTCACCATTCGCGCGACGAATCGCCCCTTTCCTCGCGAGGACGGTTTTCCGTTGGCTGGCGATTTCGTGCAGCTCTCACTCGAAGATACCGGCGTCGGCATGGCGCCCGACATACTTGCAAGAGCCTTCGAGCCGCTTTTCACGACCAAGGCGAAAGGCATGGGCACCGGCCTTGGCTTGCCGCAAGTATTTGCATTCTGCGAGCGTTCAGGCGGGCTCGCGGCAATCGACAGTGCGGTCGGCGCAGGTACGTCGGTACGCCTTTATCTGCCGCGCGCGGCAAAGCCGCCGCAAACCGTGGGGCCGGCCGAGACCTGCGCGGACGAAGCCGATGCGCCGCCTGGCGTCCGTATTCTGCTGGTGGAAGACAACGAAGAAGTCGCGGCCGGCATGGAAGCGTTGCTGCAGATGATGGGCCACCAGGTCACATGCGTCTTCAATGCGGACGCCGCCTTGCGCCTTTTCGACGATGCACGCTCCAGACAGGCGCGCACCGGGGAACCATTGCCGTTCGACGTGGTGCTGTCCGATATCCACATGCCGGGCAGGATGAACGGCATCGATCTGGCTGAAGCCGTGCTGGCATTCGACCCACATCTGCCCGTGATTCTGGTGACCGGTTACGCGGAAGAACTCGACCGGGCGCGACACGTCAACGTTCACGTCCTTTCAAAGCCGTTCGATATCGCGGTGCTTGAGGGTCTGTTGCAGGGTGTCGAGTGTGAACCGGCGCGGGCGCGACCGGATGCCACTGTACATTCGGCGCATTCCGCGCAACCGTAGAGACGCTATGGCATACGCCTGATTCGAGTATTCGGATCTGCTCGCACCGATCAACATGCGTCGGTGAAATTTACTGGCTGTTGTAAAAGCGGGGCATCACGCCGCGGTGTCTTTTACCACATCGGCTGCGCAGGCCGTCATTGGCCGGAGGGCAGCGCTAAACGCGTTCGTCTGCCGAAGCACGATTGCGGCACGATCGTTGCGGCATCTACCGGTACGGAAGGCGGGGCATTTTGCGTCGCTCTTCCCATCGAAAACGTCGGGAGGTAGCCATGCAACATACCGTGATCGGTTTATTCGATACCTACACACAGGCGGAAGTAGCTCGCGAAACGCTGGTGCAAACGGGCTTTGCCCGCGAAGCGATCGAACTGCAGGCAAACGCGGAGCCCACAGTCGGCTCCGCAACCGATGAAGTAGCCGGCGCCGGTATGCTGGCCAATATCGAGCGGTTCCTGTCGAGCCTCTTCGCCAGTGGTCCGCGCGCGACCGATACCGCGCGCTATACCGAAGCTGTCCGGCGCGGCGCCGTCCTGGTGTGCGTGAACGCTGCCAGCGAATCGCACGCCGAGATTGCCCGCAACACGCTGACGAAAATGGGCGCCACCGACATCGGCGAGCGCTCGCCGCAATGGGATGCCACAACTGGCGCGACTCGCGAACACTCGGTGCTCGATGAGCTGGGTATCGGTGGATTGACAGCGGGCACGCCGCGCTCGTCCAGCGTCCCCAAATCGGAAGCCGAGCTGACGGCTGCGACTACGCGTCCCGCTGCCGCAATGGACCCGATGTATCCGCCGCCAGGCAATACCGATGCGGAACCGTTCGCACCGCCGCCTCTTGGCGAGCGCCCCGTTATGGACCCGGTCAACGAACCGGTTATCGATCCTCTCGTGGGCGATGCAGGGCGTAGCGCAATTGCTGCGGGCTCGGTTGCAGGCTCGGGCGCGGTGATGCAGCCCACCGAAATCGTACCAGGCGGTGGGCAGCCGGTTGGCAGCATCGGCGAGCAGATCCCGAACGAATACCTCGAGTACGAGGAAGATTTCCGTACGCACTACGACGAACAGTACGCAGGGGAAACTTCGCGATATGAGGATTATGTGCCGGCTTATCGTTATGGCGCCGAAATTGCCAATGATTCGCGCTTCCGCGACAGGCCTTGGGAGGACGTCGAAGCCGAAGCACGCCGTCATTGGGAAACGACAGCGCCCGACAGCACGTGGGAACGGTTCAAGGTCGCAGTGCGCCATGGCTGGGAGCGTGTGACTGGTCACCATCACCCTATCTGATGCGCAGTCAAAAGGACTTTTTCGGTGGATAACCTGCTGACCTTGCAAGTTATCCACAGTTTCGCTGAATAACCTTGTGGATAACTTGTACTTTTGCCTTGTCAATCAAGCACGCGGTCGGCATAGGACCATTTGAGGCAGAACCATGCGGCGCGTCGAGGCCCTGACAGCGGAAGTTTTTTGTGGCGTAAGTCGAGCGTAGGTAACCGGCCGTGCCATCAGGTGGCGAGCAGCCGGCTGTTTTCTTCAGCGGTTCTTTCCTGGCACACTCTGCTTCCTTGCGGAAGTGAACGACGCCCGTTTTAATCGGCTACGCCCACCCTTGGAGGACCATGCAATGAGTAAAGACTATGCAGGCAAGTCGCACGATGAAGCAGTGGCCGCGCGAAATAAGGAGAAGCAGCCGTCGCAGCAACCGCCTGGCGGTGACATGGCCGTTGACGGCACGCAGCCGGACAAGGAGCACAGTTCTGGAGATTTGTCAGAACGTGGCAAGGAAGTATGGCGCCGCGGGAACGGCATTGACGGCGGCGGCAAAATCTAGAACGCGGTGAAGACCGGGCGGAACGCGGCCGACATGGCAGCGCAAGTTAAACGTTAGCGGCGGCACCCTGCCCGGCTGACACGGCGACTGTCATTCCGGCACCGCGATGTCACCGTCGACGAGTTGCCAGCCGTACGTCTCGGCATAGGACTGCGCCGCTTCGGCTTCGGCGAAAAGCGGCATGTCCGCGTGACCCTGGAACGGGTAGATGACGCGTTCGTCGCTCAATCTGATCACTTTCAACGTCGGTACCGCGCCGCTCGACGTACGACGCGACGATGCTGTCACCTGATAGTTCGCGCGCCCGGTCCGCGCCGGTACTGCCGCAATCTGCTGACGACGGGACACGTGAGCTGACATCGACATATCCGTCAAAGTCCGACGATCGACTGGCCGGCGACCATGCCGTCGATCAACTGTTCCGCGTAGTTTGCCGATGCGAGTCGCGCATCGCCGGCAGCGCCGAACGGCGAGCGGCTCGGTACACGGAAGACACGGCCCGTAGTGAGCGTGTCATCGCTGCCGCGCCGGCAGATACGCACCGCGGCGTCAAAACCTTCGTCGTAATGGCGGAGCTGTCCGGCACCCGGCGGCCGATGCGGATAAACCAGCGGATAAATCTCGAGGCCGCGATAACTTCTGATGGTGTTGTTCATGATGCCGTCTCCGATGACGTTTTTCGTAGCGAAGCGGCGCGAATCGCGGCCCGGCTGCGGATAACAGGTATTGAAAGACGATGTACGCGTAGTGCGGCCACTTCGTTAATGGCCGGCTGACGACACCGTCATGCTGGAGTGAAAAGACAGAAACCAGGTTGAGCGCGCGCGGAAGGTTAATTGTTTGCGCGCTTCACGATGCGAGGGGCACGTGTGCGAGGTTCGGGAAAACAACTCTTTGGTGACTCACTGTAACACGTAAGCGCCGCCGGCATTGAATCGAATTTTCATCAAGCATTAAACGATTCGGAGTACCGATATTTTATGATTCATCCGACGTCCGCGTATTCCATCTGTGCGTTTCCTCAGGTCATGCGCAGATAGTTCATGCGCGGCAGCCATGGTGCGCTTCTGCTCAGCGGGTATAAAAAAGGCGCCGCAAGCGGCGCCCTTTCGTGGCGGGTCCTTGACGACTCAATTGCCAAAAAACACATTGCAATACGAAGCGGGCCCGCTGCATTGCGCCGGCGCGGCCGCATGCGCCGCGCCGGACGCTGCGGCAAACAGAGCGATAGAAGCAATCAGGGCGGAAAGAATGCGTTTCATGGTCTTACTCCTCTTCAGCGTGGGTTCGCGATCGAGTTCGATCGTTGGACTGAAGAATAGCGATTCGGTGACCCGCGAAACATCCCGAAGTCGCAAAGACAGCTTTTCGCTTACTGAAAGAATTCCAGAAGGTGAATGCGCGGGAATGCCGTTACAGCAGGATGGTGGATCGTGTGCGTGCTCGAAAAGCCGCTTGCCCAATTGAAATGTCGCGGACGGTAGCGATACCTAACGATCCGCAGGTGGCGTGTTGCGGTAGCAATTGAAAAAGCTTGCGTGGGAAGCTTCATCGACCCAAACGGGATGTGGGTCGACGCGTGCCGGATGTTTCGCGAGTTGTGCCCGCGTGCGCACTGGCCGATGCTGAAAGTTGCCGCCACAGTTCGGACAGACGTTTCGCAGCGTGCTGAGGGCGCACACCTCACAGATTGTGCATTCGTAGGTGCAGATCATTGCGTCCGGGGCGTTCGGCGGTAGTGCTTTGCCGCAGCCTTCGCAGGATGGTCTCAGTTCAAGCATGGCGGTTCCCGTGGACAGTAGAGCGAGGCGCCGGAGTACGCCGCGCGGGTGCAGACCAGTGTAGGCGCGCCGTGTGGGCAGAATTAGACAACGCGGCATCAATTACTGCCGCGACGACTGGCGCGGAAAGCGATAGCAGGTGCGCCTGGCCATAGAGTCAGGTAAGGACGGTCCACAGTACGAGCGTGAGCACCAGCCCGACGACGGAGACGATCGTCTGCAGGACGGACCACACCAACACCGTCTGTTTCAACTGCAGCCCGAAGTATTCGCGCACCATCCAGAAGCCGGCATCGTTGACATGGCAGAAGAACACGGAGCCTGCGCCGATTGCAAGCGCCATCAGCGAATTGTGCATTGCGCTCAACCCCATGACGACCGGCGCGACAATGCCGGCCGTCGTGGTCGTTGCGACCGTGGCCGAGCCGGTAGCCTGGCGCAACGCGACGGCGACCAGCCATGCCAGCAGGATCAGCGGCATATGCGCGCCGACCGCAATCTTGCCGATCGTCGTGCTAATGCCTGCGACCACCAGCGCTTGCTTGAGACCACCGCCTGCGCCGATGGTAAGCAGCAGCGCGGCGATCGGCGGCAGACTCTTGCGAAGAATCCCGCCTACACGGTCACGCGCCATGCCACGCGACCAGCCGAGCGCCACGACGGCGAAGAGAACGGTGAGCCCCAGTGCAATCAGCGGCTCACCGAGAAAATTCAGCGAGTCGAAAAGAAATGTTTCTTGGCGAAGCAGCAGTTTGGCGACAGTGCGGCCCAGCATGAGCACCACGGGCAACAGGATCGTCATCAGCGAGATGGCGAACCCCGGCGGCTCAGCGGCGTTTGGCTGAGCGCTGAACAGTTTGCCCATTTCTTCCGGTTCGACCACGTGCATCCGTTTGGACAGCCACATCCCATACAGCGGCCCGGCCAGAATGACGGCCGGAATCGCGACGATCAGCCCTAGCCCAAGTGTCAAGCCGAGGTCGGCGTGCAACGCGCTGACGGCGATCAGTGGTCCCGGATGCGGCGGCAGTAGCGCATGCAGCGTCGTCATACCGGCGAGGGCGGGAATCGCGATGCGCAAAATCGGCTGCTGGGAGCGGCGCGCCATGACGAAAATAATCGGCACCATCATCACGAGGCCCACTTCGAAAAATAGCGGTAAGCCAATGATCAACGCGACGACCGCCATCAGCCAGGGTAGCGTGCGAGGCGTGGAGTGCTTGAGGATGGTCGACACGAGCCGGTCCGCCGCGCCTGACTCGGCCATCAATGCGCCAAGCATGGCGCCGAGCGCAATGATGATGCCAACGTCGCCGAGTAAAGCGCCCGCACCTTTGCTGAACGCGCTGGCCACCGCCTCGAGCGGCAGCCCGGCGGAGAAACCGGCGGCGAACGTGCCGACGAGAATCGACAGGAAAGGCGCCAGCTTGAGCACACTGATGAAAACGATGATGAGCGCAAGCCCGAGCGCGCACGAGAGAATCAGTTGAGTGTCGTGGGGTGACCACGGCGCGAGAACTGTTGTCAGATGCACGGTGTCCTTTTGCCCCTTTGCGTTGAATGCCGCGACCGCGACCGCGTGCGGATGGACGGATTGTATCGGGGACGCCGAATCCGGGCAGTCAGCCGGTGATCGCTGCTGCGCGTCCCGCTTCGCCCCGGCGCTGATTTGCTTATGCAAATTTATCGGTTCGTCCAGCCTTGCAGAGGAATTATTGTCGGAGCCAATCGGTCCGTTTTGCGTCCGTCTTCTTTACGAGCCTTTCATGTCCCGTCAATCGTTGCTCACGCGCCGTGCATTCGTGACCGGTGTGGGCGCCTCGCTGGCCGCCGCCGCCGCGTTACCTGTCATCTCCCGGTCTGCTTTTGCCGCTGACAACCACGCGAACGAATTTCGCATTGGTTATCAAAAAGCGGCCAACACGCTCGTCCTGTTAAAGGCCCACGGCACGCTCGAAAAGCGCCTTGCGCCCCACGGCATCATCGTGAAGTGGACCGAGTTTCCAGCAGGGCCGCAATTGCTTGAAGGACTGAATGTCGGCGCGATCGACTTCGGCTATGTCGGGGAAGCTCCTCCTATATTCGCGCAGGCCGCCGGCGCCAATTTCGTCTACACCGCCTATGAGATTCCGACGCCGCGTGCAGAGGGGATCCTCGTGCATCCGGACGCGCCAATCAGGACGATCGCCGATCTGAAGGGCAAGAAGATCGCGCTCAACAAGGGCTCGGACGTCCACTGGTTTCTGGTCGCGGCATTGCAAAAAAACGGCGTGAGTTACCACGACATCCAGCCGGTCTTTCTACCGCCGGCGGACGCTCGGGCCGCGTTCGAGCGTGGCGCCATCGACGCGTGGGCAATCTGGGATCCGTTTCTCGAAGCGGCAAAGCGGCAATCTAACGCTCGCCTGCTCGCCGACGCCGAAGGCATTGTTAGCCACCATCAGTTTTTCCTGAGTGCACGTCCTTACGCGCAGCAGAAGCGCGACGTGATTGCGATCATGATGGATGAGGTCGGCAAGGAAGGCGTGTGGGTGCGGGGGCATTACAGTGAGGCTGCTGCACAACTCGCGCCGATTCAAGGACTCGACGCGAGCGTGATCGAAGCGGGCTTGCGGCATTACGCGCACATCTACAAACCGGTTGACGCCGACGTGCTCGCGGAACAGCAACGTATCGCGGATACGTTCGCCGACTTGCGCCTGATTCCGACGAAGATCGTGACGAAGGATGCGGCGCTTGCGGTTCAGGCTTGAGGTGAGGTAGTGGGTAGGCTCGGGTAGTGGCGGGGTGGGCTGCGGCCGGCGTTGACGTTGGTCAGGACCGGCTCTGGTTTGGGCCGTGGCGCGAGTTCTGTGGGAGCGCACTGGGCGTCGTCTTTGCGTGCGCTATTGCATGAGTTGCGATGCGCCAGGCCGCTCTCCTTGCGTTAAGCAAATAGCTTGGCTACATTTTCTGGCGGGCGGCCGATCACCGCTCGCCCATCTCGCACGACGATCGGTCGTTGCAGGAGAATCGGGTGCGTTGCTAATGCTTCGTATAACTGAGCGTCGGTCAGCGATGCGTCTGATAGTTCGAGCGCCTTGTACTGGGCCTCAGTGTCCCGGATCATTTCGCGCACCGTGCAACCGAGTTGCTGATTGAGTTCTCTGAGTTGCGCGGTCGTCAGTGGGTGCTTTAGGTACTCGACGATCTCAGTGGGCTCGTTCGCGCCGTTGTAAGTGTGGGTGACCAGGTCGCAGACTGCACGAGATTTGGAGCAGTGAGGGTTGTGGTAGATGGTAATCATGGACTTAGTTTTGTGTGGTGTGCAGTGAATGTCAGTGGTGGGATTTTAGCGGTGGAGCGGCGGTTGCTTTATAGCGGGCGGCCTGAGCGGCCGAGCCAGGAGACGGTAGTTGCCTGGCGCTTGTAATCGGCGTGGGCAGGTCGCCTGCTCGGCAAAGTCCAAGAAGCGCTCGCATGCTTGAAAGTGCCGGCGCGTTCATCTGCGCTGAACCAATACTTTTCTTTTCTTTAATAGTTGCCTTGGCTGTCGCTGGTTTATGCGCATAAAGGGACTGCCTAGAGTGTCACACGGAAGCGGAGGCAAGCGCGGACGACAGGTAATCGTCCTTCGACACGACGCTGCCTGGACTTGATCCGAAACCATTTTGTTAAGCGTCACTTTGCTGCGTTATGCGAAACGGGCGATGCGTCGTCGCCCAATTGGATCGCCTGTTCCGCCTAATTGCTAATGCATTGGTCCACCCGGTGTTGTGGGAGCCAAATGACCAACCGCACGCGGACATTGCCTTTTTAAGGTTCGGCTTTCCCTCGTCCGGCGCGACATGCCCCTCGCCTCCGCGTTTATGCGCATAAAGTCGCCCGATAGACGGCCGTGATTGCTCTTCGTCTCTCCGCGAACGAGCAATGCAGGCGCCAAGTGTAATCGGCAGGTAACCGTCCGGACCATTGGCTTTGTTTTATGCACCCGTACCGAGACACCACGTCGAGAAACTTGTCTGGCTCCGTGCGGACGATTGGCCTACTGCGCCGATGCTCTGCATTCCCGCTTTCGGCCGGCACTCCATCGAGACACTCGTCGTTCGTCCCCTCTGCCTGCTCGCGCTCACCACAGCTTTATGCGCATAAACCTAGCCAAACGGCCAAAGCCTCCTTTCTTTACAACAAAATGATTGAACTACAAAATCTTCTAGGTAAAATTCAAAAGCATTTTATTACGGAGGTGAGGATTGGCAGCAGAAATCATCGCGGTAACTCAGCAGAAGGGCGGCGTCGGCAAAAGCACAATCGCGATGCATCTCGGGGCTGCTTTCCATGAGAAGGGCAAGCGAGTTCTCGTCGTGGACGCAGACGGTCAAAACACCTTGATCCACTGGGCCAGCGCCTCGTCCGACGGAGACACGGGCATTCCTTTTCCAGTCGTCAATCTCTCCGAAGCAGGCAGCCAGATACACCGCGAGATCAAGAAGTTCGTTGCCGACTACGACATCATCGTCGTCGACTGCCCACCTTCGATCACCGAAAAAGTTTCAGGCGTCGTCCTGCTCGCCGCCAGCGTTGCTGTTATTCCGACCTCGTCGTCGCCTGCCGATTACTGGTCCAGCATTGGATTGGTCAAACTGGTCCAGCAGGCTCAAGTAATGAACGAAGATTTGCGCGCCGTATTTCTCCTCAACAAAACCGAAGAGAAGCGGATGCTAACGCGCGAACTGAAGCGTGCGCTCGAGGAGCTCGGCTTCCCTCTCCTCAAGACCCAGATCCCCACGCGAGAAGCCTACAAGCAGGCTATGGCGCTAGGACAAACGGTGCTTCAAATGAACGACCGCGGCGCCAAACTCGCTGCAATTGAAGTACGGGCTTGCGCCAACGAGATTGCCGCCTTGCTCCCGTGAATTTATGCGCATAAAGGACCCTGCATGAAACCCTCCCAATTCGCAAAAGGCTTCCAGGCGCGTCCTGACACGACCAGCAGCGAAAAGCGTACCGCCTTGGACCGCCTGAATGCCATAGATGGCTTGGTAAAGAACGACCCGAAGACGGGCGAGCTAACAGGGCGCCCGAGCGCGTCCGTGCTCCCGCACAATCTCTCGGACACAGACAGCGCTGACGAATCAGCGGCCTACCGTACGTGGCGGACTGAACATGGATATCGGCCGGGTCAGGTGATCGACCTCGCGTTGAAAACGATCAAGCCAAGCCCGTTCAATCCCCGCCACTTTTATGTGAAATCCTCGATCGCCGAACTGGCGGTCAATCTCGCGAAGCAAGGTCAGCAGCAAGCGATTCATGTCATTCCGGACTATGACAATCCCGGCACCTATTTCGTCAGCGATGGCGGCCGACGCGTTCGCGCCCTCAAGGAGGCGAACAAGGAAACGGTCAAGGCGATTGTGATCGACCTTCCCATCGGTCTGCAAAGCTACAAGCTCGGTTACGACCTCAACGTCCAGCGCGATTCACAAACCGTCTTTGACAATGCCGTAGTCTGGAAACGCTTTCTCGACGAGCGTCATTTTCAGAGTCAGAAAGAGCTCGCCGAACATCTGGGGCTGGACGAGTCCACGGTTGCGGTGGCGCTATCGATTGCGAAACTGCCAGAGGTGGTGATGCACGAGATGGTCGCGCGCCCGGATCGGTTCGGCTCGAACATGGCTTATCAGGTCGGGCGTTACCACACAGCCCGCGGGTCAGATGCCACACTGCGTCTGATCAACAAGATTCTCTCCGACGACCTCAGCACACGCCAGGTGGCAGACATCGTCAAGGGAAGGGCCAGCGCTCAGGAGAGCACCAAACCGGCGGGACGGCAGCGCTACGCCCAGCGTCTGGAAATCAAGCTGGACGGGGTGTCGGTCGGCGACCTGAAATCGTACGGTGATGACCGGATTGAGCTACGTCTCAAAGGACTTTCGCGCGAAAAGCGCGATGACATCCTGCAGCAGATCGAAAAAATGTTGAAGTAGAAGGGTGTGTCAGCAACGGCAGCGGATCGAGCGTGCACGCGCGCGACGGCCGCTGCCACACAACAGCTAATCAGGCTGCGCGCGATTGGCTAAGCGTGAACGCGAGCAGATCGCCGTCGGTCGGCTCGCCCCAGGTCTTGCGAGCAAGCCAGTCGAAAAACGCCGTTTCGACAATTTTCGAATCGAGTCCCCGGCGGCGCCAGTCGTCGCGCAAGTGGGAACCGAGCCCCGGCAATTCGTCTTCTTCGAACGACTGCCGTGCGATGTCCCGCTCGGACTCGCCCTGCTCGTCGTAGAGCTCGCGCGCCTCCTTGCGACGGTACGCCGAGTACTCGCCAAGCAGACGCGCCTTGAGGTCATCGGCCGGCGCGACCGCCGCCCCCTTGCCGACGCCATTGCTGGACGGAAGCGTTTCGACCGGCGGCGCATACCCCTTCTTCAACGCATCCTTGAAGAGTGCGGGCGCGCTTCGCACAGGCGGCAGCGACGTGCTGCGCATGCGTTGCTCGGTCATCTGCAAAGCCGCGCGGATGCGGTTTTCTTCGCTATCGGCGTACAGCGTTTGCGCTTCCTTGAGTGGAATGCCGATCTTGACCATGCGGTCAACCAGCGTGCTGTCGAACACATTCGGATGCTCGTCGAGCGCGAGCATCGGCTGCTTACGCTCGGTCACGCGAAACTGGATTTCCGCCACACGCCGTCCTTCGCGGTGCTCAATCAGTTCCACGAAAATGTTCGTCACTGCGTTGACTTCAGCAATCGCCGGGCGCAGGTAATCGCGCTTGAAGTATTTGTATTCACGCTTCGCTTCGTCGCCGGCCTCGGTGTCGGGCGTACCCGAAAGGATAGGGCGCCACCACTCCCACGACTCACGCATCGTGAGATGACTTGGGTTCGTGAGATAGCGGACGCAGATTTCGTAGAGCGCGAGGCCAGCGCTGCTGCGCAACTGGCTTTGGAATTGCAAGCTCAGCCGCGCGTACTGCACGGGGTCGAGCAGTTTCTTTTTGATCTTCGGTGCGAATGAAAACTCCACCCACACGCGACGCGTGTTCGGATCTTCAAGAATTTCCGCGTCTGCGATCAGCGTCGAGATGCCCCATTTCCGGCCAGGCTTCTGGCTCGACGTGCCGGTGCTCCACTCCACCTGCACCGACACCATGCGCCGCAAGTGCTCCTTAACGAGCGCCGTGTCGTTCGAATCGAAAGCAGAGTTGGCAACGATATCGGACAAGAGCGCCCGGTAGGTGTCACCGGACTCGTCAGCCTGCTGCGCGACAGCAAGCAGCACGTTGAACAGCTTGCGAGTCAGCAGCGTGATTTTGCCGCTCTTCGGCTGGATCGCGATCGCCTCGACGGCCTTGCGCAACTCCGCCGAACTCGGGCTCACTACATCGGTCTTCTTGGCGCGCTTCGTGGCCATGCGGGTGGTCAAAGAGGGATTTCACGAGAGCATACCGATTGCGGTGATGCGAGTCCATAGCCTGAATCTCACCGTTTCCGGTGAACACAGCTCGCGACGCGTCACTCACCTTGCGCCACTCCCGAAAACGCTCACCTTGGCTGTGACCGGCCAGTTCGCGGTGTGCATTGTCGGCCGTGGACCTCGTTAAGACCGGTCGTTTGAGCTCATTGAAGGAAGGGGAGGGAAGTCATCCCGAATCTTCTCACCTCAAAAATATTTGAGGGCGTGCTTGAGCTGGAGGCCGCAAGCGATCAAAGGCAGCCGTTCAAGTTGGGGCACATGCCGAACGGAACGACAAGGTCCCGCCGAAAATCGCTCGTTATAACCTGCTCTGTCCGACCAATCATTTGCAATCAAATGACGCAAAGCCGGGCGCGCAGCGTTGGCAAACCCGAGAGACTTGCATTCGCCAGGCGATCCAACCCGTTTCCTTAATGGCTTCTGGCGGAGCCGCCCGACCGTCGCTGCGCAACACGGCATGGCGGCTCGGGCGGCCGTGTGCAACCAACGTGGCGCCGATCGAGCATAGGTCGAGCGCGGACCGAAGTTCTCCCGCCATTTCGAAAATATCCACAGTCGCATAACGTCGCCAGCCGTGGCCAACTTCCCGCACAAAATAATCGACCACCTTATGAGGCAGCGGCATCGGGGACCGTTGCAATATTAGCGATACTTGCCGCACAGCAGATAAATTCCCGAAAACGCTCACCTTTGACTGCGCCGAACGGGTGGAGTGGCGCGGCGCAGACCTGCAACCCACGGAAAGCCGCACGAGATCATTTCCCGAAAAACCTCACCTTAGCCACTTCAAGGGCGTCAGGGTCTCTACCGTCACGCGGTCCCGAAAAGTCTCACCTACAGAAAAACAAGGATTTTATCATTTATAATCAAACAATTATGCGATCACAGCAAAAAACATCCGCTCGCTGCACTCCCGAAAGCTCTCACCTTTAATGCCGCTGCTCTCCGCAGCGCAATTCATCAGCACCCGCCCAACCGTCCGAAAAGTTTCACCCGTTCCGTCCTGCGGTGTATCGCCGGAAACCGGACAAAGAGCGCTGCCACAGCATTTCCAGCCGGTCAGCCACAGGTTCGCTCCTGTGTAACCTCACCTAAGTGCAAATGACGGCCACAAAATGCTCCTGAAAACTCTCACCGTAGCCAGCAATTGGGCCAGTTCCGGGCTTCAGCGTGTCCACTGCATCGACGTCTCCCGAAAGTTCTCACCTTTTACCAGCGGAGTCGCCCGACTCACGCGAATGCCAGGCCGGCGAGACCTCAGATTTCGCGACACTCCCGAAAAGCCTCACCTTAACCGCGTAGTGCACGCCAAAAGCCTCAAAAACCGCGCCAAAAGGACAACCACGCCCGGAAAAGCTCACCCTTGATTCCCGTTTTCTCCCGATTTCGCTCACCAGAGGCTTTTCGGGCGATGAAATGACGTCCAGAAACACCCGCAAAGGAGCTCCTGAAATAGCTCACCTCGGCTCGATCGCTACTGGATGGCCTCTCGTCAGGCCTGTCGGGCTCTCCATCAAGAGCAGGTCCCGCAAAACCTCACCTTTAGAGAAATGGCCGTTTTGCAGTCGCTCCTGAACCCGCTCACGTTCTGTCCCGGAGCCACTCACCGAGCTTCCCGAACCTCATCACTCGATGATCCTGCAAGCTCTCACCACCTCTCCCGCAAAGATTCACCTTACCAGCCGGAAACGCATGCCAGGTAAGGCTTCCCCGTGGCGTTAACGCTTTTAACATGGGTTCAAAGGTGTTTACTTTTATTACTCTCTAGTGCTGACCCTTGAGCCTCCAAAGCAAACGCTACAAAGAATTAAACCGCTGCTCCAGCACGTGAAACAGTGACTAATCACGGGACGAATAAGGAAAAGCTTTTATATACAGCTAGTTGAGCGCTATTCTTAGATTTGTTTCACGAAAAGCTCGGGCGAGACAGGCAGCATGCTCCGGCACGATCGCCTGAATGTGCCGGGTAACCGAACTTTCAGATCCCATAGACAAAAACGTAGCAGACGTTACGTAAATTGTTATGATTCATCCAATTCTAGCGAGGTGGACATGAGTCTGGATGAAATACGACAAACCATTCGTGACGAGCTCGACGCGCTACGCGCGAGAGGAGCGCGCCGACAGGAGTTGTCACTGCACGCATGCAAGCGACTTTTCTTCGATCTGGGAATACGCCCGTCGATGGCTGCAGTCCGGGAGCTTACTCAAACGGGCAGCGCGAGCGACATCCCTAAAGATATCGATCATTTCTGGGA